>CAWCPM010000007.1:0-112982 GCA_963797565.1 uncultured Actinomycetes bacterium | reverse complement strand
CCGGCGCGGTGGCCGCGGTGATCCCGGCGCTTCGGGTCGGGCTGGGGCTGTGGAGCGCGGTGGTCGCGGTCTGCCTGCTGATCAACGGCTGGCACCTGCCCACCGACATCGCAGGCGGCATCCTGGCGGGGATGGCGCTCTACTACTTCGCCCAGGCCTACAGCCTCACGCCGAGGACTGCTGCTTCGCCTTCTTCTTCTTCTTCGTCGTCTTATCAGGGAACATCGACGCCAGTGCCGGATCGCTCTGGCACTTTTGGTAGCCGTTGACGATCACGACCGACCCCCACGGGCGGACGTGTGCCTTGATGCACTTCTCGGGCTGACTGGAGACGGTGACGGCGCACAGCCAGTGCGCGGCGTTTGAGTCCTTCTTGATGCAGGTGGCCTTGGAGCCGCCCTCCTTCGCAGCCACCTTGGTCTGCAGCGAGGCCTGGCTGATGCGGGTGTGGTCCTTCACGTACCAGTAGCCGCCGACCAGGATCACGACCACGACCACGACGAGCAAGCCGATCAGGGAGCCGATGCGCGCTTTCACGAGACCAAGATGCGTGAAACCCGGCCTTCCGTCAAGTGAAGGACTGGTGTGCGGATGGTGCGAGCACGCCGTTACAATGATCACATGATGTCGACGCGCAGCAGCTCGCTGTTTACCTCGCCCCGGCCGCAGGCTGGGGTGCGGACGCGCGTCGGGCTCTCGTAGCCGCAGGCATCGCCGTTCCTCTCACGCCGGGCAGGCCGGGGCTCCCTCGCCCGTCCATCCGCAACGAGAGGAACAGCCATGCCCCGCACCATCACACCCCAGCAGCTCGGCGCCGCGCTGGCGCTGCGCGACCTGTCCGACCCGGCCGCCGGCCCCCACGCCATGCAGCTGGTGGCCGCCGCCATCACCGACGCGCTGGCCGCGCGCTGGCGCTGCCCGGTCGTCGTGCACCGGGCCGGCCCGGTGGTGACCGTCGCCGAGAACTACGAGCTGCTCGGCTACCCGCCGGACGCCACCACCCGCGACGCCCGCTACACGCGCTACGTGGACGACACGCACCTGCTGCGGTCGCACACCTCGGCGATGGTGCCGGCCGCCCTGCGGCGACTGTCCGGCCGCGACGAGGACGTGCTGGTGGCCTGCCCGGGCCTGGTCTATCGCCGCGACGTCGTCGACCGGCTGCACGTCGGCGAGCCGCACCAGCTCGACCTGTGGCGGATCCGCCGCGGGCCGCGCCTCGACAGCCGCGACCTCGACGAGATGATCGGGCTGGTCGTCTCGGCGGTGCTCCCCGGCAGCCGCCATCGCACGATCGCTGCCGAGCATCCCTACACCGACCAGGGCCTCGAGGTCGAGGTGCTGGTCGGCGACGAGTGGGTCGAGCTGCTCGAGTGCGGCCTGGCCGGCGGCCACGTGCTCCGCGCCGGCGGCCTTGACCCGGAGCGCTGGTCGGGCCTGGCGCTCGGCCTCGGCCTCGATCGGGCGCTGATGCTGCGCAAGGGCATCGGCGACATCCGGCTGCTGCGAAGCGACGACCCGCGGGTGGCGGCGCAGATGCTGACGCTCGACCGCTACCAGGAGGTCAGCTCGATGCCGGCAACGCGGCGCGACCTGTCGATCGCGGTGGCGGCCGACGTCTCGGCCGAGGAGCTGGGCGACCGGGTGCGCGACAGCCTCGGCCCGGCGGCGCTGGAGTGGGTCGAGGAGGTGGCGGTGGTGGCCGAGACGCCCGGCGAGCGGCTGCCGCGGCAGGCGATCGACCGGATCGGTCTGCTGCCGGGGCAGAAGAACGTGCTGCTGCGGCTGGTGCTGCGGCACCCCACGCGAACGCTGACGGCCGCGCAGGCAAACCGGCTGCGGGATCGGGTGTACGCGGCGGTGCACGAGGGGAGCGCGCATCAGTGGGCGTCCTGAGGGTCGATGGTCAGGTCACTTGACAACGTGCAGGCCGACTGCAATCGTGTGCAGACGGCTGGGACGGACATTCGTAAGGAGCGCGCGGATATCGGCAAGACGTTTGGGCTGATGGGTGTCGATTGGGAGCAGCGGGTCGATCTCGACCGGCTGCGGCGCGAGCGGTTGGAGCGCATCTCGCTGCTGCTGGAGCAGTCCGAAATGGGCGCGCTGCTCTGCTTCGACATGGGCAACATCCGCTACATCACAGCCACCCACATCGGGACGTGGGCGATGGACAAGCTGGCCCGCTTCACCCTTCTTTGCCGCGGCCACCCGCCGATCGTGTGGGACTTCGGCTCGGCCGCGCGCCACCACGAGCTGTACTGCCCGTGGCTGGAGGATCGCACGCCGGCCGGCATCTCGACCATGCGCGGCGCGATGTCGCCGGAGAGCGGCCGCGCCGAGGACGTCGCCGCCAAGGTGCACCGCGAGCTGGAGCGCCACGGCCTGGCGGGCGAGCCGGTGGGGGTGGACGTGGTGGAGCCCGCGGTCATGTTCGCGCTGCAGAAGGCCGGCATCGAGGTCGTCGACGGCCAGCAGCTGATGCAACGGGCGCGGGTGATCAAGACGCAGGACGAGATCGTGCTGCTCGACACCGCATGCATGATGGTCGACGCGGCCTACGAGGAGCTGTATCGCCAGATGCGCCCCGGCATGCGCGAGAACGAGTGCGTCGGCCTCGTCAGCAAGGTGCTGTACGACCTGGGCTCGGAGCACGTCGAGGGGGTCAACGCGATCTCCGGCGAGCGCGCCAACCCCCACCCGCACGTCTACAGCGACCGGGTGCTGCGGCCGGGCGATCCCGCCTACTTCGACATCCTGCACAGCCACATGGGGTACCGCACCTGCTACTACCGCACGTTCGCCGTGGGCAGCGCCAGCCGCTCCCAGGTCGACGCGTACCGGCGCTGCCGCGACATGCTCGACCGGGCCATCGCGGTCGTCCGGCCCGGTGCCACGACCGCCGAGGTCGCCTCGGTGTGGCCGACCGCGCAGGAGTTCGGGTTCGCCAACGAGGAGGCGGCGTTTGCGCTCCAGTTCGGGCACGGAGTCGGCCTCTCGATCTGGGAGAAGCCGATCATCAGCCGGCTCGTGTCACTCGATCACCCGGAGCCGATCGAGGAGGGCATGGTGTTCGCGCTGGAGACGTTCTGGCCGGCCTCGGACGGCTGGTCTGCAGCCCGCATCGAGGAACAGCTGGTGGTGACCGCCACCGGATGCGAGGTGATCACACGGTTCCCGGCCGAGAACCTGATGGTGGCCGGGCGCTACCACTACCACACGGTCGACGGGCCGCTGCCCGGCATCCGCGAGACCCAGTCGAACCTCAACCGCCCGGGCGGGGACGCGGTCGACTAGGCGACTGGCGCCGCCGTCGAGGCACGCACCACCAGGGTGGGCTCGAACAGCAGAGTCTGCGGGGTGGCAGCGGGGTCCTCGATCCGCTCCAGCAGCAGCTCCGCCGCCCGCGCACCGATCAGGGCGTGCGGTATCCGCACGGTGGTCAGCGGCGGCGCGAATCGGTCGGCGAACGGCATGTCGTTGAAGCCGATCACCGACACATCCTCGGGGCAGCGCAGCCCCAGCTCGGCCAGCGCCGTGTAGGCGCCCAGGGCCAGCAGGTCGTTGCCGGCCACGATCGCGGTGGGGCGCGGCTCGGCGCCCAGCAGCCGGCGTGCCGACGTCACCCCCTCGGACTCGGTGTAGGCCTCGGCCGTCGTCACCATGCTCGCGTTCACCTCGAGCCCGTGCTCGTCCATCGCCTCCAGGAAGCCACGCCAGCGCAGCTGTCCCGTCGAGAGTCGCCGGGGACCCGCCAGGTGGGCGATCCGGCGATGGCCGAGCGCGACCAGGTGCTCGACCGCCAGGGTCGAGCCCTTGCGGTCGTCCGGCACCACGGCGAAGGCGCCGCTTCCCTGGATCGTGCGGTTGACCAGCACCACCGGCCGGCCGGCCGCCATCATCTCGGTCACGACCTCGTCGTGGCGCGCGGCGGTCGCGATCACAAAGCCGTCGACCTGGCGGGCCACCAGCATCTCGACCCGCTGCCGCTCGCGGTCGGGATCGCCGTCCGTCGACGCCACCAGCGTGGTGTAGCCGGCCCCGTCCCACACCCCTTCCATGCCCCGAATCAGCGGCGGAAACAGGGGGTTTGTGAGGTCGGGGATGAGCACGCCGATCGTGAACGACTTGCGCGTCTTCAGCGTGCGCGCGATCGGGTTCGGCGAATAGCCGAGCCTGCGGGCCGCGCGGTCGACCGCCGCGGCGGTGCGCTCGTTCACCAGCGGGCGGGTCAGCGGGTTCAGCGTGCGCGACACCGTTCCGGGGTGGACGCCCGCGGCTTTTGCAACGTCGCGCATGGTGAGGGGTTTCTCGTGCATCAGCGGTGATCGTGGCGGTCAACTACGAGTAAAGCACAAATCGGCTCTGGGAGCCAGATCTGACCCCGATTGACGTGGTCCTCCCCACTCTCTATAGTCACTGCAATCGAGTGCCGTCCGATCGAGAGGAACCGCGCAGAATGACGACGCCAAACGGCCGCCAACACACCATCGGATGGATCGGTGCCGGGCGGATGGGCTACCAGATCGCCGAGCGCCTGCTCGCCGGCGGCTGCGATCTTGCGATCTGGAATCGCACCCGCTCGAAGGCGGAACCGCTCGCGGCGATGGGCGCGACCATCGTCGACTCGCCCGCCGAGCTGGCCGACCGCGACATCGTGTTCACGATGGTGGCCGGCTCCGACGACTTCAAGCAGGTGGTCACCGGCGCGTCCGGCGTGCTGTCTCGCGGGGACGCGGCGCCGGGCGTCATCGTGGACTCCTCGACCATCTCCTCCGAGGCCTCCGCCGAGGTGCGGGCAGAGGCGCAGCGCCGCGGCACGGCGCTGGTGGCGGCGCCGGTCAGCGGGAACCCGAAGGTGGTCGCGGCCGGCAGGCTGACGGTGGTGGCCTCCGGGCCACGCGACGCCTACGACACCGTGCTCCCGTACCTGGAGCTGTTCGGGAACGGTGTCACCTACGTCGGCGAGGGCGATGGCGCCCGCCTCGTGAAGATCTGCCACAACCTGCTGCTGGGGGTCGTCGCCCAGTCGCTGGCCGAGATCGCGGTGCTGGCCGAGAAGGGCGGAGTGGCCCGGCGCGACTGCCTGGCCTTCATCAACCAGAGCGTGATGGGCTCGACCTTCAGCCGCTACAAGACCCCCGCGTACGTCAACCAGAACTACGCGCCCACGTTCACCCCCGAGCTGCTGCGCAAGGACTTCGACCTGGGCATCGCGGCAGCTGACGAGCTGGACACGCCGCTGCGCACGATGCGGGTCGTGCGGAGCCTGGTGCAGGAGCTGATCGACGCCGGCTACACCGACGTCGACTTCGCGGCCCTGATCGAGCTCGAGGCCGCCGGCGCAGATCTCGAGCTCGCCCCAGACAGTGCCCCGGTCGACGACGGACTGGCCGACCGCAGCCCCGGCGCGGTGAGCGCCTGATGCCCAGCAACCTGCAACCGATTGCAAGGAGAGGAGTCGTCGTGAACACCCGACGCAACAGGTTCATCGTCACGGTGACCGTCGTCGTGATGGCGGTGATCGCCGCGGCGTGTGGAGGCGGGTCAAGCAGCAGCAGCGGCTCAAGCGGCAGCGGCAAGCCGCTCGTGATCGGCATCTCGCTGTCGCAGTCCGGAGACTTCTCGGATCCGGGACACGCAGCGATGCTCGGCTACCAGCTGTGGGCCGACTCGGTCAACAAGCGCGGCGGCGTGCTCGGTCGCAAGGTCGAGCTGAAGATCGTCGACGACGCCAGCGATCCGAACCAGGCCGTGACCAACTACCAGACGCTGATCACCAAGGACAAGGTCGACCTCGTGTTCGGCCCGTTCTCGACGCTGCTGACGGCACCGTCCGCGCGCGTCGCCAGCCGCTACGGGTATTCGTTCCTGGAGCCGGCCGGCGGCGGCCAGCTGGTGTTCGACCAGAAGCTGCACAACGTGTTCTTCGTGCAGCCGGCGCCAACCGTCAACTGCGGTGACCCGTTCGTGGACTGGCTGTCGACGCTGCCGGCCAGCGAACGGCCGAAGACCGCGGCCTACCCGACCCTGGACGATCCGTTCGCCACGCCGATCGTCCAACGGGCGCGGGCGAAGCTCGAGGCGCTCGGCGTCAAGACCGTCTACTCGCAGGTCTACCCGGCCGAGACGGCCGACATGACGCCGATCGTCGCCAAGATGGTCGCGGCCAAGCCCGACCTGATCTTCGGCGGCACGCAGTCGCTCGACGCCTATGGGATCGTCAACGGCCTGGTGCAGCAGCACTACAACCCGAAGTTCCTGTTCCTGTCCAACGGCGCCAACTCGGCGGCCGAGTTCCCCGGCAAGGTGGGCGCGAACAACACCGAGGGCATCCTCAGCTGCACGGACTGGTTCCCCGAGCTGAAGACAGCCGGAAACGCGCAGTTCGTCTCCGAGTACCTCGCCAAGTACGGCGGCACCGCCGACACCATCGACGGCGGCTCGGCCGAGGCCTACGCGGTCGGCCAGGTGCTCGAGGAGGAGGCCAAGAAAACCGGCAAGGTCGACAACGCAACCATCATCAGCACGCTGCACTCCGGCGTGTGGCCGACCGTCGAGGGCAACCTCAGCTGGGACCAGTACGGCGCGCCGACCGGAAGCCAGCTGATGACCCAGTGGCAGAGCGGCAAGCTCGTGCCGGTGTGGCCGCAGGCCACGGCGCTGGCTGCGCCGCAGAGCCCCAAGCCCCCGTGGGGCGGTTGACGGGCTCGCCTAGTGTCCAGCTGATGGTGAGCGTACACACCGACCGGTGGGGCGGCCCATGCATCTGATCGTGCAGGCCGCGATCCTGGGCCTCCTCACCGGCGGGGTGTACGCGCTGATGGCAAGCGGACTGACGCTTGCCTTCGGCGTGATGCGCGTGATCAACGTCGCCCAGGGGGCGATGATCGTGGCCGGCGCCTACGTCAGCTACACCCTGTTCACGCAGCTGCAGATCGACCCGTTCGTCTCGATCGTGATCATGGCGCCGGCCGCGTTCGTGGTCGGCGTGGCGGTGCAGCTGGTGTTCCTGCGGCCGCTGCGAAGCGACGAGCGGGAGGAGCTGTCGTTGCTGGTCACGTGGGCGATCGCCCTGGGCATCGAGGGCATCCTTGGGATCTTCTACCAGACCACCCTCCGCGCGACCCGCCCGTCGTACGTGAACGACTCGCTGACCCTGTTCGGGTACGACGTGTCGGTGGTGCGGCTGGCGGCCTTCGCCGCCTCCTGCGTGATCCTGGCACTGCTGTACCTGATGCTCCAGCACACGCGGTTCGGCCGGGCGATCCGCGCCACCGTCCAGAACCCGACGGCAGCGAGCCTGCTCGGCGTCGAGTCAAACCGGGTGGCGGCGTACGGCTTCGGCATCAGCGTCGCCACGGCCACCGCGGCCGGCGCGGTGTTCGGCATGATCACGCCGTTCAACGCCGGCAGCCACTACGACCTGATCTCGCGGCTGCTCACGATCATCGTGCTGGGCGGGATGGGCAGCCTGGGCGGGGCGGTCATCGCTGCGCTGTTCATGGGCACGACCGAGGCGATCCTGGCCGTGGAGATGTCGCCGACCTGGGCCTCGCTCTGGTTCTTCGTGATCCTGGTGCTGGTGCTCCTGATTCGCCCTCAGGGTCTGCTGGGCACGCCCGAGCGGGGCAAGCTGTGAGGCGCGTCACCCCTGCCGGCCTGGCCCGAGGCGGCGGCCGTGACGGCGGCCGGCCTCGCCTTCCCGCTGCTGGTCACCGCGCCATACCTGATGACCATCGCCATCTTCACCGTCATGTATGCTGCTCTGGCAACATCCTGGAACCTGCTGGGCGGGTTCTCGGGATACCTGTCGCTCGGCCACGCCGCCTTCTTCGGCGTCGGCGCCTACGCCGAGGCGATCGTGTTCACCCACATCGGCATCGGCGGCGGCTACCGGCCGTTTGCCGTGGTGCCGCTGATCGGGCTGGGAGTGGCCGTGGCCGCGATACCGATCGCGATCGTCTTCCTGCGCGTGCGCGGCGCCACCTTCGCGATCGTGACGATCTCGTTGCTGTTCATCGTGCAGCTGCTCGCGTTCAACCTGCGCTCGCTCACAAACGGCGCGCAGGGCATGTCGATGGCCATCCCACCGTTTCCGGTTGCGACGTACGAGCGACCGTTCTACTACGCGATGCTGGGGGTGTTCCTGGGCTCCGTGCTGACCTGCTGGATCGTCTCCACCGGAAAGCTGGGGTTGATGCTGTTCGCCATCCGCGACGACGAGGACCGCGCACACGGCCTCGGCGTCCGGGTCACCGCCGCCAAGGTGATCGCCTTCTGCGTCAGCGCCGGGCTGTTCGCGATGCCGGGCGCGATCTGGGCCTACTACGAGGGCTTCATCTACCCCCAGTTCGCCGTCGACCCGCTGGTCACGATCGGCGCCGTGCTGATGGCCTTCCTTGGCGGCCGCGGCACCATCTGGGGGCCGATGCTGGGCGCGCTGATCCTGGTGCCGGCCCAGCAGTACCTGGCCTACAGCCAGGGCGCCAGCCAGCTCTACCTGATCGGCTACTCGGCGGTGTTCCTGGTGATCATGCTGCTGATGCCACGCGGCATCATCCCGTCGGTGCGCGACCTGGTGGTGAGCCACAACCCGTTCGACCGGCCGGCCGGAGACGGCGAGTCGAAGCCACGCACGAGCGGAGTGGCGACGTGACGGCGCTGCTCGAGGGCGAGGGCCTGACCAAGCGCTTCGGCGGCATCGCGGCGCTCGACTCGTGCTCGATCTCGGTGGCGGAGGGCACCATCACCGCGCTGATCGGCCCCAACGGCTCGGGCAAGACCACCCTGTTCAACCTGGTCACCGGCTACCTGCCCGCCGACAGCGGCTCGATCGCATTTGCCGGCCGCTCGATCAGGCGGCCCCATCCCGCCTCGCTCTACCGGATGGGGCTGTGCCGCACCTTCCAGCAGGCCCGCGTGTTCTCGAACCTGACCGTGATCGAGAACATGGCCGCCGCCATCCTGCAGCCGTGGAGCTCGCTGCTTCGCTCGCGCGTGCGGCCGTCTGACCGCAGCCGCGCGCTCGAGGTGCTGGACGACTTCGGCCTCACCCGGCTGGCCGATGCGCCCGCCGGCACGCTCTCGTTCGGCCAGCGCAAGCTGCTCGAGTTCGCGACCGTGCTGATGGGCCGGCCGCGCATCATCCTGCTCGACGAGCCCACCTCGGGGGTCAACCCCGTCATGATCGAGATCATGGAGCGCCACATCCGCGAGCTGAACGCGCAGGGGCTGACCTTCCTGCTCGTCGAGCACGACATGCACGTGGTGATGCGGCTCTGCGACCCCGTGGTCGTGCTCGACCACGGCGCGAAGATCGCCGAGGGAGCGCCCGCCGCCGTGCAGAGCGACCCCACCGTCCTCGACGCCTACCTGGGGACGTGAGCCGGTGCTGACGCTGTCGGGTGTCTGGGCCGGATACGGAGCGGCGGATATCCTGCGCGGCGTCGACCTGGCGCTCGAGCCGGAGATGATCACCTGCGTGGTCGGCCCCAACGGCGCCGGCAAGTCGACCGTGCTGCGGACAGTCAGCGGCCTGCTGCGCCCGCGCAGCGGCTCGATCACCCTGGACGGGGTCGAGATAGGCGGCTCGTCGCCGTCGGCGATCCTCCGCCAGGGCGTCGTGCACGTCCCGCAGGAGCGCAGCCTGTTCCCCAGCATGACCGTGTGGGAGAACGTGCTGATGGGCGCCTACATCATCCGCGACCGGGCCGAGGTGCGGCGCCGCGCAGACGCGGTGGCCGAGCAGTTCCCGTCGGTGCGCGAGCGTGCCGACGAGCGGGCGGGCTCGCTCTCCGGCGGCCAGCAGAAGATCGTCGAGCTCGCCCGCACGCTGATGCTGGACCCGCGGCTGATCCTGCTGGACGAGCCCTCCACCGGGCTCGACCCGAAGGCCCGCGCCGCCGTGTTCGAGACGATCATCCAGCTCAACCGCGAGCGGTCATACACGATCCTGCTGGTGGAGCAGAACGCCCGGGCCGGCCTTGGCATCTCGCACACGGGAGCGGTGATGGACTCGGGTACGGTCGTGCTGGAGGCACCGGGCGCCGAGCTGCTGGCCGACCCCAAGATGGCCGAGCTCTACCTGGGCGGGCGCGTGGCGCCTCGCTCGGCCGCCGCCGGCTGAGCAGCCCTCAGCGAAGCAGGCCCAGCGGCTCCTCGATCAGCTCGGCCAGGGTGCCAAGGAACTCCGCGCCGCGCGCCCCGTCCACCACCCGGTGGTCGAAGCTGAGCGAGATCTGCATCGTCGGACGCACGACGGCCGCGCCGTCGAGCGCGACCACGCGGTCGGCGATCCGGCCGACCGCCAGGATCGCCGCCTGTGGCGCGTTCACGATGGCGTCGAACGAGTCGACGCCGTACATCCCCAGGTTCGAGATGGTGAAGGTGCCGCCCTCGATATCGGCCGGCCGCAGCCGTCCCTCGCGAGCCGCGGCGACGAGCTCCTGCCGGCGGCTGACGATCTGCTCGAGCGTCCTGTCGGCCGCGTCGTGCAAGACCGGCACCACCAGCGCCTGCTCGGTGGCCACCGCGATGCCGACGTTGATGCGCGACTCCAGCCGGGTCTCGCCGTTCTGATGGGTGGCGTTGACCTGGGGATGGCGGCGAAGCGCCTCGGCGACCAGACGCACCAGCAGGTCGGTGTGGCTGACGCGCGGGGCGTCGGGCGACGCGGTCGCGGCTGCGCGCCAGCGCTCGAGCCCGGAGGCGTCCAGCTGGCGGTGCAGGAAGAAGTGCGGCACCTGCTGCCAGCTGGCGGTCGTCCGCTCGGCCATGATCCGCCAGGCGCCGCTGACCGTTGCCGGCGCGGCCGCGGACGGCTGCGTACCTACGACATCGGCGGCGACGATCGCGCCGCCCGGGCCGGAGCCCTGGATCCGGTCGAGGTCGATCGCATGCTCAGCCGCGATCCGCCGCGCCTTCGGCGAGGCCAGGCGCGAGCGGTGCTGCGGCGGGGCGGCGATCGGTGCGGCGTGCGGCACCGGCGTAGCCGCCGGCTCGGGAGCGGGCTGCCGTGGCTGGGTGGGCTCGGCGGGCTGCTCGCCGGCCGCCAGCACCACCGCGATCACCTCGCCGACCGGCACCTGGTCGCCCTCGCCTGCCCGCACCCGCGAGAGGGTGCCGTCGATCGGCGACTCCAGCTCCACGGTTGCCTTGTCGGTCTCGACCTCGAGCAGCGCCTCGCCCGCCGATACCTGGTCGCCTTCCGCCCGCAGCCAGCGCAGCACGATGCCGAAGTCCTGGGCCATGCCCAGGGCGGGCATGATCACCTCGGCGGGCATCGCCCCTACGCTCCCGATCCCGGCCGCCGTTGCCGGGCTGTGGGCGACCAGTTCGCGAACGGTCGCCGCGATCGCCTCGGGCGTGGGCACGGTCACATCCTCCAGCGGCGGCGAGAACGGGATCGGCACGTCGCGCGCGCCCAGCCGCCGGACCGGCGCATCGAGGTGGTAGAAGGCCTCCTCGGCGATCATTGCGGCGATCTCGGCGGTGACGCCGTAGCTGCGGTGGCCCTCGTCGACGACCACGCTTCGGCCGGTCTTCTCGACCGAGCGGATGATCGTCTCGTGGTCGAGCGGGCTGGTGGTGCGGGGGTCGATCACCTCGGCTGAGATGCCGCGCGCCGCCAACAGCTCGGCGGCCGCCAGCGAGGCCTGCACCATCGAGCTCGTGGCCACGATCGTGACGTCCTCGCCCGCGTGCTTGATGCTGGCAACGCCCAGCGGGATGGTGTACTCACCCTCGGGCACCTCGCCCACCAGCGGGTAGTGCAGCTTGTCCTCGATGAAGACGACCGGGTTGTCGTCGCGGATCGCGGTCTTCAGCAGGCCCTTGGCGTCGGCCGGAGTGGACGGCATCACGACCTTCAGCCCGGGGATGTGGCTGACCCACGCCTGGAGGCTCTGACTGTGCTGGGCGGCCGAGCGGCGCGTCGCACCCAGCGTGGTCCGCAGCACGAGCGGCACGGTCAGGCTGCCCCCCGACATGTAGTGCGCCTTGGCGGCCTGGTTGACGAGCTGGTCCATCACCAGCGTCAGGAAGTCGCCGAACATGATGTCGACGACCGGCCGCATGCCGGTCATGGCAGCGCCCACACACAGGCCGGTGATGCCGGCCTCCGAGATCGGCGAGTCGATCACTCGATCGGTGCCGAACTCGTCGACCAGGCCGGACAGCACCTTGAACGGCGTTCCCGCCTCGGCCACGTCCTCGCCGATCACGAACACCCGCTCGTCGCGCCGGAGCTCCTCGGCCAGCGCCTCGTTGATCGCCTTGCCGAAGGTGATCTCACGGGTCGCGGCGGTGTCAGGCGAAGACATGCCGGTCGACCTCGCTGACGTCAGGGAAGGGCGCGTCGAGCGCGAATGCGAGCCCGTTGTCGACCAGCCGCCGCACGTCATCGTTGTGCCGCTGCAGCTCGGCCTCGCCGGCGATGCCCTGCTCGCTCAGCCAGCCGCCCAGCAGCGTGATCGGGTCGCGATGCCCGCGCCACTCGTGCTCCTCCTCGGCCGAGCGGTAGTAGCCGCGGTCGATGTCGCCGACGTGGTGGCCGTGGTAGCGGTAGGTGTTGCAGAGCAGGAAGGCCGGTCCGTCTCCCCCGCGCGCCCGCTGCACCAGCCGGTCGGTGGCTTCACGTACCGCGCGCACATCCTGGCCGTCCACCTCGACGGCCTCGATGCCGAAGGCACGGGGGCGTGCCAGCAGCTCGCCGGCGGTGACCTCGAGGTAGTGGGTGTACTCGTTGTAGAGGTTGTTCTCGCAGACGTAGATCACGGGCAGCGTCCACAGCGACGCCATGTTCATGACCTCGTAGAGCAGCCCCTGGCCGAGCGCGCCGTCGCCGAAGAAGCAGACCGCCACCTGGCCGCTGCCGCGGTGTTTGGCCGAGAAGGCGGCACCGGTCGCGATCCCGGTGGAGCCACCCACGATGGCATTGGCTCCCAGGTTGCCGTTGGCGTGATCGGCGATGTGCATCGAGCCGCCCTTCCCGTGGCAGTAGCCCGCCTCCTTTCCCAGCAACTCGGCGAACATCCGGCCGATGTCAGCCCCCTTGGCCAGGCAGTGGCCGTGGCCGCGGTGGGTCGAGGTGATCAGGTCGTCCTGCTTCAGGCCCGAGCAGACGCCGACGGCGACCGCCTCCTCGCCGATGTACAGGTGCGCCAGGCCGGGCATCTTGCCGCTGCGGTAAAGCTCGTTCACCCGTTCCTCGAACATGCGGATGGTGACCATCTCGCGGTATCGCTGCAGCCACGGGTCGAGCCCGGCCGGGTCGACCGGCGTGATCGCGGCCTCGTCACTCATTGCCATGGACGTCTGCCTCCACGCGGTCGAGGTGGATGCGGGCGGCGATGCGCGCTTCGGTGCCGTCACCGGCCTGGATCGAGGCCAGGATGGCACGGTGCTCGTCGATGGCGCGCTCGGCGCTCTCGGGGATCCTGAAGATCTCGAGCAGCGCGTCGCGAAGCACGTCGCGGATGGCGTCCAGTGTGTGGCTGACCAGGCTGTTGCCGGTCGCGTCGGCCATGGCGATGTGGAAGCGCAGGTCGGAGTCGATGAAGCGTTGGGCATCGTCGTCCGCGAGCGCCGCGGTCATGGCGTCGAGGGCTGCCTGCATCTGCTCGAGGTCTCGGGGTTTACGCCGGTGTGCGGCCAACTCGGCGGCCGCGCAGTCCAGGATCCGCCGGAGTTCGAACAGGTCGGCCATGCTTGGCTCGGCGTCCAGTGCCATCACCAGGCGCAGCGAGCGGTGCAGCGGCTGTGCCGCCTCGGACACGATGAACGAGCCGCCGACGGTCGCGGTGATGACGCCCTGCGACTCGAGGATCCGTAAGGCCTCACGCACCGTCGAGCGCCCGACCGAGTAGGCGGTGGCGATCTCGCGCTCGACCGGAAACGGATCGCCGGCGACCAGCGTCTGGCTCGTGACCATCTCGAGCAGTCGGCCTGCCACCACATCCGACGTGCGCCGGCGGTCGATCGGCTCGGGCTGGAGGGGCGGAAGAGGCTGGCGAGTCAAGGGCTTGTCAGACAATCAGACGATAGGACCTACCAGATCATAACGGCCGATCCGGTTCGGGTCAACGCCTCCCAGACCCCGAGTCGTACACTCTGCCGGCTGTGTCCGACGACTCAAGCGCCTCGCCTGCAACGGATCTGCGGACGTTTCTGATCGCGGACGTCCGCGGATACACCCGGTTCACCCAGGACTCCGGCGACGAGGCCGCCTCCGCGCTGACCGCGCGCTTCGCCGGGATCGTGCGCACCGTCATGCCCGGCTTCGGCGGCGAGCTCCTGGAGTTGCGCGGAGACGAGGCGCTGTGCGTGTTCAGCTCAGCCCGCCAGGCGCTGCGCGCGTCGGTCGAGCTGCAGCGCCGGCTGCGAGAGCCGGCCGAGGGCGAGCAGCCGTTCCCGCTGGGGGTCGGGATCGGCCTCGACGCCGGCGAGGCGGTGCCGACCGAGGGCGGCTACCGCGGCGCGGCACTGAACCTGGCCGCCCGCCTGTGCGCGATCGCAAAGCCAGGGCAGATCCTCGCCACCGAGCGGCTGGTCGGACTCACCGGCCCGGTCGAGGGGCTGCACCCCACGAACGTCAGGTCGGAGCGGCTGAAGGGCATCCCGCAGCCCGAGCGGCTGGTCACGATCGAGCCCGACCGGCCGATCGCCCCGCCTCCCCCGGCTCCCGCGCCGCCCGCGCCGCCGGGTCAGCACCGGATCGCGCTGGGGCTGGCCGCCGGGGTGGTGATAGCGCTCGCGATCGTCGCGGGCGTGGTGTACCAGATCAGTCAGGCCACGGCCAAGCCCGCGGTGGTCGCGGTGCGGCCAAACTCGCTGGCGGTGATCGATCCCAATGTCCGCGATCCCAAGAACGCCGTCGTCGACGACGTCCCGCTGGGCGCGACGCCGGAGAGCATGACGACGGGATACGGCAAGGTCTGGATCGGGAACCAGGGCGGAACGGTCAGCGACGTTGCGATCTCGAACCCCGGCCACTCCATCGACGGTCGGCGTCACGATCGACCCCGCCTGGCTGGCGGCCGGCGACGGGGCGGTATGGGTCTACGACGGGCAGTCCCGCATCGCCGAGATCGACCCGAATGGCAGCCTGATCGAGGGCCCGCGCCGGCTCTGGCGGTGCACGGCCAACACATGCGGTGGAGCCGGCGTGACGGTGGTGGGCAGCCAGGTCTGGGTGGGTCAGGCCCGGAACGGCTTCTACGAGGCCCCGAACGGCATCATCCACCGGCTCGACAGCGACAACCTGAAGACCCAGGGCACCATCCCCGGGGTGATCGTCGGCCCGCTCAGCAACACCCCCGACGGCGTGTGGTCGGCCGGGGACGCCGAAGGGCTGCAGTTCGACCACGTCGACCCGGCCACAGCGGACGTGAACCGCCAGAAAGTCGGGTCGCCGGCGGTTGCGACGTTCACGTCGCATCCGACGCAGGCCGTGTCCGGGTTCGCCTTCACCTGGGCCGCAACCGCCGGGGGCGTGCTCTACCGGCTGTCGTCGGACGCGCCGTACCAGACGTTCCAGGTGCCGGCCGGCATCGTCTCCCTCGCCGTATCAAACGCGGGAATCTGGATGGCGTCGAGCAGCGGCAAGGTGTACCTGTTCAGCCCCAGCAAGGGAGGCATCGTGCGCATGTATTCGCTGGGGAACACCAGGCCGGTGGCGGTGGTGAGCGCGGGTGGGCGGATATGGGTCGCGGTCACGTAGCTGCCTGCGCGGCCTGCCGGCGTTAGCCGCTGTGCGTAATCACCGGGTGCGGGAATCGTAAGCGTCTCGTTCGGATCCGCCGCGCTGCCGGCCGGTCACGCTAGCCTCGGAACCGTTCAGGCTGAGGCCTGGCCCCTGAGCTCCGCTTCCTCTGCCGCGATCTCCTCGTGCTTGCGGTACGCCTCGGCTGCGATCTCCCGCACCCGATCGAGCGCCTCCTGGGAGGGCATCACGTCGTGCGGAGGCACGTGCTCGACCTCAAGGATCGCTTCCAGCAGCTCCAGCTTGGTCATGAAGAACAGCCGGAAGTACGGCACGTTTCGCTCCTCGGCCATCACGAACAGCGGCCGTCGCTCGACCCGCTCCACGATCTCGTCCCGCAGCGCCGCCATCTCGGCCATCCGCCCCTTGCCGTTCTCACCCTGCGCCGAGGGCGCGACCACGTCGTCGTCCGGCAGGTCGACCACCGGCATCTGCTCGGTCTCCTGGTCGGCCTCCTGCTCGGCCTCGACGACCGGCTCGGCGACCGGCTCTGGCTCCGACTCGGCGACCGGCTCTGGCTCCGCGTACGGCTCCCACTCGGGCTCGTCCGTCTCCGGCGCCGGCAGGCGCGACGCGCGCAGCACCAAGAGCAGCAGCACGCCGACAACGAAGAAACACAGAAATATGATCAGGAGCCGGCGCACGATGCACTCTCCACTCTACATCTGTCCGGCCACAAGTTGGAGGTATGCCGCCTCGTAGTCCTCGATCATCCGCCGCGGCGAGAACCGCTCCACCGCGCTCGCCCGGCACTCGGCCGGATCCAGCGACAGCGCCTGCTCCACCCCGGCCGCCAATTCCGAGAACTCGTCCACGATCACGCCGCTTCGCCCCTGCTCGATCACCTCCGGCACGGCCCCGAAGCGGGTCGCCACCACCGGCGTGCCACAGGCCATCGACTCCACCATCACCAGGCCGAACGGCTCGGGCCACTGGATCGGGAACACGGTTGCCCGCGCCCGCTGCAGCAGCCGCACCTTCTCATCGTGGCTGACCTCGCCCACGTAGCGGATGTCGTCCGAAAGAAACGGCTCCACGTTGGCCTCGAAGTGCTCCCGCTCGGCCACGTCGTGCATCTTGCCGGCCAGGATCATCGGCAGCCCCATCTCGGCCGCCACCCGCACGGCGTTGTGCGCCCCCTTGTCCGGCGACATCCGTCCCAGGAACAGCAGGTAGCCGTCGTCGGCGTCCTTGAACGGGTAGGCGTCCATCGCGATCGCGTTGTGGCAGGTGGCCAGCCAGTTGATGTCGGGCAGCGGCGTGCGCTGGTGGTCGGAGACCGAGATCAGGGCGACCGACGGGCTGACGCGGTCGATCAGCGAGTAGACGTCGCCCGGCTCGCCGGTCAGCGGCCCGTGCACCGTGTGGCAGACCGGCGCCGCGCAGGCGCCGCCGAGCGCGGCCGCCAGCGGGCCGGAATGGTCGTTGATCAGGTCGAACTGGTCGGCGTTGGCGAAGCAGGTGAGCGCGTGGTGCAGATCGGGCATCGACAGCCCGATGCGCATGCTGGGCGGATCGTCGTAGCTGGTCACCAGCCGCGCCTTGGTCTGCGAGTCGCCCGCGGCGAACAGCGTCACCTCGTGCCCGTGGTCGACCAGCCCGTCGGCCAGGATCGACACCACCCACTCGATGCCGCCGTACCGGGTGGGCGGCACGGCAAACCAGGCCGGGGCGATGATCGCGATGCGCACCAGTGAAACCTACTGCGCCGCAGGCGTCAGCGTCACCTTCGTGACCGTGCGCACGTTGCCGCTGGATTGGTAGCTCAGCACCCACAGGTCGTCGCCCCGCTCGGCCAGCACGGTCGGCTGGTCGGGCATCGGCAGGAACGGCCCGGTGAGCGCGCCGGTGGCCGCGTTCAACCGGTCGAGCTCGCCCTGGCCGTCGAACCGGGCCACCCACAGACCGCCGTCCACCAGCGCCAGCGCGCCGGCGCCCGGGTAGATCCGCGACACCGTCACCTGCGGCCCCGGGTCGGCGATCGGGCCGACCGGGCGGATCCGGGTCAGGCGGCCGGGGTTGGTGGTGGTGCCGCGCGGGAAGCTCGAGACCCACACCGAGTTGATGTCGGCGGCGACGTGGTTCGACTGCACGCCCACGCCGACGTACCGCTTGAGGCCGATCCGCATGCCATGCGCCGGTGCGCTCGGTGATCCGGTAGATCGCGGTCTCGGCCAGCGCCCACAGCTGGCCGGTGCTACCGGTGAGATCCCAGACGTGGCCGGTCAGCTGCACCGTCTGGTCGGCCATTTTGCCCGATCGGTTGACGTGCACGACCTCGTCGAGCAGCGGCACCCAGACGCCGTCGGCGGTCGCGACCGGATTACAGCTGGCGTACTTCTCGGTGGCACATGACGGCGGCTCGGACAGCAGCAGGCGGTGCTCGACGCGGCCGCTGGCGGCATCGATCCGAAGCAGCGTTGCCATGTCGTTGTTCGGCGTCGTGCCCAGCACCCAGACCACGCCGTGGCCGACCGCGATCCCCTGCGGCAGGATCTTGAGCTGATAGGCGTGCTCCGGCTTGCCGGTGCTGGTATCGATCCGCTCCACCACACCGGGGGGGCCGGTCTGGGGCTGCCGCGCGACCCACAGGCCGGCGGGCCCCGACGCCATCACGGCGTGCCCGCGGCCCAGTTTCACCGCAGGGCCGACCGTTCCGTGCACCGGCGGGCGGTGCCCCAGGGCGATCACGTTGGTGCCGGATCCCGGGTCGGTGACGACCACGTAGGCGATCGCCAGCACGATCGCCGAGAAGGCGACCACCAGGATGACACGCAGGAGCAGGGTCACGGAACCGGATCTTCCCGACACCGGAGGAGCATACGGGTGAATCGGTCGATCGGGGGATGGTGGCCGCGGGCGGGCGCGCCGATACCGGGGCCATGAGGGGTCTGATGACACTGGCCGCTGCCATGTGCCTGTTCGTGCTCGTTTCGCCCGCCTGGAGCGGTGCGGCCAGCGGCAGCGCCGTGGGCGTGTCCGAGCGTGAGTGGAGCGTGACGCTGAGCCGGCTGAAGGTGCAGCACGGCACGATCACGTTCTCGATCCACAACTTCGGGCAGGACGACCACAACATCAAGATCCGCAAGCACGGATGGCAGTACGGCTTCAGCGGCCGCATCCGCAGCGGCGACACGGCCACCATCACGGTCAACCTGAAGCCGGGCGTCTACTCGCTGTTCTGCGGCATCCCCGGGCACCGCGCGCTGGGTATGAACGCCAAGCTGACCGTGACCTGAGCGACAATCACCGGTGTGACCGTCCCCGATCCGATCGAGCTGGCCCAGCAATGGCTTGACGCGGCCGTCCGCGCCGGCGCGCCGCAGCCCGAGGCGATGGCGCTGGCGACGGCCAACGAGCAGGGCCACCCGTCGGTGCGGATGGTGCTGATGCGCGGCCTCGACCGGGAGGGCTTCCGCTTCTACACGAACCGCGAGAGCCGCAAGGGCGACGAGCTGGCGGCGAACCCGTGGGGTGCGATCGCGTTTTACTGGGAGCCGCCGGGCCTGCAGCTGCGG
Source organism: uncultured Actinomycetes bacterium (assembly GCA_963797565.1). Classification (GTDB taxonomy): domain Bacteria; phylum Actinomycetota; class Thermoleophilia; order Gaiellales; family JAICJC01; genus JAICYJ01. Next base: position 93,701 of record CAWCPM010000007.1, on the reverse strand, counting down.
GCCGAGGGCCCGGTGCAGCCGCTGGACGACGCGGCCAGCGACGCCTACTTCGCATCGCGGCCGCGCGAGAGCCAGCTGGGCGCGTGGGCCAGCCAGCAGAGCCGGGAGCTGGAGTCACGCGAGGTGCTGCTCGATGCCTACGCACAGGAGCAGCGGCGCTGGGGCGACAGCGCGGTGGCACGGCCACCGCACTGGGGCGGCTACCTGCTGGTACCGCACGCGATCGAGTTCTGGGAGCACGGCCAGCACCGGCTGCACCGGCGCCGCCAGTTCCGCCGCGACGGCGACGCCTGGACGCTGCGGCAGCTGGCGCCCTGACTCCAGCGAAGGGCCAGACTGAGCCAGATCCCTTCACGCCCGCTCAATGTACGCGCGCGAAAATCGCCGGTACCATGGAGCGGGCAACGTTGGGAGGAGTCAGGTGAGACCGGAATTGACCCTGGGCAGGGCAACTGCGCATGTCGTACGCCGCTGGTGGCTGCTGCCGCTGTGCGCCGTGCTGGTGGCGATCGCGGCGTCGGCGCTGTCCGGCCACCACATCTCCAACGCCAAGGCGACCGCCCGCGTCCACATCCAGGACACGACCGTGACCTACCAGTTCCAGGGCCAGCCGCAGCCGTTCACGGTCGTGCACTCGCCGCAGGATCTGACCCAGAACGAGTTCGTCGACCCGCAGGTGGCGGCCGCCGCGGCCGCCTCGCTGAAGGACGGCACCACCGCCCGCCAGTACCTCGACAACCTCGGCTTCGCGGCTCTCGACGGCACCGACATCCAGCTCAGCTACTCGGACAACTCGTCCGAGGCCGTCGCCGCCGCCCGTCTCAACGCGTACGTGAAGGCGCTTGTCCACCAGCGCATCGCCGGCGAGAAGCAGCAGCTGCTGAAGGCCGCGAACACGCTGCAGGCAAACGGCGGCAACGCGACCGCCGTGGCGCGGCTGCACACGGCCGCCAGCAACCTCACCCAGGGCATCCACCCCAACGGCCACACCAGCACCACCGCCGCAAAGACGCTGCCCGGCGCGGCGCTGCTGGCCGGCGGGATCCTGGCCGGGATCATCCTCGGCATCGCGATCGCGCTCGGGGTCGGCCAGGCCGACCCGCGTATCCGCAGCACCGGCGACCTGCGCGCCGCCGGCGTTCGCGCGCTCGCGGTCGATCCTTCGAAGCCCGACTCGGTGGAGGCGCTGCGAGCGCTTGCCGAGGTGGGCGGCGTCGACGCCAAGGGCGGAGTGGTCGCGGTGGTCACACCCAAGGGCGACCACGGCGGCGGGCTGTCACGCACGCTGGCCGAGTCGTTCGCCCAGTCGGGACGGCCGACCACGTGGCTCTCGGAGAGCGGCATCGCCCGCTCCGGCGAGACCGGCTGGACGCAGGTCGACGCGGGCACGGCGGTGCTGTCATCGCTGCCGCGGCTGCGCGACGCGCTCGCGGGCTCGCGCGACGGCGAGGTCGTCGTGGTCGACGCACCGGCGCTGCTCGACCACCCCTCCGGGCTGGTGTCGACGGCCGTGGCGACCGTGACCGTGCTCTCGCTGCGCCGCAGCCGCAGCACCTGGAGCGACCTGGAGTCGATGCTCGAGCTGCTCGAAGATGCGGTGGTCAGCGGACGCGTGCGCGTGTGCCTTGACCGCGGGCGCAAGGCACCCGGGACCTCGCTGCTCGGCCGCGCCACCACGGCCGCCCGTCCGGTCGAGCAGCCCACGGCCTGAGCCATGCTCGCAGTCGCCCAGTCGCAGCCGACGGTGCAGCGACCGCTTCGCGGCGGGGCGCTGGTGTGGGCGACGGTGCTGGCGATGGCCGTCGCCGGCTATGGGATCGGCCTGGCCAGCGGCCGCTCCGAGCTGCTGCTGGCGGCGGGACTGGGGCTGGCGGTGCCGCTGGTGTTCGCTTGGCGGCTGGAGGCGGGCGTGCTGCTGCTGGTGCTGGTGCGGCCCAGCCTCGACCTGTTCGCCGACCGCACGCTGGCGTCGTACCACGGGGTCACGCTGAACCCGGCCTCGGTGTTCGCGGTGCTGGTGATCGCGGTGGGCGCGCCGTACATGGTCGAGCGCTGGCGGGAGCTGCGGCGGGCGCCGTCGATCCTCCCCTACCTGACGTTCGCGGGGATCGCGATGATCGGAGTGTCCGTGGCGGCCGCGACCGGCCCGGCCGTGACCGAGTGGATGCGCCTGGGCGCGGTGCTCGTCACATACGCGCTGGCCTACCTGGCGGTCAACAGCCCGGCGGCGGTGGCGCGGCTGCTGGCGGCGATCGTGGCCTCGGCGGTGGTGCCGGCGGCGGTCGGCATCGGGCAGTGGGCGACCAACTCGACCCAGGCGATCGGCGACCTCAACCGCGCCAACGGCACGTTCCTGCAGCCCGACCCCTACGGCATCTACCTGGCGGTGGTGACGGTGGCGGCGCTGGCGCTGGTGTTCGCGGCCCGCGGCCCGTGGCGGTGGCTGGCGCTGGCCGTGATGGCGATGACCGGGATGGCGCTGGTGCTGTCGTACACGCGCACCGGCTGGGTGATGGTGGTGCTGGGGGCGCTGGTGCTGGGGATCGCGCGCTACCGCGTGCTGCTGGTGCTGGTGCCGCTGGCGATCGCGATCGCGTTCGTGGCGCTGCCCGGGGTGCACTCGCGGGTGCAGTCGGTGAACAAGCAGCAGGAGGTGCAGTACGGCACGGGTGACTCCTTCCACACGCGCGTCGAGCTGTGGCGCCAGAACCTGCCGAAGGCCCAGGAGAAGCCGCTGACAGGGCTGGGGCTGGGCGCGATCGTGCAGGAGTCGGACACCTCGGCGCACGTCCACTCCGACTACGTGCGGGCGCTGGTGGAGACCGGCGTGTTCGGGTTCCTGGCATTCGTGTGGCTGCTGCTGTCGGCGGCGGTCGGCTGCGCGGTCGCGATGCGCTGGGCGCGGCGCAGCGGCTCGGTGCCGCTGCAGGCGGCGGCGGTGGCCGGGTTCGCGGCCGCGGTCGCCTACATCCTGGCCAGCGGCGACTCGAACCTGATGACGCAGAGCTCCGTCAGCGGCGCGGCATGGGCGCTGCTGGGCTGTGCGCACGCGGCCGGCACGATCGGGCGCAACCGGGTTGCACCGCGGCCGCTGCCGGCGGCCGAGACGAGGCGCGCGCGGCTGCTGGGCGCGCGCGGCGTGGCCGCCTACCGGCCGGGCACCTCGGCGGAGACGGGGTCGGAGGCCGGGAAGGTCTCCTCGAGGGCCTGGTCGAGCTGGTCCTCGCCCTTATCGAGGGGCTGATCGGGCTCGGCCTGCGGGTCGGGCGGCTGGGAGCGGTCGTTCCGCGTCATCCGCCTGCATGATAGACCCGGCACGCTGGCGAGCTCAGCCGGCGTGCTGGCGCAGCCAGCGCGCGAGCAGGCGAGCCTGGGCGGCGGGGGTGGCGGCCTGCGGGATCGCCGTGGCCGTCCGCTGACGGGCATGGTGGTGCGTGGCACCGCTCGGCGGCGCCGCCCCACCGCCGCTGGTGGCGGCCAGGATCACGATCGCGGCGACCACGAGCACCACCAGCAGCGCGGCGGCGAGCCGGCCGTTGCGGCGGGAGCGGACCGGCGCCACGTGGCGCGGCGCGACGCGGGTGGCGGCCAGGACGGCGGTGGCGGGCTCGTCCAGCATCGCGGACAGCGCCTCGGCGGTGGGGCGACGGCCGGGGTCGGGGTCGAGGCAGCGGGCGACGACGCTGCGCACCGGCTCGGGCAGCGCCTGCGGCGCCTCCGGCGTCGGCATGGTGCCGGTCGCCAGCTGGTGCAGGGTGACGCCCAGGCCGTAGATGTCGGCGGCCGCCGACACCTGCTCGCCGCCGGCCTGCTCGGGCGCGAGGTAGCCGGCCGTGCCGAGCACGCTGCCCGTCAGCGTGAGCGACGTGCCGTCAAGCGAGCGGGCGATGCCGAAGTCGGCGATCTTGACGCGGCCGTCGTGGTCGAGCAGCAGGTTCTGAGGCTTCAGGTCACGGTGCACGAGGCCCGCGGAATGCGCGTAGGCGAGACCCGAACAGCAGTCCCGGGCGACGGCGACCACGCGGGCCGGGCTGAGCACGCCGTCGCGGGCAAGCGCCTCGGCCAGCGATCCGCCCTCCACGTACTCCATCACGATGAACGGCCGGCCGTCGGGATCGTGGCCGAAGTCATAGACGCGCACCAGGCGGGGATGGTTGAGCCGCGCCGCCAGCTGCGCCTCGCGCAGGAAGCGATCCCGGAACGAACGATCGTGTGACAGGTTGTCGGCAAGCCGCTTGACGGCGACGACCCGGCCCAGCTCACGGTCGTGGGCCTGGTAGACGATCGCCATGCCGCCGCTTCCCAGCGTGCGGCCCAGCTGGTAGCGGCCCAGGTCTGTGCGAACGGCGCTCAATCCCCGTCCCCCTGGTCGTTCTGGCCGGGGCCATCCGGCCACAAGTTGGAGATACGCCGCCTCGTAGTCCTCGATCATCCGACGCGGCGAGAACCGCTCCACCGCGCTCGCCCGGCACTCGGCCGGATCCAGCGACAGCGCCTGCTCCACCCCGGCCGCCAGCCCCGCGAAGTCGTCCACGATCACGCCGCTGCGCCCCTGCTCGATCACCTCCGGCACGGCCCCGAACCGGGTCGCCACCACCGGCGTGCCGCAGGCCATCGACTCCACCATCACCAGGCCGAACGGCTCCGGCCACTGGATCGGGAACACCGTCGCCCGCGCCCGCTGCAGCAGCCGCACCTTCTCGTCGTGGCTGACCTCGCCCACGTAGCGGATGTCATCCGAAAGAAACGGCTCCACGTTGGCCTCGAAGTGCTCCCGCTCGGCCACGTCGTGCATCTTGCCGGCCAGGATCATCGGTAGCCCCATCTCGGCCGCCACCCGCACGGCGTTGTGCGCCCCCTTGTCGGGCGACATCCGTCCCAGGAACAGCAGGTAGCCGTCGTCGGCGTCCTTGAACGGGTAGGCGTCCATCGCGATCGCGTTGTGGCAGGTGGCCAGCCAGTTGATATCGGGCAGCGGCGTGCGCTGATGGTCGGAGACCGAGATCAGGGCGACCGACGGGCTGACGCGGTCGATCAGCGAGTAGACGTCGCCCGGCTCGCCGTTCAGCGGCCCGTGCACCGTGTGGCAGACGGGCGTCGCGCAGGCGCCGCCGAGCGCGCCCGCAAGCGGGCCGGAGTGGTCGTTGATCAGATCGAACTGGTCGGCGTTGGCGAAACAGGTGAGCGCGTGGTGCAGATCGGGCATCGACAGCCCGATGCGCATGCTGGGCGGATCGTCGTAGCTGGTCACCAGCCGCGCCTTGGTCTGCGAGTCGCCCGCGGCGAACAGCGTCACCTCGTGCCCGTTGTCGACCAGCCCGTCGGCCAGGATCGACACCACCCACTCGATGCCGCCATACCGGGTGGGCGGCACCGCAAACCAGGCCGGGGCGATGATCGCGATGCGCACAGCTTAAATCTACTTCGCCGTCGGCGTCAGCGTCACCTTCGTGACCGTGCGCACGTTGCCGCTCGACCGGTAGCTGAGCACCCACAGGTCGTCGCCCCGCTCGACCAGCACGGTCGGGTCGTCGGGCACCACCAGGAACGGCCCGGTGAGAGCGCCGGTGGTCGCGTTCAGCCGGTCGAGCTCGCCCTGGCCGTCGAACCGGGCGACCCACAGGCCGCCGTCCACCAGCGCCAGCGCGCCGGCGCCCGGGTATATCCGGGATACCGTCACCTGCGGTACCTGCGGCCCCTGGCCGTGCGGGCCGATCCGGGTCAGGCGGCCGGGCTGTGTGGTGGTGTCGCGCGGGAAGCTCGAGACCCACACCGAGTGGCCGTCGGTCGCGACGTGGTTCGACTGCACGCCCACGCCCAGGCTCTTCTTGAGGCCGATCCGCTGCCAGACGCCGGTGCGCTCCCTGATCCGGTAGACCGCGGTCTCCGCCAGCGCCCAAAGATAGCCGGGGCTACCGGTGAGATCCCAGACGTGGCCGCTCAGCTGCACCGACCGGTCGGCCATCGTGCCCGATCGGTTGACGTGCACGACCCGGTCGAGCAGCGGCACCCAGACGCCGTCGGCGGTCGCGACCGGGTAGCAGTTGGCGAACTTCTCGGTGGCGCATGACGGCTGCTCGGCCAGCTGCAGGCGGTGCTGGACGCGGCCGCTGGACGGATCGATCCGAAGCAGTGTGGCCAGGTCGGCGTTCGGCGCCGTGCCCAGCACCCAGATCACACCCTGTCCGACGGCGATCCCCTGCGGCAGGATCTTGATCTGGTAGGCGTGCTCCGGCCTGCCGGTGCTGGTGTCGATCCGCTCCAGCACGCCGGGGGCGCCGGTTGGAGGCTGCCGCGCCACCCACAGGCCGGCCGGCCCCGACGCCATCACGGCGTGCCCGCGGCCCAGCTTCACAGCGGGGCCGCGGTCGGCCTGCACCGGCGGGCGGTGTCCCCGGGCGATCACGTCGGTGCCGGATCCCGGGTCGGTGACGACCACGTAGGCGACCGCCAGCACGATCACCGAGAAGGCGACCACCAGGATGACACGCAGGAGCAGGGTCACTGAACCGGTTCTTCCCGACACCCGAGGAGCATACGGGTGAATCGGTCGATCGGGGGATGGTGGCCGCGCGCGGCCGCGCCGATACCAGCGCCATGAGGGGTCTCACGACAGTGGCCGCTGCGGTGTGCCTGTTCGTGCTCGTTTCGCCCGCGTGGAGCGGTGCCGCCAGCGGCAGCGCGGTCGGCGTGTCCGAGCGTGAGTGGAGCGTGACGCTGAGCCGGCTGAAGGTGCAGCATGGCACGATCACGTTCTCGATCCACAACTTCGGGCAGGACGACCACAACATCAAGATCCGCAAGCACGGATCGCAGTACGGCTTCAGCGGCCGCATCCGAAGCGGCGACACGGCCACCATCACGGCCCATCTGAAGCCGGGCATCTACTGGGTGTTCTGCGGCATCCCCGGGCACCGCTCGCTGGGTATGAACGCCAAGCTGACCGTGACCTGAGCGACAATCCCCGTCGTGACCGCCCCCGACCCGATCGCGCTGGCACAACAATGGCTGGACGCGGCCGTCCGCTCCGGCGCGCCGCAGCCCGAGGCGATGGCGCTGGCGACGGCCAACGAGCAGGGCCACCCGTCGGTGCGGATGGTGCTGATGCGGGGGCTCGACCAGGAGGGTTTCCGCTTCTACACGAACCGCGAGAGCCGCAAGGGCGACGAGCTGGCCGCGAACCCGTGGGGCGCGATCGCGTTTTACTGGGAGCCGCCGGGGCTGCAGCTGCGGGCCGAAGGCCCGGTGCGGCCGCTGGACGACGCCGCCAGCGACGCCTACTTCGCGTCGCGGCCGCGCGAGAGCCAGCTGGGCGCGTGGGCCAGCCAGCAGAGCCGGGAGCTGGAGTCACGCGAGGTGCTGCTCGACGCCTATACGCAGGAGCAGCGGCGCTGGGGCGAGAGCGCGGTGGCACGGCCACCGCACTGGGGCGGCTATCTGCTGGTGCCCCACGCGATCGAGTTCTGGGAGCACGGCGAACACCGGCTGCACCGGCGCCGCCAGTTCCGCCGAAACGGCGACGGCTGGACGCTGCGCCAACTGGCGCCCTGACTCCAGAGACGGTTCAGGCTGAGCCAAAAACCCTTCATGCGGGCTCAATGTACGCGCGCGAAAATCGCCGGTACCATGGAGCGGGCAACGTTGGGAGGAGTCAGGTGAGACCGGAATTGACCCTGGGCAGGGCAACTGCGCATGTCGTACGCCGCTGGTGGCTGCTGCCGCTGTGCGCGGTGCTGGTGGCGGTCGCGGCGACGACGCTGTCCGGCCACCACATCTCCAACGCGAAGGCCACGGCACGCGTCCACATCCAGGACACGACCGTGACCTACCAGTTCCAGGGCCAGCCGCAGCCGTTCACGGCCGTGCACGCGGTGCAGGATCTGACCAAGAACGAGTTCGTCGACCCGCAGGCCGCGGCCGCCGCGGCCGCCGCGCTGAAGAACGGCACCACCGCCCGCCAGTACCTCGACAACCTCGGCTTCGCGGCGCTTGACCCCACCGACATCCAGCTCAGCTACTCGGACAACTCGTCCCAGGCGGTCGCCGCCGCGCGCCTCAACGCGTACGTGAAGGCGCTCGTCCACCAGCGCATCGCCGGCGAGAAGAAGCAGCTGCTGCAGGCCGCAAACACGCTGCAGTCAAACGGCGGCGACGCGACCGCGGTGGCGCGGCTGCATACGGCCGCCAGCAACCTCACCCAGGGCATCCACGCCACCGGCACCACCAGCACCACCGCCGCAAAGACGCTGCCCGGCGCGGCGCTGCTGGCCGGCGGGATCCTGGCCGGGATCATCCTCGGCATCGCGATCGCGCTCGGGATCGGCCAGGCCGACCCGCGCATCCGCAGCACCGGCGACCTGCGCGCCGCCGGCGTGCGCTCGCTCGCGGTCGATCCGGCAAAGCCCGACTCGGTGGAGGCGCTGCGAGCGCTGGCCGAGGTGGGCGGCGTCCACGCGGGGGGCGGAGTGATCGCGGTGGTCACACCCAAGGGCGACCACGGCGGCGGCCTGTCACGCACGCTGGCCGAGTCGTTCGCCCAGTCCGGACGGCCGACCACGTGGCTGTCGGAGAGCGGCATCGCCCGCTCCGGCGACGCCGGCTGGACGCAGGTCGACGCGGGCACGGCGGTGCTGTCATCGCTGCCGCGGCTGCGCGACGCGCTCGCGGGCTCACGCGAGGGCGAGGTCGTGGTGGTCGACGCACCGGCGCTGCTCGAGCACCCCTCCGGGCTGGTGTCGACGGCCGTGGCGACCGTGACCGTGCTCTCGCTGCGCCGCAGCCGCAGCACCTGGAGCGAACTGGAATCGATGCTCGAGCTGCTCGAGGACGCGGTCGTCAGCGGACGCGTACGCGTGTGCCTTGACCGCGGCCGCAAGGCGCCGGCGACCTCGCTGCTGAGCCGCGCCACCACAGCCGCCCGTCCGGTCGAGCAGCCCACGACCTGAGCCGTGCTCGCAGTCGCACAGGCGCAGCCGATCGTGCAGCGGCCGCTTCGCGGCGGGGCGCTGGTGTGGGCGACGGTGCTGGCGCTGGCCGTCGCCGGCTACGGGATCGGGCTTGCCAGCGGCCGCTCCGAGCTGCTGCTTTCGGCGGGTCTGGTGGTGGCGGTGCCGTTGCTGTTCGCATGGCGGCTGGAGGCGGGCGTGCTGCTGCTGGTGGCGGTGCGGCCCAGCCTCGACCTGTTCGCCGACCGCACGCTGGCGTCATACCACGGGATCACGCTGAACCCGGCCTCGGTGTTCGCGGTGCTGGTGATCGCGGTGGGCGCGCCCTACATGGTCGAGCGCTGGCGGCAGCTGCGGCGGGCGCCGTCGATCCTCCCCTACCTGACGTTCGCGGGGATCGCGATCATCGGACTGTTCGGGGCGGCCGCGACCGGCCCGGCCGTGACCGAGTGGATGCGCCTGTGCGCGGTGCTGGTCACCTACGCGCTGGCCTACCTGGCGGTCAACAGCCCGGCGGCGGTGGCGCGGCTGCTGGCGGCGATCGTGGCCTCGGCGGTGGTGCCGGCGGCGGTCGGCATCGGGCAGTGGGCGACCAACTCGACCCAGGCGATCGGCGACCTCGACCGCGCCACCGGCACGTTCCTGCAGCCCGACCCCTACGGCATCTACCTGGCGGTGGTGACGGTGGCGGCGCTGGCGCTGGTGTTCGCGGCCCGCGGCCCGTGGCGGTGGCTGGCGCTGGCCGTGATGGCGATGACCGGGATGGCGCTGGTGCTGTCGTACACGCGCACCGGCTGGGTGATGGTGGTGCTGGGGGCGCTGGTGCTGGGGATCGCGCGCTACCGCGTGCTGCTGGTGGTGGTGCCGCTCGCGCTCGCGATCGCGTTCGTGGCGCTGCCCGGGGTGCAATCGCGGGTGCAGTCGGTGAACCAGCAGCAGGAGGTGCAGTACGGCACCGGTGACTCGTTCCACTCGCGCGTCGAGCTGTGGCGTCAGAACCTGCCGAAGGCCGAGCAGAAGCCGCTGACCGGGCTGGGGCTGGGTTCGATCGTGCAGGAGTCGGACACCTCGGCGCACGTCCACTCCGACTACGTGCGGGCGCTGGTGGAGACCGGAGTCTTCGGGTTCGTGGCATTCGTCTGGCTGCTGCTCTCGGCGGCGGTCGGCTGCGCCGTCGCGCTGCGCTGGGCGCGGCGCAGCGGCTCGGTGCCGCTGCAGGCGGCGGCGGTGGCCGGGTTCGCGGTCGCCGTTGCCTACATCCTGGGCAGTGGCGACTCGAACCTGATGACGCAGAGCTCCGTCAGCGGCGCGGCATGGGCGCTGCTGGGCTGTGCGCACGCGGCCGGCGCGATCGGGCGCGACCGGGTTGCGCCGCGGCCGCTGCCGGCGGCCGAGACGAGGCGCGCGCGGCTGCTGGGCGCGCGCGGCGTTGCCGCCTACCGGCCGGGCACCTCGGCGGAGACGGGGTCGGAGGCTGGGAAGGTCTCCTCGAGGGCCTGGTCGAGCTGGTCCTCGCCCTTGTCCAGAGGCTGATCGGGATCGGCCTGCGGGTCGGGCGGCTGGGAGCGGTCGTTCCGCGTCATCCTCCTGGATGATAGTCCGGCCTCGCTATCCGGCTCAGCGTCGCGGCAGTGACTAGGATGCGGCGATGTCAGACGGGCCGATCACCGGTGGCTGTCTGTGCGGGTCGGTGCGGTTCGAGATCACCGAGCCGCCGTTCAACGCCGGCTACTGCCACTGCACGCGCTGCCAGCGGCGCACCGGCACGGCCGCGTCGGCACAGGCGCGGATCCCACCCGGCGCGCTGCGGGTGACGTCCGGGCAGGAGCTGGTGACGGCCTACGCACCCGGCGACGGCGGCTTCGAGAAGCTGTTCTGCTCGGCCTGCGGGTCGGCCCTGTTCAGCCGGCATCCGGAGCGGCACGAGGTGATGAGCGTGCGGCTGGGTGCGCTGGACGAGGATCCTGGGCTGGAGATGGAGTGGCGGCAGTACGTGGCCTACGCCGCGCCGTGGGAGCCGATCCCCGACGACGGTGTGCCGCGCTACCCGCAGGCTCGGCCGCCGGGGGCGTGACCGCCCCTACGCCGGCGCGACACCTCCGTCACGGCGCGGTCACGGCTTCGACCGCCGCCCGCGCCCAGATTGGAGTCAAACCCCGCTTCCGCCCCCGCCACGGGTTCGTGACCGCGCCGCGACACGTGTCACGGCGGCCGTGACACGCGATTGGGATGGTTGCGCAGATCGCGCCCGATCAGGCCTCAGAGGCGGCTTCGGGGTGCGTTGCAGGTCCGTGCCCGGTGCGTGACCGGCCGTGACCGCGGCGTGCGCAAGCGGGGGCTTTTGCAAGAAACATCGCCGTGACAGCGGTGCCACGGAGGCTGTGACGCCACCGCCAGTCCCGTCACGGCACGGTCACGGGATTCGACCGCCGCCCGCGCCCAGATTGGAGTCAAACCCCGCTTCCGCCCCCGCCACGGGTTCGTGACCGCACCGCGACACGTGTCACGGCGGCCGTGACACGCGATTGGGATGGTTGCGCAGATCGCGCCCGATCAGACCTCAGAGGCGGCTTCGGGGTGCGTTGCAGGCCGGTGCCGGGTGCGTAACCGGCCGTGACCGCGGCGTGCGCAAGCGGGGGCTTTTGCGAGAAACATCGCCGTGACAGCGGTGCCACGGCCACCGGTCAAGTTTTTAGCAGGGCGTGCCGATGTAAAGCAGGGGTCTTCTTTGTCGCGATTCAGGCATTCTCGCACCGACAACGCAGGGAACGGCCGGGAGGCCGGTCAAACGCTGGTCCTGTTCGTGGTGCTCCTGATGGGCTTGCTGGGCGTGGCCGGGCTTGCGATCGACTACGGCTTCTGGGCGCTGAACAAGAACCAGGTGCAGAGTGCCGCTGACGCGTCGGCGCTGGCCGGAGCCAGTCAGCTTCCGGCCGGGCTGGGTTCGGCCGGTAGCACCGCCTCGGCCCAGTACCTGAAGAACGGCGTCCCCAGCGACAGCGTCGCCGTGGCGAACAGCACCAACCTCACCGCCAACGACTCGGTCACGGTCAACGCGTCGCGGAGCGTCGCGACCTGGTTCACCAGCGTCTTCGGCATCCACTCGGTCACCGTGAAGGGGTCCGCCCGCGCCACGCTCGAGTCGTTCACGACCGTCAACGGCATCAACGTCATGCCCTGGGGCGTCCTCAAGGCAAGCTACGTGCCCAACCAGCCCTACGCGATCTACACCAAGGACACCGCCAACGCCAACAATGGCGCGCTAAGCCTGCCTTATGTGCAAAGCACGAACTGCCCGGTGCCCAACGGCGCCAGCGTCTACTCCGACGAGATCGCCGGCACCACCCCGGTCTGCCCCGTCTCGGTGGGCGAGTCGCTCGACACCAAGCCCGGCAACAACTCCGGCCCGACGTCGCAGGGACTGAACATCCGCATCACCAACTGGCAGACCGTCAGCCAGATCGTCAAGTTCAACGCCGACGGCACCAACACCCTGCTGCAGCCAAACAGCCCGCAGCTGGTCGTGGTACCGGTGCTGACAAACCCCGCCGGCCAGAGCGTGTGGCCCAACGGCACCAGCGCCCCGATGACGGTGGTCGGCTTCGCCTGGTTCGTGATCACCAGCTGCGGCGACCCGGCCAACCCCAGCTACTGCTCGAACAGCGACGGCAAGCAGGTCAACGGCGTGTTCGTCAACCTCGACAGCTCGGCCAGCATGGGCACGCCCGGACCTTACGACCCCAGCTCCAACACCGCCTACACCGTCGAGCTCACCCAGTAGCCGCTGCGCTACGGGTGATGCGAACACACCCGCTCGGGGGTGCCTCGATCCGCGTCGCCGACCGATGTTGAACGGGATGGGCGCAGGCTTCCGCGTGGCGCCCTCCGGGGGTTCTTGCCCGGGACGTGTAGGACTCGTAGGAGGTTCCGCTTGCGTACTACGTCGAGTCGGCTTGCGTGTGGTCTTGCCGTGGCACTGGTGGCGACGACTGCCGGCAGCGCGCTGGCGGCGGTGCCGCCGGCGCTGGTCACGGTCACGACCGGCGGCGTGCCCGCCAACGAGACCACGGCCCAGGATGGGATCTCCGTCTCGGCCGACGGCACGCTGGTTGCCTTCGTCTCGGGCTCGCCCAACCTGGTGGCCGGCGACACGAACGGCGTTCGTGACGTGTTCGTCCGAAACCTCGCCACCGGCACCACCACCCGCGTCTCGCTCGGCGCCGGCGGGCAGGCAAATGGCGCCTCGTCCAACGCCCGCATCAGCGCCGACGGGCGCTTCGTCGTCTTCACCTCGCTGGCCAGCAACCTGGTGGCCGGCGACACGAACGGCGTCGCCGACGTGTTCGAGCGCGACCTCGCCACCGGACAGACGACCCGCGTCAGCGTCTCGGCCGGCGGCGTCCAGGGCAACGACGCCAGCGGCGGGGCGGCATCCGGAATCAGCGCCGATGGCGGAGCGATCAGCTTCTCCTCGGCCGCATCCAACCTCGTCCCGGGCGACACCAACCACAGCCGTGACGTGTTCGTCTGGACGCGTGCCAGCGGCGCGGTGGAGCGCGTGAGCGTGGCAAGCGACGGCAGCCAGGCGGCGGCCGGGGCCAGCGATGCATCCTCGATCTCGGCCGACGGGCGCTACGTCGCCTTCGCCAGCACCGCGCCGAACCTGGTGGCCGGCGACACCAACCTCGCCGCCGACGTGTTCGTGCACGACCGCGTGACAGGGTCGACGGTGCGCGCCAGCGTCACTGCAGGCGGCGGCCAGGCTGCCACGGCCTCATCGCTTCAGCCGGGCGGGCTGTCGGCCGACGGCCAGGTGGTCGCCTTCGACACCGCAGCGCCGCTGGCCGCCGGCGACACCGGCGGAAACGACGTCTACGTGCGCGACCTGGCGGCCGGCACCACCGAGCGGATCAGCGTGAACAGCGCCGGACTCGGTGCCAACGGCAACTCGAGCGCCGCCGCGATCTCAGCCGACGGCCGCTACGTGGCCTTCGAGTCCTCGGCCACCAACCTCGACCCGGCCGACACGGGCGGAGATGAGGATGTCTTCGTGCGCGACCGCGTGTCCGGGCTGACCCGTCTGGTGTCGGCGTCCGCATCCCCCACCCAGATCAGCCAGGCAGCCGCGATCTCGGCGGACGCGCGGTTCGTGGCCCTGGCCACCACCGCGCCGGACATGGTCGCGGGTGACACCGCCACCGGCTTCGGCACGGGCTGGGACGTGGTCCGCCTCGCATCACCGTTCGATCCCCCGGCCGACCGGGCGGCGCCGGTGGTGACGTGCGCCGCCGACAACGGTGCCTGGCATGCCGACAACGTCACGCTTTGGTGCACGGCATCGGACGCCGGCAGCGGTCTCGCCAACGCCGGCCAGGCCGCGTTCGCCCTTTCCACCTCGGTGCCGGCGGGGAGCGAGACGGCCAACGCCGCCACCGGCGCGGTACAGGTATGCGACCACGCCGGCAACTGCGCCACGGCCGGGCCGATCAGCGGCATCCGGGTCGACCGGCGCGCGCCGCAGATCACGATCGCGGCTCCGCTGGACGGCAGCGCGGTCGTGCTCGGAGCGGCACGCAACGCGTCCTTCACCTGCAGCGACGGCGGGTCCGGTGTCGCCGCCTGCACCGGCACGGTCGCCAACGGTGCCGCGCTCGACACCGCCACGCCCGGCACGCACAGCTTCACGGTCACCGCCACCGACGCGGTCGGAAACCATGCCACCGTGACGGTCACCTACGCGGTGCGGTTCCCCTGGCTGGGCTGGGAGCCGCCGCTTTCGGGCGACCGCCCGAACGCTGCTCAGGCCGGGCGCACCATCCCGGTCAGGTTCGCGGTTGGCGGAGCCGGAAAGGCGAATGTGATCGCAGGCGTCCGTGTCGCCCCGGTCGCGTGTGCCGGCAGCGCGACGGTGGCGGCGGGCGATCCGTCCCTGACAGCGGCCGACTGGAGCGTTCCGGGAAACCACGGCGGCGGTGACTCGATGCTGCTGTGGCGAACGACCAAGGCCTTCGGCGGCAGCTGCCGCCAGCTCCTGGTGCAGCTGACCGACGGCTCGGTGCACCGGCTCACGTTCAACTTCCGGTAAGCGTGGCGCGGCGTCGCGCAGGAAGGCCCGTCGGCGGTGTGCTCCACTCACGGTCGACGGGCCTAGGTTCCGGACAGGTGCCCGATGCAGTGTGCGAGGGGCAGCGCCCAGTCCGACTTTGAGTCTATGCCCGTCGAGTGGAGGCTGGTGTCCGCCCGCTCACAAGAAGCCGTTCACGGTCGGTAGCTACCCTCCGGCCGGATGGGTCGTCAATCGCGCAACCGCGGGGTGCTCGAACGGCGGGCGCGGCGACGGCGGCGGCTGCCGCTGGCTGGGCTGGTGGTACTGGTCTGCGCCGTGCTGTTCGCGGTGTATTCGCTGCGCACGAGCGATGCCGACACCGACACCACGGCCACCTCCGGTGCGGGTACGCCGCAGGGCAGCGCCGCCGGCACCGGCGGCTCCGGCGCTGCGCCGACCACGCCGGCCAAGCAGGTGCTTCGGGTCACCCGGCTGACGCGTCTAGCCGCGCCGGTGCAGGACGCGGCCGTGACCACGGTGGGAGGCCGCGCCTACGCGTTCGGCGGGCTCGATGCCTCCGGGTCGTCGACTGCCACCATCTCGGTGTTGCAGGGATCGTCGGTGCACACCGCCGGGCGACTGCCGGTGGCGATCCACGACGCGGCGGCCGCCGCCTCGCCGGCCGGGCGGCTGTACGTGCTGGGCGGCGGCAACATCGCAAGCGCCTCTGGCATCGCCACGTTCGACCCAGCCAGCCGCGCCACCCACCTGGTCGGGGCGCTTCCCACGCCGCTCTCCGACCTGGCGGTGGCGACCGTGTCTGGCATCAGCTACGCCGTCGGCGGCTACACCGGCGCGCAGTGGTCGGATCACATCTATGCCGTCAACGGCGGCCACGTGCGCAGCGCCGGGCGGTTGCCCGAGGGGCTGCGCTACGCCGCCGTTGCGGCGTTGTCGGGGAACGTGATCATCGCCGGCGGCCGCGCCGAATCCGGTCCCAGCCGGGCGGTCTACCGGTTCGCACCGTCCACCGGCAGGGTCACGCGGATCGGCACGCTGCCGCAGGGACTGATGCACGCCTCGGCCGGCGTGCTCGGCGGCGTCATGTACGTGGTCGGGGGCATTGGGCGAAACGGCGCGGCCGTCGACTCGGTGCTGGCGGTGACGGCGGACGGCAAGGTGCACCATGCGGCGACGCTGCCCACGCCGCTGTCGGACGCCGGCGTGGCCAGCCTGCCGGGCCGGATCGTGGTGATCGGCGGCACGTCCGGCGCCGGCCCGACCCGCACCGTGCTGCAGATCAGCATGGGCAGCCCGCCTCCGGCCAAGCCGCACGCCAAACCGGCCGCGGCCAGGCCGTCGATGTTCTCGGGCCCGCTGCCGGGCGACCTGCTGATCGCCGACCGCGGAAACAACCGGATTCTGCTCGTGAACCCCAAGCACAGACTCCTGTGGCACTACCCGAGCCGCCGCGGCCAGCACAAGCTGTTCTTCGACGACGACACCTTCTTCGTGCCGGGCGGCCGCGCGATCATCTCCAACCAGGAGGAAAACCACCAGATCGTCATGATCAGCTATCCCCGCGGCAGGCTGATCTGGAGCTACGGGCATGCGGGCGTGAGAGGTTCGAGGCCCGGCTACCTGAACACGCCCGACGACGCCTACAAGCTCAGCAATGGGATGGTGATCGTGGCCGACGCGTACAACTGCCGCGTGCTCGAGATTCGCGGGCATCGCATCGTCCGCTCGATCGGCCGGGCCGGCCATTGCGTGCACGACCCGCCCCGCTACCTGGGCGCCGTCAACGGCGACACCCCGCTGCCGGACGGCCACATCCTGGTCAGCGAGATCAACGGCTCCTACCTGGACGAGTTCACCCTGTCGGGCAAGCTGGTGCGGGTCTATCACGCGCCGGTCAGCTACCCGTCAGACCCGCAGCTGACGCTGAAGGGCAACATCCTGCTGGCCGACTACGCCAGCCCCGGCGGCCTCGTCATCCTCGACCGCCGCACCGGCCGCGTGCTGTGGCGATACCGCGTTGGCTCCGGAGCGGGCATGCTCGACCACCCCAGCCTGGCGGCGATGCTGCCCAACGGCATGATCGCGGTCAACGATGACTACAACCATCGCGTCGTGATCATCGACCCGCGCACCAAGCGGATCGTCTGGCAGTACGGCCACCGGGGCGCCCCCGGCACCGCACACGGCTATCTGAACACCCCGGACGGCTTCGACTTCGTGCCGGTCACGCCGGCCGGCAAGCCCGACCCGGCCGCGATCACGCACGGTCGACCCAACGCCTGACTCCCGGGAATTACGCAGACCTCGGTCTTCGACCGGCCTAGCCGACCCTCACGGTCGGTGAGTTCGTCAGGTTAACCGGGTTTGCACTCGACGTTGATCCCTGTTTGGTCGTAAAGGTGTACACGCCGGTACTGGAGGGTACGGTCACGCCCTTCTGTCCACCGGCGATGCTTCCGTATATGACCGTAAACGATGTCCCAGGGGCCAGTCGTAGGCCGGTGATCGTAATCGTCTGACTGGAGATCGATAGGGAACCCATGCTCGTAGTGACCAGGCCCGGCGATGTGGAGGTCGTTGAGGGGGCGGTCCAGCGGCTCGGGACGGTTATTTTGAGCTTGCCGTCGTAGAGGGCGCCTGTGGCGGGGGCGCTGTAGGTGAGCGTGAACCTGTTTCCGCTCGAGCCATGGGTTGCGGTGGCCGGAGAGATGCTCGCGGTGCCGCTGCCGTTCTTTGCTTTGGGATAGATCTGGAGCGTGAGTGCGGACGTCAGCGAGTTGGCCGGCGTGGAGGCGTCTCGGACGATGATCCCGAACGTCCAGCTTCCGGCTGATGTCGGTGTGCCGCTGATGGCTCCGGTGGAGGCGAGATGCAGACCGGGCGGGAGGGAGCCCGAGGTGACCGCCCAGGTGTAGGGGGGCTTTCCGCCGGTCGCGTTGAGTTGGTAGCTGTAGGCGACGCTGGCCACGCCGAAGGCGGGCGCGGGAGTGGTGAGGGTGAGCAGCGCCGCGCCGGTCGGCGTGACGCTGTTTGACGGCGCCGAGGCAGGCCCGCTGCCGACGCCGTTGGTCGCGGTGACCGTGAACGTGTAGGCATCACCGTTGGTCAATCCAGTGACCGTCACCGGACTCCCACCAGCCGCCTGCGTCTGACCACCATTCGCCGGCGTCGTCGAATCCGCAGCCGTCACCGTATACCCCGTGATCGCACTGCCACCATCACTCCCCGGCGCAGAAAAACTCACCGTCGCAGACGCATCCCCAGCCGTCGCAGACACCCCCACCGGCGCACCCGGCACAGAAGACGGCGCACTCGGCGTGACGCTGTTTGACGGCGCCGAGGCAGGCCCGCTGCCGACGCCGTTGGTCGCGGTGACCGTGAACGTGTAGGCATCACCATTGGTCAAGCCAGTGACCGTCACCGGACTCCCACCAGCCGCCTTCGTCTGACCACCATTCGCCGGCGTCGTCGAATCCGCAGCCGTCACCGTATACCCCGTGATCGCACTGCCACCATCACTCCCCGGCGCAGAAAAACTCACCGTCGCAGACGCATCCCCAGCCGTCGCAGACACCCCCACCGGCGCACCCGGCACAGAAGCGGAAAGCGTCTGGAGGATCTGCCCGGTGTTGGGCGGCATGACGAGCGAGCCGGACACCTGCGTGCCGTCCATCTCCGCGTACGTCCCCGACAGCGGAACCGACACCTGGCTGGCGGTTGGGTTGACAAGCACCCGCCCTTGCGTGAAGGAACGCTGGTATGCGCCGTCCTGGAGCGAGTACGTCCCTGAAGGATCGCCGATGTTGACCGACCAGGGAACGACCGATATTGGCGGTTCTGAGGATGCCGAGCTGAAGTAGAAGTAGGAGCGACCGTCGGTTCCGAGTAGGAACGACGCCAGCGCGTAGAGATGCCACTGGTTGAGCTGGTCGGTCGTGGCGGACGCCCACACCTTGGTGAGAGCCAACACCGGCTTGGGCGGACTCAGGAGCATGTTGACGTTCTGCTGCCAGGTCGAAACACTTGGGTAGGTACTCGCCGACTGGGTCGACGTGCGGAGGAATCCCTCAGCGATGCCACCATCCATGCCGTTGAACAACTGGCTGCTCTCTCCAAGGGATGGCCCGTCCTTCAGGCCGTTTCCGACCACCAGACTCGGCGAAACGGTGGTCCTGACGGATTGTGAGAGCTGCGTCGTTGCCGAAATCCAATCCGGGCGGGCCCATGCCGCGCCTGTAGCGGGGTTGACCGGAAGCGCCGTGCAGTAGCCCGGGGTGAGCGGAGCTACACCGAGCGTGTCAAGCATGCAGCCGTCGTACCCGCTCTGCGACACCAGGTTCGCGCACATCGTGGCTCGATTCTGAACCCAGCCGGAATTGCTTGGGTTCATCAAATAGTTCTTGTTTTGCGCGTTCTGAACCTTGGTTCCGCTAGCATCGTAGGAATACCAATCGGCCGGCCACGACGTGGCCTGGGCGGGTGGCACGAACATGCCGTTCATATAGGCGAGCAGGACCAGGTTCGGATTCGCAGCGCGCATCGCTGCCACGTAGGGCTGAAACGCCTGGGTATACGCAACGATGACGTCATACCGCGTTGCGGCAGTTACCGCTTGGGCCTGCGTATAGGTGTGGCCAGTGGCGAATTCCTCCGGCATCCACTGCAACAGGGGTCGCCCTGGAGCGGGTGAACCGAAGCCGGTTGTCGTCGCGGTCGCCGCGGGCGCACTCGCCGCCACCAAGAGCGCGCCGATAAGGACGATCCGGAACGCTCGGATACCTGAACCGACGTCGAAGTGGATGCTGACCCCCGGATATGGAGCTTTCGCGTCGACTCCTCAGACGCGATCGACAGTCATATCGTGCGCGCGTTCAAAGGTCAACTGTATCCGCGCCTCGTTCTTATCATCTCTTGCATACGATGTTCTACACTCGAGAGCCGATAGATGACAGATCAACTGGCTGGCTGAGAAACGCAATCAGCGACAGGCATGCAGCACCGGTGGGCCAGGCGGTTTGATGCTAATCGTTGCTACTCTTTCGCAAAACGGCGAGGGAGGCGAGTGACGACTTGCATTGCGTGTGAAACGCTAACGTCGTCCCACGCCCCCACTCCTCCCACTGAGGCCGCCAGGAACAGCGCCCTCGGGCAGCGGCAAGAGCCTCCCGCGGTCTATGACCTGGCGCTCAGGTGGACGTCGACCAGTCTGCGCGTCGCGTCACTGCTTCGATAGGTGGCAAGCCATACCTCTGAACCCGACGGCGCGATCCAGGTCGGCGTGTCGGGCAGCGCTATCGTCGGGCCGGTGCGCTGACCGTTTCGAGCGTCGATCCTGGTGAGATGATGCGAGCCGAGCGTACTGGCTACCCAGACCGATGCCGAGCCGCCTGAGCCGATGGATCCGAGGCCGGGGAAGCGAATGCTCCGCGTCACCTTCAGCGTCGGCCGGTACGCCGCGACGTGGATTAGTTGGTTCTGTGTTGTGTCGCTTCTGAACGCGGAGATCCACACGTCGCCCCCCGTAGCGATCACGTACTCGGGTTGCAACGGCTGGCCGGTTGGCGGCTGTAGGTGCAGTCGCGTAATTGCACCGGTGACGTCGTCGATGCGGACGAGCTGCGATCCGGCTAGCGCCCACAATGCACCAGAACCGTAGGTGATGTCGAACAGGCGCGCGCGCACGTTGACGATGTCAAGTTTCGCATGGCCTGGCGTGTAGCGGTAGATGTGCGACCCAGCGGCGACCCAGATCGATCCGCCGCCCAGTGCCGGGTTGCATGAGACGATTGCGATGGACATGCAGCCGGGGCGGCCGGGGATGGACACTCGCGTTGTGGAGCCATACACAGGGATGTGGACGAGAAGCGCGCTGGTCGAGCGAAATGATGGGACTGCTACCACCCAGGCGCCGTCGGCGCCGACATTCACGCCTAGCGGAATCACATCGAGCGGCGTCTTCGGATCTGGGGTTGTCTTGCCGGGCCGGATCCGCACGAGGTCGCCGCCGGTTCCGCCCTGTTGCTGGACGACATACGTGCCGGCGGTGCCGGCGGCTACGACGGTTCGGTGGTCGCCGAGCGGCCGGGTGGAATCGATGTTCGCGGTGAAGGGCGCTGCCGCTTCCGCTGCGGGGCCGGAGTTGCGGCCGAGGATGACGACGACGATCACGGCGACCGCCACAGCGACGAGTGCCAACCCAGCCAGCGGCGCCCATCGTACGGGCCGACGCGCCGTCTTTGCCCCTGGTGGTAGGGGTAGATCCTCGCCCGACATGACGCGAACGACGCGGACATGGTCCTCGATTCCCTTGAACCGCATTGTGTGCGGCGAGCCGAACCGGACACCGTCGATCCGCCGAGCCAGATGCACGACCTGTTCACTGGCAAGGATCTCACCGGGTTGCGCGCGACTGCAGAGTCGCGCTGCCAGGTTGAGCGCGCCGCCGCGATACCCGCCGTCCGTCGGCAGAGCCTCACCCGCGTCCAACCCAATGCCGACCCCTAGGGGAAGCGGCGCGCCGCCCTCCGGGCGGCGGAACCGCGCCTGCAGGTCGACCGCAGCACCGAGCGCGCGACGGGCAGAGACAAACACGCATAACGCCTCGTCGCCCCGCAGCTCGAGCAACTCCCCGTCCCAGGCCGGCATCGCATCCCGAACCGTCCGAGCGAAACGGGCGGCAAGCTCAGACCCGGCGTCATCGCCATGCTCGTGCGTGTAGCGGGTGTAGCCGCGGATGTCGGCGATCAGGAAGGTGCGTACCTCACTCGCCCGAGGGCGATGCCCGACCCCAGTCATGCCCCATCGCCCTCGGTATCGGCGCGGCGGCCGACCCGTCCTCCTGGGTGCCACGACGTACGCAAGGCCTCAAGCACTCAACCGCCTCCGCCGGAAAAAGAACCGAAATGATCCCACCCAGCCACCCGGAAGACAACCCGGCAGCCCAGCCGGTTGACAGGTGGCGCGGATCTTGAACTGCTCGCCGTCGACGCTTGATCCGGCCTGCGCCTCCAACGGCACCACGACCGGTTACTCACGCTCCGAAGCCTGACCCGATCCGGACTCGGGCGGCGCCACAAGGGCAAGCTGCTGGGTGCGTCGCGGCTCGGCTCCCGATGGCAGGAGCCCGTAGGCGGCGCACGCACAATCTCCTTACAACGGCGGGGTAGGATCGGCTTCGGAGCGTCCCCTGTTGAGGGCGAAAAGCAAGGGACAAACCCCAGACATGGGCCCGCCGGTGGGAGCTAGGGAGCCACCACCGGCGGGCCATCCACGTGGCGCACTAGGTCACGCTGCGTCAAGCATGGCTGGTACGCGGCGGGACTCGATCGGACGTTGGTCGCGAGGCCTGATCCCCGGCGTGGTACGGCCGAGTAGGTAGGCTTGGGCGGGTGGGGGCGTAGCTCAGTGGATAGAGCAGGAGCCTTCTAAGCTCAAGGTCGCAGGTTCGATCCCTGCCGCCCCCGTCCCTGAAAAGCTCGTCCCAGTTCGCCAGCCACGTCCTGCATGAGATCATCACTCCCGCTGATCCCGGACGTACGGTCTAGGCGGTGAGTTCGACGGTCAGGACTTGGCCTTGCATCCCCGGAACGTATTGGCTGGTTTGTCCGGTGGCGGGGAGTTGGAGGCTGACCCATTGGCCGTTGATGATGAGGCTGCTGCCGCCGCCGCTGGTGCCGGTGACGTAGAACCAGGCGAAGCGGGTGATGGTGGCGGAGCCGTTGCCGCCCGGGAGCGAGGACACGATGGGGACGTACATGAGCCGGGGCGGGAGGCTATTCGCGTCGTCCCAGGACTGCGGGATGACCTGGTATTGGCCGTTGCCGATGCTCTTCAGGTCAGAACTCATCAGGTTGTTGCCGGGTGGGATCTGGTTGATCACGTTTGCCGAGGGCTGGGAGGCACCGGACTTGACCGACAGGCAGCCGCCGACCACCAGCGGGTTGGAGGGCAGCTGGTCGCTCAGCTCACCCTTGACGTTGGTCGGTGTGCCCGCGTTGGTGTTGCCGCTGCAGCTGCCACCGGTGTTGTTACCGGTTGCGGGTAGGTCGACCGTGCCATAGGCGCCCGGCTGGTTCTCGTTGAAGAGCGTGGTTCCGGCACCGTTGTTGTACGAGGACTCGGGGACGGCGTAGGGCGCGACGTGGCCGGCCACCTGGCCGAGCGCCTCGATCTTCGCGGTGGCGGTCGCGGTGACGGTGATGCTGTTGTGGCCAAAGAGTCCAAGGAAATACGTCGGCGAGGCACGGCTGACCGTGACGGTGACCGTATCGCCACCACTCAGCGACATCGACACCTGGTCACCCGACTTGTCATTCGACGCGGCGTTCTGCTGCGCCGTCGTCTGCCAGGTACCTTGCGGGATCGTCGCCGCGCCGGCCAGCGCTGCCGCGTCAGCCACACTCTGCGCCTGCCGCTTCTGCAAATAGCTATTACCCAGATCGATCACGAACCCCGCCATCCCAAACAACGAGACCATGAAAAGGATCACGAGCGGCAGCGTCTGACCAGCCGCGCTGCTCAGCGACCTTTCACCCGGTCGACGCGCAGAAGCGCGGAACCGCGTTTCGCCGACCCTGCCGGCGGATTTTGTGGGCACCAGAGCCGCTCCCTCTCACGAAACGACGGCAGGCTGCCGTCGATGTCTCAGTTATCGGCAGCCAGGCGCGAGGACGATACCCCCTTCTGGCAGCAGGTGATGGGAGACACATCGAGTCGCCCACCACGCGCCGAGAGGCACCCACCCCGCTGCATCACCGTGTCGGCCTTCGAAGTCGGCTTGGGTTTACAGCCTGGCCCTTGACCGCAGACTTGCCAGCGCTCGCGGCCGTAATGAGTGAGGTCGTCGTCGACCCGGGGCCGACGGTCGTCACGAGAACGCGCCGCACACCGTGATCTCGCGCTGGACGCCACCGTGCCTCAGCTGTCACGTCGTCTGCGATCTCGCGCCTGCCTGCAGTAGCCGCGAAATCACTGTATGGTCTAACTCCCAACAAGATGCCGTGAACCAGCACCGTGGCCCGTTCATACCGGCACCCTTGGAGGCTCCGTTGAAGAAGCTGCCGCTGCTCGTCCTCCTGTCGCTCGCGGCTTGCTCGGTGTTCACCACAATCGCTGCGCTCGCTTCGCCCGCGCAGGCCGTCACCGCTCAGGACGGAAGCACAGCTGCGACAGCTGCGCCGATGGTCACCATCGTCATGTCTCGCTCGGAGATCTCAGCCGCCGACAACATGATCGGCCACGAGCCGACCGGCACCTGTAGCGAGGACGATCAGAACATCACGCCTCTGCCGTGGGTGCTGAAGTGGATGGCCACGAACACGCCTCGGGTCAAGTTGACCGGAAGCGTGCAGACAAACACCACCAAGGCCAGCGGTTACTGGTGCGCCCACTACGGCGAGACGATTGCGCCGTCCTGGGCACAACTACAGCAGTTCTCGTCCAAGTACGGGATGAAGTTCATCAGCCACAGCGCGGACTACCCACAGGTGTGGACGAGCGTGCCGAGCAAGTGGGTGGATCCGTACGGTGGATCGGATCGACTGGCCGACTGGCAGAACTGGGAGACTTGCGGCAGCCGTGACGCGATCACCGCTCATGGCCTGCTCGGCGCGCTCGGCCAGTACGACTGGCCGAACCAGCACACCGACCCGACCGTGATGGCCAACGACGTCATCCCCTGCTTCTACATGAACCGCAGCTACCAGGCGCAGACCACCTTCATCAACACGGCTGCGTCAGTCGAGGCCAACCAGAACATCGCCTACACCCGCCAGCTCCTCGGTGGTTCATGCAGCGAGGTCGTCAACCCGGCTGACTCCTGCCGCACGCCTGTGCCTAGACTGCACGACCTGCATCTACACCGTACCGCGTCAGGTCATCAACCTCATCAACGCCCTGGAGCCAGGGCAGGATCTGAACCTCCAAGCGTACGTCCTGGTGACCGGCACGAACCCCGCCTACACAACCAACAACGATCGGTGGGACTGCACCAACCCGAACCCCGCCTACCACTGGTCGAACGACGCGGAGCGCTACTGCTTTGCGGACTTCCAGCGGATCGTCATGGCGATTCAGAACAACCCCAACGTCGTCGTGACCGATCCCGAAGGCGTGGCTCAGGCGTGGGGCATGACGTCACCGACGAGGTAATCCCACCCCTCCCGATCCTATCGCCCCGGCGACCGACTGTACTCAGTCGAGGTGCCCGGGACTCCTCCCCGGCGGTGGATTCAGAGGCCCATAACGTCGAGCAGGTGACCGGTCTGTGCGTAGAGGCTGTCTAGATCTCTGTCGTCGTCGGTTAGGCCGGGGTGGGCCACGGTGAGGTATCCACCGTGGTTGGGGTGATGCTCGATGTCGAGGATCGGTTCCGGCTTCTGCGCCAGCCACCACGTTTCCAGCTCGGGTGTGAACAGCTTCTTGAGTTGCTCGGCTGGGATTGCATCCGAAGCGATCACTCGGAATCGACTGTCCATCTCCGGTGACACCGTGTGGATCTTGTGATCCTTGTGGAAGAGCCGGCGCATCCAGTCATGATCGGAGAAGACCGCCGGATGTACGGTGAGTCGGGGCCACAGGTGTGCATCCACGCCGACGAGCAGCAGGGTAAAGATCGAGAAGTCAGCGCCAGCACCGCCGAACCCTTCGCTCACGCTCGGCGATCCGACGCTGAACTCCGCGAGCAAGGCCGCGTGATCGCCCACCGCGCCGCGATACACGTCGTCGGTGACATCGAGGAAACCGAGCCGAAGAAGCGGCGTGGCGCCCCCAATCTCCTCATCGCTCGGCTGGAAACCATGCGCCCGCGCCCAGCCATCGACATCCGGTGCAATCTCACTCATCGGCGCCGCCAGTCTACCGGCCAGACCGGCCTTCAAGTGCGCTGCCAGCGCCGCTCATTGGCCATGCCGCCTGTCGCGGCCCCCGTCGTCATCCGCAAATCCACTACATGGGCTGGCGCGGTACAGTCGCTCGATGGCGGAACCGGAGTTCGCGGTGGTCGGGCCGGCTGAGCAGGATCGCGCGATCCGCACGTTGGTGTCGGCGTTCCAGGATGACCCGGTCGAGCGCTGGCTCTACCCCGAAGAGGCGCAGTATCGACGCCACTTTCCGGCGTTCATCGCGGCGTTCGGCGGCGCAGCGTTCGCCGATCAGACCGAGCTAGGCCTGTTCAGGAGGTCGTGATGACCGCGTCGTCCGCGTAGAAGGCGGTTCCCGTCGCCGCTTTGGAGACGTAGGCGTTGAAGTCCAGCGTGGACACACCAGGCGCCGCAGGCGCATAGCTGAGGGATACCTGCTGCCACGACGTCGTCAGCGTCACCTGGGCCGTCCCAGTTCCGACCAGAGTCGACCCGTTGTACTCGCGGATCCGCAGCTTCACGACGGCGCCGGCGGTGTCGGCACGCACCCACAGCGAGCCGGTGTAGGTCTTGGAGACCGTTGATGTCACCCAGTTCGGAGAGTCGTTGAGCAGGCAGGTGCTTGCAACGCTGGACGTGTTCGTGAGTTTTGCCGCCCATCCACCCGTGTGTCCACCGGCTACCCGGGAGATCGTCACCCCGGAATCCGACCCAGACGTGTTCCAGCCGGTCAAATCCGTCTCAAACCCTGCGTTCCCCACAAGGTTCGGACTCTGCCCTTGCGAGACGGTGATTGATCGTTGGACCGTGGGCGCCGCGGTGTAGCCGTTGCCACCGGCCTGGTCGGCGTCGATCACGCAGCTGCCGGCGCCGGTGTAGTTGACGGTGCTGCCGTTGCTGCCAGACACGTTGCAGACGCCGCTGCCGCTGGACGCATCGACCGAGAACACGACCGGGTTGCCGGACCCGCCGCCCGTGGCAGACAGCGTCGCCGATCCACCCACCGTGCCGCTGGCCGGAGCCGTGAAACTGATCGTCTGAGAATTCGAACCCACCGTGATCGACTGTTGGACGGTGGGGGCGGCCGTGTAGCCGTTGCCGGCGGCCTGGTCGGCGTCGATCACGCAGCTGCCGGCGCCGGTGTAGTTGACGGTGCTGCCGTTGCTGCCAGACACGTTGCAGACGCCGCTGCCGCTGGACGCATCGACCGAGAACACGACCGGGTTGCCGGACCCGCCGCCCGTGGCAGACAGCGTCGCCGATCCACCCACCGTGCCGCTGGCCGGAGCCGTGAAACTGATCGTCTGAGCGCCGCCGGAGCCCTGCGGCTGGTACTCGTAGGCTCCTCGGTCGAAATACGACCCTGACGGGTTGCCGGTGTTGGCGGTGGCGGGGTCGTCGACCCGGGCGTTGCCGAGGATGTCCGTGGCCGGCTCGCCGGCGACGAGCGAGTCTGCAGAGTCAATCGCACGGGATCCCGCGCTCAGCTGGAAGTTGCCGCCCGCGGCGTTCACGAACAGCGGGTTCGCGAAGATCCCGCTGGCCTCCTGTCCGCTGGCTGCGGACAGGGCCGCCTGCGTGTTGTAGGCGGATCCGGCCCAGAAGTACTCGGGAGCGCTACCGCTGGTCTGGTACACCAGGTTGTAGTTGGCGGTGGTGGTCGCCGGGGCCGAGTCCCAGATGCCGATGTTCCCGTGGCGGCGGTTGCACGTATTCGTGTAGTAGGGCCCGCCGGTGCTCGGGTTCGTCGGGATCGGCGTGGGGTTGATCACCGCTCCGGTCGCGTTGTTCATCGAGACGTTGTTCTCGACGACGTAGTTGCCGCTGGTGCCCTCGACGTTTATCCCCGTGGTGCAGTTGCCGTAGACCGTGTTCCCGATGATCCGCCCGCCGGTGACGTTGAGATCGTCGATGCCATGGTCACCGTTACCGTAGGTGAGGTTGTCGGCGATGTAGGTGTTGTTCGCGCCGGTGTACATGTTGATGCCGCTGTCTTCGTTGCTGTACGTGACGTTTCCGACGATGGAGTTCCCAGGAGCTATGACATCGATCCCGTTGGCGTTTCGTTGGTATTGATAGGCATTGTGGTACGACGTGTTTCCCCGCACCATGACACCTGTGGTGGTCCCGCTGAGGTAGATCCCATGCGCAGAGTTGTCATGCGTGACGTTCCCCTGGACGAGCCCGCCGGCCACGTTGCTGAGGTAGATGCCGAAGCCCGGACTGGTGATCGGCGTTCCTGCGAACGATTCGACGTTGTTGGAGATCGTCACGTTGCTGCCGCCGGACACACTGATGGCATTCGAGCCCGTGTTCGTGATCGTGAAGCCGGAGATGGTGATGTTGTTCCGACTGGAGATGGCAAACGCCTTGGTTCCGCCGCTGATGGTGACACCAGAGTTCGCGGCGAAGGTCACGCCGGAGTTCTTCGGGTTGACCGCCGTTCCGGGATAGGTGCCGGCCTGGACGAGCACGGTATCGCCGGCGGCCGCGACGTTTGCGGCCCCCGCGATCGTGCAAAATGGCTGAGCCGGCGTTCCCGGACCCTGGGCTCCGCAGGTCGGCGACGTGGCGTCGACGATGTACACCGTCCCCGCTGCCACCGCGCGCCCGGCGCCGGTGAGCATGGCACAGCTCAGCACGGCAAGAAGAAGACCACCCACGCGGGCGCTCGAGACGAGCAGCGAGCGACCGGGCCTCACCCCATTCGACGG
Source organism: uncultured Actinomycetes bacterium (assembly GCA_963797565.1). Classification (GTDB taxonomy): domain Bacteria; phylum Actinomycetota; class Thermoleophilia; order Gaiellales; family JAICJC01; genus JAICYJ01. The sequence goes on along the minus strand of CAWCPM010000007.1, from coordinate 65,116 downwards.
CGCGTTTGCACCCACAAAATGCCCTTCCGTCCATGGAACCAGCGGAGAGGCGATTATCGCAAACGCAGGCAGCGGTTACCGGTTCCTAGACCATAACCTAGCCCAATGGGTAGGTGGGTCAGGGGAATTCGACGGCTCCGCGGTCGTCGTAGGTGCGCGGGCCGGCGCCGGTGTCCGTCGTCGCCGGGTCGTCGACCCGAGGGTGGCCGCCGATGTCGGTGCTGGGTTGGCCGGAGACGCCCGAGTTGGCGGAGTCGATTGCGGGTGAGCCCTGCGGTGAGCTGGAAGTCGCCCGCCGACGGGTCGGCCCACTCAGGATCGGCGACGGCGCCGTGTGCCATCTGACCGCTCGCGGCTCGGAAGGCGGCCAGCGTGGTGTAGCCGACGGAGTTCCAGATCAGCAGGGTGTCGGGGGCCGTTGAGAACACGGTGTTGTAGTCGACGGCCGTTCCCGCGGTCGAATCGCTATCGACCCGGAGATCGCCCGGCGTGCGCGGACTCTCAATTCCATTGTCGACGCTGAGGTTGTTCTCCACCGTCCCCCGGGTCGAGCCGCCCTCGAGGTTGATTCCGGCGGTCACGTTGTCGTACACGGTGTTTGCGATGATCCGGGCGCCCGCACAGTCGAAAGCGTCGATACCATGATCGCCGTTATGGTACGAGATGTTGTTATAGATCAAGGCGCTGCTTGCCCCTGCGTAACACTCGATGCCGGAGTCCTCGTTGTCGTACGTCACGTTGTCATCGACGACGTTCCCGGAACCCTTGTAGATCCGGATCCCCGGAGCGGCACGCTGATATCCTTCGGCGTTGCTGAAGGTGGTGTTTCCGCGCACCTCGTTGCGAGTTGACGACACACCCATCACCATGATGCCTGCATACGTGTTGTGATCAGACGTGTTCCGCACAATCAGGGAATCAGTTGTATTCCTGATGCGAATCCCAGCACTGGTTCTCCCGCTCACCGGCGACCCTGAAAATTGCACGCGGTTGACCGATATCCGTATGTGCGAGGAATCCGTCACGTTGATGCCGTAGCTGGACGTGCGGGTAACGGTGAACCCGTGGACGGTGATCCAGCGCCTGCCCGAGACCAGAAAGCCGTTGGCGCCTCCTCGCAGCGTCACCGACCCGCCGGGCGCGGCGGTGAACCTGATCGGCGCACCCGACCTTCCCGAAACCGGTACACGCACCGTCTCGTGATATGTCCCCGACGCCACCAGCACCGTTTGCCCAACGGCCACCTTTGATGCCGCCGCACTGATCGTGCAAAACGGATGCGCCCGCGCTCCCACTCCCCTGTTTGTACACGCCGGATCGGCCCGATCAACGTACAGAGTCTTCGCGGTCGCGGCGACCGCCTGAGACGTACCCAGCATCAGGACGAGGACGGTGCAGAGCGCCACCCCGGAGAACGCTGTTGACGGAGCTGCTAATCGAACGAGTTTCACGAAACGTGTTCCGAACATCCAGAGATGGAGGCTCTCATCGACCGGGAGCATTGTCAACGTTAATGCCGACGATGGGAGCTTGGCTGCAGTCGCTGCATTCGTTGTCTCTTGCTAGTATCGACAACACCGATCGCTCCGAAGCCGCTATCGACACCATGACGACGAAGAAGCACTGATGCCCCGGCGGTTTCGCCGATCCCCTACGCTGCTGCTGGTCGCAGCTGTGCTCGCCGGCGTGGTCGTCATTCTGATCCTTCGGAATCACGCCGCGGGGGGACCTCCATCCGTAACCACACCCGCGAAAACGTGGCACTACGCTCCCAACACCGGTGGCCGGGTTGGTCCTGCGGCAAGCGACGGGTTCACACTCTTCGACATCGCCGGGAGCACCCGTACCCCGGAGCGGGTGAACGCCGTTGTGGATCGCCTGCCGCGCGGAGCGAAAGCGCTCGTGTGGGTCGGGAACCTCGGGAATGCGCCGGCGGGATCCGCCTGCCCGCCGCCGGGGTTCACCATGCCACAGTTCCAAGCCCAGGTCGATGCCTTAGCAGGCAACAGTAAGGTGTTCGGGTACTACCTGTCGGACGAGCCACATCCATCCATCTGTCCGACGGTCGCCTCCGAGATCGCCGCCCGAGCCGACTACATTCACTCCCACACGAATCAAGTCGCGTTTATCGTCGCGCTCGATAGCTCCAACCTGTGCGGCGATCATCCCGGCTGTGAATACCGGGCGCTCGCCCCCTCGCATACGCACGTCGACCTGATCGGCCTCGATCCCTATCCCTGTCACCTCGACGCCGGCGGAGCGCCGGCCCCGTGTGACCTCGGTGTGATCGCTGCCAAGGTCGATACCGCAATCCGGAGCGGCATCCCGCGGCGGGCGATCGTGCCGACCTTCCAGACGTTCGGCCAGGAGGGGCGTACCGACGGAAAGGCTCCCTATTACCGGCTTCCGACGGCCGGCGAGTTGACCGCCATGCTGCATGCCTGGAGCCTGGTGGTTCCTGCGCCGGCGATGGACTACAGCTACACGTTCGGAGTGCAGTGCACGCCGGCAAGCTGCCCGGCGCCCCAGGCCCTCGAGAACCAGCCTGCGCTCGCGCGCGTCATGAAGCGCCACAACGACCAGCGCTAGCCCGGCCGTCGAGAGCACGCGCCGACGACGTCTACCAGAGACGCCGGCCCGATGTGCGGAATCGCCGCACGGCCGCCTGGTCGGGCCAGCTGTAGTACGACCCCGAATCCAGGTCGAGCGGCTCGCGAACGACCGTGTCAGACTCGATCCCGTCGAGCGCGTCGAGCACCAGCTCCGCGGCGACCGCCTTCGACCGCCGGATCAGGCTGTCGAGGGTATCGGCATCCCCGATCTCGAATATGCGCTGTCCGCAGAGGTCGCCGCCGTCGATGTCCTCGTTGACGAAGAACAGCGAAACGCCGGCCATTCGCTCGCCGTTCGCGAGCATCCAGAAGCTCGGCAGGACGCCCCGATAGTTGGGAAGGATCGCCCCGTGCAGGTTCAGGCAGCCGAGCCGCGGAAGGTCGATCAGCGGCCGCTTGAAGATCTGGGGACAGCTGACCGAGACGACGACGTCGGTCGACTGCTCCTCCAGCCAGCGCAGGACGCTCGGGCTATTCACGTCCTTGACGTGCACACACCGAACGCCCCGGCGCTGACAGGTGGCGGCCACTGACCGCTTGGCAAACCTGGCATCCAGCGACCGCTTCGCCAGCCCGAAGGTCGCGCGAACCCCGAACGTCCGGAGATACCGCCAGGCGGCGCCGATGGTCGTCTGGTCACCGTACAGCGGTGGTGCGACCAGAACGGCGATCGTGTCGGGCCGCCCGGTGAGCACGCGGTCAAAGAACCCCGGTAGATAGAGCGGGTCGTCGGTGGTGATGAACACGACGTTCACCGCACGCTCCACGCGTCCAGGACGTCCCGGAGCGAGCCGAACGGCACGTTGCGCAGGAGCCTGGTCATTCGCGCCTCGAACCGGGATCGGCCGAGCCCCTGGGAGACTCGAAGCTTCCACGGCAGGTTGGGATACCCCGCCAGCTCGTCCGGAGCGAACTCGTACGGATGGCAGTAGATGACCGCCGGCCGCCCGGCGGTGTCGATCGAGCGGATCGCTCGCTCGAGCACCGCCTCCGGCAGGACGCGGAAGTATCCACCTCCCGCCACGGGCACGCGCAGCGAGCCGCGCGCCCAGATGGCAACCGGCACCTCCAGCAATCGCACCCCTCCACTGAGATTGACGTGGTGCGGGGCCAGCGTCCAGCCGCCGATGCCGTAGCGAGCCGATTGCATGGGAAAGATCGACGAGTCGATTTCGAACCCCACGCCGGCGATTGTCTCCAGCGCCCAGAGGTTGGATCCCAGCACGGAGAAATCCTGCGCGCGAAAGGCCGTGACACTCGTCCCGGCCGCGTCCTCAACCGTCTTCTTGGCCCGTTCCACCTCGTCTCTGAGCGCAGCCTGGTTCATCCGATTCAACGGCCTGTGGCTGTAGCCGTGAGACTGGACCTCGTGGCCTTCGCGCACCAACGCCTCGACCATACGCGGGAGCGCCTCGGCGACCATGCCCTGGACGAAGAACGTGCCCCGCACGTTCGTGCGGCTCAGCATCTCCAGGATCCGATCCACGTTCCTGACCACGCGATCGTTGATGGGCGCATCGAAGTCGATGCACGACTGGTACCAATCCTCGACATCGACCGTGAAGGCATGACGCGGCGCCGAGGGGTCTGTGGGACGCAGGCAGTTCGCCGCGACCGTGCGGACACCGCCGCGGGCGAGAACCGGAGGGTGGGCGGTTGGCAGTTCTTGTGCTGACATGGAGTGAGAGCCGCTAGCCCGGGTCGGTGGTCGCCACGGCCCGTGGGTTGGGGATGTCTGAGCCCGACCGCTGCAGCCATCCGAAGCATGCGACCAGGGCGAAGGTGCTGGTGAGGTAGGTGGCCGCCGACGCGGCCGCCGCTCCGGTCGATCCAAACGGCGGGATCAGCAGCAGATCGAGCACGACGCAGACCGCCAGGCCCACGCCCATGGCGCAGGAGTTGAGGCCGGGTCGCCCGACGCCGTAGAGGTAGGCGGAGATCACTCCCGCCACACCCTCCAGCACGAGCCCGAGCAGGATGATCCGGGCGGGCGTGACGGCGCTTGTGAAGGCGGTGCCGTACAGGGCCGGGATCAGCCAGCCCGACATCAGCCAAAGCGGGATCACCCCGGCGGCCAGAGCGATGCCGGCTCGTGGAATCAGCCGGCGCGCTGCCGCGGTCGCCCGTTCCCTGCCGTCGCTCGAGTACTGCGGATAGAGCACATAGGTCAGGGCGAGGCCGGGCACCTTGATCAACTCGGCGAACTTCGACGCGATCGCGTAGACACCGAGCACGGCGGGGCCGGTCAGCACGGTCAGGATGATGAAGTCCAGCCGCAGGTTCAGCAGCGACATGATCCCGCCGATCTGGGCGCGGAGCCCGTAGGCTGCGATCTGCTTGCTGAGCGGGATGGACGGGCGTTCCACCCCCCGGAACATCCCTCTGCGGGCCAGCCGAGCCCATCCCCAGGCGATCGCCAACAGGTCGGCGCCAAGCAGGCTCACGATCAGCACGCCGCTTCCCGAAACGCCGGCGGCGAGGAAGAGGCCGTAGACCGGCAGGAACATGAACTCCTCGTTGATGATCACGATGTTGGCTCCGCGCAGATCACCGCTGCCCTGAGAGCAGGACTTGGCCGTCGCCACGAAGAGTTGGGTGAGGACGGTGACGCCCGCCACAGCCACGAGCGACATCGACACCCCATCGAACAGGTGAGCGCTCAGCATCGGCGTCGCGGCGAGCCAGAGCACCATGCCGGCGCCTCCACCCAACGCCGCCATGGCGACGATCGTCAACGGCAACCGGCGATCATCGCGAGACGGCCCCGCCAGGAAGAACGCAATCGCTCCGGGGAGGCCGCAGGATACGACGACCCCCAGCAGGCCAGGCAGGACGCGCAAGAGCGCGTAGATTCCCACTCCGGCGGCACCCTCCGTGCGGGCCACGACGATAGTCGCGAGGGCGACGCAGGCCAGTGCCACGGCCCTGGCAGCCATGTTGGCCAGGAGCTTGACGAACAGGGCGCCGATCCGGTTCCTGACGCTGGAGATGTACGCCTTCATTCGCGTTCCCAAAGCGACGCGGCCGCCACCAGCGCGAACAATGCCCACACGTGGCGCACGTGGAGAAGCTCGAACACGGTCATCGTGATCATCGTTCCGATCAGTGCCGAAACGACCGCGTGCGGCCGCGACAGCACGGAGCCCACGCCGGCGCCGACGGTGCGACGAAGCAACGTCCCACCGCGTACGAGGGCGCTCGCGAGCAGCACCATCAGGCCGAGGGCTCCGATCACGCCGCGCTCCATCAACGAAGCGAAGTAGTCATCGTGCGCCTCCTTCGGATACGGCGCCATCGATGCGATCAGCCGCGGCTTGGTCGAGACCGGCCCGGCCCCCAGAACGCCACCGGTCTCATACAGATGGGTGCTCTCGCCGAGCACGGTCGTGCGCTCGGTGACACTCTGCTCACCTCTCCCGATCCCTTCACGCACGAACGCGTAGCTGCTGGTTGATGCGCGCTGCTGGATCGAGTTAACGCTGATGGTGGCCGCCGCCGCGACGGCGCAGAGGATGATGGCCGCCAGACACGCGATGGCGGGCACGAGCCCGGCCCGCCTGCGAACGCCGAGGATCACCGCGATGGACACGCACACCGCGAGCGCGACCAGCCCGCTGTTTGACCCGGTCGAAAAGATGGCTGCGACCAACGCTGAGTACGCCGCGGCTCGCAGCAATCGATGCCGCGGGTACCCGGTGGCGCAGATGATCATGATCGAAATCACGAAGTAGTTCGCGCAGACGTTGGGGTCGCCGAAGGTCAACGTGGTACGCACCCCGGTCTTGGGCACCTGCCCCGTCACGGCTGGAGCTCCGGCCAGCAAGCCGGCCAGCAGGAGGCCGGCCCAGACGATCGAGCTGCCGGCCCACGCGCGGAAGAGCACGCGGGCGTGAGCGGGCCTGCTTCCGACGTTCGCGACTGTCCAGCACCAGACGAGCAGCAGCACGTCCTGGGCGAGCGCGAGCAGCCCGGCCGACGGTACCGGCCCGGCCAGCGCACCGATCGCACCGCCGACGATCATCAAACCCGCGGCCAGCGCGTACGGGAACCAGAGTCGTCGTCCGCTGACCGCGCTCGACCACACCCATGCGCAGATCGAAACCACGATCAAGACATCGGCCGGCCCCAGGTTTGCGGGGCCGCGCGGCTCGGTCAGCGGCAGCATCGCAATCGCCGCAGCGGTGGTGACCAGAGGAAGCCTCGTATGCGTGAACGTCCGCGTCGGGGCGGTGACGGGCCGGGGTGCCGGAGGTGCGGCCACAGTCCGAGCTGCGCCCCACAGAGGCGGGTTCAGGGTTTCGGTCGTCACCAGGCTCCGGCCCTCGATCGAGGCTGAGCCGTTGACAGCTGCCGGAACAGCGCGAGGTGGGCACCGGCAAATCCGGAATCGTCGGCGCGGGCTGCCACCTCGGCCACACCGGCCAGCACCGCGTCACGCCACAGCTCCGGTGGCGCACCGAGCCGGCTCAGCCCGTCCCGGACGAAGCCGCGGAACAGCTCGGGGAACCACCCGCTGCCGTTGATCCCAAAGCCGATCCCGGCGCCCCACCGCGATGCCCGCAATCCGGGGAACCCGCGGACACGGCGACCGGGCCTCGTGCCCCGATCGAGATACAGCGCATAGGCGATCGCGAAACGGATCAGGTCGCGCACCGGTTCGCCACGGAGGTCGGCGTCCTCCCAATCGACAACACCCGTGAGCCGGCCGCGACAGAGCAGGAGGTTGCCAAACCACAGGTCACCGTGAACGACGGTGCGTGGCACGGAATGCTCCCGCAGTCGTGCGCTGATCTCGGCGAATCGCGTCAGGTCGGAGCCCACCGCGGGGTCGTCGCGGAACCGCCGTCGGATGCGACTGGCGACACCCCCGTCCATGTCGATCGGGGTCATGTCGCCGGCTGTCGCGGTTTGCAGTGCGTCCAGCCACCGTGCCAGCGCGGCGAAATGGTGCCGGGTCTCCGCCTCGCGGTCGTGCCGGAGGTAATCGCGTGTCATCGGTGTGCCGGTGAGGGCGGTCGTGACAAGCCCCGACCGTCCCTCGAAGTCGACCGTGCAGACCGGGCGTGGGATGGTGGATGTGAGCTCCTCGGGCAGCGTGGTTGCCAGCTCGACCAGCACCCGCCGCTCACACTCGACCGCTCGGGCGGCGGCTTCCGTGGTCGGAGCCTTGATCGCCAGTACCGGAACCCTGTCCTTTGGTGACACCAGCAGCACGGTGACCTTCGCGTTCGGGTCCTTGGACGTGCCGATCACGATCGACCGCAGCCCCGATGAGTCGATGAACTCGGCGAGGGTCGGCGGAGCTTCGTCGACGGTGGCCAGCTCAGCTTCAGACCGCAGCACCTCGGTCATCTCCGCGCTCCCACGACGATACGGCCAGGAGCCAGCACGCGCAGCGCCCGGCCGGGATCGTGCAGCCTCCGGATGAGCGTCAGCGCGGCGTCGATCGGCCCTGACAGGACTGCTCGCGGTGGCACGACCAGCACGTATTGCACGAACGCCGCAGCGCTCGCAGGCGCATCCTCGACAAGGTACGCCGGCGTCCGAGCGGTTGGAAGCGCGACGTACTCGCGGTGGATATCGATCCGCGCCTGTCTCGCGAAGCGTCGACAACGGGTGGCCGCCCATGGAGCTGAGGTGGAAACGACGACGGGGGAGCCGGGCGCGAGTCCGGCGATCGCGCGGACCACGTTCCGGGGGTTGCGTCTGAACGGCGCCAGGTGCACCTGAAACGCGTCACTCGGTGCCACCACGTGACTGTTCCCGCGCCATCGATTCGGTGCGATCAATCCGGCTCCTCAGTTCTGAACGGCGAAGGGTCGGAGGCGAACGACAGGCTGTGCGATGCCATGGTCTCGGAGGACGCCCACGACCGTGTCCACGGCGTGGTCGTCGAGGTGCGGCACCGTTTCGGCGTGTCCGCTGCGACAGTCGAAGCGCAGCGTCGTGCGGCCGTGCGGATCGAGCGTCGACGCCCCGCTTCGCGCGAAGTCGCCGACGACCGTGCCGGCGCCGTGGCAGGCGGTGTACATCGCCCGGTCGGCGTGCTCGCCCGGGATACACAGGTACGACGAGGTGCGGTTGGTGCCGGGCACGAGCAGCGGCTGTCCGGTCTGCCCGAACACGGGATGGTGGCGGATCGTGGCCGCCGGGAAGATCCGGCAGGCATTGTGCCGGTGCACCACCGCTTGCTCGTCGTTGATCTGCTCGTCATAGATCGAGTTGTGGACGGTGTCGACCACGAGCCGCGAGCCGGCGCCAAAGCACGTGCCGAGCAGCGATCGGAGGCTCGCGTAGCTCGACAGCCGAAACGCGAAGCCGTAGTTCATCGCCATCGCGTTTGCCAGCGCCAGTCGCTCACCTTCGGGCGTGTTACGCTCGACGGGAGGCGCATCCGCCGAGAAATAGAGGCTGCGCCTGCGCCGCATGTCGCCGGCTGACCGCGCGCTCCCGAAGTGGTACAGGGGACGTTGTACGGCCATCTGCACCCGTACCTGGCGGGCCGGCTTGCGCTTACGACGCCCGAACAGCAGACCGAGCTCGCCGGGGAGTGATCCTCCGCCGCCGTGGTACTGCAGGGTGATCTGGCCGAGGGAAAGCCCGAGCAGCTTGGCGGCATGCGGGTCGATCACCTCAGCGACCTCTTGCAGCTCGACGAAGTGGTTGCTGGGACCGATCGTGCCGAACCTGATTCTCGAGAGCTGTTGAACCGACCAGGGAAGCTCTCGCCGAATCCGGTCGGTCCCGCCCAGACCGTCGACGTCGATGCGTCCCCCCAACTCGACCGCGTCGACATCGGATGAATCGACCTGGAACCGCTCGGCGGCGAATGCCGACCCCTCGGCCGCGCAGCGGATCACCTCCTCGCGGGTCAGGTCACGGCGGTAGGTCGGGGGAAACGGATAGCGGTCGCGAAAGCGCCGGAAGAACTCGCCCACCTCCGCCTCTCCGGGACGCTCGACATCGAGGGCGACCAGCGCCATACCGCAGTTGAGCGACGTGCTCGAAAAGACGGGGCGAATCGTCTCACGGGTGGCAACGGCGATGCTCGAGGGCATCTCCTTGTCACCCTTGAAGTGAAAGTCCGGGAGCGCCACCGCCGGGGCTGCGAGATCGACACCGCGAACGCCGTCTCTGAGCGCGGCCAGTGCCGTGGGGTCGGCAGGCAGCGCCGGACTGTCGACCACGTTCAGCCGGTCAGATGGACCGAAACCGCTCTCACGTCGTTGGTCCTTCACGAGATGCACGCGTTCAACTCCTGCTCGGAGATCAGATCGCTGAGACGTCGGTCACCGGGGCGCCCCAGCCGCAGTGACCAGCAGGGCAGGTTCGCTGTCAGCGTGGATGCCGCCTCCTCGACCGGGGAGTGCGCAGGCCCGATGCCGGTCGACGCTGCCAGCGTCGCTGCAAATGCCCAGTACCGCCTCAGCTCACCGGCCATGTAGGTGCTGGTGACCAGGGCGCGCGCGGCGGCCTCGGGCGAGCTTGGCACGAGGTGCGAGTGACCGCCGTGGTCGCCTCGCTCGAGCGTGACGACGCAGGACAGCTCGAGCTCCGGCACGCGACCGGCCATGGGCATCTCGCTGCGTCCGTGCGGCATGCGGCGACCTCCTCCCCGCTCGACGCGAACCGGCTCGACCACGCCCCAGAGCCGACGTCCGTCGCTGACAGCGAGGTTGTCCCCGGTGACGCGGTTTCCGTGGTTCACCTCGTCGAGCAGCAGCGTTGATCGGCCGACGCCACCGGCAGCGGTGACAAGCGCGGCGCAGCCGCCGCCCTCGATGCCCGACGCGTGCAGCGGCGCACGATCACTCGTCCCGGCCCACCACAGCGTTGGATACTGGATCAGCGCAGCCCGCGCGAGCAGGTGGAAGCGAGATCGCAGCGCCACCCTGATCGCCCGGCTCCTGGCCGTCGGCAGCCACCGGTATGTGAACGCCGCCGTGCCTTCGGCGATCTCGAGGTGCAGGTGAAACCCGGTCGCGCAGACATCCTCGAAGATCGTCTCGGAGCCGTGGCGCCATACCCCCCTGGTGACGATCTCCCAGCCGCGCCTCGAGAACGGCCGGCCGTCGGCTTCGATGCGCAGGAGCAGCGGCGCGCGGCTCGGCGGTGCGGACGGCCCGAGCTGGCCGGCCGCGCCCTCGGTGATCAGCTCATCCACCCAGTCGAGGTCGGACTCGATGTGGATGCCCACGCCGGCGCTTTCCAGTGTCGATCTCATGCCGGCGCTGTCACCGTCGCGCGTTTGCCGGTACGCAGCTCGCCGAACCTCACCGCCAGGCTGTACACACCGGCAAGCTCTCGGCCGTGGACATCCGGTTGAAATGCGTCGCCGATGCGTGCCCGTGCCGCTTGCGCCATCTCGGACGCGGCGTCGGGGAAGTCGAGCATGAAGCCGATCGCCCTGGCCAGCTGGCGCGGGGCGCCTGGTGGGGCGAGCAGCCCGGTGCGGCCGGGCATCACGATTTCGGGTACCGAGTTGACCGCTGTTGCGACGACCGGAATGCCACATGTCATCGCCTCGACAAGAGCGCAGGGAAGCCCTTCGTACAGGCTCGGCAGCACGAAGACGTCGAGTCCAGGCAGCAGCGTGGGGACGTCGATTCGCTCGCCGAGGAGCAGAAACCTGTCCTCCAAGCCGGCTCGGGCCACCGCCCGCTCCGTCTTCGCACGCAGGTCACCGTCGCCGATCCAGACCATGTACACGTCGGGCCGGCGGAGCAGCTCGATGGCCCTCACCATGTCAAGCGGCGCCTTCTGCCCGGTGACCCTGGCGGCCGTGCCAACCACGGTCGCCCCCTGCGGTACCCCCATCAGGTCTCGTGCGTACCGGCGCCGCGGTTCCGTCACGGCGGGGATGTCGTCCTGCACGGGCACATCGATCGTTCGGATCCTCTCCGGAGGGGCAAGCCCGAGCCTGATCGCGTCCGCTGCCACCATCGTTCCCGCGGTCAGGAAGTAGTCCGTGAAGCGCGCCAGCCGCCGTTCGGCGGCGAGCAGCCCGCGGCGCACGACGGCCGGCTGGAAGTCATGAAACGGGAATCCGTGGAATGTGTGGACGATGGCCGGAACGTTCGTCCGTCGGGCGGCCAACCGACCGAGCGTCCCGGCCTTTGCGCTGTGGGTGTGAACCAGATCGAAGCGGCGGGATCGAAGGTGCGCCGTCAGCTCCCGGAACCCATGCGTGTCACCTCCGAGGTACACACCGCGGCCGCCCGCCATGTGCCGGAGTCTCACGACTTCCAGCCCCGAGTCCTCGGCCAGCGCGATCATCGAACTTCCCTCTGAGGTGAAGATGGTCGTTCGGTATCGCCTCGGATCAAGCGAAACCGCGCCGCGGAGCGCGACCCCGCCGGCCCCCGCCGTGAGCTGGGTAACGATCAGCGCGACTTCGAGCGGCCGCGAGGCGTGCGCGTGGCTGGTGTCATGCTCGCGTATCCCGGCGATGGTCGATGGCGCGACCGGAGGGTTCAGGAGGGTTCTGATGGCTTGCTCCCGATCCCCTGTGCAGCCCACCAGCGCTGCACCGACTCCCATGGCGAAGAGGATGACAGCTCTTGCGTGATCAGCCCCAGCACCGGGGCGGGCATCACGCTGAGGAGATGCCTCAGCTCAACTATCTGCCGGCGGGTCAGTGACGCGGCCGACACCACGGCGATGCCGGTACCCGCGCCGTTGTTGGATGTATAGGTGATCCCAAACGGGCGAACTCGAAGGCCGGGCGCCGACGCCGCGCTCAGCTCGGGGTGCTCCACGCCGCTTGGCGTATACACCGAACCGACGTAGCTGGCCTGCGCGACCGCGGGCTCGGGGGCGCTCTGACCGGCGCGATTGCAGGCCGACTCGATGCGCTTGGCCACGACCCCGAGATCGCTCTGCCGCTCGGTCGCGAGTAAGCTCACGTTTCGGACTCCCGCGCGTTCGGCGGCAAGCCGCAGCACCAGAGCGATCGGCTCGGGGCTCCAACCGGCAGAAGCATCTCCGGCAGTTGCCGGAATCGTGCCGAGGTGGGCCATCTCGAGCTCGCGGGCCAGCATGTCCCCACCGAGGAAACGCGGTCGCAGCGTCTCGATCAGCGCCGCCAAGCCCGTGCCCAGCACGAGGCCGAGCAGCGCTCCCAGTGCGATGTCCGGAATCGCCGGGGAAGCATCAGCGTGACTGGGTTGCTGCGCGTGGCTGATGAAGTTCGCCTGAGGACGGGTGGCGTTTGTGGCCAGCAGGCTGCTTTCCTCGGACTGCAGGACACCCTTCTGCTGCACCGTCAGGTCACGTGTCTGGGTGAGCGAGCTGATCTTCAGCTGCAGGTTGGCGGCCGCCTGGCCGGTGGGGTTCAGGCTGAGCTGGCGATTGAGGTCCGCGATCGCCGCATTCTGGGAAAGGATCTGCTTGTTGACGCCCTTGATTCGGTTGTCGATGGTCGTGAACACCTGCTTGATCCGTGCGTTGTCGATCTGGTTTCTGGTGGCGATCACGCGAGCGGTAAGTGCGTTCGCCAACGCCCTGGCGTCCGCGCGGCTGTCCTCTTGTACCGACAGCTTGAGCACGCCGGACGCCCCCAGCGGAGTGACGGACACGTTGTTTGCGACCCGGGTCAGGTTGCGATCGGTGAGGTTCGCCGCGGTCAATGCAGCACTGATCTGCGCCGGGCTGGTGGCAATCGCCTGGGCGGTATCACCGATCACCGCCGACTCGGCACTGGAGGTGGGATCCGCAGCGTCGAGGACGAATGTGGTTGTCGCCGTATACGTCGCCGACTGACGGACGCTGAGCAGGGCGGCTATCGCGATGCAGGCGACGGTCGTGAGGGCGATCAGCCTCCAATGCTGCACGAACACGCGGCGGATGGCCTCGTTTAGCTCCATGATGTCGATGCGCTCCTCGGAAGGGTGAATGCGTCGCGTGACCGGTCGCTCACGGACGTTGGATCATGCGTGTCTGTTGTCACCGGGCTCGATCGGTTGTTGGGTTGCCGCCGACGCGCTCACCCAATGCCTTCTGCGTCGCCTCGATGACGCAGCTCACGGCGGCGGTGTCCATCGCCGGGTAGAGCGGCAGTGTCACCAACCGGTCGGCAACCGATTCGGTCGCCGACAGCCTCCTGTGGCTCGGTTGGGAGCGATACCAGGTGAACATGTGCGTGGGCGGATAGTGAACGCTGGTCTGGATCCGGTCAGCGGCGAGCTGCTCGCGGAACCCGCTTCGGGAGGAACCGTGAGGCAGGAGGATCACGGCCAGGTGATGAGCCGGCATGTCATCGTTGCTCGGCGGGAACGGCATGTGGATGCCGCCGAAACCGTGAAGCTGTTCCCGGTAGATCGACGTGATCCGGGCTCGAGCGGCGTTCCACGCCGCCAACCTGCGAAGCTGCACCACGCCGATTGCAGCATGCGGATCGTCCATCCTGTAGTTCAGGCCCTGCAGCAGCACGTCGTAGCTGCCGGCGTGCCCGTTGTGGCGGTCCCAGGTGAGCGTCGTCATCCCGTGGGATCGGAGCAACCGCAGACGACCGGCCAGCTCCTCGTCATCGGTGACGACCATGCCGCCCTCACCCACGGGCAGGTTCTTGTTCGAGAAGAAGCTGAAGCAGCCGATGTCCCCGAAGGTTCCACACGCCCTCCCCGCGAGCGTCGCGCCGGGCGCATGGGCTGCGTCTTCGATCACCGCGATCCGGTGCTTGGAAGCAATCTCGAGAATGGCCTCCATGCGGCAGGGATGCCCGCCGTAGTGCATGACCATGATCGCCTTGGTATTCGGCGTGATGGCAGCCTCGATGTCGACGGGATCGGCGGTCAGATCGTCGTCGCCGCCGATATCGCAGAACACCGGCGTGGCGCCGACCTGACCGATCATGTTGGCGCCGGCGACGAAGTTCAGTGACGGGAGGATCACCTCGTCGCCCGGCCCGCAGCCAAGCGCCAGAAGTGCCAGGTGCAGAGCGGCGGTCCCGTTGGTGACCGCGATCGCCTCGCGCGATCCGCACATTCGTGCAAAGGCAGCTTCGAACTCCAGCACACGGGGTCCGGAACTCCACCAACCGGATCGGATCGTTTCGACCAGCGCGGCTTCCAGCTCCGGGTCGCTGGTCACGTCCGAAAGCGGGACGCTCCAAGGCGCGACGGTGTCAGCCGAACGGGCTCCAACCTTTGCCGGTACCTGGAGAGACTCCACCACGCCGCTCATTCAGACCCCGTCACAAGCGGAAATGCCGGATCGGATTCGCTGTCGACCTGATGTTCGAGCCACACGGCGGCGGCGCGTTCGTAATCGTCACGGCGACCGATGTCGAACCACAGACCCGAGAACGGAAAGACGCCCACCGGCTCGTCTGCGTCGAGCAGCGCGAGCACGAGTTGGGGGAAGTCGAAGTATCCCGTCGAGGGGATGAAATCGAGCGCTCGTGGCTCGAACACGTAGATCCCCATGCTGACCATCGAGGTCATCTCGGGCTTTTCCCGGAAGCCCCGCACTCGATGCGAGTCGCCGTTTCGTCCCACCCGCAGGACGCCGTAGTCGATCTTGATCGGGCGCTTGTGGGTGGCGATGGTGACGAGATTCCCGCTGGCGCGATGATGCTCGACCAGGTCGTTGTAGTTGAGGTCGGTGAGAATGTCGCCGTTCATCGCGAGAAACGTGCTTCGAAGCTCGGGGACGAGACGAAGCGGCGCGGCGGTGCCGAGCGCCTCCTCTTCGCGGACGTACCGGATCTCCAGCCCGTCGGCAGTGCGATCGCCGATCACAGCCTCGATCAGGTGCGCGAGGTAGCCAACGCACAGCGACGCTCGCTGAATCCCACTGCCGGCGAGCTGGCCGAGCACGATCTCCAGGATCGATCGATCGCCGATCGGCATCAGCGGCTTGGGAAGAATCGACGTGTACGGCGCCAGTCGCGTGCCCTTGCCGCCGGCGAGCACGACGGCCTGCACCGGTGGCCGGGAACGGGCCGCGCGAGCGGTTCTCTGCTTCGGGCTGCCCCGCTTCTTGCCGTTGCCGTTGATCATCACTCGGGCTCCGGTTGTAAAGAGGATCCCACCGCCGCCCGCTCGGCGTGGGGACGGCGCCGAAGTCCCTGATGACCAGTGGCTCGGTGGACTGCGACGTCCTTACGGAAGACCACGGCGACAACCGTCCAAAACAGTACGCGAACGTCCATCGCAACCGACCTGCGATGTGCGTAGAGGCAGTCGAGCGCAATCTTTTGGGGCAGGATCCGGTCGACGTAATCGGTGATCGGGTCATCCTGAGCAAGGATCTCGATCTCGTTGGCAAATGCCAGCTGCGACAGCCCCGTTATCCCCGGTTTGAGGACCAGGATCGTCTCGAACTCGGGACGGCTTTCGACGAACCCTGGATCCTCCGGACGAGGACCGACCAAACTCATTTGCCCGGTGATGACATTCCAGAGCTGAGGTAGCTCGTCGAGCTTGGTGCGTGCCAGGAACCGCCCGACGCGCGTGAAACGGTCATCGTCGCGGGCTGTCAGACAAGCACCGGCAGCGCCGTCGTACATCTTTCGGAACTTGAGCATGCCGAAGGTGCGACCGAGATGTCCCACCCGCTGACATCGGTAGAAGACCGGGCCGCGGCTGTCCAGCTTGATCGCCGCGGCAACGATCAATAACACGGGCATCGAGAGCAGACCGATCAGACACGCAACGAACAGGTCGAGCTGTCGCTTGAGCATTCGGTCGAAACAGTCCCCGCGCTTCTCGCGATGGTTCATCTGGCCCTTCCGTCACGGACCTTCGCTGCGGCGAATCAGCCCACATCCATTCCCTAACCAATCCCTAACACCCGTCTAACGGGTGACGGAGAGCTTACGTACTGCAGGGCCCTCTCTCAAGACGCGAGAGGGGAATCCCCGCAAACGGCTAGGTTCCGTCGATCCGCTGCTGATCAAGGGCGAAAACCGCTGATACTGGCTTTGTGAAAGGGCACCGCCAGGTACTGGCATCACCGGCGGTGTCGCTATCAAATGGGTCCAGGTGGTGAACCCTCCACGATCGTCTAGGTTCCCGACATAACACGGACAGTCGGTCGGCAGCGATCACCTAGACCTTCGATGGGGTTTCCTCGACTTAAGTTTGGGTGGCTGGGTCACAACCGTCATACCTTCGCTCTGGATTACCGGGCGTATGTGTCCGGACGGTACAGATCGATATGACGCTCCATGAACTCCATCACCTGGGAAAGCCCGTCCTTCAGGTTCGTGCGCGGTTGCCACGCCGCGCGCTCGGTGGCCCGCGAGTAGTCACACACAAGCTGCATCACTTCGGACATGTCCGGCCGCACGCGGTCAACGTCCCCGACGATTGGGATGTCCGGCTTTCCCGCCAGCGACGCCATCGTTCGAGCCAGGTCTCCGATCGAGATCGCTCGCCCGTTTCCAACGTTCGTGACATTTCCGATGCAGGCATCGCTTGCGCCCACTGCCATGAAGCCCGCGACGGTGTCGAGCACGAACGTGAGATCGCGCTCGGGAGCCAGTGATCCCAGCCGAAGCTCGGGGAGTCCCGCGAGAAGCTGGCTTGCGATCGTTGGGATCACCGCGCGGGCCGACTGGCGCGGGCCGTAGGTGTTGAACGGCCGGATGATCGCCACAGGCACGTCGAAGGAGCGGTAGAACGACTCCGCCAAGCTGTCGGCCGCGATCTTCGAGGCCGAGTATGGGGATTGGGGTTGCAGGGGGTGCTGCTCGTCGATGGGGACGTACCTGGCGGTGCCGTACACCTCGCTGGTGGACGTGTGAACGAGGCGGCCGATCTCCTGCGAGCGCACGGCTTGCAGCACGTTCAGCGTTCCCGTGACGTTGACCGCCGTGTAGGAGGCCGGAGCGACGTAGGAGTACGGAATGCCGATCAACGCAGCAAGGTGGAATACCACGTCGATGCCTCGTGTGGCTTTCTCGACACTCCAAGGGTCGGTGACGTCGCCAAACTGGACATCGCAGTCGACGTCGTCGTCTGCGAATGCCAGCATTCCCCGGTCCAGCCGTCCGTTGTAGTGGATCAGCGCTCGTACCTCCGCGCCGGCTCGAACCATCGCCTCGGTCAGATGTGAGCCGATGAATCCGCCGGCACCGGTGACCAGCACGCGCTTTCCCTGCCACTCGGACATCATTGACCCGTGCGTTCCCTGATTGGCTCAGCGTGGACGGATCGAGACGCCACCCAGCCTGGGGTTCCTGGCGGTTGGAGAGCGCGGTTGGACACCCGTGGCACCCTATCGTGAGCCAACCGGCGCTGCTCAGGAGATCTTGACTCCCCGCTGTCGGTTGGCGCGACCCTCGACGATCACGTCGACCTCAGGACGACATGTCTCCGTGGCAACGGGACGCGAGTGGATCGCTGACCACCGGTTGACCGCAGCCACCAAGGTCGCACCGAGGAGAACTCCGCCCAGCGTGTCGGTGCAGAGGTGCATGCCGGATATCAGCACCCATGCGCTGATTCCAGCTGCATACGCAATCCACAGCCATCTCCAGCGAGGCGCCACCGCTGAGGCCACCCCGGCGAGTAGCACGGCTCGCATCGCGTGGCCGCTTGGGTAGCTGCCTGCCAGCACCCAAACACCGAGCACCCGTTCTGGCTCGTTGAAGGGAATCTGGCCAACCTGCCACTTCAGAGCCAGTTCGACCAACTGTCCGACCAGGAAGGCCGCGGCCCACGCCAACGGGTGCACCGTCGCTGATCGGCGCCACCCCGCGAGCAGCGCCGCTGCAAACACCACGGTCACCACGAACGGGTCAGCGGCATATGCAAGCAGCGACCAGTTGCCGTTCGCCAGAGCTCCGGTGTGTCGTTCGAGAAGTCGATCGAGGGGAGCGGTGGCTCCCATCTGCACGGCGACCGTGAGTGCCAGAAACGCTGCCCCCAACCCGACGGCCAAGCGGTAGGCTGCCAGCCGGTCAGCGATCGATTCGCGGACTCCGCCGGGATAGATCTCGTCCTCCCCGGGCATCGTCCGTGAACCTCCCTGATGGTGGTGGTCGACGCCGGTCTACTTGCCGAGCACAGGCGGCGGGACCGGCGCCGCACCGATCGTAGCGTCACCTCCCCAGGTAACCACGGTCCAAAGGCCTGCTGCGCCACTCGGGCAACGGCCCGGATAACCAGTCTGGTCAGCAGGTCCGGTAACCCGGGCCTTACACCGCTTTGACATTCTCCAGGGTCGGGTCTAGTGTACTTCCGAGGCTGGGCTCTTTGGGTGGGAATAAGAGGGAAGGGCTGCCTCACTGAGGCTCTTTAGACGGTGTTAAACGGCCTCTTGGGCAACGAGGTACGAGCCATGTAAGGCTAGGCTCTGTGGGGGAGTGAGGTGAGCTCAATCCGATGGGCTCCACGATTGATCATGGACCGGTAGCCCCGGGTGATGCCAACCGCGTTGCTGGCGACGTGGTCGTTGCTTCCGGCCGTGCCGGAACCCCAACGGCGGTAATCCTGGACAGCTATCCGCTCTGGCTCGAGGCCCTCCAGCGACTGCTGGCTGAGATAGGCGTCACGACCGTGGGAAAGACGGCATCTCCAAATTCGGCGCTTGGAATGCTGGACCAGCATCACCCCGACCTGGTGGTTGCCGATGTGGATTTGCTGGGCGAGCACACGAGGTTGCGATGGATCGAATCGGCCTTGAGCAGCTCGGGCGGAGCGAGGCTGATCGTTCTGGGTCCTGGATCGGAGAGTGGCCTGGTCAGCGAAGTGCTCGCCGCGGGTGCGCACGCCTACGTGGAGAACACGATGGATTCGACTGAGCTGGCTCTCGTGGTCAAGCAAGTGTTCGATCAGTCCATCTTCTTCGCCCCCGTTGTGCCGCACCGATCCGCGGTCGGGAGGTCGCCGGGCCAGCCGACCAACACGCTGACTCGAAGGGAGTGGCAGATCCTCACGCTCGTGTCCGAAGGGATGTCGAACGCAGAGATTGCGCAACGGCTGTGGGTGACCGAGCAGACGGTGAAATTCCATCTGTCGAACGTCTACCGGAAGCTCGGGGTTTCCAACCGAACCCAGGCCAGTCGCTGGGTTCGGATCAATGGGATCGTCGACCTGGAGCGACAGCCGGCCGTCGGCAGCTAGGCCTGGGGCGGCCTCGTACGCTCAGCCAGCCCTGGCCGCCCCAACCGCCCCCCCCCCCCTCTTCTCCTCCCCCCCCCCCTCCCTCTTAGGAGCGACTTCCCCGCCCTCACGTCGGTGACGCCGCGGGCAGCGCCTGCTGCACCGCCCATCACCCTGGCGCGGGTCGGTCACTCGCGGCGAAGTGTTCACGAAGTCCTCTTCGAGAGCCAGCCGAACCGCGCGCTCCGTGAACAGATGCGCGAGCGCCGGTGTCACCGGCCCCTGCGAAGAGCGCCCGAGTGACTCGCCCTCGTCGAGCCCGAACGCCGCGAGTAGACGAGACCGACCACGTTCGGCGCGTCTACCGAGCGCCGTCATATCTGTCCGCCGTACGATGACCCCACGATGGTCGGCCGTCCTGGAACTCAGCACCTTCGCAACCCCCACTCCCAACTCATCCCCGTACGCTGAAGCCGTCCTTCTGCAACAGCTCGACGAACTCACTCCAGCAGGATCCGTCCGCCCAGGCGCCGTGGACGAACACGATGTTGGGGCGACCATTCATGTCGCGACTCCTTTCGCGAGTGGCCAGAGTCCGCACTCTCGTGCGGGGGTGTGATCGTCGACGACGACGGTCAGCGCCGCATCGCACGAACCTGCGATCTGAATACAGGTGATGCTGGGTCCGGCTAGGCTCGCTCGAGCAGCTCGAGCATGTGGCACCGCCGATGCCGGACGATCGTGTGGCCGGCGCTGGTCGGGATCACGACCACCGTGGTTGCGTCGACTGGCCGGCCACAGGTCTCGCAGACGGATTCCTCGGAGCTGCTCATACCGGCGTCATCGGCATCGGAGCGCTGGCTCTGCATTCCCGAGCATCCGATCACCCGGTAAGAACGCGTTCACGTCTGCCTCGAACCGGCTGTGGTGCTGGAAGAGGAACCCGTGGGCCGAGTCGGGATAGATCGTCAGGCGCGCGTTCGGGAGTAAGGCCGGCCAGCAGGTTCGAGTAGCGGTGCAGTATCATCGGGTCGCTGTTTCCGTTGGCGACGAAGACCGGCAGATCGATCGCCGCGACACGCTCGAGCAGCGAGTGGTTCGGGATGCCCCAGGCGCACACGGCGTCTATCGCGCCTGGCGGGTCTGCCAGGTCGTCGGCTCGTCTCGTTCGGTTGTTCTCCCGAAGATTCGCGCTGCGGCCTGTTGCCCTGCTTCGCGGCTCGCTTTCGAGGGGGCGAGGAAGACATCGAGGTATCCCTGTGGGTTCGTCTCCGGCTGGCCCACTGCCCGATCACCTCCGGTGCCCAGCCGTGCATGCCTGCCGCGCCCTGCGGTGCCGAGGACGCGAGCACGACGCGCCGCAGCAGGTCGGGGCGGATCAGCGCGATCTCTTGCGCGACGAAGCTGCCGATCGAGAACCGAGCAGGTCGACTCGCTGCAAGCTCATCGCCTCGACGAAGGCGATCGCCTCTTGGGCCATCTCTTCGACGGTGTTCGGAGTCGTGCCGGTCGTCGCGCCGACACCGTCGTTGTCGAAGGCAACCACCCGTCGATTCGAAGCGAGCGCGTCGACGAGGGCCGGATCCCAGTCGTCGAGGTTCCCTCGGAAGTGCTGCAGCAGGACGAGCGTACGTCTCCCTCACCGGGTCGCGGTACGCGTACTCGATCCCTTTCTCGCGGTGATCCGTCGTATCGTCGCCTCGGCGTACATCGCTCTATCTCCGTTCGCGTCGAGCGCTGCGCGGGCAGCCTTGAGGATGTCTTCGCCCGTGTTGGCGTGTCCGTCGTCCCTTAGCCGCCTTCCGGCGTCTCCGTGATGAGTACCCAGGTGCGATCGACCAGGCCAGGATCGCCGGCGGCCGCGGCGACGATGTCCGTCAGCTCTCGAACGACGCCGAGCTGTTTCTCCCGGTCGAGGACGCCGACCGGTCTTCAGCACTTGTACGCGCACGTAGTCGCTCGCGCCGGCCGCGTTCGAGATCGCTTCCGCCCGCAGGTCGTGTATGAAGGCGGCGGTGTTGTCCAGGTAGAGCGCGATCGCCAGCACCTGCTCCCAGCGCATCACCGCCTCCGCGAGCTTGCGTGCGAGGTCGTGCTTGTCCTCTAAGGTGCCTTCTGCAGCGTAGACATCTATCATCCGCACACAGCATCGTTGCCGGATCGATCCGGTTCTGCATCGCACAGCCGAGCCATGTTTTAGGCGCCGCTACTCCTCGTCCGCGCCGCTCACGAACCGCACGAGCTCTACTCGGGAGTTGATTCGGAGCTTGGTGAAGACGTGCCGGAGGCGTCCGTTCACGTCTGCGGTGACAGGAACAGCCGTTCGGCTACCTCGCGGTTCGTGAGTCCCTCCGCGTCCAGGCGCGCTACCGCGATCTCGGCCGCGGTCAGCGCCGCCCATCCGTGCGTCTCTGGTTCGGCGGTCTCGATGCGGCGTCGCACGCCGAGCGCTCGCAGCCGTCCGCTCACGCGGCGCGCGTCCCAGCTCGCCCCGATTCCGCTGTAGATCGTGAGTGCTCTACCGAGCGCCTCGATCGACGCTTCGCGTTCCGTCGCGGCTAGGTGAGCGCCGAGGTCTTCGAGCGCCGAGGCGTGCTCCAGCGGCCGCGGCCTGTTCTCTTAGCGGTCAGCCGCCTCTCGCAGTGCGTGCGCGTCGCTCTCGACCAGCCCGCGCTCATGCGCCGCAATCGCCTCGATCGACTGTACCCCCGCGTTCTGCTCTGCCCGTGCGCTGTGTGGCGTCGAGTGCCAGCCTTGCCAGGTCGTCTTCTTGCGCGGCCAGCGCGATCCTCATCAGCAGCACCTCGTCGCCGACATCCAGCGGGAACCGCGGCAGGATGCCCTCGCTCGTCTCCTTCGGCGCGCGCAACCACCGGTGCGCAACCGCGTCCTGGCCTTCTGCCCATTCGGCCAGGCGAGCACCCATGCCGCTGCTTTCTCACCGCCGGCGTTCCTCGTTCGAACATGACGTGGGCGATCTCCGTCAGCCGTCGTAGCTGGCGGCGGTCTCCGGTGTGTATCGCCAGCTTGCCCAGCGCGACGATGCCGGCCGCGTCGAGCACGGCGGCCGCGTGTCTTCCTTCCTCCATTTCGAAGCGCCCCTCGAGCACGGCTGCCGCCTCCGACACCGCCCCACTCTCAGCAGCATGCGGCCGTGCCAGATCTCGAACATGCGATACGCCCACCCCTGGCGATCCCGCTGAGCGGCGGCCAACCCTTCCGTCTCTATCTCTAACTCCTCTTCTTCTCTTTCTAGCACTCTCAGCACCTCTCCTTTCCACATTTTCTCTATCCTTAGCCTCTTTTCTTCTCCCTCTTATATCTCCTTCTCTTTACTCTTTCTTTTCTAGCTCTCTCTCTTTTTCTTACCTTCCTTCGACGTATTCGAGCGCGCTCTCGGCGAGGCGCAGAGTGAAGGACGCGCGGACATCGTGCACGCGGCGACGAGGCGCGGCGTCCTCGAGCATGGCTCGGGCCTCACCGATCCGGCCCGCCGTGACGAGGTTGTGGAACAGCACGCCAGATGACGGCGCACGACCTCCGGGATATCCGCCAGCATCAACGCAGCTCGCCCGGAGTCGATTCGGATCTCTGCTGAGATGGCGAACATCCCGGCGATCCTCAGCCGTACCTCGGCCTCCTGCTCCGCGCGCAGGATCTCCCTCAGTGCCGTATCAGCGAATGCGATGGCTTCGTCTCTTCTGCCCGCCATATGCAGCGCGATGCTGTCAACCCGACAAGCTCGCCGCGGCGCGGATGGTGGGCGGGGCGATCTCGAGCGCCCGCTGGCCGAACTGCGCGGCGGTTTCGGAGTCGGTCGTGATGAGAGCTTCCGCTGCGTCCAGCAGCGTTGCCACCGCGACGTCGTCGCCCGGCTCCGCGCTCGCGGCGAGCTGCGTGGCGACCTCGATCGGTAGTGCTCCGCCCTCGAGCAACACGCCGGCGCTTGCCGGTCGAGCGCGCGCCGCGCCGATACCGGGATGCTTGAGCGCACTGCCTCGCGGTGATGTCGTGCCAGAAGGCCAGCTTGTCGTCGCGCTCGACGAGCAGGTCTGCGGCGATCAGCTCACCCACCGGGGCGAGGATCTCGGACGCAGGCGAGCCGAGCGTTCGCGCCAGCTCGTCGAACGAGAACGTCCGCCCCAGCGAGGCGGCGACGGTCACCACCGTTCTCGCGGTCTCTGACAACCTCCCCACCCGCTCGCGCATCCCGTCCTGCACACGCTCTGCACACACCCGTTCACGAGTTCCGCCCGGCCGCCCTCTACACGACGCGATGCTCGTCGCGCAAACCGAGCAAGAGCTCCACGATCAGAAACGCACTGCCGCGTGTCGTCCAGGAGACGGCGAATGTGGTCGTCGGCCTCGCCGCCGAGCACCTCACGCGTCAGCCTGTCTATGGCATCGGCGTCGAGCGGCCCAGCACACCGTGGTCGCGCCGCTTCGCTGCAGCTCATCGAGTGCCCTTGTCACCGGCGTCGATCCAGTCGCCGGCGCAGGCGAAACCCAGGCGATCTGCAGGCCGGAGAGCCGATCCGCAGCGTGCGAAGGCCCGCGGCGGTTCCGCTGTCGGCCCAGTGCACATCGTCGATCGCGATCATGATCGAACCTTCGAGCGCGGCCCGTTCCAGGAGGCTCTCCAGGTCTCGTAACAGCCAGAACCGTTGTCCGGAGTCCCGCCGCAGGCCGCCAAAGGCGTCGCGATCGACCAACGCTGACGCGTCGGACAGCGCTGCCAGCAGCGCGGCAAGCTCGACCACGCTCTCGCTGGATCTGCCGCACTTGCGCCCACCCTCACTCCCAGGTTCAGCGACGCCGATGACCTCGGCGAGCAGCCGGCTCTTGCCCATGCCGGCGCCGCCCTCGATGACAACCACGGCGGATGTCCCGTCACCGAGATGACCGAGCGCTGCCCTGATCACCTCCAGTTCGTTGTCACGGCCGCAGAGCCCACCCTGCGTGGTCGAGGCGCGGGTGGTTCACGGACATTGGCGAACTCCTCCCCCGGCCGACCTCGCACTCGGCCTCCTCGAACGCAGCGGGCCTCGCGGACCAGGCTCGGGCAGTATCCCCCGACCGCTGCGGCCCCGCAACAACGGCGCAGGAGGATTGGCGCGGATCAAGAATCACAGGAAGCTTCTAACTCCTGTGTAGGAAGGTTTCCGCGTCATGCACAGACTGAAGAACCGCCTCACCTGGTATCGGCTACGCGATCCCCGTCACCCTGAGTGCATCTATGGCGACGACATCGACGACGAAGAGGACGCGTTCCGGCGAGCCGCGAAGCTGGCCGGGTTCTACCAGCGCCCGGTCGAGGTGTGCCACGTGATCGGCGGCGGACTTGTTCGGCCCGTGGGGACTCCGGTCGACCCGGGGCCGACCGCACCGGTCGGATAGGCCGGATTGAGACGCTCGGCGGAGCGGTCTAGAATCGTGCCCGGTCATTCCCCTGGCGCCGGGACGCCGGAGGGGTGTGTCCGTCGCAAGCTGCTCACCAGCGACGGCCCGGCGAGCAGCGCCACGCCCAGGCCGCAGCCAAGCGCCAGCGTGACGCACGCGCGGGCCGCGGTGGCCGGCAGCGCGGAGAGGACGAACCCCCGCTGGAACACGCCCAGCGCCGGCAGCGTGAACGTCGCCACCAGGAACCCCACCACCCCCATCGCCACCAACCGCTCGGGCGCGCGCCTGGGCGCGGTGACGGCCGCCGCCACCACCAGCACCACCGAGATCGCATACAGCACGCTGACCACCAGCGGCCAGGTCGAGAGCCGCTGGTCGAGCAGCACTCCGATCCATCCCGCCATCCAGGTCACCAGCGCGAGCATCAGCCCGATCGCCGCGACCATCCAGATCAGCCGTTCCCGCCGCGTGGCGAGCACGATCGCGGCGACGGCCACCGCTGCCACCGCCGGCAGCGCCCACAGCAGCCGCTGCGGCTGGGCGGCGTACCACTCCGACCCCGTGAGGGTGACAGGGCGGCCGTCGACCAGCATCGGTATCGACCAGCCGGCCACCCTGCGATCGGCCCCCGACACGAACGGCACCGGTCGCAGGCGGTTCTCGTGCCATGCGAACGAGTGCCCGCCGGACACGCGGATCCAGCGCGCTTCCTGCATCTGCTGCTGGGTGATCAGGCCGGCGCTCTCGGCGGTCGGCGATTGCGAGCTCACGAACACACCGCCTGGGCCGATCCGGATGAAGGGCTCGCGGATCACCCCCAGCACCGTCACCACGTGCGGCGGATCGGCGTCGATGCGCAGCTTCAGGTCGCCGTCCAGCACCGTCGCGGTCACGCCGGGGACGGGCGGGCGGAAGCCGCCGATGCGGGCTTCGTAGCTGGTCGAGATCAGCCCGGAGCTCACGTGGGCGTCAGCCGACGGCGGTCTGATCGCGGCAGCGGCCGCGCACGCGGCGAGCGCGACCGACAGTCGTACCAGCATCACGCGGCCGGCCCGCAGATCAGGCAACGGAAGCATCGTTCTCAGACTATGACGCTCGCGGGGCCTGTCTGTAGGCTGCCGCCGTGAGCACATCCCGGCACGATGCCGTCGACCGAGCCCGCGCGATGCGGGTTCCGGTCCCGGCCGTGCTCGGCGTCTCGGTGATCTGCGCCGGTGCGGCCTACCCGGTGACCGGTGCGGCACTCGGCCTGACCAGCCCGGCGGTGATCTCCGTCTGCCGCGCCCTGGTCGGCGGGCTGGTGATGCTGCCGGTGCTGCGCATGGTCGGCGCGCGGCTGCCGTCGACCTGGGTCGGTTGGGGCTGGGCGCTCCTGATCGGCTTCGGGAACGTGACCGTGACGCTGGCCGGGATCGCCGAGGGAACGCGGCTGGCCGGCGCCGCCGTGGCGTCGGTGCTCCTGAACAGCGCCCCGTTCTTCGCCGCCGTGCTCGCGCGCGTGTTCCTGGGCGAGGGATTGACGCGGCTGCGCGTGATCGGCCTGATCACCGGGTTTGGCGGCATCCTCGTGATCGTCGCGTCGGAGCCGTCCAGCGGCGGCTCGCATGTGGTCGAGGGCGCGGTCGTGTGCCTGCTGGGCGCACTCGGCTGGGCCGGCGCGGGACTCGGGATGCGCTACCTGAGCGTGCGCGACGCCGGCTTCGACGTGTGGGGCGCGACCACCGCGCAGTTCTTCTGCGGCGGCGTCCTGCTGATCCCCTACCTGGCCGCGACCGGCGGCTTCGGCGGCACCGACTGGTCGTCGGCGAAGCTGTGGGCGAGCCTGGTGTTCCTGGTGCTGGGGGCGCAGATCGTCACCTACGTCGGCTTCTACCTGGCGCTGGCGCAATGGACGAGCGCCCGCGTGTTCGCGTGGACGTTCCTGGTGCCGGTGGTGGCGGTCGTGATCGAGGCGGTGCAAGGGAACCTGCCGGGCGCGGTGGCCACGGCCGGCCTCGCGATCGTGATCGCGGGCGTCGCGATGGTGACGCACCCGCGGGCCGAGGCCGCGCCGGCCTAGCCAACTCCGCCGAAGAGCTCCTGGTCGAGCCCGGCCGGCAAGGTCGTGCGCAGCGTGATCGAGCGATCGCGGGCGGTGAGCTCGAACGCGAAGAACGGGCAGCATGCGTGCTCCGCCTCCACCAGCCGACGCAACTCAGCCAGAGCGGCCGGCTGCCAGTGCGACGTCACGGTGTCCGCCGTCCGCTGTCGGTCGATCAGATGGGTGGCACGCAACGCCGCCCACTCCGCTCCGCGCTCCCGCATCGAACCGGGCGAAAGGCTGCACGACGGTGCCTTGACGGCTTCCGGATCCGCCGCGAGTCTCACCGTGCGCGTCACGTCGATCCTAGGCGCAGCACGCCGACGGTTCACCCGCGACGGGCGTGCAGCACGCGGCTGCGGTGGGCTCTGCGGCATGCTCGTGATCATCGTCGTCCTCGATGTCGTCGAGCACGGTGTACACCTCCCAGCGGTTACCGGCCGGGTCGGCCACCCAGACCTTGTCCTGGCGGGCGTAGCAGCAGGCGGTGTCACGCTCGTCGAGGGTCACCAGGCCGCTTAGCCTGAGACGTGTGCCGGCGGCTTCGACCTCATTGGTGGTGTCGACGCGGATGCCGAGGTGCGAGAGCGCCGGCCGCTCCGCCTGCTGTAAAGCCAGGGCGACCGGCGGATCGGTCAGCTCGAACTTGGCGTAGCCCGGCTTCCGCTTGGCGGGCTGCTGCCCGAACAACTCGCCGTAGAAGGCGACGGCGCGTTCGAGGTCGGGCACGTCCAGGCTGAGGTGGAAGGTGTTGGACATCGCGGTTCCTTTCATCGAAGTTGATCGATGTTCTACCACCTTGCCGAACCGATCCGCAAATATTCGGAACTCTCGATATAGTCCATCATCGATGAAGAAACGTCTGCCCGTGATCGCGTGCTGCACGCCGCTGGCCGGCTCGTCGCTGTCCGACCAGGACGCCGTCGAGCTCGAGCAGCTGTTCAAGGTGCTGGCCGACCGCAACCGCGTGAAGATCCTGAACATCCTGCTCCGCGCCCGCGGCCAGGCCGTCTGCGTGTGCGAGTTCACCGACCAGCTCGGTCTCGCCCAGCCCACGGTCAGCTACCACCTGAAGCTGTTGCGCGAGGCGGGGCTGCTGGATCGCGAGAAGCGCGGCACGTTCGCCTACTTCCGGGTGCGGCCGGAGGCGATGGAGCGGCTGCACTCGCTGGTGGAGCCCGCTGCGCTGGCCAAGGCGGTTTAGATGATTGCGGGAGGCACCCTCGCGGTCGAGCAGATGCGGGCGGAGCACTGGCCGGCGGTGGAGCGGATCTACGCGGAAGGGCTGGCCACCGGCAACGCGTCGTTCGAGACCGAGACGCCGAGCTGGGAGCAGTTCCAGGCCGGCCACCTGCCCGGGTTCCTGCTGGTTGGGCTGGCCGCAGGCGCCGTGCTGGGGTGGGCGGTGCTGTCGCCGGTCTCTGACCGCTGCGCCTACCAGGGCGTCGCCGAGGACAGCGTCTATGTGGCCGAACCGGCACGCGGCCGCGGCGTCGGGCGGGCGCTGCTCACGCAGCTGACCCGGCGCGCCGAGTCGGCCGGCATCTGGACGGTGCAGGCCGGCATCTTCCCCGAGAACACGGCCAGCATCGCGCTGCACCACGCCTGCGGGTTTCGCACCGTCGGACTGCGCGAGCGGCTGGGCCAACGCGACGGCGTCTGGCGAGACGTGCTGCTGCTTGAGCGGCGCGGGAGCATCGAGTGACGATCAGGCTGGCACGACAGGCCCTGGCCGAGCTGATCGGCACGTTCGCGCTGGTGTTCGCCGGCTGCGGGGCGATCATGGTCGACGCCACGACGCATGCGCTTGGCCACGTCGGCGTGGCGATCAGCTTCGGCCTGGTGATCATGGTCATGATCTACGCGGTCGGGCACATCTCGGGCGCCCACTTCAACCCGGCGGTCACGTTCGCGTTCGCGCTGACGCGCCACTTCCCCTGGCGGCGGGTGGCGGTCTACTGGCCGGCGCAGCTGGCGGGCGCGCTGGCGGCGGCGCTGGTGCTGCGCGGCTCGCTCGGGAACGTGGCGCATGTGGGGGCCACGCTGCCCAGCGGCTCCGACGGACAGGCGTTCCTGTGGGAGAGCGTGCTCACGTTCTTCCTGATGTTCGTGATCATGGCGGTGGCCACGGACACGCGGGCGGTGGGCGAGGCGGCCGCGATCGCGATCGGCGGCACGGTCGGGCTGGACGCGATGTTCGGCGGCCCCATCACCGGCGCGTCGATGAACCCGGCCCGTTCGCTGGGGCCGGCCATCGCCGGCGGTGACTACACGGCGATCTGGGTGTACATCGCAGCGCCGCTGCTCGGAGCCGCCGTGGCCGCCGCCGTCTACCAGTTCCTGCGCGCCGAGGCGCGTCCGCACGTGGCCGAGCAGAGCTCGACGGCGAGGGACGCAGCGTGAGCCACGTGCTGTTCGTGTGCATCCAGAACGCGGGTCGTTCCCAGATCGCGCAGGCGCTGTTCGAGCGAGCTGCGGCAGGGCGGCACGAGGCACGCTCGGCCGGCAGCCGGCCCGCCGCTTCGGTCCACCCCGAGGTCGTCGAGGTGATGGCGGAGGCCGGCATCGACCTCTCCGGCAAGGTGCCGCACGAACTGGACATGGACGACATGCGCTGGGCCGACCTGGTGGTGACGATGGGCTGCGGCGATGAATGCCCGTACGTGCCGGGCAAGCGCTACCTCGACTGGGAGCTGCCCGACCCGGCGGGCCAGCCGCCGGCGGCCGTGCGCGCGATTCGCGACGAGATCTCGGCGCGCGTGCAGCGTCTGGTGGCGGAGCTGACCGGCAGCCAGAGCTAGACCGCGTACTCCTGGAACTGCGGCAGGTCGTCGGTGATCTCGTACCAGGGTGCCTTCGATCCCACGAAGATGTGGTGGTCGGGCCGGATGCTGGGCGGGTCGATCAGCGAGCCCATCGCCACGTGCACGTACTTGCCGTCCCGCACGACCGAGAACAGGAAGCAGCCGCACGACCGGCAGCGGGTGTCGTTGGCGTCGGGGTCACCGAACACGGCCAGGCTGTGGGAACCCTCGGTGATCTCGAGCTTGCTGCTCTCGATGCCCGCGAACGCCTTGAACGCCGAGCCGGTGGCGGCGCGGCAGCCCGAGCAGTGGCAGTTGGCCGCGTAGCGGAACTCGTCGGCGACCGTGAACCGCACCTCGCCGCAGCGACAGCCGCCGGTCAGCACCGTCACTCGCTAGGCGCAGCCGTTGCCGGGCTTGGGGCTGTAGGGCCCCTCGATCCCGTCCTTGGCCTGGAACGAGGAGTTGCAGCCGCAGGTGGCGGCCACGTTGGGGTTGTCGAACGAGAACCCGGCACCGATCAGGCCGTCCTTGTAGTCGACGACCGAGCCTTCCAGGTAGGGCAGGCTGACGGGATCGACCACCACCCGCACGCCGTGGCTCTCGAGCGTCAGGTCGTCGGGATCGGAGGCGTTGTCGAATCCGATCGCATACTGGAAGCCGGAGCAGCCCCCGCCCTCGACGGCCAGGCGCAACACGCTGCCCGGCTCCTCGGCGGCCAGTGTCTTGACCTTCTGGGCGGCTGCTTCGGTGAGGCTGATCATGTATCGGAGACTAGCACCTGGCCATGTCATATGAGCAATCGCTCATGCTAGGATCGGGCGGTGCGCGTCCACCCCTCCCGCTGCCCCGACCGCCTGCTCGACGCCGAGGTGGCCGAGCGGGTGGCGGTCACCATGCAGGCGCTTGCCTCGCCCAGCCGCGTGCGGCTGCTGGCGTGCCTGGCG
Source organism: uncultured Actinomycetes bacterium (assembly GCA_963797565.1). Lineage (GTDB taxonomy): Bacteria > Actinomycetota > Thermoleophilia > Gaiellales > JAICJC01 > JAICYJ01. The sequence goes on along the minus strand of CAWCPM010000007.1, from coordinate 34,222 downwards.
GCGTCGCCCTGCTCGGTCGGCGATCTGGTGACGGCCGTGGAGCTCGAGCAGTCGGCCGTCTCCCACCACCTGCGCACGCTGCGCGAGCTGGGAGTGGTGGTCGGCCGCCGGCGCGGCCGGCGGGTGATCTACGCGCTGCATGACAACCACATCCGCACGCTGCTGGACGAGGCCGTTCGGCACGTCCAGCCCAACGCGGCGCAAGCCGCCGAGCGCCGGCCCGCCGTTGCCGAAACTGACACAGATACCGGGAGGTACCTGACCGTGACCTACATCATCGCCGAGCCCTGCATCGACGTGAAGGACAAGTCCTGCATCGACGTCTGCCCCGTCGACTGCATCCACGAGGTCGACCGGATGCTGGTGATCGACGCGGAGGAATGCATCGACTGCGGCGCCTGCGAGCCGGAGTGCCCGGTCGAGGCGATCTATCCCGAGGACGCGCTGCCGGACAAGTGGGAGCCGTTCGTGAAGATCAACTACGCCTATCCCGACGGCGACGTGATCAACGGCCTGGTGGACAGCTACGCCACCGAGCACAACGTCCAGAACACGCCGCCGGCGGCGTAGCCCGGATCAGCCGACCAGGCTGGCGGCGAGGCCCACCAGCGCGCAGGCCACCACCGTGGTGACGACGCCCACGCGGAACCGCCAGACGCCGATGAAGGCGGCAGCGGCCAGCGGGATCACCAGCCAGTCGGGATCGCCGCCGGGGAAGGCGGCGTGGCGGGCGACGAACACGGCAAGCGCGGCGATCACCCCGACCACGGCGATGGTGACGCCCTGCAGGGAGTTGGCGAACGAGCCGGTGTGGCGGATGCGGTCGATCACGGGCGCGCCGCTGATGATGAACACGAACGAGGGCAGAAACGTGCAGATCGTGACGATGGTCGCGCCCAGCAGGCCCCAGGCGAGGCCGCCCTCGACGTTGTAGGCGGCCACGAACCCGACGAAGGTGTTGACCATGATCAGCGGGCCGGGGGTCGACTCGCCCAGCGCCAGGCCCGCCACCATGTCCTGCGAGGTCAGCCAGCCGTAGTGGTTGACGGCGGCGCTGGCCACGAACGGCAGCACCGCGTAGGCGCCGCCGAATGTGATCAGGGCGGCGAGCGTGAAGAAGCCGGCCAGCTGCGCGACGAATCCGCCGGCCAGCAGCAGGACGGCCACCGGGATCAGCCAGATCGCGAGCGAGAGCAGGAAGCGGCGGCGCAGGCCGGACTCGAGCGGCGCGGCCTCCTCCGCCGGCTCGCCGCCCCCCGGCAGGTGCGGGTCGCCGCCACCGAGCAGCGGGTGGCCGCGCCTGCCGACGACGTACCCGGTCAGCGCGGCGGCGGCGATCACGATCGGGAAGGGCACCCCCACCACGATCAGCACGAACGCGGCCGCCGCCAGCACCACACCGGCCGCGTTGTGGATCACGCGACCGCCGATCCGGATCAGCGCGGCCGCGACCAGCGCGATCACGGCCGCGCCCAGGCCGCGCACGATTCCGGCGATGGCGGTGACCTCGCCGTACTCGACGTAGATCGCGCTCATCCCGCACAGCAGCACGAACGACGGCGCCACGAACAGGCCGCCGGAGGTGATCGCGCCGCGCACGCCGTACATGGAGTAGCCGATGTAGGAGGCCAGCTGCTGGGCCTCGGGGCCGGGCAGCGCCATGCAGAAGTTGAGGGCGTGCAGGAAGCGGCGCTCGGAGATCCAGCGGCGGCGCTCGACCAGCTCGTCGTGCATGATCGCGATCTGCCCGGCGGGCCCACCGAAGCTGATGCAGCCGAGTTTCAGCCAGAAGCGAAAGGCCTCCGACTCGGAGGGGCGAGGGCTCGCGGTCATCGCGCGAGATGATAGAGAGCGCTGGCCGGAGAGGGCCGCCCAGCGCATATGCTTGCGCATCAACCAGATGGAGGTAGGAATGGACGAGATCGTTCCCGACGCCGAGGCCTGGGCAATAGCCCACGACTTCACCCCGACAGAGTCGGAGCCCAACGGCGCGACGCCGCTCCTGCGCGAGGGCATGATGGGGATCGCCGCGACCAGCTATGCGGGGTACGTGCTCGGCCGCGACGCGACGCTGTATGAGTTCTCGGTGGGATCGCCGACGGTGTCCGACGCGTTCGGGGGCGGTGGTGTCGACGGCAGCTGGTTCACGCTGTTTCTCGTGCCGATCGACGACCCCGGATTCCGGCGGCTGACGGTGCACCCCAAGAAGCAGTCCGATCGCGACTGGTGGAACCGCCTGCTCGGCCGCGACGATGTGCGCGAGACCGGGGACGTCGACTTCGACGCGCACCACCAGGTGATCGCGTCGTCGGACGTCGACAACGACCGCTTCGCCGAGCTGGTCGGCAGCGACCTGATCAGCCTGATGAATGCGAACACGGATCTGCTGGTCGAGGTGGAACGGAGCGAGCAGGGCGACGCCGCGCTGCTCGTGGCCTTGCCGGGGATCGGGATCGGCGACGAGGGACTCGACCGGCTGCTGGCCGCCACCGAGCACGTGGTCGGATCCTTCTAGAGCGATGCTGCGGACTGCCATCCCGGTGGTTGCGGTGATGCTGGCGCTGCTGACCGGCGTTGGCACCAAGGCGCCGGACCGGCCGTTCCCGATCTACCCCAGGCAGGGCGGGCCGCCGCGAGCGGCGGCGGCGATGGTCAACGCGAGCTCGCTTCCGGGCCGGCGGCCGGCGTCGACCACGGCCGCGCACGCATCGCAGCTGCAGGTCTATCTGAACCCGTAGACCAGTTCGCGGGCGGATGGTCAGGTGTCAAACACCGCTTCGGCGAGCGTTGGCGCTCTGTCACACGGTCCTGACAGCTGTCACGGCGCCCGTGACCACGATTTGTGGAGAACAGCGGACTCCGCTCTCGGACGGTGTCAAACACCGCTTCGGCGGCCGGAGCAGTTCGGCGCGCAATCGTTGCCGGCCGTGACGTGGACGTATCGCGGGTCGGCACGCTCAGCGGGGGGGTTCGCCGGCTCGTGGGAGCCAGACGAAGGCCACCGCCGAGCCCGCGATGCAGAGCCCGATGCTGGCCAGGATGCCGGCCCGGAAGGCCGTGATCGTTGCGTCGCGCTGGTCGGGCGTGAGGTGCTTCGCGAACGGGTCGATGTTGTGGTGTGTTGCCGTAGCAGCAAACACCAGCGTGATCACCACGCCCAGCACCGGCGTTGCGATCAGCCCGCCCAGACGCGACACCGTCGTGTTCACCCCCGCTGCAATCCCGGCGAACTCGTCCGGCGCTGCCTTCAGCGCCGTCGCCGTGATCGGCGCCACCAGCATCGCCAGCCCCAGCGCCAGCACCAGCACACCCGGCAGCGGCCGCAGCGGATTCGTCGACGTGACGAACATCAGCAGCACGTAGCCAACCGACATCACCAGCGGAGCAGCCGTCAGGTACCGCCGCGGTCCGTCCCGGTCGGCCAGCCGCCCGAAGCGGGCCGCCAGCACGAACATGACCAGGCTGATCGGCACGAACACCAGCGACGCCCGCGACGGCGAGTATCCGGCCGCGCCCGACTGCAGGTACAGCGCCAGGTAGAAGCTCGACCCGCCCAGCGCCGCGTACACGAGCAGCGTGTAGACGTTCGCTGCCACGAACACCCGCGAACGCAGAAGCACCAGCGGCAGGATCGGATTCGCCCCGCGCCGCTCGCTGACCACGAACAGCGCCAGCCCGGCCAGCGACAGCCCGAACGCCCACAGCACCGACGCAAACCCGATCTGCGCCCCCTCGATCAGCCCGTAGGTGAGCGCACCGAACGTGAGCGCGATCGCCACCGCTCCCACCGGCTGCAGCGGCCGCGGGTGTGCCGGCAGCGCCTCACGGTCGCGCCCGTACCAGGCTGCCGCGATCGCCACCAGCGCCGCCGGCAGGTTGATCAGGAAGATCAGCCGCCACGACGCGTACTGCACGAGCAGCCCGCCGAGGGGCGGGCCGATCATCGAGCTGATCCCGCTCCAGGCCGTCCACTGCCCGACCGCACGGCCGCTGTCCGCGCCGTAGGTGGCCCGCAGCAGCGCAAGGCTGTTGGTGGTCAGCATCGCCCCCGCCACCCCCTGCAGCACCCGCGCCGCGATCAGCATCGCGGTGTTGGGCGCGATCGCCGCAAGCAGCGACGCCGCGGCGAACCCCGCCACGCCCGACACGAACAGCCGCCAGCGCCCGTAGCGGTCGCCCAGTGAGCCGGCCACGATGTAGAGCGACGCGACCGCCAGCGAATACGACAGGGCGATCCACTGCTGGGCGCCGAGGCCGGCGGCCAGGTCACGGCCGATCGTGGGCAGGGCGATGTTGACGACCGACGCATCCACGAATGCCATCGACGACCCGAGGATGGTGGCGATCAGGATCATCCGCCGCCGGCGAGCGACGTCCTCGGGCAGCGCGGCCACCGAGTCGACCGTCGTCATCGCAGCCCCGGGGCTTGCGGAGAGGGTGTAATTGCTGTCACGATGTGGTCATGAGCGTCGCCTTCGAGGTGGTCGAGGCACCCTATCCGTACGTCTGTGCGGTGTACACATGCCGGTGCGGCGCCGCCACTACGCAGCACGGCGACCAGGCGGCGACCGCACCCGCCGGGTGGCTACTCGAGGACACGGACGGCGAGGAGACGCACGTCGCCTGTCCGCGCTGCGCCGCCCTGGCGCGCGAGATGCACGACCGAGCCTGAGCGGCGGCCGTGCGCGACGCAGTCCTGTTCGACGTCCACGGCAACCTGGCGGCGCTCGACGCGGTGCTCGCCGAAGCCCTGGCCGAAGGCTTCGACCGGCTGCTGTTCGGCGGCGACCTGGTGCTGTTCGGCCCCGAGCCGGCCGCGTGCGTCGACCGGCTGCGAGGGCTGGGAGAACAGCTGGTGGCGATCAAGGGCAACACCGACCGCTACGTGATCGACCGCCAGGACGACGTCGCACACTGGACGGAGGCACTGGGAGACGACCGCCTGGCCTGGCTGGACGCCCTGCCCGCCCAGCTCGCCGTGCCCGAGCAGGACGCGCTGCTCGTGCACGCGACGCCCCGCGGCGACGAGGAGATGCTGATGCCCGAAACTCCCGTGCCGGAGGCGGACGCGATGCTGGCCGGCGTCGGCCAGCACACCCTGCTCTGCGGCCACGTGCACATCCAGTACCGCCGGCCGGTCGCGGGCCACGAGGTGATCAACCCGGGATCGGTCGGCATGCCTCTCGACGGCGATCCGCGCGCGGCCTGGGCGATCGTCAGCGACGGACGGGTCGAGCTACGCCGCACCGCCTACGAGGTCGAGGCGGTCGCCGACCGCATCGAGCGGGAGGACGGCCCGTTCGCCGACATGGTGGCACGGCGACTGCGCACCGCCCGTCGCGACTGACGGCCACGCCGCGGTCAGCAGTAGTAGTAGATGCTGACCAGCGAGATCACGACCGTGCCCCGGCCGGCGGAGTGTACGACGACCCGCACCGTCGTTCCCGAGTGCGACGCCGTCACCGAGCGAGAGCCAACCGCGTTCACGTACCACTTGAAGCTCGGCCCGCAACTGCTCGGCATCGTGAACGCGTACCTGGCCGCGGCGCTGCCGTTGTCGCTCGTGCACTTCAGCGTTGCCGTCCCCAGCAGCTTCGACTTGCTCACCGAACAGCTGCCGGACGCCGACGCTGAGGCGAACTGGGCGCCGATGTGGGTCTTCGTCACCTGGGCGGTGGCGAAGGCCGCCGCCGGCAGCGCAAGCGAGGCAACGATCAGGATGAGGAGCAGGAGCCGTTTCATGTCGGGGGTGCGGCGTGGAATCGGTAATGCCGCAGACTCAGAGATACCCCCAGGCCAACCTCCGCTCTTCCCCAATACGGGGGATCCCCGTATCACCTGATACCTGACGATGATGTGTAAACGTGGCTCCAAGCCGCGCCGTGCCTCCATGCAACGAGTCCTGCACATACTGGCCACGCGCCGCGCCGCCATCGCCGTCATTGCCGCGGTCATCCTGACCCTGGCCGGATTCGCCGTGTGGGCTACGCGCACCACCTACCAGTCCGTCAACAACGTGCAGCGCCTGACCACCGTCAACGACGCCTTCCAGGATGCCCGCCACGCGATCGCCCAGGAGAACCTGGCCGCCCGCCGCTACCAGCTCGTAAACGATCCCGTTCACATCCAGGAGTACGACCAGGCGCGGGCGGAGCTCGACAGGTCGCTGACGACCGTGCGCGCGCTTGGATCGGCACACGACCTGCTGCTGGCCGCCAGAATCGAACACCGGAACCAGCGCGCGTCCTTCTGGTTCGCGAAGGTCCCCGCCTACATGCGGCACAACGACATCAACCGCGTCGGCCACAGTGAGCACCGGCTGCAGCGGCTGTTCAACTCGATGGCCGCCACGCTCAACAGCGCCGGCCGGCAGCACAGCGAGGCCGCTCTCGCCAGCCTGGCGCAGTCGCGCCGCAGCGAGCGGGTGGTGGTAGCAATCACCGTCATCACCGTCGCGTTCGGCATCCTGCTGTTGACGGCGGCATCGGCGGCCATGCGGTACCGCGAGCGGCTGGAGCGGATCCGGCAGCGCGAGCTGGAGCGGCTGAAGCGCGCCGCGCTCACCGACAGCCTGTCCGGCCTCGGCAACCACCGCGCCTTCGAGGAGGACCTGCAGCGCGACCTCGACCACGCCGCCGAGACCGGCGCCGAGCTGTCGCTGGCATTGCTCGACCTGGACGGGCTCAAGCAGACGAACGATGCGCACGGCCACCAGGTCGGCGACGAGTGCATCCGATCGGTCGGTGCCGCGCTGCGTGAGGCCGGCCCCGGTACCAGCGCCTACCGGATCGGCGGCGACGAGTTCGCGCTGATCGTGCACGAGCGCCGCGCCGTCGACACCCTCTATCTCGTCCAGCACCTGCAGACCCACATGGCCGCGTCGCCAGAGACCCGGCCGGTCTCGGCCAGCAGCGGCGTTGCGGAGTCCTGCCCGACGATCGGCCGCGACGGCCTGATCCGCCGCGCCGACCTGGCGCTGATGCAGGCAAAGCGCAGCCACCGCCGCTGCCTGCTCTACAACGAGGCGCTGGAGCCGACGCTGTCCACGCCCGACCAGGTCGCCGAGCAGCGCCACACCGACGCGCTGGCGACCGCACTGGCGCGCGCGGTCGACGCCAAGGACGCCTACACGCACAGCCACTGCGAGACGGTCTCCGAGCTGTGCGGGCTGATCGCCCAGGAGCTGGGCATGGGCACCCTGCAGATCGGCGGGCTGCGCCTGGCGGGCCTGCTGCACGACGTCGGCAAGATCGGCATCACCGACACCATCCTGCGCAAGCCAGGCCCGCTCACCGACGACGAGTTCACGATCATGAAGACGCACACCCGGCTCGGGCACGCGATCGTGTCGGCTGCGGAGCGCCCGATCGAGGCGGAGTGGATCCTGCACCACCACGAGCGCGTGGACGGGAGCGGCTACCCCGACGGCCTGGCCGGCGAACAGATCCCGCTGGAGTCGCGGATCATCCTGGTCGCCGACGCGTTCGAGGCGATCACCGCCGACCGTCCCTACCGCATGCACCGCTCGGCCGACGCGGCGATGGTCGAGCTGGAGCGGAACGCCGGCACGCAGTTCGACCGCGACTGCGTCGCGGCGCTCGGCCGCGTGGTGCGGCCGCAGCTGCGGCAGGCTGCCTGACCCGGCCGTCCGCGCATCCAAGTACGCTCGCCCAGTGGCCGGCCGCACCCAGCGGGAGCTGTACGCGCAGATCGACACCGAGCTTTCCTGGTCGGAGTCCGACCTGCCCGAACGCGAGCGCACCAAGCACGTGCACCGCCTGCATCCCTACCTCGGCAAGTACCCGCCACAGCTGGTCGAGGTGCTGCTGCGCCGCCGGTTCGCTCCGGGCGCGCTGATCTACGACCCCTTCGCCGGCTCCGGTACCACCCTGGTCGAGGCCACCGTGCAGGGCATGCCGGCCCTCGGTTGCGACGTCTCCGCCTTCAACTGCCTCCTGGCCGGCGTCAAATCGGCCCCGCCCGACCCGCCCGCCGCTGCCGCCGAGCTCGAACGCGCCCTGGCGCTGCCGCCCGACGACCGCCCCGCCAGCCCCTGGCTCGAGCGCTGGTACGCGCCCCGGGCGCTGGCCGAGCTGACCGGTTTCCGCGCCGCGCTCGACGGCTCACCCCAGCGTGACGTGCTCAGCGTCGTCCTGTCCCGCGCCGCCCGCTCGGCCCGGCGCGTCCCCCACCACGCGCTCGACGACACCCGCGCTCCCGTCACCGAGCCCTACTGGTGCCACAAGCACCGCCGCGAGTGCCGCCCCGTCGGCGACGCCGCCCGGTTCCTGCGCCGCTACGCGTCCGACACCGTCCGCCGCCTGATCGAGTACGGCGCCCTCCGCCGCGACGTCCCGGCCACGGCCATGCACGCCGACGCGCGCGACGCCGACCTGCCCGGCGGCATCGACGGCGTCGTCACCTCACCCCCATACCCCGGCCTGATCGACTACCACGAGCAGCACCGCTACGCCTACGAGCTGCTCGGCCTTGACGACCGCCGCGAGCTCGAGCTGGGCGCCGCCGCTCAGGGCACCAGCGCCCGCTCCATCGCCGCCTACTGCGACGGCATCGCCGAGGTGCTGGCCCACACCCGCCGCCACCTGCGCCGCGACGCCGCGGTCGCGATCGTCGTCAACGACCGCCGCGCGCTCTACGACGACATCGCCCGGCGGGCGGGTTTCCGGCTCGAGAGCCGCAGCGCCCGGCACGTCAACCGCCGCACCGGACGCCGCGCCGGCGAGTACTTCGAAGAGGTGCTGTGGCTGGTCGCGGCGCCGGCTCGCGCGCGTGCCGCACGCTGACGCCTCGCCCGCATGCGACGACTTTGGATCCCAAGTAGACTTCCTGCGTACACCTACAGGAGGAACAATGAGCGTTACTCTCGGCGATACGGCACCTGATTTCGAGGCCCAGACCTCGGACGGCCCGATCCACTTCTACGACTGGGCCGGCGACTCGTGGGTGGTGCTGTTCTCCCATCCCAAGGACTTCACCCCCGTCTGCACCACCGAGCTCGGCTACATGGCCAAGATCAAGCCCGAGTTCGATGCGCGCAACACCAAGATCATCGGCCTGTCGGTCGACCCCGTAGGGTTGCACTCCGACTGGATCGCCGACATCGAGGAGACCCAGGGCACGGCTCCCAACTACCCGATCATCGGCGACTCGGACTTCACCGTCTCGAAGCTGTACGGCATGCTCCCCGGCGGCGTCGCCGGCGACCCGGCCGACCGCACGCCTGCCGACAACCAGACCGTCCGCAACGTGTTCGTGATCGGCCCGGACAAGAAGATCAAGCTGATGCTGGTCTACCCGATGTCGACCGGCCGCAACTTCGACGAGGTGCTGCGGGTGCTCGACTCGCTGCAGCTCACGGCCAAGCACAAGGTCGCGACTCCGGTGAACTGGAAGCAGGGCGAGGACGTGATCATCACGTCGGCCGTCTCCAACGAGGAGGCGGAGGAGAAGTTCCCCGGCTACAAGACCGTCAAGCCGTACCTGCGCACCACCAAGCAGCCGGCGTAGTCAGCCAGCCGCTAGCCGCTAGATCAGATAGTCGCCCACGATCGCCCGGAACTCCGGGCTGGTCGTGTAGTCGCCCGACCGCAGACGGCGCACCATCGCCACTGCCACGGGCAGCGCCAGCGCGGCCGCGAACACGGCCAGTCCGGTGACGCTTGAGCGGTTGCGCTTCATGTGACACCCCCTACAAGGTGACGGAACAGAGCCTGTATCGGCTTTGCCGGGGGGAGGCTAAAGGCCTGGTTTGCACCTGCCGATGGCGGGTACATGCGCAGGTTGATGCTGATCGCAATCCCGATCGCCGTCGTCCTGGCGTGGGCCGGCCTCCCCGGCCAGCACGCCGACGGCAGCCCTCTGCCCAGGCAGCTGGGGCCGGCCGCGCACGTGCTGCCCCGGCTGACCCTGGCGCGTGCCGCGGCACCGCATCGCGCACCGCTTCGTTTCACGCTGGTCGATGTCGCCGGCGCGGCCGTGCATCGATGGCCCGGCGGCCCCGTCAGCGGCACCATCGCCGCCACCACGCCGCTGGGATCGCACAGCTGGGCCTGGGCGCTTGCGACCACCCGCAACCACCGCTGGGCACGCGTCGTCCTGACCTGGAAGCCGAACGGCCGCACCGGCTGGGTGAGCCTGGCCGGCCGCCGCCGCGTACACGCCGCCTACTGGGTCAAGGCCGACCTGTCACAGCGGCTGGTGTGGCTGATGCGGGGACGCCACCCGCTGGCGGCCTTCCGGGCCGCGATCGGCACCCCCTCCACCCCCACTCCCACCGGCAAGTTCTACGTCACCGACCTGGTCGCGACCGGCGATCCATCAGGCCCGTTCGGCTGGTTCGCGTTCGGCCTGTCCGGCCACCAGCCGAACCTGCCCGTCGGCTGGGGCGGCGGCGACCAGCTCGCGATCCACGGCACCAACGAACCAAGCTCGATCGGTACGGCCGCCTCGGCCGGCTGCCTGCGCGTCACCGCCCAGGCGCTCTCGAGGCTGCGCAGGCACCTGCGCCTCGGTACCCCGGTCGTGATCCAGCGCTGAGCTGAGCCGCCCGCCGCGTCGGACGTCGCACCCGATGGCCGGCGAGCAGCCGAGCCCGACCGCGCCGCCCGAGCGCACCTTGAGGTTGCCCCAGACACCGAGGTGCCCGTGGGTGATGGCATTCAGGACGCCGTGGTGGCCGACCACGAGGTTGCCGCGCACGATCGTGTAGGCACGGTTGCCAAGCGTGCAGACGCCCGTAATGCGAAGCGACGCATACGAGCCGGAGCGGATCTTGCCGCCCTTGCACGTGGTGGGGCCGTAGTGCGGCAGCGGAGCCGCGTTGGCAGCACCGCTGAAGACCAGCGCACAGGCCACGGCCACGGCCAGCATCACGGCCGGTCGAGTTACTCGGGACACCTCTCCCCCTCTCGTTGAATCACCGGCACGGATGGAGCACCGCGCCAGAACGGAGGCAAGGCTACCCCGGCCACGCCCCTGATGACAAGTAGAACATGTCGGGTTGTGAGCCCGCCACCACCCCGCTGTGAGCGTCCCCACGGCCCGGAATCAACGCTGCACACAGGATCGGCCGCGATACTCCGAGGCTATGGCCTCGACTCCGAGCCGATCGTGACCGCGACGCTGCTGCTGCTCGCCTCGCTGCTGGGCGCGGGCCGTGCCCCGTCGCCGCCGGTAGCCACACCGATCGCCGTCGGTCACAGCTACCAGCTGCCCGCGACCACAGCCGTGATTCGTCGCGCGGCCGCGCTCGGTGGCCTGTCCTGCCGGCCGGCCAAGCACGTGCTGCGCCTGGCACACGTGGAGCTGTTCGTGCGTGGGCGGGCGGTGCTGCTTCCGGCCGGGATCGGCATCGCACGGCCGGCACAGATCAGCGGCGGACGGGTGCTGGGGGGCCGCTGCCGCTATCCGCTCTCGACCGCCGACCCGACAGGCGTGATCAGCGTCAACCAGCCCGGCCGCCACACGCTCGGACAGCTGTTTCGGATCTGGGGGCAGCCGCTTGGCGGCCACCGCCTGCTCGGCTTCCGCAGCCACGCACCGCTGCGGGCGTTCGTCGACGGCCGTCCCTGGCACCGCGGCGTGCGGCGGATCCCGCTGCGCGACCGGTCCGAGATCGTGATCGAGCTGGGCCGGCTGATCCCGCCGCACAGCTTCTACCTGTTCGCGGAGCCGACCTGAGCCGAGCGCCGACAGCATCTGGTGCTGGCGCTGTCGCTGCTCGCGACCGGCGCCAGCCTGGGCTGCGGCTCGGGGTCGTCGCAGGTGACGCTGCCGCCGGTCAGCGCGGCCGGCGTCAACCACATCTCCGGCTTTACGCCGTCCGGCCCGATCCCCGCCGGCAAGCCGGTGAAGGTGTCGTTCACGATCGTGCAACCGAACGGGCAGCCGCTCACCCAGTACGCCACCGGGCCCGGCCCCCACACCGGCGTGCACCTGATCTTCGTGCGCAAGGACCTGGCCGACATCGTGCACGTACACCCACCGATCGGGGCCGACGGCAAGATCAGCGAGACGGTCACGTTCCCGGCACCGGGGCAATGGCTGCTGGTGACCGACGTCTACCAGAAGCAGCCCAATACCACGCTTCCGCTCAACTATCAGCTGAAGCAGGACCTGCAGGTGAAGGGCCGCTACGTGAAGAAGCCCCTCGGGCCGGTGCGCACCAGCGTCACCACCGACGGCTACACGTTCACCATCCACCACATGCCGAAGCTGAAGGTCGCCAACGCCGACTATCTGCACGTCTCGGTCACCGACGCCAACGGCAAGCCTGCCACCTTCACCCCCTGGTACGGGGCCCTGGCGCACGCCATCTTCTTCAAGCAGAGCAACCTGGCCTACTTCCACACCCACATCTGCAGTCCCGACCTGCCGCTCTGCGCAACGGGCAGCGCCGTCCATGGTTCGTCTGCGAAACCCGGCCAGCTCACGATCGGGATGGTGTTCCCGGAAGCAGGCAAGTGGCGCCTGTTCCTGCAGGGCCAGATCGGTGACAAGATCGTCACCGCCCCGTTCAGCCTGAACGTGCAATCATGACGTCCATGCCATCGCCGCGACGGATCGTGATGTGGGCCCTGGTGGGCGTGTTCGTGGTGTCGTTGGGCCGCTGGATCGCCTACGCGCTGGCGGCCGGCACGCTGGCCCAGAAGCTGTCGTCGCAGGGCGCGGGCGCGCGCCCCGCGGTGGTCGCCGCGATCAGCCTGGGCGTGGCGCTGGCCGCGACCGCCACCGGCCTGTGGCTGGTGGCCGCCGGCCTGCGTGAGCGCTCGCACCTCGAGCTGGACGGCTGGGCCGCATCGAGCCGGCCCTTCAGCGCCCGGCGCCTGCTGGCCCGCTCCGCGGCGCTCTCGGCCGCCACCATCGTCGTCTTCACCACCGTCGAGAGCCTGATCCACTACGAGGACGGCCTCGGCTTCCACGGCTGGCACTGCATCGCCGGCCCGGTGCACCAGAATGCCGCGCCGATCATGATCGCGCTGTCGCTGATGGCGGCCGCCGTCGTGACCGCCGTCGACGCCGTGCTGGCAGCCGCCCGCCGGGTGGTCGCACAGCTGGTGCTGGCGGGCCGCGCGCTGCCGCGACCCGCCACGGCCTGGTTCGATCCCCGCCCGGCTCCGCTCCGCGGACGCTCCCGCCACGCGATCGCGCCCACGCGCGGCCCTCCCCTGCCGGCCTGACCATGGCCACGCCGGGTTGCTGCGCCCGGCACTCGTAGGAGGAATCGCATGAATCGACGACGCACGCGCGTCGCCGCGGTGACCGTGGCGACGCTGGGCGTATTTCTGACCATGACCAGTGCGGCGTTCGCGCACGCCACTCTCAGCCCGCCGGTGGCCGAGACCGGCGTGCTGCAGCAGTTCACGCTGGCCGTGCCCACCGAGAAGGCGGGAGCCACGACCACCTCGGTGCAGCTGACCGTGCCTGCGGGTGTGGCAATCGACTCGTTCGAGGCGGAGCCCGGCTGGAAGCGCTCGGTCAGCGCCACCGGCTCTGGCGAGGCCGCCGTCGTGAACACCGTCAACTGGACGGGCGGCGCAGTGCCCACCGGCGAGGATGCCGTGTTCCGGTTCTCGGCGACGCTGACCGGCGGCAGCCAGACCTACACGTTCGGGGTGCGCCAGACCTACTCCGACGGATCGGTGGTCGAGTGGACCGGCAACGAGACGTCGGATACACCCAGCCCGACGATCAAGGGCGTCTCATCCATCGGCGGCGGCTCCAGCTCGACGCTGGCGATCATCGCGATCGCCGTGGCCGCCGTTGCGCTGCTGCTCGCGGTCGTCTCACTGCTCTCGGGGAGGCGGTCGCTGACGTGAGCCGCTCGCGTCGAGCCGTGCTGGGCCTGTCCTTCGCCTGCCTGCTGCTGCTGGTGCCGGCGCAGGCGGCGTGGGCGCACGCCGCCCTGCTGAAAACGACGCCGCAGGCCAGCGTGACGGTGAACGGCTCGCCGTCGCAGGTCACGCTCACCTACAGCGAGGCCGTGGAGCCGCGGTTCGCGGTGGTGTCGGTGACCAACGCCGCCGGGCAGCAGCAGACCAGCGGGAGTCCGCAGGCGTCACCGTCCGACCCCGACACCCTCGAGGTGCCGGTGAACAAGCTGTCGCCCGGCTGGTACCTGGTCTACTGGCGGGTGATCTCGGCCGACGGCCACCCGGTGCGTGGCGCGTTCACGTTCGCGGTCGGCCCCAACCCGGGCCCGGCGCCGCAGTTCGTGATCCCGTCGCTGTCGGAATCGGCGGCCACGCCCGGCCTGGTCACGGCGCGCTGGGCGATGTTCCTGTCGATCATGTTGGCGGTGGGACTGTTCTCGATGCGCACGCTGATCGCGCGCCCGGCGGCGGCCGCCGCGCCGCGGGCGATGCGGGCGCTCTCGATCGCGTTCGGCATCTGCCTGGGGGTAGGCCTGATCGCGATCCCCGTCTACATGGTGGTGACCACGGCCAGCTTCGCGCTGCACCCGGTGTTCGACCTGACCCAGATCGTGCCGCTGATCCGGTCGTCGGCGCTGGGGCGGGCGCTGGTCGATCTGGAGGTCGTGACGGCCCTGTTCGGGCTGGCCGCTGCGGTCGCCATCCGGATCGACCGCGGCACCGGCGCGCGGTCGATCGCGGCGGTGCTGGCCATGGTCGGAGCGGTGCTTGCCGGCGGCGCGATGCTGGCGGTGCCCGGACTGGCCGGGCACGCGGCGCAGACCTCGCCGGCGGCTCTGTCGCTGACCTTCGACTGGGTGCACCTGGTGTCGGGGTCGCTCTGGATCGGCGGGCTGGCCGGGCTGCTGGTGCTGCTGGCTTTCGCGGGCGAGCGGCGGGCCGAGGTGCTGGCGACATCGGTGCCGCGGTTTTCGAAGCTGGCGATCGCGTCGGTGCTGGCGGTGATCGCAAGCGGCGTGGGCGCGTCGATCCTGCACCTGCCGACGCTGGCCACGCTGTGGCAGACCAGCTACGGCAAGGCGATCCTGGTCAAGGTGGGGCTGCTGTGCGTAGCGCTGGTGCTGGGCGGACTCAACTTCGCGCGCACCAGCCCGCGGCTGGTGGCCGCGAACGAGCGAAAGGACGCGGGGCTGGGCGCGTCGGGGGCAGGGCTGCTGCGGCGAAACGTGACGGGCGAGGTGCTGATCGTGGCCGGGATCGTGGCGGCGGCGATGGTGCTCTCGAGCCTGCCGCCGCCGGCCAAGGCGCTCGGCTCGCTGGGCGCGATCAGCGCGCACGTGGGGCCGGGCACCGTCAACCAGACGGTGCACCAGGGGCCCTACACGGTCGACATCAAGATCGACCCCAACCGTGCGGCGGCGCCCAGCGACTTCTCGATCAAGATCCAGCGTGGCGGACAGCCCGTGACCGGAGCGACGGTGATCCAGCGCTTTGACATGCTGGACATGGACATGCAGCAGCAGGCATACACGCTGACGGAGGGGCCGCCCGGGACGTACTCGCGCTCGACGCCCGCGCTGGTGATGGTCGGTCACTGGGGGCTGTCGTTCCAGGTCGAGCCGAAGGGCTCGGCGCCGTTCACGGTCATCGTCGAGGACAAGGCGGAGGGCTGAGATGAACAGCCACACGGCAGTGCTGCTGGCGTCGCTGCTGGCCCTGGGCGCGGGAGTGGCGGCGGTGGTGATCGTGCTGCTGCTCGGTCAGGCCGTGGTCTGATGCGGCGCTTTGCGGCGCTCGTGTTCGCGGTGCTGGCGGCGGCGGTGGCGCTGCAGCCGGCGACTTCGGCGCGGGCCGACGGCGACCCCTGCAGCGACTACCTGCTGGTGGGGTCGCTGTGCGTGCCCAACAACCCGCGGCCGTCGCAGCCGCAGATCGACCGCACGCAGAAGACGATCGATGCGGCCAAGCAGGCCGGGTACGAGATCCGGGTGGCCGTGATCGGGTCGCCCACCGACCTGGGATCGGTGCCGGTGTTCTTCGGGCGGCCGGCGCCGTACGCGAAGTTCCTGGACGCGGAGCTGCAGAGCGCGTGGACGGGCAAGCTGCTGGTGGTGATGGCGGCCGGCTACGGCGTGCGCGAGCACACGAAGCCCTACCTGGCAGGTGTGAAGGCGCTGAAGGGTCTGCCGCCACCGGCCAACGGCACGCCGGACGCGCTGATGGCGGCGGCCACGGTGGCGGTGCGGAAGCTGGCGGCGTCGGAAGGCGTGAAGGTGCCGGTGATCCCGCTCGCAAAGACGGTGACACCGCCGTCGAGCAACAGCTCCAGCTCCGGCTCCGGATCGACCAGCTTCGTGAAGTACGCGCTGCTGCTTGCGGCTGGGCTGGTGGTGCTTGGCGGGATCGTCGCGGCGATCCTGTTCTGGCCGGACGGCGAGGACGAGCCGGAGCCGGACTGAATCACCGGGCGATGGGGCTACAGTCGCGGCGGTGAGATCCCGATAGCTGCGAGATGAGCAGCACCGGCACCGGCGGCGTCGCCTACCTGACCACGATCGCGGTCGAGGAACACACTTCGCAGATCCCGCTGTGGCGGGCGATCAGCGGCGGCGGAGATCTCTGGTTCGAGCGGTACGGCCACGACGGCTGGCGCGAGGACGAGGAGCTGGGCGAGGCGGTGACCGCGATGGGCACGCTGCGGCTGACGATGTCGGAGGCGCGCTGGATCGCCGCCGAGCAGTTCGGCGCGGCCTGGTAGCGACCACCCAGGCGCGTGCAGGGTTGTGCGCACGCGTGGCATAGACTGATCAGCGACGGGACGTGGCGCAGCCTGGTAGCGCACCTGCTTTGGGAGCAGGGGGTCGCGAGTTCAAATCTCGCCGTCCCGACTCAAATCTGAGAGGCAAATCGGGCGCGTGATCGTCTAGTCGCCCATTCATTTGCCCAAGCGGGTTGCTCAGGTGCGCCCCAACGGTGGCACGTGGGCGAGAAACCGCCGCTTGGCCTTACGAACCCCCATCACGGTCCCTAGCCAGAACGCCCTTTATACGTGCTCCCACCGGACGCAAGGTCGCTAGGGACTCGCCTACGAACCCTCGTTCGAAATCGCGTTCGGCAGCGAGTTTCGGTCCCGTGCCGCAGATCTCGAGGCGGCTTCAAACGCGGCGTCGACATGGCCGAGCTCGTGCTGGGCGCGCGCCGGCCTCGTGGGCGGGCGCGCAGTAAGTGCGTCGCAAAGAGTGGTTCGTTTGCTCGCCGATCCGCGCCATCGCGCCTCCACGAGCGCCTGGCTCGCAGAGCTCGGCGATGGTGGGCACTGTCGTTGTTAGGCGGATCTGTGAGGGTTCACTCCAGCTCGGCCAGGACAGCGTCGAGCCGCTCTAGCAGGAGCGTCGCCTCGCGCCGCCCGAACACCAGCGGGGGTTTGATCTTGATCACGTTGTGGGCGGGGCCGTCTGTTGAGAGCAACACGCCCTGATCGCGGAGCCGGTTGACGAGGTAGTCGGCAACATTCGCGGCCGGCAGCTTGCTGTCCCGATCTCGAACTAGTTCGATCCCGAGGAACAGGCCGCGGCCGCGGAAATCGCCGATGGCCGGGTGCGCCTCCGCAAGCGTGCGCAGACCGGACAGCAGCTCTCCACCCACCGCGCGGGCGTTGGCCTGCAGACCGGCCTCGTCGATCTCGCGAAGCACCGCCAGGCCGACCGCGGCCGATACCGGGTTTCCGCCGAACGTGCTGAAGTACTCCATGCCGTTTGCAAACGCTGCGGCGATCGCCGGGGTCGTCACCACCGCCGCCATTGGGTGGCCGTTTCCGATCGGTTTGCCGAGGGTCACGATGTCGGGCGTGACGCCCTGCGTCTCGAATGCCCAGAACGCGTCGCCGACGCGGCCGAAACCGACCTGCACCTCGTCGGCGATGCAGACGCCCCCCGCCGCCCGGACCGCGTCGAAAGAGCGTGCCAGGAATGTCGGCGGCGGCTCGATCTGCCCCGCGCAGCTCATGATCGGCTCGCAGATGAAAGCCGCTGGCCGGCGCTCCTGCTGGTCGAGCGCGGCAAGAACGCCTTCGAGCTCACGCGCGTAGGCCGCCCCGGACTCGGCCGTAAACCCAGGGTGCAGCCCCCGATAGGAGTCAGGTGTGGGTACCTCGTGGACCCAGGCCGCGCGCCCCGCACCCCCCGGCCCCCGATACTTGTAGGGGCTGACGTCGATGTCGGTCTGGGAGTTGCCGTGGTAGGCGCCCTCCAGCGTGAGCACGTCCCGCCGACCCGTGACAGTGCGCGCGATACGCAAGGCGAGATCGTTGGCCTCGCTGCCCGAGTTCATGAAAAAGCACATCGAGAGCTCCCCGGGGAGACGTGCGCCAAGTTGCTCGGCGTACTCGACGATTGCGTCGTGCAGGTATCTCGCATTCGTGTTCAGCACCGTTGCCTGCTCTGTCAATGCGGCGACCACCCGTGGATTCGAGTGGCCGACGTGCGCGACATTGTTGACGCAGTCCAGGTACCTGCGCCCGGTCTCGTCGATCAGGTAGCAGCCCTCTCCGCGCACCATCTTGAGCGGGTCGCGGTAAGAGACCGAAAGGCTGCTGCTGATCACCGCCCGGCGGCGTCGCAGCGTGGCCTTGCCTCCGACATCGGCGGCGGTCAATGACCCGGCCGGCAGCCCCAGCAGAGAGCTCGGGTCGGGGCTCACGGCCGACCACACAGTCCGCCGCGGCGCCGGCACCAGCGCCGGGAACGCTGTTCCCATATCGAGCAGGTCGAGCACGAGTTGGAGCTGCACGAGGCCGGCCGGGCCGGCGGTGCCGACCGCCGCGCCCTGGCTGATCGTCGTCCCTGGAGTGATGCTCACGACGGAGTCTGGATCGAGGCCGCGGTAGATCGTGTAAACGCCGCCGAGCGGCGTCGCGTGCTCGAGCACGATGGTCGGCTCGTCAGCCTCGGCCGCCGCCCCGATCACGGTGCCGTCAATCGGCGCCAGGATGGCGGTGCCGGCCGGTACGCCCATATCCGTGCCGAGATGGACGGTGGGATGGATGCCGGTGATCGTCCCGCGCGTCGCGGGTGGAACCAACCGCGGCTCGTCGTGGCGGCCGGCTGACCACGGTCCCGGCGGCCGCCCGGCGTCGGTCGCGCCGGGGCTGAGGTCAGGCACCCCCCACTCAGCCGGCGGCTCCACGACCGGTAGTACATGCTCGGCCATCCAGGCCCCGACCTCGGCGCCACGCTCGATCGCGGGCATTCCGCACGCGTTGCGGAGGGCGTACTCGGCCAGGCGGAACGGGATCGCGAGCGCATCGGGCAGCGTCGCCCGGATGCGCCGCTGGCTGACGCTCAGGTACTGGTTGGACGGATCCCGGCGCTGCTGCACCGCCGCCACGCAGACGCTCTGGCATAGGCGTGCACAGGCAAGCGCGTGGAGCAGGGCCAACTCCTCCGCCTCGAGCGGTCGCACCGCGTGGTAGCCGGCGGCCACCGCCAGCACCGCGCCCAGCGGATCGTCGCCGCCGGTGATCGCATAGGCGGCAGCGATTGCGGGGTCGTAGACGATGCGGCTCCAGACCATGTCACCCAGGTCGAGCACGCCCGAGATCTCGAGCCGACTGTCGCCGACTAGAAGGTTGTACTCGTTGGGGTCGCCGTGAATCAGGCCGGTACGGAGGTTGGCCAGCCTTGGCGTTACCTCGGCCTGGAAGCGCTCGAGGAAACCGCCAACCAGCGTCCCCAACTCCTCGTCCTCGACCAGATCGAGGCCATCGGCGATGATCGATGCGGCGTGCTCGAGATCCCAATAGAAGTGACGGTGGAAGGCGTCATCGTCGTGGCCGTCCAGCGCCTCGTCGACGCGGGCCATCGCCGCTCCCACACTGTGCAGCAGCCCCGGTGGCTGCCACCGCAGGTCTCCCAGGGGCTTGCCCGGCAGGTAGGTCAGCATCCGCACGAACCGCTGCCCGCCGGCGATGGTGGTGCTCGTCAACAGATCGTCATCCAGCGTCGGAAGCGGCTCCTGGACGAGCCCCGGCGTGCTGGCGGCGATCCGCATCATCACGGCATTCTGCGCTGCCAGCATCGCGCGCTGCTCGACCGGGTTGGCGATCTTGAGGACATGGCGATCGGCGCCCGATGCGATCAGGAAGTTCTGGTCGCGTTCGCTGGGTAGCGGCTTCACCTCCCCAGTCAGGCCCCACAGGCTCGCCGCAATCGCCGCGGCCTCCTCCACCGCGACCGGTGGCGGCGCGGCGACTCCCACGCTGACCGGCCCACCGCTCACCCGCGGTCGGCCAGCACCTGCTGGGCAGCGCTATGACCGGGGATGCCGCTGACCGCGCCGCCCCGCGACGCGCTGGATCCTGCGCGGTAGACCCGGGGAACGTCGGTGGCGACGCCCCAGGAACCCGCCTCAGCCTCGTCGTCGGTAAAGAACCAGGTCATAGCCTTGTGGAAGATGTTGCCTCGATCCAACCCGAGGATGCGCTCCAGATCCACGGCGGTCTTAACCTCGAGGCAGGGCCTGCCATCAATGTCGTGCGCCAAGCAGTCTTCAAATGGTTCATCCAGCATCTCGTTCAGACCAGAAACGTAGCGCTGCCAGATCTGCGGGCCGAACTCTGCGCCGCCGCGCTCGGCAAGGTGGTAGGGGATGTCGTAGCCGAACAGCGTCAGTGTGTGGCAGCCGGTCTCGCGCAGACCGGGGCTGAGGATCGAAGGGTCGGTCAGCGTGTGGCAGTAGACCTCGGCCGGGGGGCGGTCCGGTATCTGTCCGTCCGCCAGCTGGGCGTGAGCGGACTGCATCTCGGAGTAGCGCTCGTTGATGCGGAAGGTGCCTGCGAACGCATCCCGCGGATCGATTCCACACTTCAGCCGTGGCAGTCGCCGCAGCAGCATGTTCGCCTTGACCACAGCGCCCTCATCCTCGTCCTTGGGCCGGTGCGGGCGGTCAAACATAGCCGCGAGCGTCTGCGGGCCGGCGTTCACCAGCACCCAGGTCGCCTCGACCTGCATCGGATGCCCAGACAGCGCAAACTCGATCGTATGGCGATCCTTCCCCGGGTGGATCCGCTCGACCGTCGCATCCGTCATGGAGACCACGCCGGACTCGGCCGCCACACGCGACAGCTCCGACACCAGCGATCCCATACCGCCGACCGGGACGTTCCAGTCGCCGGTCCCGTGGTAGGCGAAGATCCTGTTCTGCAGCAGCGACGGGTCGTGTGCCTCCGTGAACACGCCGGTCTTGGCGTCGGTCAGGATCAGGCCACGGACGAGATCGTCGTCGATCACCTCCTCCAGCACCTCGCCCAGTGGGTTCTCCACGAACGCGTCCCACACCTCCCGGGCCTCGGCCGTGTCCAGCGACGCCTTCCACTGGGATCGGGTGCGTAGCGGCTCGGTCAGGCTCGGCGCCATCAGCCGGTGGTATTCGCGCTGCATCGCCTCGAAGCGCTCGACGGCGCGCACGGTGGCCCGGCCGCCCAGCTGCTCCAGGGATGCCCGCGACGCGTCCGGGTCGATGTTCGAGAGCACCAGTGCTCGCTGCTCGCCCTCCTCCACGTAGGGCGCGCAGGCGGCGATGCGGCGGCGCCGCAGGTCGAGGCGCAGCCCCAGTTCGTTTATGACCTTGGGCGGCAGCACGCTAATCAGATATGAGTACCGGGACAGACGGGCGCCCACGCCTCGAAACACCTCCTGCGACGAGGTCGCGCCGCCTAGGGCGTCGAGCCGCTCCAGCACCAGCACCGACAGGCCGGCACGTCCAAGGTATGCGGCCGCGACCAGGCCATTGTGGCCGCCGCCGACCACGACCACGTCCCACGATCGGCGCTGTACCTCCACTCCTGCCATCAGATCATGTCCTTTCGTCTCCGCTCACGCATCCAGGCCGTGCAAGCGCTCACAGTTCTTCGCGAGGATGCCCCGCCCGACACGGAGCGCGTCCTCGACCGTCATCCAACGCCTGCGGACGGCGTTGCCCAGCACCCGCTCGAGCGCCTCGCGCGTGGTGATCGCGGAGATCCAGGCCAACTCGGGCTCGGTCGACTCATCTGAGCCGAACATGATCTTGGCGGTCGGTGCGATGCCCATGATCGCCTCGAGCTTCTGATCCATGATCAGCGAGGACCAGGCTGTGTTGATCGAGGTCTCCAGGTAGACGCGGGGCAGGATCGAGGCGACGTACGCGCCCTCCTCAAGCCACGGCCAGCCCGAGTGGATGAGAACGATCGGCTGGTCGCGGTGCCTGTCGAGTACCGGGAACAGGTCCTTCGGCCGCGCGTGAGCCAGCACCACGCTCGGGTCGCCGCCGCCGCAATGGATGTGCACCGGGCGCCCGAGCCGCTTGGCCACGTCAAGCGTCCGCCACAGCAGGGCGTCCCGCGCAGGCTTCGCCAACTCGCGCGTTTCCGGGAAGCCCCCCTCCGCCCACCGCCGGTAGCTGCTCGTGACTTCGTCGCGCGGCCACTCGGCCACGTCCAGGCCGGTGCGGTACGCAATCACCGACTTGATGGCGACCGCCTTGCCGGTTGTGCATGCCGATTCCAGCTCCGCCGAGAGCGCGTCCTCCAACTCCGCGTAGGTGGCGACGCGCTCGCGGATGTCGGCGATCAGCGGCTCGATTCGGACAACCCGGTGTACCGGGATATCCGCTTCCTGGGCCATCTCGACGGGATCCACCCGCGGCAGCGGATACCCGTCGTCTACAACCAGCCCGCGGATGCCGGCGTGGTCCCATAGCCGGCGCAGGTAGGCGGTGCCGTCGGCGGACAGGGCCTCCCTGCGCGCCTCCGACACCGCCTCCCGCGTGGGCTCGCATTCGAGCAGCTCGGACAGTCGCATCCGACAGACCATGCTCAGCGGATCGGAGTCTGTGAGCTCGCGAAGGAAGGGCAGGTCGTCCGGATCGAGGCCGCCCGAGGAGATCAGGCAGGCTCCCAGCATGGTGATGCGATCGAGCATTTCGCCCGGCGGGCGGCTCAGCAGGTCGCTGAGCCTGAAGCCGTGGCTGTGCGCGTCGACGACGTACTCGTTCGCGAGGCTGACCGGCTGCTGCTCCATTACGACGGCTCGATCTCCGAGCCGGGGAAGGACAGCCCGTCTTCATCACGTAGCCGATCACCGATGGTGCGTGCGAAGCCGGGGATCGCGTAGACCGCGATCACGGCCAGCAGTACCCAGGCGGCGACGATGTAGGGGAACAGGTTGTACGGCCAGGCCGGCACCGGATACACGTTGCGGTACAGCGTGTAGAACAGGAACAGCACCGCCGCGATTGGGATCACGATCTCCCACTGAGCCACCCGCTTGACCTTGCCGAAGAACAGGTAGCGCATGGCGCCGAAGGTAGATATCACGTAGCAAACCAGGAGTGCCAGCGTGCCCATCGTGGCCGTCCAGAAGAAGATGTCGATGACGCTGGTGGTGGCGACCAGTCGTAGACCGAACACCTCGATCGCGACGACCGCCATAACCGCCACCAGCGCCGCCGTGGGCGCGCCGGTGCGGTTCGATGTCCGCCCCAGCGTGCCGCCAAAAGCGCCGTCACGGGAGAACGCGAACAGCAGCCGCGAGCCTCCGATGGCGCTCGCCAGGCACGAGCTGAGCGCACTGAAGGCGACACCCAGGGTGATCACGTCGCCGACCCCAGACCCGACGTAGGTCTTGGCCAGGTCGCCCATCAGGTTGCCAGACGACGTGAACGCGGTCACGCCGGCCGCGTCGGTGCCGAAGCCCATCGTCTCGGCCATGCTCACGAACACGTAGAAGATGCCCGCGAAGACGACGCAGCCGAAGATTGCAAGCGGAATCGCTTTGGTCGGATCTGCGGTCTCCTCACCCATCGTCGAGGCGCCCTCAAATCCTGCGAACGAGAGGAAGCCGAACGTCAGCGAGAAGAAAAGCGCCCCATACGCGACGCCGGACGGCAGCTGGAACACGCTCCACGTAAACGACTGGTTGCCGGGCGGCGTGCCGCCGATCAGCTTGGCGAAGATCGTGATCGCCACGATCAGGATCAGCGTGACCGTGATCGTCTCGATCGTGATCAGGGTGCGTGTGCTGAAGCGGGCCTCGTTGGCGGCCAGCACCCAGATCGTGATGTAGGCCAGCAGCGAGAACGGGATCCAGCTGGCGCTGTCCCAGATGCCCGTAGAGATGCAGAACTGCTGTGCGAACAGGCCGAACGCGGCCACCGATGTGGCTGTGTAGGCGAGGTACGTGCCCAGCAGCGTCCAGCCTGCGACAAACCCCGCCCGTGGGCCGACGGTGACGCCGATAAAGGCGTAGACCGAGCCGGCGTGGTGGAAGCTCTGACAGAGCCGGATGAACCCGTAGGCGACCAGCATCACGCCCACCACCGCCAACAGGAACACCAGCGGTACGGCACGGCCGACGTGCAGGGCGGGCGCCTGGGGATTGAGGTTGATCGCAAGGCTCGGCGCCATCAGGCCCAACGCCACACCCACCGCTCCCCAGATAGTCAGGTTTCGCCGCAGCCCGCCGCGCTGGCCTACGGGGTGCGGCTCTGTTGCGTTCGAAGTGCTCATGTGATCGCCCTCCTGCGACTCGGTGTGGGTGGGAATCTGTGCATGCAGCTATCCGTAACGAAGCTCGTGGAAATCGATTAGCGCGGAGCGGTCGAGCTCGTTGAGCGTGTCCCACTCGCTGCGCCGCGTGGCGACGAAAGCGTCGTGCAGGTCCGCGCCCAGCACATCCCGCGCGAACACCGAGTCGGCCAGCGCGTCAGCGGCCTCGGACAGTTCGGCCGGGAGCCGCCTCGCACCGAGGGCTTCCCGCTCCTCGTCGGCGAGGGTGCCCGGATCGGCTTGCACAGCGGGCGGCAGAGTCAGAGCGCGCCGTATACCGTCCCGCGCGGCCGCGATAACCACGCCCGCCGCCAAGTACGGGTTCGCGGCGCCGTCGGGCGGCTTCACCTCGAAGTTAGCCCCGCTCGAAACGGCACTCCACATTCCCCGCGACAGGCGCAGGGCGGCCTCTCGGTTGTCGATGCCCCAGACGGTGTATGCGCCGCACCAGTGCCCCGGCTGCAGGCGCTGGTAGCTAGACACACTGGGCGCGAAGATCGCGCAGGTCTCGTGCAGTCGCTCGAGCACGCCAGCCGCGGCCGCCGCGCCCTCGGCGGTGAGACCGCCGGGCAGGTCGCCCTCAGCGAGCAGATTGCTGCCGTCGCGCCAGATGCTCCAGTGGATGTGACAACCGTTGCCGAGCGCCTCCGACGCCGCCATCGCCGGAGCGAACGACACCTCGAAGCCGTGGGCGGCAGCGATCCGGCGGATGGTTTGGCGGAGCACGACGTAGCGATCGGCCGCCGCCAGCGGATCCGCGGCGGCGATGGCGATCTCGAACTGGCCAGGCCCGGCCTCGGCCTGGAACTGGTCCACCTCGAGCCCCTGCTCCTCGCAGGCCCTGACAAGGGCGGTCGCGAAGCCCTCGACCTCGAGCAGTCCAGCGGCGCTGAACGCGGGCCATGTCCGTAGGGAGCGCTCACGGGACAGAAGGGTGAACTCGACCTCGAACGCGAACTTGAAGCTGAGGCCGTCGGCCAGCGCCGCATCTCGCATGTGACGCAAGAATGTCCGCTGGCAAGTTGTGGTCGGCTCGCCATTCTGATTGATCTGGTCGACCGGCGCCCAAGCCAGGCCGTGGTCCCCACTCAGCCTCACCGCCGCAGACATGTCGGGCACCATGCGGATATCGCCGGAAGGGTTCTCGAGCCCCTCACGACCGGGCAGGTAGGCGGCGTGGTCGTCGATGGTGAAGATCCCCATCAGGCTGGATATGCCCACACCCCGCTCGGCGACTACCGGCAGGCGCCTCGCCGGGATCATCTTGAGCCGGGTGATGCCAGCATTGTCGACCATGGTCAGGTAGACGAACCGGACGTCGGGGCCGAGGTCGTGGTGGTGTGCTGCGTCAGCCACGGGGCGCCTCCATCGCATCGGCGACGTCGTCGTAGGCAGCCGTGGTGATCTCGCCGGGCGTCGTCGACCAGAAGCCTTTCAACTGGCCGCCGTCAACCACGATCGTCTCGCCGTTGATGTACGAGGCGTCGTCCGACGCCAGGAAGAGCACCACACGCGCCTGCTCGCGCGGCAGGCTCGGGCGCCGCAGGGGGATCCGCTGCATGTAGTCGTCGAAGAACCGCCGGGAGGCGTCGTCCCCGCTACCCATGGTCATCGGCGTCGCCGTGAAGCCTGGTGCGACGGCGTTCGCCCGCACGCCCAGATGCCCGAACTCGTAGGCGAAACACTGCGTCAGCATCACCACCGCGGCCTTAGACGTGCAGTAATGCGCGGAAGGCGATTCGGCGGTGAGCGCGTCGATCGACGCGATGTTGACGATGGCGCCCCCGCCGCCGGCGACCATCTGTCGTGCCGCCCACTGGCTGGCGAAGAAGACGGCGC
This sequence comes from uncultured Actinomycetes bacterium, assembly GCA_963797565.1. GTDB lineage: Bacteria > Actinomycetota > Thermoleophilia > Gaiellales > JAICJC01 > JAICYJ01. Next base: position 7,909 of record CAWCPM010000007.1, on the reverse strand, counting down.
TGAGGTTGGTGGCGATGGTCTCATCCCACGTGGTCGGAGTGATCTCGGGGATCGTCTCGCCGAAGACGACGCCAGCGCAGTTGACCAGGACGTCGATGCGGCCCTGGTCGGCCAGGTGGCGGTCAAGCCCCGACAGCACCGACCCGGTGTCCCGCAGATCAACGGCGAGCGTGGCGACCTGGTCGCCCTCGAGCGCGGCCAGTCGCTCGCGATCCCGGCCCAGCGCCAGAACGAAGGCGCCCTCATCGGAGAACTCGTGAACGATCGCGCGACCGATACCGCTGGATCCGCCCGTGACGACCACGTTGTATCCCTCGAACCGCTTCACGATTCGCCTCCTGCGCGTGGCTGTGCCTGCAGCGTCGCCTCCAGCGAGGCGATCACACCCGCGACCAGAGCGACCCGGTCGGGGATCGAGGAGACCACGATCCGCTCTGCCGGACTGTGATCGTCCTCGCCGATCGGGCCCAGGCCGTCGAGGGTGGGAATACCGGCATCCGCCGTCCAACTCGCGTCGGAGACGCCGCCCGTAGCGACGCCGATGACAGGGCTACCGAGAGCCTCGCCCGTCTCCACCGCTGCGCGGAACAGCCAGTCGGCACCCTCGGTTCGCTCGAAAGCCGGCACCCGGTGGCCCGGGTCCATGGTGAACGTGATGCCCGGGTAGCGCTCGAATCTCTCGATCTCGGCGATCGCCCAGTCGAGGTCGTCGGACCGCCACGCCCGCACGTCCAGCCGCAACAGGCCATTGGACGGGACAGAGTTCAGGACCTCACCGGCGCTCAACATCGTCGCATTCACCGATAGCCCGTCGCGAGCCTCGTCGAGCTGTGCAATCCGCAATGCCTCTTGGCAAACGGCAAGCAGCGCGCTCCGACCGCGGCCGGCGGCGACGCCCGCGTGCGCAGACAGCCCCTCGACGGTGATGGCCACCCACTGGCCGCCCTTGCGTGCGGTGACCACCCCGTTGCCGGGCCGGCCGCACTCCATACAGAGGACCGCGTCAAAGCCGGCCAGCCGATCGATCGTGCGGAAGGCGCCGTCGCGAAGCTCCTCGTCGGGCACCGAGACGAACTCAATCTGACCGAAACAGCCGGGGTGGCCCGCCAGCAACCGCACGACCTGGGTGGCCACCACCAGGCCGCCCTTCATATCAGCAACGCCCGGACCGTGGGCCACGTCGTCCTGGAGGATGAGGGGGCGCTGAGCGGCGGTTCCCGCCGGAAAGACGGTGTCGTGGTGTCCCAGCAGGGCGATGCGGGCACGGCCCGAACCGGCCAACGTGGCGTGCAAATACAGGCCGGTATCGCCGTCGACGAGGTCGATACCGGCACCATACGCCTCAATGCGCTGGGCGATCATGCGGGCGAGAGCGTCGAGCGCCGGGATGTCATCGCTAGGGGTATCCACGGCCACCCATTGCTCGAGGTCCTTCAGCGCCAAGTCAAGGTCGGCGGCGGCGCGGCGACGCACATCGCGGGCCAGATCGGCCGGAGAACCGTCCAGAACACCGGGGACAACCATCGAAGAAAGCGTTTCAGTTTTGCTCGAATCTGTCAAGACTGATTGAGAATGTTTGATTCGCACCGCTCAGGCTCGCCAGGATTAGACTCTGCTGGGATGGCATCGATCAACTCCCTGGAACAGCTGATTCTCGACAGCATCAACTCGCTGACGCCTGCCGAGACGCGTGTGGCACGCGCGATCCTGGACTCCTACCCGGCGCTGGCGACGCGCAGCTCGTCGGCCATCGCCGAAGCGGCGCAATCGTCGCCGGCCTCCGTGATCCGGTTCGTCAACAAGATCGGTTTCGCGGACATGCGCGAGTTCCACGAGGCGATCAGGGACGGCCTGACCGGGATGTACCGATCGCCGTACGAGACGCTGGCACCGGCCTCATCGGAACACGACCTGATTGACGCGGTCGTGACGGCGGAGGCGAAGAACGTGGCGGCGACCCTGAACCGCCAGACGCCGGAATCGATCAGGGCGCTGCGAACGCTGCTAAACGAGGCGTCGTCGATCGCGATCATCGGCGGCCGATTTTCGCACGCCCTGGCCGTCTACCTCCATGCACACCTGCGGCTGATCCGAAGCGGGGCCGGAATCCTACGAACCGCCGACGTCGCGGACGACATCGCCCACCTCGGCCGCGGCAGCCTGATCGTCATCTTTGACTTCCGCCGCTACCACCCCCAGGCCGAGTTCGCAGCCCGCTACGTGAAGAGCCGACGCGGCAAGGTCGTGGTGATCACCGACCCACACCTATCACCGGCCGCACACCACGCCGACCACACGCTGGTCGCCGAGATCGAAGGGCCACACCTAGTCGAGTCCTACGCCTCGGTCGTCGCCCTGCTCGACATGATCATCGGCGATCTGGTCGCCACAAACGGCGACGCCATGCGCCGCCGCATCGAGCGGGTCGAATCGGCACGCGCGCAACTGGATGAGCTTGTACAGACGACCGGCGATGATCTCAGCTAGGGCCGCCACGACCTACTTCGCCCCGAAGTCGATCGGCGCATCCGGGCCGTAGTGCGGTTGAGCCGGCGAGTCCGAAGATAAACGCTGTCATGTGCGTACAGTGCGGAGCACCCTAGTGCTGCACATCCATGACCTCGCAACGCAACTGCCGATCGGCTTCAGTCAGGTTGGCGTGAACCATCACGTCGCCCCCTTTCAGCCGCAATAGCACCGACGGGGACGCGCGTAGATGGACAGCACGGCGCGATGACAGTTGTGGCATACAAGGAGGTTGGTCGCCTTGCCGAATACTCGGCACGTCGTGTTCGGGCACATGCGATCTGACTTGGCCACCGTGGCTTCCCTGCTTCCTCTGGGCTAGAGCGTGAACCGGTAGGGACGGGTGTCGGCTGTTGGATGAAGCCGCCCTGTCGGTCGGCGGCGAATGTGACGATCTCAGACGCGATATCTCGGATCCGGCGATTCGCCGGGCCTAGTTGAGGATGAACCACGCGACCTTCACGTACTTGGTCACCGCTTTGTTGAGGTTGATGGTGATGTAGGAGCCGATGACATTCGGTACGGCGCTTTGGATGAAGACGCCTGGTGCGTTGTTGGATTGGATCGTGGCCAGCACGATGCTGTTAGCGGTCAGCGCGACGCCGCTGACTTTCACCGCTGACTTCGGTGTAGCGACGGTGCCCTTGACGGTGGCCAAGCCAGAGGTGCTGAACCGCGCCGTGCCCTGCACGTCGAGCGCGATGCCGGCCTGTCCGCGGGCGGTCAGCGCGGTCCCGTCGAACGTGTCGGCGAAGATCCCGACTCCGTCCGTGCTGGCCCCGTACACACCGGTGCCACCCGACGATTGGGCGTAGACGCCATAGGCTGAGGTCGCAACCGAGCGATCATTCGCCTGGATGCAGATGCCACCATCCGACTCGGCGTACACCCCCACGCCGGTACCCTCGTTGACGGCCCGCACGGCGGAGACGTCGTCCGTAATCGCACTGTCGGTGGTGGCATAGACGCCGTTCCCACCGCCATCGTTCTCCGCGTAAACGGCTCCCTGGGAGGCGTCGGAGCTTTGGGTCGTCGCGTACACACCGATGGCCGATGCGCCGTACCCGAGAACCCCTGCACCGCTCGTTGCAGCGTCGCCAGCAATGCCGTAGACGCCGACCGGTCCGATTCCGAGCGGAACGTGTTGGGAGGCCGACGCCGTGCCCAGAACGGCGAGCCCGCCAGCAGCGTTCTGGCCGAGCACGCCGGCGCCTTCGCCGGTGAACTTGACATTACTCTCGCCAAACACCCCGCTGCCGGATAGGTTCGCGAAACCGTGGACGGCGGCGTCGGAGTCGCCGCCCCCGTTCTTGGTCACCTTGAGCGTGTCCCCCTCCCCCGTCGCGAGTGTCGGCGATATGGTCAGCGACGTGGTGGCATTGCCAGCGTCGTTGGCCTGACCCAGCACCAAGGGATCCCCCGCCGCGGCACCAGCGGTTTCCGGCGACACAATCGAGGCAACGAGCGCGCCGACCGCCCCCGCCACCCCCAGTCCGAACGCCTCTCTGCGAGACACCGGACGATCCTCAATATGACCACTCATGTCGATCATCCCCCCTACGGGTCGCGAACTCCAGATACAACGGCGCCACCTCCGCCCCCACCTCCACGTCCCGTGAGACGTCCTCTGGGCGCAGCGGCCCGGCAAGGACGAGTTCGGTGATCGGCCAGGCCCGACTCGGTGTAGCCCGGATATCCCCGTACTGTTGCCGTATTCCGGGCAGGAACAGGTCGTCGTCGAGCGACTCAACCGCTGCCTCACTCACCGGTCTAAAGCCCGTATGCGAGCAGGCACGGGACGGACAGCGTCGCGACGCAGCCGAACAGCACCTGCCCATTGGAGACGATCGGCGCCGTCCCTACCCCGTCGCCCGGCTTCACCGACCATAGGTCATTGCCGTTCGAGGCGTCCAGGGCGTGCACGGCCTTGTCTGACTCGTCGATGTAGACCACGCCGTTTGCCACGGCGGGAGCTGACCCGGGGTGGACAGGGACGCTCCATAGCGTCGTGCCGGTGGACGCTTGGATCGCGAGCAGACTGCCTCCGCCAAACGACGGCGCGTATACGACTCCGCCGCTGACCGCCGGCGCAAGGACGGTACCTCCGGTCGCAACGCTCCACACCAGGCTGCCATCCCCGACGTGGCGCGCGTAGACGCTGCCGTTGGCCGCTCCGGAGTAGACGACGTTGCCGACGATGGCGGGTGCCGCTCCGCCGCCACCGGGCTTCGTCCAGAGCGGCGCGCCGGTGCTGCCGTTGAAGGCGTGCAGGTTTCCGTCTCCGGCGGAGACGATCACAGTGCCCGTGGCGGCGACGGCGGGCGGGCCGAGGAGACCAGCCACGCCGACGAGATCGCCGCCGGTGCTCCACAACTCCAGGCCATTCGCCGTGTTGAACGCTTCCAGGCCCGCGCTGGTCGTCAGATACAGCGTACCGTTCGCGACCACGGGGCCGCCGCCCGCCCCGTCGGCCTGCGACGCCCAAAGCTCCGTCCCGGTCTTCGCATCGAACGCCAAGAGCTCGCCGAAACCCTCGGCCATATAGACGACGCCGTTTGCGACCACCGGTGCACCCATGATCTGGATGAACCCGTAGTTGTCCGCGTCATATGACCACGCCGGCGCGCCGGTGGACGCCTTCACCGCCGCCAGGCCGGCATCCCCACTGAACGGCAGGACGCCTCCTGACCCCCAGCCCGTGAACACGAGACCTTCCGCGGTCGTCAGCCCGCCGATGGGAACGCCTCCATGCTGGGCGTCCGGCAGCGGCACAGCCCAGTGCGACTTCAGGCCTGGCACCGTCGAAGGTGACAGCACGGTCTCGTACGTGTCCAGGCCGGTACCGGCCGCGTCGTGACGCTGCTGCTCCCAATCGCCGATCACGAACAGCACGACGATCACGCTGCCAGCCGAGGGATCGATCACCTGCAGGGATGTACGGCCGGGCTTGGTGCTCCACGGCACGCCGACGCCGAGCTCGAAGCTTCCTCGCGCATCGATCAGCGCGGTGCCAACGCGGGATGATCCGATCTCGATCGTATCGTGCTGGTTGGGGGAGAGGCCGGACCCGGTCACCACGATGCTGTCACCCGGGTAGGCGTGGGTCGTCGAGAGCTTCAGGCCGGCCGTGACCCGAAACGTCGAGCCCGGCAGGCCCGCCTTCGCGCCGGTTGACTGCGACTCGACCATGATCGGCCCTGACGATGCGAACGACGGCACCGACACCTTCAGCGAAGTCCCGTTCGTGGCGACGCTTTTCGGCGCGCTCGGAACGCCGTTGAATGTGACCAGATCATCAGCCGCAAACCCGGCGCCGGTCAGCGTCACCACCGTCCCCACGTGCCCCGAGGTGGGCGAGAACCCGGTCAGCGTCAACGACGCCGCACCGGCCTCCGCGGCCGGCCAGCCGGCCATCGCCACAAGCGCCACCACGACCACCGCACGCCACCCACGACCACCCATCGAAAGCCCCCTCCCAACCGGTGGGGCGACGCGACGACCCGCCGGACGCTATTTGGACCCGCGATGCTCCCACCGCAGTCGCTCTCGGTCAAGCCGGCCGCTTACACCAGCCTCGAACCAGCGGGCTGGGCCTACTTGTTAGGATCGAACATCACTAGACGGGCGAGGAAGCCGCTCGGCAACAAAGGCTGCCCTGATGAAAGTCGGGCGAGCCCACCGGTCGCGGAGATGCTCACCCGCGCGGACTGGTCTAGTCGACGCGTCCCAGCCGCCAGCTCTCGCGCAAGAGCACCGGGGCGCTAGCGTCGTGAGGCGCGGCTGCCGGTGTAGGGCGTCTCTTCGGCGACGGCCTGGGTGTCCGCCGCGTCGGGGCGACGTTCGGCGTTTCGGGCCTGGCCGAAGCTGTCGATGATCTCGGACACGGCCTCGTCGGTGAACCGGCCTTGGGATAGGCAGGCGTCGATCACGGTCAGCGCGCGCTGGTCATAGCGGCTGGACGGGTGCTGCATGGGAGCCTCGCTGGTCGGGAGCGGTACGGCTGCGGCGGAGACGATCAACGCTCGCCGCGGATCTCTTTCAGCATCCGCCCAGATCACTCGGCCTGGTAGTCCCCCGGAAAGGTGATCTGCGATCGGCCGCGGATCATCGCAACGGATCAAGGCCGTGCGGATCAGTCCCCAGCCGCCGTGCCGGTGAGGGCGCCCCAAGCGTCTCGAGTAGGCGCGAGCGCGTCGGTCTCCCGTGGGGAGGTCGGCGAGGAGAGTTCCCAGTTGGGTTCGCAGCAGGTCTGCCCGGATCGCTGCGGCTGCCTGTCCAGCCCGGCTGAGGCTGAGCCCCCGCCTTCCCTTCCGCCCCCGACTTCTAGGTCCGCCTTCAACGAGCACGCGGCGCGCTGTACCGGATGGCTGACGGACAGACCCTGACGTATCCAGCCCAAGCACTCTCAGGGAAGGGTTGCACGAAGTTGCGCGAGACTCACTCCTCGTTCGGCAGCAGCTCGAGCAGGCCGGAGAACAGCGGTGTGATGAGGCGCGAGTGGGGATACACGCGGTACGTGTTGTGGACAGCTCCATCCCGTATCGCGAACACGCTCCACCCCGCGCTCACGGATACGGCCGACGCCAGGTCCGGCGCCCCGACCTCCTCGCGGTAGTCGCGGAGCCACTGCGGCGCCTCGCGCAGCAGCTGTCCCATGTCGAACTCGTCTCGGACGATTCCGGACATCTCTTCGCGGCGGAACGCGTAGCCGTAGTCGAACAGGAAGTCGTCGCCGTGCCCCGACACGTACGGTACCGTCCATCCGCGACGCCTCTTGTATGTGACGAGCTTCTCGAGTGGCGCCTGTGACATGCAGAGCAGCAGGTCCTCGGCGTCCTCGAACGACCCGACCATGCGGTAGCAGTGCGCCCGCAGCTCGCGCCGGTGGCGCTCGAACAGCGCAGAGAAGGTGATCTCGTCGGCGTCCATCCGCAACTCAGACCGCGCCTCCCCACACTTCTCATCGGCTCACATGACGTGGCACACCGGCCCAACGGCGCTCTCGGGCAAACGTCCGGCACCGAAACGACGAAACCCTAGCACGTGCCGGAGGCCCCAACCTCTCATTCCGCGAGGCGCTCGATGGTCACACTCAGCCGTCTTGCTGCAACCCCACCTCGAAGCTTGCGGTGGTTCGCGCCGACTCCAGGATTCCGGGAGAACGATTCAACCAGGCTGGCGGTCCGACGAGGCGATCAGGACACCCATTCACGGCTCAACCATGCTGTGTAGCGTCGCCGTGTGGCTGCGTCCGTCCGGGGCGTGGCTGAGAGTGCGACGCGGCGGCGGGATGACCCGAAACCACGCTGGCGGCCTTGTGGTCAGCCTTGAGTCCAACCTGTCTCCCGCCGTCGCTTCGTGCTCGACTGGCCGGTGACCTGAT
>CAWCPM010000006.1:0-91660 GCA_963797565.1 uncultured Actinomycetes bacterium | reverse complement strand
GAGGCGAACGCCAGGCCGATGCCGAGTCCCATCACGAACGTGGCCGTGTAGATCTGCCAATCCTGGCTGTGCATCAGCGCCAGCATCACCCAGGCGATCGCGCTCAGCAGCCCGCCCAGCGCCAGCGGCACACGGGAGCCGACGGTCACCGACATGCGGCCCGCCAGCGGCCCCACCACCAGCATGCCGATCGTGGCGGGTAGCAGGAACAGCCCGGCCTCGGTGACCGAGGCGCCGAACCCGTAGCCGGTGGACTTGGGCATCTCCACGAACTGCGGGATCAGAACGAACGACGCGAACATGCCAAAGCCGATCAGTGTGGCCGAGAGGTTGGTGGCCCAGACCGGACGGTCGCGCAGCATCGTCATGTCGACCAGCGGCTCGGCCATCCGCGACTCGACGACCACCCACACCAGCACCGCCACCACGGCCAGGACGAACAGCCCGATCGTGAGAGCCGACGTCCAGCCCCAGCTGGGGCCTTCGCTGACCGCGACCAGCAGCGCCACCAGCCAGGTGGCGAGCAGCAGACCGCCGGCCCAGTCCACCTTGCCCGGGGTGCGGATCGGCGACTCGGGGATCATCACCATCGTGATGATCGCGGTCGGGATCAGCACCGCCAGCGGCAGCCAGAACAGCCAGTGGTAGTCGAGGCGCTCCACGATGGGACCAGACAGCACGATGCCGAGGCCGCCGCCGATGCCGACCAGGGCCGAAATCATGGCGATGCCGTGCGCGATCCGCTGCTTTGGGAACTCGTCGCGGATGATCGAGAAGGCGAGCGGGAACACGGCACCGCCGATGCCCTGGATCACGCGGGACGCGGTCATCAGCTCGATGGTCGACGACAGCGCGGCGAGCAGGGTGCCCAGCGCCAGGATCCAGAGCGTGATCACCAGCATCTTCTTCTTGCCGAACATGTCACCCAGCCGGCCCACGATCGGCGTGGCCACGCAGGCGCTCAGCAGGTAGGCCGTCAGGATCCAGGTGGCGCCCGTTGCGGACGCGTTCAGGTCGGCCTGGATGGCCGGCAGCGCCGGCGCCACCAGCGACTGCAGCAGCGCGTACACGATGGCGGCCATGGCCAGGGTCGCGAACGTGATCCCGTAGTGCTGGCGATGCTCGTGTGCGGCCTCCATCAGGCCGTCCGCCGCCGGGCCGGGGTGGCGGCGATCGCGGCCAGGCCGCCCTCGAGGAATGCCGCTGCCTGGTCGAGCACCGCGATCGCCTGCGTACGTGAGGCCGTGGCCCCATGCACGCTGCGGGCCTGAGCCTTCGCTATCGCGATCGCCGATAGGGCTGCTGCCGCGGCGAACCGCGGCCGCGGCCCATCGGCCGGCTCGCCAAGATCGGCGGCGATCGCCTCGGCCAGCGCGTCCTCGACCTCGGAAAGGCGGGCGCGTTGGTGTACGCGCAGCTGCTCATTCTCCGCGATCAGCCGCTCCCGCAGCTGCTCGCGCGGGCCGGGCGTGATCATGTGGTCGGCCACGAAGACTCGCAGCGTGTCGACCGCCGACAGGCCGCTGCTGCGGTGGCGGAGCTCATGGCAGAGCTGGTCGCGCAGCGGCGAGGTGTCCGCGAACACGATCTCCTCCTTGGACGGGAAGTACGCGAACAGCGTGCCCTTGGAGACCTCCGCCGCCTCAGCGATCTCGGCCACCGTCGTCTGCTGGTAGCCGTGCTCTGCGAACAGGTCGAGGGCCACCGTCGCGATCGCCTCGCGCGTGCGCAGCTTCTTCCGCTCCCGTAGCCCCAGCTCACCCATGCGGAGCAGCCTAGCAGGATTTATGCACTGAGTCCAGTTTTGTGCCCGGTACGAATATTCCCGGCTCAATCGGCGGCCAGGTCGCGCCGCCGGTCATCGGTTTTGGAACGTAACCCGCGCCACTCGATGGGCGGGTAGTGTGCCAGCGTGACCACGCTGTTCGACGCAGCCAGCCATGAGCCGCTGACCGCAGAGTCATGGGACGAGGGCCGCGCCGCCGCCGCAATCGCCGCGATCGTGGAGGACGCCGAGCGGGCGTTCGATCCGCAGACGCTGTGGCCGATCCACGCGCGCGACGTCGACGGCGACGAGGGCCGCGCGCTGAGCGGGCTCTACCTGGGCGCCGCCGGCGTGATCTGGGCGCTTCACGAGTTGGGATCGCAAGGTGATTTCGCGGATGTCGCCGACGGGCTCGACCGGCGGTTCCAGGACGAGCCAGATTTCGAGCCGGAGAAGGGCGACGCGGCGCCCGGCCTGTGGCTGGGCCGGTCGGGCATCCTGGCCGTCGCGGAGCGCCTTTCGCCAAATCCGGACCGCCGCGACCTGCTGCTGGGCGTGCTCGAGCAGAACCTCGGGAACCCGACCGTGGAGGTGATGTGGGGCGCTCCCGGATCGCTGCTGGTCGCGGCCGAGATGCTCGACCGTACCGGCGACCCGCGCTGGGCGGATCTCTGGAACCGGCTGGCCGGCGACGTCTGGAGCGGCTGGGTCGAGGACGAGCGGTGGGGCTACCGGATCTGGACGCAGCTGCTCTACGGCACCGTCTCGCAGTACATCAGCCCGGCCCATGGGTTCGCGGGCAACGTCGCCGCCCTGGCGGGCCGGCCGCAGCTGCTCGGGCCGGAGCGGACGGCCGAGCTGGAGCGCGAGGCGGTGCGCACGTCCACGGCCACCGCGGTGATCGACGGCGACCTCGCCAACTGGCAGCCGCTGGCCGGCGAGTCGCTGGACGGCAGCCCGGGCCGGATCAGGCCGATCCGCACCCAGTGGTGCCACGGCGCTCCCGGGCAGGTGGCGACCCTGGCCGGCATCGCCCCACACGACGCGGAGTACACCCGGCTGCTGGTCGCCGGCGGCGAGCTGACGTGGACGGCCGGCCCGCTCCGTAAGGGGCCGGGACTCTGTCATGGCACCGCGGGTAACGGCCTGGCGTTCCTGGCGCTGCACCGGCGAACGGGCGATCAGCTGTGGCTGGACAGGGCGCGGCGGTTCGCCATGCACTGCATCGAGCAGGTCGAGGCCGGGCGCTCGCAGTACGGACACGGGTGGCACTCGCTATGGACCGGCGACCCCGGCGCCGCGCTGTACCTGCGCAGCTGCATCGACCCGGAGGCCCGGATCGGGATCGACATCGGCTGCTGGTGACGGCAGGGGCCTAGCTCGGGTTCCCATGAGCGTCGCATGGGATCGGGACCGGCCCGACGATCTTCAGCTCCTGATCCATGATCCGCAGCGTGCGCTGCATCGCCACCGGTTTCAGCCCGCCCACGCCCGTGTTGAAGGGCGAGTCGAGGAAGTGCAGCAGGAGCAGCATCAGAACGATCACCGATGTCACCGATCCCATCATCATGGCCTGCGTGAACGGCCCCTCGCCGCTGTCGGCAAAGAACAGCATGTACACGAAGATCACGCCGGAGATGATGAACAGCACGATCCAAAGCGGCGTCGGGATCACGCCCACCGCGCCGTGGATGCGGTCGCTGCGACCCGCTTCGCGGTCGGAGGTCTGATCCAGCCATTTGGAGTACGCGGCCTGTTCGGAGTTGGTCTGCGGCTGCACGGTCGTGAGCGTCCGGAACATCGAGGCCGCCCAGGGGTTGATGCTGTCGCCCAGCGTACCGGCCTCCATCTGCGGCCACGCGTCGTAGACCACGTAGCGGGCGTAGCAGACCAGTTGACCGGTCAACACCTGGGACGCGGGGTGCGGGAGAAACTGCGCCGTCTCGACCTGCTGGCTGGTTACGAGCGCCTCCTGCTCGGCTCCGGTCCGCGAGTTGTCGTAGCTGGTGAAGGCCAGGAAGATGATGAATCCGAGCAGCACCGAGAAGCCTGTCGCAAGCACCCCGAACACCCCCGACGCGCGATCGCCGTCCTTGAAGTAGCTGCCCGCCGGGGCCCTGCGGCGGACCAGCAGCATCGCGCCGATCGAGACGGCCGAGGCCGCCACGAGGATCAGGAACCCCCAGACCAGGTTCACCGCCGGCCGACCATGCCTTAGCGCCGCTCGCGGAGCCGGTGCCTCCCGGCGGCGAGCGAGACCGAGGTGCACGCCCAGATGATCAGCGCCGCCTCCACGTACGTGACAGCGCCGCTGATGGACAGCCCGGAGACGAACAGCTCGACGACGATCAGCGAGACGACCGTCGCTCCCAGCGACACCACCAGCAGCATCAGGAACGACGGATCGCGGAAGAACACCTTCAGCGCCAGCAGGTCGGCCACGATGTGGACGACCCAGAACACCGCGGTCGCGACCACCAGCGCGGTCAGTGTCACCGAGAAGTGCGACAGCACGGCGGCCGACACGATCAGCCCGACGAAGATCCCGATCAGCGACGAGAACACCCTCATGCGCAAACGTCTCATGCCGACCGTCCTTCCCCGGAGTTGATGGGCTCGGCGATGCGGGGCGATTCTAGAACGGTCAGCACTGCACGTTCGCAAACGCCTTCTGGTACGCGTTGCTGAGCGTCGATCCGGCAGACGCCAGCGCGGTGGCCGCTGCCGTCAGCGACTGGGCCGAGGTGATGCTGTCCGTGATCTGCTGTACCTGGGTCTTGAAGGCGGCGTTCGCGGCCTTGAGCTGGCTCCCGAGGTCGCCCTTGACCGTCGGCGCGGCTGTGGCGATCGTGTCCAGGTCGGAGTTGATCTTCTGCAGCGCGGTCTTGGCCTTGTCGACCGAGTCCGGCGAGAGAGGCAGTCCCTTCAACGTGTCCACCTGGGTCTGGATGTCGGAGCGGGCATCGCAGGCCTGGCTCTTGGCCTTGTCGGAGGCGGACTGGCTGCCGCCGCAGCCCGCTGCCGCCAGCAGCACCAGCGCCACGATTGAGATCACACCGACCGTTTTCATGCCACTCCCCCTCCGAGCGTTCCCCCGAGCATAGGCGCTGGCGCCCGCGCGGGGCGGCGCCCAGCGACCTGAGCGGATCGCTATCGGCCGCGCGCCCGCCCGGGGGCGGGCGCGCGGGAGATTCGCATCAGGCGGCGGTTGTGGGTGCCTTGACGCGGACGTGGTTGTGGAGCTCCGACACCTGCGGTTGCGCTCGCGCCATCTGATCGGCGCCCATCCGCGGGGCCAGCTCGGTCTCGCCGAACCTCGCGAACGCCTGCCCGGACTCCCAGATGTCGACGGCCACCAGACCGTCGTCGGTGACTCCGACCACGTGCGCGACGGACGGGTGCGCGCTGCCGTCGCCGGCGTGCGCTTCCATGTCGGCGGTGAGTGCGTCGTAGTCGTCAATGGTGAAGCCGTCGAGCTCGACCAGCACCAGCACCCCGGCCTCCTCGCCGCGGCCCTCGATGTGGTTGTGCACCGGGACGATCCGCGGCTCCGCCTGCGGCAGTCCCGCCTCGGCGATCGCGGCACCCAGCGTCTCGTCGAAGAAGCGCTGCAGATCCTCTGCAGACTCCCACACGTCGGCCACCATGACACCGGTGTCGGTGACGGCCGCGGCGTGGCTGATCAGTCCCGCCGGCGCGTTCTCCGGGGTCATTCCTCCCAACAGCGCGTCGACACGATCGTACTGCTCGGCCGTCGCACCTTCGATATCCATGATCATCAGAATCGGCATATCTGTCCACCTCCGGGGTGGGGTCTGGGACCGCGACCGTACCATCCACATGTTGGCGACGCGTGTGCGGCCGTCAGCCGGCCAGCAGCTCGTCCAGGCGCAATTCTTGGAACGGCGTGCTGCAGGGCTGCCCGGGCGCGAGCCACATGACTCCGGCCTCGACGTCGCAGACCATGCCGAACTGGATGGCCGAGCCCTCGTCGCCCTCGGCCGGATCGGGATGCACGCAGATGTCCTGGCCGTCTGCGCCGTGGTCGGCCAGGATCCGCATGGCGTCCTGCACCGTTCGAGGACCGTCGCCCTCGAGCAGGGAGCAGGCTCGGTCGTGCCGCGACAGGCTGCGCTCGGAGGGCGGCTCCGCCACCTCCGCGACGGCGGCGTCGAGGGCGTGGTTGGTGTGCACGGGCGTCTCGATCAGCGCCTCGCGGGTCGCGGTCACCTCCAGGGTGAACGCATCGCCGCCGCGGAAGGCGTACATGAAGCTGTAGCCGCCGGCGCGGCCTGGCCTGCCGGCCCGCCGTAGCGCGTCTGCCCGGTCGACCGCCTCCACGCCGTCGCGCCCGAGCAGCGCGCGCGGCACTCCCGGGCGCTCGTCCAGGCCGCCCAGCGACATCAGCCCCAGCGCCCCGCCGCGCGCGTTCATCCCGACCAGCGGCAGCGTCCCGACCGAGGCCGGCGCCACGATCGCGACCTCCCCGTCGGAGTCCGGGTGCTCGACGATCACGGCCACCCCACCGTCATCGCCGGCGTACCACTGCTCGTTGTGGGCGAGGATGGTGGTACCCGGCGCACGAATCAGGACGTCCGTGCAGCGCTCGACCGGTGCCGGCGGCGGCGCCGGGCCGATCACCACCCCGGCCGGCGGCGGCACGGATCCCTCAAGCACCGCGTACAGCTCCTCGAACGCGTTCACGGCGAACACATCGAGGAAACGCAGCCCGGCGCCCTCGGCGATGCCCTCGAGCTGCGCCACGAGGCGGGGCACGGCGCGGCGCGCGGCGGCAAGGTACGGCGCCAGCAGCGCCTCCAGGTCGTGATCGGCGAGGCCGTGGCGGCGCGTGTAGCGGCGTGTGAACTCGACCGATCGCGCGTGGCCGTCGGCCAGCTCCCGGCCGATGATCCGCCCTCGCCGGGCCGGGTCGCCGTGCGCGTGGACGATGGTCAGGTCGGTCATGCGGCCAGCACTGTAGCGCCCGCGTCAACCCGTCCGATTGACCGGTCTTGACGCTGCCGCGGCCACTGGGCTGCCGGTCTCCGCAGGCAGCCTGATCGCCGCCAGCAGGCCGAGCAGGCCGAAGCCGGCCAGTACCAGCATGGCGACGGCGTAGGAGCGGGTGCCGAGCTCGACCACCGACACGAGGATGGTGCCGGCGATGGCGGTGCCGAACGACGAGCCGAGGTTGGAGACGCTTCGCGAGAGCCCGGAGATCTCGCCCTGCATCTCCTCGGGGAAGCTGGACTGGACGACGTTCACGGCTGGGGTCAGCATCACGCCCAGCCCGAGCCCGATCAGGAGCAGCCCGGGCGCGAAGGCAACCACCCGCGACGAGGAGTGCACCAGCAGGAGCAGCAGCACGATCCCGGCCAGTGTCCCGACGAAGCCGGCGATCAGCAGCGTCCGCTGCGACCAGCGCTTGGCCAGCCGTTCGGCCGCGAACGACGAGACGAGCACGCCGACCGTGGCCGCAGTGAACACGACCCCGGTACCGATCGCGCTGTACCCGCGCACCTCCTGCAGGAACACCGACACCACAAAGGACACGCCCATCAGCAGCAGCCACTGGATGTTCTGGGTGACCAGCGCGAGGTTGCAGGTGCGGTTGCGGAAGAGCGCGGTCGAGAGCAGCGGCTCCTTGCCTTGCCGTTCCAGCCGGCGGATGTAGAGGTAGAAGGCGAGCAGGAAGCCGAGACCGATCGCCAGGAACAGTACGAACAGGGTGTTGCGGGTGCCGGCCTGCAGGATCCCCAGGACGAGGAAGAACATGCCGACCGCCGACAGCGCCGCCCCCACGGCGTCGAACGGCCGCGTCGGGTCGGGCGGGATCGGATCGACGATCTTGCGGCTGAGCAGGATGATGGTGGCGACCACGGCCGCCTGGAACAGGAATGCCACCCGCCAGCTGGTCGTGGTCGTGATGACGCCGCCGATCAGCGGCCCGGCGGCGGCGCCGACCCCGCCCAGCCCGCTGATCGCGCCGAACGCCCACGCCCGGGCGGTGAGGTCATCGAACCAGACGGTCGCAAGGATGTAGACCGGCGGGATCAGCAGCGCCGTGCCGACGCCCTCGCACACCGAGTTGCCGAGGATCAGCACCCCCAGGTTGGGCGAGACCGCGCTCACCAGCGCGCCTATGCCGTACAGCGTCAGCCCCCCGATGAAGCACCGCTTGCGGCCCCAGCGATCGGTCAGCTTGCTGCACGGGATCATCAGGATCGCCATGATCAGCAGGAACAGCGTGATCGCCGTCTGCACGCCCTTCACATCGGTGTCCAGGTCGTGACTGATGTCCGTGATCATCACGTTCATGTTCGACCCGGCGAAGCTGCAGATGAACTGGGCCATGGCGAGCGGCAGGATCAGCCTGCGCGCCGCCTTCGTGCGCTCGGCTATGACCGGTGCGCCGCCCACGACCCCGGCGCCGCCCTCGCCCTGATCGGCCGGCATCCTCGACACCCCCGTTTCACGTCGCCCGCACCATAGAAGATCCCTACGCCAGGATCTCGACGTAGCCCTCGGTCCCGTGCACGCGGATGCGCTGCCCATCGCGGATCCGCTGGGTGGCGCGATCCACGCCCACGATCGCAGGTAGGCCGTACTCACGCGCGATCACAGCGCCGTGGGTCATCACGCCTCCCACCTCGGTCACCAGGCCCTTGATCGCGACGAACGCGGGCGTCCAACTGGGGTCGGTGAAGGGGGTGACCAGGATGTCGCCGGCATCGAGGTCGGCCTCCGCGAGGTCGAGGATGACGCGGGCCCGCCCTTCGACGGTGCCGGCAGAGACCGGCAGGCCCACGAGCGCGCCGGGCGGCACGTCGGCACGTCGGTGCAACCCCGTGAGGCACTCGCCATCCGACGTCAGCACCCGGGGCGGCGTGAGCGCGGCGTACGACCTGAACGCTTCCGCGCGCTTGCCGATCAGCTCGCGGCCCACCTCGTTCGTGCGCGCCACTTCATGGAGCTCCTCGAACGAGAGGTAGAAGATGTCTTCCCTGTCACGGAGCACACCGGCCTGCACGAGGCGCTCGGCCTCGCTCAGCAGCGACTGCTTGTAGACGAAGTAGCGGCTGACCATGCCGTACTTCGGATACTCCCGGTACCCGATGAAGGTCCGCACTGTGTCGATCCGGCGCTTTGCCTCCCGGGCCTTCTGCTCCCCGCCCGGCAGGCTGCGCAGCCGCTCCAGCAGCCGCCGTTCCTGCTCCTGGGCCTCCTTCCGGCCCTGCTCGAAGCGCCGCGCGCCGGCGCCCGGCTCGAAGTTCCTGACGTTGCCGAGGATCAAGGGAACGAGGATGGCGGGGTGCTCGCTCCAACGCGGCCTGGTGATGTCCACCTCGCCGACGCAGCGCATCCCGTACCGGTCGAGGTAGGCCTCGATGGCGTCTCGTGCCTGCGCCCCTCCCTCGAACCGCGGGAGCTGGTCGAGGAAGCGGTCATCGTCGACCTGCTCCAGGAACTCGACCAGCTCGGGATGGGGGCGGATCACGTCCGCCACGTCCAGGAGCGCGAGCCCCATCTCAGAGGTGACGTTGTTCGGGACCGACTGCGAGAGCTTGTCCGCGGCGTTCTTCTCACCCAGCCAGTCCTCGAGCTGCTCGTTGAGCCACCAGGCAGCGTCCATCGCCGCCATGAAGGTCTGGTGGCTGCGCGGATCGAACAGGAGACGCTTGAGCTCCTGCAGGTCGGCGAGGATGAACTCGAACAGCTCCGGCCCGGACTTGCCGCGGATGTCGTGCCGCAAGCGTGCGAGGGATTCCTGGGTTTCTGCGATCAGCTCGGTGACCCTGGCTGGATCGGGCTCGATCGGCTCAGGAGCGGTGATGCCAGCGGGCAGCGCTGCGGCGCCGGGGCCCGCCTCCGGTGGGGCGGGCAGAAAGTCGTCACGTTCGATCACGGTCTCCAGCGCGTCCCGGAGCAATGGATCCCCCTTGCCGAAGAGCTCGAGCAGGCCTGCCCGGCTTGCTGGCGTGGCGAGGATCGGGGTGACGTCGACGAACAGCCTGCCGCCGGCGATGCTCATGGGCCGCGGGGTCGTGAGCTGCCACATGGAGAGCCCGAGCGGCTTCATCGGGTCGGTCATCATCTGCTGGTGGCCGACGGAGACGTACACGTGGTTCGCCTCGTCGCTGGTCGCCGGAATCGGGAACAGCGTGGTGATCGCCCGGCTCTGGAGCACGTGGAACACACCGTCGACGAGGCACCACTCGATGTCCTGGGGGCAGCCGAAGTGGGCCTCGATCTGCCTGCCCAGCTGGGCCAGCTCCACCACCTGCGGGTCGGTGAGGGCGGGCTGTTGCTGCTGCTGGGGATCGATCGCATCCTCCCGCGTTCCGCCAGCCGGCAAGGCGTGGATGGCGATCCGCTTGGCGGCGATCGTCCGCTCGACGACCTTGCCGTCACGCACGCCGTAGACGTCGGGGTTCACGCGGCCGGAGACCAGCGCGTCGCCGAGGCCGAGGACGGCCTCCACGGACGTGACCTTGCGGTTGCAGGTGACGGGGTCGGCCGTGAACAGCACGCCCGCGGCCTGCGGAAGAACCATCTGCTGGATCACCACGGCCATGGAGACGTCGCGGTGGTCGAAGCCGTTGCGCACGCGATAGGTCACCGCCCGCTCGGTGAACAGGGAGGCCCAGCACCGGCTGATGTGCTCGAGGATCGCCGCCGAGCCCACGACGTTCAGGTACGTGTCCTGCTGGCCCGCGAAGGAGGCAGAGGGCAGGTCCTCCGCCGTCGCGCTGGATCGCACGGCGTAGCCGGCCCGGTCGCCGAGCTGCGCGAGCCGGCGGGTGATCGCGTCCGCCAGGTCGTCGCGAATCGAGATCCCTTCGAGCGTCTGTCGGGCCTCCGCGCTGATCGTCCGGATCGCGTCGCGGTCGTCCGGCTGCAGGCGCGCCAGCCGATCGAGCAGATCATCGACCGACGGCGCTTCCGCCACGATCCGCCGGAAGGCCTCCGTCGTGACGCAGAAACCGCCCGGCACGCGGATGCCCTCGATCCTGGAGAGCTCGCCCAGATTGGCCCCCTTGCCGCCGACCAGCGCGACCTTCGTCTGGTCGATCTCCTCGAAGTCCAACACGTAGCGAGTCATCCGCTCCAACCGCTTTCACCTCGCCGCACCGATCGCCGGGAGACAGCCGTCAGCATGCCGTGAGGCCGGCGACAGGGTGGGCTCAACCGGCTCTCCGAGCTCGACAACTCACGCCGACGGCCGCGCCGTCGGGAAACCGGAGCGTGAGCGCCAGCGTCTCCTCGTGCCACTCCGGCCGACCTGCATCAAGGTTGGGCAGACCTTGCCGTTCACGAGACGCCCGTCGCTGTCGACCAGCCAGAACCGGCGATCGCCGACCACGCCGAACCGGCGGAGCTCGACCGATTGCGGATGGGTCAGGCCGAGCGACTTCACCGGAGCGACCGCGATGCGTTTCACCAGCCCACTCACACTTGCAGTATTCACCACCTCACGGTCTGACCAAGGCGCAGTAGGATCGCGACCGTGCCGTTTACGCTTCGGAACCTCAAACAGGATCTGGAAGACGTCGGGTCCAACTTCGACGGTGCGCCGGACCTGGAGTTCCGCCTGGCTAGCGACGCGCTCGAGCTGGAGCAGTCCGGGCTGTGCTACCAGCGGATCCCACCCGGCTACCGCTTTCCGTACGGTCACACGCACGCGACGCAAGAGGAGGTGTATGTGGCCGTAGGGGGGAGTGGACGCATGAAGCTCGACGATGAGATCGTCGAGCTCAAGCAGTGGGACGCGGTGCGCGTTCCGCCGGGCACGTGGCGAGGCTACGAAGCCGGCCCCGAAGGGCTCGAGATGATCGTGATCGGAGCGCCCAGCCTCGGCGAGGATCGGCGCGGTGACGTCGAGGGCCAGCGCGACTGGTGGACTGACTAGCGGCCGTCGCCGATCCTCACGGCATCAATCAGCGTCGAGGCTCTCCCGCGGGATGTCCCAGACGACGCGCTGGTCGCGCGGCCCGCGCAATAGCCCGGCCGTCTGTGTGCGCAGGGCTGCCAGCGAGCTGATCGCCCAGAAGCACAGCGGGTAGAGCGGTCCCAGCAGGAACGCGCGGGGCATGGTCGGGTCGTAGTCGCGCTCGATCATCAGGGCGATCGTGAGCTGGACGAGGGCGACCACGGCGATTCCGATCCCCCACGCCAGTGCCAATCCGAACGGTTCCGTATTGCCCTCCCCGAGCAGCAAGGCGAGCGAGGTCAGCACCAGCGAGGCGGCCAGGCAGACCACCCACAGCAGCGACGCCAGGGACTCCCCGATCACCAGCCACATCCGGTGGTTCTGCCAGCGGATCGTCTCACCCAGGTGGGCGTGCAGCACCTCGCCCTGCCCGCGCGCCCAGCGCGTGCGCTGCGCCCACAATGCCTTCAGATTGGAGGGCACCTGCATGCCCACAAGTGCGCGCGGCTCGTAGTCGGTGTGCCAGCCCGCCAGCAGCAGCTTCCAGGTGAGTTCGATGTCCTTCGCAGCGATCGCGGCTCGTAGCCGCCGACTGCCAGCACGCGGTCGCGGCGGAACATGCCGAGCACGCCGGCGACGACACCGACACGACCCGTCAGGGACTGGGTGCGGCGGATCAGCCCGATGATCGACGCCGTCTCAAGCACTTGCATGGCCTGGATGACGCGCCCCCGGTTGGTGACGTGCGGCGATCCGGCCACGGCCGCGACGATCGGTGTGCGGGTGAGGCGAGCCGACAGGAACTTGAGCGCTTGGGGATGCACGTGGGCGTCGGCGTCAACCACCGTGACGTAGGGGTGGCGCGCCTCCCGCAGGCCGGCGTTCAGCCTGTCCGCCTTCCCGCGATTGACCGGGTCGCGGACGACGCGACAGCGCGGATCGCCGCCGGTCGCCTCGAGCGCAGCCGCCTCGGTGCCATCGGTCGATCCGTCGTCCAGCACCAGAATCTCGAGGTTCGGGTAGTCGGCGGAACGGGCAGCGGCGACGCTGGTGGCGATGACAGCGGCCTCGTTGTACGCCGGAATCAGGAGCGAGACGCCCGGCCAGCCGCCCTCGGGCTCGGAGACATCCTTGACCTCGTCCTTCATGCGGTGCAGCAACCCGCCCGCCATCCACAACGCCGCCGTGACTATGGGGTACAGGCCGACGAACGCCAGCATGATCTCAGCCGCCTTCCACATACCGTCTCTCCTGGCGGATGCGGCCCTGCCGCAGGATGGCCAGCATCCCGAAGCCAATCACGAATGACCCCAGCGCTATCAGGATCCCGGCCTCGATCGCCCAACTGTTCTGGAGCAGGTAGGCGACAACCATGAGGGTTACCAGCCAGATCACCGGCCCCAGGATCAGCCCCGCGATCAGGCGACGCCGCGAAGCATCGCGGAGGGGCTCGAACCGCACCGACCGCTGTCCAGTGTCGTAGCCCACGGGTCCAAATCATGCCACCGTCACCGGCAATCTGCGGATTCGCGCCGGCTCTACGAGAACTGGTGAGGGCGGCCTCGGCTCGCTTCGGGTTTGACCTCCCCGTCGGTTGAATGGATCTTGCAGATCCTAAGGTCACGCTCACTAAGACGGCATCCCATCACGTGAGCAACCGCTCGACGCGATGTCCACAACCGGCCCCTGACCCGCGGTTGCTGCTGCAAACCGCCTCGATTGGGAGCGTCTCGTACGGATGCCTTGCTATGCACGAACGTATGTTCGCATTTCTGCGCGAGCGTGTTCGACGTAGAATCCGCGCGTTCGCACCGGGCCGGTTGCGACCAGAGCAGAAGGGCTCGGTGTCGTGGGCAATCCTATAGAGGAGGCAATATGAGGAAGGTCATTCCCGTGGTGCTGGCGTCGATCGCCTGCCTGGTCGTCGGCGTTTCGCCGGCTGGGGCGGCGAGCGGCCAGACCGTCTACAGCAGCGTTCCGGCCAAAGGCGTCGTGTCGGTCCCCTCGGTGGGCGCGGAAGCGTATGCATTCAACCGGGTCGGCAACGAGGTGATCCTGAAGAAGGCAACGACGGTCGCGAAGGTGTCGGTAACGATGGTGTCGTGGGCCTGCCAGAGCGGCGGCTGGAGCACCGGCGACTGCGTGACCGTGGGCACGCCGACATTCCCAACGCCGATCACCCTGACCCTCTACAAACACAGCATCGCTGATGATCTGACGGGTGAGGTACGACCGGGCGCCCAGATCGTGAAGGTCACAAAAACGGTCAACATCCGGTTCCGGCCATCGTCTGACCCAAGCTGCCCGCTAGAAGGCGGTAAGGAGACGATGTACCGCGGCTCAGATGGTCAATGCCATCACGGAGCCGACCAGAACATCGTGTTCCAGCTGCCGAAGAACACGAAGCTGCCACAGGTCGTCGTGTGGGGCGTCTCCTACAACACCAGCACCAGCGGCCCAAATCCGCTCGGCGGGTCGGGACACCCCCAAGACTCACTGAACGTCGGCCTCAACTCCAAGACGACCACGGGGCTGAACCGCACCGAGCAATCGATCTTCTGGGACACCCGCATCCCCGGCAACACCTGCGGCTCACCATTTGTCACAGGCGACTTCAACCGCGACGGGCCATGCACCAACTGGGCCGGCAACGTCCCCGCCGCCAAGTTCACAACCCCCTAGCAGACCGATGACTCGGGGCGGCCCGGACACACGGGCCGCCCCGAGTCATCCAACACCCATGCCGGCGTCGCGTCCCCGCGACGTCGCCGGTGCTGTGCGCGACGCGCAACGCGCTCCGTCGACGATCACCGTCGGCAAGAACGCCACCGCCGCCGCAGGCTCCTCTTCGGCAAGGGCAGTTGCCGCCGGGCGCCGGTTCTGGTGATGGGCCTACCCTGCTGCAGCCGCTCGGGCACGCAAGACCAAGCACGGCACTCCCAGCACACCGCTGCTGTCGTCAGCCCACCCGCTCCAAGCCAAGCACGCCCCGATCATCGATAGCACCATCGGCTCGTCGAATTCGGCTGCTTACTGGCCGAACCGTGGAACGGTTGAAAAGAACAACCGAGGTAGCGGAGGAGGGACTCGAACCCCCGACACGCGGATTGTGATTCGCCGCCAACGTCTCGGTCGATCTCGGCCGGTGGGGAAGAAACGGTGAGTTCAGCCCGATTCGCATCCCGTCCTCTCGGCTGTTCTCGGTCAGGCTGAGTGACACCGCGAGTGGCTGCGTCTGGTGAACACGGAGTGCCTCCTGCCTGCCTACCCGGACGCCTGACGGCCGCGGTGAGGCCGGATGCGTACTCGTCCGATGCCGCGCTCGTGGATGCGGCCGTTGGCTTTTACGTGGATACGCCGCTTGCGGTGTTGGGCAGCGCCGACGCGAGCTCCTTGCGGGAGCTGATCCCCAGCTTGCCGAACACCTTGCCCAGGTGCCACTCCACGGTGCGCGGACTGAGAAAGAGCTGAGCGCCGATCTCGGGGTTTGTCTGTCCGCCGGCGGCTAGGCGCGCCACCTGCGCCTCCTGCGGGGTCAACTCGTCGAGCGTGTCGGCTGTGCGCTTGCGCACCGTCTCGCCCGTGGCCTGCAACTCGCGCCGGGCGCGTTCGGCGAACGCCTCTGCGCACATGTCACCAAGCATCGCGTGAGCTACTCGCAGCTGTTCGCGAGCGTCGACGCGGCGGTGCTGGCGGCGCAGCCACTCGCCATAGAGCAGGTGCGCGCGGGCCAGCGTCTGGGACCCGCGGATGTGGATGCGAGACAGTCGCTCGACCGCTTCTCTGTAAAGCCGTTCAGCCGTGGCTCCCTCGGCTAGCATCGCCGCCACGCGCGCGTGAATCCCAAGCGCCCAGTCCGTGCCGGCGGCCAGCGTAAGCTCGGCGAGCTGAGCGAGCGGGCCAATCGCGCGCTCGGCGTGGTCGCTGCGCACCGCAGCCTCGATCAGCTCCGCAAGCACCCAAATCGAAGGACCCAGCCCGCGCGGGTCCTCGGCAGCCCGCTCCGCTGCGACCAGAGCGTCGTCATAGCGGCCAAGCCCGTTGTAGCGCTGCGCGCTACCCCATTCGTTGGCAACGACCCACAGCCCCTCGCCACGTTGCAGCACTTCCTGCTCGCGCGCCTCGATCAGCGCCACCGCCTCAGCGTCCCGTCCGCGCCAGTTCGCCAGGGTGATCGACGCGCGCTGGGCAAGATGACTGCCGGTCGCCTCGACGACGGCGTCCGCCTCGGCGGCCAGCGACGTGGCTACCCCGTACCTCCCGAAGATCAGCTCGACGACCACGCGGTCGGTGAGCGCGACAGGTAGCAGCGAGAACGCGCCAGTGCGGCGCGCGAGCTCGAGATGCCGCGCGGTCAATTCGTCCCACGCCTCATCGTCGGCCAGCGCCCGAGCGATGCGGGCGGCCAGCCATAGCCAGCGCAGCTCGTCCTCCTCGGAGGGCGGCTCGTCACGGAACGCGCGGAGCGCGACCTTCAACGCCGGCGCTGCCGCGACATAGTTCTCGTGGGTGAGGAGGGCGAGCCCGTCCAGCAGCAGATCGCAGGCGCGCGTCGAGGGCTCCCAGTCGGCGGCCAGAACGGCCGCCGCGACCTCGCGCGCGTCGCCTGCGCGCACCAGACGGCCTGCGGACAGGGCCGCCGCGAACGCCTCGAGATAGGTCTCGCGCGCGAGTGTCGCATCCAACCGCTCAAGCCGCCTGGCCGCCGCCAGCAGCAGGGGTGGCGCATCGCGACCCCGCGTCATCGCGAAGGCGACCTGCGCGTGCAACAACTGGGCACGTGCTTGGTCAAGTTGATCCAACGGCCCCGCCTGAGCGACCGCCAATAGCCGCAGCGCCGCCTCGGGCGCGCCGGCCTGGTGCTTGCCTTTCGCAGCCAGCAGTGCACGCTGCGCCCGGCGTTCGGGATCGGGCGTCAGCTCGACGGCTCGCTCCTGAAACGCCGCCTCGGCGGCCAGACCACCGCGTGCCCGTGCTCGCCCCGCCGAGCGCTCCAGCTCGGCAGCGACGTCCTCGTCCAGGCCGGCTGCCGCGTGCGCGAGGTGCCAGGCGCGGCGATCAGGATCGACATCGGCATCGGTGGCGTCGGCGAGTGCGCGGTGGACGCGCTGGCGCTCCTCCGCCGCTGCCGCGGCCTTTACAGCCGAACGGATGAGCGGATGTCCGAAGCGCACGTGCGCCCCGAAATCGATCAGTCCGGCGTCGGTCGCCGGCGCAGCGGCGTCCGGCCCGATCCCGAGCGCCGCCGCCGCCGTCCACACCAGCAGCGGGTCTCCCACCGGCTCGGCCGCTGCGATGAGAAGCAGCAGTCGAGTAGGCGGCGGCAGCGGCGCCAACCGCTCGGTGAAGCTCCGCTCGATCCGGCCCGACAACGTCAGCCCGTCGGACATCCCGAACCCGCCCGCGAGCTCCACAAGCGTTCGTCCTTTTCGGGGCAATTCAATCAGCGCCAGCGGGTTCCCGCGCGTCTCAGCAACGATCCGACCTCGCACCTGCTCGTCGAGCGGGCCGGCCACCACTGTCCTGAGTAGCTCGAGCGCATCGCTGTCGCCCAGCCCGCCAACTGCGAGCTCCGTCAACCCCTCAAAATGCCGCTCGCCACCCGGCTCGCGCACGGCGAGCACCAGTCCGACCGACTCGCCTCCCAGGCGCCGCGCGACGAACCCCAACGCCTGCGCCGAGGCGGCATCAAGCCACTGCGCGTCGTCCACAACGCAGATCAGCGTTCGCTCCTCCGCGACGTCTGACAGCAGGCTCAAAACCGCCAGACCGACGACGAACCGATCCGGCGCCTCGCCGTCGCGCAAACCAAACGCCCTGCCAAGCGCATCGCGTTGCGGACCGGGAAGGCGCTCCAGGCGATCCAGCCACGGCGCGCATAGCTGCTGCAATCCCGCGTAGGCGAGCTCCATCTCGGACTCGACCCCGGTCGCCTGGGCGATGCCGCACCCCGACGCTTGCCGCACCAGGTACTCCAGCAAGGCGCTCTTGCCGACGCCGGCCTCCCCGCGCAGCACGAGCGCCCGGCTCGGACCCTTGCGCACGCTCGCCACCAACTCATCCAACGCCGCGCACTCGCTTCGCCGTCCAAGCAGGCGTCTGGCCGAACCAACAGTCATTGCCATCTGCGCAGCGTAGGGGACAAGCTCGCGTTCGTCCCAGCCTTACCCCGGGGGCCTGACCGGGGTATCCGCCGGGCGCGACGGGCACGCGCAGAGATCACGCTTCATTACACCCCGAAACACGAAGACCGACCTGGTCTTCCTGAACCCCCGAGGAGACAGATATGAGCGCCGTTGACATGAAGCTTGAGGTCCAGATCATCGCCGTGTCTGACGTCGACCGATCCAAGGCGTTCTACGAGCAGTTGGGTTGGAGGCTCGACGAGGACGTCGCCCCGATGGACGGACTTCGCATCGTTCAGTTCACGCCTCCGGGCTCGGGGACCTCGGTTGACTTCGGCGAAGGAATCACCACAGCCGCGCCCGGCTCCGCGGAGGCTACCCTCGTCGTCACCGACATCGAGGCGGCACGGGAGGTGCTCCTCGGCCGTGGCATCGACGTGAGTGACATTTGGCACGGCCCGCCGTTTCCGGTCGAGGCACGCCAGCCGGGCCCCGACCCCGAGCGCGCCAGCTACGGATCGTTCTTCTCGTTCACCGATCCCGATGGCAACATCTGGATAACTCAGGAGGTAACGACCCGGCGCCCCGGACGAATCGATGCGGGTGAGACGGGCTACGTATCCGCCGCCGACCTGCAGGCCGCGCTTCTTCGCGCGGAGGCCGCCCACCGCGAGCGCGGCGGCCAAGACGAGGACTGGGCCGCCTGGTACGCCTCCTACATGGTGGCCGAGCAGGCCGGGACGGACCTGCCTTCCTGACAGATCCCAACCGTCCTGGTCGCTGCGAGAGCGGCGGCCAGGACATGGGCCAAGAACGGGTCCGCCGTGAGACTCGACCGCGGGCGATTCGCTGAGGTCAGCTTGGGCGGGCTGGAACTCTCACGGGACTTATCTAACGCACCGGCCCGGCGCCTCTGCACGGGCTCAAAACGCCGTTATCGCAACACCCAACGACAAGGAGAACAACATGCCGAGTATCACCGTAGGAACTGAGAACGACGCCCCGATCCAGATTCACTACGAGGACCATGGCAGCGGCCAGCCGGTGGTGTTGATCCACGGCTACCCGCTTAACGGCAACTCGTGGGAGCGCCAGGAGCGCGAGTTGCTCGCCGCCGGCCACCGCTGCATCAGCTATGACCGCCGTGGGTTCGGCCGCTCGAGCCAGCCGACCGTGGGCTACGACTACGACACGTTCGCGGCCGACCTAAGCGCCCTGCTCGAGCACCTCGACCTGCGCGACGTCGTGCTGTGCGGCTTCTCGATGGGCACGGGCGAGATCGTCCGCTACCTCGGCGCCTACGGGTCCGCGCGGATCGGCAAGGCCGCCCTTCTTGGTGTGATTCCGCCGTTCGTGCGCAAGACCGAGGACAACCCCGAGGGCGTGGACGGTGAGGTGTTCGAGGGCATCAAGGCGGCGCTCGCCAATGACCGCTACGCGTTCTTCAAGGGCTTCCTCGACAACTTCAACAACGTCGATGTCCTCGCCCCCGACCGCATCAGCGACCAGGCCTGGCAAGCCATGTTCAACGTCGCAGTGGGCTCATCACCGTATGCCTCCTACGCCTGCGTCGACACGTGGCTGACCGACTTCCGTGAGGACCTGCCCAAGATCGACGTCCCGACGCTGGTGCTGCACGGCACGGACGACCGCATCCTGCCGTTCTCAGCCACCGCCGCACGGCTCGGCGACCTCATCGCAGACGTCACGGTCGTGCCGGTTGAGGGTGGCCCTCACAACATCGGCTGGACGCACTCCGAGGAGGTCAACGCCGCGCTTCTCGGCTTCCTCGCGGGCACCACATCCGCCGCCGGACGAAGGGGAACTCGTGGAGTTCCTGGTTGAGTTCGAGGTCAACGTCCCGGACGGGGCTCCGGCGAGCGAGATCGAGGCCCGCAACTGCGCTGAGGCATCTGCTGCGGCCAGGCTTGTCGACGAAGGGCATCTCTTGCGGTTGTGGAAACCCCCGGCGGCGCCTGCCGAGACAAGCGCCCTCGGGCTGTACCGCGCCGACAATGAAACGCAGCTCGCCGATCTACTCCGCGCTCTACCACTCTACGACTGGATGAACATCACGGTCACCCCGCTCGAGGCTCATCCCAACGATCCCGGAAACCGGCGACCGGCGCCGCAGCCCGTTAGGAGCCAGCAATGAGCAGCGACCACCTTCCCGAGCCTCGCCTCACGCGGGTCTACCGCTTGGAGGCCACACTCGCCCACCCGCTGGATCTCGGCAACGTCGCACAAGGTCGGCGGCGTATCGTGTCTCAAACCGGCGGTTCGTTCAGCGGGCCTGAGCTCAACGGCAACCTGCTTCCGGGCGCCAGCGCCGACTGGCAGATCGTGCTGCCGGACGGCACCGCCCTCGGCGACATCCGCCACACCCTGCAGACCGATGCCGGCGAGCTGCTCTACGTCCAATCGCGAGGTGTACGCCACGGCAGCGCCGAGGTCCTCGCACGCCTCGCACGCGGTGAGGACGTCGACGCCAGCGAGTACACCTTCCGCACCTCGACCCAGATCGAAACCGCAGCTCCTCGATTGGACTGGCTGAACAGGGGCGTCTTCATCAGCGTCGGCGGCCGGCAGGCCAGGGGCGTGATCTACGACGTGTACCTGGTCGAGTGATCGCGCCACCCTGCGGACGCACGGTGGGAGGCGCAGACCGGGGGGACCTGACCCGGGGCCAGGCCGGGGTGTTCCCCGGGCGCGAACAAGGGCGCCCCGTGCGAACGTTCTTGATCCAACCATCCCCTACGCCAGGAGCAGGAGCGTCATGCCATCAGCAACGACGGCCGGACAGGTCAGGATCAAACAAGTTACGCCTTCACTCCGTCGAGTGGTGCTCGACAACCCGCCGCTAAACCTCATGGGTCCGGAGTTCGTTCTGCAGATCCGAGAGGTCGTCACGGCGCTCGAGAACGACGACCGAGTGAAGGTGGTGGTGTTCGAAAGCGCCGTCGACGGCGTCTTTCTGAATCACTCCGACTTCCTCGCGAACTTCGAGGATCTGACCAGCATCCCGCAAGGCCCGACCGGGCTCGAGGCGTGGCCGGACGTCCTGGTGCGCCTGACGCGCGCCCCGTTCGTTTCGATCGCGCTGATTCGGGGGCGAGCGACCGGAAACGGCAGTGAGCTCGCGCTCGCCTGTGATATGAGCTTCGCGAGCCGAGAGAGAGCGCTCTTTTCGCAGTGGGAGGTGGGCGTGGGCCTCGTTGCTGGTGGAGGCCCGATGGCGCGATTGCCCCGGGTCATGGGACGGGCACGCGCCCTCGAGGTGCTCCTCAGTTCTGATGACATCCGAGGCGCGGATGCCGAGCGCCTCGGCTACGTCAACCGTGCGCTACCCGATCCCGAGCTGGACGATTTCGTCGACGCACTCGCAACCCGGATCGCCTCGTTCGACAAGTGGGCGATCGCCAACACCAAGCGGCTCGTGAACGAAGCCATCCTGCCGCCCGACGTCGAGATCAGAGCGGGCTGGGATGCCTGCATGGCCTCGGTCCAGCGACCCGCGGCGCAGGCAGGAATCAAAACCCTCCTGGAGCAAGGGCTCCAGCGGCCCGGAGACATGCAAGATCGACTCGGATTCCACCTGGGGAGATTGGGCCCTCAGGTCGAGCGCTGAACTGCGAAACGTCCTATCTCACGTTCTGAAAGGAAGCACATGACAACGGACTTGCTCACCATCGCCAAGGGAATCGCTGACCGCGCCGAGGCCGAGTCGGCGAAGCAGGAGGTGCCTGTCGCGGTTACCGTCATTGACGTTCACGGCAACGTCGTTCTCACCCACCGTATGACCGGGGCGCCCGCATTCTCACTCGAGCTCGCCGAGCGAAAGGCTTACACGTCCGCGCTTATCCGTCTGCGCACCGCTGACCTCGTGCCCCTCGTGCAACCGGGCGCGGCGCTCTATCCGCTCCTCGCCGTCTCTGGCGGGAGATACTCCGCGATGGGCGGCGGTGTGCCGCTCACCAGCGAGGGCGGCGAGGTGATCGCCGGCGTCGGAGTCAGCGGCGGCACGACGGAGCAGGACATAGCCATCGTCGAGGCGGCGATTAGCTAGGTCGTGCGGGACTTGCCACTCATATGACGTCTCGAGCTGATGACCGGCTGGCGATTCCGGCTCGTGTGCTTTCGAGTACCCAGCTTGAGCGGCTTGCCGAGCACGGAGAGGAGTTCACGGCCGAGGTTGGCGAGAAGCTCTATGAGATCGGTGACGCGACTTACCCCTTCATCGCAGTTCTCGAGGGTGAGGTTACGGTGTTCGATGGCGCGGGGCACGAGATCGCGCGGCACGTCGCGTCGGGCTTTCTCGGGGAGGTCAATCTTCTGAGTGGGCAGGCGGTATTCGTCACTGCTGTCGTCACCCAGCCGTTGCGCTACATCGCCGTTCCGCGTGAGGACCTGCGAGCGTTGCTGTTCGATGATCCCTCGCTCTCGGACCTGATCCTCGGTGCTCTGATTGAGCGCCGCGAGGTACTTCAGCGCCGCCAAGGCATCGGACCCGAGATCGTCGGCCAGCACGACTCGCCCGATACGCGTCGGCTGCTCGAGTTCACCCGAGCCCAGCGGATTCCTCACACCTGGGTCGATCCCACCGACACGACCGACGGCGCTGGCCCGGCGGCGGAGCCCGCTGTGTCGGCCACGCCGCTGGTGCGTCTGCCCGGCGGCGTCGAGCTTCTGAATCCGAGCAACGGAGAGCTCTCGCGGGCGCTCGGCATCGGTATGGACCTCGCGCCACGTGAGGAGGTCGATCTTCTGATCATCGGCGGCGGCCCCGCAGGACTCGGCGCGGCGGTGTACGGCGCTTCAGAGGGCCTTGACACGCTGATAGTCGAGAGCAGGAGCATCGGCGGTCAGGCAGGCGCCGCGCGCAGGATCGAGAACTACCTGGGCTTCCCCGCCGGGATCAGCGGCAACGAACTGCTCATGCGGGCCGCAAGCCAGGCGCGCAAGTTTGGCGCTCGCGTGGCCTCGCCGTACCGCGCCCAAGAACTTCAGCCCGGGGCCGAGCGAGACCTCGTGAGGCTCGAGGACGGCAACGAGATCGCTGCACGCGCAGTGCTGCTAACCACCGGCGCTGAATACCGGCGTCCGCCGGTGGCGGGACTCGAGGAGTACGAAGGGGTGAGCGTGTTCTACGCCGCCGGGCCGCCGGAGGGCCAGCTCTGCACCGCAAAGCGTGTGGCGGTCGTGGGCGGGGGCAACTCCGCGGCCCAGGCTGCTGTCTGGCTGGCACGCGGGGGCGCGCTCGTGACGCTCCTGCACCGCCGCGACCACCTCGGCGAGACGATGTCGCAATATCTGATCAACGCGCTCGACCGGTACGGAGTAGCCGTGCGCGATCGCTGCGAAATCATGAGCCTTCAGGGAGAGCGCGGGCGATTGCACGCGATCACGCTCGTCGACGGCGAGCAGTTTCCGTTCTCCTTCCTGTTCCTGTTCCTCGGTGCTACGCCCTGCACCGAATGGCTCGGTAACGTGGTCGCGCGGGATGCCGACGGGTTCATCCTGACCGGCCCGGACGCTGGCGCGGAGGGCCTTCTCGAGACGAGCGTGCCGGGTGTCTATGCAGCCGGCGACGTTCGCGCAGGCTCGATCAAGCGCTGCGCGACCGCGGTCGGCGAGGGCGCCGCCGTAGTCCAGTTCGTACACGCGCATATCGCACGACAACGGCGCGGAGATTAGACAGTGAACGGCACTACCCCCCGAAGCGTGGCCGTCTTGACCTGCCGTTTTTTGGCTAGATCAGCTGGATAGCGGAGGAGGGACTCGAACCCCCGACACGCGGATTATGATTCCGCTGCTCTAACCAGCTGAGCTACTCCGCCAGGAGGCGGGATTCTAACCCAGCCAGTTGTGCAGGATCCGCACGCAGCCGTCGATCGCGTCGAGGTGTGCGATCTCGAAGCCGTGGGTGTTCTCGGTGGCGGCGGCCAGGCAGGCGCTGCGCGGCACGCGGCCGCTGTCGAGGCTGGATGAGGCATCGGATCCGTAGCGCGTGACGGCCGCGTGGTGCACGGTCACGCCCGCGGCGGTGGCCGCATCGGCCAGCTCCCACGACAGCCCGTCGTCGAGCGGCGCGTAGGAGTCGGCGCGGATGATGACCGGGTCTGGGCCGGCCTCGATCGCGTACTCCTTGGCCACGGGCACCACTTCCAGCGCCACGATCGCGACGGCCTCGGTGCTGCGCGCGTAGTACTGCGAGCCCTGGCAGCCGACCTCCTCGCGGGTCGTGAACACCAGGTCGATCGGGCGGTTCGGGGCATCCAGCCGGCCGGCCAGCTCGAGCAGCATCGCAACGGCGACCTTGTCGTCGAGCGCGTGACACGCCACGTACTCGCCGTCATCGCCCAGCCGCACCGGCCGCTTGCGCCAGCGCGCGGGGACGATCCGCGAGCCGACGGTGACGCCGGCCGCCTCCAGCGCATCGGCGCTGAGCTTGGTCTCGATCCAGGCGTCCTTCCACTTCACGGGCGTGTCGTCGAGCTGCTTTCGCTGCGGCGACTCATCGGACACGTGCCGCGCGCCGAACGAGAGCACGCCCAGCACGGTGTCGTGCCGGCCCAGCACCTCGACCGGGCCCTCGCCCCAGATCCATGGATGCGCGTCGCCGAGCGTCTGGGCGATCAGCCGGCCGCCCTCCTCGACGCGCTTGACCAGCCCGCCGATCTCATCCTTGTGGGCCAGCAATGCGACCTTGGCCTCGCTGCCGCCCTCGGGGCCGGACAGCGGCAGGATGATGTTCCCGGCGCCGTCCACCTGCGGGGTGCCGTACGGCGCCAGCGCTTCCAGCAGGTGCGCGTCGATCTCGTCCTCGACGCCGCTCGGCGAGTGCAGCTCGAGCAGGGCGCGCAGGGTTTCGAACAGCTGGTCGCGGGACATCCGGACGGCAGCCTAGCCCGGCCCATGGGAGGGGTAGCCCACACCTGAGACGGCGGGTATCCCACCCCCAACTCGGGGGGTTTCCCCGCTGCGATCGGCATCGCCGGCGGGGAGACTGCACGGCATGTCCACCAACGCCCAGGAGCACGCCATGATCAGTCCTACCGACATCTTCAGCCCGCTTCGCGAACTGGCCCACCGATCTGCTGACGGCATCGACATCACCCTGATGTGGAACCCGGCCGATGATCGCGCCTTCGTGGTCGTCGTCGACCTCAAGGCCGGCACCATGTTCGAGGTCGGCGTCGAGGACGCCAATCCGATGCACGTCTTCAACCATCCGTACGCCTACGCCCGCGAGGAGCTCGCGGCCTAGGACGCTTCCAGGTCAGGCGCTGCGCAGAGCCGGCGTTGCCAGCTCGGCCAGCGCCGCCTGCACGGCCCGCACCCCGCCCGCATCGAGCGAGTAACAGATCTGCGTGCCGCGCCTGCGCGTCGTGACCAGGCCGGCCTCGCGCAGCACCCGCAGGTGCTGGCTGATCGTCGGCTGGCTGACGGCGAACACCTCGGCGAAGTCGCACGCGCACGTCTCCGGCTCCGCCGCCAGCCGCAGCGCGATGCCCAGCCGCACAGGGTGGCCCAGCGCCTTCAGGCGCATCGCCTTCTGCAGATGGTCGCGGTCCATATTGGCACTGTACCGCAATCCATAGTAACGTGCCTATATAGCCATCACACGATGGAAGGAGGCACGATGAGCACGCTCACTCTCGACCGCGACGAGGTCGTCCGGCTCGCAGCACTCGCCACCGGTGACGAGAAGCACGAGGCGTCCAGCTACTCCACCCTCGATGCGCTGCTGGTGCTCTACGGCCGCGTCCTTCACGTCGACCCCGCCGACCCGGCCTGGGACCGGCGCGACCGCTTCATCCTCAGCAAGGGACACGGTCCCGCCGCCTACTATGCCGTGCTCGCCTGGCGCGGCTTCTTCCCCGAGCACTGGCTTCCCACCTTCACCCGGCAGGGCAGCCGCCTTGGCAGCCACCCCGACCGCCTGCTGGTGCCGGGCGTCGAGGCGTCGACCGGCTCGCTCGGCCACGGCCTGCCGCTCGCCGTCGGGGTCGCCCTCGCGTTGCGCGCCAAGCGCGCTGACCAGCGCGTCGTTGTCCTGACCGGCGACGCGGAGCTGAACGAGGGTTCGAACTGGGAGGCGATCATGCTCGCGCCCCAGCTCCAGCTCGGGAACCTCACGCTGCTCGTCATCGACAACCGCTCCAGCACCATCGATCTGGCTCCCATCCACGAGCGCCTGGCCGTCTTCGGCTGGCACGCCGATCAGGTCGATGGCCGCGACCACGCCGCCCTCGAGGCCGCGCTCACCGCCCGCCACGACGTGCCGGCCGCCGTCGTCGCGACCGTGAGGCCAGAGTCATGATCGCCATGCGCGCACAGGCGATCGACACCGTCGCCGAGCTCTTCGAGGACGACCCGCGCGTGGCCGTCGTGCTCGCGGAGATCAGCGTCGACCGCTTCGCTCCGGTCTTCGCGCACGACCCCGCCCGCGCCGTGAACGTCGGCATCATGGAGCAGACCATGGTCGGCGTGGCCGCCGGCTACGCGCTCGAGGGCTTCCACCCCGTGATCCACACGATCACGCCCTTCGTCGCCGAGCGCGCGCTCGAGCAGCTCAAGCTCGACTTCGGAAACCAGGAGCTGGGCGTGCTGGTGATCGGCGTGGGCGGCTCCTACGACTACGGCTCCGAGGGCACCACCCACCACTCCCCCGGCGACGTCCAGGCCCTGTTGACGATCCCCGCGACGCAGGTGCTGGTCCCGGGCGCCGCGGCCGAGGCCGACCGCCTCGTCCGCGACACCTACGCGAACGACCGCGTCACCTACCTGCGCACGCAGATCGTCGCCAACCGCGAGGCCCGCCCCGTCGAGCTGGGCCGTCTGCTGGTGGAGCGCCACGGCTCGCATGCCACGGTGATCGCCGTCGGCCCCATGCTCGACCGCACGCTCGAGGCCACCGCGGACATGGACGTGACCGTGCTCTACGCAACCACGCTCAACCCCTTCGACGCCGACACGCTCAGCCGCGAGCTGGCCGGAAACGACGTGGTCGTGGTGGAGCCGTTCTTCGCCGGCACGCTGGCCGGCCTGGTCAGCGAGGCGCTGCGCGATCGGCCCACCCGTCTCCACTTCGTGGGCGTGCCGCGGGCGGTGATCCGCGACTACGGCACGCCAGAGCAACTCGACCGCGTGCTGGGCCTCGACGCAGCCGGCATCCGCCGGCAGATCGCGTCTGCGATCGGCTGATCCTGGGAATACCCACTGCGCGACCCCGTTTCAGTACCGACTCGTCCGATGCCGAACCTGCTGATCATCATCGCAAGCACCCGCCCCGGCCGGGCGGGCCTGCCCGTGGCCCGTTGGTTCGAGCCGATCGCCCGCGCACACGGCGCCTTCGACGTGGCCGTGGCCGACCTGGCCGAGTGGAACCTGCCGTTCCTGGACGAGCCCAACCACCCCAAGCTGCGCCGGTACACGAAGCAGCACACCGTGCGCTGGAGCGCCGAGGTGGATGCCGCCGACGCCTTCGTGTTCGTGATGCCCGAGTACAACCACGGGTTCAACGCGCCGCTCAAGAACGCGATCGACTACCTCCACCAGGAGTGGGCGCACAAGCCGGCCGGGTTCGTGTCCTACGGCGGCGTGGCGGCGGGCATGCGCGCGGTGCAGCAGCTGAAGCAGGTGCTGATCTCCCTGAACATGTTGCCGGTGAACGACGCCGTCGCGATCCAGTTCATCGCCAAGCAGATCGAGGACGGCGAGTTGGTCGTCGGCGAGGTCCTCGAGCAGGCCGCCGACGCGATGCTGACCGAGCTGGCCCGCGTGGCCGAGGCGGTGCGCTCCCTGCGCGAGGCAACACAGCCCGCGTCCTGAAGCCGATCTAGGATCCCGGCCGTGCCCCGCGTCGAGGACTACGCCATGATCGGCGACCTGCAGACGGCCGCCCTGATCGGCCGCGACGGCTCGATCGACTGGTGCTGCTTCCCGCGCTTCGACTCCGGCGCCTGCTTCGCACGGCTGCTGGGCGGACCCGAGCACGGCCGCTGGCTGCTGGCGCCGGCCGGCGGCATCAGACGCGCGACCCGCCGCTACCGCAGCGACACGCTGATCCTGGAGTCGATCTACGAGTGCCCCGAGGGCCGCGTGCGCGCGATCGACTTCATGCCGCCGCGCGGCGACACGCCCGACATCGTCCGCATCGTCGAGAGCCTGGACGGCGAGGTGCCGATGCGCTCGGAGCTGGTGATCCGCTTCGACTACGGCAGCATCGTGCCGTGGGTACGCCGGGTCGACCACGCCCGCGTCGCCGTCGCCGGGCCGGACGCGCTGTGCCTGCGCACCAAGATGCCGGTGCGCGGTGAGAACATGACCACCGTCTCCGAGTTCGTGCTCAAGCCCGGCCACCGAGTCCCGTTCGTGCTGACCTGGTTCCCGTCGCACCAGCCGCTCCCCGATCCGATCGACGCGGAGGCGGCGCTCAACGACAGCGAGGCCTACTGGCTGGAGTGGGCCGGCAACTGCAGCCACCAGGGCGACTACCACGACGAGATCCACAGCTCGCTGCTGGTGCTGAAGGCGCTCACCTACCGTCCCACCGGCGGGATCGTGGCCGCACCCACCACCTCGCTGCCCGAGCGCATCGGCGGCGGGCGCAACTGGGACTACCGCTTCTGCTGGCTGCGCGACGCCACGCTCACGCTGCGCGCGATGCTCGCCGGCGGCTACCTCGATGAGGCCCTCCAGTGGCGCGGCTGGCTGCTGCGCGCGATCGCGGGCGATCCCGCCGACCTCCAGATCATGTACGGCATCGCCGGCGAGCGGCGGCTGGACGAGCGCGAGCTCGACTGGCTGCCCGGCTTCGACGGCTCGCTGCCGGTGAGAGTCGGCAACGCCGCCTCCACCCAGCTGCAGCTGGACGTGTACGGCGAGCTGGTTGACTCCGCCTACCAGACGACCGCGCACGGCGTCCCCGGCGATCCGGCTGGGTGGTCGTTGCTGAAGATGCTGCTGCGGTGGCTGGAGGACGGCTGGCGGCAGGAGGACGCCGGCATCTGGGAGGTGCGCGGCCCCAACCGCCACTTCACCTACTCCAAGGTGATGTCGTGGGTGGCCTTCGACCGGGCGGTGCGTTTCCACGACGAGTTCGGGCGCGACGGCCCCGTCGCGCGCTGGCGGCGCCTCCGCGACGAGATCCACGCACAGGTGCTGAGCGAGGCCTGGAGCGACGGCAAGCAGTCGTTCGCCCAGTCCTACGGTTCCGACAAGCTGGACGCCAGCGTGTTGCTGATGCCGGCAGTCGGGTTCCTGCCCGCCGACGACCCGCGCATGGTCTCGACCGTCGCTGCGATCCAGCGCGAGCTGGTCCACGACGGCCTGGTGCGCCGGTACCTGCCAGACGACGGCGACGTGGACGGCGTCGGCGGCGACGAGGGCGTGTTCCTGGCCTGCTCGTTCTGGCTGGCCGACGTGCTGGCCATGCAGGGCCGCATCACCGAGGCCCGCGAGCTGTTCGAGCGGCTGCTCGACCTGCGAAACGACGTCGGGCTGCTGTCCGAGGAATACGACCCCGTCGCCGGCCGTCAGCTGGGCAACGTGCCGCAGGCGTTCACCCACCTGGCGCTGGTCGGCACAGCCATGCTGCTCGGGCAGGGCAGCCAGCTGCGCGGCGGGTCCCCCGGCGCGGTGGCGGGCTAGTACACCGCGTCGAACCGGCGAAACACGACCGGCCCGAGGGCGACCGAATCGACGCGGCCGTCGGCGCGCCGGTGAAACACGCACGGCTCGCCCGCCTCGCGCACGTACGGGTCGACCACGAACGCATCCGGTTGGTCGGTCGCGGTCAGCGTCGGCCGCCAGCTCGCCCGGGTCGGATCCACGAACGTGAGCCGCCCGTCGCGCCACTCCAGCCGCAGCAGGCCGTCGACGTTGTCACCGCCGTAGTAGCCCGAGCAGGTCGCGATACCCCTCCGGCATCGGCGACGGCGGCACGATCGGTGCCGGCAGCGCCGCAACTGCCTCGCGGCCAATCGCGGCCAGCTTCATCGACAGCTCCGCCGCCGACGCCATGGTGTTCAGCAGCACGATCGCTCCGACCCGGTGCTCGCGGTCGAAGCAGACGTTCGAGCTGAACCCGTGAATATCGCCGGAGTGCTGCACCCACGCGACATCGCCGCTGCGGACCGCGTACCAGCTGATCCCCCACGCCAGCTCCCAGGCCGGGTCCCCGCCGAGATACCGGGGACGATGCATCTCGGCCAGCGTCGAGGACGCCAGCACCTGTGCCCCCGACCGCTCCCCGCCGTCCTCGCGCACCTGGAAGGAGACCCATCGCGCCAGGTCGCCCACGCACGAGATCAGGCCGCCCTCGGCCTCGCAGTCCGGCGCGGCCACGGACTCGCTCAGCTCGTCGCTGAACTGCGCACCGTGTAGCCGGTCGCCATCCGCGCACGCAGCGCATCGGCAGCGAAGCAGTGCTGATCTCTCTGAACATGTTGCCGGTGAACGACGCCGTCGCGATCCAGTTCATCGCCAAGCAGATCGAGGCGGCGAGTTGGTCGTCGGCGAGGTCCTCGAGCAGGCCGCCGACGCGATGCTGGCCGAGCTGGCCCGCGTGGCCGAGGCGGCGCGCTCCCTGCGCGAGGCAACACAGCCCGCGTCCTGAAGCCGATCTAGGATCCCGGCCGTGCCCCGCGTCGAGGACTACGCCATGATCGGCGACCTGCAGACGGCCGCCCTGATCGGCCGCGACGGCTCGATCGACTGGTGCTGCTTCCCGCGCTTCGACTCCGGCGCCTGCTTCGCACGGCTGCTGGGCGGGCCCGAGCACGGCCGCTGGCTGCTGGCGCCGGCCGGCGGCATCAGACGCGCGACCCGCCGCTACCGCAGCGACACGCTGATCCTGGAGTCGATCTACGAGTGCCCCGAGGGCCGGGTGCGCGCGATCGACTTCATGCCGCCGCGCGGCGACACGCCCGACATCGTCCGCATCGTCGAGAGCCTGGACGGCGAGGTGCCGATGCGCTCGGAGCTGGTGATCCGCTTCGACTACGGCAGCATCGTGCCGTGGGTACGCCGGGTCGACCACGCCCGCGTCGCCGTCGCCGGGCCGGACGCGCTGTGCCTGCGCACCAAGATGCCGGTGCGCGGTGAGAACATGACCACCGTCTCCGAGTTCGTGCTCAAGCCCGGCCACCGAGTCCCGTTCGTGCTGACCTGGTTCCCGTCCCACCAGCCGCTCCCCGATCCGATCGACGCGGAGGCGGCGCTCAACGACAGCGAGGCCTACTGGCTGGAGTGGGCCGGCAACTGCAGCCACCAGGGCGACTACCACGACGAGATCCACAGCTCGCTGCTGGTGCTGAAGGCGCTCACCTACCGTCCCACCGGCGGGATCGTGGCCGCGCCCACCACCTCGCTGCCCGAGCGCATCGGCGGCGGGCGCAACTGGGACTACCGCTTCTGCTGGCTGCGCGACGCCACGCTCACGCTGCGCGCGATGCTCGCCGGCGGCTACCTCGATGAGGCCCTCCAGTGGCGCGGCTGGCTGCTGCGCGCGATCGCGGGCGATCCCGCCGACCTCCAGATCATGTACGGCATCGCCGGCGAGCGGCGGCTGGACGAGCGCGAGCTCGACTGGCTGCCCGGCTTCGACGGCTCGCTGCCGGTGAGAGTCGGCAACGCCGCCTCCACGCAGCTGCAGCTGGACGTGTACGGCGAGCTGGTTGACTCCGCCTACCAGACGACCGCGCACGGCGTCCCCGGCGATCCGGCTGGGTGGTCGTTGCTGAAGATGCTGCTGCGGTGGCTGGAGGACGGCTGGCGGCAGGAGGACGCCGGCATCTGGGAGGTGCGCGGCCCCAACCGCCACTTCACCTACTCCAAGGTGATGTCGTGGGTGGCCTTCGACCGGGCGGTGCGTTTCCACGACGAGTTCGGGCGCGAGGGCCCCGTCGCGCGATGGCGGAGCCTCCGCGACGAGATCCACGCACAGGTGCTGAGCGAGGCCTGGAGCGACGGCAAGCAGTCGTTCGCCCAGTCCTACGGTTCGGACAAGCTGGACGCCAGTGTGTTGCTGATGCCGGCAGTCGGGTTCCTGCCCGCCGACGACCCGCGCATGGTCTTGACCGTCGCTGCGATCCAGCGCGAGCTGATCCACGACGGCCTGGTGCGCCGGTACCTGCCAGACGACGGCGACGTGGACGGCGTCGGCGGCGACGAGGGCGTGTTCCTGGCCTGCTCGTTCTGGCTGGCCGACGTGCTGGCCATGCAGGGCCGCATCACCGAGGCCCGCGAGCTGTTCGAGCGGCTGCTCGACCTGCGAAACGACGTCGGGCTGCTGTCCGAGGAATACGACCCCGTCGCCGGCCGGCAGCTGGGCAACGTGCCGCAGGCGTTCACCCACCTGGCGCTGGTCGGCACAGCCATGCTGCTCGGGCAGGGGAGCCAGCTGCGCGGCGGGTCCCCCGGCGCGGTGGCGGGCTAGTACACCGCGTCGAACCGGCGAAACACGACCGGCCCGAGGGCGACCGAATCGACGCGGCCGTCGGCGCGCCGATGAAACACGCACGGCTCGCCCGCCTCGCGCACGTATGGGTCGACCACGAACGCATCCGGTGGGCCGGTCGCGGTCAGCGTCGGCCGCCAGCCCGCCCGGGTCGGATCCACGAACGTGAGCCGCCCGTCGCGCCACTCCAGCCGCAGCAGGCCGTTGACGTTGTCACCGCCGTAGTACCCGAGCAGGTCGCGATACCCCTCCGGCATCGGCGACGGCGGCACGATCGGTGCCGGCAGCGCCGCAACTGCCTCGCGGCCAATCTCGGCCAGCTTCATCGACAGCTCCGCCGCCGACGCCATGGTGTTCAGCAGCACGATCGCTCCGACCCGGTGCTCGCGGTCGAAGCAGACGTTCGAGCTGAACCCGTGAATATCGCCGGAGTGCTGCACCCACGCGACATCGCCGCTGCGGACCGCGTACCAGCTGATCCCCCACGCCAGCTCCCAGGCCGGGTCCCCGCCGAGATACCGGGGACGATGCATCTCGGCCAGCGTCGACTACGCCAGCACCTGTGCCCCCGACCGCTCCCCGCCGTCCTCGCGCACCTGGAAGGAGACCCATCGTGCCAGGTCGCCCACGCACGAGATCAGGCCGCCCTCGGCCTCGCAGTCCGGCGCGGCCACGGACTCGCTCAGCTCGTCGCTGAACTGTCGCACCGTGTAGCCGGTCGCCATCCGCGCACGCAGCGCATCGGGCAGCGGCGGGTAGCCTGAGGAAGACATGCCAAGCGGATCGAGGATCCGTTCCCTGACGTACTCCGCGTAGGGCCGGCCGGAGACGCGGGCGACGATCTCACCCAGTAGCTGGTATCCCATGTTCGAGTACTTCAGCTGCGTGTTGGGAGGTACGCGCACCCCGATCTCGGCGGCACGCGCGAGGTTGGCCGTCACCGAACCCTGGTAGGTGGGCCCCTCCCAGTCGGTGCCCGGCGCGTCTCCCATCAGGCCCGACTCGTGGGAGAGCAGCCGCCGGATGGTGACGTTCTCGATCGGGCTGACGCCCACCGCGGCGCTGAGCTCCGGCACGTGGGCGACCACCGGATCGTCGAGGTCGAGGCTGCCCTCGTCCCGCAGCTGCATGATCGCTGTCCCAGTGAAGGTCTTGGTGACGGAGGCCACCCGGTAGAGGGTGGCGTCGTCGGCGGTGCGCCCGGCGGCGGCGTCGCAGACGCCGATACCAGTTCAGACCTGGCCATCGTCCCCAGATCCATGGCCAGCTCCTCGACGTCACCGTCCCCGTTCACAAACGCAATCGCCCCCAGACGATGCTTCGTCTCGAAGCAGACGTTTGTCCTGAACCCGTGCAGTCCGCCTGAGTGCTGCACCCAGATCACATCGTCCACGCCACACCGCGTACCAGCTGATCCCCCACGCCTCCGTCCAGGCCAGGTCGCCCAGGTAGCGCGGACGGTGCATCTCGGCCAGGGTCGGTCCGGCCAGCACCTGCGCGCCGGATCGTTCGCCGCCGTCCTCGCGCAGCTGGAACGAGATCCAGCGAGCCATGTCCTTCACGCACGAGAGCAGGCCACCCTCGGCCTGGCAATCGAGCGCCGCCACCGTCTCCCGCAACTCGTCGCTGAATCCGCGCGGCGCGTACCCGATCGCCCTCCGCACTTCGCAGCGCATCGGGCAGCGGCAGGAACCCCGTCGCGCCCATCTCCAGCGGGTCGAGGATCTGCTCCTGGACGTACTCGGCGTAGGGACGGCCGGAGACGCGCGCCACCACCTCGCCCAGCAGCTGGTACCCCATGTTGGAGTACTTCTGCTGTGTGTAGGGCGGCACCCGGGTGCCGATCTCGGCGGCCCGTGCCAGGTTCGCCGGCGGGCGCGCCCTGGTACGTGGGTCCGTGCCAGTCCGTGCCCGGTGGGTCGCCCATCAGCCCCGACTCGTGGGACAGCAGCATGCGGATGGTGACGTTGTCGATCGAGCCGACGGCGGCTCCCGGCGCCGCAGCTCCGGCAGGTGGCCGGCGACCGGGTCGTCCAGACCCAGGCGACCCTCGTCGCGCAGCTGCATGATGGCTGTGCCGGTGAACGTCTTCGTGATCGAGGCCACCCGGTAGAGCGTGCCCTCGTCCGGCGCCCGCCGGGCGTCGATGTCGCAGAAGCCGACGCGGCAGACCAGGCCAGGTCGTCGCCATGCACGACCGCCACCGACGCCCCGGGCAGCCGGTGCTCCTTCACGAACGCGACGGCGCACGCCTCGAGCGCCGTTGCCACGTCTGCAATCGCTGCTGCGCCCTTGCCGGTTTCTGTCGTCGGGACTCATCGCGTCGGACAATAGTTGGAATCAACCACTCTAAATTGGCCCCGTGAGCGACCGCCGGGTGATCGTGGCCGGGGCCGGCCTGGCAGGCCTGCGGGCCGCGCGTGACCTGGCCGACGCGGGCATTGCCGTGACCGTGCTGGAGTCCCGCGACCGCGTCGGCGGGCGCGGCTACTCGGTCTCGCTTGGAGGCCGTACCGTCGAGCTGGGCGGCTCCTGGTTCACGCCGGAGCACGATCAGGTGCGGGCGGAGCTGGCGCGCTACGGCATGGCGGTGCGCGACTACCCGCCCGTGCGATCGGCGCGCTGGCTGACCGCCGGCGAGCTGCGCCTGGGCACGCCGGTGCCGTGGCAGGAGCTGGCCACGCTGGAGGCGGCGCTGGCCCGCGTTCGCGACGACGCCGAGCGGGTGGCGGCCGGCGACCAGGCACTGGCGGCGCTGTCCGCGGCCGAGTACGTGGAGCGG
The DNA here is from genome assembly GCA_963797565.1 of uncultured Actinomycetes bacterium. Classification (GTDB taxonomy): domain Bacteria; phylum Actinomycetota; class Thermoleophilia; order Gaiellales; family JAICJC01; genus JAICYJ01. The sequence continues at coordinate 56,593 of CAWCPM010000006.1, read as the reverse complement.
CTGCAGCCGAGCGATGCACTGCGCGACTTCCTGCTGGGATGGTGGCAGTTGATGGGCGGCGCCTCACCGCACCATGGCGCCGCGAACGACGCGCTCGCGGTGATCCACGAGCACGGCGGCCTGACCGGGCTGCTCACGTGCCTGGCACACGGGCCGCTGCCGGGATGGAGCGCGCTGGCCGAGTCGATGGCACGGGACGTCGTCGACCTGCGCCTGGGGACGGCGGTGGCGACGGTCGAGCACGACGATGCCGGCGTCGTCTGCACCACCGCGAGCGGAGAGGTGCACGAGGCCCAGGCGCTGGTGCTGGCCGTGCCGCTCAACTGCCTGCCGCAGATCTCGTTCGCGCCGGAGCTGCCGCCACGCCTGGCCGAGGCCGCCGGCGCCAACGCGGGCAGGGCCGTGAAGGTGCTGATGCTGGCGCGCGGGGTTGAGCCGCACGGCATCGCGGTCGGCATCGGCCCGGGCCTGAACTGGCTGTACGCCGACACCGCCGAGGACGGCCGCGTGCTGGTCACCGGCTTCGGCTGGCAGGACGACCGCTTCGACCCGGCCGCGCGGCAGCACGTCGAGCGCGCCCTCCGCGCCTTCCATCCTGATGCCGAGCTCGTGGACTGGGCGCAGCACGACTGGATCGCCGACCCCGCATCGCGGGGTACCTGGCTGACAGCGCCGGCGGGGCGCATCGACCTCGTCTCCCCTGACCGGTTCGACCCGGTCGGTCGCGTCGCGTTCGCCGGATCCGACATGGCCAGGCAGCACGCCGGCTGGTTCGAGGGGGCGCTGGTCAGCGGTGCCGCGGCCGCGGCGCACGTGCTCGGCTCTTAGCCACGCAGCAACGGCGCCACCCGCTCGGCGAACACGCGCATCGCCTCACGCTGCCGCTCGTACGGCATGCCCGGCCAGTAGAGCTGCGCCACGAAGTGCAGATCGCCGCCGGCGGCCTCGCTGTAGGCGCGGATGCCCTCGGCCACCTGCTCGGGCGTACCCACCAGCACATGGCGGCGGATCTCCGCCTCCGACTCAGGAGTCAGCGGCGGAGGCTGCGGGGCGTCGCCGGCGCGGCCGCGAGCCTCGTCCATGTCCTCGTACTTCCAGTTCAGGTAGTGGCGGTGATCGCGCACCAGCGGCCAGGCGTCCTCACCCTCCCACGCGAAGGTGGGCTGGTAGATGCTGAGCTCGAACGGCCGTTGCACGGCGGCCTCGGCCAGCCCCTCGCGCGCCCATCCCACCTGCTCGGCGAACTCCGCCGGCCCGCTGTCGCCGCCCATGTAGCCGTCGCCGATCCTGCCCGCGCGCCGCACCGCCGGCTCGGCAACCGCCCCGATCCAGATCGGCGGCCCGCCCGGCCGGAACGGCTTGGGCCGCACGCTCATGCCCGGATAGCGGCGCCGCTTCGTCCCGGTCACCAGCCCGTCGCCCCAGGACTGGCGCAGCACCGAGACGGCGTCGATCAGCCGAGTGCGTCGTTCCGACATGGGGATGCCGAGTCCCTCGAACTCCTCCGCCCGCCAGCCCATGCCCAGGCCCAGCAGCAGCCGGCCGTGGGACAGCAGGTCGACGGTGGCCGCGTCCTCGGCCAGCCGCACCGGGTCGTGCAGCGGCGCCAGCAGCAGGCCGGTGCCGATCTCGATCCGCTCGGTGCGGGCGGCGACGGCAGCCGCCACCGCCATCAGCGACGGCATGTAGCCGTCATCCACGAAGTGGTGCTCGGTCAGCCACACCGAGTCGAAGCCCAGTCGCTCTGCCTCGACCGCCAGCTCGATCGCCTGGCGGTAGAGGTCGGCGTCGCTGCGCTCGTCGCCGGGTGGCCGCTGGCAGGTGATGAGGCCGTAGCCGAGCTTCATGGCGCGATGCTACCAACCGTTCGCTCCGCCGTTGCCTATGCTCCACTGATGACGCTGTACCGCCTGGCGGACGATCCCCCGACGCTCGTCGATCCGGTCATGATCGCGTGCTTCGACGGATGGGTGGATGCGGCGGAGGCGGCGTCCAGCGCCGTGGCCCACGTCGCGGCCGACGCCGAGCCGATGGTCACGTTCGACCCCGACGCGATCTTCGACTACCGCTCACGCCGTCCCGTCCTGGACGTGCAGGACGGCCGGCTGTCGGATCTGCGCTGGCCGGAGCTGGCGATCCGCCACGTGCCCGTGGACGGCCGCGACCTGCTGATCTTCTCCGGCGCCGAGCCCGATCTGCGCTGGCAGGAGCTGGCGTCCGACGTGGCCGCGCTGGTCGCATCGCTGGGCGTGGCCCTGTGGGTCAGCCTCGGCGCCGTGCCCGGAGCGGTCGCGCACACCATGCCGGTGCCGGTGATGGCAACGGCCTCGCAGGATGGCCTGCTCGGCCCGCGCACGCCGCCCGGCCCCGAAGGCCTGCTGCGGGTGCCGTCGGCCGCACTCTCGGCGCTGGAGATGGCGGTCAGCGGATCCGGCATCCCCGCCATCGGATTCTTCGCGCAGGTGCCGCCCTACGCCAGCATCGGCTACACCGCCGCGAGCATCGCGCTGCTGGAGCGGCTCGGCCGCCACCTCGAGGTCGACCTGCAGATGGACGACCTGCACGAAGAGGAGCACGAGCAGCGAGCCCGCTACGACGCGGCCGTGGCCAGCGACGCCATGCTGCGCCAGACCGTCGAGCAGCTGGAGTCGGTGGCGGGCGACATGGAGGAGCATCACCTGCCGTCCGGCGACGAGCTGGCGCGCGAGATCGAGCGCTTCCTGCGGCACAACGAACCCGACGGGGAGGCCTGAGTGCTCGACCTGACGCCGGAGCAGCTGTTGACGACCACCCGCGCGGTGCGACGGCGGCTGGACGTCGACCGCCCCGTCGACCGCGAGACGATCCGGCACTGCCTCTCGATCGCCACGCAGGCTCCCACGTCGGTCAACCTCCAGAACTGGCACTTCGTGGTGGTCACGGACGCGACCGTGCGCGCGGGTGTCGCCGAGTGGTACCGCAGGGCATGGCAGGACTACTCGAGCACACCGCTCGATGAGGATCCGCCCGGCGAGGCTTCGGGGGCCGCCTCGTCTCGTCACCTGGCCCGGATCATGCCCCGCGTCCCGGTGCTGCTGATCCCGTGCATCGAAGGCCGCCCCGAGGGGCAGGCATCGGGTGAGCTGGCAGCCCTCTACGGATCGGTCGTGCAGGCCTCGTGGAGCTTCCAGCTGGCGGCCCGTGCGCACGGCCTGGGCTCGGTGTTCACGACCTATCACCTCGACTACGAGCGCGAGGTGGCGGAGCTGCTGGGCATCCCCTACGACGCCGTTACCCAGGTGGCGCTGTTGCCGGTGGCCCACACCACGGGCACAGACTTCCGGCCGGCGCGAAGACGGCCGCTGGACGACGTCGTGCACTGGGACGGCTGGTAGATCTGCCCGAGGGGCATATGCTGGGCCGGTCACCGTCCCATCAGGAGGGAACCGCATGTCAGCCACCGAGTCACAGCTGCAGGTCAAGAGCTTCGACCACCCGGACGAGGTCAGGCCGTTCAAGGACCACGGCGCCATGCGTGTCGTCCACCTGGGCGACACGGCCGCGGGGCTGGGCACGTTCGAAGCGGGCTGGCGCTGGTCCAATGACGTCAAGCCGATCGCCGGCACCGACAGCTGCCAGGCCCACCACAGCCTGTACGTGCTCTCGGGCCGCATGCATGTGGTCATGGACGACGGCACCGAGTCCGAGGTGGGACCGGGCGATGCCGTGATCATCCCCGCCGGCCACGACGCCTGGACGGTCGGCGACGAGCCGTGCGTGGCGGTCGATTTCACCGGTGTGGCGAGGTACGCGAAGCCGCAATAGCGCCTCGGTTTCAGAGATCGCCGGCGTCTGCCGATAACGGGGCCGTGGCAAGGTTGACGATGACGCAGGCGGTGGAGCGGCTGAGCACCGCGGCCGTGACGGTGACCGATGAGCAGGGCAACGGGCTCGAGCTGTCCCCCGTGGAGAGCTCCGGCACGCGGCTGATCGCTACGGCTGACCGGATGCGGATCAGTGAGCGGGGCCTGCTGACGGCGCGTGTCCACGGCGACGATCTGCGCCCGTGGGTGGTGGGCTTCGAGGTCGAGTCGGCCGAGTACCACACGGACGAGCTCGCTCGGGTGACCCTGCACGCACGTTCGATCAGGCTGGACGCGCGGCAGCGTCAGGCGGATCGCACGGCGATGGGTGGCCATGCACGGCTGATCGCGTACAGCTGCCAGAACGTGGTGGACGGCGACGTGGTCGAAGGCTCGATCGTTGACGTGTCAGACAACGGCGTCGCGTTCATGACGCGGCGGCTGCTGCGGCCGGGTGACCGGCTCAGCTTCGCCGGCCGCTTCTTCGCGACGGTGGTCGAGGCCGAGGTGCGCGTGGCGCGCATCGCAGAGGTCGCCGGACAGCTCCAGGTCGGCTGCACGTTCATCGCCATCGATCAGGCCGAGCGCAGGAAGCTTCGCGCCGTGACCGCGGTGCGCGAGCCGGGCGAGGCGGCGACGTTCAACGTGCTGCAGCAACTGAATGCCGAGCGGGCCTCGCACGAACAGGAACAGAGCGGCTCACGCTGGCGCCGGCTGTTCCGCCGCAGCGCCTAGATCACCTAGAGCCCGCCGCGGCTGAGCGCCGTCTGGATGGCCAGGTGCCAGCCGGCCAGGGCGCACGACGATCAGCGCGATCGCGATCAGGGTGGGTGACGCCGCACGGATCAGCTTGTTGAGCTGGCCGGGTGCGGCGAGGACGCTGGTATGTGATGTGGTTGTCATGTGCCCAACCTATGGGCGGGGCGCCGAACCGGCATCGGGCGAATCCCTATGCCTGCGCCGCCGACATGTGCCACCCTTCCGGACATGGCATCGCTCAACCGGCACCTGCTGCGCGCCCGCGACCTGATGGATGCGCGCTACGCCGACCCGCTGGACGTCCCCACGCTGGCTCGCGCCGCCCATGTGTCGCCGGCCCACTTCTCCCGTCAGTTCAAGACCGCGTTCGGTGAGACGCCCCACCAGTACCTGCTGACGCGGCGGCTGGAACGGGCCGCGTCGCTGCTGCGCGGCACCGACTACTCGGTGGCGAGGATCTGCATGGACGTCGGCCTGGCCAGCGTCGGATCGTTCACCTCCAGCTTCAAGCGCGTGTACGGATCCACCCCCACCGCCTACCGCGACAGCTTCCCGCCGGCCGCGCAGCTGGCCCACATCCCGACCTGCATCCTGATGGCGGCCAGCCGGCCTGCCGGTGGCCGGATGCGCGCGCCCGTGCCGCTGCCCGCGATAGAGAGCAGCTTTGAAGAAGACGGGGCGCACGTCGCGACGTAGCCTGCGGCGAGCAACCACCCCACAGGAGGAACGACATGAAGACCACGATCTCCCACGTCAACGTCTGGGTACGCGACCAGGACGAGGCGCTCGAGTTCTACACCGACAAGCTCGGCTTCGAGGTGCGCGAGGACGTCACCGTCCCCGAGTTCAACAACTTCCGCTGGCTGACCGTCGGGCCGCCCAGCCAGCCCGACCTGCAGCTGATCCTTTGCAGGACCGATGCGATGCCGGCATCGCCCGAGCTGGCCGCGAAGCTCGCCGATGTGGTCGCGCAGGGTGCGGGCGGCGGAGTCGTCCTCGCCGTCGAGGACTGCCGCGCCACGGTCGCCGAGCTCAAGACCCGCGGCGTCGAGATCACGCAGGAGCCGGTCGATCAGTTCTACGGCGTCGACGCCGGGTTCCGCGACCCGTCCGGGAACCAGCACCGCATCACGCAGCGCACGGACGGCTGACGGAAGCATCTAACCCAATGGGTGGACGGCCGCGGGCGCCCGCGGCCGTCTACCCAAGCCGGCCGGGCCGGGGTACGCTGAACCATGGATCCGATCCGCCAGGATGCAGGCCGGCTGATGATCGAGTCAACCGCAGCATCCGACCTGGCCGCCCGCTTCGGCACCCCGCTCTACGTCACCTCCGAGGCGGCCCTGCGCGCGAACGTGCGGGCGTGGCGCACGGCCCTGCGCGATGCGTGGCCCCACGGCCCCACCCGCGTGCTGGTCTCGCTCAAGGCCAACCCCACGATCGCGCTTCGCCGCATCCTGAACGACGAGGGCGCCGGCTGCGACGTGTTCGGCGCTTCCGAGCTCGAGATCGCGCTCGATGCCGGTACGCCGGCCGAGCTGATCTCGGTCAACGGCTCGACCAAGCCCGAGGCGCTGATCGTCCGAGCGATCGCGGCCGGCGCCCGTCTGACCGTTGACAGCGTCGAGGAGCTGGCCGCCGCCGCGGCCGCCGCCAGGCGGCTGGAGCGGCGCGCGCACGTGAGGCTGCGGCTGCGGCCGGACCTGACCGACCTCGAGACGACCAGCGAGTTCACCGAGCACGATCCGCTGGGAGAGGTGGCCGACGCCTACAAGCCCGGCATCCCGATCGACGGGCTGCGCGAGGCGCTGGGCCGGCTCGACCTCGAGGGCGTCGACCTGGCCGGCGTCCATGCCCACCTCGGACGGCACACGTCGGCGGTCGAGCCGTTTCGCCTGCACGCGCAGCGTCTGGGCGCGCTGGTCGGCGAGCTGGCACGCGCCATGCCGGGCTGGACACCGCGCGAGATCGACCTCGGCGGCGGCTACTCGTATCCCGGTGACCCCACGGGCCGCGCGCTGCGTGCGGCGCCGGCACACACCCCCAGCCCCGCCGAGTACGCCGGCGCGGTCGCGGGCGGCCTGGCCGAGGCGCTGAGGGCCTCGGGCGTCGACCCGAGGGGCATCGCGCTCGAGATCGAGCCCGGCCGGGCCGTGTACGGCAGCGCAGGGGTGCACCTGTCGACCGTGCTGAACGTGAAGCGCCAGGCTGCACCGGTGCCGCGCGTGTGGGTCGGCTGCGACAGCTCCGAGGTGCTGCTGAGCGACACCGGCTGGGAGCACAGCCGCTGGGACCCGGTCTGCACCGACCCGGTGGCGGGCCCGGACCAGGAGGTGGATGTGGTCGGCGTCAGCTGCGGCTTCGACACGATCACGCCCGGCGCGCGGCTGCCGGGCGGGATCGCCGTCGGCGATGTGATCGCCTTCCTCGCCACCGGCGCCTACGAGGAGACGCTGGCGGGCAACTTCAACTCGATGCCGCGTCCGGCGTCCGTGCTGGTCTCGGGCGACCGCGCCGAGCTGGTGCGGCGGGCCGAGACGCTGGCCGACGTGACCCGGCGCGACCGCCTGCCGCGACGGCTGCGCGGGCGACACGCCGCGCGTGGTGGGCGTCGACCACGTCTCGCTGACGGTCGACGACCTCGACCGCTCGGTCGGGTTCTACTGCGGCCTGCTGGGCCTCACCCTGCACGACCGGGGCCGGCTCGAGCCGGAGCTGATCGAGCAGATGACCGGGATGCCGAACGCCGAGGTCGACTACGCCGACGTCGACCTGGGGTCACGGATCCTGGAGCTGCTGCACCACCGCACGGCTGCGGTGCGCCGGCCGATCGCGTCCCGGCAGGAGCGCCCGGGGTCGGTGCACATCGGCCTGCGGGTGGACGACGCGGCGGCGGTGCACGGCCGCCTGGCCGCGGCCGGGTTCGCGCCGCTTTCGCCTCCGCGCACGCTCCCCGACGACGGCTCCGGCTGGTCGGGCAGCATCGTCTTCTACGTGCGTGATCCGGACGGCGTGATGCTCGAGATCGTGGAGCGGGCGGAGGCCGCGTCGCTGGCGCCGAGCGCCCCGGTGGGCGTGCCCGACCCCGCCTCGCGCTAGTCCGGCGGCAGCGGCAGCGAGAACTCCACGGTGGTGCCCTCGCCCGGGGCCGACGTCACATCGAAGCTGCCGCCGTGCGCGCGGATCCGCTCGCGGGCGGTGGCGATGCCCATGCTCTTCGACGTGCGCGACCGCCGCCGTTTGCCGGCAAAGCCGCGCCCGTCGTCGCACACGGTCGCGTGCAGCCCACCCCGGCGCTCGGAGACGCTGATCGCGACGTTGCCGGCGCCGGAGTGGCGGCGGACGTTGATCAGCGCCTCCCGGATCGTGCGGTAGGCCAGCGTCTCGATATCCACCGGGTAGCGGCGGCTGAGCCGCGTGCGCACGGTCACCTCGGCCCCGCTGTCGTCGTGCAGCGCCTCGGCCAGATCACGGATCGCCGGACCCAGACCGGCCGCCTCGAGCAGCTGCGGCCGCAGCTCGAAGGTGAGCCGGCGGGTGCGGTCCGTGGCCTCCGCCAGCGTCGCGCGGGCCTTCGCGATGGCACCAAGCGCCGCCTCCATGTCGCCACCTCGGAGGTGCCGCTCGCTGCGGTCGAGCTCGAACAGCGACGCGATCATCACCTGGATCGTGTCGTCGTGCAGCTCGCCCGCGATCCGCGAGCGCTGCTCGCCCTCGGCGTTGATGATCTCCTCGAGCAGCGATTGCCGCCGACGCTCGATGTCGCGCAGCGTCTGCTCATGCTTGCGCTCGTCGGTGACGTCGCGGTAGTTGAGCACGATCCCGCGCACGGCCGGGTCGTGCAGCAGGTTGGTGGCGACGCCCTCGACCCGGCGCCAGGAGCCGTCGCTGTGCCGCAGCCGGAACTCACCTGGTAGCTGCGCCCCCGGCTTGCCGGCCAGCTGCTGGAGCACGCGCACGGCGCGGGCGGCGTCCTCGGGCGGCATCAGCTCGAGCGGCGAGCGGCCCTTGAACCACTCCGGCGGCCGTCCCACCACGCGGCCCATCGAGGGGTTGTGGTAGACGACGACGCCGCTCGCATCCACGATCGTGACCGCCTCGCGGGCGTGCTCGACCAGCGCCCGGTAGAGCCGGCCGACGTCGCCGGACGAGTCCTGCTGCGGGCTCGCCCCGCGCGGGCGCAACGACGTCGCCCACAGCCGCTGGGGCGGTGCCGGTGGAGCCGTGAGATCGCCCGGCCATGTGTCGTTCCTCGCACCCATGGTGCCAGCCCGCGGGCCGCGAGGCAATTAAGCCAGTGTCAGTCAAACAGCGGCAGGTACCGCGCGTTCGCTTCCAGCAGCTCGTCCATCATCGTGCGGGTCTGGTCGAGATCCAGCCGGGACGCGGTGTTGGGGTCGAGCATGAAGGCGTGCAGCGCCTGCTCGCGATCGCCGCTCAGCGCGGCCCGCACCACCTGCTGCTGGAAGTCGAAGAAGCGGCGCAGGTGCGCCGCCAGCGTCTCGGGCAGCGGGCCGGTCTGGATCGGCCGGATGCCGTAGGCGTTGATCTGCGCGTTCACCTCGACGATCGCCTCGTCCGGCAGGTTCGGGATGGTGCCCTCGTTGGGCGCGTTCACGACCAGCGTGATGTTGCCGTTGTCGACGATCGCCTCGATCAGGTCGATCACCTCGATGCCCTCGTCCTCGTCGCCCTTCGGCAGGTCGGCCAGGGTCACCGGCGCGGCGCTCTCCGCCGTCCAGGTCTCGGCCAGCTGCTCCAGCCCGCGCACGCGCGCCCGCTCGTACGCCATGTCGTGGGTGGTGATGCCGTAGCGCATCGACACCCCCTGGGCGGTGCCGGCGTAGGGCGCCTCCAGCCGCTGCATCTGCGGAAAGAACTCTGTCCAGTGCGACCAGCAGTAGGGCAGCACCCCGTAGCGGTCGAGCACCCACTTCACGATCGGCTCCGTCGCGCGCTCGCGCACCAGCGGCATGGCGTCCGTGCCGTCGGTCAGCCGCAGCTGCTGGATCGATGCGCAGTGGTTGATGCCTGCCACCACCGGCGGCATCGCGATCTGGTCGGGCTCGACGCCGGCCTGGTGGGCCAGCCACTCGCGGCTGCTGGGATGCCCGGTGCAGGAGCAGAGCGCGTAGGAGCGCACCTGCGGCGCCGCGGCCCGCATCGCCAGTGCCTCGATCGGCGCGGGGTTGGTGTAGTTGAACACCCACGCATCGGGCGCCACCTCGGCGGCGTTGCGGGCCACGTCGGCCAGCACCGGTGCGTTGCGGAACGCGCGCATGATCCCGCCCGGCCCGACCGAGTCGCCGACGTGCATGACGATGCCGTGGCGGCCGGGGATCTCGAGGTCGTTGGCCCAGGCGTCCATGCCGCCGACCGAGATGGCGGCGATCACGAAGTCGGCGCCGGCCAGCGACTCGCGCTGGTCGGTGGTGCTGGTGACGCGCAGCTCGCTGTGCTCGTTGGCGATCAGCTTGTCCGCCAGCGACTGCATCACGCCCAGCCGGCCCTCGTCGACGTCCATCAGCGTCACCTGCGAGGAGCCCAGGACGGGCGACTGCATCAGCCGCCGCACCAGCAGCGGGACGAAGCTGCTGCTGCCTCCGCCGATGATCGTGACCTTGGTTGCCATCTGCCGGGGTCCTTTCGCTTGGGTCAGTTCATCGAGTCGTCGCTCATGGGCAGGATCGTGGCCTCGAGCACGCGGTGCGTGCGCGGCCGCGTGACCGCGTGCACCACGGCGTCGGCGACCTCCTGCGGCTGCATCATCTCGGCCAGGTCGGGATCCTGCGGCGTGCGGCCGCGGCCCATGGCGAACTCCGTGTGCACCCCGCCCGGCGCGATCGTCGAGCAGCGCACGCCGCGCCGGTACAGCTCGTGGTCGAGCGAGCGCATGAACCCGACCTGGGCGAACTTCGAGGCCGCGTACACGGCCTCGCCCTCCGGCCCGCGCTGCCCCGCCACCGACGCGACGACCACGAGGTCGGCGCTGTCTGAGTCCAGCAGGTGGGGCAGGCCGGCTCGGACGGTGTACAGCAGCCCCTTGACGTTGGTGTCGATCATCTCCTCGAGGTACGCCGGATCGAGGTCGAGGAAGTCGCCGTAGGCGCCCACCCCCGCGTTCGCGACCACGATGTCGATCCCGCCGAAGCGCTCGGCCGCCTCGGCCACCAGCGCCTCGATCTGCTCCGGCCGGCGCACATCGCAGGGCCGCGCCAGGGCGCCGTCGATGCCGAGGTCGTCGGCGCGGCGCGATCCCAGCGCCAGCTTCGCCCCGCCGGCGGCAAGCGCCCGGGCGGTCGCCGTTCCGATGCCGCTGCTGGCTCCGGTCACCAGCGCCACGCGACCCTCGACTGTGCTCACGGCAGCTCCCATCTCAGCAGTGGTGGTCGGAATCCGGCCGGGACGGCGGGACGTCGAGCGCTGGGTTCCGCTCGAAGAACCCGACCGGCTTCAGCTTGAACCCCGCCGTCGTCACCGGCATCACCGGCCAGTCCTCGGGCCGGGGAACGTGGTGGTGGCCGAACGTATACCAGACCACGATGTCCTCGCCGTCGATCGGCCGGTCGGCGCTCGTCCACTCCGGCAGGCCGGCGCCGCCGGGGTGCAGGTTGGGGTACTCCCCGGCCGCGTACCGCTCGTCGCGACGGTACGGCGTCACCCACAGGTGGTGGCGGATGAAGCCGGCGCGCTTGCTGACGGGGGCATCCGGCTGCGCGAACGGGAACGTTGTCTCTCCAGGCACCAACCGGTAGGCGACCGGCTGCCCCAGGCGATGCAGCCGCTCCGGGTTGACGATCTCCCACCACCGCGCCGAGCGCGTGTCGACGGTGCGCCGGGCGGCATGCTCGGTGGCCAGGCGCTGCCGCCGCGGCCGGAAGGCGTTGCCGTATGGGTTGCCGGCGCCGGCCGGAAGCGACTCCGTCCAGACCTCGTCGACGCCGTTGCGCTGCCCGTCGACATCCAGGTCGAGCCGCATGTTGAAGAAGTGCTGGTGCACCATCGCGTTCAGGCCGGGGGCCACCAGGGTGCCGTGCTCCGGCTGCACGCCCGGGGCCACGGCGCCGGTCGAGAGCACTCCGGTCAGTTTCACCTCGAACTCGATCGTGCCGTCCTGGTACAGGTACCAGAAGAATCCGTAGTCGTAGTTGCCGATCGCCGAGAACGACGAGATCACCAGCCGCCGCGAGCGCCGCACCTCACCCGAGCCGTCGCGCCACTCGATGTGCCGCCACAGCACGCCCACGTCCTCCTCGTGGATGCAGATCGCATTCGGTATCGGCGCCGGCGCGCCGTCCGGGTCGGACACGACGGCGTCCAGGTAGGCGATCTCGCCCAGGCAGTCGCAGCCGAGGGTGAGCGGTGACGCGGCCAGGCCGACGCCGTTCTCGCCGCCGTCGAAGGCATTCTTGAAGTAGTGCGTCGGGCTGGGATCGCCGTAGGGCACCACCATCTCCGACAGCGAGGCCCGGTACAGGATCGGGCGCAGTCGCCCGCCGTCCTCGTAGCCCACGCGGTTCAGCACCAGGCCCTCGCGCGGTGTGAACCCGACGTGCAGCTGCCAGCGCTGCCAGCGCAGCAGGCGTCCCTCGAGGGTGAAGCCGGGGCCCTCGGGCTGCGTGATCAGAAGCGGCGCGATGTCGTCGCGCAGCGGCGCACCCGCGGCCGCGTCGAAGTTGCCGCTCTCGGGCGGGATCGGCACCACCCCGTGGTCGTCCACCCGCAGCACCTCGAGCGTGTTCAGGTCGAGCAGCACGATCAGCCCGTCGACGGGATGCGCCCACTCGCTGTCGCCCGGCGCCGGCCTCAGGAAGGCCACCGCCCGGCACAGCCGCTGGCCGGTCTCCTCGTCCGCACCGAAGTGGCCGGCCGGCCAGGCGTCCACCTGCACGGTGCCCATGTCGGTCACGCCGCGCCGCGCCATCGCCGCCTGGAAATCCGGGTCGAGCAGCACCGCGCGCTCCGCCTCGACCAGCTCCGAGACCACCGCCATCGGCTGGATGTCCGAGCGCCGCACCCAGCGGGTGACCTCGCCCGAGGCTACCGCCACGGTCGCCTCCACCGTCTCCCGCGCCGACCGGTCGAGGATCACCACCTCTGCCTCCCGGGCCGGCTCCGCACCACCCTGTTCCCATTCCAGCAGCGCCCGCTTGTCCGGCTCCAGCAGGGCGATCGTGACGAAGCGGCTGTCCTCGCCCAGGTTCTGTGCGCGGCAAGCGCCGGCCACCGCCTCGATCTCACCCGCGTCCAGCGGATCCAGTGGGTGTGTCACGGCGCGCTCTTGTATTCCCCCCATACGGTCTCGTAGTATGGCGCTCCGCTCGCTCCGACGAGCGCCCAACCAGCAACGAGGGAGACGTTGTGAACCGACGACTGCGGTGGACACTGATCTCGGCGATGGCGATCGTGGCGGCGCTGTTCGCGGCGTCGTGCGGCGGCAGCTCCAGCTCGAGCGGTTCCAGCGCCTCGAGCGAGTCGATCAGGGGCCAGACGATCACCGTGCTCGTGCCCTACGCGATGCCCCAGAAGCTGCTCAACCAATTCACCGCCGAGACGGGGGTCAAGGTCAACTACGTGGTCACCGGTTGGGACGCCACCCATAACAAGCTGTTGGTCGCCAACGAGGCCAACACCTACATCGCTGACGTGGCCGAGTTCGACTGGTCGTTCACCGGCCAGTTCGCCGGTGCGGGATGGGTGGAGCCGCTCGACAACGTGCTGTCAGCAAAGACGCTGGCCGATCTCAAGAACACCGACGCCGCGTTCGTGTCCGGCGGCAAGACCTACGCGGCCTGCTACTCAAACGACTTCCGCGTGTCCATGTACAACAAGAAGATGTTCGCCAAGGCCGGAATCACCACGTTCCCGGCCACCTTCGACGATCTGGCGGCTGACGTCCAGAAGCTGAAGAGCTCGGGCGTCCAGTATCCGCTGGCGATCCCGATGGCGGCCACCGAGGGCGGCGTCACGCCCTGGTACCTGTTGACGCTGGCGATGGGCGGGCAGCTGTTCGACAGCCAGAACAACCCGGTCTTCTCGGATCCCAGCTCGGCTGGATACAAGGCGCTGCAGTGGGAGGTCGACGCCGTCAAGAACGGCTGGGTCTCGCCCGGCTCGGTGGCGATGGACGACTCCGTCGCGCTAAACAAATTCACCGCGGGCGAGAACGCCATCTTGCTGGCCACCGGCCCGGGCAACATGCCCACGGCGAACGACCCCAGCCAGTCGAGCATCGCCGGCGACGCCCAGATCGGACTGGTGCCGGGCAACACCGGACCGGGTGGCTCGTTCGGGCTGCCAGAGGGTCTCTCGATCCCCGTCACCGCCAAGCACAAGGCCGCGGCCGCCGCCTTCATCGAGTGGTGGGAGCGGCCCGAGAACGCGATCGCCATCTACAAGACCCAGGGCAGCCTGCCCTGCGGCGCCTCATCGCTGAAGCAGCTGTCGGACACCGGCCAGCTGCAGGGCGGCGACGTGGTTAACCAGGAGCTGCCGCATGTGGGACCGCTGTTCCCAGGCGGCGCGCCGCTCTGGTACGCACAGTTCAGCTCTGATGCCCAGGGCCTGTTGAACGCGGCCGTGAAGGGCCAGATGAGCGTGTCCGACGCCCTCAACCAGCTCTCCACGAAGACAGCCGCACGCAATTAGTAGTGCCTAAGCCGTGGAACCGGCGGGGCGGCGACCGGGCCGCCCGTGAGACCCAGATCCTGGGCTGGCTGTTTGTGATCCCATCGCTGATCGCGGTGGCCGCGCTGGTCCTCTATCCGATGGCGCACGGCTGGTGGCAGAGCATGAACTCGGGCGGCTTCCTGTTCGGCGAGAAGCCGGGCTACGTCGGCCTGCGCAACTACAGGGACGTGATCAACGACCCGGTCTCGCGCGAGGCGATGGTGCACACCCTCTGGTACGTGCTGCTGGCCGTCTCGTTGGAGCTGGTGCTGGGCATCCTGGTGGCCGTCACCCTGCACCGCGTGTTCCGTGGCCGCGGCTTCGTGCTGGCGGTGCTGATCCTGCCCTGGGCGCTGCCTTCGGTGGTATCGGGCGTGCTCTGGAAGCGCGTGTTCGACCCCGACAACGGCCTCCTCAACAGCCTGCTGATGCAGCTGCACATCATCAGCCATCCGCACGTGTGGCTGGCTGAAGGGCGGGGGCCGATCGTCTACATCACGCTCGTGCACGTGTGGGGCGTGCTGCCGCTCGTCAGCCTGATCTTCCTGGCCGGACTGCAGAGCATCCCCGATGAGGTCTATAGCGCCTCCGCGGTGGACGGTGCCGGCCCATGGCGGCAGTTCCGCCATATAACGTTGCCCCTGCTGCGCCCGTCGATGGCGATCGCGCTGACCGTCGGCACGTTGCTTGCGATCAGCATCTTCGATGAGATCTACGTCCTGAACGGGACCGCGCTGAACACTCGCTCGATCCTGATCCAGGTCTACAACACCACCTTCGCCCAGGCAGACTTCGCCCACGGCACGGCGCTCGCCTTCCTGCTGGCCGCGATCACGGCCCTGCTCGGCGCGCTGTACGCGATCGCGCTGCGGAGGTCGACCGTATGACTTCGCCGGGCTGGCGGATAGCGAAGCTGGTGGCGGTGCTGGCGATCATCGTCTGGTCGCTGGGACCGATCCTGATCGGCGTCTCCACCAGCGTGTCCACTCAGCGCGAGGTGAACGCCATCCCCACGCGTTGGGTGCCCCATCATCCCACCCTGCAGGCGTATCACGACCTGCTCGGCGGCACCTCGAACCAGCGCGCCGGCGGTACCGTCACCGAGGCCGGCACGTTCACGCGCTCGATCTACAACAGCGCCATCCTTTCCGCCGTCTCCACCGGCTTCATCCTGATCTTCGCGACGATGGCGGCCTATGCGGTGGGCCGCCTGCGTTTCAGGCTTGGCGGCGCGGTGCTGGCGCTGCTGGTGGGGACGATGATCGTACCCATCTTCGTCGTGGTGGTGTCACTGTTCAAGGTGCTGGCGGAGCCTCCGGTCGGCCCGAGCCTGATTGATACGAAGGGAGGGCTTGTGCTGGTCTTCATCGCCACGCTCACGCCGCTGGCGACCTGGCTGCTGTACACGCAGGTGCGTGAGATGCCGACCGAGCCCGAGGAAGCCGCGCTGATCGACGGCTGCTCGCGCTGGAAGGCGTTCGTGCGGATCGTCGTGCCGCAGATGAGCTCCGGAATCGCGGCGGTGGCCGCGATCATGATGCTCTCGGTCTGGGGCGAGTTCCTGATCCCGCTGCTGTTGACGCAGACAATGAACGCCAAACCGGTCACCGTGCAGATCACGGAGTACGTCGGCAAGTACACCACCAACTACCCGATCCTGGCCGCCGCCGGCGTGCTGGCGCTGATCCCGCCGGCATTGCTGGCCCTGGCCCTGAACAAGCGCATCACCGGCATGCTGGCGGGCTCGTCATGACCGCCACCGGGACGATCACGCTGGAGTCGGTCACCAAGCACTTCCCCGGTGGCGTGGTCGCGGTGAACGACCTCAGTCTGGAGGTGCAGCCCGGGGAGTTCATGGTGCTGGTCGGCCCGTCCGGCTGCGGCAAGACCACCGCGCTGCGGATGGTGGCCGGCCTGGAGCCGGTCACCGACGGCCAGATCCGGATCAACGACAGGGTGGTGACCAGGCTGCCACCGCGCGACCGCGACATCGCGATGGTGTTCCAGAACTACGCCCTCTACGCGCACATGACGGTGCGCAACAACATGGCGTTCGGCCTCAAGATGGCGCGGATGCCGAGGGACGAGATCCGCCGGCGGGTGGACGAGGCAGCGGTGATGCTGGGCCTCACCGAGTTGCTCAACCGCAAGCCCCGGCAGCTGTCGGGGGGCCAGCGCCAGCGGGTGGCGATGGGACGCGCGATCGTGCGCGAGCCGTCAGCGTTCCTGATGGACGAGCCGCTCTCCAACCTGGACGCCAAGCTGCGGGTGGAGATGCGCGGCGAGATCATCCGCGTGCAGCGCCGGATCGCCGCTCCCACCCTGTACGTCACGCACGACCAGACCGAGGCGATGACGATGGGCGACCGCGTGGCGATCCTGCGCGACGGCCTGCTGCAGCAGTTGGGAACGCCCGACCAGGTCTACGACCAGCCGGTCAACGCCTTCGTCGCCGGCTTCATCGGCTCGCCCTCGATGAACCTGCTGCCGGCCCGGCTGGAGGCGGACGGCGACGGCTGTGCCGTCAGCGTCGGCGGCGCCCGCCTGGCGGCACCGAAGCTGCTGGAGCAGCGGCCGGTGCTGCGCGCCTACCTGGGAAAGCCGGTCACGCTGGGCATCCGGCCCGAGAACTTCGGCACGGGCGACGGCGGCGGCGGCGAGATCGACGTGACGGTGTCGCGGCTGGAGTCGCTGGGCTCGGAGCTGGTCGCCTACCTCGCCCCCGCCGGTATGGCGGACACGCTGCTGACCGCGCGGCTGGAGCGACGCGCGTCGCTGGCCGAGGGCGGCGCAACGCGGCTGCGCGTCGACGTCGACCGGCTCTACTTCTTCGACCCGGAGAGCGGCGCCGCCCTCACCTGACCAGCAGGCTGATGATCTGGTGGGGCCGGTAGCCGAGCTCGATCACCCCGCCGGCCAGCGGCAGCGGCTCGCCCTCGTCCTCGAGCAGGTTGCACGACACGGCCTCGGCGACCGGCCAGCCCACGCGCAGGCGCGCCCTGCCGCGCGCGCCGTGGGCCTCGTACAGCCGTAGCAGCAGGGCGTCGGAGTCCTCGGCCCGCTTGACGGTGTCGAGCACCAGGTTGGGGTCGTCGACCGACAGCCATG
The DNA here is from genome assembly GCA_963797565.1 of uncultured Actinomycetes bacterium. Lineage (GTDB taxonomy): Bacteria > Actinomycetota > Thermoleophilia > Gaiellales > JAICJC01 > JAICYJ01. Next base: position 39,215 of record CAWCPM010000006.1, on the reverse strand, counting down.
ACCGCGGCTCGCCCGCGCCCGCGGCCCACCGCAGCGGCGTCGCGAAACGCGCCGCCTCGGCCACCACGCCCGCCTCACGCCAGCCGCCCGGGTGCGGCATCACCGCGTAGCTGAACCGGTGGCTGCCGGCGTCGGCCTCGGGGTCGGGCACGGAGGCGGAGCGCAGCAGGCTGATCCGCATCTCGCCGCCAAGCGTCGAGTAGCCGTACTTGCAGTCGGTCAGGAGCGCCACGCCGAAGCCGTGCTCGGACAGGTCGGCGAAGCGGTGGCCGGGCACCTCGTAGCGGGCCAGGTCGTGGCTGGTGGAGAAGTGGGTGGGCCGCTCGGCGTGGCCGAACTGCATCTGGTAGGTGGCGGAGGCGCTGTGCACGGCCACCGGGAACAGCACCTTCAGCATCGTTTGGCGCTCCCGCCAGTCGACCTCGCAGTGGAACTCGAGCCGGGATGCACCCGCGTCCAGGCGCACCAGCTGGCGCAGCGTGCTGCCCGTCCCGATCCGGTACCGCAGCTCCACCTGCGCCCGCAGCCCGCCCGGCTGGGTGACGGCGCAGGACTCCGCCGGCCCGGCGTCCCGGACCGTCTCGAGGTGGAAGGGGTCGACGTCCCAGGCCTCGTAGGCCGTGGGCCGGTCGTCGTACAGCTGGAACACGTTCCCGGGCTGCGCCATGGCCTCGCGATCGCCCGTCAGGTGCACCAGCGAGACGAGGCGGCCCTCGCGGGTGAGCTCGGCCCGCAGCAGGCCGTTCTCGAGCACCACGCGGTCTCCCCGCTCGGTCGCACGTGCGACGTCCGGCCCGGCGCCCGCAGCGCTGCCGATGCCGTAGCTGGGCGCCTCCACCCAGGCCAGCTCTCCGTCCGGCCGCTCCGCCACCTCGGCGCGGGCCGCTCCCATCGTGTTCAGCGGCGCCGGCTCGCCGCCGCCCGCGATCGCCGCCAGCGCGCCGGCCGCCAGCGCCTCGGCGCCCCCAAGCACAGCGGCGTGGTCACGGGCGGCATCCTCGTAGACCAGGCCGATGCCCGAGCCGGGCAGGATGTCGTGGAACTGGTTCAGCAGCAGCAGCTTCCAGAGCTCGTCCAGCCGCTCGGCGGGGTAGGCGGCGCCGGCCTCGCGCATCGCGGCCGCGGCCAGGAACTCGGCATCGTGCAGCGCCCGCTCGCCCTGCGCGTTGCCCAGTTTGACAGCAGCCTGCGACGTGTAGGTGCCGCGGTGGTACTCGAAGTAGAGCTCACCCAGGATCGCCGGCAGGTCGCGGGCATCGGCCTCCAGCGCGGTGAAGAACTGATCGCTGGTGGTGATGGTCGTGCGCGGAAGGCCCTGCAGGTCGCGGGCGCGGCGCAGCGTCTCCAGCATGTCCGGCGTCGGCCCACCGCCGCCGTCGCCGTGGCCGAACACCAGCAGGCTGCGGTGCGAGCGGTCGTGGTCCTTGTAGTCGCGGACGCTGCGGCGCAGCTCGGCCACCTCGGCGGTGGCGTTGTACGTGTCGGCCGGCGGGAAGTGCGCGAGCACCTGCGACCCGTCGATCCCCTGCCAGGTGAAGGTGTGGTGGGCGGGCGGGTTGAACCGGTTCCAGGACAGCTTCTGGGTGAGGAACCGGCCGATCCCGGCGCCGCGCATGATCTGGGGCAGCTGGCCGTTGTAGCCGAACACGTCAGGGTTCCAGAACTCGGGACAGCGGCGGCCGAACTCCCGCTCGAAGTAGCGCTGGCCGTGCAGGAACTGGCGCACCAGCGACTCGCCCGACGGCAGGTTGCAGTCGGGCTCCACCCAGGTGCCGCCCACAGGCAGCCACTGGCCGGACTCCACGCGTGCGCGGATGCGCCCGTACAGCTCCGGGTTGCGGCGCCGGATCCAGTCGTACTGCTGGGCCTGCGAGCACGCGAACCGGAACTCCGGATAGCGGTCCATGTAGGCGACCTGCGAGCTGAAGCTGCGCACCGCCTTGCGGTAGCTCTCGGCCAGCGGCCACAGCCAGGCGGTGTCGAGGTGGGCGTGGCCGATCGCCGATAGCTCGTGGGTGACCGTGGCGTTGCGGCGGTCGAGCAGGGGCGCCAGGATCGCCTCGGCCTCGTCCCACGTGGCCGGATCGTGCTCCGACCAGACGTTGCAGACGCGGTTCAGCTCGTAGAGCAGCTCGCCCGCCCAGGTCGGGTCGAGCCCGTCGGCGTGCTCGGCCTCGAGCCGGCGCAGCACGTCGAAGTCGTGGTGCAGCCGCCAGGCGCGCGGGTCGAAGCGGGCGATCTGGCAGCGGTCGAGCACCACCGGCTCACGGCTGGCATAGGGGCGCGGCAGCTCACCGAAGAGGCCGTTGCAGGCGAGCTCGACGCGCAGATCGAGCCGCTCGCCGGCGGCCGCCGCCTGGCGCAGCATGGCGTCAACGCGGGCGCCGTCGGGGCTGGTGTTCAGGCCCTGGAGCGCCCGGCCGCCGTCCCAGAGCGTGGCCTCGCTGTGGCTGACCCAGAGCAGATCGACGCGCTCACCCTGCCAGCGCTCCGGCACGGTCGCCTCGACCTTGAACCAGTAGGTGGCCCAGAGCGGCCCGAACGTCTCGCCCAGCTCGCAGTCGCGGTAGTCGAGCAGCTCCGCCTCGGCCGGCTCGATGCGGTCGACCGGGCCGGCGACGGCCAGCCGCTCGGGGGCGACGGCGTCGGCGTGGATCAGCGCGCGGATCCGGTCCCCGACCTGGGCGATGCGCTCGCGCGTGTAGGCGGGGTGGCGCAGCATCAGCGCGACACCCTAGATCATTTCAGGCTTTGCCCAGCAGCCTCTGCCACAGCGACGGAGGCCGCGGCTGGGTGGCCCGCCACTCGCTCTCCAGCGGCAGCCGGCCGGCCTCGCGCGCCGCCAGCACGCACTCGCGGTGCGCGTGGCGGCGCCGGTCGCCGTCTCCCTCCGGGGAGATCAGCACGTGATCGCTCATGGCGTGCAGCCTCAGCCCGCAGAGCGGACAGCGATACGTGGCCGGCTTGCGGCTTCGCACCGACCGGATCGCCCACCATCGCGCCTGATCGAGTTTCGCCACTAGATGTTGATTCCACGAGATGCGTAGATGCTAGCGCAGGATGAGGCGCGTTGGACGTCGGGAGCGTCCGCAGGGCAGCTGGGCATGTCCTGGCCAGGGACGATCGTGGCGTCCAGCGTGTCCCAGACCAGATCCAACGCCGCGTAGCTCGTGGAATCAACCATCCAGGACGTATGATGCCGCAGCTCCGCCGTCAGCGCACGGGCCGCGGCTCAGGCGTGCGCGACCAGGTGCAGGGGGCGCTGGCTGCCGTCGCCTGGCCAGGTGCGAGCGCTGGGTGCCGCGCAGACGGACGGCGCCGCTGTAGGCCGCCGCGTACCAGCCGTGGCTGAGGGTGGCCACCGACACCACGTCACCGGTCTGGGGTGCGTGGATGAACCGGCCGTGGCCGATCCACAGGCCGACGTGGCCGAGTCCGTCGAAGAAGACCAGGTCGCCGGGGCGCAGCGCGTGGCGCCCCACGTGGCGTCCCATCGTCCACTGGGCGTAGCTCGAGTGCGGCAGCCCGATGCCCATGTGGGCGTAGACGAACCGCGTGAAGCCTGAGCAGTCGAAGCCGCGCGGCGTCGTCCCCGCCCACACGTAGGGCGTGCCGCGGAAGCGCAGCGAGAACTTGGCCGCGCGCGCGCCCAGGGTCTGCGGCCGAGCCGGAGCCGGGTGGTGGCGGTGGAAGACGTGGCCGGTTGCGGCGGCGCGCGCAGTGATAGGCGACAGCAGTGACGCTGCCAGGATTGTGAGCAGAGCCCGTTTCACAGCGGCGAAGAGTACAGACCTGTTCTTGCTGAGGTCGCAGCACGCTTGTGTAAACGGTCAGGTGTGGCGCGCGTTCGCTTTATGACGGAACGTTTGCCGGTCGCTATTGCATACTCCCCGAGCGATCAGGCGGTTGATCGCTCTCGCGGGCTATCCTCGTCGACGATGCCGCCGCTGCTCGACCTCTCCACGGAGTTCGGCGCCCGCGCCGACCGGCGCCTGCGCGACGAGCTGATCGGCTGGCTGGTAACGGTCAACCCGGCCGGCGCTCCGGTGCCGGTGCCGGTCTGGTTTCTGTGGGACGGCGTCGGCAGCCTCCTGATCTACAGCAGGCCGAACACCGCCAAGCTCCGCAACATCGCGGCCGGCGCTCGGGTGTCCGTGCACCTGGACGGAGACGGCGCCGGCGGCGATGTGGTGGTGGTGTCCGGCCGCGCACGCATCAGCGACGACCCGGCGGCCGACAGCGTTGCGCACCTACATCGAGAAGTACGAGGAGCGGATCAGCCGGAACGGCTGGACGCCGGCGGCGTTCGCGGCCGACTATTCGGTGCCGATCCGGGTCGATGTGACCCGGATATCGGGTCACTGACAGTCGATCCATCCGAGGGATCGCTGTCACGGCGATGCAACGCTCCGCTTCGCCGGCGTGCCGAGATGCCCGCACGGCGCGGTCGGTGTTTGACAACCTCGTTCCTCGCCGTCAAGCGAGCTCGGCAAGCGCCGCCGTCAGCCGCTCGTGATGATCCGTGTGCCACTGACCGATCTCGTCGGGCGAGACGAAGGCCACTTCGAGTGACTCATCCGACGTACGCAGATCGCCGCCGTCGAGCTTGCATCCGAAGGTGTAGTGGACGCTCGCCGGCCGCTGCTTCGTGTGCAGCAGTCGCGGCGCCGAGACCCGCAGCCCCGTCTCCTCCGCGACCTCCCGCACCACGGCCTGCTCCGGCGTCTCACCCGGATCGACCCATCCACCCGGCATCGCCCAGCGGCCGTCATCGGCCCTGCGAACGAGCAGCACGCGGCCGCGCGCATCGCTGACCAGCGCGTCCGCCCCCTCGCGTGGCTGGGGGTTGGCGACAGGCTTCGAGCACATGCGCCAATGCTACGCGTAAGGCGTTCCAAGAAATCACACAGCGAACGTTGGACAATCCGCAGCGCACCGCGCAGAATGAGAGCGATGCTGACCCCCTCCTCGCGGCTGCTGGTCGTCGCGCTATCGACGCTCGTCCTCGTTTCCGGCCCCGGGGCCGCCGCGGCCAGCACCCGACCCTCCGTCACCCCAACCCTACGATCGGTGCCCGGCAGCGCCCTGCCGGCCCTGCGTGGAGCCGCCCGCGTTGCGCCCACCGCGGCCGCCCGGCCGATCGACGTGACCGTCTCGCTGAAGCCGCGAAACGCCTCGCTGCTGGCCTACAGCGCCCGCACTTCCAGCGGCTCGAACCCGATGAGCACGGCCCAGCTGCGGTCGCTGTTCGCGCCCAGCCCCGCCGACCGGGCCGCGGTCGTCGCCTACATGCGCGCGCACGGGCTGCGCCTGGAGCGCTCCGGCCTGCTCACGCTCAGCTTCCACGGCACCGCGGCCGCGGCATCGCGTGCCTTCCACGTCGGCCTCTCCACCTACCGCGGATCGAACGGCCACGTGTTCCGCGCCCCGGACGCCGCGGTGCAGCTGCCGGCCGCGATCTCGCCGCTGGTGTCCTCGGTCACCGGCCTGGACACCGCCACCAAGCTGCAGAGCCTGGCCACCCGGCCGAAGCTGACGCCGCACACGGCTGTGCCGACGCCGTCCTGCCCCGGCCCGAAGCAAGCGCAGAACTTCTACGGCGGCTACCTGCCCGGCGACCTGGCCACCGCGTACGGCCATCGCTCCCTGATCCAGAACGGCGACGACGGCACCGGTGAGTCGATCGCGCTGGTCGAGTTCTCCAACTTCAAGTCCTCCGACATCTCATCGTTCAAGTCCTGCTTCGGGCTGCACACCCCCGTGCACAGCCGACCCATCAACGGCGGCAGCAACACGATGGCCGGGGCGATCGAGGTCGAGCTCGACATCGAGGTGGCGCTGTCAAACGCGCCCGGCCTGGGCAGCGTCGAGGTCTACACGGCGCCCAACAGCATCGCCCAGATCCTGCCCATGGTCGACCGCATGACCAGCACCGCAGCCTCCACGAACACCTACATCGTCAGCGACAGCTGGGGCGCGTGCGAGGACTCCCTGCCGCCGTCCTTCCTGCAGGCCGAGTCGTACCAGCTGCAGCTGGCGGCCGCCGCCGGCCTCTCGTTCTACGCCGCATCCGGCGACTCCGGGTCGAGCGCCTGCGAACCACAGCAGCCCAGCGACACGAAGCTGGTCGTCGACGACCCCGCATCGCAGCCGTTCGTGACCGGCGTCGGCGGCACCGTTCTGCACTCGGCCAACGGCGCGAACAGCACCGCCTGGCGGTACGGCGGCGGCGGCATCTCCAGGAACTGGTCGCAGCCGTCGTACCAGAGCGGCAACCCCGAGCGCAGCTACGACAACGGAGTCAAGTGCGGCAACCCCACCGGCTTCTGCCGGCAGGTGCCCGACATCGCGCTTGATGCCAAGCCCAGCACCGGCTACATCATCAAGTGCACGTCCGTGGCTTCTCACTGCCCGCGTGGTGTCCCCTGGTTCCCGGTCGGCGGCACCAGCGGCGGCGCGCCGCTGATGGCCGCCATCACGGCGGACGCGAACACCTACTCCCTGTTGCACGGCGGCCAGCGCATGGGATTCGCGAACCCGCTGCTCTACAGCGACCCGGCCCTGTTCTGGGACATCACCCGGGGCGCCAACAGCGTCAACGGCTCCGGCCTCTACGAGGCCGCCCCCGGGTATGACCCCGCCACCGGGCTGGGCTCGCCCAAAGCCGACGCGCTGGCGGTCGCCCTGGCGGCGTTCACGCCCGCGGCGGTCAACCCGGACGCGACCAACCTGGACATCACCAGTCCCACCGAGACCGAGACGATCAAGTACGGCCGGCAGGTCACCCTCGCCGGCACGCTCACCGATTCGACCGACGCACCGATCGCGAACCGCCGGGTCTACGTCGAGCTGCGCGAGGGCAACAGGATCTACTGGTACCGCGACCAGACCGACTCGAACGGCGTCTGGAGCTTTGCGCTCACCAACCAGTTGCGCCGCAACCTCAGCTGGCAGGCGATCTTCCCCGGTTCGGACACCCAGCAGGGCCTGACGGTGCCGGGCACGACCATCCACGTGATCCCGCGCCTGGGATCGCGGGCGTCGAGCGCCCGCGTCCACCGCGGCGCGTCATTCACCTTCGGCGGCAGGTCCAGGCCGAACATGCACGGCGCCAGCGTGCGCCTGCAGGTGCGGCGCAAGGCCGGCGGCGCGTGGCGCACGATCGCCACCGTGGCCGTCAACCGGCGCGGCGGCTACTCCCGCAGGATCCTCTTCACCACCCCGGGCGCCGCGTACCTGCGCTGGAGCTACGCCGGCGGCGGATCGCACGCCTGGATGAGCGCCACCTCGCTCTCCCGGCACGTCGCCATCACGTAGACGATTGACTCCACCAGCCGCGTGACTAGGGTTGCCCCATGCCACGAACGGTCGACCCTGATCGCGCCCGCCGGATCGCCGTTCGCGCGCAGCTACTGGACGGTTCGGCGACCGGCGTCCTGGACACGGTGCGGCGCCTCGGCTACCTGCAGATCGACCCGATCGCGACCGTTGCAACGCCGCAGGAGCTGGTGCTGTGGAGCCGGCTGGGAGCGTTCGACCGCGGTGAGCTCGACCGCCTGCTGTGGGCCGAGCGGCAGCTATTCGAGTGGGACGCCCTGATCTGGCCGATCGAGTCGCTGCCGATGGTGCGGGCCTGGATGCGCGCGAACCGCCGCGCCAGCACCACCGCCCGCGATCGCTGGTGGCGCCAGTTCCTGCAGGAGAACCAGGCCTTTCGCCGCTACCTGCTGCGCGAGCTGGAGCACCGTGGGCCACTGCTGTCTCGCGACATCGAGGACCGGTCAGCCGAGCGCCGCGAGCGGCACCGCTGGCACGGCTCACGCCGCGTCGGCCGCATGCTCGAGATCCTGCAGCTGCGCGGCGAGGTCGCGATCGTCGGCCGCAGCGGCGGCCAGCGGCTGTGGGACGTCGCGGAGCGCTGGCACCCGCCCGACGACCACCCGCTCACCCGCCGTGAGGCCGACCGATTGTTCGCGGAGCATCGATTCCGGGCGCTGGGTGTGCGCCTGGTGGCGGGCGAGTGGCGGGCGCATCCGGACATCGCGGACGACCCGGTGGGCGACCGCGTCACCGTGCTTTCGCCGTTCGACCGGCTGATCCACGACCGCAACCGAGCCGAGGCGCTGTTCGGCTTTCGCTACCGCCTCGAGATGTACGTCCCGGCCGCCAAGCGCGAGTACGGCTACTACGTGCTTCCGGTGCTTCATGGCGACCGCATCGTGGGCCGGATCGAGCCGCGCTTCGACCGGCGGACCGGCGACATGCAGGTGCTCGGCCGCTGGGGCGACACCTCAGGCGTCGATCCGGTGCTGGAGCGGCTGCGTGGCTTCCTGCAGACGACGGCGCGCTCCTAGGGGCGACGTGGGGGACGCATTGTAAGGTCGCCCGATGCAGATCGACCTGGGAACGCTGGTCGTGATCGTCGCGCTGGGAGCCGCCTCGCCGCTGATCGTCGACGTGGTGCCGCGCATCGTGCTGCCGGTGGTGGTGGTCGAGATCCTGCTCGGGATCGTTGTGGGCCCGCCGATCCTGGGCTGGATACATGTCACCGGACTGGCCCAGGTGCTGGCCGACTTCGGGCTCGCCTTCCTGTTCTTCCTGGCCGGGTTCGAGCTCGACCTCGACCAGCTGCGTGGCATGCCGGCACGGCTGGCGTTGACCGGCTGGGGCATGTCGGTGGGGCTGGCGCTGGTCGTGGCAGGGTTGCTGGAGGCCCTGGACGTGGTCGAGAGCACCCTGTTCGTGGGCGTGGCGCTGACCACCACGGCGCTGGGCACGCTGGCCCCGATCCTGCGCGACAACGGCGACGCCGAGGGACGATTCGGCGCGCTGGTGGCTGCGGCCGGCGCCTGCGGCGAGGTTGGCCCCATCATCCTGATCTCACTGCTCCTGAGCGAGACCTCCAACCGCGGCATCTCGGCGCTGCTGCTCGTGGTCTTCGGTCTGGTGACGGGCGTGGTCGCGTTCGCAGCGCCGCGGCTGAAACCGGTGCGCGTCCTGCAGGTGCTCGAGGAGACGCTGGAGCGGACCGGGCAGTTCGCGGTGCGCCTGGCGCTGCTGATCCTGATCAGCCTCGTCTACCTCACCTCCCGGCTGCATCTCGACCTCGTGCTGGGCGCCTTCGCGGCCGGCCTCGTGGCATCGATCGCCTGCGGGCCGCGCGCCAAGCGGCTGATGCAGCCGCGCCTGGACGCGGTCGGCTTCGGCGTGTTCATCCCCATCTTCTTCATCGTCACCGGCATGCAGTTCGACCTGAACGCGATCACCAGCAGCGTCTCCGGGTTGCTCAAGCTGCCCCTGTTCGTGGCGATGTTCCTGGTGGTGCGCGGGCTGCCGACGCTGTTCATCTACCGCTACGCGCTGGGGGCGCGCGACCGGGTGGCGCTCGGTCTCTACGCCAGCACCGCGCTGCCGCTGGTCGTGGCCGTCACCTCGCTGGGCGTGAAAAACGGCCAGATGCGGGCCAGCACGGCGGCGGGGCTGGTGGGCGCCGCGATGGTGTCTGTGTTGGTGTTCCCGCTGTCGGCGAACGCGATCCGCCGGCGCGGCGGCGGCGCCCCGAGCCCCTCCTAGAGCAGCTCCGCATGTCCTTCCGTCGCGCATTGAAGGTTTGCGTACGATGCGGCGATCGTGATCGCCCGCATCTTCAGGGGCCGGGTGCACTACGCCTGGGTGGTCGCCGCGGCAACGTTCGTGGTGCTGCTGACGGCGGCCGGGTTCCGGGCCACGCCGGGCGTGCTGCTGCTGCCGCTGCAGCACGAGTTCGGCTGGTCGCCGGCGCTGATCGGCGGTGCCGTGGCGGTGAACCTGCTCGTGTACGGCCTGGGCGCGCCGTTCGCGGCCGCCGTCGTGGAGCGGTTCGGCCTGCGCCGTGTGACCGTGATCGCGCTGACGACGGTCGCGATCGGCGCCGGGTTGACCACGCAGATGACGTCGGCGTGGCAGCTCTACCTGCTGTGGGGGCTGGTGGTCGGCGGCTCGACCGGCGCGGTTGCCGTGCCGCTGGCCGCGATCGTGGCCAACCGCTGGTTCAGCACCCGCCGTGGGCTGGTGACCGGCATGCTGACCGCCAGCAACGCCAGCGGCCAGCTGGTGTTCCTGCCGCTGCTGGCCTGGGTGGTGACCGCCTACAGCTGGCGCGCCGCGGCCGCGGTGATCGCGCTGACGGCGATCCTGGTGGTGGTGCCGATCGCGCTCGTGTTCCTGCGCACCGACCCCGCCGACGTGGGGCTGATGCCCTACGGCGCCGTCGAGCCGGAGCCGCCGCGGCAGCTCGTGAACCCGTTTCGCAACGCGACCGGCGCGCTGCGCGATGCGGTGCGGGTGCGCGACTTCTGGCTGCTGGCGGGAGCGTTCTTCATCTGCGGCGCCACGACCAACGGCCTGATCGGGACGCACCTGATCGCGGCCTGCTCCGACCATGGTCTGAGCGAGGTGCGCGGCGCCGGGCTGCTGGCCGCGATCGGCGTGTTCGACGTGGTCGGCACCATCTGCTCCGGCTGGCTGACCGACCGCTTCGATCCCCGCTGGCTGCTGTTCTGGTACTACGGCCTGCGCGGCATGGCGCTGCTGGGGCTGAACGCCGCGCTGTCGCACGCGGGCCTGGGCCTGGCGGCGTTCGTCGTGTTCTACGGCCTGGACTGGGTGGCGACGGTGCCGCCGACCGTGGCGCTGGTGCGCGAGGCGTTCGGCCGCGAGCGGGTGGGCGTGGTGTTCGCCTGGGTGTTCGCGTGCCACCAGTTCGGCGCCGCCTTCGCAGCCTGGGGCGCCGGTGCCAGCCGCACCTGGTTCGGGTCGTACGAGCCGGCCTTCCTGGTCGCGGGCGCGCTGGGCGTGACGGCGGCCGCGCTCAGCCTCAGCGTCGGCCGCCGCGGCCTGTTCCGACCGACCCCGACCCCGAACCCGGCCTGAGCATGGCCGCCCGCCGCCCCGACCACGTCGACCCGCCCGACCCGCCGCTCAGCGACGGCACCGTCAGGCTGCGGCCGATGCGCGAGAGCGACCTGCCGGGCCTGATGGAGGAGGGCGGCGACGAGACCACCCGGCGCTGGGTGAACGTCCCGATCCCCTACACGGAGGAGGACGCGCGCGAGGAGCTGACGCAGCTGATGGGATCGTGGGACGACCCGGCGTCGCCGCTCGCGCTCACCATCACCGAATCCGGCAGCGACGGGTACCGGGGCGTGATCCTGCTCTCGACGGAGCGGCCGTCGGGCATCATCGAGGTGGCCTACGGCGTGCATCCGGCGGCGCGCCGCCGGGGCCTGGTGACACGGGCGATCCGGCTGGTCTCGCCGTGGGCATTTCAGGCGCTGGGCGCCGAGCGGCTGGAGGGTCGAACCGACCCGGAGAACATCGCCTCGCAGCGTGCGCTCGAGCGGGCAGGGTTCACCCGCGAGGGGCTGGAGCGGGGATCGCGGTCGGTGCAGGGCGTTCGCAAGGACATGATCTGCTGGTCGCTGCTGCCGTCGGACCTGGCCTGAAGCGGCGTTTGCCGGGCACGGCTCCCGGGTATCCCGAGCGCATGATCTGGCTTCTGCTTCTGATCCTCGCGATCCTGGTGTTCGGCGTGTTCGGCGCGATCAAGCTCGCCTTCTGGGTGCTGCTGCTGGCGGTGCTGGTCGCCGTCGTGGCCGGCTTCCTCGGCCGCGGGCTGTTCACCGGTACCCGCTAGAACCCTCCACCTCAGGGTAGTTCCGTGCGGCCGAGGCTGCGGGCGGCGCCCAGTGCCGCCAGCACGACCACCGCCACCAGCACCACTGCGGACGGAACCAGGCCCGCCACCGGCGGAGCCGACTGGGGCAGCGCGTGCGCAACGAAGGCGCTGCCGTAGGCCGAGATCGAAAGCTTGGCGGCCGACGCCGCATAGGTCGCCACCGACCCTTCCCAGAGCAGGATGTAGATGACGCCGATCACCACCGGCCGCCGCGTCTTCAGCGACAGCCAGGACGAGGCCGCGCAGTAGGCCAGGCTGGCCAGCACCACGCCCAGCAGCGGCCACCCGATCAGGCGCAGCGACGCGGACGATCCCAGGCCCAGCAGACCGCTCAGCACCAGGCTGGGCACGAGCAGCACCAGCGACGCCGTCCACGCCGCGGCCACCTTCGCAACCACCAGCTCCAGCCGCGGCTGTGGCGTCGCCACCAGGTACAGGATGGTGCCGTCCTCCCGCTCGTCGCCGAACGCACTGACACCGAACACCAGCGCCACCAGCGCGGCGACGGCCGGCACGAACAGCTTCTGCACGATATCCGAGTAGAAGCCCATCGTGTCGCTGCCGGCGGGACGCGCCAGCGCGTAGATCAGCGAGGTCGCGACCGGCGCCAGCACCACCACCGCCAGCATGATCGTGCGGCGCTGCAGGAGCAGCGCGCGCAGCGTCAGCCGGTAGACGGGCAGGATCATCGCGCCTGCCCCCGGGCGCGCTCGTGCAGGTACGTGTAGACGCTCTCCAGGTCGTCGCCGACCGGACGGATCAGACGCAGCAGCGACTCCGTGCGCCCGGCCGCGGCGGGCAGCTCGCGGCTCAGCTGCGACGGCTCGCTGGTCTCGACCTCGATCGCGCCGTCGGTGATCCGCACGGCGTCGACCGCCGCGCTGGACATCAGCTCGCGTGCCAGCGCGCGGGCGTTATCCGCCGTCACCAGCACGCGCCGCGGCCGCTCGCTGATCAGCTGCCTGATCCCCGCCGTCGAACCCTCGGCCACCAGGTGCCCGTTCACGAGCACCAGCACCCGCGGCGCCATCCGCTCCACCTCGTGCAGGACGTGGGACGACACGACGACGGTGCGGCCCTGCTCGCCGAGCCGGATCAGCAGTGCGATCATGTGCTCGCGCTGGGTGGGGTCGAGGCCGTTCAGCGGCTCGTCCAGCAGCAGCAGCTCGGGCTCGTGCGCGATCGCCTGGGCCAGCTTCACCCGCTGGCGCATGCCGTGCGAGAACCCGGCCACCCGCCGGTCGGCGGCGCCCTCCAACTCGACGGTCGCGATCGCGCGGGCGGCGGCCTCACGGTAGTCGGCCACCTTGTGCAGGCGGGCCGACAGCTCCACAACCTCGCGCCCCGTCAGGAACGGCCACGGCGGACTGTGGTCGGGCACGATCCCGATCCGCCGGTAGACGTCCGGGTGGCGGCGCGGGTTGTCACCGTAGATGCGCACCGTGCCGGTGCTGGGCGTCGAGAACCCGGCGCACAGCTTCAGCGTGGTCGACTTGCCGGCGCCGTTGTGGCCGAGCAGTCCGACCACGCCGCCGTCGGCGGTGAACGAGACGTCGGCCAGCGAGACGGTGTCGCCGTACCAGCGTGACACGCCTTTGAACTCGATCGCCGGCGCGCTCATCCCTCGTCCCGCCCGTAGCGCACCGCCAGCACGATGACCGCCAGCACACACACCTCGACCACGGTCGAGCCCCACACCACGGGGCTGATGTTGCCCGGGTCGGAGTACTTCGGGAACAGCCCCTGACCGGCCCGGATCGGCGCCGCCGCCACCGCCAGCAGCCGGAAGTAGCGCGCGTTCAGCGCATGGCTCAGCACGCCTCCCATCACCGTCGAGATGGCCAGGAACGCCAGGTACCCGCCGACCGCGAACGCGCGCCGGCCGGTCAGCGACGAGATCGCCAGCCCCACCAGCCCGTAGAAGGTGGCGACGATCAGGCTGGAAGCGATGATGCGGGGCAGATCCAGCCAGTGCGCCTGCAGGTAGCCGACCGGGTGGACGGCGAACAGCACGGTGCCGAAGTACAGCAGCAGCACCGGCGCCAGCGTCACCAGCAGCAGCGGCATCAGCGCCGCGGCCACCTTGCCGAGCACGTAGTCGAGGCGGCCGATGGCGGTGGAGAAGTAGAGCGACAGCGTGCGGTCGCGGCGGTCGGGGCAAACCAGCTCCGGCGTGATCACGACGCTGAACACCAGCACGACGATCGCGATCGTGCTGATGTAATCGGAGTACGGGACGGCGTTGGCGACCTGGCGGCTGACGCTGCCCGAGCCGAGGATGGCGCGCAGGCCCAGCACCACCAGCGCCGGCGCGAACGCCAGCAGCGTCAGCGAGATCGGGATCAGCTTGGCCTTCCAGCCGCGGCGGGCGCCGAGCGCGCGCAGCGCGCTCCAGCGCGCGAGCGACCAGATCGCGGCCACCCGTCCGGCGCGCGGCCCCTGGTAGGTGGTGAACGCGGTGTCGACCAGGCGTGCGTCGGTGCTCATCCGATCGCCCCGATCAGCGACTGCTCGATGGTGGGGCCTGCCGGCCGCAGCTCGTGCAGCCCGGCTCCGCTCGCGATGGCGGCATCGCGCACGCCGCGCAGCACCGCGTCGGCGTCGGCGCCCCGCACCAGCAGCCACTCGCCGTCCGGCCGCACGGCCAGCCCCAGCGCCGCGGCGGCCGCGGCGAACGCGTCGGCGTCGCCGACGATCTGCACCTGCACCTCGCCGTTGTCGACGCGGTCGGCCTGCGCCAGCCGCTGCGTGGCGACGATCTTCCCGTCGCGCATCACCAGCACCGAGTCGCAGGTGCGGACGACGTCCTCCAGCACGTGCGAGGACATGATCACGGCGATGCCGAGGTCGGCGGACAGCCGCCGCACGAGCGTCAGCATCTCCTCGCGGCCGGCCGGGTCAAGGCCGTTCGTGGGCTCGTCCAGGATCACCATCGCCGGCGAGTGAACGATCGCCTGGGCCAGGTTCGTGCGCTGCCGCATGCCCACCGAGAACGTACGGATCAGCCGCGAGCGCTCCTCCTCGAGGCCGACCTGGAACAGCACCTCCGAGGCTCGTAGCACCGCCACCCGGCGCGGCAGCCCGCGCAGCTCGCCCATGTGGACGACCAGGTCGCGGGCGGTCATGCCCATCGGCAGCGAGCTGTGCTCCGGCATGTAGCCAAGGCGCCGCCGGATATCCCACGAGTGCTCGATGCCCATGCCCATCACGTTGATGCTGCCCTCGTCGGGTCGGATCAGGCCCAGCATCGAGCGCATCAGCGTCGACTTTCCGGCACCGTTGGCGCCCAGCAGGCCGACCGCCCGCTCGGTCACCGACGCGGACACGTCGTCCAGCGCCACGACATGGCCGTAGCGCTTGCTGACTCCCTCGATCTCGACGAGAGCGCCCGCCGCGGCGGCCGCGCTCAATGCAGCGACTGTGCTGCGCTGAGTATCGTGTCGGCCGTCTGGAATCCGGCGACCGTGTAGGTGACCCGGCCGCGGCTGAACTGCAGGATGCTGCCGAGCGTCGTCTCGATCTCATGCCCGGCCGCACCGTTGACCGACACAGGCGCCATCGCCGGCAGCGAGACGCCGTGACCGCCGGCCTGCTTCTCGTACACCAGCAGCGAGTCGAGGCCGTGGCCGTAGACGATCAGCGCGCCGTCGCCCAGCGACCGCACCTCGGTGCGCGGCCGTCCGGCCAGCGTGGCCGGAGCGGTCAGGTGGAACGGCACGGCCTTCGCGACCGCACCGGCGCCGGTGACCGAGTGCACGTGCTTTGCGGCACCCTGCAGGCGCTGCTTCGAGGGCAGGTGCACCCGCTCCGTGTGCGTGCCCGGGGGCAGCGTCAGGCTGGTGGCGCCGGCCGGCAGCTTGCCGAAACGGATGTGTGTGACGACCAGCTCGAGCGCGGGCGTGTCCGAGCCGCGCGGGGTGATCGCGAAGCGCAGCGGCACGCCGTGTGTGGCGTCCCAGGCCAGGGCCAGCGAGCCGATAAGCCCCGCAGACTGACGCGGCCGCACCTCGACCGTGTAGGCCGGGCGTCCGGCGATGTTGCCCGGGATCGCTCCCGACAGCACCGCGTCGTTCCCGACGCCGGAGAGCAGCTTGCCGATGTCGCCCACCGACGGAGGCGCATGCCCGGTCGACGAGGCCTTGCCGCGCTCGTGTGACGGCACCGCCAGGCGGTAGGCGGAATGATTCTTGGGGCTGTAGTAGGTGAGCGACCTGCCGTCATACGCGAGCTGGGTGGAACCCAGCGCCGAGTGGATCGACAGGCGCACCTTGCCATCGGCGGCCCAGACGGTGCCGGTGGCACCGGCCAGGGGGCCGGTGGAGAGCAGCGTCGAGCTGCCGGGAATCAGGTGCTGGTGGACGGCGAAACGCGCGGTCACGCCGGTGGGCGGCGCGGTGGCGGCGTCGTGCAGCGCAACGGCCAGCGGCTTTGAGGGCGGCACCTTCGCGTGACTGGCGGTCAACGCCATCGCCGTCACGCTCACCGCTCCCAGCATCACCAGCGCCAGACCCACCCAGCCCAGCACCCGCACCGATGATCGCTTGCTGCCCATGCGCATGTTCCGCAACCTCCCAGTTGAACCCCCACAGGGTAGCTCTTGAACATGAGAGAGCGTTTACCTAGGGGTGTTTGCTCACATCCACCCGGCCGCCGGCTGCGGATGACGGGCGCAGTCCTGCTCCACATGCCGCGCCAGCCGTTAGCATGGCTTGAGCAATCACTTACAAAGGACGGGGCGGACAGCGTGAGCAGCGACCAGCCGGTGGAGGGTGAGGCGGCCGAGAACGCCGAGCAGAAGGCAACGCAGAAAGCAACGCACAAGGCATCCCGCCGCCGGCGATGGATGGTCGGCAGCCTGATCGCCGCGGCATCGCTGGTGCTGATCCTGTCGGTGCTGGCGCTGTGGATCCGGCGCGTCGTGCTCGACTCCGACGGCTACAACGCCACCACCACCCAGCTGCTGCAGCAGCCCGAGATCCAGCAGGCGCTCGCCAGAAACCTGGTCGACCAGCTCTATGCGAACGTCGACGTCGCCACGCAGATCCAGCCGCTGCTGCCCAAACAGGCACAGCCGCTGGCGGCGCCCGCCGCGGCAGCGCTGCGCGGCTACGCCGACACCGCAGCCGCGCGCCTGCTGGCCTCCGACCCCGCCCAGCAGGCGTGGATCAAGGCGAACAAGGTGGCCCACGCGCAACTGGTGCTGGTGCTGGACGGCGGCGGCAGCCGCCTGAAAACGGCGGGCGGCGAGGTCTCGATCAACACCAGCGGCCTGGAACAGAACCTGGCCGGCCGGCTGGGGCTGAGCCCGACCACGACCATCGCGGGCGGCAAGATCGTGATCTTCACCTCCGACCAGCTATCGCTGGTGCAGACGCTCGCGCACTGGCTGAAGGTGCTGGCCTGGGTGCTGCCGCTCGTCTCGCTGGCCCTGTACGCCCTTGCCGTGTACCTGGCCACCGGCTACCGGCGGCGAGCCGTCCGCAACTGCGGGTTCGGCATCATCGCGGCGGGGGTGATCCTCGTCATCGGACGCACCGTCGGCGGCAACATGCTGGTCGACAGCCTGGTCAAGCTGCCGGAGAACCGGCCGGCCGCAAACGCCGCCTGGGATGTCATCACCGGCCTGCTCAAGGACACCACCCGCACCGTAATCGCCGTCGGATTCATCATGGTGATCTGGGCCTGGGTGTCCGGCGAGGGATCGCGCGCGGTCTCGATCCGGCGCGTCTTCGCGCCGCACGCACGCGACCATGTCGGCCACATCTGGGTGGCCTTCGCCGCGGTCGTCCTGTTCCTGATCTGGTGGGCGCCGACGATGGCCTTCCGCCGCCCGGTGCCGGCACTGGTGATGATCGTGCTGGCCGGCATCGGCCTCGAGGCGGTGCGGCGGCAGTCGGTGAAGGAGTTCCCCGACGCCGAGAGCGGCGATGTGGCGACTGCTGTGAGGGCCAAGCTGTCCCGGCCCCAGCAGGCCGCGCCGGCGGCGGCCGAGGCACCGGTCGACCAGCTGGAACGGCTGTCGGCGCTGCATGACCAGGGCGCGCTGACCGATCAGGAGTTCCAGGCCATGAAATCCTCGCTGTTGCCGTGACCTCCGAGCCGCCCGACGTGGGCGAGCCGCAGGAGCCGGAGCGGGAACAGAAGTCGCTGGTGCGCAGGTTCGGCCCGGCCGTCGTCGGCATCGTCGCAATCCTGCTGGTGTTCCTGGTGCTGCTGCCCCGGATCGCCAACTACTCCGACGTGTGGGATGTGGTGACGGGCCTCAGCAACGAGGCGCTGGTGGCGCTGGCGGTGGCCACGGCCATCAACGTGGCCACATACGGGCCGCCCTGGATGGCGGCGCTGCCGGGACTCAACTACCGCCAGTCGATGGTGCTGACCCAGACATCGTCGGCGATCTCGATCGCCGTGCCGGGTGGCGACGCGGTCGGCCTGGCCGCGTCATACGCGATGCTGCGCAGCTGGGGATACCGGTCGAACGCGATCGCCGTGGCCGTGGTCGTGACCGGCGCATGGAACCAGATCGTGAACGTGACGCTGCCGATGCTGGCCCTGGCGCTGCTGCTCCTGACCGGCGGCTCCAGCACGCTGCTGCTGACGGCCGGGCTGATCGGCATGGGCGTGATCGTGTTCATGGCGACGGCCCTTGTGCTGGCGTTCCGCAGCGACGAGCAGGCGCAGGTCTGGGGCGACCGCGCGCAGCGTGCCGCCAACTGGGCGCTGCGGCTGGTGCGCCGCAAGCCGCGCTCGGGCTGGGGAGCCGCGATGGTGCGCTTCCGGGGCGAGACGGTCCACCTGCTGGCCCGCCGCTGGCACGTGATCACGCTGGCCGCATTCGTCGGACACCTGACGGTGTTCGGCGTGCTGCTGGTGTGCCTGCGCGCGACCGGCGTGCCCAGCTCGGAGGTGACCTGGGTGGAGGCGATGGCGGCCTGGGGGCTGGTGCGCCTGCTGACCGCCGTCCCGATCACGCCGGGCGGTGTCGGCATCGTCGAGCTGGGCCTGTCCTCCGCGCTGGTCGGCTTCGGCGCCGGCAACGCCGAGGCGGTGGCGGCGGTGCTGCTCTACCGCGTGCTGACGGTGGTGCCGACGCTGGTGCTGGGGGCGATGCTGGGGCTCACGTGGCGGAGGCACCGGGCGCCGCAGACGGCGTGACCGCGGCCTTGGGAACGAACTCCCCCTGCAGGTCGCGGCGCCAACCGGACAGGATCTCGTGCACCCGCGCGGCGCCCAGGATCGGCAGCTGCGGGGCGGCCAGCTCGACCGGGTAGAGGATGAACGGCCGCGTCTGCGGCCCGCCCAGCCCGCCGTGAAAGCTGATCAGTTCCTCGAACGCGCAGCCCTGCTCGAGGTCCGAGCTGTAGAAGCTGCCGATCATGATGTCGGCGACGTTGGAGAAGCCGTCGGTACGGGCCAGGTGCTGCGCCGCCTCCGGCGCGAACGGCGCCAGCGGATCGTCCCCTTCGACCGTGCCCGACACCAGGTCGCGGCTGCCCGTCGCGCCCAGCACCACCGGGCCGGAGGCCGCCCGCACCAGCAGCCAGCCGACGTGGGGATGGGCGCGCAGCGCCGGGATCAGGCGCGGGTGCTCGGCCTCGATCTGCTCCAGCGTCAGCCGCTCGGGGTGGTTCATCAGGTACAGCAGGCCCAGGTTGCCGGACCCCAGCACGATCACGTCCTCGCCCGCGGGGCTATCCTCGTCCGGGTCCTTGGCATCGCGTCCGGTGGCCTCGGTGAGCGCATGTCCGACCATCGCCTGGGCCTCCTCGGCACCTGACATCTCGCCGACCGTGCCGCTCTCCAGCGAGCGGCGCACGAGGTCGTCCAGCCCGTAGCCGTTGCGCTGGCGGAAGGTGGCGCCCTGCGTCTGACCATGGTCGGACAGCACCACGATCCGGTAGGGCCGCGGCGCGTAGGGGCATGCGCGCATGATTCGCCCGAACTGCTCGTCGAGCTTGCGCAGCGCCTCCAACGTGTCGGCCCGCTCCAGGCCGGAGTGGTGTGCGACCTCGTCGTAGCTCGAGAACGTGGCGTACACGGCGGCGCGCCCCTGCATCATGTCCGATAGCACGCCGTGCACGATCAGGTCGCGCACGACCACGCACATCCCGGCCCGGATGAACGGGTACTTGCCGCCCCGGTGCCCGCGCGGCTGCACGTCGCGGCGGATGCCGCGGATGGCGGCCACCCACTCCAGGCCCACCTCGAAGAAGAACAGCACCAGCACACGGGTGACGTTGAACCCGTTCGCGAAGAAGCTGCGGTAGCCAGGGTTCGCCGTCTTCTCGGCACTCAGCCGGCTGACGGTCAGGATCGTCGCGTCGGCCTCACCGGAGAACAGGTTGCCGCGGCTGGCGCCCCCGCCCACGAGCAGGCCGGCGCCGGTGGCGAGGCGCTTCTCCATCTCCGCGCAGTCGTCCGGCCCGGAGCAGGCGACGACACGGCCGGTGCTCTTTTCGACCCAGCGGAAGGCCGGGATGTCCTGGTTCGATCCCAGCAGGATCCCGGCCTGGCTGGCGCCGGTCTGCGACGAGAGGTCGGTCTGCCACTCCACCATGTGATGCGAGCCCTCCGCCAGCCAGCGAGCCATCTCGGGCGCGTTCCCGTCGCGCATCGCCCGCTGCAGCACCGGCAGCCCCAGCCCGTCGATCTCGAGGTAGATCACGCCCGGCTCGTCGGTGCGCTGGACGTTGCCGGTGCGCCGCGCGATCCGCTGGGTGACGCGCAGCGTGTACTCGTCGTCGTCGTCCATCCCGGCCAGGATCGTGATCACCATCGTCGCTGCGGCCGCCAGCAGCGAAACCGCCAGCGCCCGTCCCAGGCTGGAGATGTACATCGCCCCGGGGAAGGCCTCCGAAGCGACGCGCAGCATCGCCGCGTCCAGGACCAGGATCAGCAGGAAGCTCGTGATCAGGGTGAACGGAAGCCGCAGCGCCGCGATCACGGGTGGCAGGATGGCATTCAGGATGGCGATCAGGGCGGCGATGCCGAGGGCGCCCCAGAAGCCGGATACCGTGACGTTCGGTAGCACCAGCGCCGCGAGCAGCAGCGACAGCGCCGAGATCACCCAGCTCACCACCAGCCGCAGCGGGCGCACCTGCGGCCGCTCGGGACGCCATCGCAGGTCGGTTTGTGAAGCGGCGCTCATCGGGGCAAACCCTACGCGACCGGAGGCCATGACGACGGATGGCCGTAGTAGCCTTGCGCTCATCACAGGGGAGGCCGCACCCATCAGCAGCGCCGAGCAGATCGCAGAGCCGAGGATCGGGGACACGTGGCCGACTGGCTGAGCCAGCTGTGGGACACGATGAAATCGGTGTCGCTGCCGCTGGTGGTGCTGGGCCTGAGCTTCCAGCTGCTGCAGACGCTGTTCATCTCGCTGGCGTGGCGCAACATCCTGCGCGCCGCCTATCCCAAGTCGGTGCTGCCCTACCGCGAGGTGCTGAGCTACTACGCCGGCGGCGCCGGCCTCAACTCGATCCTGCCGGCTTCGGCCGGCACGGTGGCGATGCTGGGGCTGTACCGCAGCGCGATTGCCGGGTCGACCGTGGCCGGCCTGGTGGGCGCGACGGTCGTGCAGAACATCTTCTTCGTGGTGGTGGCCGCGATCATCTACCTGTGGCTGTTCCTGAGCGTGGCCGGCTCGTTCGACGTCAAGTTCGGCTGGTTCGCAGACCACGTCGGGCTGACGCTGATCATCGTGATCGGCGGCGCCGCGCTGATCTACGTGGTCGGAAAGATCCTCTGGCAGCGGCTGCACCACACCTGGGAGCAGGCCAAGGACGGCGGCGGCATCCTCACCACACCGGGCAAGTTCATGACGCAGGTGGTGCTGGTCGAAGCGGCCTCCTACGCCGCGCGGATGGGCGTGAACGCCACCTTCATGTACGCCTACCACATCCCCGTGTCCTTGCAGAACATCTTCCTGATCGTGGCGGCGTCCTCGATCTCGTCGACGATCGCGATCGCGCCGGGCGCGGTCGGGTCGCAGACGGCGCTGATATCGGTGGTGCTGAAGGGGGTGGCGCCACAGAGCACGATCACGGCCTACACGGTCGGCCAGGCGCTGATCACGACGGCGTGGAGCGTGGGGTTCGGCCTGACCATGCTGGCTACGCAGATCGGGTGGAAGCAGACGCGGGGGCTGATCCACGTCAAGAAGAAGAAGGACGGCGAGGACGACCCGCTCGCCGACGGCCCGATGGTGATGCGGCGGTGGCCGACACCGGACCGCCCGACGCCACGGGATAGCATCCGGGCATGACCGCATCGACGCCACCGGGCCAGGCGGGCTGCTGCGCGCCGCCGAGGCCGGGCACGGGAGGTGCTGTGGCGGAGGCGGTGGCGGTTCCGCGCGGCTCACTGGGAGAGGCGGAGCTGGGGCTGGTGGCGCTGCCGGGCGGCGTCACCCTGCAGGGCAACGACGCCGGCGACGGCTACCCGCAGGACGGGGAGGCGCCGGTGCACGAGGTGCGGCTGAGGCCGTGCCGGATCGGGCAGTTCACCGTGACCAACCAGCTGTTCGGCCGGTTCGTGGCCGAGACCGGTTACCGCACCGACGCCGAGCGGTTCGGCTGGTCGTTCGTGTTCGGCGGCCTGTTGCCCGACGACTTCCCCGACACCCGAGCCGTGGCGTCCGCGCCCTGGTGGCGGCAGGTGTACGGCTCCGACTGGAACCACCCCGAGGGGCCGCAGTCCGATCTGGACGGACGCGACGACCACCCGGCCGTGCACGTGTCGTGGGCCGACGCGGCTGCCTTCTGCGCCTGGAGCGGCACGCGGCTGCCGACCGAGTCGGAGTGGGAGCACGCCGCCCGCGGCGGCGTCGATCCGGGCTGCCACTACCCGTGGGGCGGGGAGCGCGAGCCCGGCGGCGAGCACCGCATGAACGTGTTCCAGGGCCGCTTCCCGGGCGAGAACACGGTCGCGGACGGCTACGCGGGGACGGCGCCCGTGGACGCGTTCGAGCCCAACGGCTACGGGCTGTTCAACACCACCGGCAACGTCTGGGAGTGGTGCGGCGACTGGTTCGACCCGGCCTACTACGCGTCATCTCCGGCTCTGGACCCGCAGGGGCCGCCGGCCGGCAGCCACCGCGTCATGCGCGGCGGCTCCTACCTCTGCCACGACTCCTACTGCTTCCGCTACCGGGTGGACGCGCGCAGCGCGAACACGCCGGACGCGTCGGCCGGGAACATCGGCTTTCGCGTCGTCGCTTGACGGCTAGCCTAAACCAGGGTGACGGTGACGCCGGCCGCGCGCAGCGCGGCCACCTCGGAGCGGTCGGCGCCGGTGTCGCTGATCACCTCGTGCACGGCCTCCAGGCCGCAGATGCGGGCGAACGCGATCTGGCCGATCTTGGAGCTGTCGGCCACCACCACCACGCGGCGGGCACGAGCGATCAGCGCCCGGTTGGTGTGTGCCTCGACCTCGTGGTGGGTGGTGAGGCCGGCGCCCACGGCGATGCCGTCCACGCCCACCAGCACGATGTCCAGGTACAGGCCGGACAGCGACGCCTCGGCCAGCGGCCCCACCAGCTCGTAGGACTCGGGGCGGGCCACGCCGCCGGTCACGACCAGCTTCAGGTTGGGGCGCACCGCCAGCTCGGAGGCGATGTTCAGGGAGTTGGTGACGACCGTCAGCCGCCGCCGGTCGGACAGTGCCCGGGCGGCCTCGGTGGTGGTGGTACCGCCGGTCATGCCGATGGCGGCGCCCTCGGGCACGCGCTCGGCCGCCACCTTCGCGATCCGGGCCTTCTGCTCCTGGCGGCGGGCGCTGCGATAGCGCAGCGGCAGCTCGAACAGGACGCCGTTTGCGATGGCGCCGCCGTGGGTGCGCGCCAGCAGCCGCTGCTGCTCGAGCAGCACGAGGTCGCGCCGCACGGTGGCCGAGGAGACGCCCAGATCCGCGGCCAGGTCGCCGACTCCGACCGACCCGTTCGTGGACAGCTGCTCGACGATGCGGCTGAGACGTTCGGACTGGCGCATTGCTGCGGCAAGTGTACCGAGTGGCACCTCCGTGCGCTGGTTGCCTTCTGCGCACTTACGGCATAAAGTGGCGCGATATGAGCGCAATCGCTCACGAGGTGGCCAGCCAGCCCGATATCTGGCGCCAGGCCGCCGACCTCGCACCCGACCTGCCGCTGCCCGCCCGCGGCCTGCGGCTGGCGGTCGCCGGGTGCGGCACGTCGCTGTACATGGCCCAGTCCTACGCGGTCGCGCGCGAGCAGGTGGGGGCCGGCGAGACCGACGCCTTCGCGGCCTCGGAGTTCCCGGCCGGCCGCACCTACGACGCGCTGCTCGTGATCTCGCGCTCCGGCACCACCAGCGAGGTGCTGGAGCTGCTGCGGTCGCACCGCGGCGCGCCCACGGTGGCGTTGACGGCGGTGCCCGACAGCCCGATCGCGGAGCTCGCGGACACGGTCATCTCGCTGCCCTTCGCCGACGAGCGGTCGGTGGTGCAGACGCGGTTTGCCAGCACGGCGCTGGTGCTGCTGATGACCCACGCCGGGCTCGACCTGTCACCGTCGATCGACGCCACCCGACGGGTGCTGGAGGCGCCGCTGCCTCTCGACCCGGGTGGATTCCGGCGGTTCCAGTTCCTGGGGCGCGGCTGGACGAACGGCCTTGCCAGCGAGGCCGCGCTGAAGCTGCGCGAGGCCGCCCACGCCTGGGCCGAGGCGTACCCCGCGATGGAGTACCGGCACGGGCCGATCTCGCTGGCAGACCCGGAGACGGCGGTGATCGCGATCGGCCCGATCGATGCGACGCTGGACACAGACATTCGCGCCACCGGCGCTACCCTGGTCGACCCCGACCCATCCCCCCTGGCCACGCTGGTGCTGGCGCACCGGCTGGCAATCAGGCTCGCGGAGATCCGCGGCCTGGATCCCGACCTGCCCCGTAACCTGACCCGATCGGTGGTATTGCCATGAGGCGCCTGTTCCTGATCGCCGCGACCGTCCTGCTGGTCGCAGCCGCCGGCTGTGGCGGCTCCAGCTCGTCCTCCAACGGTGTCGTCAACGTGACCGTCTGGCACGGCTACGAGGACGTCGAGGGCAAGGCCATGACCAGCGCCGCGACGCGCTTCAACGCCACCCATCCCAAGATCCACGTCACCGTCCAGAACTACGGCAACTCCGACTACGCGCTGCAGAAGGTGCTGACCGCGATCCGCGGCGGCTCCTACCCGGACATCGCCTACCTGTACGGGTCGTGGGCGGCCAACATCGCGCGCAGCCCCACCGCCGTCGACCTGTCCTCCAGGATCAAGGAGCCTGGGGTGAACTGGAACGACTTCTGGCCGGCCGAGCGGCAGGCGGTGCAGGTCGGCGGCAAGGTGATCGGCATGCCGGCGCTGGTCGACAACCTGGCCCTGGTCTACAACAAGAAGCTGTTCGACCAGGCCGGGATCCCCTACCCGACCGCCAACTGGACGTGGGACGACTTCCGGGCCGCGGCCCAGAAGCTGACCGATCCGGCGGCCAAGCAGTTCGGCTGGGCCTACGTGGCCGACGGCAGCGAGGACACGGTCTGGCGCTTCGACGCGCTGCTCTGGCAGGCGGGGGGCGACATCCTCAACTCGGACAACACGAAGGCGGAGTTCAACTCGCCGGCCGGGGTGAAGGCGGCCACGCTGCTGCAGCAGATGGCGACGGTCGACCACTCCGTCTACCTGGACAACGGCAACGGCAACTACGCCAACCTGTTCAACTCGGGCAAGATCGGGATGCTGTTCACGGGGCCGTGGGACCTGTCCAGCTTCCCCGACGTCAACTACGGCGTGCAGGTGCTGCCCGGCGACCTGAACCACCAGACCATCTCCGGTCCCGACCAGTGGGTGCTGTTCAACAACGGCAGCCAGCGCACCCAGGCGGCCTGGACGTTCCTGAAGTGGTTCACATCGCCGCAGCAGGCGCTGATCTGGTCGACGCAGACCGGCGACCTGCCGATCCGCGCCTCCGAGACGCAGCTGCCCGGCTACCCCGCGTACGTGAAGAAGTACCCGGGCGTGTCGGTGTTCGTGCAGAACGAGGCGAACGCGGTCAAGGCGCGGCCGGTGATCGCCAACTACAACGAGGTGTCACAGGCGATGGGCCAGGCGATCGAGGCGGTGCTGCTCGGCAAGGGCCAGCCGCAGCAGGAGCTCGACCAGGCCGCACAGCAGGTCGACCAGACGCTCGCGACGGGCCAGTGATCTCGAGGGCGGCCCGCTCCGAACACGTCAGCGGCTGGCTGTTCGTGGCGCCGGCCGCCCTGCTGATCGGCGTCTTCGGGATCCTGCCGATCGGGTGGGCGGCGCTGCTGTCGTTCCAGAACAACGACCTGCTGACGACGCCCACCTGGGTCGGCACGCAGAACTACCACACGCTCGTGAACGACCCGGTGTTCCGGCAGTCGGTCAACCACACGATCGTGTACACGCTGCTGTTCGTCCCGCTTTCGGTGGGCGGATCGCTGGCGCTGGCGATGCTGCTGAACGCGCGGATCCGGTTCTCGCGGTTCTACCGCACGGCGGTGTTCATCCCGGTGGCGACGTCCACGGTGGCGACGGGGGTGATCTTCAACTGGCTGCTGGAGCCGACCTACGGCGTCGCCAACTACATGCTGGGGAAGGTGCACCTGGGCCCGTACGGGTTCTTCCAGGATCCCGACCAGGCGCTCTACTCGATCGTGGCGATGACGGTCTGGGGCTGGCTCGGATTCGACGTGATCGTGTACCTGGCCGCGCTGCAGGGGGTGCCCGAGAGCCTGGTCGAGGCGGCCCGGCTGGATGGGGCCGGTCGCTGGGCGACGTTCCGCCACGTGGTGTTCCCGCTGGTGTCGCCGGCCACGCTGTTCTTGGTCGTATGGTCGACCATCAACGCGCTGCAGGTGTTCGACGAGATCTACGTGACCACGCGCGGCGGGCCGCTGTACGCCACCACCGTGATGGTCTACTACCTCTATAGCCAGGCGTTCGAGTTCTTCCACGCCGGGTACGCGGCGGCGATCGCGGAGGTGCTGTTCGCGATCACGCTGGTGTTCTCACTGCTGCAGCTGTGGCTG
Organism: uncultured Actinomycetes bacterium; assembly: GCA_963797565.1. GTDB lineage: Bacteria > Actinomycetota > Thermoleophilia > Gaiellales > JAICJC01 > JAICYJ01. The sequence continues at coordinate 12,452 of CAWCPM010000006.1, read as the reverse complement.
GGCAACCGCAGGGTGCACTACGGCTCATGAGGTGGCCGCTGCCGTTCAGCCCCCGCCATCTGGCGCTGATGCCGATCGCCGCGCTGATGCTGCTGCCGCTGGGCTGGATGCTCCTCACGTCGATCCAGACGCTGCCCGAGTCGCGGCACTTCCCGCCCGTGCTGATCCCGTCCGGCATCCACTGGCAGAACTACCCGGACGCCTGGAACGCGGCGCCGTTCGGCCGCTTCTTCGCGAACAGCATGATCGTGACGATGTCGGCGGTGGCGGGCAACCTGGTGTTCTGCAGCCTGGCCGGCTACGCGTTCGCGCGGATGCGGTTCTTCGGCCGCGACGTGCTGTTCGTGGCGCTGCTGGCGACGCTGATGGTGCCGTTCCAGGTGACGATGATCCCGACCTTTCTGATCGTCCAGAAGATGGGGCTGGTGAACTCGCTGCCGGCGCTGATCGTGCCCAACCTGGTCACGCCGTTCGGGATCTTCCTGCTGCGGCAGTTCTTCCGGACGCTGCCGATCGAGCTCGAGGAGGCGGCGCGGATGGACGGCTGCTCGCGCCTGGGCGTGCTGGTGCGAGTGGTGCTGCCGCTGTCGATGCCTGCACTGGCAACGCTTGCGATCGTGACGTTCCTGTGGACGTGGAACGACTTCCTGTGGCCGCTGATCGTGATCACCTCGACCAGCCAGAGCACCGTGCAGCTGGGCCTGGCGCAGTTCCAGGGTGCGCACCAGACGAACTGGACGCTGCTGATGGCGGGCAACGTGATGGCGCTGGCACCGATGCTGCTGGTGTTCATCATCGGCCAGCGCTGGTTCGTGCAGTCGCTGGCCTCGACCGGCCTCAAGTAGCCGACCCGGCGGCCGTTTGCACGGCCGCCGTGACGCTGCCGTGACGCCCCCGCGCGCCCTGACGGTGTCAAACCCCGCCTCGGCCGGCGTTGGTGGGTCGTGACAGGTCCGTGACGGGCCGTTACAGGGCGCCCGCTTGGTTGAGCCGATCGAATTGTAAAGGGCTCAGAGCCCGACTCGGCCGTCGTGAGCACTCGCGGCGCCGGGCGTGACCGGTCGTTACCGAATCGTTGTGATCGGGGGGTCGGCGGTGAACTCTGTGACGTTTCAGGTCCGTGACGGTTCCGTGACGGATCAGCCGGCGGGCAAGAGGCGCACCGAGTCCGCGATCGCCCGGGCTCGCTCGGCGTCGAGCCGGCCCGCGCCTGGCTGCTCGGCGTTGGCCGCGCCCGCGCCGATCGCCGCGCGCAGCGCATCGTCCCAGCCTGCACCGTCGTCGAGCGCCACCACCAGCCCCGCCAGAAAGGCGTCGCCGCTTCCCACCGGGTAGCGGCCGTCGGCGTCGGCGCCGCCGGCCACTGCGCTTCCATCCGGCGCGACCATGGTCGCGCCGTCTCGGCCGCGGGTGACGATCGCCGCGCCGCCGGCGGCCTCGTGCAGCGTGCGTGCCGCGTCGAGCGCATCGGCCATGCCGGTCAGCTGCGCGGCCTCGGCGGCATTCACCTTCACCAGCGCCGGGCGGGCGGCGATGCCCTCCTCGCGGCTGTCGAACGCGCTGCGGGCGACCCGGATCAGCGGCACGTAGCCGTCGGCCGGCGCCCCCGGCGGCAGCGACCCCGAGATCGTCGCCCACCCAGCCTGGGGCAGGTGTCGCGCGGCCAGCTCCGCGAAGCCTCTCCACTCCTCGAGCGTGACGGCCGCACCGTGCTCGTAGAACTCCGTCAGTCCCTGGTCGGCCCCGGCCACCGACAGCGACGAACGCGTCTCCGCCTGCGCCCAGGCCGCCGCCAGCTCGATGCCCTCGCGTTCGCACTGCTCCGCGATCCAGCGCCCCGCGTGCCCGCCCAGCAGCGCCACCGCCCGCACCTCGGCGCCCAGCGCGGACGCCGCCCGCGCCACGTTCAGGCCCTTGCCTCCCGCCACCTGCGCGAACTCGGTGGGCCGGTGGATGCCGCCCGGCGTCAGCCGGTCGACCCCGAACAGCCTGTCGATCGACGGGTTCGCCGCCAGACACACGATCATGCGGCCGCCGCCCTCGCCTCGGCCATCGTCGCCTGCGCGGTGATGCCTCCCAGCGCCCGCGTCGACAGCGCTCCGCAGGCATTGCCCAGCGCCAGCGCCCGCTCCGGCGGCTCGCCCGCCAGCCACGCCGCCAGGAAGCCCGCGTCGAAGCTGTCGCCGGCACCGGTCGTGTCGACCACCTCGACGGGGTGCCCGGCAGCGCGGACCACGCCGCCCGCGGTGTGCGCGACGGCACCGCCGGCGCCGAGCTTCACGACCACCAGCGGGCCGTCGACCGCGCCCAGCGACTCGTGCTCCCGCTCGTTCAGCAGCAGCAGGTCGATCGCCGGCGCCAGCGCGCGCAGCTCGGCACCGCTGTCATCGCCGACCTCCCCCTGCGGGTTCACCGACACCGTCGCGCCCGACGCATGTGCCGCGGCGACCAGCGCCGGCAGGCCCGGGCGCAGCCCGTCCAGCAGGTGGTAGGAGGCGACGTGCACGTGCCGGGCCGAGGCCACCAGCGCCGGCGGCACCATCTCGGCCGTCAGCAGCGGGATCGCTCCCGGCGCGGTCAGCATCGCCCGGTCGCCGTCGCGCACCAGCGCGACCGTGAGGCCGGTGTCAGCACCGGCAACAACCGGGCAGCCCGACGTATCGACGCCGCGCTCGCCCACCGCCTCCAGCATGAACGAGCCGAACGCGTCGTCGCCGACCGTCGCCACCAGCGCCACCGCCAGTCCCAGCCGGGCGGCGCCGCAGGCGAAGATCGAGGCCGAACCACCCACCAGCAGCCGCCCGGTCTCGACCAGCTTCTCGCGCTGGCCGAACTCGGGCACCACGTCGGCTCCGGCCACCAGCAGGTCGGGGTTGCAGTCGCCGATCACCAGCAGATCCAGCACGGCCGCCAGTATCCCAGCCCTGCCCTAGCCGGCGATCGCAAGCAGCTGATCGAGCCGGCGCCGCGCCTTGCCGGCCAGGAACGCGCGCCGCTCCTCGCCGCGCATCGACACCGACTCCTTCCAGATCGAGCGGCCCGCGATGAACCCCGCGGCCCCGGCCGCCAGCGCCGCACGCAGCTGCACCGTGAACGTCTCGTGGTCGACGCCGGCCGAGAGCAGCGCCCAGGGCACCGAAAGCGCATCCGTGACGCGTTGGCACGCCTGCTCGTCCCCCGGGTACTCGAGCTTCAGGTAGCGGGCGCCGCACGACTCGGCCAGCAGCGCCGCTTCCCGGATCAGGTCGCCCCGCGCCGCCTCGTATGCGCCCTCGTCCTCGTCGTCCAGCCGGTAGATCAGCACCTCCACCACCAGCAGCAGGTGGTGCGCGGCGCAGTCCGCGACCGCCTCCCGCAGCACCGCCGCGTTCGCGCCGTCGGCATCCTCGCGATCGGCCCGCAGCCGCAGCAGCAGCTTCGCCCCGGTGCCGCCCAGCCGGCGCACGCCGTCGGCGCCCACCCCCGGCAGCAGCTGGGCGTCCCGCAGGCCCTCGGGCGTGCGGCGCGAGCCACTGCGCTCCAGCGAGACCAGCAACCCGGTGTGGGCCGGCAGGGCGCCCGCGTCGGTCACGTGCGGCAGCGCGATCTCGGGATCCAGCAGCATCGCCGGCGCCGCCGGCGCCAGCGCGGAGACCAGGTCGAGCTTGTACGCGCGCATGAAATCCATGCCGCTGTTCAGCCCCGCCGCCTGCAGCGCCTCGACCAGCTTGGTGCGCTGATCGGCCGCCACGACGGCCAGCCGGCCGCTCTCGCTGGACAGCTGGTCGATGGCGCGCTGCTCGGCAGTCGTGAACATTCTTGCTCGTTTCTATCAAACCTGAAACACTTTCGCGCATGACCCGCATCGCCTTCGTCGGCGCGGGCAGCGTCGAGTTCACCCGCGACCTGCTCGGTGACATCCTCAGCTTCCCGGAGCTGGCCGACGCCACCATCGCCCTGCACGACATCGACCCGGAGCGGCTCGCCACGGGCGAGGCGATGGCGCGCTGGACGAACCAGGCGCTCGGCGCCCGCGCCACGATCGAGGCCCATCTCGACCGCCGCGCCGCGCTCGATGGCTGCGACCACGTGATCAACATGATCCAGGTGGGCGGCCACGAGGCGACCCTGATCGACTTCGAGATCCCCAAGCGCCACGGCCTGCGCCAGACGATCGGCGACACGCTCGGGATCGGCGGCATCTTCCGCTCGCTGCGCACGATCCCGGTGATGCTGGGCATCGCCGCCGACATGTCCGAGCTATGCCCGAACGCCTGGCTGCTGAACTACACGAACCCGATGGCGATGCTGTGCTGGGCGACCTACGAGGCCAGCCCGCAGACGCGCATCGTCGGCCTCTGCCACTCCGTGCAGAACACCACCCGCGAGCTGGCCGAACTGGCCGGCGTGCCCTACGACGAGGTCACCTACCTGGGCGCCGGCATCAACCACCAGTCCTGGATCCTGCGCTTCGAGCGCGACGGCGAGGATCTCTATCCATTGCTGGATGCCGCGCTCGACCGCGACCCCGAGCTGCTGCGCAGGGTGCGGGTCGAGATGTACCGGCGCTTCGGCCGCTTCCCGACCGAGTCCAGCGAGCACTCGGCCGAATACCTGCCCTACTTCCTGCGCAGCGACGAGATGATCGAGCGGTTCAGGGTGCCGGTCGACGAGTACGTGCACCGCAGCGAGGAGAACCTCGAGATGTACGAGCAGATGCGCGCCCAGCTGGCCGCCGGCGAGCCGTTCGAGATCGAGCGCAGCCTCGAGTACGCGTCGCTGATCATCCACTCCCAGGTGACCGGCGAGCCCCGCACCATCTACGGCAACGTCCGCAACGACGGCCTGATCCCCAACCTGCCGCACGGGTGCTGCGTCGAGGTGCCCTGCCTGGCCGACCGGGCCGGCGTTCAGCCCACCGCCGTGGGGGCGCTGCCGCCGCAGCTGGCCGCGCTCAACCGCACGTTCGCGAACGTCTGCGAGCTGACCGTGCGCGCCGCCCTGGACGGCAGCCGCCAGCACGTCTATCACGCCGCGCTGCTCGACCCCAACGCCGCCGGCACGCTCTCACCCGAGGCCATCTGCGCCATGGTCGACGACCTGATCGATGCCCACGGCGACGCGCTCGACCAGCGCATCAGGACCGGCAGCCGCCGCAGCGCGTCGCCCGCCTGACAGGCGAGCTCACCGCCCTTTTGACAGATCGTGCGTTGCCGGTCTGATCGCTGCGGCGATCGGCGGCGTCTCGCTGGCGCGTGCCGGCGGCACCGGCACCTTCAGGGGAGCGTCCGGTGAGATCGACAGCACGTCGATCTCAGACAACGTCAACAGGGACGTCATCCACCTCGACTGACCGGCACGTCCGATCAGGCCCGCCGCCCGACCACGCCGCACGGGCGGCGGGCCTGATCACAGAGCCGTCACGAGACCTCGCGTAGCTTCCCGGTCTCGACCTCATAGACGAAGCCCCGCACCGAATCGGTGCGCGGGATGAACGGGCTGGCCTTGATCCGCGCGATCGACTGGCGCACGTCGGCGTCGAGGTCGGAGAAGGCCTCGGCCGGCCACTCCGGGCGAATGCCCGTGTCCTTCTCGACGGAGCTGCGGAAGTCGTCGTCGCTGAAGGTGAGCATGCCGCAGCCGGTGTGGTGGATCAGCACGATCTCCTCGGTGCCCAGCAGCCGCTGCGAGATCGTGAGTGAGCGGATCACGTCGGGCGTCACCGCACCGCCGGCATTGCGGATGATGTGGGCGTCGCCCTCGCTCAGCCCCAGCAGCGCGTAGGGATTGAGGCGCGCGTCCATGCAGGCAACGATCGCCACCCGGCGGCCGGGCGGCAGTGGCAGGTCTCCCTTGTCGAAGCCGGCGGCGTAGTCCTGTGCGTTTTCGAGCAGCTGATCAGTGGTGCTCACAGCGGTCTCCTTGGGTCGATGGAATGGAGCCAGCATAACCGAGTTTGGATCCAAGATCGCATCAGGTTGTGTGACCCAATTCCGCGGGTAGAGTGCCGCTCGTGGGGATCGTGCACTGGGACGACATCGAGCGGCATCGCGCCGCCAAGGGCGAGATGGACGCCACCTGGCAGCAGCTCGCCAAACCGGCCGGGGCGGTCGGCATCGGCGTCAACCGGATGCGGGTCGCTCCCGGCAAGCTGCCCACCCCGCCACATTCCCACGGCGCGTCCGAGGAGATCTACTACGTGCTGGGCGGGGCCGGCCTGGCCTGGCAGGACGAGCAGGTGCACGAGGTGCGGGCGGGCGACTGCGTGATCCACCGCGCCGACGAGATGGAGCACACCTTCATCGCCGGCCCCGACGGGCTGGACTGCCTGGTGTTCGGCACCCGCCATCCCACCGAGTTCGGCTGGCTGCCGCGCTCCGGCGCCGTGCGGATCGGCTGGCCCTGGATCGAGGGCCGTGTGGACGACCCCTGGGACGTCGAGGCCGCAGGGCCGCCGCTCGAGATCGGCGACCCCGCGCCGCGCCCGCCGAACATCATCAACATCGACGAGGCCGAGCGTGACGTCACGCAGCGACGCGACTCCGCGCTGCTGGCAACCGACGAGCGCTCGGTGCTGGCCGGCTTCTACTGGGAGCGACTGTTCCCGGGCGCGATCGGCGCACCCCCGCACTGCCACTCCGAGGAGGAGGAGGCGTTCGTGATGCTCGAGGGAGACGGCACGCTGGGGCTGTGGCCGTCGCCCCGCGCGGCGTCCGCCGGCAGCGTCCGCGAGGACGTGCCGATCCGAGCCGGCCACGTGGTCGTGCGTCCGCCCGGGACGCGCATCGCTCACTCCTTCCGGGCGGGGCCGAACGGCCTGACGATGCTGATCTACGGCACCCGCAAGACCAACGACATGTGCTGGTATGCGCGATCGAACAAGATCTCCTGGCGCGGCCTGGGGGTGATCGGCCGCATCGAATCGCTCGACTACTACGACGGCGAGCCCGACGACGACAACGAGGAGCAAGGATGAAGCTCGGCCTGCACGTTGCCCGGTTCACCTATCCCGGAGGCCCGCCCACCCTGGCCGACGACCTGCGCAAGATCGTGGTCGCGGGCGAGGCGGCCGGCTATGACCGCATCAGCGTGATGGATCACGTCTGGCAGATCCACGTGAACGGCCCGCCTGAGCAGGAGATGCTCGAGCCCTACACCGCTCTCGGATACATGGCCGCCCTCACCAGCCGCGTGCAGCTGCTGACGCTGGTGACGGGCGTCGTCTACCGGCCGCCGGGCCTGCTGGCAAAGATGGTGACCACGCTCGACGTGCTGTCCCAGGGCCGCGCCATGCTCGGGATCGGCGCCGCCTGGAACGAGGAGGAGTCGCTGGGACTGGCGCTGCCGTTCCCGCCCATCTCCGAGCGCTTCGAGCGGCTGGAAGAGACGCTCCAGATCTGCCTGCAGATGTGGAGCGGCTCCGAGCAGGCCTTCCAGGGGCGCCACTATCAGCTCGCCCGCACCCTCAACTCGCCGCAATCGCTGCGCCGCCCGCACCCGCCGATCCTGATCGGTGGCGGCGGCGAGCGAAAGACGCTGCGGCTGGTGGCCCGCTACGCCCAGTCCTGCAACCTGTTCGCCGGGCCGGAGCTGGCCCACAAGCTGGACGTGCTGCGCCGCCACTGCGAGACCGAGGGCCGCGATTACGACGAGATCGAAAAGACGGTCAGCTACCGCATGGACGTCGGGAAGCACGGTGAGCGCGTCGCCCAGACCATCGAGGAGCTGGGCGAGCTGTCCGAGCTGGGCATCGACGTCGCCCACGGCCAGCTGGCCGACATGCACGAGATCACCCCGATCGAGATCGTCGGCAGCGAGGTGCTGCCGGCCGTCGCGAACCTGTGACGCCGCCCCTCTTTACGACGCAACCGCCCACACCTAAGGTGTGAGCATGCGTATGACTCGTTTCGCCGGCGTCGCGCTGGCCGCGGTGGCGCTGACCGGGTGCGGCCAGGCCTCCTCGACGCACTCCTCGCCGCACGCTGTGTCGCCGGTCAAGGATTTGGTGCTGACCGCCGCGGCCACCCACACCCGGCACGCCGGCAGCGCCCGCGTCTCCATGGACATGACCATGTCGACCGAGCAGGGCACGATCACCATGCACGGCACCGGCCAGTTCAAGCTTCACAGCCCCGCCGCCGGCGCGATGCACCTGTCGATGACGGTGCCAACGGCCGGAACCACGATCGGATTCGACGAGCGCATCCTCGGCACCACCATCTACATGCGCAGCCCGGTGCTGTCGCAGTCGATCCCGCACGCCCGCCCGTGGCTGAAGCTCGATCTCGAGCGGATCGGCAAGCAGCAGGGCATCGACTTCGCGGCGCTGATGAACTCCGGCAACAGCGATCCGACGCAGGTGCTGACGTACCTCGACGCCACGTCCGACACCGTCGTGAACATGGGCCATGCAAAGGTCGACGGCGTCTCCACCACCCACTACCACGCCGACATCGATCTTTCCAAGGCGATGAGGGTGATGGTCGCGCGCGCCCCCGCCGACCAGCGCAAGGCCGTGCGCTCGACGTACCGCAACCTGCTCGAGCAGAGTGGCACCACCAGCTATCCCGTCGACGTCTGGGTGGACGCCGACGGCTACGTCCGCCAGATGCACATGTCGGTGCCGATGCCGGTCGCGCAGTCCTCGATGGACATGACCATGAAGCTGTCGCACTTCGGCGCGCCCGTGCACATCACGCCGCCGCCCGCCTCGCAGGTCACCGACCTCGCAGCGCTGGCCGCCAGCGGCACCTGAGCCATAGAATCGGTCGCATGGCCTCCCAGGCAGATCGCCAACCGGTACGCCTGGCGGAGCTGGTGGCTGCGCTCTCGCTGGGCATCGACCTCGGTTTCGGCCAGCCGATGGAGCACGTCCTGCGCCAGTGCCTGATCGCCCTGCGGCTGGCAGAGCGGGTCGGCCTCGACGAGGAGGCGCGCGGAGTCGTCTACTACACGGCGCTGCTGGTCGGGGTCGGCTGCCACACCGACGCCCACGAGCAGGCCAAGTGGTTCGGCGATGACATCGCCCTCAAGTCGATCAAGTACCAACACGGCCCCGGCCCCCGTGCGATCGCCGCCAGCATGCGCATGGTCGGCTCCGGCAACCCGCCGCTGCACCGCTTCCGGATCGGGCTCGAGTTCGCGCTCTCGGGCCGCCGCGAGGTGAACGAGATGATCAACCACCACGCCGCCCTGGCCGTCTCGCTGGCCCAGCAGCTGGGCCTGTCCGACGCGGTGCAGGAGGCGGTGGGGTGCGCCTACGAGCAGTGGGACGGCCATGGCTGGCCCGGCGGCCGGGCCGGCACGGATGTGCCCGTCGCAGCGCGCGTGTCCGGCCTCGCCGACTACGTCGAGGTGGCATACCGCATGGGCGGGGTGGCCGCCGCCCGCGAGGTGGCACGCAGCCGGCAGGGCAAGCAGTTCGACCCCGCGCTATCGGAGGTGATATCCGACGAGGGCGAGATGATCCTGTCGGGGCTGGACGACGTCGGCACGTGGGACGCGGTGATCGACGCCGAGCCGGCGCTGGCGGTCGCGGTCGGCCCTGACCGGCTCGACGATGCGCTGCGGGCGGTCGCGAACTTCGTCGACCTGAAATCGCCCTACAGCCTCGGGCATGCCGGAGCCGTGGCCGACCTGGCCGGCGACGCCGGCCGGCGGCTGGGCATGTCCGAGGAAGACGCGACCACACTGCGGCGGGCCGGCCTCGTGCACGGGCTGGGGCGACTGGGCATCTCCAACGCGATCTGGGACAAGCCGACGGCGCTCGGCGCCGGCGAGTGGGAGCGTGTGCGCCTGCATCCCTACCTGACCGAGCGCATGCTCCAGCAGTCGCGGTCGCTGGCCCCGCTGGGGGCGATCGCCGTGCAGCTGCGCGAGCGGCTGGACGGCTCCGGCTATCCCCGTGGCCTGTCGGGCACCGCGATCTCGCAGCCGGCCCGGGTGCTGGGCGCGGCCGACGCCTACCAGGCGATGCGCGAGCCCCGCCCCTACCGGCCGCCGCTGTCGGCAGACCTTGCCGCTTCCGAGCTGCGGGCCGAGGTACGGGCCGGGCGGCTGGACTCCGAGGCGGTGGACGCCGTGCTGGCCGCGGCCGGCCATCGCATTCCCGGCCGCCGCAGCGGCGCGGCCGGTCTCACCCCGCGCGAGGTCGAGGTGCTGCGGCTGCTGGCGCGCGGGCTCTCCAACAAGCAGATCGCCGCCCAGCTGGTGATCTCGCCGAAGACCGTGGGCAACCACGCCGAGCACATCTACGCCAAGATCGGCACCACCAGCCGCGCCGGAGCCGGCCTGTTCGCCATGCAGCACGGGCTGCTGCCGGAGGAGCTCCCGGCGCCCGATCCGGCCGCCGGCAAGATGGGGCAAACGCCTCATGCCGGCCGCACGGCCCGTTCCTAGACTGGGTCCCAGTCCAGCCTAAGGAGGGCGAGATGCTGAAGGTGTCACGAGAGAGCGCCGAGCACGTCGAGAGCCACGGCCCGGTCGAGGACCGCCACCAGGACGGCGATGGCTACACCATCAACTTCCTCAGCTTCGGGATCGACGTGGATGCCACGCCGTTGCTGAAGGGGATGCCCGGCGACCAGTGCCAGTGCCCGCACTGGGGCTACGTGATCAAGGGCCGGATGACCTACATGACCGATGACGGCGAGCACGTGGTCGAGGCCGGAGACGCCTTCTACCTGCCGCCCGGCCACGTCCCCAAGGCCGTGGCCGGCACCGAGTTCGTGCAGTTCAGCCCGACCGAGCAGCTGGACCACGTGTCTCGGCACATGACCGAGGCCGCGAAGCGCATGCAGGCCGCGGGCGCGCCCGGCTGACGAGGAGACCACGGGGCGCCGCCCGGTGGCGGCGGCGCCCCTGGATCGATCTAGCTCTAGGCCAGCGCCTTGGCCTTGAGGGCCTCGAACTCGGCCTGGTTGATGGCGCCGCTGTCCAGCAGCTCCTTGGCCTTGGCGATCTCGCCGGCGGAGCCGCCCGATGTGGCCACGGTCTGGACGTAGCTATCGAACTCGGCCTGCGACTGCTGCACGCTCTGCACGTTGCGCTGGGCCATCGCCTCCGAGTTGGTGATCATGTATGCCAGCAGGCCGATCAGCGGGATGCATAGCAGGAAGAGCAGCCACAGCGCCTTCTTGCCTCCCGAGGCGTCATGCCGCCGGAATATGTCAACGATCACCTGGAACAGCATCATGAAATAGATCACCATGAAGAAGATGACGAGCAGCGACCAGAGAAACTCTCCGAGGCTCAGGATCATGCATACGCTCCTTTAGGAATTGGGCCGGCGCTCGCCGGTGCAAACCGGTTTGTACCACGCGTCGCGGTATCCTTGGCGCCCCCTGGCCTCTTTGAAAGGATGCGTCTCGTGGCCGACACGAAGATCGTTCTGCCCGACAGCGAGATACCGCGCAGCTGGTACAACATCCTCGCGGACGCCCCCCACCCGCCGCAGCCGCCGCTGCATCCGGGCACCGGGCAGCCGATCGGCCCCGACGACCTGGCGCCGCTGTTTCCCATGGATCTGATCCTGCAGGAGGTCTCCACCGACCGCGAGATCCCGATCCCCGACGAGGTGCTGGACGTGCTGTCGCTGTGGCGGCCGACGCCGCTTTATCGCGCCAAGCGGCTGGAGCGGGAGATCGGCACCGCGTCACGCATCTACTACAAGTACGAGGGCGGGTCGCCGGCCGGGTCGCACAAGCCCAATACGGCCGTCGCGCAGGCCTTCTACAACGCACGCGCCGGCCGCAAGCGCCTGGCCACCGAGACCGGCGCCGGCCAGTGGGGCAGCGCGCTGGCCTTCGCCTGCCAGGCCTTCGGCCTCGAGTGCAAGGTCTACATGGTCAACATCTCCTACCAGCAGAAGCCCTACCGGCGGGTGATGATGGAGACCTGGGGCGCGCAGGTGGTCGCCAGCCCCTCGCCCGACACCAATGCCGGGCGCAGCATCCGCGAGCGCGACCCCGAGTCGCTGGGCAGCCTCGGCATCGCAATCTCGGAGGCGGTTGAGGATGCCGCCACCCGCGAGGACACCAGCTACTCGCTGGGGTCGGTGCTGAACCACGTGCTGCTGCACCAGACCGTCATCGGCCAGGAGGCACAGCGGCAGCTGGCGCTGGCCGGGGAGACAGGCGTGGACGTGGTGGTGGGATGCGTCGGCGGCGGCTCCAACTTCGGCGGCCTCGCGCTGCCGTTCGTGGGCGAGAAGATCGCGGGCGCCGAGATCGAGATCATCGCCACCGAGCCGGCCGCCTGCCCGACGCTGACGCGCGGGCCGTTCGCCTACGACTTCGGCGACACGGCCCAGCTGACGCCGCTGGTGCCGATGCACACGCTCGGCCACGACTTCGTGCCGCCCGGCATCCACGCCGGCGGGCTGCGCTACCACGGCGTGGCGCCGATCGTCTCCCAGCTGCTGCTGGACAACCTGATCCGTGCCGAGGCCTACACGCAGAACGACTGCTTCGCCG
>CAWCPM010000005.1:0-249348 GCA_963797565.1 uncultured Actinomycetes bacterium | reverse complement strand
CGGGCACCACGATTCCGGCGACCGCCTGTGACATCGCCACCACCCACAGCGGCCGGCGCACGGCGACCGGCACCCGGCGGCGCAGATACAGATATGACAGCACCGCCAGCACGCCCACCAGCCACATCAGCCTGAAGCCGACGTGCCAGGCAAACGCCGCCTCGACGAATCCAACCACCACGGCGATGCGGATGCTGTTGTCGCGCACCCAGCGGACCGGGCTGCGCCGCCCCGGCTTCTGCTCGAGGGTGACCTGGTCGGTTGAGAGGTTCCATTCGGCCATGGCCGAATTCTACACCGGCGACGCGGCGATCGAGCCCGGGACGAGAGCCCGCGCCGCCTCGGCGGAGGCGCGGTCGGAGAAGACGCCGAACACGGTGGGGCCGCTGCCCGATACGGCGGCGGCCAGGGCGCCGGCGGCGCGCACAGATGCGAGCGCGCCGGAGATGCCCGGACACAGCTCGATCGCGGCCGGCTCCAGGTCGTTCGCCACCAGCCCGGCTACGTCCGCCGCCGAGCGCACCGTGTGGACGCCGCGGATCAGGTCGCCGCGCACCGCAGGATAGATCTCGTTCGGCTGGGCCCGCGCGTAGACGTCGGCCGCAGACAGCCGCGCCTGCGACGGCACCAGCAGCACCCCGAAGCTGCGCGGAAACTCCGGTAGCGGCTGCAGCACGTCCCCGCGCCCCGTCCCCAGCGCCACCTCCAGGCCGGACAGGAAGAAGGGCACGTCGGAGCCCAGCGACCGTGCGATCGCGTACAGCTCGTCCACCGGCCGGCGCCCGCGCAGCGCGCGCAGCACCGCGGCCGCGTCAGACGAGCCGCCGCCCAGGCCGGCCGCCACCGGGATCCGCTTGTCCAGCAGCACCCGCCGCGTCTCGCCAAGCGCCTCCAGGGCGCGGGTGATCAGCGTGTCCGGAAACCCCTCGACGCTGGTGGCCGGGGCCGGGTGCAGCTCGATCGTGTCGCGCAGGTCGATCGCCACGAACAGGGTGGCGAGCCGGTGGAAGCCGTCGTCACGGAGCGGGCCCACCCGCAGGCAGAGGTTGATCTTGGCAGGGGCGGTCAGGATCACAGCAGCTCCAGGAACTGCTCCGGCGCCAGCTGCTCGGCGCGCAGCCCGGCCAGCTCGGTGGGCGCCTCCATGCCGGCCAGCCGCAGCGAGTTCCCCAGCCGCTTGCGGCGGTGGGCGAACGCGGCGTGCACCACCTGCGATAGCCGCGGCCATTCCGGACCGGCGGCGATCGCGGAGCGCCGCTCGAACGCGACCAGCGCCGAGTCGACGCGTGGCACCGGCGTGAACACGTTGCGCGACACCGGGCGCATCGCCAGCCGCGAGCAGGACAGCTGCACGAGCACGGACACGGCGCCGTAGGCCTTGCTGGCGGGAGCGGCGAACAGCCGGTCGGCGATCTCGCGCTGCACCATCACGCAGAACCGCTCACACACGGGCAGGGCGTCCATGATCACCGGCGTCGCCACGCTGTAGGGCAGGTTGGCCACCATCGCCGCCGGCGGCGGCTCCAGCGACGCGAAGTCGATGCGCATGGCGTCGGCGAACTGCAGCCGCACGTTGTCCAGCCCGTCCAGCGTGATCGCCAGCGCCGGCTGCAGCCGGCGGTCGATCTCGATCGCATGCACCAGCCGGGTGCGCTCCGCCAGCCAGCGCGTCAGCACGCCCAGGCCCGGCCCCACCTCGAGCACCACGTCGTCGTCCCGCAGCGGCGCAACCGAGCCGATCATGCGCAGCACGTTGTCGTCGATCAGGAAGTTCTGGCCGAGGTCGCGGTTGGGCGTGATGCCGAGCTCGCGCAGCCGGGCGATGGAGACCTGCTTGCTCACGGGCGGATCATGCCAGCGCCACCATCGCCACCCCGCCCGCCACCACCGCGGCGCCCAGCACGGTGCGCGGGTCGGGCCGCCGCCACGCCAGGGCCGCGGCCAGCAGCGGCGCCACCACGATGCTCGACTCGCGCACCGCCGACACCGATGCCGCAGGGGCACGCTGCAGCGCAGCCAGCACCAGGGCGTAGGCCGTGAACATGCCGACGCCGGCCAGCAGCGCCGAGCGGCCCGCGGCCGCCCGCAGCGCGACCGCGCCGTCGCGGGACGCGACCCAGCCCGCGTAGGCCAGCGCCGGCCACACCATCACCAGCTCCAGGTAGGGCACCGGCGAGGCGTAGCGGAGCCCGTGCTTGTCGACCAGCGTGTACCCCGCGATCGACGCGGCCACCGTCAGCGCCAGCAGCACGTCACGGCCCCCGGCCCGGTCGCGGCCGCCGGCCACAACGCCGATTCCGCCGGCCACCAGCAGCACGCCGGCCAGCTGCAGCGGCCCGGTGGCGACCCCGGTCACGATCGCAGCCGCCAGCACCAGCACCGGGGCGGCCCCGCGCGCGATCGGGTAGATCACCGAGACGTCCGCGCGGCGGTAGGCCGCCGCCAGCAACACGATGTAGGCCAGCTCCAGCACGGCCGAGGCGGCCACCCAGGGGGCGGCACCCGCCTGCACGTCCCAGGTGGCGACGGCCAGGGGCAGGCCCACCGCCACCGAGGCCAGCATCGCGACGGCGGCGGCCGGCTGGGGGTCGCGGGCGCCCCCCACCAGCACGTTCCAGAGCGCATGCACCAGCGCCGCCGAGAGCGCCAGGGCCAGCGCGGCGGTGCTCACGGCAGCCCGAACACGCGCGCCGCGTTGCGCTCGATCAGCTCGCCCAGAGAGGCGGCGTCGACGCCGCGCAGCCCGGCCAGGAACGCCAGCGTGTGCAGCACGTTGGCCGGCGAGTTGGGACGGCCGCGGAGCGGCACCGGGGCCAGGAACGGGCTGTCGGTCTCGGCCAGCAGCAGGTCGTCCGGTACCCGCGCGGCGGCCTGCTGCAGCTCCACCGCCTTGGGGTACGTGACGTTGCCCGCGAACGACAGCAGGTAGCCGCGCTCCACGGCCTCGTCCAGCCGCTGCGGCGAGGAGAAGCAGTGCAGCACCACGGGCACCCGCGCGCGCTCGAGCATCGGGAACGTCTCGTGATCCGCGTCGCGGGTGTGGATCACGAGCGGCAGGCCCAGCTCGTTGGCCAGCTCGATCTGCGCGGCGAACACACGGCGCTGGTCGTCGGGCGGGGCGTTGTTGCGGTAGAAGTCGAGGCCGACCTCGCCCAGCGCGACCACCCTTGGCGCGGTCAGCAGCGGGCGCACGGCGTCGACGTCGGCCTCGGCCGCCTCATGCGGGTGCCAGCCGACGATCGCCCACACGCCGGGATGGCGGGCGGCGAGCTCAACCGCCTGCTCGCGGCCGATCGTGAGGATGCGTTCGACGCCGGCGGCGGCAGCCTCGGCGACGGCGGCGTCCGGGCCCTGCTCGCAGCGTTCGAGGTGTGCGTGGGTGTCGATCACTTCTCGACGCGCGGGAACAGCTGCTCGGGCTGGTACACCTCGCTGCCGGCCGTGAGCGTCCCCAGGGCGGCCCGCTCCCACGCAGTGCCACCAGGGTCACCGACGGCCGCCAGGATCTTCTCGGCGGAGGCCGGGATATACGGATACAACATCACGGCCAGCGACCGCACGGTGTCCGCCAGCGTGTAGAGCGCATCGTCCAGCGCCCGCACCTGCTCGGGCTCGTCCGACTTTGCCAGCACCCACGGCTGCTGCTCCTCCACGAAGCGGTTGGCCGACCGCACCAGCGTCCAGATCTCCTCCAGCGCGCCCGACAGGTCGACGGCATCCAGCCGCGCGGCCACCGACTCGTGCACCGGGGTGAGCGCGTTTCGACCCTCCGGCACGCGCCCGTCGCGGTAGCGGACGATCATGGCGGTGGCCCGCGACACCAGGTTGCCGAGGTCGTTGGCGAGCTCGCCCTCGTAGCGGCGGTGCAGCCCCTCCCAGGTGACGTCGCCGTCCTGGCCCCACTGCACCTCGCGCATCAGGTAGAAGCGCAGCGCATCGGCGCCGAGCAGGTCGATCACCTCGAACGGGTCGATCACGTTGCCGAGCGTCTTGCTCATCTTCTCGCCGCCGAAGGTGAAGTAGCCGTGCACGAACAGGCCGCGGGGTGGCTCGTACCCGGCCGCCAGCAGCATCGCCGGCCAGATGATGCCGTGCAGCCGCAGGATGTCCTTGGCCATCAGGTGCAGCGAGGTCGGCCAGAACTCGGACGTCACGTCGCGGCCGAGGCCGTACTCCTGTGCGGTGCGGTAGTTGAGCAGCGCGTCCACCCACACGTAGATGGTCTGGCTCGGCTCCCACGGCACCGGGATCCCCCAGCTGACGCTGGCCCGCGTGAAGGACACGTCCTCGAGCCCGCGGGCGATCATCGAGCGGGCCTCGTTGTAGCGGGCGCGCGGGCGCACGAAGTCGGGATTGGCGTCGTACAGCTCCAGCAGCTTCGGCGCCCACTTCGAGAGCGGGAAGAACCAGTTCTTCTCCTCGACCCAGTCGACGGGGCGGTTGTGGATCGGGCACAGGTTGCCGGGCTGGATGAGGTCGCCCTCGGCGTAGAAGACCTCGCACGAGCTGCAGTAGAGGCCGGCGTAGGTGCCCTCGTAGAGGTGGCCGTCGTCATACAGGTGCTGGACGAAGTCCTGCACGCGGCGCTCGTGCTCCGGATCGGTGGTGCGGATGAAGAAGTCGTTCGATGACTCCATCGCCGTCGTCAGCCGGCGGAACCGCTCGGACACCTCATCGCAGAACTGCTTGGGCGGCATACCGGCGGCCTCGGCGGCACGTGCCACGTTGCCGCCGTGCTCGTCGGTGCCGGTCAGGAAGAAGACGTCCTCGCCGCGCTGTCGGTGGTGGCGGGCCAGCGCGTCCCCGGCCACGGTCGTGTACGCGTGCCCCAGATGCGGATCCGAGTTGACGTAGTAGATGGGTGTGGTGACAGAGAAGGCCATGTCCGGCGCTGCATCCTACCGGTGTGCCGTCCGGCGGCGGAACCGTCGTTGCACCGCTGTGACCGGCACATGACACCGAATCCCGCAACGAAGCTCACGCGGCCGTGACGGTCCCGGCGGGACCCGTAACGCTTCAAACCGCCGGACCGACACGAACATCACGGACCCGGTACCGCCACCGCGCAGCCATGCGGACGTGTCCCGCGGTCCGGTAACGACTGGTCACGATCCGGTGACGGACCGCCCACGCCACCCGATCCGGGGTTTGACACCGTTAAGAGCGCGCCCGGCGTCACACAATTGGAAAGGCGGCGTGACCCCTGACGGCGAACACGTGACGACCCCGTCAGGGGCCGGTGAGGCTGGCGTAGATGCGGTTGCGGGGCAGGCCCGTCAGCTGCGATGCCAGCGCGGCCGCGCGCTTCGCGCCCACGGCCGCGGCCAGCTCGGCCAGCAGGGCGGGGTCGGGGAGCGCCGCAGCGGCCGGCTCCGCTGCCGCCAGCACCAGCGTCACCTCGCCCTTGGGAGGATCGGCGAAGCGCTCCGCCAGGGATGCGGCGTCTCCGCGCTCGACCTGTTCGTGCAGCTTGGTCAGCTCGCGGCAGACCGCCATCCGCCTGCCGGGGTCGCGTTGCGCCAGGCGCGAAAGCGTCGCCGGCAGGCGCCGCGGGGACTCGAAGGCCACGATCGGCAGGCCCGCGGGGTCGAGCCGGTCGAGCAGCGCGGCAAGGGCGCCCGCCGAGCGGGGCAGGAAGCCGGCAAACGCGAAGCCGCCACCCGCCATCCCCGAGGCGACCAGCGCCGTCGTCACAGACGACGGGCCGGGCAGCACCACCAGCTCGGCGCCGGCCGCGATCGCTTCGGACACGAGCCAGGCGCCCGGATCGGACACGGCCGGGAAGCCGGCGTCGGTCAGCAGGCAGATGCGCTGTCCCTCGGCCACGCGCCGCAGCAGGGCCGGCGTCTGGGCGCGCTCGTTGTGCTCGTGCAGCGCGATCAGGGGCAGGTCGATGCCATGCCGGTGCAGCAGGATGCGCGAGTGGCGCGTGTCCTCACAGGCGGCCGCGTCGGCGCGCCGCAGCTCCTCCAGCGCGCGCAGCGTGATGTCGCCGAGGTTGCCGATCGGCGTGGGGCAGACGACCAGTGCTCCGGCTAGGTCCATGCGGATGACGTTAGCCGCCCCGGGACGTCACAGCACCAGCGCGGCCGCGCCCAGCACGCCCGCATCGTTGCCCAGCTCCGCGGCCACGATCCGGGCACCGGCGGTGGCCTTCAGCACCCGGCGCTCGTACTCCTCGCGGGCCGGCGCCAGCAGCGCCTCCCCGGCCGCCGCCACCCCGCCGCCGATCACCACCACCTCCGGGTTGAAGATGTTGACCAGGTTCGTGATGCCGACGCCGAGGTGGCGGCCGACGACCGCGAACACCTCGATCGCCTCCTCGTCGCCGGCGTGGGCACGATCGATCACGAAGCGCGCATCCAGGTCCTCACCGGCCGCGCGCGCGGCCGCCAGGCCGCCGTGGGGATGGTCGGACGCGATCCGCTGGGCTGCCGCCATCACGCCCGTGGCCGAGGCCAGCACCTCCAGGCAGCCGCGGCTGTTGCAGTGCCCCTGGCAGCGCGGCCCGTCCTCGTCGATGGACATGTGCCCCAGCTCGGCACCTGACCCGATCGAGCCGCGGTAGAGCCTGCCGTCCAGCACCAGGCCGCCGCCCACCCCGGTGCCCAGCGTCAGCATCACCACGTTCTGGGCGCCCCTTGCGGCGCCGATCCGCCACTCGGCCAGGCAGGCCACGTTGGCGTCGTTGTCGATCTCGACCGGCACGCCCAGCCGCGACGCCATCTCGGCCTTGAAGTCGAGGTCCTCGAGCGGGACGTTGGTCGAGTCCAGCACCCGGCCGTGGCGCTGGTCGATCTGCGACGGCAGGCCGAAGCCGACGGCCGACGGAGGGGTGTCCTTGCTCACCGATTCCACCAGCCGCTCGATCGCGCTCAGCAGCACACCCTGGCTGCGCAGGTCGGTCGGGACGGCGCTGCGGGAGACGATCTCGAGGCGATCGGACACCAGCGCGGCCTTGATTGAGGTGCCGCCGAGGTCGATTCCGACGGCAACCGAGGGGGAGGAGTTGGGCATGGCGGTGGCTAACATAACAGCGCCGTGCCCGAGCAACTGAGGCCCAAGCCCTACCGCGTCTACCGCGGCGGGCACGTACGCAAGGATGACCCCGACGCCGGGCGTTTCGCGTTCGGGGGATCGGGCGTTGCCACGGCCGAGCGCCCGGTCACGCCGCCCGGCATGACCCGACCCGGCACGCCGCCGCCTCCCCCGCCGCCGCTGCCCGGCCGCCAGGTGGCGACGGTGCAGCCGCGGCGCCGCTTCCGCCCCGGGTGGAAGCGCGGCATCCTGCTCGGCCTCGGCGCCATCGTCGTGCTGCTGGTGTTCTGGCTGTACCTCGGCTACCGCTCCTTCTCGAACGAGATCGCCAAGGCAAACGCCCGGCTCGATCCCAAGACCGAGAAGGCGCTGACCCCGACCGGCAACATCCTGCGCAACCCGCAGGTGACGCTGGTGCTCGGCTCCGACAGCCGCGGCGCCGGCAGCACCGCCCGCGCCGACTCGATCGTGCTGATGCGCACCGACCCGGGCAAGCACCTCGTCAGCCTGCTGTCGATCCCGCGCGACCTGGACGTCCCCATCCGCGGCCACGGCAACACCAAGATCAACGCCGCCTACGCGTACGGCAAGGCGCCGCTCCTGATCCATACGATCAACGCCCTGACCGGCCTCCAGGTGAACCACATCGTGCTGGTCAACTTCGCCGGCTTCAAGGAGCTGATCGACTCGCTGGGCGGGGTCACGCTCTACAACAAGCGCAAGATCGTCTCGTCACAGCCCTTCGACGGTCACAACTGGGTGTTCCCGAAGGGCACCATCACGCTCGACGGCCGCAGGGCGCTGGCCTACTCCCGCATCCGCCACACGACCAACCCGCAGGACACCGACATCACCCGCACCGAGCGCCAGCAGCTGGTGATGCAGTCGCTGTCCCACCAGCTGGTGTCGTTCTCGAGCCTGCTGCACCTGCCGTCGATCGGCAGCTCGCTGGCAAAGCCGCTGACCACCGACCTGTCGGCAAACGAGCTGCTCGGCATCGGCTGGATCAAGTTCCGCGCCAGCCGCACCCTCGAGTGTCACTTGGGCGGCACGCCGGCAGGTGCTGGGCGGACAGGACGTGCTGCAGTCGGTACCGCAGAACCGGGAGGTCATAAGATGTTCCTGGGCGAGATCGCGCCGATCCCGGCGTCGAAGACCTCGCTCTACGACCCCGGCTGCCAGGTCAAGTAGCCGGCGCCGGGCTCGGTCAGCCCTCGGCGGCCTTGGCCGGCTTCGCGTCCCCGCCGCTCTTGGAGTCGCCGCCGCTCTTCTTCGACTCGCCGGCCTTGGACTCGCCGCCGCCCTTGGCGCCGTCTGACGACGACGACTTGGAGTCGGAGCCGGAGTCGGCCTTGGCCTCGGCCGACGCAGCCGCCTTCTTGCCGCGCCCGTAGTCGGTCGAGTAGAACCCCGACCCCTTGAAGTGGATGGCGACCGGGTGCAGCACCCGCTGTGCCGGGGCACCGCATACCTCGCACACCGAGATCGCGTCATCCGTGAACTTCTGGATCAGCTCGAACCGGTGGTCGTTTTCGCAGCGGTACTCATAGATCGGCATCGTCAGACAAATTCTACCAGCCACCCGGGACGCTGTTGGCAGAGTCCCGCCGGGAGTGCCAACGCCGTCGCACCCGGTAGCATCGCATCCGATGAGGATCGCGATCGTCACCGACTTCTACTACCCGACCCTGGGTGGAATCAGCGAGCACGTGGACGGTCAGGCCCGTGCGCTGACCGAGCTCGGCCACGAGGTGACCGTCGTTACCGGTCGCAAGCTGGGCGCGCCACCGGTGCAGGACGACGCGATGGCGGTTCCGGAGCCGACCTTCGAGGTCGCCACCATCGGCACGTCGATCCGCCTGTACGTGCCGGCCTGGGGCAACGGCGCCGAGACCACCCACACGATCGGGCCGCGGCTGGGCCGCAGGCTGGGCGCGTTCTTCCGGGGGCGTGGCTTCGACGTGGTGCACGTGCACGCTCCCTACAACCCGCAGATGCCGGCCTGGGCAATCGACAACACGCCCGACGACGCGCTCTCGATCGCCACCTTCCATAGCGTATTTCCCCAGACGCTGGGTATGGATATCCAGGCCGAGTTGATCCGGCCCGCGATCGAGCGGCTGGACGGCCGTGTCTGCGTCAGCGAGGCCTGCATCGGCTCGCTCACCCCCTACTTCCCGTACGCCTACGACGTGATCCCCAACGGCATCGACACCAACCACTTCTCGCCCGACGCAGAGCCGGTGGCCGAGCTGATGGGCGACCACCGGTCGATCGTGTTCGTGGGCCGGTTCGATCCTCGCAACGGCGTGGACACGATGATCCAGGCCCACCAGCTGCTGTTCGCCGAGCGGGGGCCGGAGGTGCGCCTGATCGTGGTCGGCGACGGCCCGCTGCGGCCGTACTACGAGCGCATGGTCAGCGATGCGGCGCGGCCCTACGTGCACTTCGCAGGCCGCCTCAACCGCAGCCGGCCCAACTACCTGGTCACGGGCGACGTGTTCTGCACGCCCTGCGATCGCGCCTCGTTCGGGATGGTGCTGCTGGAGGCGATGAGCTGCGGCCGGGCGGTGGCGGCCAGCCGCATCAGCGGCTTCCAGCTGCTGATGCAGGACGGGCGCCAGGGCTACCTGGTGCACCCGGCCAAGTCGGCGGAGCGGTTCGCCACGGCCCTGGCACGGCTGCTGGACGACGACGCGGGGCGCGAGCGGATGGCCGCCGAGGGACGCAGAACAGCGCTCGAGCGGTACGCCTGGCCACGGGTCGGCGCCCAGCTCGAGAACTACTACGCCGATCTGACGGCAGGACGACGACCGGCATGGGCAAGCGCCAGGTCATCAGCCTCTTCGTAGCGCTCGCCGCCGTCTGGCTGACGGGCGCGGCGGTGCTGGCGGTGGCCCTCGGCGGACTGTTCGGCGACCTCGTGTTCGCCGCAGCCGTGCTGACGGCGCTGGTACTGGCCTGGGCGGCGTTCACGCCCAACAACCCGCTGTTCGGCCGCGTCATCGGCGGTGGCCAGGTGCTGGCCCCGAAGGCGGCGATCACCTTCGACGACGGGCCCAGCGCCGAGTTCACCCCGCCGATCCTGGACGCGCTGGCCGCGGCCGGCGTGAGCGCCACCTTCTTTGCGCTGGGCCGCCAGGTTCGCGCCCACCCCGAGATCGCGCGCCGGATCGTGGCTGAGGGACACGAGCTGGCCAGCCACGGCGACGACCACCGGCTGCTCACCTTCGAAGGGCCGACCGGGATCGCCCACCAGCTGCGCGCGCATGGACGAGGCTGTGGTGAGCGCGACCGGCGCCGCCCCGGCGCCGCTGTTCCGCGCCCCTCACGGCTTTCGCAGCCCGTTCCTGGTGCCGGTCGCGCGCCGCCTCGGCTACCGCGTGGTCGGCTGGACGGCGGGTGTCTGGGACACGGCCAAGCCCGGCATCGAGCGGATCGTCGACCGCAGCGTGTCGGGGCTCTATCCCGGGGCGATCCTGCTCCTGCACGACGCCGACGGCTCCGGCAACGGCGACGACCGGTCGCAGACGGTGGAGGCGCTGCCGCGGATCCTGGAGGCAGGCAAGGAGCAGGGCATCCAGTTCGTGACCATCTCCGAACTGGCCGGTGAGCTGCGCCCGCGCCGGCGCATGGCGCTGAGGGCGATGCTGGTGGTCACTGCCGTGGTCTGCGGAGTGCTGCTCCTGTCCACCAAGCTCGACCTGAAGGCGCTGGGCGGCGTGATCACCGACGCCAATCCAACGCTCGTGTTCGCGGCGCTGGCCGCAAACCTGGTGTCGGTGGCCGCCAAGGGTCTCACCTGGAAGGCCTCGCTGGACGCGGTCGAGGGCATCCCCGGAGCCGATGAGGAGCACGGCGGGCGTCTGAACGTGCACTTCTCGGAGGTGGTCCCGGCCATCTTCATCGGCTTCCTGCTGAACACGGTGCTGTTCGCGCGCCTGGGCGAGGTGGCGAGGATCTCGGTGCTGCGGCGCAAGCTGAGCGCGCGCGGTGTCGAGGTGCCGTTGCCGACCATGGTCGGGACACTGGTCACCGAGCAGCTGCTGTCGGGGGTGACGCTGATCGCCGTGCTGGTGGGCGTGACGGTCTTCGTCTCGGTCCCCGGCTGGGCGGTGAACCTGCTGCTGGTGCTGATCGGCGTGGTGCTGGTGATCGCCGTGGCCGCGTGCGCGATCGAGGTGTGGGCGCGCTACCGCCGCGGCAACGTGCCGAACGATTCAGACATCGTCGAGCGCTGGTGGCACCTGCTCGGCATCAGCCTCGGCGCCCTGCCGATGGCGCTGCGCCAGGGCCAGGCGCTGTTCCGGCGGCCGCGGCTGCTGCTATGGGCGCTGCTCACGTCCACCGTGTCGTGGCTGGCACAGATGGTCGGCATCCTGTGGGCGCTCGAGGCCTACGGCATCGAGAAGGGCATCGGGGCGGCGGCGCTGGTGTTCCTGGCGTCGAACCTGGTCGGCCTGTTCCCGATCGTGCCCGGCAACCTGGTGGTGTTCCAGGGCGCCACGTACACCGCGTTGCAGGTCTACAACGTGCCCACCAACCTCGCCATCACCTTCTCGATCGGCCTGCAGCTGATCGAGGCGGTGCTGGGCGTCGGCATCGGCTTCTTCTTCCTCAGCTACGAGGGCCTGTCGGTGGGCGAGCTGCGGGCCGAGGCCGAGGCCTCCAACAGGGTCATAGAGCCGTCGTAGAGGGCGCGGCCGATCACGGCGCAGTCGGCGCCGGCTCCGGCCACCGCCGCCACATCGGCCACCGACCCGATCCCCCCGGCGGCCATCAGCAGGCCCGGGACGCGTGGCCGCAGGCGCGCCAGGAGCGCGGTGTCGGGCCCGTCCCCGGTTCCGTCCCGCTCGATCGCGGTGACCAGGAAGTCGCGCACGCCGGCCTCGGTCAGCGACCGCACGAAGGCCTCGGCCGCGACCCCGGTGTCCTCCAGCCAGCCCGCGGCCCGCACCGTTCCCTCGCGCACGTCGGCGGCCACCGCCACGCGAGCGGTGTCCCGGGCCAGCCGCCCCACCAGCTGCGGCTGCGCCGCCGCCAGCGTGCCCACCAGCACGCGTGCCACCCCCAGCTCGAGCGCCTCCAGGAGCGCACGCTCGTCGCGGATGCCGCCCCCCACCTGCACGGCCATGCCCGAGCCGCCCACCAGCCGCCGGATCGCCTCGGCATGGGCGGGCGGCCGCACGCCGTCGCGGGCCGCGGAAAGGTCGATCACGTGCAGCAGGGTCGCGCCCTGCTCCGCGTAGGTGGCCGCCAGCCGGTCAGGATCGACGGGGTACTCCGTCACCTGGTCGTACCGTCCCTGCCGCAGCCGCACCACGTGACCGTCCAGCAGGTCGATCGCCGGCACCACGCGGATCGCGGCGCCGTTCTCGCGATTTAGCATGCTAAAATGCTAGCACGATGGCAGAAGACTGGCGGGACTCAAACATCGACGACCTCTGCGACGCGCTGCTGGTGCTGCGCACGCGCGACGAGGCGGCCGCGTTCCTGCGCGACATCTGCTCCCTGCACGAGCTCGAGTCGCTGTCGCACCGCTGGCAGGCGGCGCGACTGGTGCACGCCGGTACGCCGTACGCACGGGTGGCATCGCAGCTGCACGCCTCCACCGCAACCGTCACCCGGGTCGCGCACTGGCTGAACCACGGCGAGGGCGGCTACCAGCTGGTGCTGGAGCGCCTGGGAGCGCGGCGATGAGCCGGCCGTTCCGCCTGGCGCTGCCCTCGAAGGGCCGCATGCACGCCCCCGCGGTCGAGCTGGCGCGTGCCGCCGGGGTCGAGGTCGAGGCCAACGGCCGCGCCCTCTACCAGCACTGCTCGCAGTGGGACATCGAGGTGCTGTTCGCGCGCTCCGACGACATCCCGGCGTGGGCGGCGGACGGCGCCGTCGAGACGGCCGTGGCCGGGCGCAACCAGCTGATCGAGTCGGGCACGGACGCCCTGGAGCTGCTGCCGCTGGGCTTCGGCGGCTGCCGGCTGGAGCTGGCGGTCGCCAACGCCTCAGTCGGTGCAACGGGCGGGCGACCTGGACGGCTGCCGAGTGGCCACCGCCTACCCCTCGACGACCCGCCGCTTCTTCGCCGATGCGGGCGTCGACGTGCAGGTGGTCGCGATCCACGGCTCGGTCGAGCTGGCGCCGCGCCTGGACGCGGCGGAGGCCGTCTGCGACCTGGTGTCCAGCGGCGAGACGCTGCGCCAGAACGGGCTGCGCGCGATCGAGACGGTGCTCGAGTCGGAGGCCGTGCTGCTGGCCCGGCCGGGCCTGGACGAGCGCCAGCAGGCGATCGCCCAGTCGCTGGCGACGGTGATGGAGAGCGTGATCGCCGCCCGCGGAAAACGCTACCTGATGCTGAACGCGCCTGACAGCGCGCTGGAGGTCGTGATCGACCTGCTGCCGGGGTTGGAGTCGCCGACGGTGCTGCCGCTGGCGCGCACCGGCATGCACGCGGTGCACGCCGTGGTCGACCGGCAGCAGGTGGTGGAGCTGCTGGGCCCGCTGCGCGGCGCCGGCGCCTCCAGCATCCTCGTCCTGCCGATCGAGAACCTCGTCCCCTGATGATCAGGGAGGATCTGGCAGGCGTCGAGCCGTACCGCTGGCAGGAGGGCTGGGAGCAGCGGATCCCGCCCGGCACCCCGGTGATCCGGCTCGACCAGAACACCCAGCCGCGACCGCCGGCGTGGTACGCGGGCTCGGCGGCCTGGCTGGCGAGCGTTGCGGTCAACCGCTATCCGGACTCGAGCTACCTGCGGCTGCGCGAGGCGATCTCCGAGTACACGGGCTTCCCGGCCGACCAGATCGTGGCCACGGCGGGCGCCGACGAGGGGCTCGTCCTGTGCGCGCTTCTGACGCTGTCGCGCGGCGACACGGCCTACGCGCGGCAGCCCTGCTACGGCCTCTACCAGGGTGCCACCGCGCTCGCCGGGGGCGTGCTCGGCCGACCGGCCTGAGGGAGCGCGCCTGACCTGGGTCTGCTCGCCCCACAACCCCACGGGCGAGGACTCGCCGGGCGACGTGCCCGACCCCAACGGCGGTCTGGTCGTGATCGATCAGGCCTACATCGAGTTCGGCGGAACCGACCTGTCGGGGCTGGTGCGCGAGCGCGACGACGTGGTGGTCGTGCGCACGCTGTCGAAGGCGTTCGCGCTGGCCGGCGCCCGCGTCGGCTACCTGCTGGCGCCGCCGCCGATCGCGCGCAAGCTCGAGGCGATCAGACCTCCCGGCAGCATCTCCAGCTTCTCCGACGCGCTGGCCGTGCGGGCGTTGACCGAGGATCGCGGCATGATGGAAGGCGACGTCGCCGAGACCGTGGCCGAGCGGGAGCGGATGCGGCTGGCGCTGTCCGGCCTGGGCTGGCACATCTCCCCGTCGTCCGCGAACTGCCTGTTCGCCGACCTGGGAGAACCGATCGAGCCGTGGATCTCGCGCCTGCTGAGCGCGGGCATCGTCGTGCGCACGTTCGACGCGCTGCCCACCTGCCTGCGGATCACGATCGGCTCCCCGGGCCAGAACGACCAGGTGCTGGAGGCGCTGGGCCTGGCGGCACCTGCACCGGCGGCGGCCGGCGACCGCACCGGGCGGGTGGAGCGGTCGACCCGAGAGACCCGCATCGACGTCGAGTGGTCGCTGGACGGCAGCGGCCGCAGCCAGATCGCGACCGGCATCGGGTTCCTCGACCACATGCTGACGGCGCTGGCCTTCCACTCGCTCACCGATCTGCGTCTCAGCTGCGTCGGCGACCTGTGGGTGGACGAGCACCACACGGTCGAGGACGTCGCGATCGCCCTGGGAACGGCGCTCGACCGCGCGCTCGGGGATCGCGCCGGGATCGTCCGCTACGGCGACGCGCGGGCGCCGCTGGACGAGGCGCTCTGCCATGCCACCGTCGACCTGGGCGGGCGCGGGCACGCCGCCGTCGACCTGCCGCTGCGCGACGAACGGGTGGGCGCGCTGCCGGCCAGCCTGGTGCCGCACTTCTTCGACTCGCTTTCACGAGCCGGTCGTCTGGCGATCCACCTGCAGGGGCACGGGGCCGACGACCATCACCTGGTCGAGGCGGCCTTCAAGGCGCTGGCGCTGGCGCTGCGCCACGCGATCGCGGCCGACCCCGGCCGGGCCGGGTCGCTGCCGAGCACGAAGGACGCGATCTGACCGAGGTCACCCTGATCGACTACGGCGCCGGCAACCTGCGCTCCCTGCGGGCCGCATTCGAGCGGCTGGGGGCGACGGTGCACGTGAGCGGCGATCCCGCCGCGGTGGCCGGCGCCGAGCGGCTGGTGCTGCCGGGCGTCGGCGCGGCGGCGCCGGCGATGACGGCGCTTCGGGGCCGCGGGCTCGACCGCGCCGTGGCCGCGTCGACGGCGCCGCTGATGGGCGTCTGCCTGGGCATGCAGCTGCTGTTCGGCCACAGCGACGAGGGCGACGTCGACTGCCTGGGCCTGCTGGCCGGGAACGTGGTCGCGATCGACTGGGCCGAGCGGGTGCCGCACATGGGCTGGAACGACGTGGTCGGCGAGGGGCCGCCGGCGGTCTGCTACTTCGCGCACTCGTTCGCCGTCGACTGCGACGATCGGCTGGTGGCCGCCCGCACCGCGATCGACGGCCGCGAGGTTCCCACGGTCGTGCGGTCGGGCCGGCTCAGCGGCGTCCAGTTCCACCCCGAGAAGAGCGCGTCCGACGGCCGCCGGGTGCTGGAGCGGTGGCTTGCTGCGTAAGCGCGTCATCCCCTGCCTCGACGTCCGCGGCGGCCGGCTGGTGAAGGGCATCAACTTCGAGTCGCTGCGCGACTGCGGCGACCCGGTCGACGCCGCGACGCGCTACGCCGCGGACGGCGCCGACGAGATCGTGTGGCTGAACATCGCCGCAGGCGAGGAGAGCTGGACGGCGCTCCTGCGCGCCGTCGAG
Source organism: uncultured Actinomycetes bacterium (assembly GCA_963797565.1). Taxonomy (GTDB): domain Bacteria; phylum Actinomycetota; class Thermoleophilia; order Gaiellales; family JAICJC01; genus JAICYJ01. Next base: position 233,406 of record CAWCPM010000005.1, on the reverse strand, counting down.
CGGGCGGCCGAGACGGTCGACGTGCCCCTGTGCGTGGGTGGCGGCGTGTCCGGGACGGCCCACGCCCGCGAGCTGCTGCTGGCCGGGGCTGACAAGATCAGCGTCAACACCGCGCCGCTCGACCGGCCCGCGCTGATCGCCGAGCTGGCGGACCGGTTCGGCAGCCAGTGCGTGGTGGTGGCGATCGACGCCGCCCGCGAGAACGGGGGCTGGCAGGCGCACGCCAGCGGCGGACGCCGCCCCACCGGCCGCGACGCGGTGGCCTGGGCACGGGAGGCGGCCGAGCTGGGCGCAGGCGAGCTGCTGGTGACGAGCATCGACAGCGACGGCACCCATCGGGGCTACGACCTGGATCTGCTGCGGGCGATCTGCGAGGCGGTGCGTGTGCCGGTGATCGCCTCCGGCGGCGCCGGCGAGCCGGCCGACATCACTGCGGCGCTCGAGACCGGCGCGTCGGCGGCGCTGGCGGCATCGATCTTCCACGACGGCACGTATCCCATCCACGAGGTGAAACGGGAGGTGGCGGCATGCGGCCTGCCGATCAGGATCTGAGGCTCGAGCCGGGCCAGCTGATCGCCTGCGTCGTCCAGGACGCCCGAAGCGGCGACGTGCTGATGGTGGCCTGGGCCGACCAGGAGGCGCTGGACGCAACCCGCGAGAGCGGCTTTGCACACTTTCACTCGCGATCGCGCAAACGGCTCTGGAAGAAGGGGGAGTCGTCCGGCAACACGATGGCGGTGGAGTCGATCACTCCCGACTGCGACGGTGACACGCTGCTGGTACGCGTGCACCCGGCCGGCCCGGCCTGCCACACCGGCGAGCAGACGTGTTTCGGGCCGCGGCGGTTCGACCCTCGGCCGGCCGTGCTGGCCGAGCTGGCCGCGGTGATCGAGTCGCGGCGCGGCGAGACCGGGGACAGCTACGTGGCCGGCATGCTGGGCGCGGCGCGGGAGGCGCCCCAGCGCAAGGTCGGCGAGGAGGCCGTCGAGGTGCTGCTGGCAGAGGCCGGCAGCCCGGAGCTGGTGGCCGAGGTTGCCGACCTCTGGTTCCACTCGATGCTGCTGCTGGCGCGGGACGGGATCGACCCGCTGGCGCCGCTCGAGGTGCTGCGGCAGCGCCGCTCGTAGAGGCGATCTAGAGTTTCCGCGTGTTGATGCGGCTGACCGCCCTGCTTGCGATCGTGCTCGCGACCGCCGCCTGTAGCGGCGGCTCCTCCGCCGCCACCTCCGCCGGCAGCGGACACTCCGCGCCCGCGGCCACGGTGCTGCCCGCCTCCGGGCACGGTCAAGCTGTCGGACGGCATCACCTACACGGTGGCCGCGCCCGGCACCACGCTTCGGCTGGACAACCTGGCGCTGCGCATCATGGGCCTGCGCTGGGAGAAGCACGTGCCCGTCACCGTGACTCCGCCGGGCACGCGCATCTTCGCCGTGTTCACCGTCGCGATCACCAACAACAGCAACCAGGTCGCGACCGTGCAGCCCACGCAGGTGTGGCTGCGCACCACGCTCAACCACACCTACCTGGCCGCCCCCGGCGCCAACACGCCGCGCCCCCTGATCGGGCGGCAGCTGCAGGCGGGCGAGCGCGCCATCGGCACGCTGGCCTTCCCGCTGCCCGGCAGGCAGCAGGGCGGGCTGCTCGTCTACCGGTTCGGCGACACCCCTGCCGGCGCCCGCCACGTCGGGATCGCCAGCTACCGCTGATGTCGCTCGACGAGTACCGCCGCAAGCGACGGCCGGGCCGAACCCCCGAGCCGGCCGGTGGCCTGGCGGAGGCGGCGGAGGGTGAGCGGCCGGTGTTCGTCGTGCAGCGACACGACGCACGGCGCCTGCACTACGACCTGCGGCTGGAGATGAACGGCGTGCTGGCCAGCTGGGCGCTGCCAAAGGGCCTGCCGCTCGAGGTCGGTGAGCGCTACCTGGCGGTGCACACCGAGGACCACCCGATGCAGTACGCCACGTTCTCGGGCGTGATCCCCAAGGGCCAGTACGGCGCCGGCACGATGGAGATCTGGGACCATGGCAGCTACGAGCTGGTCGAGCGCAAGCGCGACGGCGGCCTCACGGTGCGGCTGGCCGGGGAGCGGCTGCAGGGGCTGTGGACGCTGGTGCCGGCCCACATGGGCGGGGACGAGAAGAACTGGCTCGTGATCAAGAAGCGCGACTCGCCGGAGCAGGTGGCCCGGGCGGCGCCGGCCGGCTATGCGCCGATGCTGGCGACCCCCGCCGACCGGCTGCCCGGGCGCGGGCGCTGGCTGCACGAGGTGAAGTGGGACGGCTACCGGGTGGTGGCGCGGCTCGAGGGCGGCGTCGCCTCGCTCACCAGCCGCCGCGGCGTCGACATGGGCCAGCGCTTTCCCGCCGTGGCGCGGGCGCTGCCCCACGCGCTGCGCACCTCAGACTGCGTGGTCGACGGCGAGCTGTGCATGCTGGACGAGGACGGCCGGCCCAGCTTCTCGCTGATGCAGCGGGGGGAGGGATCGCCCGCCTACTACCTGTTCGACCTGCTCGAGCTTGAGCGCCATCCGCTGATCGATCAGCCCCTGGAGCAGCGCCGCGAGCAGCTGGCCGAGCTGCTGGTGGAAGGCAACCCGCTGGTGCGGCTGTCGGCCGGATTCGAGGACGGGGCGGCACTGCTGAAGGCCGTGGTCGCGCAGAACCTGGAGGGCGTGGTGGCCAAGCGGCTAGGCTCGGCCTATCGGCCGGGACGACGGACAACGGACTGGGTGAAGGTGAAGACGCGACAGGATGGTGAGTTCCTGGTCCTTGGCTGGACGGCCGGCCAGGGGTCACGGGAGGCGCTGGGAGCGCTGGTGCTTGGCGAGGGCGAGGGCGGCGACCTGGCCTGGGTCGGCAACGTCGGCAGCGGCCTGGACGAGCGCAGCATCGCCGAGCTGCTGCGCCGGATGGAGCCGCTGCGCGTGGCCAAGCCGCCGCTCGATCCGGTGCCGAAGATGCCCAAGACGCCGGCCCGGCTGGTGACCTGGATCGAGCCGCGGCTGGCCGTGAAGGTGCAGTTCACGGAGCGCACGCGCGACGGCCGGCTGCGTGCGCCGGTGTTCCTGGGGATGGCCGAGGAGCGCGCGCCGCGGCGCCGCTCCTCGCGGGTCACGCTCTCGAATCCGGACAAGGTGTTCTTCCCCGACGAGGGCATCACCAAGGGCGACCTGTTCGCCTACTACGAGGCCGTCTCGGACGTGGTGGTGCCGCACCTGCACGACCGGCCGTTCACGATGCTGCGCTACCCGGACGGCATCAACGGCAAGAGCTTCTTCCAGAAGGACGCTCCCAGCCACCTGCCGTCGTGGGTGCGCACCTACACGCACGAGGGCATCCGCTACATCCTGGTCAACGACGCGGACACGCTGGCCTGGGTGGTGAACATGGGCTGCATCGACCTGCATCCGTGGCTGGCCCGCCGCGACCGCCCCGACCGGCCGGATCTGGTGATGTTCGACCTCGACCCGGCCGACGGCGTGCCGTACGCGACCGTGGTCGAGGTGGCGCTGCTGGTGCGACAGGCGCTGTCGGCGCTGAAGCTGGAGGGCGTGCCCCGCACCAGCGGCGGCAAGGGCATGCACATCCTGGTGCCGATCGAGCGGCGCACCGACCAGTCCGGCGCGCGCGCATTCGTGGCGGCGGTGGCGCGGGCGCTGGCGCGCACGCACCCGGACCTGATCACGACCAAGTGGAAGAAGTCGGAGCGGCACGGCGTGCTGGTCGACGCCAACCAGAACGGGCTGGGCCGGACGACGGCTGCCGCCTACTCGGTGCGGCCGCGCCCGGGGGCCACGGTGGCCACGCCGCTGGCCTGGGACGAGCTGACGCCGGACCTCGATCCCACGGCCTTCACGATGGAGGCCGTGATCGAGCGGGTCAGCCGGCTCGGCGACCTCGCGTCGCCGTTGCTCGGCCGCCGCCAGCGCCTGCCTTAGCGGCCGGCTTCGCCGGGCTCTTCTTCTTGGCCGGCTTCTTGACCTCGTCAAGCGACGCCTGCAGGGCCGCCAGCAGGTCGGGCGCAGCCGGTGCCTCGCTCTCGACGGCGCGCTTGACGCCCTCGCCGCTGCGCTTGGCCTCGATCACGCCCATCAGCCGCTCGCGGTACTCGTCGTGGTACTTGTCCGGATCGAACGTCCCCTGGTACTGGCTGATCAGCTGCATGGCCATCTCCAGCTGGCGCTTGTCGACCTTGGCGCCGTCCGGGGCGATGCCCTCGATCGGGCGCACCTCGTCGGCGAAGAACATCTTCTCGAGGGTGAGCACACCCTCGCGGACGCGCAGGCAGCCGAGGTTCTCGCGCTCGTGGAAGACGTAGGTCGCGACCGCCACCAGGTCTGCCTGCTCCATCGCCTTCACGAGCAGCGCGTAGACCGGCTCGGCCGAGTCCTCGGTGGGGCCGAGGTAGTAGGTGCGCTCGAAGTAGATCGGGTCGATCTCAGCGGCCGGCACGAAGTCGTGGATCGTGATCGTCTTGTACGTCTCCGGGGCGGCCGCCTCGAAGTCCTCGTCGTTCAGGAAGACGAACTCGTCCTCCTCGACCTGGTAGGCCTTGACGATCTCCTCGTTGGGGACGGGCTCGTCCTCGAGCTTGCAGATCTTCTGGTACCCGATGCGGCCGCCGTCCTTCTCGTGGATCAGGTTGAACTTCAGGTTCTGCTCGCTGATCGCGGCGTACATGCGCACGGGCGCGTTCACCAGGCCGAAACTGATGCTCCCGCTCCATACAGCTCGTGGTCTCACAGCAGCCATCTCACCTACACGATAGGGGAAAACCGGATTCTGGCAACACGGCCAGATTCCTGCTCCACCTGTCCACCCCCAGCTGTGCTGCTCAGACCTCGCGCGCCAGCAGGTCCTCGATCGTCTCGCGCCGCTGCACCAGCCGCGCTTGGCCGTCGGACACCATCACCGCCGCCGGCCGCGGCAGCTGGTTGTAGGTCGATGCCATGCTGGCGTTGTAGGCGCCGGTCGCCGGCACGGCCAGCAGGTCGCCCGGGTGCAGCTCGGGCAGCTCGATCCGCTCGATCAGGACGTCGCCGGACTCGCAGTGCTTGCCTGCGATCGTGTACGTGGTGCGTCCCAGCTCGTCCGGCCGGTCGCAGACGACCGCCGTGTAGCGGGCGCCGTACAGCGCCGGCCGCGGGTTGTCGGACATGCCGCCGTCCACCGCTGCGTAGACGGTGCCGTCGGCCGCGTGCTTGATCGATCCGACCCGGTACAGCGTCGTCCCGGCCGGCCCGGCGATCGAGCGGCCCGGCTCCACCACCAGCTCCGGCATCGGCAGCCCGTGGGCGATCAGCGCGTCGGTCAGGTGCGCGCAGATCGCCTCCAGCGACGGCTGGATCGCGAGCTCGATGTCGCCCGGCGCGTGGGCGATGCCCAGCCCGCCGCCCAGGTCGAGCACCGGCAGCTCGCCCAGGCCGTGCTCCTCGATGAACGCGACCAGCCAGTCGACCGCGCTCGCGTACGTCCCCAGCTGGTTGATCTGCGATCCCAGGTGCACGTGCAGCCCGGCCGGCTGCACGTGCAGCAGCGACCCCGCGCGGTCGAGCGCGTCCAGCGCGTCCGGAGCCGCGAACCCGAACTTGGAGCCGTGGTGGCCGGTCCTGATCTTGTCGTGCGTGTCGGCGTCGATGCCGGGCGTGACGCGCACCAGCACCGGCTGCACGCGTCCGGCGGCCGCCGCCAGCCGCTCCACCTGGTCGAGCTCGCCCATGTGGTCGACGACCACCAGCCCGCACCCGGCCTCGATCGCCGCCGACAGGTCGGCGTCGGACTTGTTGTTGCCGTGGACGATCACCGACTCCGGCTTGGCGCCGGCACGCAGCGCCGCCGCCAGCTCGCCGGCCGAGGCCACGTCGGCGCCAAGCCCCTCCCCCACCACCGCCGCGATCACCGCCACCGTGGCGTTGGCCTTACAGGCGTACACCGCCCGAGAGGCTCCGGGGTAGCTCTCCAGCCCCGCCAGGTAGGCCCGCGCCCGGGCCCTCAGCTCGAGCTCGTCGTAGACGTACAGCGGCGTCCCGAACTCGGCCGCCAGCGCGGATGCCGCGACGCCACCCAGCAGCAGCTCGCTCACAACGCTGCGACCGCCGCGCGGGCCGCCGCCAGCTGCGCACGCAGGTCGTCCGGCGCCAGCCGGCCGGCCGCGGCCTGCTCGGCGGTCGGATCTGCGAACCGCTCGCCGGCAGCCACCCGCTCCGCCACCCGCGAGTGCGCCTCGCGGAAGGGCACGCCCTCGCGCACCAGCTGCTCGGCCAGATCGGTGGCGACGGTGCGGCCGTCGCCCGCGGCCGCCGCCATCCGCTCGCGGTCGAAACGCAGCCCCCGCACGCATACCGTCAGCGCCGCCAGCGACCCCGCCAGGTCGTCGACCTGGTCGAAGCTGGCCCGCTTGTCCTCCTGCAGGTCGCGGTTGTAGGCAAGCGGCAGCCCCTTGAGGGTGGACAGCAGACCGGTCAACCGCCCGATCGCTGTGCCCGCCTTGCCCCGCACCAGTTCCGCCGCGTCCGGGTTCTTCTTCTGCGGCATCATCGAGCTGCCGGTGGCGGCGCTGTCGTCCAGCTCGGCGAAGCCGTACTCGGCCGACGTCCACAGCACCAGCTCCTCGCCGATCCGCGACAGGTGCACCATCGCCAGCGCGGCCGCGTAGCAGAGACCGGTCAGGTAGTCGCGGTCGGACACCGCATCCAGAGAGTTCGCAAACGATCGGGCGAAGCCCAGCTCCGCGGCCACCCACTGCGGGTCGAGCGGCAGGCTCGAGCCGGCAAGCGCACCCGCGCCCAGCGGGCACACGTCGGCCGCCTCGCGCACCTGCGACAACCGCCGGCCGTCGCGGGTCAGCGCCCAGACGTGGGCGGCCAGGTGCTGGCCCAGCCACACCGGCTGAGCGCGCTGGCCGTGGGTGTAGCCCGGCAGCACGGCGTCGCCCTCGGCGTCGGCGCGGTCGAGCAGCGCAGACGCCAGGCCGCGTACGCGCTCGATCAGGTCGCCGCAGGCCTGCTTGGCCCACAGCCGCATCGCGGTCTGCACCTGGTCGTTGCGGCTGCGGCCGGCGTGGACGCGCGGTCCCAGCTCGCCCAGCAGCCGCTCGATCGCCGAGTGCACATCCTCGTCGCGCGCGTCCGGCTCCACCTCCACCGAGGCCAGCGCCGCCACGATCGCGTCGGCCTCCGCCGGGTCGATCAGCCCCTGGCGGGCCAGCATCCGCACGTGCACGGCGCTGGCGCGCAGGTCGTACGGCAGCAGCCGCCGGTCGACCGCCAGCGAGGCGGTGAAGTCGAGGATGGCAGGATCGAGGCCGCCGGACAGGCGGCCATGCCCAGAGCGGTTCAGGTGTGCCTGTCACACCTCGATCGTATCCGGCTGCGTGGCCGCGGCCCAGGTCTTGGTCGGCAGCGACCACACGTGGATGAAGCCGGCGGCAGCCCCGTGGTGGAAGCTGTCGCCCTCCTCGTAGGTGGCCAGGCCGTGGTCGTACAGCGACCCCTCGGCCGTCCGTCCCACCACCGCGCAGCTGCCGCGATAGAGCTTGACCTTGGCAGTGCCCGTGACCGAAGCGGTGACGTGCTGCATGAACGCCTGCAGCGCCGCCCGCAGCGGCGAGTACCAGAGGCCGTTGTAGATCAGGGTCGCGTACTGCAGCGCCAGCTCCTGCTTGGTGTGGGCGAGGTCGCGCTCGCAGACCAGCTCCTCCACGCCACCGTAGGCGGCCATCAGCAGCGCGGCGGCCGGCGCCTCGTAGATCTCGCGGCTCTTGATCCCGACCAGCCGGTTCTCGATCATGTCGATGCGGCCGACCCCGTGGGCACCGGCCAGCGCTCCCGCGCGCCCGATCAGCGAGACCAGATCAAGCCGCTCACCGTCGATCGCGATCGGCAGGCCCTGCTCGAACTCGATCTCGACCACCTGCGGCGCGGGCAGCGCCCGCTCCGGCGAGATGGTCAGGGCGAATGCCTGCTCCGGCGCCTCCACCCAGGGATCCTCGAGCGGGCCGGCCTCGATCGAGCGGCCCCACAGGTTGTGGTCGATCGAGAAGGCCTCGCCTGACTTGACCGGCACCTCGATGCCGTGCTCCTCGGCGTAGGCGATCTCCTGCTCGCGGGTCATGCCCCAGTCCCGCACCGGCGCCAGCACCGCCAGGTCGGGCGCGAGCGCCGCCACCGCCGTCTCGAACCGCACCTGGTCGTTGCCCTTGCCCGTGCAGCCGTGGGCGACCGCCGTCGCGCCGCGGGCGCGGGCAGCCGCCACCAGGTGCCTCCCGATCAGCGGCCGTGACAGCGCCGACACCAGCGGGTAGCGGCCCTCGTAGAGCGCGCCCGCCTGCAGCACCGGCAGCACGTAGTCGGCGGCGAACTCGTCGCGCGCGTCGATCACCTCGACGTCGCTGGCGCCGGCGGCCAGCGCGCGGGCGGTGACCGCCTCGGCGTCGATGCCCTGGCCGACGTCGATCAGCAGGGCGATCACGTCGGCGTCGTACTCGTCGGCCAGCCAGCGCAGGGCGACCGATGTGTCGAGGCCGCCGGAATAGGCAAGAACGATGGTGTCTTTCACGGAGTCTCCTCTTGCAGCCGCTCGATCAAGCGGATCAGGTCGTGCCCGGTATGTGGCTCGCGGGCGATCAGTGCCAGGGTGTCGTCACCGGCGATGGTGCCGATGATCTCGGGGAAGGACGCGTTGTCGAAGGCGAAGGCGACGGGATGGGCGTTCGCGGGCCCGGTCTTCAGCACAGCCATATGGCCGGACGCCTCCATGCTGCGCACGAGGCCCAGCGCCAGCACCACCTGCCCGATCGGGTCGGCGGGTGCGGCGTCGGAGTCCTCGGACAGCGCGTAGACCAGCCGGCCGTGGCGGCGCACCCGCACCACGCCCAGGCGGTCGAGGTCGCGCGACACCGTCGCCTGGGTGACGTCGTGGCCGCGCCGTGCCAGCAGCCGCTGCAGCTGCAGCTGCGTCGAGACCTCGTGCTCGTCGAGCAGCTCGGTGATCGCCTGCTGTCGTTCGTTCATGCCGTCACCATCGTCTCAGCTCCGATCCGGACGCGCCGGACGCCGTCGGCGAGAGCCGCGAACCCGGCATCCAGCTTGGGGATCATGCCGCCGGTGATGCTCCCCGACGCCACCAGCTGCGCGGCGGAGGCGGCCGTGACGCGGCGGATCACCTCGCCGCTTGGCCCCATCAGCCCGGGCACGTCCGACAGGAAGACCAGCTCGGATGCGCCGAGCGCGCCGGCCACGGCAGCGGCGGCGTTGTCCGCGTTGACATTGAGGCCGGATGCGGTGGGCGCGATCACCGGCACGATCCCGGCGGCCAGCAACGCTCGCACGCCGATCTGCTCGACCGAGGTGATGCGGCCGACCATGCCCAGCCGGCTGTCGCCCCACGGCTCCGCCGTCAGCGCGTCCCGCATCGGCCGGCAGGCGACGCCCTGTACCTCCAGCTCGGCGCACAGCGCAGCGTTGGCCTCGGCGATGGCGGTCTCGACCACGCGCATCACGGAGGCGTCGGTCACGCGCTGGCCGTCAACGAAGCGCGGCTCCAGTCCGGCCGCGATGCAGCCGTGCGGTGATCTTGGGGCCGGCGCCGTGCACGACCACCACCTGCCGGCCGGCCCGTCCCAGCGCCGCCACCTGCGCGGCCGCGCCGGACGTCGCGCCGCCGACCTTGACGACCGCGATCATGTCGTGCTCGCGCTGTTGAACTGAACGTAGTCGGGCGACAGGTCGGAGGCGATCACGGTCGCGCTGCCGGCGCCCACGCCCAGCGATATCTCGACCTCTACCTCATCCTTAGACAATTCCTGTCGCGCCCGGGCCATCGTGCCGTCGATGCCGCCGCCGCCCGCGACGATCGGCACCCCGCCCACCGCCACCGAGACGCGGTCGGGATCGAGGTGCACGCCGGCGGCGCCGAGCGCCGCCAGGATCCGGCCCCAGTTCGGGTCGCCGCCGTGCAGGGCGCACTTGACCAGCACGTTCTCCGCCACGCCGCGGGCGGCCGCGCGGGCCTCCGGCTCGCTCAGCGCGCCGTCCACCGTGTAGACGCAGACGCGTGTCGATCCCTCGCCGTCGCGCACCACCTGCTTGGCCAGGTCGAGCATCAGCTCGGACACGGCGCCGCTCAGCACCCGCAGCTGCCGCGGCCCGTCCACGGCCACACCGGAGGCGCCGTTGGCAAGCATGAATACGCAGTCGTTCGTGCTGGTGCATCCGTCCACCGAGATCGCGTTGAAGGAGCCGGCCACGGCGTTGCGCAGGATCCGGCGCAGGGCGGCCTGCGGCAGCTCGGCGTCCAGCGTCACCTGCGCCAGCGTGGTGGCCATGTCCGGCCGGATCATGCCGGCGCCCTTGGCCATGCCGCCGATGCGCACGGGGCCGCCGGCCAGCTCGACCTGGGACTGCGCCAGCTTCGGGTAGCGGTCGGTGGTGCGGATCGCGTTGGCCGACCGGCGGCCGTTGGTCCCGGCCAGCGAACCGGCCGCGCTGTGGATGCCCGCCACGACGTCGTCGATCGGGAGCTGGGTGCCGATCACGCCGGTCGACGCGACCAGCACCTGCGAGGACGGGATGCCCAGCGCGACACCGGCCTCGGCCACCATCGTCCAGGCGTTGTCGCGGCCGGCGGTACCGGTGCAGGCGTTGGCCGAGCCGGAGTTGGTCACGATCGCCCGCGCCAGGCCGCCCTGGATCTGGGCACGGCTGACCGTGACCGGTGCGGCCACCACGCGGTTGGTGGTGAACACGCCCGCGGCGGTGGCGGGGCGATCGGAGACCAGCAGCGTCAGGTCCGACTTGCCGCTGCGCTTCATGCCGCAGGCGGCGACGCCGGCGGCGAACCCGGCCGGGTAGCAGGCTCCTACAGCCATGCCGGCTCTCCGGGCAGCCCCAGGGTCTCGTCCAGGCCCAGCATCAGGTTGCCGTTCTGGACGGCCTGGCCGGCCGCGCCCTTGACCAGGTTGTCGATGGCGGCGGCCACGATCACGCGGCTCCGCTCCGGGTCGACCCAGGCCTGCAGCTGACAGAGGTTGCTGCCGCGCAGCGCCTGCGTGCGCACGCCGTCCACCAGCTGCACGAACGGCTCGCCCTGGTAGGCGCCGAGCAGCGCCGCCTCCACCTCGGCCTGGCCCGCGCCCGGCCGCAGCCGCGCGTACGCGGTCACCAGCAGGCCACGCGTGAACGGCGCGAGGTGCGGCGTGAACGTGACCGAGACCGGGCCGCCGCCGACCTCGGAGAGCTGGGCCTCGATCTCGAGCTGGTGGTGGTGGCCGACCGGCTGGTAGGGGGCGATGCCCTCGGCCGCCGCGCAGAAGCTGTTGCGCTCGGTCGGCGTCTTACCGGCGCCGGACACGCCCGACTTGCCGTCCACCACGAGGTCCGGCTCGACCAGGCCGGCGGCCACGATCGGTGCCAGCGCCAGGATGGCGGCGGTGGCGTAGCAGCCGGGGTTCGCCACCTGACGGGCGCCGGCGATGGCGCCGCGGTGCAGCTCGGGCAGGCCGTACTGCCACTCCCCGCGCAGATCGGCGGAGAGATCGATGACAGGGACGCGCGCACCGGCCAGGTCCCGACCGACCTCACCCGCGACGCCATGGGGCAGCGCCAGCAGGACGAGATCGCACTCGACCGGTGCGCGCGTATCGGCCGCGCAGGCAACCGCCCTCATCCGGGGATGCGACGCCAGCAGCCGCATCAGCTCACGCCCGGCAAGGCCGGTGGAACCGAAGACGGCGGCGGTGGCGACGGCGGGTGGTGCCAGCACGGACATGTGCAAGAGTATACACAAGACCGGTAAGAGTATGCACATCACACGTCGTGGTGGTTCAGCAGAATCCGCCGTCGCACTAAGGTGCGGCACATGGCAGATCGCGTCCTGATCGTCGGCTGGGACGGCGCCGACTGGGAGATCCTCGATCCGCTGCTTGCGGCGGGCGAGCTGCCGAACCTCGCAGCGCTGATCGAGCGCGGCCGCAAGGGCGTCTCCCGCTCATGCCTGCCGTCGCACTCCTGGGCGGCCTGGCCGACCTTCCTGACCGGATGCGACCCGGCCGGGCACGGCGTGTTCGACATCCTCGAGTACCGGCTCGGCGCCACCCGCAGGCTGCCGGTCTCCTCGCGCTCGATCCTGGCACCGACGTGGCCGTCTCAGCTGACCGATGCCGGCCGTACCAGCCTGATCGTGAACGTGCCGCTGACCTATCCCGCTCCCGAGATCAAGGGCGTCGTCATCGCCGGCGGCGTGATCCCGCAGGGCGCCCCCTTCAGCCACCCGCCCGAGGCCGGGCCCGACCTGGGCTGGCCGATCAACGGCGGCTCCTGGACGACCTTCCGGGGCAAGCCGCTGGAGCTGGTGGCCGACGTCGAGGACGTCACCCGCCGCCGCGCCGAGGCCATGCGCCGGCTGATGGACGAGCAGCCCTGGGATGCGGCCTGCATGGTCTTCGTGTCTCCCGACCGCATCCAGCACTGCCTGCTCGAGTACGTGCACCCCGGTCATCCCGACCACGCCACCGCGTCCCGGACGCCGGTGGCCGAGCGCGTGATCGACGTGTACCGGCTGCTCGACCGCGAGCTGGGGACGCTGCTCGAGCGCACCGACGCCGACGACCTCGTGCTGCTGATGTCAGATCACGGCCACCAGCCGGTCACGCGCGCCCTCAACATGAACCGCGTGCTGGAGAGCATGGGTGCCCTGCGCATGGGCCGCGGCTCGGCGCTGGTCTCGCTGCTGGCCTGGGGCCGGATCCGCTCGCTGGCGCGTGTCGCCTACGACCGGCTGGGCCTGCACGGCAAGGTGAAGGTGCCGACCACGCCGATCGACTGGGCCCACACCACCGCCTACACGAGCGTCACCTCGACCGGCGAAGGCGTCTCGATCGCGCTGGCCGGGCGCGAGCCGCAGGGCACCGTCCCGGCCGAGGATTACGAGCGGGTGCGCACCGAGGTCGCGGACGCGCTGCTGGGCTTCGTCGACCCCACCACGGGCCGCCACCCGATCGCGCGGGTGTTGCGCAAGGAGGACGTGCTGCACGGCCGCTACCTCGACCGCGCGCCAGACCTGCTGCTGGAGCCGGCCCCGCTGTACAGCCTCACGCACGCGCGCCAGATCGTCGAGCCGGCCGACTGGCTGTCGGGCGACCACCGGCCGGAGGGCGTCTACGTCGCCGCCGGTCCCGGCATCGCCGCCGGCGCAGGCGACGAGATCTCCCTGGCCGACTTCGCCGGCTGGATCAGAGGGGCGCTGGGCGTCGAGGTCGCGGCCGGCGCCGACGCGCCCGAGCAGCAGGCGGTGGGCGTATTCTCGGACGACGAGGAGCGCGAAGTCGAGGAGCGGCTTCGCGGTCTCGGCTATCTCGACTGACCGGGGGACTCGCCCTCAGCGGGGGCTGCCCGGCCACCAGCCCTGCGGTCGCCACTCGCGCGAGTCCACGCCATCACGCACGGCGGCCACCAGAAACAGCACGAACAACGAGATCACGATCACGGCACCCATGTCACACCATCCTTTCGGGTGTGGAACGGGGGAGATCGCCGGCCCGTGAGAAACACTATGCCGACATGAGCGACGAGCGCACCCTGCTGTCGGGCACCGCAGTGAACATCGCCGGGCTGGTGGCGGGCGTGGCCGCAGCCTTCGGCGTGCAGATCCTGATGGGGCGCCACCTCGGGCGCTCAGGGCTGGGCCTGGTGACCGTGGCGGTGCAGGTCGCGTTCGTGGCCGCCGCGGGCAGCCGCTTCGGCATGGACCTCTCGGCCGTGCGCGACGTGGCCATCGGCCGCGGCAGCGACCGCTCGGCCACGCTGCGCAGCCTGGTCGACCGCTGCACGCTCCTGGCCGTCGGCGTCAGCGTGGCCGCGACCGCCGTGATCGCCGCGTGCGCGCTGGCGGCCGGCAGCAGCCAGGTTGCGGTGGCCGCCGGATCGATCCCGTTCGCTGCTGCGACCGCCGTCTACCTGGGCGCCACGCGCGGGCTGAAGGCGATGGCGCCGACCCTGTGGGTGTTCTGGATCGGCCAGCCACTGGCCTGGATCGTGCTGGCCGTCCTGGCCTTCGCGGCCGGCGGTGGCACCGACGCCGCCTGCTGGTGTTACAACGCCTCCTGGGCGGTGGCCGCGGTCGGTGCCTGGTGGTTCTGGCGCAGGTCGAGCGCCGGCTTCGGGGACGAGCCGGCGACGCGCGAGGAGTTTCGGGCCGCCGTCCGCTTCGGCTTCCCCCGCGCCCCGTCCGCGCTGCTCGCCCAGACCCTGTTCTGGGCCGACCTGTGGGTGGTCGAGTACTACGTGTCGAGCGCCCAGGTGGGCACCTACGCCGCCGTCGGGCGGATCTCGCAGGTGCTGCTGCTGTTCCTGACGTCCGTCAACCTGCTGTTCTCACCGTTCGCCGCCGACCTCTATGCGCGCGGCCAGCACGAGCGCCTGGACTCGTTGTTCAAGAGCGCGACCCGCTGGGCGCTGGCCGCCACGATACCGACCGTGATCATCCTGTGGGTGTCGGCCGCCGACGTGCTGGCGGCCTTCGGCCCCCGCTACGAGGGCGGCGAGACTGCGCTCCGGATCCTGCTGGCCGGCCAGCTTGTGAACGTCGCCACCGGCGGGGTCGCCTTCGTGCTGATCATGGTCGGTCGCACCGGCATTGACCTGGCGGACAACGCGGTGGCGGTGCTCGTGATGGTGGGGCTGGCCGCGCCGCTGTCATCGGCCTACGGCATCGAGGGTGCGGCGGTCGCCTCGGCGGTGACTCTCGGCAGCGTCAACCTGCTGCGGCTTGGCCAGGTCAAGCACCTGGTGCGGATCCAGCCCTACACGCTCGACTACCTACGCCTGGCACTGCCCACGGGCGCCTGCCTGGCGGCGGCCTGGATCGTGCACTCCGCCACCTCCCAGAGCGCCTGGTACGTCGGCCTGTTCGCGACCGGGTTCGCGGCCGGGGCCGCCTACCTGGCGCTCCTGCCCGTCGGCCTGCCGGCGCGCGAGCGGACGGTGCTCTACCGGTCGACGCGCAGGATCACGAACCTGGGGCCGCGGTAGGCCACGGTCAGCCCCGGCTGGGCCAGGATCTGGGGCGCCACGTCGGCCTGCCCCTGGGTGTCGAGCAGGACGTAGTCGACGTCCAGCTGCTTCAGGATCTGCGCTCGCCGTGCGCTGCTGGTGTCGGGGTCGAAGAACGCCTGCTCCAGCTGCCGGCGGGCCTGGGTGTTCTCCTTCGGCTCGGCACGGGAGCGCGCCTCGGGCAGAGCGGCCGCGTACACGTCGGCGTAGGCAAGCAGCTCGAACACGCGGTGCTCCTCGCCCAGCACCACCGGCGGCGGTCCGGGCTGTGCGCGGAAGTAGCGCCACACGTCCGGCGTCAGAACGGTTGCGAGATCGGCCCTGGGCGCGCGGTACGGGCCGGCCCGGGCCTCGTCGGCCACCCGCGAGACGCCGTGCACGACCGGCCCCACCATCACCGCCACGACCAGCAGCGAGGCCAGCCACCAGGGCCCGCTCTCAACCATCCGCCGCGGACGCAGCCACAGCGCCACCACCACCGCGAGCAGCGCTGCCACCACCACGACGCTGGTGGGCAGGCGCCAGAACGACCCCTGCTCGCGCAGCTGGTCAAACACCACCGCCAGCACCAGCGCCAGCGCCAGGCCGCGCCGCACTCCCAGCACGCCGGCGGCGACGCAGGCGCCCGCGGCCAGGACGAGCGGCCACGGCAGCACCTGCCAGAACCGGTGGAACTGGCCCATCCCGCTGGCCGCCAGCACGACGGTGCTCAACCCCGGCAGCAGCAGCAGCGTCAGCGGCGCGAGCATCGCGCCGGCCGCCGGCAGCAGGTCTCGGAAGCGCACCAGCAGGATCAGGCACAGGATCGCGACCAGCACGTAGCCGCGCCCGAACACGGGCGCCCACGGGTACATCAGGATCGCGTGGGCGCCGTGGTGCAGGAACTCGTCGGAGTGGGTGATGATCGCGCGCCGTTCCCCGCCGCGGATCGCCACCCACCAGATCCAGGCCGCCACCGCGGCACTGGCCAGAAACGACGCGCCCAGCGCCTCCAGCGCCACCGGCGGCATCCGCAGGTGCGCCCGCCAGGAGCCGAGTGCGATGCCGGCCGCGATCGCAAGACAGGGCACCGCGTAGGTGGGATGCACCAGCGCGATCACCGTCACCGCCGCCATCGCCGACCACGCGGCGGAGCGGGAGCCGCGCATCGCCCCCACGAACAGCAGCAGAGCGGCGGGCGTCAGCACGAAGAAGGTGAAGACCGGTGGCTGGTTGACCTGCTGGATGAGGCCGTTGATGAGCGTCACCAGATCCCAGGCCAGCACCGCGGCCGCCAGGTAGCCGGCCGTGCGCCAGCCGGTCAGCGAGCGGGCGACGGCGAACGCGCCGAACATCGTCAGGAGCGCGCACAGCGGCTGCAGGTAGATGAACGCCGTTGCGACGTCGACGCCGGCCAGGTCGGCAACGCCGGCGAACGCCGCGTGCAGCAGCGGGAAGGCGTAGCCGGCGTGGGGAGCGCCGTCCTTGTAGGACGAGATCGCCGTCAGTGACAGCGAGCCGATGTCCTCGAGCTTGCGCATGCGGCCGACGTGGAACAGGGCATCGGAGATCACCCCGGTCGAGATCCGCCAGGCGAGGAACGCGAACAGGCCGGCGGCGAGCGCCCCGGCCACCGCCTCCCAGACCGACACCCGGTCGAACAGCAACGGCCGGGTCACGGCCACGCTGCACAGCGCCACCCCCGCGATCAGCACCGCCACGAGCGGCGCGGTCAGCGGCAGGTGCACGGCGAAGGCGGCGGCGAGCGGTGCGATCCAGATCGCAAGGCCCAGCGAGGTCGAGACCACGGCGGCGCCGGACAGGCCCAGGCCGCGTTCGATCCGCAGCAGCCGCATCGCGCCCCACCCCGGCAGCATCACGCAGACGGCGAATGCGCACCACACCGCCAGCGCATCGATGCCGGCCAGCCGGGCCGCCACCAGAACAACCGGTGCCACCAGCAGCGCGGCCGGTTCGAGACGGGAGGACATCGGCGCGGGAGTCTATCGACGACGCGGTCTGACGGCTGTGGGAGAATGAGCCCGTGGTGCCGAGCGCCATACCCCTCAACCCCCGGTGATCGCGCCGCTTTCGACAGGGGCGTCCCACACCGTTCTGGGGCTGGCAGGCGCCGCCGTGGGGATGCTGGTGGTGTGGATCGCGGGCTGCGCGCTGGCGCCGGCCCGGCCGCCCGCCGAACGGCTGGCCTGGGGCGTGGTGGCGATGCTGGCCGTGGCGTGGGCGACCCTGTGGCAGCCGGTGCTGGGCGTCTCCTGGCTCGGCCACCGCACGCTGATGGCGGTAATCGTGGTGGTCTGCACGATCGTCGTCGGCGCTCGGACGCGGGCCTGGCGCACCGCCCCGGACGTCCGCCGGCCCGTGGTGCTGGTGGCGGCCGTCGCACTCGCCGTGTCCGTGCTCCCGCTGGTCTGGGGACCGTCTGCCGTCGCGCCCATCTCCGACATGCAGTTGCACGAGGGTTGGATCCGGCAGCTGGTCGGCGGCCTGCCCGAGCCCAGCGGCGTGTACGCCCACGTGCCCAACAGCTACCCGTGGCTGTACCACGCGCTGGCGGCATGGCTGGAGCTGCTGCCCGGAGGGATGGTCGAGGTGTACTGGGCGCTGCAGGTGTTCGCCGTCGGGTCGCTGGCGCTGGGCACATGGCTGCTGGCGCGCGAGCTGGGCCTGCGCGAACGGCCCGCGACCTGGGCGGTGGGGTTCGCGTCGCTGGCGGGCGGCGTCGGCTGGATCTGGGTGCACCACGCTGTCGCGGTCGTCTCGTCCAGCCGCTACGGGCTGGTGCACGGCGACTTCCTGGTCGGTCCGGCCGTGACCCCGGCGCTCGCCAACATGCCCGCCATCCTGCCCCGCGACCTCGCGCTCGCGCTGTTCCCGCTGACCGTCTGGTTCGCGCTTCGCGCAGTCGCCGGGCGGCGCATGCGCGATGTCGCGGCCGCCGGGGCGCTCGCCGGCTGCCTGCTGCTGATCGGGCCGGTCGCCGCCGTCGTGGCGGTGCTCGTCTGCGGCCCGGTGGCGCTGCGGCGACGGATCCCGGTGCGGCACGCCGCGGCCGGCGTGGCGGTGGCGGCCGTCGTGGTCGCACCCTGGCTGGGACGGGTCGCGCTCAACTACGTACGGCTGGGCGGATTCTCACCCCACCAGCCGCTGCCCAGCGTGACCGCGTCGCAGGCGCTGGTGGCGATGGGCGTGGTGCTGCCGCTCGGGCTGATCGGCGTGGTCTGGATGCTTCGCACCCGTCCTCCGGGCATCGACCTGGGTGCGCTGGTGCCGCTGGTGGCGGTTCCCGCAGTGCTGTGCCTGCTCGCGGGCCTGTTGCCCGGCCACAGCCTGGCCGGCGTGGCACCCGTCGTCAAGCTGCAGCGGTACCTGCCGTTCTTCGTGCTGGCGCTGGCCATGCCGGCCGGGTGGGCGGCGGACGCGGTGCTGGCGCGGATGTCGCGCAGGGGCGCGATCGTGCTGGCGACGGCGCTGGTCGCGGCCGCCTGCGCCTCGACGGTGCTGACGTCGATCGGGCTGGCCGGCGACTTCAGAAGCGCTGAGCCGCGCGGCCTGCACTGCCGGGGCGGCGCGCCGATGGGCGCCGGCGACGTGGTCGCGGTGGCGGGCATGCCGGCCCAGGCGACCCTGCTGGTCGACAGCTCGGTGTTCCGCAGCACGGGCGCCTGGCTGTTCCACTGGGTGCCACCTGCGCAGCTTCGCTACCGCGACGTGTTCTCGATCATCAAAGGGCAGGGCGAGCGGGCCGCCGAGACGCGCGAGATCGCGCGCGGTCGCGTGCCGGCCGGCATCGACTGGGTGGTGCTGCCGGGGGCGGCACCCGGTCGCTCGCTGGTCAAGGTCACCAGCTGCAGGGCCGGAGGCCTCCACCACTCGGTCGACGTCCAGGTCTACCGGCCTCGATCATCCGGCTAGACCGCTAACCTCCCCCGCGCTATGACGGCGTGTGGGAGAATCCCGCCGTTACGGCTGCTGACGTAGTCATGCAGTGATATCGACCCTGGGAGAGCAGCGGATGCGTGTACTGATTTTGGGCGGCGACGGCTATCTGGGATGGCCGACGGCCATGCGCTTTTCGGGCAAGGGCCACGATGTGGCGGTGGTCGACAACTTCGCCCGCCGGCGCTGGCATGAGCAGGCCGGCACCGATTCGCTGACCCCGATCGCGCCGCTCGACGACCGCATCTCCGCCTGGCACGAGGTGTCGGGCAAGCGCATCGAATCCCACATCGGCGACATCTCCGAGGGCACGTTCATCGCGGACACCGTCCGCGACTTCATGCCCGACACGATCATCCACTATGGCGAGCAGCCCAGCGCCCCCTGGTCGATGCAGAGCGTCGACCACGCGGTGATCACCCAGCAGGCCAACGTGATCGGCACGCTCAAGCTGCTGTGGGCGATGCGCGAGTACGTTCCCGAGGCGCACCTGGTCAAGCTGGGCACGATGGGCGAGTACGGCACTCCCAACATCGACATCGAAGAGGGCTACATCGAGATCGAGCACAAGGGGCGCAGGGACATCCTGCCGTTCCCCAAGGTGCCGGGCTCGTTCTACCACCTCTCCAAGGTGCACGACAGCCACAACATCCACTTCGCCTGCCGGATCTGGGGGATCCGCGCCACCGATCTCAACCAGGGCGTCGTCTACGGCATCGAGACGCCGGAGACGAAGCTGGACGAGCGGCTGGTCACGCGCTTCGACTACGACCAGGCCTTCGGCACGGCGCTCAACCGCTTCTGCGTGCAGGCCATGATCGGCCACCCGCTGACGGTCTACGGGAAGGGCGGCCAGACCCGCGGCACCCTGAACATCGTGGACACGATCCAGTGCGTCGAGCTGACCGCCGACAACCCCGCAGACCAGGGCGAGTTCCGCGTCTACAACCAGTTCACCGAGTCGTTCACGGTGGCCGGGCTGGCCGAGAAGGTGCGCCACGCCGGCAGCGAGATCGGCGTCGAGGTGACGGTGGAGAACGTCCCCAACCCGCGCGTCGAGCTCGAGGAGCACTACTACAACCCGGTGCATACCAAGCTGCCGTCGCTGGGCCTGAAGCCGACGCTTTTGTCCGAGACGCTGATCGAGTCGGTGCTGCACACGATCCAGCGCTACAAGGGCCGCGTGATCGCCGAGGGGATCGACCCCAGCACGCTGTGGAAGGCGCCGCTGCCCGAGCGGGTGAAGTAGGCCGCTCGTGCCGCTGACGCCGCTTCGCACGGCGGGTCTGATCGTCGCGGTGCTGTTCGCCGCGCTGACGATTCGCAGCTACCGGCAGGGCAAGATCGGAAACGGCGACCTGCTGGTGCGGTTCGTCGTGTTCGTGCTGCCGCTGCTGGTGCTGTCGGCGCTGCCCGACCTGATCGGGTGGGGCTTCGACGAGTTCAGCTTCAAGCGCGGCGGCGGCCGCCAGGTGCTGGGCGCAACCGTGCTCGCGGTCGGCATCCTCTACCTGTTCGCGTTCTCGCTGTCGGGCCGCCAGGAGCGGTCGCGGCGCGACCTGACGCGGCTGATCGAGAACCTGGCGCTGGAGCAGTTCGAGCAGTTCGGCCATCCGGAGGCGTTCTCCGGCGGCATCGCCGTGGTGGTCCCGGCCTACAACGAGTCCGAGAACATCCACCACGTGCTCGGCGCCCTGCCGGAGCGGGTCTGCGACCTGCCCCTGCACGCGATCGTGATCGACGACGGGTCGAACGACCGCACCACCGAGGCCGCGCGGGCGGCCGGTGCAGCCGCGATCCGGCTGCCCATGAACCGCGGCCAGGGCGCGGCGCTTCGCACCGGATACCGGCTGGCGCTGGTGACCGGCGCCGAGATCGTCGTCACCATGGACGCGGACGGGCAGCACCAGCCGTCCGAGCTGTCGCGGCTGGTGGGCCCGATCGTCGCCGGCGAGGCCGACGTGGTGGGCGGCTCGCGGGTGCTGGGCGAGGCCGACCCCAACCACGCCGCGCGCGAGCTGGGCGTGAAGCTGTTCGCCCAGCTGCTGTCGCTGCTGACCTGGAGCAAGGTCACCGACCCGGCCTGCGGCTACCGGGCGGTTCGCACCGAGGCGCTGCGCGGGCTCGAGTTCCGCCAGGACCAGTTCCACAACTCGGAGTTCATCGTGGAGGCGTCGAAGAAGGGGCTGCGCTCGATGGAGGTGCCGGTGACGATCACCCAGCGCATCTCCGGCGTCAGCAAGAAGCCGGCCCACTTCCGCTACGGCATGGGCTTCGCGAACGCGCTCGTCCGCGCATGGCTGCGCTGAACGGCGACGCCGGGCGACCGGTGATCGGCTACACGATCGAGCTGCAGGACCCGCTGCTGCTCGAGGTGGAGCCCTCGCTGCGGGCGCCGCTGCAGCGGTTCGGCGCGGTGCCGGTGGTGCTGCCACGGGCCACCCCGGCCGACGCCATCGACCAGCTGCTGGACATGGTGGACGGCCTGCAGCTGTGCGGCGGCGCCGACGTGCACCCCAGCCACTACGGCCACGATGCCCACGAGCTGACCAGGCCCGGCGACCAGATCGAGGACGCCTTCGAGCTGGAGCTGGCCCGCCGCGCGTACGCACGGGGGATGCCGGTGATGGGCATCTGCCGGGGCATCCAGGTGATGGCGGTGGCCGACGGCGGCACGCTCACTCAGGACGTCGAGACCATGCACGAGGGCGCCATCCAGCACCGGCGCAGCTGGCGCGACCTGGCGCTGGAGCCGCCCGGTGAGCACTGGCACACCGTGCAGACGGAGCCGGGCTCGGCGGTCGAGCGCTGGCTGGCGGGCGGCCAGCCGCGCGTCAACTCGTTCCACCACCAGTGCGTGGCCACCACCGGCGGCATCATGCACGCCACCGCGCGCGGCACGGACGGCGTGATCGAGACGATCGAGCGCGTCGACGGCCGCGGCTGGGCCGCCGGGATGCAGTGGCACAACGAGCTGATGTGGCGCCACGACGAGCGGTTTCTGCGCCCGTTCCAGGACCTGGTCGAGGCCGCCCGGGCCTACGCCGGCTGACGCCACTTAACCATTCGCTTAGGCGTCGTAGCACTCTCTTCACTGGCGGATCGAGCCTAGGTGGTGGAGAATCGTGCGATGAGCGACCTGCCTGCACCACTCGATCCGCCCGAGCGCCTGCTGTGCGGCCCGGGCCCGTCCAACATCGACCCGCGCGTGCTCGAGGCCATGCAGCGGCCGATGCTGGGCCATCTCGACCCCGATTTCCACAAGATCCTCGAGGACCTGATGGAGCTCCTGAAGGCGGCCTACCGCCGCAGCGACGGATTCACGATCGCACTCTCCGCGAGCGGCACCTCCGGCATGGAGGCCGGCCTGGCGTCGCTGGCCGAGCCGGGCGAGACCGTGATCGTGGCGACCTGCGGCTTCTTCGGAAACCGCATGATCGACATCGCCAGGCGACAACGCCTGAACGTGATCGAGGTGCGGGCGCCGTTCGGCCGGGCGGTGCCCAACGAGCAGATCACCGAGGCGCTGGCCGACCATCCCGAGGCGCGGCTGGTCGCGGTCGTGCACGCGGAGACCTCGACCGGCGTGGCTCACCCGCTCGAGCAGCTGGGCGAGGCGATGCGCGGGTCGGACGCGCTGCTCCTGGCCGACTGCGTGACGTCGCTGGGCGGCATGCCGCTCGAGGCCGAGGGCTGGGGCGTCGACTACTGCTACTCGTGCAGCCAGAAGTGCCTGGGCGCGCCTCCCGGCATCTCGCCGGTGTCGCTCTCGGAGCGGGCGATGGAGCGGATCCGGGCACGCACCCAGCCGGTGCCCTTCAGCTTCGACTTCGAGCAGCTGGCCCGCTACTGGGTGGGGCGGCCGGCGGTCTACCACCACACCACGCCCAACACCCAGTACTACGCGCTCTACGAGGGCCTGCGGCTGGCGCTGGAGGAGGGGCTGGAGGCGCGCTGGGCGCGGCACGCGGAGGCCGGAGCGCACCTGCAGGCCGGGCTGGCCGACCGCGGCTACCGGCTGCTGGCGGATCCGGAGGTGCAGCTGGCACAGCTGTCGGCCGTGTGCGTGCCGGAGGGCGTGGACGGAAAGGACGTCCAGATGCGGCTGCTGCGCGAGCACAGCATCGAGGTGGGCGGCGGCCTGGGGCCGGACGCACCTGACATCTGGCGCATCGGCATGATGGGCACCAACGCCCACACCGAGACCGCCGACCGCCTGCTCGAGGCGTTCGACGCGGTGCTCGAAGCACCGCGCGCAGGCGTCTCGGCGAGCCGCGCCTGATGGCGGTTCGCGATCGGCTGCACCGCAGCGAGCTGGCCGTCCCCGGCAGCAACACGCGGGCGATGGAGAAGGCGCCGGGGCTGGGCGCCGACGTGGTGTTCCTCGACCTCGAGGACGCCGTGGCGCCGGACGACAAGGAGCAGGCCCGCGAGAATGTGATCGCGGCGCTGACCGGCCAGGACTGGTCGGCCTGCACCGTGTCGGTGCGGATCAACGGGCTGGACACCCACTGGTGCTACCGCGACATCGTCGAGGTGGTCGAGCGGGCCGGCTCGCACCTGGACACGATCCTGATCCCGAAGGTCGGGACCCCGGCCGACGTCCTGTTCGTGGCCACGATGCTCGACCAGATCGAGGCGGCGTTCGGCCTGGAGCCGATCAACCTGCACATCCTGATCGAGACGGCGCTGGGCATGGCCAACGTCGAGGCGATCGCGCAGACCTGCCCGGAGCGCCTGGAGGCGATGGTGTTCGGCGTCGCCGACTACGCGGCCTCCACGCAGGCGCGCACCACCAACATCGGCGGATCCAATCCCGACTACGCGACGCTGACCCACGCCGGCGAGTCAGGCGTGCGCGAGCGGCACTGGGGCGACCAGTGGCACTTCGCGCTGTCACGCATGGTCGTCGCCTGCCGCGCCTACGGGCTGCGGCCGATCGACGGGCCGTTCGGCGACTACCAGGACGCGGAGGGCTACACCGCCGCCGCGCGCAGCGCAGCCCAGCTCGGCTGCGAGGGCAAGTGGGCGATCCACCCCTCCCAGATCGCGCTTGCGAACGAGGTGTTCACGCCGTCACCGGAGGAGATCGACAGGGCCCGCCGGATCATCGAGGCGATGCAGCAGGCGGCGGCCGAGGGCAAGGGCGCGGTCTCGCTGGACGGCAAGCTGATCGACGCCGCGTCGATCAAGATGGCCGAGAACATGGTGCGCAAGGCCGACCAGATGCCGGTCGACGTCGCGTCTGCCGGACGCTCGGTAACGCGTCCCTTGGCCTAGCGCTCCTGGAACCACTCCCACGTCCAGGCCAGCCCCTCGGCGAGCGGCACCTGCGGTGCATGCCCCAGCCGGTCGCGGGCCTTGTCCACCAGCGAGTAGTTGCGCTGGATCTCGCCGGCGCGGGGCGGCTCGTGCTGCAGCTGCGGCTGTTTGCCCGACACCTCCGCCAGCATCGCCACCAGGTCGTTGAGGCTGGTCTCGACGCCGCTTGCCAGCTGGAAGATCTCCCCGCCCGCTCCCGGCGTCTCGGCCGCCCGGATCAGGCCGTTGGCGAGATCGGTCACGAACACGAAGTCGCGTGTCTGGGTGCCGTCGCCGTAGATCGTGAGTGGTTCTCCCGCCATGATCTTGCGGATGAACAGCGGGATCACGTTCGACTTGCGCGCCGAGCGCGGGCCGTACGCGTTCGAGAAGCGCACCGCCACGGCCTCGAATCCGTAGGCGCCGAAGAAGGCGGAGCAGTAGGCCTCGCCGGTGGCCTTGCCGGCGCCGTAGGGCGACAGCGGCGCCACCGGCTTGTCCTCGGAGGCCGGGTAGGCGTTGTCCCCGAGCGGCGCATTGCTGGACGAGAACACGAACCGGCCGACGCCGGCCTGCTTGGCGGCCCACAGCGCCAGCAGCGTGCCGCGCGCGTTCAGGTCGAAGTTCTCGATCGGGTTCTCGATCGAGTCCACGACCCCCGCTCCCGCCGCCAGGTGGAACATCGCATCGATCCCGTCGCAGGCGCGCTGCAGCGACTCGAGGTCGCGGACGTCGCCCATGACCAGCTCGACGTCCAGTCCCTCGAGGTGCTCACGCGAGCCGCTCGAGAGGTCGTCGTACACGCGCACCGAGTAGCCGCGCTCCAGCAGCAGGCGGGTGAGCGTGGAGCCGATGAACCCGGCCCCGCCGGTGACGACCGCGGACGGCATCGCGGCAGCCTACTCTGGCGGCGGCTCACCGGCGCCGGATCGGCGCCGGTCGTGCTGCCAGCACGGTGCGCCCTCGAACGCCTCCAGCCCGGCCACCGGCTGTGGCCCCTCGCGCTGATCGAGGCCGCGCCGCAGCCGCGGCGCCGCCACCGCGACCAGGCCGCCCACCACGCTGCCGAACACGAACGAGCGCAGCCGCGGCCGCCGGCGCCTGCCGTCGCTCATCCGATCACCTCACGGTGCGCGATGAACCCCGCGATCAGCAGGCCGATCGCCTGCACCCCCGCCGACGCGGCACCGCCCGCCGCCACGGCGATCACCACCGCCGGCACGACGTACGCCCAGGCGGCCCCGGCAGCGGCGATCCAGGCGGTGGCGGGAGCACGGTAGCGGCCGGACGCCGCCAGCACGGCCCGGCCGCAGGCGAGCCCGACGATGTAGGCGATGATGAAGGTCACGAACCCCAGTCCGTAGCCGCCGACGAACGCCAGCCCCACGCCGAAGGCGGTACCCACGCCGAACGCGGCCCCGATCGCACGGGCCGCCGTGCTCGGCTTCAGGATCACCCGCGCGGAGCGCGGCAGCCGGGCGCAGTCGCGGCACTTGATGCCGACGGGTGCCTGCACCATGCAGTCCGGGCAGATCGGCTTGCCGCAGTTGGAGCAGGAGACGTAGGTCTCCACGTTGCGGGTGATTCGCGCACATCCGCGGGCCGGTGGTGGGGTCGGTCCCTGCGGCGGCTGACACGAGGCCGAGTGTAGCATCGCGCCCATGCCGGAGCCCTTGATCGTGACGCTCGGAGACGTGCTGGCCCTGTCGCTGATCACCCCGCCCGATGGGCTGCTGGCGGCGTCGGCCGAACCGGCCGAGACGCGGCTGACCGTGGGTGGCCAGGCCGCGGTCTGCGCATGCTGGGTGGTGGCGGCCGGAGCCCGCGGGCGGGCGGTGTCGGCCCGCTCGTATGACCGGCTGGGCGACCTGGTGGAGGCGGAGCTGGCCGACCGCGGAGTCGAGCTGGAGGGGCCGGGCGTCGAAGGCCGCACGGGCGTTGCCACCGTCGTGCGCACGCCCGGTGCACGGCGCACCGCGCTCACCGACCGCGGCGTCTGCACGAAGCTGGCGCACGAGCTGCTCCGGCCGGAATGGTTCGAGGACGCCGACGTGCTGCACGTGAGCGGCTACGCGCTGCTCGAGCAGCCCTCGGCCGGCGCGGTCGAGCGCGCCTGCGAGATGGCGCGCGGAGCCGGCGCCAGCCTCTCGATCGACCTCGCCTGCGCCGACATCGTGTCGCCGCTGGTGCGCGAGCGGATCGTTCAGCTGCAGCCCGACGTGGCGCTGGCCACCGCGGCGCAGGCCGAGGCAATCGGCGGCATCGACGACCTCGCCGACCTTCCCGTGATCAGCGACGACGGGGCGCTGCCGGCGATCGATCCGATGGGCGTGGCCGACGCCTTCGCGGCCGGGTTCCTGTCCGCCCTGGCGGCCGGCGCCGACGAGGACGATGCACTGGACGACGGCCGTCTGCTGGCCGACCACTGCGCGGGCCTCGACGGGCCGTTGCCGTGACCCGCGGCTTCACCGGGCTGCTGCGCCTGGCGCCGGAGGTCGAGCGCGCCCTGATCCGATCGCAGCCGGTTGTGGCGCTGGAGACGTCGCTGGTGGCCCACGGCCTGCCGCATCCCGACGGGCTGGAGGTCGCGCTGCGCTGCGAGGACCGCGTCCGCGAGGCCGGCGTGGTCCCGGCCACGATCGCGGTCGTGGACGGGGCGGTTCGGGTCGGCCTCGACGAGGAGGAGCTGGAGCGTCTGTCGGTGGCCCGCACGGCGCGCAAGGTGGGCCCGCGCGACCTTGCTGCGAGCGTCGTGTCCGGCGGCCTGGGCGCGACCACGGTGGCCGGCGCGCTGGCGGTCTGCCGGATCGCGGGAATCCACTTCATGGCGACGGGCGGACTGGGCGGCGTGCATCGCGGCTGGCAGCAGACACGGGACGTGTCGGCCGACACCTACGAGATCGCCTTCGCGGCCGTGTGCGTGGTCTGCTCCGGGGTCAAGTCGCTGCTGGACGTATCGGCCACGCTCGAGGAGCTGGAGACACGCGGGATTCCGGTGATCGGATACGGCACCGACCGCTTCCCGCTGTTCTACCAGCGCGACAGCCCCCACCTCCTGCCCGACCGCGTCGACGACCCGGCCACGGTGGCAGCGCTGGCCGCCACGCACTGGGGGTTCGCCCGCGCGGCCGGGGTGGTCGTGGCCAACCCGGTGGCGGAGGAGGTCGCGCTGTCGGCCGACGAGATCGAGCCGGCGGTCGACCAGGCGCTGGCCGAGGCGGAGGTCGCAGGCATTCGCGGCGCCGACGTTACGCCGTTCGTGCTGGGACGCGTGCACGAGCTGACCGAGGGCCGCAGCCTGGCCGCCAACCGCCGGCTGATCGAGGACAACGCCGCCCTGGCGGCGGAGATCGCCCGCGCCTACTACGCGGAGTAGCGTCGCCCCGTCACCAGGTGAGGCTGAGGTAACGGAAGTCGCAGCGCGGCTCGTACCCGATCTCGGTGTAGATGTGATTGCTGGTGGGGTTGGCCGCGTCGGTGAACAGCGAGCACCACGACTGCCCCGCATCCAGCTCGCGCTGCGACAGCTCGGCCACGACGGCGCTCGCGAAGCCACGGCCGCGCAGCGGCGGCGGGGTGTACACGTAGGCGACGGAGGACGACCAGGGCGTGCGTCGCACCACCGCCGCCATCGAGACCACCTCACCGTCACGTTCCCAAACCACCAGGTCGTCGTTCGGCAGCATGCGAGCGACCGTCTGCGATGCGTCGGCGGGCGAGATCGTCTCGTCGATGGCCTCGGCGAACGCGAGCACCCAGCGCTCAAGCAGATCCGTGTCGCCGGCACCCGCCGTCCGAAACGCGCCCGGCGGCGGCGCCGGCCGGCGCACGACGCGCAGCTCGAAGGCGTGCAGATCGCGGCGAACCTCCACCTGCGCACCGGCCACGTCGCGCCAGGCGCGGGCGAACGGCTCGCTGACGTGCCGGGCGCCGTTCACCCCGGTCGGCCTGCGCCCCACCTCGAGCATCGCCGAGACCAGATCATCGAACCGGATCTCGGCCGGCTCAGCGAACCCGGCCACCAGGGCGGGGTGATCGCCGGTCATGAGCACGAACGCGTCCAGCCGCCCCGACCGCTCAGCGGCGATCATGGTCACCTCGCTCCCGAACGCGTCGGGCGTATCCACCAGGCGGCGCAGCAGGCCCAGCGACAGCTCACCCTCGGCGCCGGCCGCACCCAGCGGCGCGGCCACCTGATCGAGCGCTGCCTGCGCGTCTGCGAAGTGCCTGACCTCCATCTGCCTAGTATCGCTCGCCGGGTGGCAGCCCCACGCGCTTGGGGGGTTAACCACACCGGCAACGCTCCGCAGGTGCCGGATGATTGGCGCACGGACGAACACACGCCGGCCCGGCCGCGCCCGGGAACGGACCGACGACAGGAGTACGACAATGAGCACCCTTCGTGTAGAGGACTTTGCAGCACTGCGTGACCGTCTCGCCGGCCGGGTCGTTGAGCCCGGCCATGAGTCGTGGGACGAGGCGCGCTCCGCGTGGAACCTGACCGCGGACCTGCACCCGGCCGCGGTGGTGGTGGCCGCGTCCGCCGAGGACATCGCGGAGACCGTCCGCTTCGCCGCCGACAACGGGTACGGCGTCACCGCCCAGGGGACCGGCCACGGCGCCGCGGCGCTCGCGAGCCGGCTGGACGGCGTGATCCTGATCAAGACGCACGAGATGCGCGGCGTCGAGATCGACCCGGACACGCGCACCGCCCGCGCCCAGGCGGGCGCGCTCTGGATGGACGTCACCGTCCCCGCCCACGAGCACGGCCTCGCCGCCCTGTCCGGATCCTCGCCCGACGTGGGCGTGGTCGGCTACACCCTCGGCGGCGGCCTCAGCTGGCTCAGCCGCACCTACGGGGTGGCCGCGAACAGCGTCACGGCGATCGAGGTCGTGACCGCCGACGGCCAGATCATCCGCACCGACGCGGACAACGATCCGGCGCTGTTCTGGGCGCTGCGCGGCGGCGGCGGCAGCTTCGGCATCGTCACCGCGATCGAGTTCACCCTCTACCCGGTCCCTGAGGTCTACGCCGGCGTCATGTTCTGGCCGATCGAGCGGGCAGCCGAAGTGCTGCACGCGTGGCACGACCTCGTGCCATCGCTGCCGGAGTCGATGACGACCGTCGGCCGGCTGCTGATGCTGCCGCCGATCCCGGAGATCCCGGAGCCGCTGCGCGGACGCAAGTTCGTGGTGGTCGAGGCCATCCACCTCGGCGACGAGCGGGAGGGCGCCGAGCTGCTGGCGCCGCTGCGCAAGCTCGCGCCCGAGATGGACACGGTCGCAACCATCCCGACGTCGGCGCTTTCGGCGCTGCACATGGACCCGGAGCACCCGGTGCCCGGTGCCGGCGACGGCATGCTGCTGGGTGAGCTTTCGACGGACACGATCAGCGAGATCGCAAGCCTGGGCATGTCAGGTGCGCTCGATGCCCTGCTGTCTGTCGAGCTGCGTCAGCTGGGCGGGGCGATCGGCCGGCCCACGCCGGGCCAGGGCGCGGTCGGCCACTTCGACGCCGCGTACGCGATGTACGCAGTCGGCATCGCGCCGGTGCCGCCGGCCAAGCAGGCGGTGCTGGCAGCGGTCGGCACGGTAACGGCCGCCCTCGAGCAGCACCGATCGGATACCAGCTACATCAACTTCCACGAGCGATCGGTGGATCCGGCGGACGTGTACCCCTCCACCGTGCACCGCCGGCTGGCGGAGCTGAAGCGCTGGTACGACCCCACCGACGTGATCCGCTCGAACCACCCGATCGCACCGGCGGCGTAGACATGGTCGATTCCCCGCGCGGCAGGTGCCGCGCGGGGGAACTGGCTCAATCGGTGCGGTCCTGCGGGGCAACCACGGTGCGCCCGGTGAGGTCGCCGTAGAGCGCGCGGATGAACAGCGCCGAGAACGGCCAGGCCACCGGCGCCGCCAGCGCCAGTGCCAGCAGCGTACCGGTGATCGATCCGGCCACCGACTGCACGACCAGGAACATCGAGATCGCGACCGGCGCGCAGAACAGGAGCGTGACCATCCAGACCCCCCAGACGCGGCCGAAGTGGGCCATCGCCATCTGCGGCCCCCGCCACAGCGCGCCCGCCGGCGAGCGGTCGCCGGCGGCCACGGCCGGCACGATCAGCAGCAGCAGCGGCATCGGCGCCACCGAGTAGGGCTGGAACACCAGCACCACCAGGGACGCCACCAGCCCCACGATGATGGCGGTCAGATACGTCGCCGCCACCCGTGAGCGGGGTGCCGGCTCCGGCAGGCCGCGCAGCATCACGTGCGAGAGCAGCAGAAAGTAGGCGACGCCGTAGCTGAACACGCTGGCCACGAACGTGGCCGTGTCGGTCCCCCGCGAGCCCACCACCAGCACGGGCACCGTGGCCAGCCCCAGCGCGGCCGCGGTGGCCACCACCAGGTCGGCCCAGGCGCTGCCGAAGCGGTGCACGGCAGTGGCGAACAGGTCGCCCAGCGGCGCCTTCTTGCGCTACCGCCGCCTTCCCCGCCTCGCTCACACGCCCGCCTCGGCCGGCTCGTGAGTGCGCAGGAACGTGATCTCCCCGTCGTCGGCGTCGACCACCACCGTGTCGCCCTCCGCCACCTCGCCGGACAGCACCTTCATGGCCAGCGGGTTCTCCACCTCGCGCTGCAGCGTGCGCTTGAGCGGTCGCGCGCCATACGCGGGGTCGTAGCCGTGCTCGACCAGCAGCGCGCGGGCGGCGTCGGTCAGCTCCAGCTCGATCCGCCGCGAGGCCAGCCGCGATCGCAGCGACGCGGCCTGCAGCTCGATGATCTCGTTCAGCTGCTCCTGTGACAGCGCGTGGAAGGTCACGATCTCGTCGATCCGGTTCAGGAACTCCGGCCGGAACACCGACTCCAGATCGCGCGCGTTCGACGTCATCACGATGATCGTGTTGCGGAAGTCGACCGTGCGGCCCTGGCCGTCGGTCAGCCGGCCGTCGTCGAGCAGCTGCAGCAGGATGTTGAACACGTCGGGGTGCGCCTTCTCGATCTCGTCCAGCAGCAGCACCGAGTAAGGCCGGCGGCGCACGGCCTCGGTCAGCTGGCCGCCCTCGTCGTAGCCGACGTAGCCCGGAGGCGCGCCCACCAGCCGCGAGACGGCGTGCCGCTCCATGTACTCCGACATGTCGATCCGCACCATCGCCTTCTCGGTGTCGAACAGGAACTCGGCCAGCGCCTTGGCCAGCTCGGTCTTGCCGACTCCGGTGGGGCCGAGGAAGATGAACGAGCCGATCGGGCGGTCGGGGTCGGAGAGGCCGGCCCGTGAGCGGCGGATCGCGTTGGACACCGCCGCCACCGCCTCGTCCTGGCCGATCACGCGGTCGTGCAGCCGTGCCTCCATCTGCACCAGCTTCTCCATCTCGCCCTCGAGCAGGCGGTCGACCGGGATGCCGGTCCAGCTGGCGACCACGCCGGCCACGTCGCTCGAGCCGACCTCCTCCTTCAGGAGCGGCGACTGCGACTGCACCTCCTCGAGCCGCGCCATCGCCTGCTCCAGCTCGCGTTCGAGCTTGGGCAGGTCGCCGTAGGTGAGCTCGGCGGCGCGCTGCAGGTCCTGGTCGCGCTGTGCGCGCTCGGCCTCGGCCCGGGTCTCCTCGATCAGCGCCTTCAGGCTCTGCACCTGCTCGATCGCCTGCTTCTCGGCCTGCCACTCGGCGCGCATGCCGTCGGCCTGCTCGCGCAGGTTGGCCAGCTCGCGGCCGATCGCCTCGCGGCGCTCGACGGCCGGCTCGGCGGTCTCGCTCTCGAGCGCGGCCTGCTCGATCTCGAGCTGAATCACACGCCGCTCGACGGCGTCGATCTCGACCGGCACAGAGTCGATCTCGATCTTCAGCCGCGAGGCGGCCTCGTCGATCAGGTCGATCGCCTTGTCGGGCAGGAAGCGGTCGGCGATGTAGCGGTCGGACAGCATCGCGGCGGCGACGATCGCGTCGTCGGCGATGCGCACGCCGTGGTGCACCTCGTAGCGCTCCTTCAGCCCGCGCAGGATCGCGATCGTGTCGGCCACGCTGGGCTCACCCACCAGCACCGGCTGGAAGCGCCGCTCCAGCGCCGCGTCCTTCTCGATGTGCTTGCGGTACTCGTCCAGGGTGGTCGCGCCCACGGCCCGCAGCTCGCCCCGCGCCAGCATCGGCTTCAGCAGGTTGGCGGCGTCCACGGCGCCCTCGGCGGCGCCCGCGCCGACGATCGTGTGCAGCTCGTCGATGAACAGGATGATGCGTCCCCCGGCCTGGCGGATCTCGGCCAGCACCGCCTTCAGCCGCTCCTCGAACTCGCCGCGGTACTTGGCGCCGGCCAGCAGCGAGCCCACGTCCAGCGACCACACACGGCGATCCTTCAGGCCCTCGGGCACGTCACCCGAGGTGATGCGCTGGGCCAGGCCCTCGACGATCGCGGTCTTGCCGACGCCGGGCTCGCCGATCAGCACCGGGTTGTTCTTGGTGCGGCGGGAGAGCACCTGGATCACCCGGCGCACCTCCTCGTCGCGCCCGATCACCGGATCGAGCTTGCCGCGCTCGGCCAGGTCGGTCAGGTCGCGGCCGAACTTCTCGAGCGCCGCGTAGTTGCCCTCGGCGTCGGGAGACGCGGCGCGCTGGCCGCCACGCACGTCGGCCACGGCCTTCAGCAGCGCCGCGCGGTCGAGGCCGCCGGCCTCGGACAGCGCCAGCAGCAGGTGCTCGACGGCCACGTACTCGTCCTTCAGGGCCTCCGCTTCGGCGAAGGCAGCCTCCAGCGCGGCCCGCAGCGAGCGGCTGGCCTGGGGCTGGGCGTTCGCGCCCTCCATCCGCGGCAGCCGCGACAGCTGCTCGTCCAGCCGCGCGCGCAGAGCGGCCGGGCTCTCGCCGGCCTTCTCGAGGATGCGCGGCGCGACGCCACCCTCCTGGTCGACGAGCGCCGCCAGCAGGTGCTCGGGGGTGAGCTCGGGGTTGCCGCGGGCGATCGCGTCGCCCTGCGCGGAGGCGAACGCCTCCTGTGCCTTGATCGTCAGCTTCTGGAAGTCCATCGCAATGGGTGTTTCGCGGGTGTGTAGGGGACGAGATCCCGACGGTAGCGCCGATGCACCGCGGATACCTCCTGGTGCAGGCGCCGCGCCTGCAGGTCGAGCTGCGCCTCCAGCGCGTCCACGCGGCTCAGCAGCTCCACCACCGTCTGCTCAAGAGCGAGCACGTGGGTGGCGCCGGACAGGCTCAGGCCCAGCACGGTGGTGAGGTGCGTGACCTTGCGCAGCCGGGCGACGTCAGAGTCCGAGTAGCGGCGGGTACCGCCGGGCGTGCGGCGGGGGCTGACCAGCCCCTTGGCGTCGTACATGCGCAGCGTCTGGGGGTGCATGCCGGCCAGCTCGGCGGCCACCGAGATCGAGTAGCGGGGGTGCTCTGAGGGATCGGTCATGCGAACAGCCTGTCTCGCGGGTTGCCGTGGCTGGTGCGCTGCAGCTCATCCAGCTTCTCAAGCGCCTCGCGCTCCTGCTTGGACAGCTTGGAGGGCACGGCGATGCGCAGCCGCGCCAGCAGGTCGCCCTGGCCGCCGCCCTTCAGGCGGGGAGCGCCGCGGCCCTTGACGCGCAGGGTCTTGCCGTCGGTGGAGCCGGCCGGCACCTTCACCTTGACGCGCTGGCCGTCCGGCGTGGGCAGCTCCACCTGGGCGCCCATCGAGGCCTCGGCGAACGTCACCGGCACCTCCACCAGCAGGTCGTCGCCGCGGCGCTGGAACAGGCTGCTCTCATCCACCTGGGTGATCACGTAGAGGTCTCCCGCCTCGCCGCCGCGGGGACCGGCCTCACCCTTGCTCTTGACCTTGATGCGGGTGCCGTTCTTGACGCCGGCCGGGATCCGCACCTGGTAGGTCTTGGTCGAGCGGACGCGCCCGCTGCCGCCGCAGACGCCGCAGGGATCCTCGATCACGGTGCCGGCACCGCCGCAGCGGCGGCAGGTGTGGCTGAGCGAGAAGAAGCCCTGGCTCTCGGAGGTGACGCCGCGGCCCTTGCACTCGGGGCAGATGATGGGCGAGGTGCCGGGTGCGGCACCGGAGCCGTGGCACGCGTAGCAGGTGTTGGCCTTGGCCACCGGCACCTTCACGGTGGCGCCCTTGAGGGCGTCCTCGAACGAGATCCGCACCGCCACCTCGACGTCGGCGCCGCGCAGCGGCCGCTGCTCACGGGTGCCGCGGCCGGCACCGGCGCCGCCGCGGGCGAACAGGCCGCCGAACAGGTCGCCGAGGTCGAAGCCCTCAGCGGCGGCGCGCATGTCGAAGCCGTCGAAGTTGGTCGGGCCCTGGCCGGGCCGGAAGTTCTGGCCGAAGGTGTCGTACTGCTTGCGCTTGTCGGGATCGGACAGCACATCGTGCGCCTCGTTGATCTGCTTGAAGCGCTCCTCGGCCGCGGCATCGCCGGGGTTGGCGTCCGGGTGGTACTGGCGGGCCAGCTTGCGGTAGGCCTTCTTGATCTCGTCGTCGGACGCGCCCTTGGGCACGCCCAGGGTCTCGTAGTGGGAGGGCATTAGTCCTCCTCGACGGTGGCGGGCGAACCGCTGGAGACGACCACGCGGGCAGGCCGCATCACGCGGTCGCCCAGCGTGTATCCGCGCTGCCAGACCTCGGAGATCGCACCCTCCGGATGGTCGGACGGCTGCTGCGACAGGGCCTCGTGCAGGTGCGGGTCAAACTCGCTGCCGGGCTCGCTGGCGATCTCCTCGAGGCCGCGGCGGCGCAGCAGGTCGACCAGCTGCTGGCGCACCAGCTGCACGCCCTCGGACACCTTCGCCTCCTCGTGGTGCTCGGAGGCGTCGAGCGCCCGCTCCAGGTTGTCGAGCACGGGCAGCAGCTCGGACACCAGCGACTCGGCGGCCCGGGTGGACTGGGACTCAGCGTCGCGGGCGACCCGCTTGCGGTAGTTGTCGAAGTCGGCCGCGACGCGGCGCAGGTCGGCGAGGTACTCGTCGGCGGCGCGCCGCGCCTGGTCGAGCTCGGACTCGACCACCTCGGCCATGTCCGCGCCCGCGGGCTCGGGGCCCGGCCCCGCAGGTGCGGGATCGGGCCCCGGGCAGGGACCGTGCTCGGTCACGCGCGATCGCCCGCCTCGTCGACCACCTCGGCGTCGACGATCTCCTCGTCGCCCTCGGCGGCCGTGCCGTCATCGCCGGCTGCGCCCGTCGGTGCGTTGCCGGCCTGCGTGGCCTGCTCGTAGACCAGCTTGCCGAGCTCGTAGGAGGCCTCCTGCAGCGCCTCCAGCTTGGCCCGGATCTCGGTCGCGTCCTCGGACTCGAGCGAGGCCTTGACCGCGTCGATCTTCGAGCGGATGTCGGTACGGGTGGCGTCGTCCAGCCGCTCATCGTTCTCCTTCAGCGACTTCTCGACGGAGAAGGCATAGCCCTCGGCCTCGTTGCGGGCCTCGGCCAGGTCCTTCATGCGGCGATCCTCGTCGGCGTGTGCCTCGGCATCCTTGACCATGCCCTGCACCTCGTCGTCGGACAGCCCGGAGCCGCCCTGGATCTGGATCTTCTGCTCGTTGCCGGTACCCATGTCCTTGGCCGACACGTGCATGATGCCGTTGGCGTCGATGTCGAACGCGACCTCGATCTGGGGCACTCCGCGCGGGGCCGGCGGGATGCCGACCAGCTGGAACTTGCCCAGGGTCTTGTTGTAGGTGGCCATCTCGCGCTCGCCCTGCAGCACGTGGATCTCCACCGACGGCTGGCCGTCCTCCGCGGTCGAGAAGATCTCGGCCTTGCGGGTGGGGATCGTGGTGTTGCGATCGATCAGCCGGGTCATGACTCCGCCCTTGGTCTCGATGCCGAGCGACAGCGGGGTCACGTCCAGCAGCAGCACGTCCTTGACCTCGCCCTTCAGCACGCCGGCCTGGATGGCGGCGCCGATCGCGACCACCTCATCCGGGTTGACGCCGCGGTGCGGCTCCTTGCCGATCAGCTCCTTGACCTTGTCCTGCACGGCCGGCATGCGTGTCATGCCACCGACCAGGATCACCTGGTCGATCTGGGAGGCCGACAGGCCGGAGTCGGACAGCGCCTGCTTGGACGGGCCGACGGTGCGCTCGATCAGGTCGTGGGTGAGCTCGCCCAGCTTGGCGCGGGTGAGGGTCGTGTCGAGGTGCTTGGGGCCGTCCGCATCGGCGGTGATGAACGGCAGGTTGATGTTGGTGGACTGGGTCGTGGACAGCTCGATCTTGGCCTTCTCGCCGGCCTCGTAGAGCCGCTGCAGCGCCATCGGGTCCTTGCTCAGGTCGATGCCCTGGTCGCGCTTGAACTCGGCGGCCAGCCAGTCGACGATGGCCTTGTCGAAGTTGTCGCCGCCCAGATGGTTGTCACCGGAGGTGGCCTTCACCTCGAACACGCCGTCGCCCAGCTCCAGCACCGAGACGTCGAAGGTGCCGCCGCCCAGGTCGAAGACGAGGATGGTCTGGTCGTGCTCCTTGTCGAGACCGTAGGCCAGGGAGGCCGCGGTCGGCTCGTTGATGATGCGCAGCACCTCGAGGCCGGCGATCTTGCCGGCATCCTTGGTGGCGTTGCGCTGGGCGTCGTTGAAGTAGGCGGGGACCGTGATCACGGCCTCGCTGACGGGCTCGCCCAGGTAGGCCTCGGCGTCGGCCTTCAGCTTCTGCAGGATCATCGCGGAGATCTCCTGCGGCGGGAAGGTCTTGTCGCCGGCCTGTACGCGGGCGTCGCCGTTGGGGCCGGAGACGACCTCGTAGGGGACGATCTTCTGCTCCTCGCTGACCTCCGAGGCCTTGCGGCCCATGAAGCGCTTGATCGAGAAGACGGTGTTCTGGGGGTTGGTGACCGCCTGCCGCTTGGCCGGGGTGCCGACCAGGCGCTGGCCGTCCTTGGTGAACGCGACCACCGACGGGGTGGTGCGACCGCCCTCGGCGTTGGGGATGACGGTGGGCTCGCCGCCCTCCATCACCGCCATGCACGAGTTGGTGGTGCCAAGATCGATGCCAATCACTTTGCTCATACGGTGCTGCTCCTTGCGAGTTGATTCAGTTGGTCAGATGTAGAAAATCTCAGTCGAGTTGTAGCAGATTCTTGGATGTCGGGCCAGCCTTGACACCGCACCGATTTATACCTAGGCTGTCTAGGTATGAGTGCCACCGACCTGCGCGGACAGATCGACCTGCTGCTGCTGAGCGTGCTGGTCGCCGAGCCCGCCCACGGATACCGCGTGATCGAGCGGCTGCGTGAGCAGAGCGAGGGGACGTTCGACCTGACCGAGGGCACCGTCTACCCGGCGCTGCACCGGCTGGAGCGAAGCGGCCTTTTGGAGAGCCACTGGTCGGACGACGCGCCGCGGCGGCGGCGGGTGTACGCCGTGACGCAGGCGGGCCGCGGCTCGCTGGCGACCAGGCGACGGGACTGGGCGGCGTTCGCGGGGGCGATGCAGGCGGTGATCGCACAGTGATCGAACACTGGCTGGCGGAGTTCGACCGCCACCTGCGGGTGCACGGGCGCCGCAGGCGGAGGGTGATCGAGGAGCTGGACGCTCACCTGCGCGAGGGCGCCGCGGCACACGGTGAGCCGGAGGCGGTGCGGCGGATGGGAGACGCGAGGTCGGTCGCGGAGTCGTTCACCCCGCGCGTGGCCGACCGGCTGTTCGAGCAGCGCGACCGGCTGGCGGCGCTGCTGATGCTGGGGGCGATGGCGGCCAGCCTGCCGCTGGCGCGCACGCTGGATCCGTCGCACGCCTGGTCCTGGTTCTTCGCGTTCCTCGCGCCGACGGCGGTCGTGGCGCTGGTGTCGTGCCTGGCGGTGCTGCGACGCCGACCCCTGGGGGCGCGGCTGGCCGCGCCGCTGCTCGCCATGGTGGCGGTGACGGCGGCGGTGGTGCTGCTCGACCTGCCGCCGTCACGCGCCGAGTTCCGCACGTACCGGTGATGGCCGAGACCATTGCTCAGACGCGCCTACAGTGACTCGGAGACACCTCATCTGGACCGGGACTGTGTTGCCACAGACCACGCCTCCGAGATCCGCATCAACTACTCGCTCGGCGCGCTGGCGCTGTCCGGCTTCTACCTGTGGGCCGTGAGCGGCTGGCCACCGCGGCGCCGGCGCCCGCAGCGCGTGCACGCGTAGCCGCAGCACCGCCCGGCATGGTGCTCCCGGACACCTCTCGTTCGCGGGTCCGGCGTGGGTGGTTAGGGTGCCCTAACTCGAGGCAGCGGCTGCGCCCAAACTCACGGACGTTCATCTGGTGGTCGCTCGCCGCGGTCGCGGCCGTCGTCGCGATCAGGCAACTCGCGGCAGGCTCGGGCAACGTCTCCGATCCGACCGCCGACCAGCGCCTCAGCCACGGCTCCGGGTCGTTGACAGTGCCGTGCTCGTGTTCCGCGAGGGGCTGGAATCGATCCTGGTGCTGGCCGCGATCACCGCCAGCATGATGGGCGCTAACCGAGCCC
Source organism: uncultured Actinomycetes bacterium (assembly GCA_963797565.1). Taxonomy (GTDB): domain Bacteria; phylum Actinomycetota; class Thermoleophilia; order Gaiellales; family JAICJC01; genus JAICYJ01. The sequence goes on along the minus strand of CAWCPM010000005.1, from coordinate 194,707 downwards.
ACCGGCGCCCGGTCGCGATCGGCGCCGGCGCCGCCATGCTCGCCAGCATCGGCACCTGGTTCCTGGCGATCTGGGTGATCGGCATGTTCGGGAACCCGGGTCTGGGCATTCAGGCTGCCACCAGCCTGCTGGCGGTGGGCGTGCTGCTCGTGGTCATGAACTGGTTCTTCCACAAGGTCTACTGGACCGGCTGGATCACGCACCACAACCGGCGCCGCAAGCGCCTCACCGACGACGGCAACCAGGGTCGACGCGCGCTGCTGCTGGGCCTGGCCGCGCTCGGGTTCACCTCGGTCTACCGCGAGGGCTTCGAAGTCGTCATCTTCCTGCAGAACCTACGGCTGGTATACGGCTCGGCGACCGTGCTGGAGGGCGTCGCGATCGGCCTGGCGCTGACTTCGCTGGTGGGCGTCGTTACGTTCCGGCTGCAGCGCCGCCTGCCCTACCGGCGGATGCTGGTGGCGACCGGGGTCACCATCGGGCTGGTGCTGATCGTGATGGTCGGCGAGTCCGTCCAGGAGATGCAGCTGGCGGGCTGGATCCCGGCCACAAACGTGGCCCTGCCCATCTCCGACTCGCTTGGCCTTTGGCTCGCGATCTTCCCGACCGCCGAGGGGCTGGCAGCACAGCTGCTCGCAGCCACGCTCGTGATCGGCTCCTACGCCGTCGCCCAGGAGATCCGGGTGACCCGCCCTCCCCGCCGCGGCAAGCAGCCGGCGATGCGCCCCGCCACGCCGCCGGCCGGCGCGGGCGCGGCCGTCGAGTCGGCCGACTACCCCGGCTGCGCCAGGAACTCCGCTCCGACGGGCACAGGTCGAGCAGCACGCAGCCGTCGCAGCGCGGCCGCCGCGCCTTGCAGGTGCGACGGCCATGCTCGATCAGGAGCAGGTGCCCCTCCAGCATGCGGTCAGGCGGCGTGATCGCCGTCAGCAGGGGATGCGCGGCCTCGGCGCCGACCCGCGGGCCGATCAGCCCCAGCCGCAGCGCGATCCGGTGGATGTGCGTATCAACCGGCATCACCGGCATGCCCAGCGAGAACAGGAGCACGCAGCTGGCGGTCTTCGCTCCCACTCCCGGAAGCGCGGTCAGGAACGCCATCGCCGCCTCCGGCTCCAGCTCCGCCAGCCAGCCCAGGTCGAGCCCGGCCGGCGTCTCGTCCAACTCGGCCAGGATCGCCTGGATCCGCGGCGCCTTCTGGTTGGCCAGGCCGCCCGGGCGCAGCACCGCGACCAGCTGCGCCGGTGTGGCCTCCAGCACGTCCTGCCAGCGCGGGTAGCGCTCCCGCATCGCCGCGTAGGCGCGCTCGCAGTTGATGTCGCTGGTGTTCTGAGACAGCACCGTCAGGATCAGCTCGTCCAGCGGCTCCAGCACCCGGTGCGGCCGCACGCCGTAGGCGGCGCGCAGCCGGTCGAGGATCGCCGGAAACGGCATGACGGGTACTCTTTCAGCAGATGTCCGCACTGACCGACACTCTCGCACGGCCGCTCCGCGATCTGCGCATCTCGGTCACCGATCGCTGCAACTTCCGCTGCACCTACTGCATGCCGAAGGAGGTGTTCGGCCACGACTTCGTGTTCCTGCGCCGCGAGCAGCTGCTGACGTTCGAGGAGATCGAGCGGCTGGCCCGGCTGTTCCTGGCCGCCGGCGTCACCAAGATCCGCCTCACCGGCGGCGAGCCGCTGCTCCGCCGCGACCTCGAGACCCTGGTCTCGATGCTGTCCGCGCTGCGGCCGCACGGCCTCGCCGACCTCACGCTGACCACCAACGGCGCCCTGCTGCCGGCCAAGGCCCGGGTGCTCCGCGATGCCGGCCTCGACCGTGTCACCGTCAGCCTCGACTCCCTCGACGACGACATCTTCCAGTCCATGAACGACGTCCGCTTCCCGGTCGCCCGCGTGCTCGAGGGCATCGAGGCCGCGCAGCAGGCCGGTCTCTCCGTCAAGGTCAACATGGTCGTCAAGCGCAACGTCAACGACAGCTCGGTCATCGACATGGCCGAGCGCTTCCGCGGCACCGGCATCATCCTGCGCTTCATCGAGTTCATGGACGTCGGCACCACCAACGGCTGGCGTCTGGACGACGTCGTGCCCGCCCGGGAGCTGGTCGACCAGCTGTCGGCCCGCTGGCCACTGGAGCCGGTCGCGCCGCGCTATCCGGGCGAGGTCGCCAACCGCCTCCGCTACATCGACGGCGCCGGCGAGATCGGCGTCATCGCCTCCGTCACCCGCCCCTTCTGCGGCGACTGCACCCGCGCCCGCCTGTCGGCCGAGGGCGAGCTCTACACGTGCCTGTTCGCCGCCCACGGCCGCGACCTGCGGGGCCCGCTGCGCGAGGGCGCGACCGACGAGCAGCTGGCCGCCCTGCTGGGCCGGATCTGGGGCAACCGCGGCGACCGCTACTCGGAGCTGCGCAGCGCCGAGACCCGCGACCGCCCGCGCGTCGAGATGTCCCACATCGGCGGCTGACGCACCCGCCGGGGGGCCGCGCGATCCGCAACATCGGGTACCATCCCGCGATGGCGACGTTGGCGTCTGCACGGACCAGGGAACGCGCACGAGTGCTTCCCAAAGGGTGGCCCGACTTCGTGCTCCAGCTGGTGCTGTTCGCGGTCGCGGACCTGCTGTACGAGATCTCCCGCACCCTCGCCAAGGGCGACCTGGCGGTCGCATTCGTACACGCCCGCGACGTCGTCTCGATCGAGAAGAGCATGGGCATCTTCACGGAGCTGGACGTCCAGCACTGGGCGCTGGCGCGGCCGTGGGTGCTCGACGTGGCCAACACGACCTACTTCCACGCGCACTTCGCGGTCACCACCTGCTTCATGTTCTGGCTGTACCTGCGCCGCAACCACCACTACTACTTCGTGCGCAACATCATCTTCTCGGCGATGGCGCTGGCCCTGATCGGCTACGTCCTGTTCCCGACCGCACCGCCGCGCATGCTCACCGATCTCGGCTTCATCGACACCCTCGAGAAGACGGCCGATGTCAACTTCAACACCGGCGCCGTGTCGCTGCTCTCGAACCCGTTCGCGGCCGTGCCCAGCGTGCACACCTGCTTCTCGCTGATCATCGGAACCAGCTGCTTCTTCCTGGTGCGCCGGCCCGCCGTCCGCGTCATCTGGCTGTTCTACCCCTGCCTGATCGTGTTTTCGATCGTGGCAACCGGCAACCACTTCTGGCTGGACGCGATCCTGGGCGCCGCCCTGGCCGGCGTCGCCCTCGGCGTCGCCTGGACGATCGAGCGCTTCCACCCCACGCTGCCGGCCTCGGCCCGGCACCGGTTGCGGCTTGATCCGGCCTCCTGACCGGGATTCACGGCACCGCATGCACGTGATAGCGCGCGTGGTATAGTACGCGCGATGACCACCTCGCTCGCGCGTCTCAAGGACGGGTATACCAACGGCGGTCGCAGCGTCGCGCTGCGCTTCATGCAGAGCTTCCGCAGCATCCCGCTCACCCCCAACCAGCTCACCACCGGCGGGTTCCTGCTGAACGTGGTGGCCGGTGTGCTGATCTACGAGCAGCACTGGGTGTGGGCGACGGTTGTGTTCGTGGCCGGCTCCGTGATCGACGCCCTGGACGGCGCGCTGGCGCGGGCGCACGACAAGATGACACCGTTCGGCGGCTTCCTCGATTCGACCCTCGACCGCATGAGCGAGGGCGTGATCCTGGGTGCCATCGCCCTGGTGCTGGCCGACCGCGGCGACAGCCTTGCCCTGGCCTGCGTGTTCGTGGCGCTGGTCGGGTCGTTCCTGGTCAGCTACACCCGCGCCAAGGCCGAGGCGCTGGGCCTGAAGGGCGACGTCGGCCTGATGGCTCGTGCCGAGCGGATCGTGCTGCTGGCCGTGGTGCTGCCGTTCGCCGGCGTGGGCAGCGTGCTGCCCTACGCGATCTACATCCTGGCCGCCCTGACGGCGATCACCGTCGTCCAGCGCATCGCCTACGTACGCACACAACTGAACGCGAAATCGGAGGGATAGGTATGGCCGAAACGGCCTCGCAAAACGGACATCGCGCCTCGAACGGAAAGGTGCGCGTCGCCGTCGTCGGCGTCGGCAACTGCGCCTCGTCGTTCGTACAGGGAGTTCAGTACTACCAGGACGCCAAGGTCGGGGTGAGCGTGCCCGGTCTGATGCACGTCGACCTGGGCGGCTACCACATCTCGGACATCGAGTTCAGCGCCGCGTTCGATATCGACGCCGACAAGGTCGGCAAGGATCTGTCGCAGGCGATCTTCAGCGGCCAGAACAACACCGTCAAGTTCTCCGACGTGCCCAAGCTGGACGTGCCCGTCTACCGGGGCATGACCCACGACGGCATCGGCAAGTACCTGTCGCAGGTGATCACGAAGGCATCGGGCGAGACCGCCGACGTCGTCAAGATCCTGCAGGACACGAAGACCGACGTGGTCGTCAGCTACCTGCCGGTCGGCTCCGAGGAGGCGACCAAGTGGTACGTCGAGCAGGTGCTCGCCGCCGGCTGCGGTTTCGTCAACTGCATCCCCGTGTTCATCGCCCGCGAGCCCTACTGGCGCCGCCGCTTCGAGGAGAAGGGCCTGCCCATCGTCGGCGACGACATCAAGTCGCAGGTCGGCGCGACGATCGTCCACCGCAAGCTGGCGCGCCTGTTCCAGGAGCGGGGTGTGCGGCTGGAGCGCACCCACCAGCTGAACGTGGGCGGCAACACCGACTTCCTGAACATGCTCGAGCGTGAGCGCCTGGAGAGCAAGAAGATCTCCAAGACCAACGCGGTCACCTCGCAGCTCGACCACGACCTCGGCGCCAAGAACGTGCACATCGGCCCGTCCGATCACGTCGCCTGGCTGGAGGATCGGAAGTGGGCCTACATCCGCCTCGAGGGCCGCGCGTTCGGCGACGTGCCCCTGAACATCGAGCTCAAGCTCGAGGTGGTCGACTCCCCCAACTCGGCGGGCATCGTGATCGACGCCGTGCGCTGTGCCAAGCTGGCCCTCGACAACGGCATCGGAGGCGCGCTCGAGTGGCCGTCCGCCTACTTCATGAAGTCGCCCCCGGTACAGCACCCCGACGACGAGTGCCACACGCAGGTCGAGACCTTCATCGAGAAGTACACGCCGAAGAAGTCGGGCACCAAGGAGAAGGCCGCGGCCAAGGGGTGACCACCGCGTGGCCGATGCGCTGAACATCTGCCTCGTCTCGCCCTACGCACTGGCCGGCGGCCATCCGGTGGCCGAGTACGTGCGGAACGAGGCGACGGGATTGGCTGGGCGCGGGCACCGGGTGACGGTGCTCGCGCCCAGCGCGTCCTCGCAGTCGCTTCGCAGCGGCCGTCGCCGGCTGCGCTCGCTGGCCGCCGGCGACGGCGAGGCGCTGCACGCGCTGCCCGGTGAGCCGCTGGCCGTGGCCGTCGGCCCTGCCGTGCCCAGCGGGGCGCGCGGCCGCGGGCGTGGCGCCGGGCTGCCGATCGCGGCCTCCGCCAACGTCGCGCTGGCCGTCGGCGAGGGCGGCTTCGACATCGTGCACGCCCACGAGCCGATCGTGCCGGGGCTGGCCACCGCCGCGCTGCGCCACACCCGCGGTCTGATCGTGGCCACCTTCCACGCCGAGACCGAGCGCGCACTCAGCTATCCGATCCGCAGCGGCCGGCGGAAGCGCTACGGGTCGCGCATCGATGCGTTGCTCGCGGCCAGCACGCGCTCGGCCGAGCTTGCCCGCACGCTGTACCCGGGCGACTACGAGGTCATGCCCGACCCCATCTCCGGCATCTTCACCCCCGCCGCCAAGACCGGCACCAGGGTCGTGGCCGAGTGGACGGGCGAGGGCCGTGGCGTCGCCCGCAGCCTGATCCGCACCGTCGCCGACATGCCCGGCGTCGAGCTGACGCTGGTCTGGGATAGGCGCGGCCGCAGGCCGATGCGGCCGTACGTGCCACCACGGGCGCGGGGGCGTGTGCGCACCGAGGGGCTGGAGCGGGACGAGCAGCGAGCCCGGCTGCTGGGAGCCGCCGACGTGTTCGTGGCAGCGCCGGATGGGAACGCCCTCCTGGCCTGGGAGGCTCGCGCCAGCGGCGCCGTCGTGGTCTCGGTCGGTGATGGGACGGGGCTGCGCTACGCGGCCGACCAGCCGCCGCTGGCCGCCGCCGCGGTGGCCCGCCTGCTGGAGCAGCCCGAGCTGCGCGGGCGGCTGGCCGCCGAGGGCGAACGGGCCGCATCCGAGCGCGGCGCGGCGGCGCTGGCCGAGCGGCTGGAGTCGCTCTACACCGGCCTGCTGCGGCGGCGCCGGGCTCGGCCCCAGGCGGCGCCGGCGCGGCCGGTGCTGATCGACGCCGACCTGCACATGCACACGAGCCACTCGCACGACTGCGCCACCGACCCCGAGGCGCTGGTCGACCACTGCATCGCCCAGGGCCTGGGCGCCATCGCGATCACCGACCACAACGAGATCTCGGGCGCGCTCGAGGCAGCCGCCCTGGACAAGCCGATCACGGTGATCGTGGGCGAGGAGGTCAAGACCTCACAGGGCGAGGTGATCGGGCTGTTCCTGCACGAGCGGATCGAGCGGGGCATGACCATGTCCGACACCATCGCCGAGATCCAGCAGCAGGGCGGCCTGGTGCTGATGCCCCACCCCTTCGACCGCCTGCACACGATCCCGGACTCCGCCACGTTGCTCCGCCACCTCGATGAGATCGACGTGTTCGAGGTCTACAACTCACGGCTGCTGTTCGACTCGTTCAACGACGACGCCCTGCGATTCGCGACCAAGTACAACCTGGTGCAGTCGGCGGGCTCCGACGCGCACGTGCTGCAGGGCATCGGCACCGCCGTCAACCGCATCCCGGCCTTCGACGGGCCGGAGGAGTTCCTGGTCGCGATGCGGCACAACCAGATCGTGCGGCGGCCCCGCAACCTGCTCTACCTGCAGGGCTTGAAGTGGATGCAGCAGGTCGGGAAGACGGGGAGCTAGCCCGAGATGGGTGATCGGTATTCGTGATGTCCTGGACGGCGAGAACGAGTCTCGCAATGGCAGGGAGCGTCAATACCGGGTCGTATTGGCGCGACCGAGGACATAGCGAGACGACGGTTTGCAGCCGTAGCCACCCCAGCCGCCGCTGACCTCAAACCGGTCGCAGCGGCCAGGCTCGCGGGAGATACCGATCACCCATCTCACCTTCGACCTAGGCTTCCGCGGGCGGCAGCGCGGACGATGCCGAGCGACTGGTGCAGCACCTGCACCTGCGGATCGCCGGCGCCCTCGAGCACCGCTGCCAGCGCATCCACGCAGGCAGGGTCGAACGTGGTGCCGGTCTCGCTCACGATCTGGGCCATCGCCCGCTCGTGTGACCACGGTTCGCGGTACGCGCGCCGGCTGATCAGCGCGTCGTACACGTCGCAGACCGTCATGATGCGGGCCTCCAGCGGGATCGCCTGGCCGGCGATGCCGTCCGGGTATCCGCCGCCGCCGAACCGCTCGTGATGCCACAGCACGATCGGCAGCTCTCGCTCGAACCCGCCCAGGTGCGCCAGCAGGTCGGCGCCCTTGCGGGGATGCGTCTTGATCACCGCGAACTCCTCATCGGTGAGCCGGCCCGGCTTGTTCAGGATCCGCTCGGGCACCTGCAGCTTGCCGATGTCGTGGAGCAGCCCGGCAACGGCCAGACGGCGCAGCGCCGGTGCCGGCAGCCCCATCTTCATGCCCACCCGCACGGCCAGAGCGGCCACCCGCCTCGAGTGCTCGCGGGTGGAGGGATCGCGCAGCTCCATGGTCGCGGTCATGCTGCGGACGTAGCCGCCCAGCAGGCTCTCCTCGGACTCCAGCAGGTCGCTGCCCTCCACCCGGCGGTAGAGGTGGTAGGAGGGCACCTGCCGGGCAAGGTCGACGGCGACCGAGCCGGCCACGGCCACGAAGCCGATCGCCTCCATCGCGTGCGCCGCCCAGAACCCGAACGTCCACGTCTCCGAGAGCAGGTAGATCACGATCGAGCAGCCCAGCCAGATCAGGCCGACGGCGACCGTGAGATCGGCGCGGCGGCCGGTCAGCTGGTGCGTGACGAAGGCCCGGCGCGCGATCCAGAGGTAGACGATGCTGACCGGGAACAGCACGAAGTACACCCATGGCTCCACCTGCAGCGGCACCAGCGGAATCAGCTCCGGATGCACCAGCCCGACCACCCCGAACACCAACAGCGCCCCGATGGCGGCCGCCTGGCAGCGCACGACCACGCGGGTGGCACCGGCCCGGGCGGACGGTGCCAGCACCGCCGCGGCCAGGATCACGCCCCCGGCCGGAACCGCCAGCACGCCGGCCAGGCCGACGGTGGCGTTGCGGGCGTACTCCCCGAGGAACACGCCCGGCGTGGCCAGGCCGTGGATCGTCATCAGCCCGGCCATGACGGTGAAGGCGACGCCCACGAGCCCTGCTCGCGTGTCGTTCCTGCGGATCGCCGCCCGTGTCATCAGCACCGACACCGCGGCGGCGACGGCGGCGGTACCCGTGACCGCCAGCACGTGCAGCGTGGGCAGCTCGAACTCGCCGTTCACGCGGCGCGATGCCAGCGCCACCAGCGCAGCAGGGGTGAATGCGGCCAGGCAGGCTGCCGCCGCAGCTCGGGAGATGCGAGGCATTTGTGGAGATGATCGACCGCGCGCTCCACAAGCTTGAACGCATCGCGGGGTAGAGGTTTCGGCCGCGGATGCGCCAATATGTCGGAGTGAGCGTGCCCGACGATCAGATCTACGAGCGCTACCAGGCCCGCGCCATCGCCGAGACCAACCAGCTCGGCCATGAGATCGCGACCTGGGTCGGCGACCACCACCCCGCACAGGCGCCGGTGATCGGCACCGGCCACCCGCTGGCCGACATCTTCCTGCTCAAGTACCGGCCGGCCGCGGCGGAGGTGCAGGAGGGCGTGGCCTTCTTCGGCCGTGCCGGCCAGGCGGTGCTGAAGAGCATCGAGCGGCTGCGCATCGACCCGTTGAAGCTGTACGGCAGCGTCTGCCTGAAGGTCGACATCGACCCCGGACCGGACGACCTCGCTCAGGCGCGCGCCTGGCTCACCCACGAGCTGCACATCACCCAGCCCGGCATCGTCGTCGCGATGGGCTCCGACGCCGTCGCGTTCCTGGGATCGCTGGAGTTCCCACTCTCATCGCCGGTCGAGTTCGGCTGCGGCCAGGTGCGGCCGTTCACCCCCACGATCGACCTGCTGGCCGTACCCGACATCGACAGCTCGCTGAACGACTCCGCCGCCAAGCGCGAGTTCTGGGCGGCGTTCAAGGCGCTGGGCGAGTGGTACGACAACCTGCCGCCGTACTGACGCTGCGCGTGGCCGGGGCGCTGGCCGCCCTGGCCGCGTTCGACCGGCTCGCTCCGCACATCGGGAACAGCCCCGGCACGGCGATTCAGATCGCAGGCCTGGCGCTGATCTCGATCCCGCTGGCCACGCTGGTGCCGCTGGCGCTGGCACCGGCGGCGGGGGTGGGCTCGCGGCTGCTGCTGTGGGCGGTGCCGGCCGTACTGGCCACGGCGGTCCTGATCTGGACCGGCTACTCGGGCACGCCGGCAACGCTGGCCAAGCTGGTGGCGGCCAGCCTGATCGGCCTGGGCCTGGGGTCGCTGCTGCAGACGCCGGTCGAGATCGTCGGCATCGCCGTGCTGATCGCGGCGGTGGACATCTACAGCGTCGCGGCCGGGCCGACCAAGGTGATCGTCGAGCACCACGAGCAGGTGCTGAACGCCTTCACGCTGGCGTTCCATCCGCTCGGCAGCAACGGAGTGGCACAGATCGGTGCCAGCGACTTCGTGTTCTTCTCGGTGTTCCTGGCCGCGGCAGCGCGGTTTGACCTGCGCCCGACGCTGACCTGGGCGGCGATGACGGCATCGTTCGGGCTGACGCTGCTGCTGTCCTACCAGTTCGACCGGGCGCTGCCGGCGCTGCCGCTGCTGTCACTGGCGTTCCTGACCGCCAACGCCGACCTGCTGGCCGGGCGCATTGGGGGGAGAACCGGGTCACCCGAAGGGGACTAGCCGCCGGCGCGGCGCGCGCCGATGTATCTCTGATGGCTCCCCACGGCCTGCTCCGTCGCCTCAGCTGCCCGGTTCTGATCGGGCTGTCGCTGCTGTTGTCCGGCGCGGCGCAGAACGCCCACGCCGGCGGCAGCACCACGGTGCCCGACACGAAGCCGGCATGGGCTACGCCGGCCAACAGCTCGGGTGAAGCCTCCGACAGCGGCACGGTCGTGTTCTCGATGTGGCTGGGCTGGCGCGACAAGCCCCAGCTGGATGCGCTCCTGGCCGCCCAGCAGGATCCCTCCAGCGTCGAGTATCACCAATGGTTGTCGCCGCAGCAGTTCCGCTCCCTGTTCGCGCCGGATCAAAGCTCCGTTGCGAGCGTGTCGGACTGGCTGCGGGCGCAGGGCTTCGACCTGGTGAACGTGCCCCAGAACCACCTGTTCGTGACCGCCAGCGGGACGGTGGCTCAGGTCGAGCGCGCGTTCCAGGTGAACGAGTCGCTGTACCAGGTGAGCGGGCAGACGGTGCGCGCCCCGGACGCCAACCCCAGGATCCCGGACGACCTGGCGGGGAGCGTGACGGCGATCACGGGGCTCGACAACGCCTACGCGCTGGCGCGGCCGCAGACCAAGACGCCGGCGCCGCCGCCGCCCAACGGCACCTCCGTCGGCCCCTGCTCGCACTACTGGGGTGAGCACACCAGCAGCCACTTCCCCAATCCGTACGCCCCGGGCAAGCCGCTGCCGTGGCTGATCTGTGGGTACACGCCCCAGCAGATCGCGTCGGCCTACGGGATCGACCAGCTGCAGAAGCAGCACCTGGACGGCCGCGGCCAGACGATCGCGATCACGGGGGCGTTCTTCTCGCCCACGATCCGCGCCGACCTCAACCGCTTCTCGCGGAAGTTCGGCCTGCCGCACGCCGACTACTCGGAGCTGGTCGCCCCCGGCACCACCAAGTACCCGCGTGACCCCGCCGACACGCAGGAGTGGTATATCGAGCAGGCGCTGGACGTGGAGTGGACGCACGCGGTCGCCCCACGCGCCCACATCCTCTACGTGGGTGCGGCTAACACGTCGAAGGGGCTCGACCTGGCGCTGAACGAGGTGGTCGACAAGCACCTGGCGAACGTCGTCTCCAACAGCTGGGGCATGCCCGAGAGCGACGCCTCGAAGGGCGAGGTGCGGTCGCTGAACTCGGTGTTCCAGCAGGCGCAGGCGCAGGGGATGGGCATCTTCTTCGCGTCGGGCGACGACGGCGACAACCGCGAGGCCTTCGGGTCGGTGTCGGGCGGGTTCCCCGACTCGAGCCCGCTCGTGACCTCGGTCGGCGGCACCAGCCTGGCGGTCGGCTCCAGCGGGCAGCGCCTGTGGGAGACGGGCTGGGGCACGACCGAGATGAACTGGTCGCAGGGCGCCTGGGACGAGGGATTCCCGGGCTACTTCCTGTACGGCGCCGGCGGCGGTGCCAGCGCCATCTACGCGAAGCCCTCATACCAGGACGGGATCGTGCCCGGCACCCAGCGCTCCGAGCCCGACGTGTCGCTCGTGGCCGACCCGCAGACCGGCGTGCTGTTCACGCAGACCTACTCGAAGCCGGGCGGCGGCACGGTTCAGAAGGAGTCGTGGATCGGCGGCACCAGCCTGTCGGCGCCGCTGATGGCGGGCATAGCCACGCTCGCCAACGAGGCCCGGCACCAGCCCCTCGGGTTCCTCAACCCGCAGCTGTACGGGCTGGCCGGCAGCTCGGCCTTCAACGACATCACGCCCAGCGGCCGCACCCTGGCCGTGCTGCGCCACCGGCTGAAGCCGAACGGCAAGATTGCCACGATGCTTCGCTCGCTCGACCGCGACTCATCGCTGGCCACGGCGCCAGGCTGGGACGACGTCACGGGCCTCGGCTCGCCACGTGCCCTGCAGCTGGTGCTCGCGCTGCGATAGTTCGACCATGCGCATCGTCTCGCTGCTTCCCAGCGCGACCGAGATCGTGGCCGACCTGGGCATGGACGACCTGCTGGTCGGCCGCTCCGCCGAGTGCGACTGGCCGCCGCAGGTGTGCACGTTGCCGGTGGTGACCGCGGCCAGGGTGGACACCGAGCAGCTGCGGAGCGCGGAGATCGACGCGGCCGTGCGAGCGGCGCTGCTCGAGGGCCGCTCGCTGTATGCGATCGACGAGCAGGTGCTGGCCGAGCTCGAGCCCGACCTGATCATCACCCAGGACCTGTGCCGTGTGTGCGCGGTGTCGAGCGACGAGGTGTCGCAGCTGCGCACCGTGGCGGCCGAGGTGGTCTCGCTCGACCCACACACGATCGGCGAGGTCGAGGCCAGCGTGCGGTTGCTGGCCGATCGCCTGGACACGTGCCGGGCGGGCACCTGCGAGCGCGGTGCCGACGTGGTCGCCCGCATGCGACGGACGATCATCGCGGCGATGGACGCCGTCGCCGGCCGGCCGGTGCGGCGGGTGTTCGTGGCCGAATGGCTCGACCCGCCATTCGCCGCCGGGCACTGGGTGCCGGAGATGGTCGACCTGGCGGGCGGCGAGGACGTGCTGGGCACGGCCGGGCGCCCGTCATACGCGACCACGTGGGACGCCGTTGCCGCTGAGCAGCCGGAGCTGATCGTGGTTGCGCCCTGCGGCTTTGACCGCGTCCGCGCCGAGGCCGAGGCGGCCGGGATCGAGCTGCCGGCACCGTCGGTGTGCGTGGACGCGAACGCCTACTTCTCGCGCCCGGCACCGCGGATCGCGGAGGGCGTCGCCCAGCTGGCCGAGATCCTGCACGGCGTGCGGGCCGTCAGGCGGCCGCGTCCGGCGCCTGCCGGGTGAGCTGCGCGACGCATTCGATGTGGTGCGTGTGGGGGAACATGTCCACCGGCTGCACCCGCTCCAGCCGGTAGCCGCCATCCACGAGCTGGCGTGCGTTCGGCGCCAGTGTGGTGGGGTTGCACGAGACGTAGCTGATCCGCTCCGGCGCCAGCTCCAGCACGCGCCGCACGGCCCGGGGCGTGAGGCCGGCCCGAGGCGGGTCGACGAACACGACGCTGGGCCGGGGCACCCGCTCGAGCAGCGGCCGCAGCTGCTTGGCGACGTCGCCCTCCACGAACTCGGCGTTGGCGACGGCGTTTCGGGCCGCGTTCTCACGGGCGCGGGCGACGGACTCCGACGAGATCTCGACGCCGATCACCCGGTCGACGTACGGCGCCGCCAGCAGGCCGATCGCGCCGGCACCGCAGTAAAGGTCCCAGGCGACGTCGCTTGGGCGCAGCCGCGCCTGCTCGATGGCATGCCTGTACAGCACCTGCGACATCTCACTGTTGGTCTGCATGAACGCGCCGGCCGACAGGCTCAGCGTCAGCCCGCCGATCCGCTCCTCGAACTCGTCGGCTCCGAACAGCGTGGTCTGCGCCAGCCCGGCCGTGACCTCGGCCACGCCGTCGTTGACCGCGTGCACCACCCCCACGACGCCCTCCGGCAGCAGTCGCTGCAGGTGGTCGACCGCCGGCACCGGGCCGGGCGCGGTTACGAGCATCGCCAGCAGCTGGCCGGTGTTGCGGCCCTCGCGCACCACCAGGTGGCGCAGGAAGCCGGCGCCGGTGCGCTGGTCGTACGCCTGCAGGCCCTGCTCGCGCGCCCACCGCTCGAACGCACGGCGCAGCTCGTTCGAGACCGGCGATGCGATGTGACAGGTGTTCACAGCCATCAGCCGGTCCCAGCGACCGGCGACGTGGAACCCCAGCGCCGCGCCGTCGGCCGGCTGCGACCACGAGTACTCGAACTTGTTGCGGTAGCCCCAGATCTGGCGGGCAGGCTCGATCGGCGCCAGGTGGTAACCCTCCAGCCGGCCCAGCCGCTCCAGGGCGTCGGATACCTGCGCCTGCTTATGGCGCAGCTGCTCGGCGTAGTCCAGGTCCTGCCAGGTGCAGCCGCCGCATACGCCGAAGTGCTCGCAGCGGGGGGTGACGCGCCCCGGCCCCGCCTCCAGCAGCTCGACGGTGCGCGCCTCGGCGTAGCGCCGCTTGAACTTCGTGACCCTGGCCCGCACCCTGTCGCCGGGCAGCGCGCGGGCAACGAACACGACCAGCTCGCCGTGACGGGCAACGCCGCGGCCGCCGTAGGCGAGGCTGTCGATCACAAGCTCCAGCTCCTGGTCTCGGACGAGTGCGGGCATGGCCTCCCCGGTAGTGTACGAGCGTGGCCCTCGACCTCGTCTCCTACCGCGACGACCTGGAGGACATGACGGCGGAGGCGCTGACCGAGTACTACAACCACAGCGCCGGCCTCAAGCCGACCATGGAGATGACCCGGGTGTACGACCACTACGCCCACCTCACCTCGCTGGAGAGCGCGCTGGAGCTGGCCGCGATGGACGCCCCCACCGAGCTGCAGCGGTTCGCGGCCGAGGCCTACGTGGGTGACGGCACCAAGCAGCTGACCGACCAGGCGGCCAACCTCGAGGCCAGCCTGACGGTGCCGTTCGACGGGGGGCAGGTGCCCTACCGGCAGGTCCGCCCGCTGCTCCTGAACGAGCCGGACGCGGCACGCCGGCGAGAGCTGTACCGGAGCCGATGCGAGGTCACCGAGCGCCACCTGAACCCGGTGCTGGCCGAGCTCGCGGAGCGCGAACGGGTGCTGGCGGCCGAGCTGGGCGCGCCCACGGTGCTGTCGCTGTACGAGCGGCTCGGGTTCGACCCGGCCGGGCTGGCCGCGCGCACCGAGGCGTTCCTGGCGGACACGGAGTCGCGGTATACGGACGAGCTCGACCGCCAGCTGCGCAGCCGGCTGGGCGTGTCGCTCGACGAGGCGGGCCCGTCCGACCTGTCGCGGCTGATGCGCGCGCCCGAGTTCGACGCCGGCTTCCCGGGTGAGCGCGCGCTGCCGGCGCTGCGCGAGACGCTGGCCGGGCTCGGCATCGACCTCGACCGCCAGCCCAACGTGGAGCTGGACGTGGAGGCGCGGCCGGGCAAGGTACCCCGCGCCTTCTGCGCGCCGATCCGGGTGCCCGACCGGGTGGTGCTGGTGGTGCTGCCGCAGGGCGGCCAGGAGGACTACGCCGCGCTGTTCCACGAGGCCGGGCACACGGAGCACTTCGCGCACGCGCGCCGCACGTTGCCTGCCGAGGAACGGGTGCTGGGCGACAACGCGGTCACCGAGGGGTTCGCCTTCCTGCTGGAGCACCTGACGGGTGACGCACGCTGGCTGGCCGCGCGGCTGGACATGCCCCGAAGCGACCAGTTCGTGCGCTTCTCGGCCTTCGTCACGCTGTTCTTCCTGCGCCGGTACTGCGCGAAGCTGTCGTACGAGCTGGAGCTGCACTCAGGGGCGCCGCTTGAGTCCCTGCCCGGCCGCTACGCGCAGCTGCTGTCGAGCGCCGTCGGCGTCCGCTATCCCGAGTCGGACTTCCTCGAGGACGTGGACGGCGGGTTCTACTGCACGTGCTACCTGCGGGCCTGGGCGTTCGAGGCGCAGCTGTCCGATTGGCTGCGCGAGCGCTACGGCCAGACCTGGTTCGCCCAGCGCGAGGCGGGCTCGCTGGTGAGGGAGCTGTGGGAGCTGGGCCAGTCGCTGAACGCCGACGCGCTGCTGCGTGAGGTGACCGGCCAGAACATCGACTTCGGCGTGCTCTCCGACCGCGCCCGCGAGGCGCTCGGCTAGGCCGTCGAGCACAGCTCCGGGTGCCGGGCGTCCCTGCGGGCGGAGCGATACACGCCGGCCAGGTGCCCGAAGTCGGGCGTGCCCGGGGTCAGCTGCGCGGCCACCCGGTAGGCACGGATCCCGGCCGACAGCGCGGCCACCGTGGTCTGGTGCCGCAGCGGTCGCCTGGCCACCACGAACGGGCCGAACTCCTCCACGTGATCGAAGCCCTTCACCCGCAGGCCGGTCGCCAGCGAGGCCGGGTCCGACGACCGCAAGAGCACCCAGGCCGCGACCGGAGTCGGCTGGTCGCCGAGGCGCTCGACCAGGTCGCAACCGGTGTCCTGGCCGAGGTCGCGCCACCGCGACAGCGAGTCGCTGTCGGAAGCGTCCAGGGCCGCGTAGGCACCGTAGAGCCGGGCATCGACCCCCGGCTCCGGCACGCCGCCGGTCGAGAGCAGCACGTCGTCGCTGCCGAACTGGCTGCTCAGGTAGAGGCTTGCGTGCCGCAGGTCGGGGGTGAAGTTTCCGACGTCGCGGCTGAGCGCGATCACACCCGGCGTGATCGCGGCCAGCGTCAGCAACGCCGCCAGCCACGGTCCGTAGCGGCCTGCCCGGCGCCCCACCTCGACCAGGAAGGTGGCCAGTGCGGCGACGTAGGCGGGGATCATGAACGACAGATGCCGCTCCGGCGCGAAGTCGGGGGAGGTCGCTGTCAGGATCGACAACAGCACCACCGGCTGCACCAGCCAGACGGCCAGGATCAGCGCGGCGCGACGGTCGCGCATGGCCAGCATCACGAGCCCGGCCAGCGCGGCAGCGGCCAGCCCCAACCACACGATGACGTAGGAGGAACCCGTCCAGGCGTCTCCGATCCGGCGCCAGAACTCCGACGACCCGAGGTCGACCACCGCCCCGCCCTGACCGACGCCGTACTTGGGCTGCAGCTGCGAGTACACACGCCACAGCAGCAGCATCGCCAGCAGCCCCGTTCCCAGAGCCAGGCTCAGCACGATCACGTTGCGCCGCTGCGAGCGCCAGCCGTGCCGCAGCGGCGCCAGGCCCAGCAGCACCAGCAGCACCATCTCCGACGCCAGGGCGAACAGGCCGAAGGGGTGCGCGGCCACCAGCAGCAGCGCCGACACGGCGTAGGGCGCGACGTAGCGGGCGCGGCGCGTGCGCACGAGCAATAGCAGCAGCCACATGCTGCCGAAGGAGGCGGCCAGCATGGCGGTGTACCCGCGCGCGAACTGGGCGAGGTGCACGACCTCCGGGATGGTCGCGACCAGCACGGCCAGCACGGCGCCGCCGGATCGGCCCAGCAGCTCGCGACCGAAGCCGTAGGCCAGCGCGATGGCGAGGATGCCGAACAGCGCGGAGGGCAGGCGCAGCCCCAGCATGTCGTCGCGCAGCACCAGCGATGCGTGCACGGCCAGGTAATGCAGCGGCGGGCCGTGGCGGTCGTCGATGGCGACATCCAGCACGTCGCGTGCCGATGGCCGCGAGGCCACCGACAGCGTCACGCCCTCGTCGTTGTGCAACGGCCGGTAGTTGAGCCCGAAACCGATCACGGTGACGGCGTAGGCCACGGTTGCGATCACCGCCGTGAGCGGAGCCCAGCGGGCGGTCAGGAAGGCGCGCATCGGGCGGCATTATGACGCCGGGACCGGCCCGCAGCGCGCAGGCGCACGTCCCGATCCGCACGAACCGGTACGCTTTCGCCATGGCCACCGAAGCCGCCCCGCAGACGGTCGAGAGCCGGCTGCATGCCCCCGAGGTGACGATCGTGATCCCGCTCCTGAACGAGCAGGCGACCGTGACCAGGCTGTGGGAGGGGATCGACCAGACGCTGGACGACTCCCGCATCGCGGCCGAGGTGATCTTCATCGACGACGGGTCGACCGACGGCACGATGGCGCTGCTGGAGGAGCTGCACGAGCGCGACCCGCGGGTGCGGGTGGTCTCGTTCAAGCGCAACTTCGGGCAGCACCCGGCCATGCACGCCGGCATCGCACGGGCTCGCGGGCGGATCGTGGTGACGATGGACGGCGACCTCCAGAACCAGCCCAGCGACATCCCCAAGCTGGTGGCCGCGATCCATGCCGGCGCCGACGTGGCCAGCGGCCGGCGGGTGCTGCGGCAGGACGGCTTCTTCCTGCGACGGGTGCCGTCCCGCGTCATCAACGGGCTGCTGGCGCGGCTGACCGGCGCCCCCATCTCCGACTTCGGCTGCGCCTTCAACGCCTACCGGCGCGACGCGATCGAGCCGGTGATGCACAGGATCGGCCGCCAGAAGTTCACCAAGGCACTGGTCTGCACGACCGGCGCGTCGGTGACGGAGGTCGACCTGCAGCACGCTGCACGTGACGACCAGAGCCGCTACGGCATGATCAAGCTGATCAAGTTGGCGCTGCACGTCCTGACCGGCTTCTGGGCCCAGATGGTGCAGTGGGTGGGGGCCGTCCTGGCGATCGGAGGTATCCTGATGGCGTCGATCGTGGCGCTCTGGGGCACCGTGTTCTGGATCCGTCACGGAGACTTTCCGGGCCCGCTGTTCCTGGGCGGGCTGGTGTTGTTCGTCCTGGGGCTGCAGGGGTTTCTGATGGCCGTGCTGGGGGAGTACCTCGGCCGCATCCAGCGCGACGTCGAGCAACGGCCCATCTACTACATCGATCGCGAACTTGGGTAGGCACATGAAGCGCATCCTCGTGACCGGCGGCGCCGGGTTCATCTCCAGCAACATGATCCGCTACCTGCTGGAACACACCGAGCACCAGGTGGTGACGATGGATGCCCTCACCTACGCCGGGAACCTCGAGAACCTCGACGACGTGATCTCGCACGACCGCCTGCGGTTCATCCGGGGCGACATCCGCGACATTCAGGACGTGGCCGAGGCGCTGGACGGCGTGGACGTGATCGTGAACGCGGCGGCGGAGTCGCACGTGTCCAAGTCGATCGAGCAGGGCGGCGCCGAGTTCGTGACCACCAACGTGGTGGGCACGCAGGTGCTGCTGGACGCTATCCGGGAGCGCCCCGTGGAGCGGTTCATCCTGATCTCGTCGTCCGAGGTGTACGGCACGGCGGAGAGCGACCCGATGTCGGAGGATCACCCGCTCAACCCGCGCTCGCCCTACGCGGGCACCAAGGCCGGCGGCGACCGCCTGGCCTACTCGTACTGGTGCACGTACGACCTGCCGATCACCGTGATCCGGCCGTTCAACAACTACGGGCCCTACCAGCATCCGGAGAAGGTGATCCCGCGCTTCATCATCCAGGCGCTGACCGATCAGCCGCTGACGATCCACGGCAACGGCCGCGCCAGCCGCGACTGGCTGCACGTGTTCGACACGGCCGAGGCGATCACGCAGGCCTGCGAGGTGCCGCTGGAGCAGATCAAGGGCGAGACGATCAACGTCGCCACCGGAGTGGACGAGTCGGTCGAGCAGATCGCGGACATGATCCTGGAGCTGCTCGGCAAGCCGGCCGCCCTCAAGGCCAACATCGACGATCGGCCGGGCCAGGTCGACCGCCACATCGGATCGACGGACAGGGCCGAGCAGCTGCTGGGCTGGACGTCCAAGATCGCGTTCGCTGACGGGCTGGAGCGCACGATCGCCTGGTACCGGAACCACCCCGAGTGGTGGCAGAAGGTGCTGGCGGCCGAGCAGACGGCCCAGACCGTGTGACGCTGATCGTCCTCGGCGGCGCTCCGGCGCAGCGGCAGGCGATCGAGGCGGCCGCCGCCGTGGGGATCCCGACGGTGGTGTGCGACAGCCAGCCGGGGGTTGGTGACGTCGAGGTCTCGAGCGAGGACTCGGCCGGCGTCCGGCGGGCGGCGGTCGAGCACGGTGCGGTCGGGCTGATCGCGCCCGGCACCGACTGGCCGGTGCGGATCGCGGCCTACGTGGCCGAGGACCTCGGCCTCACCCACCCGCTGTCGGTGGCGACCGCGGTGCTGTCCACGAACAAGGTGTTGCAGCGGGAGGCGTTCGACGGTGCGGGCGTGCCGCAGCCGGAGTGGTCGGTGGAGGCACCACCGGCGTACCCGTGCGTCGTCAAGGCGCCCGACCGGCAGGGACAGCGCGCGATGTCGATCGTCGCGAATGCGGACGAGGCAGGGCAGGCGGAGCTGACGGCGCGGCGCGGGTCGCGCAGCGGCCGGGTGCTGTTCGAGTCGTTCGTGGAGGGGCCGGAGGTGACGGTGAACGGCTTCTCGGTCGGGGGGCGGTTCGTGCCGGTGGCGGTGGCGGCTCGGGAGCACTTCGCCGGTGTGCCCGGCGTGGCGCAGCGGCACGTGTACCCGAGCGGGCTGGACGACGCAGGTGCGTCGGCGGCGGCGGAGGCGGCGGTGACGGCGCTTGGGATCACAGACGGGCCCAGCTACACGCAGCTGATCCTGTCGCCGCAGGGGCCGCGGATCATGGAGGTGGCCGCGCGGCTGGGAGGCGGGCATGACAGCGAGATCTGCCGGCGGGCGGCCGGGGTCGATCTGGCCGGCGCGGCGGTGCGGGTCGCGGTCGGCCAGACCGTCGCGGCGGCGGAGGTGGAGCCGCGGCCGCAGGGCGCGTGCGTGATCGAGTTCCTGCGCGCGCCGGAGGGCGAACTGGTATCGACCGGCGGACCGGCGGAGGTCAGCTTCTATCATGCCGCCGGGCACCGGTACGGCCCCCTGCGCACCGCCACCGACCGGGCCGGATACGTGATCGCGCAGGGGGCGACGCGGCAGGAGGCGCTCCAACGAGCGCGAACGGCGGTCGAGGCGGTTCGATTCGAGGTCGCATGAGCAGCGCCATACCCGCAACCCTGGCCATCGACGGCGGCACGCCCGTGCGCGACAGCATGCTGTCGTTCTCGCCGCCGATGCTGGGTGACGAGGAGATCGCGTCTGTGATCGAGACGCTGCGGTCGGGCTGGCTGACCAGCGGGCCGCGGACGCAGGAGCTGGAGGAGCGGTTCGCGGCGCGGGTGGGAACGGGCCATGCGATCGCGACGTCGTCGTGCACGGCGGCGCTGCACCTGGCGATGGTGGCGGCGGGGCTGGGCGAGGGCGATGAGGTGATCACGACCTCGTTCACCTGGCCGGCGACGACGAACGCGGTGCTGCACGCGGGGGCGACGCCCGTGTTCGCCGACGTGGACGCGGACACGCTGAACATCGACCCGGACGCGGTGCGGGCGCTGGTCGGGCCGCGCACGCGGGCGGTGCTGCCGGTGCACTTCGCGGGCGGGCCGTGCGACATGGACGCGCTGTGCGCGATCGCGCGCGAGCACTCGCTGCTGGTGATCGAGGATGCGGCGCACGCGGTCGAGGCAACCGTGGGCGACCGCAAGGTGGGATCGATCGGGGACTTCACGTGCTTCTCGCTGTACGCGACGAAGAGCCTGGCGGGAGGCGAGGGCGGAGTGGTCACGACCAGGTCTGCCGAGGCGGCGGAGCAGCTGCGGCTGCTGCGGTCGCAGGGCATCACGCGCGATCCGTGGCGACGGCAGCTGTCGCGCAGCCTCGGGCACTACGACGTCACGGTGCCCGGGTTCAAGGCGAACCTGGCGGACCTGCAGGCGGCGGTGGCGCTGCCCAAGTTCGACCGGCTGGACGACATGCACCGGCGCAGGACGGCGCTGGTGGAGCGGTATGACCGCGGGCTGGAGGGGCTGGCCGGGATCGAGCCGATCGGGCGCTCGCCGCTTCGGGCGGCACGCGCACCACCTGTACGTGGTGCGGATCGACCCGGATCGCGGCGGGCGGGGACCGCGACCGCTACGCGACGGCGCTCACGGCCGAGAACATCGCGACCGGGCTGCACTTCCTGCCGGTGCACACGCTGACGTGGTACCGGGAAAACCTGGCTGCGGCGTCGCTGCCGGCCACGGAGGCGGCGGGCGAGACGGTGCTATCGCTGCCGTTGGGTGGGGCGCACACGGAGCAGGACGTCGACGACGTGCTGGCGGCCCTCCACAAGCTTCACGCCGCGTTCACGCGATGAGCCGGCGCACGCGGGTGGCGGCGGGAGCGGTCGTCTCGGCGGTGCTGCTGGTGGCGCTCCTGTGGTTCACGGACCCACGCGAGATCTGGAGAACGCTGTCGCAGGCGGATCTCAAGTGGGTGGCGCTGGCGATGGTCGTGAACGTGGCAACGGTACCGGTGATGGCGTGGCGCTGGAGCATCCTGATCCGCGCGAAGGGCATGTTCGCACCGTTCTGGTGGCTGGTGAGGACGTACTTCGTGGCGTTGTTCCTGGGGCAGTTCCTGCCGGCGGCGGTGGGAGGGGACGCGGTGCGGGCGGTCGAGCTGGGAAGGCGCACGCACGACGGGCCGGAGGCGGTGGCGTCGGTGCTGATCGACCGGCTGGTGGGTGTCGTTTCACTTGTGGGGCTGGCGGTGCTGGCGTACGCGGCAGGCGGGCACTCGGCCGGGGGGCCGGAGGTGGTCGTGGCCGAGACGACGTTCGGGCTCGCGGCGCTGCTGGTGATGGGGCTGCTGTTCTCCGCGCGGCTGCGTGGTCTGGCCGCGCGCGTGCTGGAGCCGCGGGTGGGCGAGAAGCGGCTGGCGGCGGGGCAGCGGTTCTACGAGGCGCTGCACGGGTACCGCGACCAGCGGGCGGCGCTGGCGGCGGTGTTCGGGCTGGCGCTGGCGGTGCAGATCGTACGGGTGGGGACGATCTGGATGCTGGTGAAGGCGCTGGGTCTGGACGTGCCGATCACGGAGATCTACGCCACCGGGCCGGTGCTGTTCGCGGCGCTGGTGCTCCCTGTGTCGCTGAACGGCATCGGGGTGCGCGAGGCGGTGTTCGTGTCGTTCCTGCACGACTCGACGACGGCGGAGCAGGCGATCGCGCTGGGAGTGGCGTTCTTCGCGGTGGGCACGGCCACGTCGCTGGTTGGGGCGCTGATCCTGGCGCTGCGGTGGGTCAGGTACGGGATCGGCGCGGTGCGGCCACGCACCCAGATCGACGACTCAGGCGTACCGCCGGTCAACGAATTGAGGGATACCGGTTACCTCAAGACGACGAAGCGCCGATAGGACGGGTGACCCGATGCTCCAACCGTCCATCGCCTTCCAGGAGAGTCCCAGCCACATGTCCCCTCGCACCAACGAGGCGCAGGCCGCCCGACCCGGCACCATGCGTCCCGTCAACCTGCTGATCGCACTGTTTGCGGTCGCCTGCGTCATCGCTCTCGCGCACGGCATCATCGCCTAGCTCCGCGCTCAACCCGCGGCTTCGCACACCCGCGGATGCAACACCGGCGCCTGGCACCGGTGTTGCGCCCGATTCTAGATGCAACACCGGCGCCTGGCACCGGTGTTGCGCCCGATTCTACGGAATTCCTGGCAATTTTTAGCCCGAAAACTACGATATTAGTGGTCGGATGCCCGTTTCACTATCGGAATTCGTGCAACACCGGTGCCAGACGCACGTGTTGCGTCGCACCCTTGGCGTGCAACACCGGTGCCAGACGCACGTGTTGCGTCGCACCCTTGGCGCGGAGTTGTGATCGGCCGGGGGGCGATTCGTGGCAGCGGGCGGCCGTAGGCTGGCCGGCATGTCGCGCAGACCGCCGAACACCCTGCCGCGGGGGCATCTACCACGTTGTTCAGCGAGGCAACAGACGCCAGGCCATCTACGAGACTGACCAGGACCGTCGCCTGTTCCTGGACCTGATGGCCGCCACCCTGCCCAGGTTCGGCTTCCGTTACCACGCCTACTGCCTGATGGGGAACCACTACCACCTGCTGGTCGAGACACCGAACGCCAACCTCGGCAAGGGAATGCACTGGCTGAACGGGGTCTACGCGGCCCGCTTCAACGCCACCCACTGCGTCGACGGCCACCTGTTCCAGGATCGCTACTGGGCGTCGCCTGTCGCCGGCGCCAAGGCCATCATCGAGGTTGCCCGTTACATCGCCGCCAACCCGCTCCGCGCCGGCCTTTGCGATCGCGCCGAGCTGTGGCCGTGGTCGACCTACCCCATGGCGCTCGGCATCACCTCGCGCCCGTCACACGTCACCCTCGACCTGATCCTGGCCCTGTTCGACGCCCACCTCGGCATCCGCGAGGCCCGCGCCCGCTTCCGTCAGCTGGTCGAGCAGGAGCCTCCCACCCGCCCGCTCCTTGCCGCGGTGCTCCCCGACCTGGCCGCTGCCCGCGGAGCCGGCTACTCGCTGCGCGAGATCGGCGCCGCGGCCGGCGTCGACCCGTCGACCGTCTTGCGCCGCCTGCGCTGCGTCAGGTGATGCAGACCGTGTTCGCCGTGCCGGGGTTGGCCGGCGCCCAGGCTGACAGCAGCCCGACGTTGTCCACCGCCTGGAACTGCACCAGGTAGACCCCGTGCGTCGCCAGCAGCACCGATGATGCCGATGTCGTCGCGCCCCACGTCAGGCCGTTGTCCGGCGACACCCGGTACTGGTAGTGCGCCAGCCCCGATCCGGCCCCGTCGCTGCTCCCCGACGCGGTCACCGTCTTACTCAGGTAGCAGGTCGTCGCGCCGCCGCCACCGGTCACGGTCGGCGCGCTCGGCGCGCTGCGGTCGATCCTGACCGTCGCAGACACCCAGTTCGACGTGTTCCCGACGTTGTCCGTGGCCCGGAACCGCACGACCGTCGATCCCTCGCTCGTCACCGTAACCTGGTTTCCCGACAGCAGCGACGACCACAATGCGCCGCCGTCCGTGGACGTCTGCCACTGGTAGTTCCCGAGGCCGCTCCAGGGATCGGCCGAGCCGGCCGCCTTCACCACCACCGACGCCGCATTCACCCACCCCGGCGACCATCCCGTCAGCGTCGGATCCGACGGCGGCGACGAATCCAGCCTCGCGGTCACCTGGCTCCACGCCGACGTGTTCCCCGCCCCGTCGATCGACCGGAACCGCACCACCGTCACGCCGTCGCTTGTCACGTACAGGCTCGATCCCAGCACCGGCGACGTGTACGCCGCCCCGTTCGTCGACATCTCGCTCTGGTATCCGACCAGGCCGGAGCCACCGGTGTCGGTCGATCCGGACGCGCTCAGCGGCAGCATCGAAGTGTTCTGCCAGCCTGCGCCGGCGCTGCTCACGCTCGGGTCGGTCGGGTTGGTGCGGTCGATCCGGGCCGTCGCGACCACCCAGTTGCTGGTCCTGCCGGACACGTCCACCGCCCGGAACTTCACCAGCGTCTCGCCCTCGGCAGTCACCAACCGCGACGCACCGGTCGACATCGCCCCCCAGGTGGCGCCTCCGTCCGTCGAGACCTGCCGCTGGTAGCCGGCGATGCCGGAGCCGGGCGAGTCGGTGGAGCTCGCCACGAGGTTGATCGATGTCACGCTCTGCCATGCGGTCGAGCTGTTCGCGATCACCGGGTCGGTGGGATTAGCGCGGTCGATGTTGACCGACGCGCTCACCCACGGGGTCACGTTCCCGGCGAAGTCACGCCCTCGGAACTGCACCAGCGTCGCGCCCTGGCTGGACACCGTCACGTGCGTCCCGGTTGTCTCGGGACCCCAGGTCGTGCCGCCGTCCGTGGACGTGCGGTAGCTGAGGTGGTCGAACCCGGAGCCACCGGTGTCCGTCGTCCCGGTCGCCGCCACGTCCACCGACGCCACGTTCTGCCATGCCGGCGACCCACCCGTCAGCGTCGGTGTGACCGGAGCGGTGTGGTCGATGCGCGCGATCCCCGTCACCCAGTTGCTGAACCGGAGGGACACGTCGACCGCACGGAACCGCACCAGCGTCTCCCCCTGCGCCGTCACCGTCAGGCTGGACGCATCCGCCGGCGCCGACCAGGTGAGACCGCCGTCCGTCGACGTTTCCAGCTGATACCCGTGGATCCCCGACCCCGTGTCGGTCGAGCCGGCCGCCGCCAGGTGCAGGGACGTTACGCTCTGCCACGCCGCCGACCCGCCGCTGACGACCGGATCGGTGGGATTCGCGCGGTCGATCATGACCGTGGCGGTGGCCCATGCTGACGCGTTGCCGACCAGGTCGTAGCTTCGGAACTGCACCAGCGTCGAGCCCTCCGCCGTCACCGTCACCCCGGTTCCCGACAGCTCCGTGCTCCAGGTGGTGCCGCCGTCCGTGGAGAGGCGGTACCCGAAGTGCGCAAACCCGGAGCCGGCGTCCGCCCCGCCGCTCGCGTTCACGGTCACGGATGCCACGTTCTGCCATGCCGGCGCCCCTCCCGTCAGTGTCGGCACGGCCGGGGGCGTTCTGTCGATCATGACGGTGTTGTCGGGGCCGGAAACGGTCGGCACCCAGCTCGACGTGTTGCCGGCCTTGTCGACGCTTCGAAACTGCACGATCGACGCCCCCTCGATCCCGATCGCAGCCGGATTCCTCTGCACCGGCAGCCGCCAGGCACCGCCGTTCACGGACACCTGATACTGGTAGCCGGCCAGCCCGCTGGTGGCGTCGCTGCCTCCGGCCGCCGTCAGCGTCACCGGCACCGTGCTCCACGCGGTGGAGCCGCCCAGCACGGACGTGGGCGGTAGCGGAGCATCGAGGTCGATCAGCCACCTGACCGTGATCGTTCGGCGCGACGAGATGCCCTTCACCGTCAGCACGAACGTGTGGTGGCCGGCTGCGAGCTTGCTGTAGCTGATCCTGCCCGTCCGGCAGGACACCGCCCTCCTGGTGTCCAGCTTGCACGACGTGCTGCGGACCGTGCCGGTGTGGGTCCACGAGAACGAGGCCCTGGTGACGTGCACGTAGGCCGCCGGCCTCCTCACCATCATCACCGTCAGCCTCGTGGCGGTGTGCGCCGTCAGCCGGGGCATGTAGGGCATCGCGTACGCGGGTGCAGCCGCAACCAGGCCCATCGCGAGAGCCAGGAGCAGTACCGCGCGACGTCGGCGCGGATGGGATGATCCGCGTCGTACCATGGTGCACCTCTAAGGGGAGGGGGCGGAGCCCACCAGCTCCTGCTCGCGGTATCGGCGATTTACGCGCGCTGACGCATCCCCCGAACCGGTACGCGGGCTCCCCCGCTCAGACGCGGAGCACCAGCAGCTGCCGTTGCCGCGGGCCGTCGAACTCGCAGAAGAAGATGCGCTGCCAGCGCCCCAGCACCGGCGCGCCGCCGGCCACGGGCACCAGCTGAGAGCAACCGACCAGGATCGACTTCGCGTGCGAATCGGAGTTGCCCTCGAGATGCGCGTAGCCGTCATCGCGCGGTACCAGCCGACCCAGCACGTCCACAACATCGGCGGCCACGTCCGGGTCGAACCCCTCGTTGATGGTCACCGCTGCCGTCGTATGCGGCACGTGCAGCAGCACCGCGCCGTCGGTCACTCCCAGCTCCAAAACGGCCGCGGCCACCGCCTCGGTCACGTCGACGAGCTGCTCTCGCCGGTCGGTTGCCAGCGCGATCCCGGGCATCGACCGATCGTACCGCATTGCATATTCATGCACATCTGTGGCATACTTTTGCGTCCATGGCCATGCTCGCCCCCACCCAGGCCGGCCTCGCCGGCCGCGACCTGCTGTCGATCGACCAGCTCGACCGCGACCAGCTGATCGAGCTGCTCGATCTCGCTGACCACCTCAAGCTGCTGCAGGGGCGCGGCGTCCCGCACCGGCTGCTGCCCGGCCGCACGCTGGCAATGATCTTCCAGAAGGCGTCCACCCGCACCCGCGTCTCGTTCGAGGTCGGCATCGGCCAGCTGGGCGGCAGCGCGGTCGTGCTGTCGGTGTCCGAGATGCAGCTGGGACGCGGCGAGTCGATCGAGGACACCGGCCTCGTCCTTTCCCGTTACGTAGACGCCATCATGATCCGGGCCGGGGCGCACGCGGAGGTCGAGGCGCTCGCCGCCGCCGCCTGCGTGCCCGTCATCAACGGCCTCACCGACCTCCACCACCCCTGCCAGGCCCTGGCCGACGTGCAGACGCTGCGCGAGCGGCTGGGCGACCTGGACGGCCGCACGCTGGCCTGGGTCGGCGACGGCTGCAACAACGTCTGCCACTCGCTGATCACGGCCGCCGGCATGCTGGGCATGGAGGTGCGCGTGGCCACACCGCTCGGCTTCGAGCCGGACCCCGCCGTCGTGGCCGCCGCCGGCGAGGTGACCGTCACGGACGATCCGCTGGAAGCGGTGGCCGGAGCCGACGCGGTCGTCACGGACGTCTGGACGAGCATGGGCCAGGAGGCCGAGCGCGACCAGCGCGTCTCCAACCTGACGCCCTACCAGGTCAACCGCGAGCTGCTTCGGTCGGCGGCGCCGGGCCACATCGTGCTGCACTGCCTGCCCGCGCACTACGGCGAGGAGATCACGCACGAGGTGCTGCACGGCCCCAGCTCGGCCGCCTGGGACGAGGCCGAGAACCGCCTCCACGCCCAGAAGGCGCTGATGGCCATGGTCATGGCCTGACCGGGCGCCCACATCACGGCCGCCGGGATTGTGACCGCTTGGATATACAGCATGGCGATCGGTCTGTACACTCCCGTTTTTCGGCGTGTCGATGGCGTTCGAGCCACCCACGGTCCGTCGCTCCAAAGCCACGAACACGCCGACCATCGCTGGGAGGGAGCTTTGCGTGGAGCAGCCTGATGTCCGCCTCGAGCGGGTGACGAAGCAGTTCGGGGATGTGAAGGCGGTCGATGATCTGTCGCTGTCCTTCGACCGTGGCGGCTTCGTGGCCCTGCTCGGCCCCTCAGGCTGCGGAAAGACCACCACGCTGCGGATGATCGGCGGCTTCGAGGAGCCGACCGCCGGCACCGTCTACCTGGGAGAGCAGGACGTCACCGGCCTGCCCCCGTACAAGCGCGAGGTGAACACCGTCTTCCAGAACTACGCGCTGTTCCCGCACATGACCATCTTCGACAACGTCGCGTTCGGCATCCGCCAGCGCGGCGGTGGCTCCAAGCACCAGATCGCGCAGCAGGTGGGCGAGATGCTGGAGCTGGTGCAGCTGGCCGGCTTCGAGCGGCGCAAGCCGACACAGCTGTCCGGCGGTCAGGCGCAGCGCGTGGCGCTGGCGCGGGCGCTCATCAACAAGCCGCGGGTGCTGCTGCTCGACGAGCCGCTGGGCGCGCTCGACCTGAAGCTCCGCAAGCAGATGCAGATCGAGCTGAAGCGGATCCAGACCGAGGTCAACATCACCTTCATCCACGTCACGCACGACCAGGAAGAGGCCATGACCATGGCCGATCGGATCGCCGTCATGAACCAGGGCCAGGTCGAGCAGATAGGCCCTCCCGGCGAGCTCTACGAGCAGCCGCGCACGGCATTCGTGGCCGGGTTCCTGGGTGTCTCCAACATGGTCTGGGCGACCGTCACCGGGCCCGGCACCGTGCAGCTGCACGAGGGCACCGTCGCCCGCGTGCCGCAGGAGAGCCTGGAGGGCGGACACAAGGAGCTGCGAATCGGCGTGCGGCCCGAGAAGATGCGGATCGTTGCCAACGGCAGCGGAGACGGTGCCGGCGACGCCAACCGGCTCGAGGGCACCGTCAAGGACGTCAGCTACATCGGCGTCAGCACCCAGTACATCATCGAGACAGCGGCCGGCGACGAGCTGACCGTGTTCGCACAGAACGTGGGCCGTAGCGCAGACCGTGTGGCGCCCGGCCAGAAGGTGGGTGTGCTGTGGGATCCCGAGCACACCTTCGTCATCACCGATACCCGAGAAGTACCGACCCTGGAGGAGCAAATATGACCACCGAGCCCCGACGCTCGCGCGCCGACATCGAGGCCCTGGCCTTCGCCCGTGGCGCCCTTACCCGCCGCGACTTCATGCGCCGTGTCGGCCTTGCCGGAGGCTCGCTGGCCGCCGCCAACCTGCTGGCCGCCTGCGGCGGTTCGGTGGGTGGCGCCAGCACCCAGAACCTGAGCTCCACCGGCGCTGCGGTCAAGTACCCGCACACGGTCTCCTCGGACTGGAACTGGTCGAACTGGACGCTCTACATCGACGAGAAGAACCACCGCCACCCCTCGATCGATATGTTCGACGCCAAGTACAAGACCCACACCAACTACATCGAGGACATCAACGACAACGAGGAGTTCTTCGGGAAGTTCCAGGCGACGCTGCAGGCCGGCCAGGACATCGGCCGCGACCTGGTCACGCTGACCGACTGGATGGCCGGCAAGTGGGTGCAGTTCGGCTACGTCGAGCCGCTCGAGTGGGACATCCTGCCCAACGTCAAGTCGAACCTGCTGCCCACCTACCACGGCCGCTCGATCGACCCCAACGACGAGTTCCTCGTGCCCTGGCAGTCCGGTCTCACCGGCATCGGCTACAACAGCGAGCTGACCGGCCGTGACCTGACCACCGTCAGCGACCTGTGGGATCCCAAGTTCAAGGGCAAGGTCAGCCTCCTGACCGAGATGCGCGACACGTTCGGCCTGGTGATGCTGAACCTGGGAATCGATCCATCCACGTGCACCACCGCCGACGCGCAGAAGGCCCACGACGCGATCAAGCCCTACGTCGACAACCAGCAGATCCGCGCCTTCTACGGCAACGACTACTCGAACCATCTGGCCAACGGCGACCTCACGGCTGCGATGGTGTGGTCTGGCGACATGGTGCAGCTGCTGCCCGACAACCCCCACCTCAAGTTCGTGGTGCCGGATGAGGGCTGCATGCTCTGGACCGACAACATGATGATCCCGAAGCACGCGAAGAACCCCTACAACGCGCACCTCTGGATGAACTACTACTACCAGCCGAACATCGCGGCGCTGGTGGAGGACTGGGTCAACTACATCTGCCCGGTCAACGGTGCGGCCGACGTGCTGAAGGCCGGCGATCCCTCGATCGGCCTTGCCGGGCGACCCCAAGGTGGCCGACAACCCGCTGATCTTCCCGCCCAAGTCGACCCTGGACAAGGCGCACGTGTTCAAGTCGCTGTCCGCAAGCGAGGAGACCCAGTTCAACAACCTGTTCGCCGACCTGACGGGCACCGCCTAGCCGATGTCCAGGGTCACCCGGCTGCTCCGTTCTGCGCCCGCCTATCCCCTGCTGCTGCCGGGGATGGTGTGGTTGGCGATCTTCTTCTTCGTGCCCATGTACTACCTGCTGGACATGTCCCTGCGCACGGGGAACCTGCTGGACGGCTTCAACCAGGTGTACCGGTTCGCCAACTACGGCGACGCGATCCGCGAGAACAAGGAGCAGTTCATCCGCTCGATCATCTACGCCGGCTCGGCCACCGTCCTGGCGTTCTGCATCAGCTACCCGCTGGCCTACGTGATCGCGTTCCGCGGCGGCCGGTACAAGAACTTCCTGCTGATGCTGGTGATCGCGCCGTTCTTCACCAACTACCTGATCCGCACCCTGGCCTGGGAGACGATCCTGGCCGACCACGGCATCGTCACCAGCACGCTGCGGTCGCTCGGCGTCCTGACGGCCACCGACAAGCTCGGGTTCACGTCCGGCTCGCGGCTGCTGGCAACACCGCTGGCGGTGGTCACCGGCATCACGTACAACTACCTGCCGTTCATGACGCTGCCGCTCTACGTCAGCCTCGAGAAGATCGACAAACGGCTGCTCGAGGCCGCGCTCGACCTGTACGCCAACCGAACCGCGGGCGTTCATGAGGGTGACGCTGCCGCTGTCGCTGCCGGGCATCTTCGCCGGCACGCTGCTGACGTTCATCCCGGCCATCGGTGACTACATCAACGCCTACCTGCTGGGCTCTACCCAGACCACCATGATCGGCAACGTGATCCAGAGCAAGTTCCTGACGTTCAACGACTACCCGTCGGCAGCGGCGCTGTCGGTCACGCTGATGGCCGGGATCATGGTGTTCGTGATCATCTATGCCCGCATCCTGGGCACGGAGGACCTGGCCTGATGGCTGCCGGCACCGAGGCCACCCCGGCCACCGGGACGCAGCAGGAGACGGCGCAGGCCCCGCAAGGCGCCCAGCCGCTTCTGGGCCAGGGTCCGCTATCAGCTGCTGAACGTCTTCGCGGGCCTGGCACTCCTGTACCTGCTGGTGCCGATCGCGGTCGTGATCCTGTTCAGCTTCAACGACCCGCCCGGCCGGTTCAACTTCACCTGGCACAAGTTCTCGACCGCCGCCTGGCAGCACCCGTTCGCGACGCCGGGCATCCAGGACGCTGTCGTGCTGTCGCTGAAGATCGCGTTCCTGTCGACCATCATCGCCACCATCCTGGGCACCCTGATGGCGCTGGCGCTGGCGCGCTACAACTTCCGCGGGCGCAGCGTCACCAACTTCGTGATCTTCCTGCCGATGGCCACGCCCGAGATCGTGATGGGCTCGTCGCTCCTGACCCTGTTCATCTCGATCAGCTTCAACCGCGGCTTCACCACGATCCTGATAGCGCACATCATGTTCAACATCAGCTACGTGGTGGTGACGGTGAAGGCGCGCATCTACGGGTTCGACCGCCGTATGGAGGAGGCGGCCATGGACCTGTACGCCAACGAGTTCACGACGTTCCGCAAGATCACGCTGCCGCTGATCATGCCGGGGGTGTTGGCCGCCGCCATGCTCGCGTTCGCGCTGTCGATCGACGACTTCGTGATCACCCAGTTCAACGCCGGACCAGACATCACGTTCCCGCTGTTCATCTACGGCGCCGCCCGCACCGGCGTGCCGGTGCAGGTGAACGTGATCGGCTCGATGATCTTCCTGATCTCGATCGGGCTGATGGGCGTCAACATCCTGTACCAGAACTACCGGGGCAAGCGCGACGCGATCGCGATCAGCGGGGCCGTGCGCAAGGCTCAGCTGGCCGAGGCCACCTGAGCCCCGGTCGACCAACGGCAGACCGCAACGGTTCCCGCAGTGGCGGCGATTCGGTAGCCTAGGCGCCCGCATGAGCGACCAGACCATCGATTACGACGTCGAGTTCCGTGCCATCACCAAGCGCTTCGGCTCCCTGGTGGCGGTCAACGGCGTCTCGCTGAAGGTGCGCAAGGGCGAGTTCCTCTCGCTGCTGGGGCCGTCCGGCTGCGGCAAGACCACCTCGCTGCGCATGATCGCCGGCTTCGAGCAGCCCGACGAGGGAGAGCTCCTGATCGGCGGCTCCGACGCGGTCGGGATCCCGCCCTACCGCCGCGACGTGAACACCGTGTTCCAGCAGTACGCCCTGTTCCCGCACATGTCGATCCTGGACAACGTCTGCTACGGGCTGAAGCAGCGCAAGGTGTCCCGGCGCGAGCGCCGCGCCAAGGCGGGCGAGGCGCTGGAGCTGGTGCAGCTGACCGGCCGCGACTCGCACCGGCCGGCGATGCTCTCGGGCGGACAGCAGCAGCGGGTGGCGCTGGCGCGGGCACTGGTCATGAACCCTCGTGTGCTGCTGCTGGACGAGCCGCTGGGCGCCCTCGACCTGAAGCTCCGCAAGGAGATGCAGATCGAGCTGAAGCGGATCCAGGATCAGGTCGGGATCACGTTCGTCTACGTCACCCACGACCAGGAGGAAGCGCTGTCGATGTCCGACCGCGTGGCCGTGATGAGCAACGGGGTGATCGAGCAGCTGGACACGCCGCGCGCCATCTATGACCACCCGCTGACCGCCTTCGTGGCCGACTTCATCGGCGACATGAACTTCCTCGAGGGCCGCGTTGCCGAGTCGGCCGACGGCGGCTACGCCATCGATGCCGGCGAGGGGGTCGTCGTCCGCGGCCGCGGCCAACCGGCCGGCGGCGCGATCGTGCGCGTCGGGATCCGGCCCGAGCGGATCGTCGTCGAGCGCGGCAACGGATCCGGCACCGCCAACAGCGCCCGTTGCGAGGTGCTGACCAAGATGTATCTCGGCGACCAGGTGCAGCTGATCCTGCGCCTTGCGAACGGCAGCGAGTTCGTGGTGCGCGAGCAGCGCACCAGCGCCGCACCCGCCATCGACAGCCTCGACCCGGGCGACGCGGCCACCGCCCGCTGGGACGAGGCGGCTCCGCTGCTCATGGCCGACCTGCAACCACAGAAGGATGCCGAATGACCGAGCATGACCCCAAGCTGAACATCCTCGCCCCGATCGAGACCCGGCCCAAGCTGGATCGCCTGGAACGGCTGGTGCGCCGCTCCGGCGGCGGGCGCATGACCAGGGCCGAGGCGCTGGGCCTGGGCGGCCTGGCGCTGCTGGCCGCCGCCGGCTGCGGCGGGAAGACGTCGACCGGAGGCGGCGGCGGGGCCTCGAGCAGCGGCGCCTCCGACTCGCTGGCCGGAAAGCCGATGGAGAGCAACCTCGTCATCTACAACTGGTCGCAGTACGACGACCCCAGCACGTACAAGAGCTTCAAGACCGAGAACAACGTCGCCATCAAGGAGACGTACTACTCGTCCAACGACGAGCTGCTGGCAAAGCTGCAGGCGGGCGGCACCGGCTACGACATCATCGTGCCCAGCCAGAACGCCGTCGGCGAGCTGGTGCAGCTGGGATCGCTGATGAAGCTGGACAAGGCGCTGATCCCGAACGCGTCGGCAGTGGAGTCGTCCTGGGTGAAGACGGCGTACGACCCGACCGGCGAGTACAAGGTGGTCAAGGACTTCGGCGTCACCATGTTCTTCTACAACAACAAGATCGTCACCGAGAAGCCCTCCACCATGAAGCAGTTCTACGACCTGCTGCCCAAGTACGGCAAGGTCGGCCGCACCAACCTGATGGACGGTGCCGAGGAGGTGGTGCCGCTGGCGCTGATGGCGCTCGGCTACGACCCCAACACCGGCGACCCGGCCGAGCTCGACAAGGCCAAGAACTTCCTGC
Organism: uncultured Actinomycetes bacterium; assembly: GCA_963797565.1. GTDB lineage: Bacteria > Actinomycetota > Thermoleophilia > Gaiellales > JAICJC01 > JAICYJ01. The sequence continues at coordinate 160,441 of CAWCPM010000005.1, read as the reverse complement.
TCTCGATCCGCGGCGGCGTGACCACGATCGACTCGTCCAACTACATCAACGACGCGTCGGCCGGCAAGATCATCCTCGGTCAGGGCTGGAACGGCGACGTGCGGCGGATCGTCTCGGCGCGCAAGAAGCAGGGCGACATCACCGCCGTGCTGCCGCATGACACGTCCGAGAAGTGGGCCGACAACTGGTGCATCCCGGCCACCGCCCCCGATCCGGTGGCGGCGCACGCGTGGATCAACCACCTCTGCGACCCGGCGGTGGCGGTCAAGGAGATGGAGTACCACAACTACCCGATCCCGATCCAGGCGGCGCTCGACCAGACGCCGGCGGAGCTGAAGAACGACCCGCTGTTCAACGTGCCCACGTCCTACACCGACCACTACAAGTTCATCCTCAACCCCTCGCAGGAGATCGTCAACGCCCGCACGCAGATCTACACGGCGTTCCAGTCTGCCTGATCCGACGTGACCACCGAGACCATCCAGCCCCCGAAGCGGCCCTCGCGGCGGCGGTCGTTCGCGCCGCGGTACCCGGGCTGGCTGACGGCGCCGTCGCTGATCTACTACATGATCTTCTTCCTGGGGCCGCTGGCGATCCTGGTCGTGTTCTCGGTGGCCACCCAGGCCGGGTTCGGCGGGGTCACCTACACGTTCAGCACCAGCCAGTTCAAGGCGCTGAACGATCCGCTCTACATCAAGGTGTTCCGCCAGACGATGCTGATGGCCGCGGGCGGGACGGCGCTCACGATCGCGATCGGCTACCCGGTGGCCTACTGGATGTCGCGCTACCTGACCCGCTACAAGACCCTGGCGCTGCTGCTCGTGATCGTCCCGTTCTGGACGTCGTTCCTGATCCGCACCTACGCGCTCAAGATCATCCTCGACCCACAGGGCTACCTGGCCCACTTCGTGGAGTGGACGGGCATCAGCAGCCAGTTCAACGTGCTCTACACCGGCAAGGCGGTGGCGATCGGCCTCGCCTACAACTACCTGCCGCTGCTGATCCTGCCGGTCTATGCCTCGCTGGAGCGGATGGACTGGAAGCTGGTGGAGGCCGCCACCGACCTGGGCGCGAGCCCGTTCAAGGCCTTTCGCCAGATCACCCTGCCGCTGACGCTGCCCGGGCTGATCACGGGTGCGCTGCTCGTGTTCATCCCGATGTGCGGCGAGTATGTGATCCCCCAGCTGCTGGGCGGCGGGCAGTTCGCGTTCGTGGGCACGGTCATCGGCAGCAACTTCCTGGGCGCCCAGAACTGGCCGTTCGGGTCGGCGATGGCGATCGCGTTCATGGTGCTGCTGTCGATCTTCGTGGTCATCTACATCGCCTTCGCGACCCGCGAGGAGCAGTTCGGTGCCTAGCGCCGGCATCCCCCGCCGCTCGCGGCACCGGTTCGGCAAGCGCATGTTCACCAGCTGGGCGGTGCTGGTCTACCTGATCCTGTACCTGCCGATCGCGGTGGTCGTGATCTTCGCCTTCAACCAGCCCACGACCGTTCCGGCCGGCGCCAGCCCCTGCAGCGTCGACCCTTCGAGGATGGGCAACGTGACCGTCTGGAACGGCGGCACCACCTGCTGGTTCCACACCGCGCTCAACGATCCCACCTACGTGCCCGCCGTCAAGACCAGCTTCTGGATCGCGCTTCGCGCATCGCTGATCGCGACCGTGCTGGGCACCGCCGCGGCGCTCTCGCTGGCGCGGATGAAGAAGCGCTGGCGGGTGCCCTTCGACGTGCTCGTGTACCTGACCCTGGTGGTGCCCGAGATCGTGATCGCGGTGGCATCGCTGATCTTCTTCGTGCAGGCGCACAACAACCTCAGCATCTTCCCGACGCTGGGAGAGAACACCATCCTGCTCGGCCAGATCGTGTTCAGCGCCTCGCTGGTGATGCTGATCGTGCGCGCCCGCTTCGTGGGCATGGGCAGCACCCTGGAGGAGGCCAGCTTCGACCTCGGCGGCGGCCCGATCGCGACCTTCCGGCAGGTGACACTGCCACGGCTGCTGCCGGCCGTGATCGCCGGCGCGCTGCTGTCGTTCACGTTCTCGTTCGACGACTACGTGCTGCCGGCGTTCACGAACGGCACGGTCAACACCTGGCCGATCGTGGTCTACTCGGCGGTCCGGTTCGGGGTGACGCCGGCCGTGAACGCGCTCGCCACCATGATGCTGGTGGTGACCGTGACGATGATCCTGGCCACCGGCCTGGTGCTGCGGCGCTCGGGCGCCAACGACCTCACCGGCGCGCCACCGCCCAGCGTCCCCTAGCCATCTGCCGGCCTGGCGCTGGCTATACTCGCGCGTCGTGCGACTCTTCGGCGAGCATGAGCAGATCGTGGTCTGCACCGACCGCGACAGCGGGCTTCGCGCGATCATCGCAGTCCACGACACCACGCTGGGCCCGGGCCTGGGCGGGATCCGGATGTGGACGTACGCCAGCGACGAGGCGGCGCTCACCGACGTGCTGCGGCTGTCGGAGGGGATGACCTACAAGAACGCGCTGGCCGGCCTCGATCTGGGCGGCGGCAAGACGGTGGTGGTGGGTGATCCCCGCACCGACAAGACCCCCGAGCAGTTCCAGGCGCTGGGCGGATTCATCGACCGGCTGGGCGGCACCTACCTGGCGGCCGAGGACGTCGGCACCACCACGCAGGACGCCGAGCAGGTGCGCACGCGCACGCCCTACATCACGGGCCTGCCGGTCGAGCAGGGCGGCTCCGGCGACCCGTCGCCGATGACCGCCTGGGGCGTGTTCTGCGGGATCCGCGCGGCGCTGGCGGAGGCCGGGCTGGGAACCGCTTACGACGGCATTCACGTCGCCGTCCAGGGCGCGGGCCACGTCGGCGCCGCCCTCGTCCGCCATCTGCTCGATGCCGGAGCGACCGTGACCGTCGCAGACATCCACGCCGACCTGCTGGAGCCGCTGCAGGAGCTGGGCGCGGCGGTGGTTCCGGCCGAGCAGATCCATCAGGTCGAGTGCGACGTCTACTCACCCTGCGCGCTGGGCGCGGTGATCCGGCCCGAGACGATCGGCCGGCTGCGGTGCCGGGTGATCGCCGGCGCCGCCAACAACCAGCTGTCCGACGCCGCGATCGGCGACGAGCTGAAGCAGCGCGGAGTCGTCTACGCGCCGGACTTCGCGATCAACGCCGGCGGGGTGATCAACATCGGCGAGGAGCTGGGCGGCCGGGTGTACGACGCGGAGCGGGCGCGGCAGAGCGTCGAGCGGATCGAGCAGACGCTGGGAGACGTGTTCGAGCGGTCGCGCCGCGACGGCGTGGCGCCCCATCGGGCCGCCGAGCAGATGGCCCGGGATCGCATCAGCGCGGCCAGGGTCGCCACCGCCACCCGGTGATCCCGCTTCGGGACACCGTCCCCACCCGGCACCGGCCGGTGGTGACGCTGGCGCTGATCGCGATCAACGTGGCCGTGTTCCTGGTCGAGCTGGCCGCGCCCCAGCAGCACCTGCCGACCACCCGCGGCCAGGTGTTCGCGGTGGACGGCCAGAGCGCCATCACGGCCGAGTACGGCTTCGTGCCCTGCGAGCTGCGGGGCTCATGCCCGCTCGGCGAGGACACCGTCGACTTCGGCGCCAACGCGCCCTTCCGTGTGCACCACGTGCCGGTGGTGGTGACGGTGCTGACGTCGATGTTCCTGCACGCCGGCTGGGCCCATCTCGGCTTCAACATGCTGTTTCTGTGGGTGTTCGGGAGCAAGGTCGAGGACCGGCTGGGACGGGCGCGCTTCCTGGTCTTCTACCTGCTGGGCGGCGTGGCGGCGCTGGGCCTGCAGTGGGTGGCCGACCCCGGCAGCGCCGTGGCCACCATCGGCGCGTCGGGCGCCATCGCGGCCGTGCTGGCCGGGTACCTGCTGCTGTATCCGCGGGCGCTGGTCCTGACGCTGGTCGGCTGGATCCCGATACCGCTGCCGGCCGTGCTGTTCCTGCTGATCTGGATTCTGCTGCAGCTGGCGGGGGCTGCCGGTTCGATCGGCCAGGCGGCCGGCGGCGGCGACAGCATCGCCTACATGGCACACGTGGGCGGGTTCGCGTTCGGGCTGCTGGCGATCAGAGCGTTCGACCCGGGGCCCACGGCCCGTGGCGCCGGGTGATCTACCCGGTGGCGCCGACGCCGAACGCCTGCATCGTCAGCACCACGCGGTCGGAGCGCAGCACGGCGTTGGGGTGCAGGCGGTGCGCGGGCAGGTCGCGCGGGTCGTCGCCGCGGCGACCCTCGTCGACCGACACGGTCTGCTCGTAGAGATCGAGCCGCACCTCGTACTCGTACCAGGAGATGTCCCAGGCCACGCAGATCGAGACCACGCGCGGCAGCTCGCAGCCGTCGACCGCCACGTTCACCAGCGGGTCGCCGAGGCTGCGCGAGATCGAGACCACCCGCTCGACGTGGGGCGAGCGGTTGAACGCCTCGAGCGCCATCCGCCGCACCTGCCGGGCATCGCCCTCGGTGCGCCGCGCCTCTGCCAGGTCGCCGTACCGGCGCCGCTCGTGCTCGAGCTCCTGCTCGAGCTGGCCGACGCGGCTCTCCAGCCGCTCTACGATCGCGGTCTGCTCGTCCAGCCGCGCGCCGACCTGGTGATGCTTGGCGATCTCGGCACGGTGTGCGGCCTCCGCCTGGGCCGCGCGCTCATCGCTGCGGCGCTTCTCGTCGGCCATGCCGCGCAGCTCGCGATCGCGCCGGCGCAGCTCGTTGGAGAGATCCTTCATCTCGCGCTTGACCGTCCGCAGCTCGCCGGCCTGCTGCTCTGCCTTGGCAAGAGCGCTGCGCACCTGGTCGAGGTCGAACTCGACCGACTGCAGCTGGCCGCGCAACCGGTCGATCAGCCCCTCGCGCTCGCGCAGGGCGTGGTCGCGGGGCGGATTCGCATGCACGGCCACGATCGGGCGCCCGTCGGCGCGCCAGCCGCGGCGGTCGGCCTGCTCGTAGCAGAGCGGGCACACCTTCAGGAACCGTTTCGACCCCGGGTCCTGGTACAGGCGCGCAGGCTCGCCAACCAGAAGGTGGCGCCTGCAGAGAGCGCAGCTTGCGGTGTTCTCGGCGATGCTGGTCAAAATCCGTCCTCCCGCCCCTCGAGCGGACCTGGGAGCATACCGCGGTCGGGCAGGTCGCGGCGGACCGACGGCGAAGATGCCGTGTTGGACGGTCTAGCAGCCGGCGGGCGTGTTCACGGCCGCACCGTCGGCCGCGCCGGCCGCCACGGCGGAGGGGTCGGTGTCGATGTTCATCCGCACGATGCCCGCCTGCCGGGCCACCACCTCGGTCATGCCGTTGGCCGTAGAGCGCAGGCAGGTGCCGGCCGGGGTCGGCTGCCGGTAGGGGCTGTAGCGCACGCGCACCACGTAGCTGCCGGGCCCCGACACCGACAGCACCACGCTCTGCTGGCCGAGGTAGGTGAGCGTCGCCCGCCGGCCGGGCGGGGCCGTCACGATCGGCGTCGGGTGTGGGAGCGCGTAGAAGGTCCAGTGCGGCGAGCTGCCGACGATCCGCAGGCCGGACACGCCGGTCCTCAGCAGCTGCGCCTCGCGCTCGGAGCTGTAGTCGAGCGGCGCGTCGGGCAGCATCACGTAGCGGACACCCAGCGACCGCATCCAGGCCCGGAACATGGCCGGCGTCATCTCGTCGTTGTAGAGCGAGCCGTTCTGCGGGAAGTCCTCCTGGCGGAACCAACCTCGCGCCAGCGGCACGCGCCACTTGGCCACGTAGTAGGCCTCCCAGTGGCCCCAGGTTGAGACGGCCTCCACCCGGTAGCCGGCGATCTGGGCGCGGTGCTCGTCGACGAATTGCTTGGCCGGAAGCCAGTAGCTGCGCGCCGCCGCCGGGTTCTCATAGGCCGAGTAGGCATCACGCATCTTCGGCGCCACCTGCAACGCCACGGCGGCGGCGATCAGCGGGAACACCACCAGCCGCGATCGGCGCGGGTTCAGGTTCGCCGTGAGCCACAGCATCGGTGCCCCCGCGATCGCGAACAGGCGGCTGGGGTTCGAGCCGATCGGCCCCTTCAGCAGGAAGGCCATCAGGTTCAGCGCCAGGTAGGCGACGAACATCGCCCGCATCGAGCGGGTGGGTGCGCTGGTGCCGGCGATCCAGAGACCGACCAGCGAGAACACGAGCACGATCAGCGCGTCCCAGAGATCGTACGGGTACCAGCCCTGGCTGGGGAAGGCGCGCTGTAGCAGCACGCCCACGACGAATACGGCCAGCACGATTCCGAAGGCTGCGCGGTTGGAGCGAAGCGCACTCAGCGGCCGGGCCTGACCCAGCAGCACCCCCGCCAGCACAGCGCACAGCAACGAGAACGACAGCGGGCTGAAGGCGAGCGTGACCAGCACCGCGAGGCCGAACCAGACCCGCCGGCGGCGCTGCAGCAGCGCCAGGGCCAGCAGCGACGAGGCCACCCCGGCCAGGAACGGGTAGGTGCCGCCGACCATCATGATGAACGGCGCGGTGACGGCGAAGGTGATGCTGGGGCCGCGCGCGGCCGACGCCCACTCGCGGCTGCAGACCAGCGCGAAGCAACCGCCCATCAGAGCCGACGCCGGGAACAGCACGCCCAGCTGCCCGACCTGCGCGGCAACCGCGTAGTAGAGCATGCTGTAGTTGACGAACTCGTAGCGGCCGGCGTACCAGTAATTGTTGTAGATGTCGAAGCCGCCGTGGCTGAACAGCCAGGTCTGGAACAGGTGCGACGGCGCGTCGATGCCGGGGCTCGTGAACAGCCACAGGAGCAGCGTCACGGTGGCCGATAGGCCGGCGCAGGCAGCCGGCAGCACGTAGCGGCGCGGAAGGGCGGGCACGACCACGCCCCGAACCATACCCGGCGAGGTCCCGGCAGCATGTGGCGCGGAGGCTGTGGAGCGGATCCGGATCGACCCCTCGATGCCGATTCCGGGCTCGTCCTCAGGCGTGTGTTGACATCACTGCAGACGGCACGTTCTGGCTGACCGGCACCGACCAGGACACCGGCAACTTCAACCTCCAAGCCACAGACGGCAGCCACATCGTCGTCCACACCGCTGACCACCTCAGCACCAACGCCAACGGCGTCGTCACCGTCAGCTTCAGCACCTTCACCCGCACTGCAACTGGCGGGACATGGGCCAGCATCGGGAGTGTCCGAGGCTGGCCTCATCCGACTGGGGCCGATGGAGCGGATCGGGATCGAACCGACGACCTTCTGGTTGCAAACCAGATGCTCTCCCAACTGAGCTACCGCCCCGGGCGGCCTCAGTCTACCGTGGGCGGGCCTCCGGGCCGCTTGACTGATTGATCAGTCAGCCAGTGCCAACGGCAACGGGCTGTCCGACGAGCTGTGGGACCTGGTCGGCCACGCCGCCCGCGCCTGCACCTGCGTCGCCACCGACGACTGCCACTACCCCGGCCATGACAGCCTGCTGGCCTGGACGGCCCTGGGGCGCACCCCGGAGGGGCTGATCACGGCCGCCCGCTTCCGGCTCCCGGAGCGCTGGCCGTGGGCGCGGGTGGACGTCGCGGCCGCCCACGGGGTGCGCGCCTGGACGACCCCCGCAGCCGGTGGCGCTGGATCCCGACCCGTCGGACGAGGGCGGCTGGCTGCCGGATCGCTGACCGGGAGCGGCCCGCGGGCGCCTGAGCACCCGTGCAGCGGTGCTCAAGCCCGGGGGCTCGCACGCCGATGCCTTTCTCGATGGCTCTGCCCGACCCACGCCGCGCGCCCGCGCGCGCGAACGGTGCTGCCTCCTCCGGAGCGCGGTGGATCGACCGCTGGCTGGCAACGGTCGCAGACCTCGCCACGCTGAAGGATTCGCACCCGATGCTGGACGCGGTGATCGACGAGATCGACGGCCGCATGATCCGGATCGGCGACCACTGGCTGGCCGACTTCGCCTCCTGCAACTACCTCGGCTTCGACCTCGACCGCGACATCATCGAGTCGGTGCCGGCCTACCTGGACGCCTGGGGCACGCACCCCAGCTGGTCGCGGCTGCTGGGATCGCCCGTCCTGTACGAGCAGATCGAGGCGCGGCTGACGGAGCTGCTGGGCTGCGAGGACGCGCTGGTGCTGCCGACCATCACCCACATCCACACGTCGGTGATCCCGGTGCTTGCCGGCTCAGGCACGATCCTGCTGGACGGCCGCGCACACAAGACCATCTACGACGGCTGCCAGGTGGCTCGCGGCCACGGCGCCACCATCCGCCGTTTCCGGTTCGAGGATCCCGGCCACGTCGAGCAGCTGCTGCGCGACAGCAGCGCCCATCCGCGCATCATCTGCATGGACGGCGTCAACAGCATGACCGGCAACGCGCCCGACCTGCGGGAGTTCGCCCGGGTGGCGCGCGAGCACGACGCGCTGCTGTACGTCGATGACGCCCACGGCTTCGGCGTGATCGGCGAGCGGCGCCCGGACGAGCTGTGCAGCTACGGATCGCGCGGCAACAGCCTGGTGCGGCACGTGGACGAGACGTACGAGAACCTGATCCTGGTGGGCGGCTTCTCGAAGGCGTACTCGTCGCTCCTGGCCTTCATCGCCTGCCCCACCGCGGTCAAGAACATGCTGAAGGTGGCCGCCCCGCCCTACCTCTACTCGGGGCCGTCCCCGGTCGCGTCGCTGGCCACCGTGCTGTCCGGCTTCGACGTGAACGAGGCACGCGGCGACCTGCTGCGGGCCTCGATCAGCCACAAGACCGCACGCGTGCTGGACTGCCTGAAACAGCTGGGCGCGCACACACCCAACCATTCCGGCTTCCCGGTGATCGAGGTGCCGCTGTCCGACCATGAGCAGATCGGCGTGGTCGGGCGGATGCTGTTCGACCGCGGCATCTACGTGACGCTGGCCGCCTACCCGCTGGTGCCGCGCGACGAGGTCGGCTTCCGCGTGCAGATGACGGCCGCGAACACCGACGCCGAGGTCGACCGGCTGATCCTGGCCCTGATCGACCTCGCAGAGCGCGGGTTGCTGCAGACCGGGACGGCCGCCCGGGAGCGTGCCGCATGACCACCGTCGCCGCCCGCACCCGCCGGCCGGCGCTTTGGATGGTGTATCCGGCGCTCGGCGCGCTGGTCTGCCTGCTCTACGCCTTCGTGCCGCCGATCGCGGGCAACGGCTTCGTGGTGCCGGGCGTCGGCCTGTCCTGCTCGATCGCCATCGTCGTAGGCACACGCCGCAACAAGCCTGACGCGGTCTGGGCCTGGTACCTGTTCGCGATCGGGCAGTTCATGTTCGCGATGGGCGACGCGTACACGTACATCTACCCGCGCGTGTTCGGTGCAGACGTGCCCTTCCCGTCTTGGGGCGACGCCATCTACCTGTCGCTCTACCCGGCGTTGTTCGGGGGCATCTTCATCCTCGCCCGGCGGCGAAACCCGTCCGGCGAGTGGGCGTCGCTGATCGACTCGCTGATCCTGACCATCGGCCTCGGCCTGATCTCGTGGCTGGTGCTGATCTCGCCGGTGATCCACGACGACAGCCAGACGCAGCTGGCCCGGATCGTCTCGATCGCCTACCCCACGGCCGACATCCTGCTGCTGGCCGGTGCGCTGCGCCTGGCGGTCGACAACGGCAAGCGCCAGCCCGCCTTCTACCTGCTGTTCGGCAGCATCACGACGCTGCTTGTGACCGACTTCATCTACGGCGTGATGCTGAACAACGGCACGTACAACGGCCAGGTGCTGCTCGACATCGGCTGGATCTCCTACTACCTGCTGTGGGGCACTTCGGCACTGCACCCGTCGATGCGCACCCTCGAGGAGCCGGTGCCGGAGAAGGAGACGAGCCTGTCCTGGCAGCGGCTGGGCGTGCTCACCGTCGCCTCGCTGATCGCTCCCGGCCTGCAGGTGCTGCTCGGCGGCAGGGATGCGGGCGTCGACGTGCTGGTGATGATCGCCGCCTCGATCGGCCTGTTCCTGCTGGTCGTGGCGCGCATGGCGGTGCTGGTCGTGCAGCAGGAGCGGTCGGTGGAGCGCGAACGCGCGCTGCGGGAAGCGGGCACGGCACTGGTCGGCGCGGCCGGACGCGCCGATATCGGTGCGGCGGCGCTGTCGGCCACGCGCACGCTGGCCGGCGCCGGCTACTCGGCGCGGCTGTGCCTGCTGACCGGCGAACAGCTGGAGCTGATCGGGCTGTCGCTGAGCGGCGGCGCCCTGCTCTCCCGCGGCACCACTCAGCGGCTGCTGCTGGCGGCCTCGATCCCGACCTCGACCGAGCTGCCGGAGGAGGTCTACAACGAGCTGCTGTTCTCGGAGCGCCCGCGCACGGCGCACGTGCTCTCGCTGGAGGTGCGCGACGAGGCGCGCGGCGTGCTGCTGGCGGCCGGCCCCGGCAACCTGTCCGGCAGCCAGCGCGCGGCGCTGCAGTCGCTCGCGACGAGCGTCTCGCTGGCACTCGAGGGCGCAGCACTGACCGAGGATCTGCATCGCCGGGAGAGCGAGGCCCGCTTCAGCTCGCTGGTGGCCCGCTCGAGCGACCTGATCACCGTGGTCGCCGCCGACGGCACGGTGCTCTACCAGAGCCCGTCGATCGAGCGCGTGCTGGGGTACGCCGCCGACGAGGTGGTCGGCACCCGCTTCGACGACCTGATGGACGACCACGAGCGAGGGCGGCTGCTGGCGGTGCTGTCGTCCAAGAACAAGCAGCCCGACTCCGGCCCCGAGGCGATCGACTGCCGCCTGCGCCACCGCGACGGGCGCTGGCTCCAGTTCGAGGTGCTGCACACCAACCTGCTCGAGGACGAGCACGTGCGCGGCATCGTGCTGAACAGCCGCGACGTCAGCGAGCGAAAGGCGTTCGAGGAGCAGCTGGCCCACCAGGCCTTCCACGATTCGCTGACGCTGCTGGCGAACCGCGCGCTGTTCGCCGACCGTGTCGAGCACGCGCTGGCCCGCGCCGGCTCGCAGGGCACCGGCATCGCCGTCGTGTTCGGCGACCTGGACGACTTCAAGACCATCAACGACAGCCTCGGACACGGCGCCGGTGACGAGGTGCTGGTCGAGGTCGCCCGCCGGCTGGCCGCGACGGTGCGACCGGAGGACACGGCTGCCCGCTTCGGCGGCGACGAGTTCGCCGTGCTGCTGGAGGGGATCGTCACCGACGGCGACGCCACCGAGGTGGCCGAGCGCGTGCTGGAGGCGTTCCGACAGCCGATCCAGCTGGCCGACGCCGAGGTGTTCGTACGCACCAGCATCGGCATCGCGATCACCCGCGACGGCGCCGAGTCCACCCCGTCCGAGCTGCTGCGCAACGCCGATGTGGCCATGTACATCGCCAAGCGAGACGGCAAGGGCGGCTACCGCGTATTCGAGGAGTCGATGCACGCCGAGGCGCTCGAGCGCCTGGAGCTGCGCGCCGACCTGCAGCGCGCGATCGACTCCGACCAGTTCGCGCTCGTCTACCAGCCGGTTGTGCGGCTGGACGATATGACGGTGTCCGGCGTCGAAGCGCTGCTGCGATGGCGCCACCCCACGCGCGGCGTGATCGCCCCGGCTCAGTTCATCCCGGCCGCCGAGGACATGGGCCTGATCGTCCCGATCGGGCAGTGGGTGCTGCGCGAGGCCTTCGCCCAGGCCGTGGAGCTGCAGCGACGGTTCCCGTCCCACCCGCAGCTGACGATGGCCGTGAACCTGTCGCCACGCCAGCTCAACCAGGGCGACATCGTCGGCGACGTGCGGCGCGCGATCCGCGACACCGGCATCGACCCGGCCACGGTCGTCCTCGAGATCACGGAGAGCCTGATGATGACCGACGCCGATCTGGCCATCAAGCGGCTCGAGGAGATGAAGGGCCTGGGCGTGCGGCTGGCAATGGACGACTTCGGCACGGGCTACTCGTCGCTCAGCTACCTGAGCCGCTTCCCGGTCGACATCCTGAAGATGGACCGCTCGTTCCTGGAGGCCGAGTCGGATGCGGACAGCGGCCTGGCCGCGGCGGTGGTGGCGCTGGGCGAGACGCTCGACATGCAGGTGGTCGCCGAGGGCATCGAGCTGACCACCCAGATGACGTCGCTGCGCCAGCTCGGCTGCGAGCTCGGCCAGGGCTTCCTGTTCGCTCGCCCGATGGGCATCGAGTCGGTCGCCAACTACCTCGACGACGCCAGGGGCGGCAGCTCCGTCCTGCGCCTGCCGCCGCCTGCGCCAGAGGATGGCGCGCAGGACGAGGCGCAGAGCGATGCAGCATAGTTATGACTCGCTCGACCGCCCGGGGGGCTTCAGCCGCGTAAACCTGGTGGCGCCGCTGCGCCACCGCGACTTCGCGCTCCTGTGGGGCGGGCAGACCGGCTCGCTGATCGGCGACGGCGTGTTCCTGGTCGCGATGGCGTGGCAGGTGTACTCGCTCTCGAACGCGCCCACCGCGCTCTCGATGGTGGGCATCGCGATGACGGTGCCCACGATCGTGCTGCTGCTGATCGGCGGAGTGGTCACCGACCGCTTCGACCGCCGCCGCGTGCTGCTGGCCGCGGACGTCGTGCGCGGGGTGGCCGTCGGGCTGATGGCGGTGCTGTCGCTGACCGGCACGCTCGAGCTCTGGCACATGTTCGGCCTGGTTGCGCTCTACGGCGCCGGCACCGCGTTCTTCGGGCCCGCGTTCGACGCCATCGTGCCCGACCTGCTGCCGGAGTCGGAGCTGGCCCAGGCGAACTCGCTCGACCAGTTCATGCGCCCGATCTGCTTCCGGCTGGCCGGGCCGGCCCTGGGTGGCTGGCTGGTGGCGGGGCTGGGCGTCGGCACGGCCTTCGCGGTCGACTCCGCGTCGTTCGCGCTGTCGGCGGCGATGGTGCTCGCGATGTCGTCGCGCGACTCCCACGCGAGCGGCCACCACTCGGTCGCGGCCGACCTGAGGCAGGGCTTCCAGTTCGTACGGGGCAACGTCTGGCTGTGGGGCACGCTGGTGTCGGCCGCGATCGCGTACTTCCTGTTCCTGGGGCCGGTCGAGGTGCTGCTGCCCTACGTCGTCAAGAACAGCCTGCACGGCAGCGCCGCGGCGCTGGGCCTGGTGTTCGCGGCCGGCGGCCTGGGGTCGGTGGGCGCCGCGCTGGTGATGAGCCACCTCGGCCAGCCGCGCCGCAGCATCACGGTCATCTACGCCACCTGGACGCTGGCCACGCTGGCGGTGGCCGGGTACGGCCTGGCCAACTCGGCCTGGCAGTTGATGTTCGCGAGCTTCGCATTCAACGCACTGGAGACGGCCGGCACGATCGTGTGGATGACGCTCAAGCAGCGCGAGGTGCCGGCGGCGATGCTGGGCCGCGTGTCCAGCCTGGACTGGCTGATCTCGATCGGCCTGCTGCCGATCTCGTTCGCGGTGACGGGCCCGGTGGCGGCTGCGATCGGCGCCCAGACCGCGCTCGTCGTGGCCGGCGCGGCCGGCGCCCTGGTGACGGTCTCGGCGCTGCTCTTGCCGGGCATGTTCGCAATACAGCGCCCGGCCGCCGAGGCCGCGCGACTGCCCGAGTCCGGCCGCCCCGCCCAGCCGCAGAAGCGAAGTTCGAAGGCGGCCTGAAAACGAACGCTCTGGAACACACATCCGGCGACGGATGACGTCATGCCGCTCCGCTACCCTGCGGGATCGGTCGGCTCAACGCGGGAACGAGAGGGAGCGGAGCATGCGGGCATTTCTAGGACGAGCGGCTGCGCTCGCACTGATCGCAGGACTGTGCGCGACCATCCCCACCGCCGGCGCCGCCTCGCGCGTCCACACGGCGCCCGCGCTGACGCTTCCGGCGCACGCCGACGGCCTGTCACGGGCGCTCGCATCCGGCCGCATCTCTCCCGCCAAGGAGGCGCTGCTGCGGGCCCAGGCGCTGTTCCAGCCCGCCAGGGTGGCCGCCGTCTACGGGCCGATCGCCCACGCCGGTGGCGACGCCACCATGATCCTGCGCGACCTGGCGGTGCGGCTCGACAGCCTCACCCCCAGCTGATCGCAGGGCCGCCCACGCGATCCTGGCCCGGCCTTCCGACGCCGACGATCCGCAGAACGATGCCTGGACCGTCCCGGAGGCGGCCCTCTCACCCGAGTGCGGGCCGGACATCTGCATCCACTGGGTCGACTCCAGCGGAGATGCGCCGGACCTGACCGACACCAATCCGGCCAACGGCATCCCCGATTACGTCGACCAGGCCCTGGCCATCGCCGAGCACGTGTGGAACACCGAGGTCGGTGCGATGGGCTACCGGGCGCCGCTCTCGGACGCCACGTCGACCGACCACGGGCCAGACGGCCGGCTCGACATCTACCTCAACAACCTGGGACCGCAGTTCCTGTACGGCTACTGCACCAGCGACGATCCCGGCCTGGACACGGGCGCCCTCACCGCGTCCGCCTACTGCGTGGTCGACAACAACTACACCGAGCGGATCTTCCGAAACCACACTCCGATTCAGAACCTGAAGGTGACGCTCGCCCACGAGTTCTTCCACGCCGTGCAGTTCTCCTACAACATCTACGCGGACCGCTGGCTGATGGAAGGGACGGCCACCTGGATGGAGGATCAGGTCTACGACGGGATCAACGACAACCGCCAGTACCTTCAGAACAGCCAGCTGAAGTACCCCTGGGTTCCGCTCGACCACAGCAACGGCTGCTGCTTCCAGTACGGCTCGTGGATCTGGTTCCGGTTCCTGAGCGAGTCGATGAACCCCGGGGTGATCCAGGAGATCTGGGATCGCGCCGACGCGGCAGGCAGCGGCCCGGACGACTACTCGACCCTGGCCATCCGCCACGTGCTGGCCACCCACGGCACCACGTTCAGGAAGAAGTTCGCATCCTTTGCGGTGTGGAACAAGATCCCGCGGCAACGCTACTCGGAGGGCAAGGCCGGCCGCTACCCGACGCCGGTCGGCTCGGGCAGCTTCGCGCTCGGTGCCACGCACACCAGCACCGGCTGGCTGTCGGTCAGGCTGAAGCACATGAGCAGCATCTATGTGACCTTCAAGCCGGGCAGGAGCGACGGCCCCCGCGCCCACCTGACGGTGCAGTTCGACGGGCCTCGTTACGGCGACGGCCCGGAGGGCCGGCTGATGGTGTTCACCAGTTCAGGCGCCGTCGGCGTCAAGACCTTCAACCTGAACCGATCCGGGGATGGATCGCTTCGCGTCGGGTTCGGCCGCGGCCACGTCACCAAGGTGGTGCTGATCGAGACCAACGCCAGCACCCGCTTCAACTGCGGGACCGGATCGCAGTACTCGTGCGCGGGGGCGCCGCTCGACGATGGCCGCGTCTACGCGTTTCGTGCGGGAATCCACTAGTTCACCTATCGCTTAGCTATCAATCCATTGTCTTCATGGATTAGTTGAGCCTCGTAGGCGAGGATGCGCACCGTGAGCCCATCCAGCCATGGTCCGCTGTCCGGCCTGGTCGTCCTCGACCTGGCCACCATCTTCGCCGGCCCGGCCGCGTGCCGCCACCTGGCCGACTTCGGCGCAGACGTGATCAAGGTGGAGCGACCGCACGCGGGTGACGGCGCGCGCCATCTGGGCGAGTGCGACGGAGACGACAGCTTCTACTGGCGCCAGGTGGGGCGGAACAAGCGGCCTATCGAGATCGATCTGAAGTCGCCGCACGGGCGCGAGGTGCTGCTGCGACTGGTGCGCGGCGCCGACGTGCTGGTCGAGAACTTCCGGCCCGGGGCGCTGGAGCGGCTGGGCCTCGACCCCGAGACGGTGCTGCTGGCGGAGAACCCGGGCCTGGTGGTGCTGCGGGTGACCGGCTACGGCCAGACCGGCCCCTACGCCGACCGCGCCGGGTTCGGCACCATGGCCGAGGGCATGTCCACGCTGGCGCACACCACCGGCCAGCCGGACGGGCCGCCCACGCTGCCGCCGATCGCCCTCGCCGACGAGGTGACCGGCATGCGCGGCGCGTTCGCCGTGCTGGCGGCACTCCGCCACCGCGACCTCACCGGCGACGGCCAGGTGATCGACATCAGCCTGCTCGAGTCGCTGGTGGACATGGTCGGACCAGGGCCGGCCATCTACCACCGCACCGGCCAGTCGGACGGGCGCATCGGATCGCGGCTGTGCTTCTCGGCGCCGCGCAACATCTACCAGTGCAGGGACGGCTACATCGTGCTGTCCGGCTCGGCCAACCAGGTCGCGCTGCGGGTGTTCGACGCGATCGGCCGCAGCGACCTGCGCACGGACCCTCGCTTCACGACGGGACGGGCCCGCATCGAGCACGTCGAGCAGCTCGACGCGATCATCACGGAGTGGACGGTGCGGCACACCGTCGAGCAGGCGATCGAGACGATCGCCGCCGCCGGCGCCGCCGTGGGACCGGTCTACGACGCGGAGGCGCTGGTGCGCGACCGCCACGTCCGGGAACGGGGCTGTTTCGTGGAGGTCGAGAGCCCGGCCGGCAACGACCCGATCCTGCAGCTGGACGTGCACCCGCGCATGTCGCTGACGCCGGGACGGATCCGCCACGCCGGCCTCGAGCCGGGGGCCAGCACCGACGAGGTGCTGGCCGAGCTCGGCTACGACACGGAGCAGATCGCGGCCCTGCGGGCGCAGGGCGCGGTGGGCGGCGCGGCCGCCCCGGCCGTCGCAGTTGCCTAGAGGATTGCCTCCCCCACCTCGCGCGCGATCTCGACCAGCGCAGCCACATCGGCGTCGCTGGTGCGGAAGTTGACGATGCACGGCCGCAGGTACACGCGGCCGTCGATGGCAGCCGGGGCGACGTAGACGCGGGCGTCGCGCTGCAGCTCGACCGCCAGCCGTGCGTTGTGCGCGTCGAGGTCGGCAACGCCCGCGGGGACGTGCCGGAACGGCACGATCGAGAGCTGGGGAGGCCCCAGCCCCTCCAGGTCGGGCTGGGCCGTGACCAGCTCGTGCAGCAGCTCGGCCTGGCGCAGGTTGCGCCGCACGGCGCGGCGGAAGGCCTCCGCGCCGTGCACGCGGAACGCCAGCCACAGCTTCAGCGCGCGGAACGGGCGCGAGTACTCGAGGGTGACGTCGACGGCGTGCGGCTCGTCGCGCTCGTGCGGCAGGTAGCCCTCGTCGTGCGCGAACGAGTGGTGCAGATCCTCGCGCTTGCGCACCAGGATCACGCCGCAGGCCTTCGGCAGGTAGAGCCACTTGTGGGCGTCGAGCGATACCGAGTCGGCCTGATCGAGCCCGGCGAACAGGTCGCCGGTCTCGGGCAGGCAGGCGGCCGCCAGCCCGTAGGCCCCGTCCACGTGCAGCCACACCCCGCGCTCACGGCAGAGGGCGGCCAGGGGCGCGATCGGATCGACCGCGCCCGTCAGCGTGGTGCCGGCCGTCGCGATCACGGCGACCGGCGTGACGTCCGCGGCGCGGTCGCGGTCGAGCGCCTCGGCCAGCTCGCCCGGCAGCATGCGGCGGTCGCCGTCGAGCCCGATCGGCCGCACGTTCGCGGCGCCGATGCCGAGCAGCTCGGCCGCGCGCATCACCGAGTAGTGGGCCTCGGCCGAGCAGTAGACCGCCGCCCGGAGGCCGCCCATGCCCTCGGCACGTGCGCCCGGCAGCGCCCGCTGGCGGGCGGCGGCCAGTGCGGTCAGGTTGCTGATGGTGCCGCCGCTGGTGAACGCGCCGCCGCCGACGGGGTAGCCGATCAGCTCCCCCACCCAGCGCACGGCCTGCTCCTCGATGTCGGACGCGGCACCGGCGTAGACCGCCATGTTCGCGTCGAAGCAGGAGGCCAGCGCGTCGGCGACGACGCCGATCGGCAGGCCCGAGGACCCCACGAACGCGAAGTAGCGAGGCCGGGGCTGGGCGATGCTCTCGTCGAGGATCTGGGCGGCCTCCTCGAGCGCGCGGGTGACGGGCTCCGGCGTGTCGGGCAGGGGCTCGCGCAGCACCGCGCGCAGGTCATCGTCGACGGTGGGCTGTCCCGGCCGGGCCTGGTCGAAGCTGTTCCAGGCCTGGCTGATCAGCGAGACGGCGAGCTGCAGCACCTCCTCCCGAGGCGCGTCCAGCTGCAGTTCGGGGGCATCGCCGACCGCGCTCATGCGTGCACTGTAGTCAGGCGGGCGGCGGCCGGAAGCTGCGCTGGCCCTGCACCAGGACGCGCCCGTCGAGCGGGCGCCAGAGCAGCTCCTGGGTCTCGTCATGGTCGTCGAAGCGACACAGCACCAGCGTCCGCGGGCCGACGCTGCCGATCAGCTCCGCCGACCGCAGGCCGTCGATGCGTGGCATGGCGCCGACGCGCCCGGCCGCGAAATCCGGCGTCCACAGCGCCATGACGGCGGCCGCGTCGTGGGCGTTGAGCGCGTCGACGTAGCCCAGCGCAGCCTCCTGGGCGGCCAGCTTGGTGGCGAGGCGGGCGAGCCGGTCGGTATCGCCGGCCGCCTCCAGCGCAGCGCGGTCGATCAGCGTGAACAGGCGCTCGTCCTCGACCAGCGGAGGCCCGGTGGCGGCCGGCGTCCACTGCTGCTCGACGACGTAGGCCGGATAGGCAGCCCCGGGGGTGGTCGCGTGCAGCATGGTGTGACGGCCCAGCAGGCCGAGCGGGCGTGCGGCTACGGCGTGCTCGGCCAGCGGAGCCAGCTCCTCGGCGGCGGCACGCTCCCACAGCTCCTCCGCCGTGAGGGCGCGCAGGGCATCCATGTCGTGCGCGACCAGCGCGGCGCAGACGGCTCCGGCCCCGGTCCACAGCGTGCGCGCGTCGACGTCCTGCACCGCGGCAGGATCGCACATGTCGATTTCGGCACGCGCCCGTTCGTCATAGGATCGAGGAGGCGACCCACGCCGCCCACGAACGAATGGAGGAAGCGGTGCAGTATGTGCTCTTGATCTACGGGGACCCGGCCGCTGCCGAGGGGATGTCCGAGGAGGACGGCCGGGCCATGATGGCCGAGTACTTCGAGTACACCGAGGGGCTGCGCCGGTCGGGCGCGTACGTCTCGGGCGAGCCGCTGGAGTCGGCGCAGACGGCGACCACCGTGCGGCAGCGTGACGGCCAGCAGGTGATCTCAGACGGGCCGTTCGCGGAGACGCGCGAGGTGCTGGGCGGGTTCTACGTGCTCGAGTGCGACTCGCTCGACCAGGCGCTGGAGCATGCCGGGCGCTGCCCGGGGGCCCGCTACGGCTCGATCGAGGTGCGGCCCGTGATGGTGATGCCGGCCACGGCGTGACCTCGGAGGCGGCGGCAGTCGACCGGGTGTTCCGGTCAGAGTTCGGACGTGCCGTCGCGCTGCTTGCCCGCGTCCTCGGCGACATCGGGCTCGCCGAGGACGCGGTCCAGGATGCCTACCTGGCCGCGCTTCGCCGCTGGCCGGCCGACGGCGTGCCCGACAACCCGCGGGCGTGGATCGTGGCGGTGGCGCGGAACAGGGCGATCGACCGGCTGCGGCGCGACCAGGTGCTGGAACGGCACACGGAGGAGCTGACCCGGCGGGCGGAGGACGAGATGAACCGATACGACGAGAGCGCGGACGACGACACCATCCCCGACGAGCGGCTGCGGCTGATCTTCACCTGCTGCCACCCGGCGCTGGCGATCGAGGCGCAGGTGGCGCTGACGCTGCGGCTGGTGGCGGGGCTGACGGTGCCGGAGATCGCACGGGCGCTGCTGGCGGCGGAGCCGACGATCGCCCAGCGGCTGGTGCGGGCCAAGCACAAGGTGCGGGCGGCCGGGATTCCGGTGCAAGTGCCGCCCGACGACCAGCTGACCGATCGGCTGGCGAGCACGCTGGCGGTGGTCTACCTGATCTTCAACGAGGGATACGTGGCCACGTCGGGGCCGCAGCTGCGGCGGGACGACCTGGCCGGCGAGGCGATCAGGCTGGGGCGTGTGATCAGCACGCTGATGCCGGATGAGCCGGAGGCGGCCGGGCTGCTCGCGCTGATGTTGCTGCAGCACTCGCGGCGCGACGCCCGCACCGACGCCGATGGCGAGGTGGTGCTGATCGGCAGGCAGGACCGGTCGCAATGGCACCGCGACGAGATCGCGGAGGGGGTCGCGCTGACGGAGCGGGCGCTGCGCATGGCGCGGACGCCCGGGCGCTACGCGCTGGAGGCGGCGATCGCGGCGGTGCACGCCCAGGCGGCCACCGCGGACGACACCGACTGGTGGCAGATCGCGGCGCTGTACGAGGTGCTGCTGCGGGTGTCGCCGTCTCCGATGGCGGCGCTCAGCCGGTCGGTTGCCGTGTCGATGGCGCAGGGCCCGGCGGCCGGGCTGGCGCTGGCCGACACGATCGCCGCCGAGGGATCGCTCGCCCACAGCCACCTGCTGCACGCGACCCGGGCCGACATGCTGGGCAGGCTGGGGCGCTCACAGGAGGCGGCTGCGGCCTACCGCACCGCGATCGAGCAGGCCGGCAACGAGGCGGAGCGCCGGCTGCTGCAGCGGAAGCTGGCCGACCTGCCCGAGCCGTCACAACCGCGCACGACGCCGTAACGCCCCGCCCCGCCGGCACCGCCAGATCCGGCATGTGCGTGACCCCGGCAAGGTTGCAACGACCTCTCACATCCACCCACACCTCGCGGCGGTGGAGCACCGCCCACCGTGACAGCTTCGACCAGCACATCCCGTCACGCGCTGCGAGCGCCAACGCGCCGGTGACGACCCCGCACGCACCCCTCACGGAGTCCCCGGCGCAACACCCGCGCCTGGCACCGGTGTTGCCAACGGCGGAGCAACGACCAGTGACAGCGCGGTGACGGCTACCAGCCGGAGGCGGTGTGAATCCCGATCACGCGGCCCTGGGGCACCAGCGCGTCAGCGTCGAGGCCGCCGAAGGCGCCGCGGTGGAAGATCAGCGGCTGGCCGCCGGACCCCTCGAAGTCGATCACCTCGCCCACCACCAGGTCGTGGTCGCCGGCAACGTGCGTGCCGAACACCTCGCAGCGCAGGATCGCAAGCGCGTGGCGCACGACCACGAAGCCGTGCGGGTCCTGCACCGTGTAGCCCTCCGGGAACGGAGCTCCCGGCTTCGCGAACGCCAGGGCCACGTCGCGCTGGTTGCGGTGCAGCACGTTGACCGTGAACCGGTTCGACGACTTGATCGCCTCCAGCGTCCGCGTGGCGTGCGCAAGCGACACCAGAACCAGCAGCGGATCCAGCGAAACCGACGTGAACGAGTTCAGCGTCATGCCCGCAGACTGGCCCTGCGCGTGCGTCGTCACCACCGTCACGCCGGTGGCGAACGCCCCCACGCATTCGCGGAAGTCGAGCCGCAGTTCGCCTGAGATGCTCATTCGGCCGTACAGTATCCATCGCGGCGCCGCCTGTCAGCGCCCGCGGGGACGAGAGGACACATCATCATCCTGATCAGCCTCACCGGCGTGTCGAAGACCTTCGGCGCCCGAACCATCCTGCGCGGCCTCGATTTCGAGGTCGACGAGCGCGCCCGCGTGGGCGTGATCGGCCCGAACGGCGGCGGCAAGTCGACGATGCTGCGCCTGCTTGCCGGCAGCGAGCACGTGGACGCGGGCAACGTCGCCCGCCGCCGTGAGCTGGTGACCGCCTTCCTGCCCCAGCAGGTCGCGCCCGAGGAGCGCACCCCACGCCAGATCGTGCGCGGCGCCAAGCCCGAGATCGCGCGGATCGAGCGGGAGCTGTCCGACTGCGCCGCCCGTCTGGGCGAGCCCGACGTGATCGCCGACCTCGACCTGATGAGCCGCGTTCTCCGGCGTCAGGAGCGCCTGCTGGACGAGCTCGACCGAGCCGGTGGGCACGTCTTCGAGGGCCGCATCGAGACGCTGCTGCTCGAGCTCGGCCTGCGGCCGGAACAGTTCGATGAGACCTCGGCCGTGCTCTCCGGCGGCCAGCGCAAGCTGGTGGCCCTGGCCGCCTGCCTCGCCCAGGACCCGGATGTGCTGTTGCTGGACGAGCCCGAGACGCACCTCGATGCCGAGCGCCGCAGCGACCTCGAGCGCCTCGTGCGCCGCTTCGACGGTGCCGTCGTGATGGTCAGCCATGACCGCTACCTGCTGGACGAGACCGTCACCACCATCGCCGAGCTGGACGGCGGCGCCATCACGCTGTGGCCCGGCAACTACTCCGCCTACGCCGTCTCCCGCGAGCTCGCCCTGCAGCGTCAGGAGCATCATTACCAGACCCAGCAGAAGGAGATCGCGCGGCTGGAGGAGATGATCCGCCGCTTCAAGCAGTGGTTCAACCAGGGCGACAACGAGCGCTTCATCGTCGCCGCGCGCGTCAAGCAGCGCCAGATCGACACCATGGACAGGGTCGACCGGCCGGTGCTGGAGCGGCGCAAGATGGGCCTGCGCCTGCGCAGCGAGCGCCGCGGCGGCCAGCGCGTGGTCGAGCTGCGCCACGTGGACGCCGCATACGACGACGAACCGGTCCTGCTCGATGTCTCGCTGACGGTGATGCGCGGCGAGCGGGTCGGCATCATCGGCGCCAACGGCTCCGGCAAGAGCGTGCTCACCCGCCTCATCACCGGCGAGCTGGAGCCGGCCTCCGGCGAGCGCTGGATCGGCCCCTCGATCGAGCTGGGGACGCTCGTCCAGGAGCACCACCCCGCACTCGGCGCCGCCACCCCGATCGAGGCCGTGCGCCTCCAGCGCCCCTGCACCGAGGGCGAGGCCGTGCACGCCCTGATGCGCTTCCTGTTCACCTATGAGCAGGTGCGCCAGCCGGTCGAGAAGCTGTCGGGCGGCGAGCGCACCCGCCTCGAGCTGTTGCTGCTGATGCGCGGCGGCGCCAACTGCCTGGTGCTGGACGAGCCCACCAACCACCTGGACATCGACTCGGTGGAGGCGCTCGAGGGCGCCCTCGAGAGCTACGACGGCACCGCCGTGTTCGTCTCACACGACCGCTACTTCCTCGACCGCATCTCCGACCGCATCCTCGAGGTGCGCGACGGCCGCGTCCACAGCTCTGAGGGTGGATACAGCGCCTGGTACGCCCGCCACAAGGGCAGCGTGGCCGCGTGAAGACCGCGCCCCGCCGCCCGCGCACCATCCAGGAGCGCCGCGACATCGCCCGCCGCCGCGTCCGCCGTGAGCGGCAGCTCGCCGCCGGCGTGACTCTCGGCTGCGTGGTCGTCGTGGGCGCCTTCTTCGCCCTCAGCCAGGGCGGCTCGGGGATCGACACCAGCGCCGCCGAGCACGCCTCCTCCAAGGCGGCCCCGCCCCCGCAGGAGCCGCGCGGCGGGCGCACGCTCTTGCCGGACTACCGGGTCGTCGCCTACTACGGCGCCCCGCAGGATCCCGGCCTCGGTCAGCTCGGCATCGGTACCCCCCACTCGGCCACCGCCAAGCTGCTGACGCAGGCTGCTCCGTACGCCCGTCCCGGCCGCCCGGTGATGCCGGCCCTCGAGCTGATCGCAACCCTGGTCACGGCCGCGCCCGGCGACGACGGCAAGTACCGCTACCGGCAGAGCAGCGACCTGATCGACCGCTACCTGGTCGAGGCCCGCCGGGCCAAGGCGCTGCTGATCCTCGACATCCAGCCGGGCCGGGCACGGTTCATGGACGAGGTGCGCGCCTATCGGTCGTACCTGCGCGAGCCGGACGTGGGACTGGCGCTCGATCCGGAGTGGAGCATGCGCAGGCACCAGATCCCGGGCCAGGTGATCGGCTCGACCGACGCGTCGATCGTGAACCAGGCCGGGGCCTACCTGTCGGCCCTGGTCAAGCGCTACGACCTGCCGCAGAAGCTGCTGATCGTGCACCAGTTCACGCCCGGCATGATCCAGCACCGGCGCACCCTGGTGGAACACCCCGGCGTTGCCCTCGCGATCAACATCGACGGCTTCGGCAACCCGCCCAACAAGATCTCCAAGTACAACCTGTTCGCCAAGCGCCATCCGCCCTGGTACAACGGCTTCAAGCTGTTCTACCACGAGGACATCCACATGATGTCGCCGCGCGCGGTGATGCACCTGCACCCGCGCCCGAACGTGATCATCTACGAGTAGCGCGTCAGGCGGTGGCGGCGAACGGATGCCGCGCGATCTCGGCGCAGACCTCGGCGGCGAGATCGATGAACGAGCGCGCGGCCGCCGACTGCACGCGGTCGCGGTGCCAGGCGATCCCGATCAGCCGGGGCGGCAGCTTGCCGCTCATGTCGACCGCGCGGGTGCGCGGATCGGCCGGGTCGACCGCCAGCGCCGGCATCAGCGCAACGCCCACTCCGGCCGCCACCATCCCCTGCACGGTGCCGTTGTCGTCTGATCGGAAAACGATCTCCGGGGTGCTGCCACGCAGGCGCAGCTGCTGCTCGACCTGGTGCGACGACGTGCAGGTGCGGTAGCTGATCAGCGGCAGGTCGCCGACCTCGCGCAGCGACGGTGGCTGCCCCGCGGCCAGCGGCGAGCCGGCCTTCACGACCAGCATGTGCGGATCGCGCAGGATCTCGATCGCCTCGAACGGGCCGTCCGGCAG
The DNA here is from genome assembly GCA_963797565.1 of uncultured Actinomycetes bacterium. Lineage (GTDB taxonomy): Bacteria > Actinomycetota > Thermoleophilia > Gaiellales > JAICJC01 > JAICYJ01. Next base: position 136,145 of record CAWCPM010000005.1, on the reverse strand, counting down.
CGGGAGCTGGATGAACGTGAGGTCGAGGTCGCCGGTCTCGACCTGCCGCACCAGCGCGCCGTCCTCGCTCTCGGACAGCTGCACGTCGACGTGCGGATGCGCGAACGAGAACCGCAGCATCACCTCGGGCAGCACGCGCGCGCCCACGCTCTGGTACGTACCGACGCGCAGCGAGCCCGCGTTCCCCTCATGCAACGCCGCCAGGTCGGCCTGGGCCGCCCGCAGGCGCGCCACGATGCCGTCGGCGTGGCGCAGCAGCACCGTCCCCGCCTCGGTGATCGACACCGGGCGCGGGCCGCCCGGGCGCTCCACCAGACGATCGCCGACCAGGCGCTCGAGCGTCGCGATCTGCTGGCTGACGGCCGACTGCGTGTAGCCCAGCCGGGTCGCGGCGCGGCCGAAGCTGCCCTCCTCCGCCACCGCCTGCAGGGCCGCCAGGTGCCGCAGTTCGACCCCGAGCCAACTATCAGGTTCCATGATCAACTTCCCATCTGGTGACTGTGCGTGAGATTGCTGGGCGCGTGATTAGGCCGTTCTCGACCGAATCTTCCATAAGCATAGCTAATCATATACACCGAATAGTGGATTTGAGCGAATCGTCAACACGCCCGATACTTCACTCATGGCAACTCTCATGATCATCTTCATCCTGGCGGTCGGCCCGCTGGCGCTGCTGTTCGGCGTCGACTCGCGGCCCACCGATACCCGGGACACGCGACGCTGGATCTAGTCGCCGCGTAACTCGGAGTCGAGGCGCGCGCCCAGCTCGGCCACCACGTCGAGCACGGCGTCGATGTCATCGGCCTCGGTGCGGTGGTTGACGATGCACGCCCGCAGAACGAACCGCTCGCCCAAGAGCGCGTTCGAGATGTAGACGCGGCCGTCCAGCTGCAGCTCGGTCATGATCCGCTCGTTCAGCCGTGACAGGTACTCGGCGGGCAGGCCGGGCTCCGGCACGTACGCGAAGCAGCAGATCGAGAGCCCGACGGGAGCGGCCAGCTCGAACCTGTCACGCTCCTGCACGCGTGCCGCCATGTAGCGAGCCAGCGCCGCGTCGTGGGAGATGCGGGCGCCATATGCCCGGTGGCCGTGCGCGAGCAGCGACACCCACAGCTTGAGGGCCTGGAAGCCGCGGCTGTACTGCGGTCCCAGCTCGCCCAGGCTGACCCCGGCTCCGGTGCGCTCACGATCCTGCCACACGTACGACGCGTGCACCTGGTAGGAATCCACCAGGTGCTGGGGGTCGCGCACGAGCACGCAGCCCGCCGACTGGGCGATGTAGAGCCACTTGTGCGGGTCGAACGCGATCGAGTCGGCGCGCTCGATCCCGGCCAGCAGCGGCCGCAGGTCGTCGGCCAGCACCGCCGGGCCGCCGTACGCCGCGTCGACGTGCATCCAGACCTGCTCCTGGGCGCAGATCTCGGCAACCTCGGCCAGCGGGTCGATGGTGCCGGTCGACGTCGTTCCCGCGGTCGCCACCACTGCCATCGGTCTCAGCCCGGCCGTGCGGTCGGCGCGTATCTGCTCGCGCAGCGCGGCCGTCACCATCCGCAGCCGGTCGTCGACCGGCAGCCTCCGCACGGCGGCGGTGCCCAGCCCCAGCGCATCCGCCGCCCGGTCGGTGACGACGTGCGTCTCATCGGTCGCGTAGATCACCAGCGGCGGCCCCGCCGCGATGCCGTCGCGGCGGGTGTTCCACCCCGCCATGTGATCACGCGCCGCCTTCAGACCGACCATGTTGGCCATCGCGCCGCCCGACACCAGCAGGCCGGCCGCCTCATCGCCCATGCCGAACCGGGCGGCGAACCACCGCACCAGGTTCTGCTCGATCTCGCTGGCCGAAGGCGAGAGCTGCCACCCGCCCACGTTCATGTTGACGCCGGAGGCCAGCATGTCGACCACCGCGCCGGGCACGGTGCCGCTGCCCGTCACGTAGGCGAGGAAGCGCGGGTGCCCGCACTGGACGCCCCACTCGATCAACACGTCCCGCAGGTGGGCGATCAGCTCGTCGTCGCTCATGCCCTGCTCCGGCACGGGCCGCACCACCGCGGCGCGCACCTCCGCGGCGGGCGCGTAGCGGGAGATCGGCATGTCGTCGAGGCCGTCCAGGAACTCGGCGTAGAGCTGCACCGCGCGATCGGCCAGCGACCGCATGCGGGCCGAGTCCCAGTCGAGGTCGGATACGGGTGCCGGGGGCTGGGTCTGTTGAGTCACGGCCATGCGCGTCAGTATCGCGCAACGGGCCCGACCGGCGATGCCGCCGAACGGAGGATCGGCCCGTAAACTTAGAGAATTGTGAAGCGCACCATCGAACGCGAGATCAAGCTGCGCGCGGGCGCAGGATTTGCGCTGCCGCGCGAGCTGGGTGACCCGCTGGCTCCGCGGAGCTTCTCCTCGACCTATCACGATACTTCCGACCATCGTCTGGCTGCCTCCGGGTTCACCCTCCGCTACCGGGCCGAGCACGGCTCCGGCGCCTGGCAGCTGAAGCTGCCGCGCGGCGGTGACCGGCTGGAGCTGGAGCTGCCGGGCTCGCCGGAGGCGGTGCCGCCGCCGTTCGGAGACCTGCTGGCGGCGACCACGCGCGGCCGGCCGCTGGGTCCGGTGGCAACCCTCGACACGACCCGGCAGGGGATAATCGTTCGCGACAGCGGCCGCGACCTGGCCGAGGTGGTTATCGACGAGGTGGTGGTGTCCCGCAGCGGCCGGCGCGTATCGCGTATCGACGAGCTCGAGGTGGAGCTGGTCGACGGCGACGACGCGTCGCTGCAGCGGATCGAGCGGGCACTGCGTGCCGCCGGCGCGCTCGACGCCGATGAGCGCCCGAAGCTGTTCCGGGCGCTCGGCCTGGTCCGCCCCGAGGGCAAGCCGCCCGGCCGCAAGGCGAAGCCGATGAAGCACCTCACCGCGATGCTGGAGGCGCAGTACCGGGCGATCCTGCAGCACGACCCGGGTACCCGGCTGGGCAGCGACCCGGAGGAGCTCCACCAGCACCGCGTCGCCATCCGCCGCCTGCGCGCCCTCCTGCAGGCGGCGCAGCCGATGCTCGACCCCGATTGGGTGACGGACGTGCGCCGGGAGCTGGCCTGGGCGGGCCGCGCGCTCGGCGAGGTGCGCGATCTCGATGTGCTGCTGGGGCACCTCGACCAGGATGCGCAGCACCTCCCGGCCGAGCAGCGCCACGCGTTTGACACGCTGACCGTGGCCATCACGTCGCGGCGCGAGGAGGCGCGCAAGCGGATGCTGAAGACCCTCCGCGCGCCGCGCTACATGCGCCTGCTCGACCGCCTCGAGGGCGAGCTGATCGCGCCCCCATCGGGCGCCCAGGAGCTGTCGCTGGAGCGGATCGCGGGCGACCAGTTCGAGCGTCTGGCGCGCGAGATGGCCGAGCTGGGCCCCGATCCCGCGGACAAGGCGCTGCACGACGCCCGCAAGACCACCAAGCGCGCACGCTACGCCGCCGAGCTGGCCGAGCGGGCGCGAGGGCGCAAGGCCACGCGGTTTATCGACGCCACCAAGCTGCTGCAGGACGTGCTCGGCGATCATCAGGATGCCTCGGTCGCGGAGCGCACGATCCGCGAGCTGGCCAAGGGCGCGCCGTCAGAGGCGGCGTTCGCCGCCGGCATGGTGGCCGAGCGCCAGCGCGAGCGGCGCCGCGTCGCGCGCGCCGCCTATCCGCGGGCGTGGAAGGCGGTACGCAAGCGCGGCCGCGCCGCCTGGTCGTGATCCTGCTGATCCGGCACGGTCGGGCCGGCAAGCGCAGCGCCTGGGCCGGTGACGACAGCCTGCGGCCGCTGGACACCAAGGGCCGCCGGCAGGCGGCGGCGCTGCCCAGGCTGCTGGCCGGCTTCGGTATCGAGCGCATCCTCAGCAGCCCCTACCGTCGCTGCGTGGAGACGGTCGAGCCGCTGGCGGCCGACCTCAATCTCGATATCGAGCAGCGCGCAGAGCTGGCCGAGGGCGCCGACGCGGTGGACGTCCGCCGCCTGCTGAACGAGGCCGGCCGGACGACGGTCGCGCTTTGCACCCACGGCGATGTGATCGCCGGACTGATCGGCGCGGAGCGCAAGGCCGAGAAGGGGTCGGTGTGGGTGATCGAGGCCGCGCATCGCAGCCCCGTGCAGTACCTGCGAGCCTAGATGATTGATCGGTATCTCTCGCGAGCCTGGCCGCTGCCGATCGGTTTGAGGTCAGCGGCGGCTGGGGTGGCTACGGCTGCGAACCGTCGTCCAGGACATCACGGAGATATCGATCAATCATCTAGCGATGATCGATCCCACGAGCTAGGCAGCCTGCAGCTCGGACAGCAGCTGGCCGGCCAGGCCCTCCCGGAGGCCGCCTCGTGCCACCTCGAAGGGAACGCCCAGCCGCGCCTGTACCTCGATCAGGATCACTGCGCCGGCGAGCAGCGTGCGGGCTCGGCGCAGGTCGATGGCGTGCTTGCGGGCGAGCTTGGCCGGGGATCGGCCGACCAGCATCTCGATCGCCGCCTCCAGCTCTTCACGCCCCAGCGTGCGGCCGACCAGCTTGCGCAGCGCGCGGGCGCTGCCGCCCGCCGCCAGCGCCACGTCGGGCGTGGCATCGCCGATCTGCTCCAGGTGCCTCCGCACCTCGGCGCGGGCGGCGCGCACGCTCGAGCGCTGAGCGGTGCCGTCGCGGAAGAAACGGCTGGACAGGCGCAGCGAGCCGAGATCGATCGAGTCCACCCAGTCCGGCTCGATCCAGCGGCCGCCGAACGCCACCTCCGTCGACCCGCCGCCGACATCGCAGACGGCGATCAGCCCCGGCAGCACTCCGGCGGCGGCCACCGCGCCCAGGTAGGCGAAGCGGCCCTCGCTCTTGGCCGACAGCACCCGCGGCTCCACGCCCACGGCCCCGTGCAGCACGCCCAGCAGGTCATCGGCGTTCGCGCTCTGACGCCCCGGCGCCGTCACCACGACCTCCAGCCGCTCGCAGTCCAGCCGGCGGGCCAGCTTCGCGTAGTCGCGCGCCGCCCGCGCTGTCTCCGCCAGCTTCGCGTCGGTGATCCGGCCGCGCCGCTCGATCGTCTCGCCCAGCCCGACCTGTCGTCGCGCCTCGTGCAACGGATACACGAGCCCGCCGGCACCTCGCTCTGCCGCCAGCAACCGCACGGTGTTCGAGCCCACGTCGATGATGCCGATCTTCATCTGTTTGCATTGTCACAACCGCCTCGGACGCTGGGGAGCGCTCACGGTGACCGATTGGTGAAGATGCGGTGAATCTCCGGTTAGGCCAGATCTCAGGCGCGTGACCGGCGGCGGGCCCGCAGCCGCGCGCGCCGCATGAGCACCTGGTGGGTGCCGCGCCCCGGGGTGCCTGGATCCGGTGACAGCCGGTGCCAGCTGCCGTCAGCCGACAGCTGCCAGGCGGTGTTGTCGGCCAGGAGCGAGTCCAGCACCGTCGAGACCTCCTCGCGGCCGCGAGCGTCCTCGATCGGCGCCACCACCTCGATGCGATGGTCGAGGTTGCGCGGCATCAGGTCGGCGCTGCCCAGAAGATAGGTCTCGGTATCGCCCGCCTCGAACGCGAACACGCGGCTGTGCTCGAGAAACCGCCCGACCACGCTGCGCACCCGGATCGTCTCCGACAGCCCGGGCACGCCGGGCCGCAGCGTGCAGATGCTGCGGGCGATGATGTCGATCTCGGCACCCGCCTGCGAGGCCTTGTACAGCTCCTCCACGATCCCCGGGTCGGCGATCGCATTCACCTTGATGCGGATGCGGGCGCGCTCGCCCTCGGCGGCCGCGCGGGCCACCGCCCTGATCCGCTCGATCAGCCCGCTGCGCAGGTTGAACGGCGCCGCCAGGATCTTGCGGAATCGCTGCGGCCGCCCGAACCCGGTCAGGTGGTTGAACAGGTCGGCCAGATCGGCTGTGATGGCCTCGTCGTCGGTGAACAGGCCCACGTCCTCGTACGAGCGGGCGGTGTTCGAGTTGTAGTTGCCGGTGCCGATGTGCGCGTAGCGGTGCAGCCGCTCGCCGTCGCGGCGCACGATCAGCGTCATCTTGGCGTGGATCTTGAGGTTCGCGTAGCCGTAGACGACGTGCACGCCCGCCTGCTCCATCGCGCGCGACCACTCGATGTTGCGGCGCTCGTCAAAGCGGGCCTTCAGCTCGACCAGGCACACGGTCTGCTTGCCCTGCTCGGCCGCGTCGATCAGCGCCGGCAGCATCGCCGAGTCGTCGCTGGTGCGGTACACGGTGGTCTTGATCCCGACCACATCACGATCCTTGGCGGCAGCGCGCACGAACAGCTCGACCGAGGTCGCGAACGAGTCGTAGGGCAGGTGCACCAAAAGGTCGCCGCGCCGCACCTCCGCGAACAGGTCCGAGCGACCGGTGGTGGCGGCCAGCCGCGGCCGCGTCACCGGCATCCACGGGTCGTACCGCAGCTCGGGCCGGTCGAGGTCGGCGATCTGGGCGACGTCGGCCAGATCGAGCATGCCGTCGATGGCGTACACCTGGTCCTCCGAGACGCCCATGCCGTCGCGCAGCCGCTGCACCATGGCAGGGCTCGCGGTGCTGGCCACCTCGAGCCGGACGGCATCGCCGAACCTCCGCCGCCGCAGCTCCAGCTCCACGGCCTCCAGCAGGTCGTCGGCCTCGTCCGAGACCTCGAAGTCGGCATCGCGGGTGACGCGGAACACCACGTGCTCGACCACCTCCATGCCCGGGAACAACCACGACAGGAAGTGCGCAATCGTCTCCTCGAGCGGCAGCAGCAGCCCCCGCGAGCCCACCGGCAGGAACCGCGGCAGCACCTCGGGCACCTTCACCCGGGCGAACCGGTCCTCGCCGCTCTCCGGCTCGCGGACGAAGACGCCCAGGCTCATCGACAGGCCCGAGATGTAGGGGAACGGCTGGCCCGGGCCGACAGCCAGCGGCGTCAGCACCGGGAACACCTCCTGGTCGAAGCGGCTGGTCAGCTCGGTCAGCTCGTCCTCGGTGCAGGCATCGATGTTGCCGACCAGGATGCCCTGTTCGGCCAGCATCGGGGTCAGCTGCTCACGCCATAGCTGCGCCTGCTGGTCGTAGATATCCGTGACGCGCGCCCGGATGTCGGACAGCGCCACCATCGGGGTGCGGCCGTCGGCGGAGCGAGTGGTGACGCCGGCGCCCGCCTGGCGCAGCAGCCCGGCCACCCGCACCATGAAGAACTCATCGAGGTTCGAGGAGACGATCGAGCAGAAGCGCACACGCTCCAGCAGCGGCACTTCCGGATCGGCCGCCTGAGCCAGCACCCGCGCGTTGAAGTCGAGCCGCGACAGCTCACGGTTCAGCATCCGCTCCCCGGGCAGCGACAGGTCGGGAGCGGTGGCGGTGGTGTCGCTGCGACTCATCCGGCAATCGTACTCCCAGTGCTGGATCCTGGCGATCACCTGGTTTCGTCATCTCGACCCCCGCGCGCTCTAGACTGACACCAATGGAGCGGTTGCTGACACGGGTCAGCTCGGCGGAACGCACGCCGGCCGCCGGCTCCGCCGCGACCGCCGCGGCGGCGCTGGCCGCCGCGCTCGTGACCAAGGTCGCCCGGCGCTCACGCGATGTGTGGCCCGAGGCCGGCGGGGCGATCGCACAGGCGGCGGCGCTCGACTCGCGCCTGTGGGTCAACGCCGCGGCGCTGGAGATGTCCTACGAGGCGGCCACCGTTGCGCTGGAGACGAGCAATCAGCCGCGGATCGCGGAGACGCTGCCGCAGGCTGCCGAAGACGCGCTGGAGCTGGCCCGTATCGCCGCCGATCTGGCCGACCTGGCGCTGGAGGCCGGCCACCGCTGTGACCAGGCTCACCACGCAGATACGACGGTGGCGGCCGTGCTGGCCGAAGCCGCGGCCCGTTCGGGGGCGCTGCTGGTAACCGTGAACCTGCTCAGCCGAAGCGACGACGGCCGCTCATCGGAGGCGCGCCAGCTCGTGGCTCGGGCAGAGAGTGCCGCCGAAACGCTTGCCAGCGAGGGATAAATGGAGTTTCATCAACGTATGACGGCACTGAGCGAGGTCACCGATGCCGGCCTCGTCGCCCGTTGCCGGGACGGCGATGACGACGCCTGGGAGGAACTGGTGCGCCGATTCTCGCGCTACGTGCTGGCAATCGCCCAGCAGGCGTACCGGCTGTCGCCGGCCGATGCCGAGGACGTGTTCCAGGACGTGTTCGCGCGCACCTACGAGCGCCTCGGCGACCTCCGCAACGACGAGGCCGTGCGGCCCTGGATCGCGCAGCTGACGCGCCGACTCTGCATCGACCGGATCCGTGCCGGCTCACGCGAGTCCGCCGACCCCGAGGCAATGGAGGCGGGCGTCGACGACAGCCTCGACCAGCTGGACGAGGCGCTGTCGGTGCAGGAGGCGATGTTGGCGATGTCGGACAACTGCCGCGACATCCTCGACCGCTTCTTCCGCCGCGACGAGAGCTACGCCGTGATCGGAAATGCGCTGGGACTACCCTCCGGGACGATCGCCAGCCGCATCTCGCGCTGCCTTGGCAAACTTCGTGAGCAACTCGAGGGAAGAGAACATGCCCGTCATCCGTCATGAGTATGAGATGTACAACGAAGAGCGCATAGGAGAGATGCTGCGGGCGATGCCCCAGGCCCCCGAGGCCTGGGTGCTGACAGCCGCAAGGCTTCCCGCCACACGCCGCGCGATCGAGCAGATCGCGGCGCTGGCGGGGGCCGATGCGACGTTCCGGTCGCAGACCCTCGAGGATCTCGAGGGAGCGCTCGCGCGGGCAGGTCTCGAGGCCAGCCCCGCCCTCGTCGAGCATCTCCGCGATCGCCTGTGAGCGACGCCGCAGACGACGCACCCGAGGAGCTGCTGCCTGCCTGGAGCCTGACGGCCGACCAGGCCGCCAAGCTGCGCGATCCGGCATGGCCGTCGCGGTTCACGCGGGAGTGGGCCTGGGGCGGCTCCACCGGCAAGGGCGTGCGGGTGGCGATCGTGGACAGCGGCGTCGACCCCGACCACCCGCTGGTCGGCACGGTGCAGCAGGCGGTCACGATCGGCGACCCCGAAAAGGTCGAGGTGCTGCCCGACACCGAGGGCGACCTGTGCGGCCACGGCACCGCCTGCGCCGGGATCGTGCGGTCGATCGCACCCGACTGTGAGATCGTGAGCGTGCGCGTGCTGGGCGCCGGCTACACCGGCAGCGGCCCGGTGCTGATGGCCGGCCTGGAGTGGGCGGTGGACGAGAAGTTCGACCTGATCAATATGAGCCTGTCCACGACCAAGCGGCAGTTCTCCGAGTTCCTGCACGAGCTGGCCGACGACGCCTACTTCAACAACACCATGATCGTGGCGTCGGCCCACAACATGCCGGTCGAGAGCTACCCGTGGAAGTTCTCGTCGGTGCTGTCGGTCGGCAGCCATGACCAGAAGGGCCCGCTCACCTTCTTCTACAACCCCGATCCGCCGGTCGAGTTCTTCGCGCCCGGCCTCGACCTGGACGTGCCCTGGATCGGCGGATCGACGCTGCGCTGCAGCGGCAACAGCTTCGCAACCCCGCACATGACCGGCATCTGCGCCCTGATCCTGGGCAAGCACCCCGAGCTGACCCCGTTCCAGCTGAAGAGCGTGCTGCACGGGACCGCGACGAACGTGGAGGAGGCGGCACCGTGAGCGACGATCCCATGATGGTGGCGGTGGCGGCCGGCGTGCTCTCGGCCGACGACGCCCATCGCGCCCTGTTGAACTCCGTGGCCGAGACCGCGCGCGCCATCTTCGGCGCCAAGGCTGCCTCGATCTTCCTCTTCGACGAGCGCACCGACGAGCTGGTGTTCGAGGCGGTGGCCGGGTCGGGAGCCGACACCCTGATCGGGCGGCGGCTGCCGTCCAGCGCAGGCATCGCAGGCTGGGTGCTGGTCACCCGCCAGCCGCTGGTGATCGAGGACGTCCGCGCCGATCCACGGTTCGCGCAGGACGTGGCCGAGGACACCGGCTACGTGCCCAAGGGCATCATGGCGGTGCCGTTGCTGCACCAGGAGCGTTCCCTGGGCGTGCTGGAGGTGCTCGACCGGCCGGCCAACGCCGCGTTCACGCTGGCAGAGATGGATCTGCTGGGCCTGTTCGCCAACCAGGCCGCGATCGCGCTCGACCTGACGCAGCGGTCACGCCGTGCCAGCGAAGCGCTGGAGGGCGCCGACCCGGCCTACGCGGCCGTCGCCCATGTGGCCCGGCGACTGGACGAGCTGGGCGCCGATTCGGCGGCTGTGCGGCGGTTGCTGGAAGCCCTGGCCGACGTGCTGGGCCCGGCGGGCGGCGATGCGGAGTCGGCCGGTGAGCGGCCGATGCGCCGCCGGCGCCGCCCCTGATAGGCCCGGGCACCGCGCGGGACCATGAAAAAGGGGCCCCCGCCGTTTGGCTGGGGCCCCTTTCTTGCAGGAGATCGTTACATGCGGTAGACGTGGGCCTCGACGTCGGGCTCAGTCGAGTCGCTGTCGTTGCCGCCCTCTTCGTTGGCGTGCCGCACGCGATGGCGCATCTTGTGAGCCTCGACCTCGGGCTCCGTCGAGTCGCTGTCGTTGCCGGCCTCTTCGGTGGCGTGCCGCACGCGATGGCGCATCTTGTGAGCCTCGACCTCGGGCTCCTTCGAGTCGCTGTCGTTGCCGCCCTCTTCGTTGGCGTGCCTCACGCGATGGCGCATCTTGTGAGCCTCGACCTCGGGCTCCTTCGAGTCGTCGTCGCCCTCGCCGCCCTCTTCGGTGGCGTGCCGCACGCGATGGCGCATCTTGTGAGCCTCGACCTCGTCCTTGGACTCGTCCGTCTCATCCTTCGCGTGACGAATATGCTCGTACTCCGACATTTGGGGTCCTCCTGCTTGTTGGGCGAACACGAAAATCTGAACACATGACGGATCAGCGCACAGAAATCTTCCCACATGCCTTCACAAATGCAAGAACGTGATGAAATGGCGCCGCCATGTCGCCCTCTCAACTGACCGATTCCGCCCGAGCATTCCGCGAAGCGTTCGCCAGCAAGGGCCTGCGCAGGCTGCAGCTGGCGCTGGCCGGATCCGTGATCGGCGACTGGGCATTCAGCATCGCGCTGGCGGTCTACGCCTACAACATCGGTGGCGCGGAGACGGTCGGCCTGCTGGCGCTGGCGCGCTGGACGGTGGCCGCCTTCGCGGCGCCGTTCCTGTCGCTGCTGGCCGACCGCTATCGCCGCCGCTCGGTGATGCTCGCGTCCGATTCGATCCGCCTGCTGGCGACGGCTGGGGCAGCGGTGGCCGTGGGGACGTCGGCACCGGCCGGATTCGTCTACGCCGCGGCGCTGATCGTGACCGCCGTCTCGACCGCATTCCAGCCGGCCCAGACCGCGCTGCTGCCGTCGCTGACCTCGTCGCCCGAGCAGCTGACGGCAGCGAACGTTGTCACCAGCACGATCGAGAGCGTCGGCACGTTCCTGGGACCGGCACTGGGTGGCCTGATGCTGGTATGGGCCGGTACCGGCTGGGTGATGGCGATCGACTCGCTGACGTTCGCCTGGTCGCTGGCGATGCTGTCGGGCATCCCCCGCGGCGAGCGCCCGATCAGGCAGGAAGAGTCCGAGGGGTTCCTGGCGGAGGTGGCCGAGGGCTTCGCCGCGGTCGGCAGCAACCCTCGCATGCGCCTGATCATGGGCCTGTTCGGCGCTCAGACCTTCGTGTGCGGCACCATCAATGTGCTGATCGTGGTGATGGCGCTGCAGCTGCTGGGCATGGGCGAGTCCGGCGTCGGTCTGCTGAATGCCGCCATCGGTGTGGGAGGGCTGGCGGGCGCCGTGGTGGCCGCGGCGCTGGTGGGCCGCGGTCGCCAGTCCCTCAACTTCGCAGGCGGGCTGGTCGCCTGGGGCGTTCCGATCGCACTGATCGCGGTGTTCACGAACTCCGGATTCGCGCTGGCGATGCTGGTCGTGGTGGGTGTGGGGAACGTGCTCGTGGACGTGGCCGGCATGACGCTGCTGCAGCGGGTCGCCCCGGACGACGTGCTGGGCCGTGTGTTCGGCGTGCTGGAGACCGTGTTCGCCCTGACCATCGGCCTGGGCGGGGCGGCGGCGCCGCTGATGATCCACCTGCTCGGGATCCGCGGCGCACTGGTGGTGACGGGCGCGCTGCTGCCGGTGCTGGTCGCGATCACCTGGCCGATGCTGATGCGCCTCGACGTTGGCGTGCTGCTACCCGAGCGCCTCGCGCTGATGCGCGGCGTGCCCTTCCTGGAGCCGTTGGCGGAGGCCACGCTGGAACGAATCAGCGGATTGCTGGAGCCGGTGACGGTGGCCGCCGGCGAGGCGGTGTTCGGCCAGGGAGACGCCGGCGACCGCTTCTACCTGATCGAGTCGGGCGAGGCATCGGTGGTGAAGGACGGCGAGGAGATGGCCCTGCTGGGTGAGGGCGGCTACTTCGGCGAGATCGCGCTGGTGCAGGACGTACCGCGCACCGCGACGGTGCGGGCGATCAGCGACCTGGCGCTGCTGGCGCTCGACCGCGATGAGTTCATCGCCGCCGTGACCGGGCACGCGCCCAGCCGCGACGCAGCAGACGCGGTCATCTCATCGCGGCTGAGCGGGCTGCGGGCGGGCGTGGCCACCCTTTAAACCTCACTGACGAGCGAAAACCGAGTCTCGCCAGGAGCGAGGGAGGCACAGTGCTTGGCACGGGCCGACCGAAGCGACGCCGCGAGACGACGGTTTGCAGCCGTCAGCTATTCCCAGCGGAAGTCTTGGTCCGTGGTGGTCTCAACCCAGGCGATGGGCTGGCCGTCCTCGGGCTCCTCCATCACGGGCATCGTCAGCGTGTCGGCCGGCATCTCCAGCGACACGGCGGGATGCTCTCCCGTCTCCTCCTCCTCGGCGCGAGCCTCGGCCTCGGTCTTGAAGAGCGGGTGATTCTCGAACGGGTCATGCACCGCGAACTCGTCGATCGGCATGTCGTCGTCCAGATGGCTGTTCTGGCGCTTGAGGGCGAGATGATCCTCGATCACCGAGGAAAACAGCGAGCTACTACCGGTCATGGACACCTCTCCGGATGCATGTCGTGAACGTCGGGAACCCAAACTGCGGGCGTGAATATAGCAGCCGCCTGTAATCCAGTCGTTAACATCTGGTTCGGGATTCCTGGCATCAGGTTACCCGGTTCTTGCCCTCGCGCTTGCTTGCGTAGAGGGCATTGTCGGCAGCCGCGATCAGATCGAGCTGGGTCTGGTCGAGGTCCGGGCCGGAGGACACACCGAAGCTGGCCGTGACCGCGATCTCGTCCTCGCCGCCGAAGCTGACCAGCCGCTCGGCGATCGCTGTGCGCAGGCGCTCTGCCAGATTGACGGCACCCTCATGGTCGGTCTGTGGCAGCAGCACGGCGAACTCCTCGCCGCCGTAGCGCGCGGCCAGGTCGATGTCCCGGATGTGGCCTGAGATGGCCATCGCCACCGACCGCAGCACGGCGTCACCGGCGAGGTGCTTCATGGGATGGGTGTCGTTGACCCGCTTGAAGTCGTCGATGTCGAGCATCACCAGCGACAGCGGGGTGCCGAACCGGTGGGCGCGCTCGAACTCGCGGCCCAGCACCTCGTAGAACTGGCGCCGGTTCGCGAGCCCGGTCAGATCGTCGGTGATCGCCTGCTGCTCGACCGCACGGTGCAGCCGCGCGTTCTCGATCGCCACGCCCGCCTGTACCGCCAGGCCGGACAGCGTCTCGACGTCGTCGGGGCCGAATACGCCGCCCTCGGCATCAACCACGGTGAAGCAGCCGAGCAGGGCACGCTCGCGCACGATCGGCACCGCCAGCAGCGCCCGCGGCGACGCCGACGATCGCGGCTCCTGCGCCTGCAGCGCCTCGCCCTCGATACCGCGGCCGACCTGCACCACCATCGGCAGGTCGGTCCGCGAGCCGCGGGCCGTACCCAGCCGCACCTGTTCGGTGGCCTCGCCGTTCTGGGTGTCGTACAGCAACAGGCGCCCGCCGCGGGCCTTGGTGGCCTGCACCGCCAGCTCCAGCACTCCGCCCAGCAGCACCCGCAGATCGTGCGTCGCGGCCAGTGTCTCGCCGTACCTGGCCACCGTCGTCTTCAGCCGCGCGCGCTCGCCCTCGAGCTCGGTCATGCGGTGCGTCAGCTCGCTGGACATGGTGTCCAGCGCCACGTTCAGCTCCTCCAGCTCGTCGCCGTGGCTGGGCGGCAGCGGCGTCTGCAGGCGCACCAGCGCCAGCGCCCGCTGCGAGAGCTGGCTGAGCGCGCGCGAGATGCGATCGGCGGCGAGCAGCGCCAGTGCGGCCACGAGGCCCGCCAGCAGCGCCAGCGGCACCAGCAGCTTCAGCCGCAGCGCGTCGATGCGATCGTTGATGCGGCCGGAGGGGTAGTTGGCGACCATCTCCGTCACCACCTTCGGCGGCATCGGCCCTCCCACGCGCACCGCCTGGGCGCGCACCGCGGCGTCGCCAATCGAGCCGTCGCTGGCCGCCTGCCCGGGTGTGAAGCCGCTGAGTTCGCCGGTGAGGCCGTCAGGGCTGGCGATCACGTGGCCGGCGCTGGCCAGCGCCAGGTCGACGCCGTCGGGCAGCGGGCTCTGCGCGGCAACCCGCAGCAGCAGCTCGTCGTTCAGCGGCATGTAGACGATCACGCGGCGGCCGTCCGTGTGCGGCACCAGCTCGGCGCCGGCCTGCCAGACCGGGCCGGCCGGCACCGACCCGGCAAACACGCCCTTGTCGTCGGCAAAAGCCACCGAGTAGCCATGCGGGACCGAGGACAGGTCGATCTTCGACGCATCCCGCTCGCGGAAGGCCCTGGCCACGTCCGGCCGCGAAGCCAGCTGCACGGCCACCGTCTGGGCGACGACCTGCTGGGAGCGGTAGGCCGCGGCCGCGCCGGCGGCGCCGATCGACAGCTTCGCGTCAACGCTGCGGACCGTGTCGCGCGTCAGAAGCGCTTGAACGATCAGACCGGCGCCGATCAGCGGCACCAGCGCCAGCCCGACCAGGACGATGGACAGCTTGTGGCGAAAGCGCACGCTTTCAGTGACCCCTTCCCAGACCCAGTCTCGGATTATACGAACGGAGGGCCCGCCGCGAGCACCCCAAAAGGGGGACACGGGCCCGTAATTTTCAGTAGGCGGCCAGGTCCCGCGCCGCGGCGAGAATGTCCTCTTCGAGCGGCAGGTACTCGCGCTCCAGCGGCGGCGCGAACGGGATCGGCGTGTCCAGCGCCGCCACCCGCCGCACCGGTGCATCCAGGTACTCGAATGCGTCCTGCGCGATCACGGCCGCCACCTCGCCGCCGAATCCGCCGGTCAGGTTGTCCTCGTGCACGATCAGCGTCTTGCCGGTCTTGCGCACCGAGTCCAGCACCGTGTCGCGATCGAACGGAACCAGCGTCCGCAGGTCGATCACCTCGACCGAGACGTCCTCCCGCTCGAGCGTGTCGGCCACGGCCAGCGCCAGCTGCACGGTGGAGGCGTAGGTGATGATCGACAGGTCGCTGCCCTCGCGCACCACGTCGGCCTTGCCCAGCGGCACCAGCACGCCGTCCCGCGGGCCGGTGGTGACCTGCTGCTTGACGCGGCGATAGAGGAACTTGTGCTCGCAGAACACGACCGGATTCGGGTCGCGGATCGCCGACCGCAGCAGCCCGTAGGCATCGGTCGCCGTGGCCGGGCACACGATCTTGAGGCCGGCGTGATGGTGGAACCACGCCTCCACGTTCTCGGAGTGATACGGGCCGCCGCCGACCCCGCCGCCGTTGGGGCAGCGCACGACCAGCGGCACAGCCCACCCGATGCGGTAGTGCATCTTGGCGGCGCAGGTGATCAGCTGGTCGTAGGCGCACGAAACGAAGTCGGCGAACTGCATCTCGGCGATCGGCCGCTGCCCGGCCATGGCCGCACCCACGGCGACGCCCACGATCCCCGACTCGGCCACCGGGGTGTCGATCGAGCGCAGTTCGCCAAATCGCTGCTGCAGCTCCTTGGTCGCCCCGAACGCGCCGCCCTGGCGGCCGACGTCCTCGCCCATCACGAACACCCGCTCGTCGATCTCCATCTCGTCGTGCATGGCGGCCCGGATCGCCTCCAGATAGGTGATCTCAGGCATCCGTGTCAGCCTCCGCGAAGACTCCCAGGTGCGCCTCCGAGGGGTCGGCGAACCCGTCGGCATCGGCCCGCTCGACCGCTTCGTGCACCTCGTCCTTGACCGTCGTTCGGATGCCCTCGAGCTTGGCCTCGTCGATCGTCCGCTCCTCGCGCAGCGCCTGCTCGAGGCGCTTCAGCGGATCCTTGTCCGACCATTCGGCCAGGAGCTCCATCGGCATGTAGCTCTCGTACTTGTCGTGGGCCGCGTGGCCGGCCATGCGGTAGGTCTTGCACTCGATGAAGCGCGGGCCGCGGCCGGCGCGGCAGTGCGCCACCGCCTCGGTCATCGCCGAGTACACCGCCAGCACGTCATTGCCGTCCACCTCGATCGCGGGGATGCCGTATCCAAGCGCCTTCTTGTAGAGGTCCGTGACCTTCGTCTGCTTGCTGATCGGCGTCGTGTACGCCCAGCGGTTGTTCTCGGCCACGAACACCGCCGGCACCTCGAGCACGGCCGCGATGTTCAGCCCCTCGTGGAAGTCGCCGCGAGAGGTGGCGCCGTCGCCGAAGGACGTGACGGCCACGCGATCCTCGCCGCGCTGCTTGTAGGCCAGCGCCGCTCCTACGGTGAGCGGGATCATGTCGGCCATGTGCGACACCTGGCAGGGGATGTTCCACTCGTAGCCGCCGATGTGCAGGTTGCCGTCCTTGCCGCGCGTCGTGGAACCGGCCTTGCCCATGAACTGCGCGAACATGCGCCACACGGGTACGCCGTGCACCAGGTAGGAGCCGAGGTCACGGATCCACGGCGACAGCCAGTCGCCGTCGGCCCCGGTGCGGAGCGGCGCCGCCATGCCGACGGAGATCGCCTCCTGGCCGCGGCCGGTGTAGTAGCTGCCGGGCAGCTTGCCCTGCCGGTACAGGTTCAGCGCGCGCTCCTCGGTGGCGCGTGTCAGCACCATCCAGTAGTAGAGGTTCAGCGCCTCCTGGTCGGAGATGCGGGGCGCGGGGGCGGGCTCGGGGACGGCGGAGATGTTTCGTGCGGGCGTGCTCATCGGTTCAGGCGAGGTCCTTGTCTGGGGAGCGCGTGCGGGTCAATGGGCTTATCGGCCATTTCCGGCGATACGCTTTAGACGCAACCTCGCGGGTCGGCAGATGCCCAACACGACGGGCCTGATACTAGCCTCGCCCGCGGCCGTCGACTGTCAGCTAAACCCGGCCTTAACTCGAGCGATGCTGCGATCGTTCGCTGCTGGACTCATGGACACCCACCTTGACGGGTGGTGCCCCGTGCTCCCCGACGATCCCCGCGGCAAGCGCCGCCGCATGGGCCGCCTGCTCCCGCGTCGGATAGTCCCCAGCGTCTTGCTCGGGCTGGCCGCTGTACTTGACGCTCACCGTGAACACGCGCACCACGCTCCCCTGCGGGTAGGTCGCGCGGAAGCCACGCGCGGTTGTCGGGTCCCCTTAGAGAGACGCGGCAAGCGACCTTTTTCTTCCACCTCGGAGGGAGGATCGGAGCCTGCCGAGCGGCTTAGTGTCGCGGCGGGCGGAGCCAGGCGAGGAGGCGCTGCGGTATCGACGGTGCCGAGGCCTGCTGGGCGGGCGGTTGGGTGTGTCCGCGTGGAGGGTGTGCCAGCAGCGAGCGAAACGAAGCCATGTGTCGCGAGCATACACATGCCCGGCGACGAACCCGCCGACTGAGCGGGGTGGCATACTCCATCGACCGCAATGCCACCGTCTCCCGCCACCTCGATCGATGAGATCCGCCGCAAGGTCGTCAAGGAACTGGTCGATCTCGATGTCGCGTTTGCGCGCAGACGGTTGACGCGACGGCAGCGAGTCACTCGGGGACTGCGCCGGCGAGTTGCCCGGATCCGGCGCTTCGGTAAGTAGCGGCCGGCGCCTCGGTCAGGCGACCGGGACGATGGCGCCGCCGGCGACCAGCCGGTGTGCGCGACCCGCCGACGGGTCGAACACTTCCACCTCGACGTCGGCGCGGGGGTACGCCAGGTAGACGCTGTCGGGGTGAGCCGGATCGGTCACCGCGATACCGCCGTTGGAAACCTTGATGCTGGTGGCCCCAGGTCGCAGCGCGATCTTCTTGACCGCTGCGTAGGCCCCCTGCACGGGGTAGGTGGCGACCGTCGGGAAGGGCTTGGGATCGCCCGCCTTGACGCCGGCGGGCAGGTAGCGCACGAAGATGCCGCCGCCGCTCAGCTCGGAGAGCTCGTACGTGGTGCCGGTCTGCTTCCCCGCCCAGTAGATCGCGTGCCCGGACGAAGCGGCCAGTGCGCGTTATGTCTGCAATCGACGCGACGGTCGGCTTCACGGGCGTGACCGAAGCCGTCGCCCCGCTGCCGACCGGCCCAACGGCACCCGAGGTGACCAGCCGGCGGGCCACACCCGGCGAGGGATCGTAGACCTCGACCTCGTAGCCGGCGCCGGGATAGGCGATGTAGGTGCTGAGCGGATGATCCGGGTCAACGGCGGCCCATCCGCCCGCCGAAAGCTTGATCAGCGATCCACCGCTCTTCGATCCGATCGCGCGGACCGTCGAGAGCGCGTTCGCGACCGGATAGGTGCCCACCGTCAGATAGTCAGGTGCGGACGAGCCAACTGCAACGCCGGCGGGTAGGTAGCGAATGTAGATCCGGCCGTCCGTCGTGTGCGTCAGCTCGTACCTGTAACCCTGCTCGGGCCCGGCCCAGTAGACGGGATGGCCGACCGTCGCAACCCACGAGCTAAGAGCGCTGGTGGAGGCGGCGGACACCCGCGGGCGTTTCGCAGTCGGAGCTCCGCCGCTGCGCAGATGCAGGCCAACGGCGATTCCGACCAGGGCTCCGAGCAGCACCACGGCGATCAACCACGCCCACGGGGAACGGCCGAGCGCGCGGCTCGCCCGGTCGCGCGTGGGCGGTTCGGCCGAGGAGTATTCCGACTCGGGGGTGGCAGCTGTTTCGGGGGCAATCAACGTCATCCTGAGCCGATCTATCGTCCCTGATGGGGTAAGAGGTCATCCCCCGTTTGGGGGATTCGTCGGTTCGAGCCGCAGCCGGCCGGGATCGTGCCGCCTCCCGGAAACGCACCGAGGGGGCCCTTGCGGACCCCCTCGGGTGACTCGTCTGCCGGGCGAACCGGCCTGTACTACGCGGCTAGTTGCCGACGCAGATGAAGCTGACCGTCTTGCTGGCATCGCCCTTGATCGTGAACCCAGTAGCCGTCGGGCTGCTGATGGCCAGGGGTACAGTGTCCCACCTGCGTTGCTCTGGTAGCTCACCGTGCACTGGTAGCTGGTTCCGCTCGTGAATGCGGCCGACCCGGTCAGTGTCACCGTGAGGTCGCCAGGGCCGTTCGTCGTACCCGTGCCAATCACCATGTGCGTGCCGGCCTGGAGTGTGCCCGCGGTGGAGTAGACGGATGCTGCACCGGCCGGGCCAGTGGCACCGGTGTCGCCGGTGTCACCCTTGGGACCCTGCGGGACCCTGCGGACCGGTGTCGCCAGTAGCGCCGGTGGCACCCGTATCGCCGGTGGCACCCGTATCGCCGGTGGCACCCTGGTCACCCTGCGGGCCGGTGGGCCCAGCGGGACCCATCGGGCCTGTCGGCCCGGCCGGGCCCGCGACACCAGGATCGCCCTGGACGCCCTGGATACCCTGGTCGCCCTGGATACCCTGGTCGCCCTGGGCTCCAGTGTCGCCCTGGACGCCCTGGATACCCTGGTCGCCCTGGGCACCGGTGGCACCCGTGTCGCCCTGGAGGCCCTGGATACCCTGGTCGCCCTGGGCACCGGTGGCACCCGTGTCGCCCTGGAGGCCCTGGATACCCTGCGGACCAGCGGGGCCGGCAACTCCCGCCGGGCCCTGAGCGCCGGTAGCGCCAACGGCACCGGCCGGCCCAGGCGTCATCGTGCGATGCAAAGCACGCTTGACCTGGTGATGCAGGACCTGGAGATGGTTGTCTACGCAGGTGAACTTCGCGCAGGTTGCGGGCCAGTGTACGGACGTGACTGTAGTTGCGCCAGCGACCCCAGCAGTGCCCAAAGCAATGCCGAGCACGACAGCGAATACCGTGCGTTTGATCTTCATGCTTCCTCCGAAGTGAGAAGTCGACGAACAGGGACAAAGAGAGCGAGCGACCGTTCGCGCAGGGGGACCCGGGCGGGCAATGGTCGCTAGGGGCCGATATCGGCCTGTCCGCATGCCCCCTCCATCACCCCAACGGGGGGCACTGCCGTGACCGGATCGTGCACCGCGGAGCTTTCGGTAGGCTGCCCGCCGATGACGCTGGTGACTCTCATACCGGGCGACGGCATCGGCCCGGAGGTGGTCGATTCGGCCCGCCGGATCGTTGACTCCAGCGGCGCGCCGATCGAGTGGGAGCTGCGCCAGGCCGGTGCCGAGGTGTTCAAGCAGGGCCTGCCGTCGGGTGTCCCTCAGGACACGATCGACTCGATCAGCCGCTCGCGGGTCGTGCTCAAGGGCCCGCTGGAGACGCCGGTCGGCTTCGGCGAGAAGAGCGCCAACGTCACCCTGCGCAAGCTGTTCGAGACCTACGCCAACATCCGCCCCGCACGTGAGTTCCCGGGCGTCGTCACGCCCTACTCCGGCCGCGGCATCGACCTGGTCGTGGTCCGCGAGAACGTCGAGGACCTCTACGCCGGCATCGAGCACATGCAGACCCCGGGCGTGGCACAGTGCCTGAAGGTGATCTCCCGCAAGGGCTGCGAGAAGATCGTGCGCATGGCTTTCGAGTACGCGCGGGCCGAGGGCCGCTCCAGCGTCGCCTGCGCCACCAAGTCGAACATCATGAAGCTGACCGAGGGCCTGCTCAAGCGCACGTTCGAGGAGATCGCGCCCGAGTACCCCGAGATCGAGTCCTGGCACGTGATCGTCGACAACTGCGCCCACCAGCTGGTCAAGCGCCCGGAGCAGTTCGATGTGATCGTGACGACCAACATGAACGGCGACATCCTCAGCGACCTCACCTCCGCCCTGGTCGGCGGCCTCGGCTTCGCGCCGTCCGCGAACCTCGGCAGCGACGTCGCGATCTTCGAGGCCGTGCACGGATCCGCGCCCAAGTACGCCGGCAAGAACACCATCAACCCGACCGCCATGATCGGCGCCGCGGTGATGATGCTCCGCCACCTGAACCTGTTCGACCAGGCCGCCGCGATCGAGAACGCGCTGCTCTGCACGCTCGAGCAGGGCACGCTCACCCGCGACGTCGTCGGCGATACGGGGGCCGCCTCCACCACCGCGTTCACCGATGCCATCATCGCCAACCTGGGCAACGACTCGGCGTCCTGGCCCGCCCGCTCCTACCGGCCGCTGAAGATGCCCGAGATCACGCGCGACCCCGTGATGGTGCGCCCGGCCACGCGCCGGGTGGCCGGCCTTGACGTCTTCGTCGAGTTCGGCGGCACGCCGGACGAGCTCGGCACCTCGATGCAGCGGCTGGTCGAGAACACCCCGGTCGAGCTGAAGATCGTCGACAACCGCGGCACCCGCGTGTTCCCCGCCACCGGCACGCCCACCGACTGCGTGGACGCCTGGCGCTGCCGCTTCTTCACGCGCGACTCGTCGGCCGAGCTGTCCGACGCCGACCTGCTGACCCTGCTCTCGCGCCTGGCCGAGGAGCATCGCTTCACGCACATCGAGAAGCTGCACGAGTTCGACGGCGCTCCGGCCTACAGCAAGGCTCAGGGCGAGGACTGAGGGTTAGACTTCGGTCGATGGACGAGCTCGACCTGGAGATCGCAGCGTCACAGAGTGTCGCCGAGGTGATGATCAAGCGACCCAAGACTCTCGCGGCCGGCGCCACCGTCTCGGATGCGCGGCGGGTGTTCGAGAACCCGCGCGTGCAGGTCTGCCCGCTCATCGAGGACGACGGGCGCCTGGTCGGCGAGCTCACTCGCGAACTGATCCCCGCAACCGCCGACGACGAAGCCCCGGCCCGCGGCTATGCCGGCGACCGCCCGCCCACCATCTCCCCGCACGCCAGCATGGGCCAGGCCATGGAGCGTCTCGAGCAGCTGGGCGGCGAGCGCCTGGCCGTGATCGACGAGGACGGTCGCCTGACGGGGCTGCTGTGCCTGAACCGGCGGCACGGCCGATTCTGCGTCGATCCGCGCTGACTCCGTAGACTGGGCCGGTGCTGACCCCGGATCTGATCGAGGACTTCCGCCGCGACGGCGCCGTCCGGGTGCGCGGCGCCTTCACCCCAGACGAGGTTGCGCTGGTCGAGCGCGGCATCGAACGCAACCTGGCCGAGCCCAGCGAGCGGGCGCTCGTCGCCAGCCGCGACGAGGACGCCGGCCGCTTCGTCGAGGACTTCTGCAACTGGCAGCGGATACCTGAATACGAGCAGTTCATCCGCGGCTCGCAGGCCGCCTCCATCGCCGGACAACTGATGGGCACCGGAAAGGTTCGCCTGTATCACGACCACATGCTGGTGAAGGAGCCGGGCACCCGGCAGCGCACGCCCTGGCACCAGGACCAGCCGTACTACAACATCGCCGGGTCGCAGACCTGCTCCCTGTGGATGCCGGTCGACCCCGTCAGCCGCGAATCGACGCTCGAGTTCGTCGCCGGGTCGCACCTGGGGCCGTGGCTGATGCCGCGCACGTTCATGGACAGCCAGGCACGCTGGTTCCCCGAGGGCAGCCTGCAGGACCTGCCCGACATCGAGGCTGACCGCGGCTCCTACCCGATCGTGGGCTGGGAGCTCGAGCCGGGCGACGGCGTGTTCTTCCACATGCTGGCGCTGCACGCCGCCGGCGGGGTCGGCGGCGACCGCCGTCGCCGCGCCTTCTCGGTGCGCTTCATGGGCGACGATGTCGTGCACGCGCCGCGGGCATGGCGCACGTCGCCCGAGTTCGCTGGCCTCGCGGATCGGCTACCGGACGGCGAGCCCATGCACGACCCGCTGTTTCCGGTGCTCTGGGATAATTCCGACTAGGCGCTCGTGAACTTGTTCCAGATGGCGACGCGCTTGTTGAGGCCGTCCGGCGTCGTCTGCAGGATCTCGTAGTCATCGAGGATGCGCTTGGGGAACACGACCAGCGGGTTCTGGGCGAGCTCGCCCACCAGCGGATAGCTGGCCGGCGTGCCCACCTCGTACTGGTGGTACTCCATCTCCTTCGCGTTCACGGCCGGCTCGAGGATGTAGTTGATCCACGCGTGTGCCGCCACCGGGTCGGGCGCGTAGGCGCTGATCGCCCAGTTGTCGATCCAGATCTCCGACTTGCCCTCGGGCGCCACCACGGTGAAGTCCCCTTTGCGCGCGGCCTTGGCACGCAGCCCGTCACCGGAGTAGATGATGCCCAGGTTGACGTCGCCCTTGCTGAACGGGTCGACCTCGTCGGTGTTGATGCGGTCGACGTAGGGACGCACCTTCAGCAGCAGTTCCTCGGCCTGGTTCAGCTCGCTGTCGCTCTCGGAGTTCATCGAGTAGCCGAACGAGTTCAGCGCCACGCCGATCACCTCAGCAGGCGACTCGATGAAGTTGACCTTCACGCCGGGATCCTTGTGCGGCAGGTAGTCGAAGAAATCCTTCCACGACGCCAGGTTGGTCTTGACGATCTTCGGGTCGTAGCCGATCGCCGTGATGCCGACGTCCTTCATCACGGAATAGACGTTGCCCGGGTCGTATACGAGCTCCGTCCAGTGCGGCGCCAGGTTCTTGAGATTCGGAATCAGGCTGTGGTCGAGCTTGGCGAGCAGTCCCAGGCTCTTCTCGATGCGCACGTGGTCGGCGTCCGGGACGATGATGTCGTACAGCTTCTGGCCCTTGGTCGCCGTGAGCTTGGTGAACAGCTCCTCGTTGGAGCCGTAGTTGGTCTCCTTCACCGTGACGCCGTACTTGTTGCCGAATGCCTTCTCGTTGTTCGGATCGATGTACTGCGACCAGTTATAGATCTGCAGCGTGCTCTCGATCGGCGCTCCGCTGGAGACGGACAGCGCCGACGCGCTGCCGCCGCTGGACGTGGAGCCGCCGCACGCTGCTCCGGCCAGGGCCAGGGCTCCCAGACCGAGCACCTCGCGACGATTCAGCCGCCGCCCGTCGGTGGGGTGGGACTCGTCCATGATCTCGTCTCCTCGTGAGGGTCTCGCAGCGGGTTGGATGACACTAGAACGCCGGAAGTGACAGGTCAATCGTCCTGCCGCGACGCACACGAGGGTTGTCAGATCGGGTACCGTAGCCAGCGTGGGTTACAGCACGCTCCTGTTCCTGCACGTGCTCGGCGCGTTCGCGATGGTCGCGGGCGCCGGCCTGTTCGTCGCCATCCTGCTGGCGCTGCGGCGGCATCCGGGATCGGTCGTCGCGCCGCGCCTGGTACCGGCCGCCACCATCATCTGGGGAGTCGGTAGCCTGGCGGCGATCCTGTTCGGCATCTGGCTGGCCGTGCACGTCAGCGACTACTCCATCACCGACGGGTGGATCCTGACGGCGATCGTGCTGTGGGTGATCGCCGGCGCGATCGGCGGTCGCATCTCGACCGGCTACCGCGCCCTGCGGGGTGCGCCCGGCGCCGTGGCCGACCAGGGGCAGGCGGTGGTGCTGCACGCCGTGCTGGTGTTGACCGTGCTGCTGATCCTGATCGACATGATCTACAAGCCCGGTGTCGGATGATGGTGCTCGCGATCCGCCCCGACAGCTGGAACTTCCCGCTGCTCCTGCACGTCGGCGGTGCGATGCTGCTTGTCGCCTCGCTGACGGTCGCGATCGTGGCCTTCGTGCAGTCCTGGCGCGAGCAGGATCCCGACGGCTCCGCCCAGCTGTTCCGGTTCGGTGCTCTCACGATGTTCTTCGCGACGCTTCCCGCCTACTTCGTGATGCGCATAGGCGCCCAGTGGATCCTGTCCAGGGAGCACCTCGAGAACTCGAATGCGAGCTGGATCGGCATCGGCTTTGGAACGTCCGACTTCGGCGGCCTGATCCTGATCGTGACCCTGATCCTGACCGGCATCGCGCTTCGCCGCTCACGGCGTGGCGCCGGCCTCGGCAAGCTGGCCAGGGTCGGCGGCGCCCTGCCGCTGGTGCTGATGCTGCTCTACCTCGTCGCCATCTGGGCGATGACGACCAAGCCCAGCTGATCAGGCCGAGGTCTCGGCGGGCAGGTCGGCCAGCTTGACGACCTCACGCAGGAACGGCACCTCGCGGTCGTCCTGCTGCTCGAGCTGCTCCGCGTACCGGTGGCCGTCCCACACCGCGGCGGCGATCGTGGCCGGACACCACGCGTCGCCGATGGCGCGAACGGCGCCCGCCTCGGCCTGCTGCAGTTCGGTGACCAGGCCGTCGCTGGGGTCGCGCGCCGTCACCAGCACCAGCGCGTCGCAGCCGATTGCGTGCTCGCGCTCGGTATACGTACAGCCCAGCAGCACCTCGCCGGCGCCGCCGCCCGCGACCGTGTGCGTCGTTCGGATCTCGACGTCCAGCTCCAGCAGCCGGCGCTGGATGCGATCCTGCTCCATCGTGTTCACGGTCCACTCCGACACGCGCGCACCCGGCGTGACCAGCGTCACCCGGCGGCCCTCCCGCACCAGCAGCTCGGCCAGCACCCCGCCCATGTAGTAGTGGTCATCGTCGTAGATGACAACGCGCTCGCCGTCCGGGCGGACGCCGTCCATCAGGTCGTCGGGCGTCAGCAGCGGCAGGTCGCCGAAGTCGACCGCGGTCGTGTGCCAGCGCCCGGAGCCGTCGCGCCGCCAGCGGGCGCCGGTCGCGATCGCCACGTGGTCGAACCCGTAGGAGACGATCTCCTCGGCCGTCAGCTCGCTGTTGAACGCCAGCTCCACGTTGGCCAGCTTGCGCAGTTGCCCCTCGCGGTAGTCGACCACCCGGATCCAGGTGGCCAGCCCAGGCAGGCGCGCCTCCCGGGCCACCCGGCCACCCAGGTGGTCGCCGGCCTCGGCCAGCACCACGTCATAGCCGCGCCTGCCCAGCGACATCGCCGCCTCCAGCCCGGCCGGCCCTGCGCCCGCGATCAGCACCTTGGCGTCGCTCTGGCTGGGCCGGATCCGCTCGGGATGCCACCCCCGCCGCCACTCCTCCCCCATGCTCGGGTTCTGCGTACAGCGGATCGGGGTCATGGTGGCGTCGCCGGCCACGCAGATGTTGCAGCCGATGCACTCGCGGATGTCCTCCAGGCGGCCCTGCTCGATCTTCTCGGGCAGGAACGGGTCGGCGATCGACGGCCGCGCGGCGCCGATGAAGTCGAGCACGCCGTCTCGGATCATCCGCACCATCGTGTCGGGAGACGTGAAGCGGCCGACGCCGACCACCGGCTTGGAGGTGAGAGCCTTCAGCCCGCGCACGTGCTGCTCCTGGTGGCCCTCGTCCTCAAACCGGGCGGTGGCCGAGTCGTCCTCCCAGGGGCCGGCCACGAAGTCCCACAGGTCGGGCAGCTCGCCCATCCAGCGCAGCACCTGCTCGATGTCGTCCCGCCCGAGGCCCTTGTCGCCCATCAGCTCGGTGACCGTGATCCGGCAGGCCACCGCGATCCGGCCGTCGACCTCCTCGAGCGTGTCCTCGAGCACCTCCCGCAGCAGCCGGGCGCGGTTCTCGAGGCTGCCGCCGTAGCCATCGGTGCGGAAGTTGTAGAGCGGCGACAGGAACTGCCCGAACGTGTTCAGCCCGTGCGAGGCGTACACGTACACGATGTCGAAACCGGCCTCGATCGAGCGCGACACGGCGCTGCGGTGCCAGCGGCGCAGGTCGGCGATGTCCTGGGCGCTCATCTGCCGTACCTGGGTGGGGTCGATGCCGGTGACGGGCATGTGGCCGGCCGCCATCGGCGCCTCCCGGCTCCACAGGTTGGCGCCGTGGATGCCGTTGTGGACCGGCTCGATCCCGGCCAGCGCGCCGTGCGCGTGCACGCGCTCGGTCATCCGCGCCAGGGCCGGGATGTCGTCGTCGTTCCAGAGCCTCCCCTCGGCGTACGGTGACACCTCCGACGTGGGGTGGATCTCGACCTCCTCGGTGCAGACCACCGCCCACCCGCCCTCCGCCTTGACGCCGCGCATCTCGGCCAGCGCGGTGGGGTCGCGGTGACCCATGCCGTTGCAGTGCGGCACCTGGAAGAACCGGTTCCGCGCGACCACCGGGCCGATCGGCACCGGTTCGAACAGGATGTCGTAGCGGGGATCTCTGGGCATGTGCGCAAGCGGCTTGCCAGCCGCCCGGGGTTTTGATTGACTAGTCAGTCAAGGCGACGAAATCCTACAGGAAGCCACGGCTGACCGGCTCCCTGTTCACGACCGAAGGGATCACGAATGTCGGACCTCACCACGAAGCTCTACTTCGGCCCCTGGTACAGGCGCTCTCCCTACTTCGAAGCGACCCGCCGCGCCGGGTGCAAGGCCTACGACATCTACAACAAGATGTACCTGCCGGCCGAGTACGACGACGTCTCCGTCGAGTACAAGGCGCTGCAGGAGGGTGTCACCCTCTGGGACGTCGGGGTCGAGCGGACGGTGCAGGTGAGCGGGCCGGACGCCGACAAGCTGATCGACATGCTGACCTGCCGCGACCTCACCAGGTGCGCGGTCAAGCAGGGCAAGTACATGCTCGTCATGTCGCCCGAAGGCGGCATCGTCAACGATCCCGTGCTGCTGCACGTCGAGGAGAACGTGTGGTGGATGCAGCTGGCCGACAGCGACGCCGGGCTGTACGCGATCGGCGTGCTGTCGCAGCTCGACCTGGACGCCGAGGTCAGCTACCCCGACGTGCACCCGGTGCAGGTGCAGGGGCCGCTGTCGGCAAAGACGCTGGAGAAGCTGGTCGGGCCGGCCATCTACGACATCAAGTACTACTGGTGCGAGCGCTTCACGATCGGCGACATCCCGGTCGTGATCAGCCGCACCGGCTGGTCGGCGGTGCCCGGCTTCGAGGTGAACCTGCTCGACGGCACCCGCGGCGACGCGCTCTGGCAGGCGATCATGGACGCGGGCGAGGAGTTCGCGATCCGGCCGATCGCCCCCAACGAGGCGCGGCGCGTCGAGGCCGGCATCTTCAACTGGGGATCCGACATCTCGCTGGGCGATACGCCCTTCCACGTGATGGGGCTGGAGCGGCTGGTCGAGGATCAGCCGCAGGACTACATCGGCAAGCAGGCGCTGGAGCGGGTGCGCCGCGAGGGCGTCGAACGCCGGCTGGTGGGCATCGAGTTCGACGAGACCGAGCCGATCGAGGGCATCACCCGGCCCTGGCCGGCCCACGTCGACGCCAAGCCGATCGGGCGCGTCACCGACGCCGTCTGGTCGCCAGGCCTCCAGAAGAACATCGGCTATGTGTGGGTGCCGACGGAGCTGTCGGAGCCCGGGAACGCCATCGATGTCGAGTCCGAGACCGGCACGATGCGCGGACGCACCGCCACCATCCCATTCGTCGATCCGCGCAAGGAGCGGCCGGCCCAGGCGCTGCAGGGGGCAGCCGGTTGAGCGGCGCCTAGCCGGCGATCGCAGCGACCAGGGCGTCCACCAGCCGCCCCAGGCATCCCGGGTCGGCCGCTGCGTGGACGGGGTTCAGCTCGGTCACGGTCAGCGCCGCCGTGCGCCGGTCGGTCATCAGCACCGGCAGCGCGGCGGCGACGGCCGCCAGCGGCACGCCCACGTTGCGGCCCGTGTTCTCCGAGAGCGGCGCGTCCACGAAGTCGACGACGTCGATGTCGAGGTGGACGATCACGCGAGTGGCATCGGCGAGCTGTGCGAGCGCGCGCTCCGCGGCGGCAGCGGGGTCGGCCCGCAGCGCCTCGGCAGCGACGACGGCGATCGACCGCTCGGCGATCACGGACAGCTCCCAGTCGGTTGCCTGGCTGTGCTCGTGGCCCAGCACCACCACCTGGGTCGCGTCCAGCATCGGCACGAACGGCGAGGCGAGGTCTCGCAGCTCGGGCAGGCACCCCTCGACGCCCAGCATGTGCGCCATCCCCATCCAGTCGAGTGCGCCGTCGACGACGCTTGACGGCACGTTCAGGTCGGCGTGCATGTCCAGGTAGACGAGCCCGGTGCGCCCGCCCGCCAGGCGGCTGCCGGCCACGGTGCCCACCCCGACGGTGCAGTCGCCGCCCAGCACGAGCAGGTCATGGCCGGAGCTGAGCCTGCCTGCGACCGCGTCGCGCACCCCGGCCGCCGTCTTGGCCACCTGGGCCGCGTGCTGTGCCCGCGGCTGCGCCCGATCGGGATGCCAGCGAAACTCCGGCAGGTCTCCGAGGTCGAGCACGTCGCCGGCGGCAGCCAGCCGTTCCACCAGACCGGCTTCGCGCAGCGCCGCCGGCGCACGCTCCTGGCCGGCCGCGAACGCGCCGGCGCTGGACGGAACGCCCAGGATGACCAGGTCGCGCCCGCGCATCGCCGTCAGAGGCTGAACGGCGGGTAGCGGTCCGTCGTCAGCAGCAGCGCGTAGGCCTCGACCCGCAGCGTCCAGCGCATCACCCCGACGTTGTAGTCGAAGGCCCAGCGCGGGTAGCGGCCGGTGAAGAGGATGGCGAACCACGCACACACGACGACCACAAACGCGCCGATCGACAGCGCGAACAGGACGATGTAGTGCGGGATCGCGAGAAACCACTTGACCAGCGGCAGCCAGCGCGAAAGGGCGGCACCGTCCGGCCGCTCCAGATCGAGGTGCACCGACTGGTGGTCGTCGGTCGACGGATAGCGATCGTCCAGCAGCAGCAGGTAGGCCGAGATCCGGGCCGTGAACCGTGTCAGCTCGAGGTTCCAGTCAAACCACCAGCCCGGGTACTTGCGACGGAACACCAGCATCACCAGCACCGGCAGGAACAGGATGCCGGTCGCGACCGCGGCGTACCCGCCGCCCCCGCGGGAGTTGTTGAACACGTCCGGCTGCATCAGCCCGGCGACGATCAGGATCGGGATCGCGGCGAAGATGCGGAAGAAGGTCGAAACCCGGCTCAGCTGGCGGTCGGGATAGTCCACCTCGAGTTGCAGCGGATACGGGTCAACCGGCGCAGCGGGCGGCGGCACCCAGGCGCCGCCGGGATCCGGCGGGGTACCCGCGGCCTGCAGGTGGTGGCCGCAGTTGGGGCAGAACGCGGCTCCCTGGGGAACAGCCGCGCCGCAGTTCGGGCAATAGGCCATGCACGCTCCTCCAAAAAGGGAACGTGGTCACGCTAGCAATGGGCTCGGATTGCGGGCGGCTACGCGGGCGGAGCCGCGGAGGCGTCGGCCTGCCACAGGTGGAACTCGTTGCCCTCGCTGTCCTTGCAGGCTGCGAACCAGCCGTGCCCCGGCACCGGCGACTTGGCCTCCGCCTCGCCGCCCAGCTCTCGCACGCGGGCGCTGGAGGCGTCGATGTCCGGGGTGTCGAAGTAGTACTTGGGATGGCCCGGGTTCTCGCCGGCGTAGATGGCCGCCCCCGACCCCTCACCGGTCTGGGCCATCCGGTAGTCCATCTCCGGCATCCCCGAGTCTCCGAACTCCCAGCCGAAGACGCCGTTCCAGAACCGCTGCGCGCGGTCCGCATCCTCTGCGACGAACTCGATGTGAACGACCTCTCCGGCCATGCTCCGCCTCCTCAGTGTGATCTCTTCTTAGAATCCGCCCACGGCCAGCACGCCTGCCAGCGTGTCGGCCTCGTCGGCCCGCTTGTCGTCACGGTACCGCAGCACGCGCGCGAACCGCAACGCGACTCCCCCCGGGTAGCGTGAGCTGCGCTGCAGGCCGTCGAATGCGATCTCCACCACCAGCTCCGGGTACACCTCGACCGTGATGCCGTGCCGCGCGGTCTCGAGCTCGAGCAGCCGCTCGGTCTGCCAGGCCAGAGTCGCGTCGGTCAGCCCCTTGAAGGTCTTGCCCAGCATCACGAAGCCGCTGCCGTCGTCCGCGCGGGCGCCCAGGTGCAGGTTGCTCAGCCACCCCTGGCGGCGGCCATGCCCCCACTCCGCCGCCAGCACCACCAGGTCGAGCGTGAGCCGCGGCTTGACCTTGATCCAGCCGGCGCCGCGCCGCCCCGCGGCGTACGGAGCGTCCAGCGACTTGACCAGCACGCCCTCGTGGCCGCGGGCCAGGGTGTCAGCCTGGAATGCGGCCGCCTGCTCGGCCGAGCCCACCACCATCCGCGGAACCCGCATGGACTCGGGAACGATCGCCGCCAACCGCCGCCCCCGCTGCTCGGCGGGCTGATCGAGCAGGTCCTCGCCGTCGGCGTGCAGGATGTCGAAGATGAACGGCGTCAGCGGGATCTCGCGGCGCAGGGTGTCGACCGCGGTGCGGCTTCCGAAGCGCGACCCGGTCACCTGGAACGGGTGCGGCCGCCCATCCGCCTGCAGCGCGATCGCCTCACCGTCCAGCACCAGCGAGCTCGCGTCGAGCGCACGCACCGCCTCGACCACCTCCGGAACGCGGTCGGTGACCTCGTCGAGGGAGCGCGTGAACACGCTCACCTGATCGCCGCTTCGGTGCACCTGGATGCGGGCGCCGTCCAGCTTCCACTCGAGGGCGGCCGGATCGATCTTCGCCAGCGCCGAGGCCAGATCGGGAGCCGTCCCCGCCAGCATCGGCTGCACCGGCCGCCCCACCTCGAGCCGCACCGCCCGCAGGCCATCGATCCCGTCGAACACGGCGACCCGGGCCAGCTCGCCGGCGTCTCCGAGCAGCATCAGCGCCCGTCGCGCCTCGCTCTGCGGCACCGAGGCCGCACGCGCCACGGCATCGGTGACAGCCGACTGCAGAGCCCCCTGGCGCAGATCGCTCAGGATCAGGCGCCGCAGGAACTCCTGCTCCGGCCCGGTGGCCGCCGCGAACAGCTCGTGAACGGCGCCGGCCCGCTCGGCCTGTGATCCCGCGCCGGAGATGCCCGCGATCCGCTCCAGCGCGGCGTCCACGGCGACCAGCGTCAGCGTCGCATCGGCGGCGGGCGGCGGCAGCTCGCGGAGTGCAGCCCAGCCGGCGCCGAGCCGCCGCTGGCGCGGCTCGCCGGCCAGGAACCCGGCGCCGATCGCGACCTCGTCCCGGCCCATGCCGGCGATGCAGGCGGCCAGCAGCTCGACCTTCTCGCTCCGCGACCTGGTGGCGGCGACGGCGGCGGACGTCTCGACGATCTGCTGGAGGCGCATCGCCCTGTGGTGTTAGTCGACCGCCAGCATCACGTCCGAGGCCTTGACCACGGCGGTCACCGCGCTGCCCTCCGTCAGCCCCAGCTCGTCGACCGCCTCGACCGTGATCGACGAGACCATGCGCTGGCCGTTCACGTCGACCACCACGTTGGCGATCGGCTCGCCGCGGCGGATGCTGACGACCGTGCCGGTCAGCCGGTTGCGGGCACTCAGCTTCATGTGAACCTCCGGACGAACTCCAGGGCCTTGTCGGCCACCTCGCGCCAGCCGCTGTCGATCGTGAGCGCATGGCCGCGGCCGCTGATCTCGACGATCTCGGTGACGCTGCCCTTGTTCTTCTTCTGCTTCTTGAAGGAGGCGTTCGCGATCGCCCAGGGCACGGTGTGATCCTTCTCGCCGGAGATGATCAGCAGCGGGCCGCGCTCGGGGTTCTTGTGGTCGACCTTCGCCTCCGTCCACGGGTTGAAGTTGGCGGTCGCGGCCTGGAACAGCGGAGCGCCGGGGGCGGGCACGGCAAATGCGTCGTAGAGCTGCCTGGCCTCGTCCTCGCTGACGGCATTCGCGAACCCGTAGCGGAACTGCTCGTAGGTGAGCGGCACGGCGCGGTGGCGGTTGGCCGGATTGGTGAGCACCGGGCTGGCTGAGCGCAGCGCCGAGATCGGCAGCGGCAGCACACCGCGGAACGGCGCCGGGTCGATCGCCACCGTGGCGGTCGACAGCCCCCGCCCGGCCAGGATCTGAGCCAGCAGGCCGCCGAAGGAGTGGCCGATCACGACCGGCTTGCGATCGAGCTTGCCGATCACCTCAGCGAAGTGGTCGGCGACGTCGCCGACGGTCTTGTTGGCGAACACCTCCGGGTTGGCATTTGCCTCGGCGACGGTCTCCGGGTCGTCGGGCCAGCCCGGCGCGAGCGCCGCGTAGCCGGCCTCGTCGAACACCTCCGCCCAGCGGTCCCAGCTGCTCGGAAGCAGCCACAGCCCGTGTACGAACACCGCCGGAGTCCGGCCGGTTGCATTGACTTTCTCCACATCCTGCTGCTCGTGCGTTGCGATCGTCGACATCCCATCCACCCCTCAGTCGATGTTGTCGAGCCATCCTAGCCCGGCCCGCTGAACGGCCGCTGCTACCTTGCCGGGCGTGAACGCACCGCCTCAACGGCGCCCGGTTCGCGGGCTGATCGGCCTGACGCTGGCGGTCCTGGCGGTGGCTCTCCCGGCCGCCGGCTGCGGCTCGTCCGGGACGGCGTCAACGCCGGCCGCGTCCACCACCCCCGCGACGATCGCGTCGCAGCTGACCTCGGCTGATGCGGCGCTGCGATCGGCGCTGGGCCGCTGGCGCGCGTCCGACCCTGCGCTGGTGAGCACGCCCCCGGCCGACGTGCTGACGCCGGCCGCCCAGGAGCGTCAGCTGGTGCACCAGCTGGCCGAGACGCCGTCACTCGTCCGGCCCACGCTGGCCGCGCTGCCACCCTCGCTGGCGGCGGCCGTCCGTCCCCAGCTGCGCGCCGCGCAGGCGCTGCGGCGCCTGGCCGGGCCGCCGTCGGGCAAGGCGGTGACGCTGCACCTCGATCCGGCACCTCCGGCCGGGCAGCTGCTGGCCGACTACCACCTGGCACAGAGCCGGTTCGGGGTGCGCTGGCAGACGCTCGCGGCGGTGAACCTGGTCGAGTCGGCGTTCGGCCGGGTCGGCAACACCAGCAGCGCCGGCGCCCAGGGGCCGATGCAGTTCCTGCCCTCCACCTGGAAGGCATACGGCCTGGGAGGCAACATCCATTCGCCCCGCGATGCGGTGCTGGGCGCGGGCAACTACCTGCACCAGTCCGGCGCGCCGGCCGACGAGCGGCGCGCGCTGTTCGCCTACAACCACTCGAGCCTGTACGTGCGGGCGGTACAGGACTACGCGCACGCGATGGCGCGCGACCCGCTCGGATTTCTGACGTTGTACGCCTGGGAGGCAAGCCTGCCGGCCACGATCTCCTGAGCCGCCGTTACCGGACCGCAACGCGCCCGACCACGCCCTGACACGTTCAGCGCGTACGCTTGGTGGTATGCACCGACCCGGCATGACCGCACGACGGGCTACAGCCGCGACCGCTCTTTGCTGCGCGCTGATCGCCACCGGCTCGGCCCAGGCTCGCGCCGGTGGGACGCCGCACGGGAGCGTGCCCGCCGCCACGCCCACGCTGTCGCAGCTGGTCGGCCAGCGGATCGTGGTGGCATTCAAGGGCACGACCGCCAGCCGCAGCCTGCGAGCCCGGATCAGGGCCGGCCAGATCGGCGGCGTGATCCTGTTCGGGTCGAACATCAGCTCGCCGTCGCAGCTGACGGCGCTCACCGCCAAGCTGCAGCTGGCCGCGCACAACGGCGGCCAGCCGCCCCTGCTGATCACCACCGACCAGGAGGGCGGTCTCGTCAAGCGGATCCCATGGGCGCCGCCGAACCACTCCGCACAGGAGCTGGGCCAGCTGCCGACCGCGCAGTCCCACACCGCCGGATCGCTGACCGGGGCGGCGTTGCGAGCGGACGGCGTCAACGTCGACCTGGCCCCGGTCGCCGACGTTCCCACCGGTCCGTCAGACTTCATCGAGCAGCAGCAGCGGGCCTTCTCCACCAGCCGCTTCATCGTGGCCAAGGACGCGTCGGCGTTCGCGGACGGGCTCGAGGGCCACAAGGTTTGGCCGGTGCTGAAGCACTTCCCCGGCCTCGGCCGCGCGACCGTGTCCACCGACGACGCGCTGGTGCACATCACCGCCACCGCCCGGCAGCTGGAGCGGGCGTGGCTGCCGTACAGGGTCGCGTTCCGGCAGGGGCTCGATCCGATGGTGATGCTGTCCACGGCCGTCTACCCGGCGCTCGACAGACGCGCTGCGGCCTGGTCTCCCACGGTCATCAAGGGCATCCTGCGAAGGCGGCTCGGGTTCACCGGAGTCACCATCACGGACTCGCTGGACGCGGCCGCGCACGTCCGCCACACGACCGATCCCCCGCTGGCGCTGAAGAGCGCCGCGGCCGGCTCCGACCTGATCCTGATCACCGGCTCGGGAGCCACCAGCCAGGCCGTGTTCAAGGCGCTGCTCGCGGCAGCCAGGAACGGGACGCTGCGGATGGGCGGCCTCAACAAGTCGTACGCCCGCATCATGGCGCTCAAGGCCCGGCTCTAGCATCGCGCCGGCAACTCAGCGCCGCGGCCGGTCCGATTCGTCGGTGATCGCCACGTTCACCGTCGAGCAGCGGCCACAGCGCACGCGCACCTTCTTCGTCATGTAGGTGCCGTCCATCGACGCGGCCAGCAGGTTCCCGCACTCCACGCAGACGTAGTCGTCCGGGCCGTTGCCGCGGAAGACGGGGCGGTCGGGGTCATCCTGGATCGCTGTGCCGCCGTCACGCGGCACCTCGCCCTCGCGGATGTGGCGCATCGTGATCGTCGCCATCGGCCGGCCTCAGAGCTGTCCGAGCTTGCCGGCGAAGTCGGTGATCAGCGCGTCCAGCACGCCCGACACCACGCCCTCGCCCATCGACGCGGCCTTGCCGGTGATCTGGGCGTTCGTGTGGATGTCGCCGCCGCCGTCGTGGAGCGCGAACACGATGGTGCCGTTCGCGAACCCCTGTCCGCCCGCCTCGCGGGACTTCACCGTCAGCACGGCCCGGTGTGCCGCCGCGTCCTGCTCGGTCGTCTCCACGGTGCCGGTGAAGGTCATCGACATCGCCCCCATCTTGACCTTGATCTCGGCCTTGACCGAGTCCGGCCCCGTGCGCTCGAGCACCGTCGCCCCCTCCACGCACGGCACCACGCGCTCGAGGTCGAGGATGGTGGCGTAGCTGTCGTCGAGCGACCGCGACGTGGTGAAGGAGTGGTCGAGTTCTACCGCCATGGTGCCGTCCTTGTGATCGGATGGGTGGATGCGGGGAAGCCCGGCATTATAGGCTTCGGGGGTGGCGATTCCGGCTGGCAGATACGCGCTCGGGCCCGACGACGGCACGCTCTCCGTACGCACGCAGAAGACGGGAGCGGCGGCCATGGCCGGCCACAACCTGCTGTTCCACGTGGGCTCCTGGGAAGCCGTGCTGGTGGTCGGCGATGACCCGGCGGATGCGGTGATCGAGGTCAGCGCCGACGGCGGGTCGCTGCGCGTGCAGGAGGGCAGCGGCGGCGTGCAGTCGCTGAGCGATGATCAGAAGGCGGAGATCGAGCAGACGGTCGACAACGAGGTGCTCAAGGGTGAGCGGATCAGCTTCGAATCGAAGTCGGTGCGCGCCGAGGGCGACGGCCTCAGGGTCGAGGGCGATCTGACGCTGCACGGAACCACCCGTCCGCTGGGCTTCGATGTCGCCATGACGGGCGACGGAACGCTCGGCGCCACGGCGGTGATCAAGCAGACGGACTGGGGCATGAAGCCCTACTCGACGCTGTTCGGGGCGCTGAAGGTGGTCGACGAGGTCGAGGTCAGCATCGACGCCCGGCTCGGCTCCTAGATGATCCACGAAGGTGATGGTTTCGTCACGTGCTTGCATCGTGGGTCACGCCACCCACCCGGCCGTGCAACGCCCGGCGCGCTCTTAACGGTGTCAAACCCCGACTCGAGCGGCGTGGGCGGTCCGGCACGGGATCGTTGACAGGTCGTTGCCAGGGTGTGACGCGCCCTCGCATGGTTGCGCGGTGCGCTGTCCGGAGCCGTGATGTTCGCGCCGGGCCGGCGGTGCGAATCGTGACGCGTGGCGGTTGGATCGCCACGGCGGTGTGAGCTTCGTTGCACGATTCGGTGTCACGCGCCGGTCACGACCGCGTGAACACCGCCGCTCTCAGTCGCTGTAGACGGTCTGGGCGTCCAGCCCGCCCTCGACGCCGGGAGGCAGCGCGCCGGTGCCGTGCGCGTAGAGCGCGATATCCGCCACCGTGGCCACCTTCGACGGGTCGCTGCCGTCGCCGCTGACCCAGGCGCCATTCGACCACGAGAGCATCTCCGGCGACGCACCCAGCTGCATTCCCGCCAGCAGCTGCGCCTTGTCGCGGATCTTGGTCGTGGTCCTCGTGATGGCGGCCGCCGTGCCCGCCGACGTCGGGCTGGTGTTGTAGCCGTGCCCGGTGCCGAAGCGGTCGGTGTCGGCCGGCACCACCTTCACATCCAGCGCCGGCACGCCCAGCTCCTCGCCCACCTGCCGGGCATAGTCGGCCTCGTTGCCATCGGCATCCGTCGTCAGGCTGAGCACCATCTTGCCGGTCGGGTGAACGCGCAGGAAGACCGCGCGGTATGCCTCGTTAGCCACTCTGGATCTCCTCGTGCTCGGGGTTCGCTGCGGACGCGAGACGCTGGCGCTCCTGGTGCGCCGTCAGCGCATTGTGCTCCTCCAGGTCGCAGAACGCGGGCTGTGGCCCGCCCTGCGGGTGGGCGGGCGCGGCCGGCCGCTCACAGCCGGGGTAGATGCAGATCTTGGTCGTGCCCTCCGACATCCCTGAATCGCTCCTCACCTCGTCACTCATCCTCGGTCACCCATCCCGGGGTGGTGTTCCCCTTGCTGGGGCCGTAGCCGCTCGGCATCGCCACCGAGCTCCCCGGCACCGGCGTGGCGCTGGCCCAGGAATCCTCCCACTCCCGCTCGTCGGAGTCCACGGCAGGCGGCCCCACCTGCCATGAGTCCGCGCCGATCGCGTCGACCACCTCGTGCAGCGCCTCGAAGCTGTGGCCGCTGACCAGCGCATCGCAGTACGGCAGCGCCGCCACCATGCCGCCCGCCCGCACGGTGAAGGAGCTCGCGCCGCTGCGCGGGTTGACCCACACGATCCGGTGCGCCAGCCTCGACAGGCGCTGCATCTCGCGGGCCACCAACGCCGGGTCACCGCGCTCCCAGCCGTCCGACAGGATCACGACCACAGCGCCGCGGGCCATCCCGCGACGGCCGTGGCGATCGTTGAACGCCTGCAGCGCATCGCCGATCCGCGTCCCGCTCGACCAGTCCGGTGCCGCCGCGGCCGCGCGCTGGATCGCGCGCTCCGGGTTGCTCGAGGCGAGGGCCCGGGTCAGGCGCGTCAGCCGGGTGGCGAACACGAACGCCTCGGCGTCCGGCCCGCTGGCGGCGGCGCAGGTCAGGAACTGCAGGTAGGCACGGGCGTAGGGCTCCATCGAGCCCGAGATGTCGCACAGCATCACCAGCCGGCGGCGGGTCACGCGTCGCTGCCTGCGTGCCAGCCGGATCGGATCGCCACCGGTCCTGCGGGCGGCCCGCAGCGTGCGACGCATGTCTATGTGACGGCCGCGCCGCCCGCTCCGGTAACGGCGCGTGGTGCGCGGCGGAGTCGACAGCCGCAGGCCCGCCATCAGCTGGTAGAGCTGCGCCAGCTCGTGCGGCTCAAGCGCGTCGAACCGCTTGCCCGCCAGCCGCTCCTCTGCGCTGGCCAGCGCCAGCGGTACCTCCACCGCATCGCCGTCGTCGTCCCGTGCCGCGGCCGGCGCGGCCGACCAGACGCCCTCGCTCGCGTCCGGCGCGGCGCCCTCCCGCGGCGGGGTCGAACCATCCGGCGC
Organism: uncultured Actinomycetes bacterium; assembly: GCA_963797565.1. GTDB lineage: Bacteria > Actinomycetota > Thermoleophilia > Gaiellales > JAICJC01 > JAICYJ01. Next base: position 97,500 of record CAWCPM010000005.1, on the reverse strand, counting down.
GGCCCGCTGGTCGGGAGCGGTGGCCGCCGTCTGCGGCTGTTCTGGCTGGAACACGTCGCCCGCCGGTCCGCTGCCGAACACCGACCGGAACACCGAGTCGAAGACGGCCACCTGGGCCGGATCCGACACCAGCACGGCCCGCGCCGTCCAGTACAGCCGCCGTCGCGACACCGGGCGCACCAGGGCAAGCGCCCGCGCGAGATCGGCCGAGCGGGCTGCCGTCACCGGCAGGCCGGCGTCGTGCAGTCGCCGGGTGAACGCGCCCGCGACCGCCGGCAGGTCGAGGTGGAGCGTCTCCACCCCAAACGGCGTCGCAGGGCCGGACGCGTCAGTCACCGCTGCCCACCAGGTGCTCGAGGCCGTCGGCCCGGACGGCGTCCTGATCCTCCTCGTACTTGAGCACCGAGCCGAGCGTGCGATCGACGGCGGCCGCGTCCAGCGCCTCGACGCCGAGCAGGTTGAGCGCCGCCAGCCAGTCGATCGCCTCGGCGATGCCGGGCGGCTTCTGCACGTCCGAGTCGCGCATGCGCGAGACCGCGTTTGCCACCTGCACCGCCAGCGCCTGCGACGCTCCCGGCACGCGGCGGCGCACGATGTCCACCGCCCGCCGCGGGTCGGGGTAGTCGATCCAGTGGTAGAGGCACCTGCGCTTGACGGCGTCGTGCAGGTCGCGCGTGCGGTTCGAGGTCAGCACGATCACCGGCGGGTGGGTGGCCGCGATGGTGCCGATCTCCGGGATCGTCACGGCCGCCTCCCCCAGCAGCTCCAGCAGGAACGCCTCGAAGTCGTCGTCGGCGCGGTCGATCTCGTCGATCAGCAGCACAGCAGGCCGCGGGCCGGGATGCTCGAGCGCGCTCAGCAGCGGCCGCCGGATCAGGTAGTCGGGGCCGAACAGGTCGTCCTCGCTGAGCGGCGAACCGGTGGAGTCGGCCAGGCGGATGCGCAGCAGCTGGCGCGGGTAGTTCCACTCATACAGCGCCTCTGCCGCGTCGATGCCCTCGTAGCACTGCAGGCGCATCAGCGGGGTGTCGAGCACGGTCGCCAGCGCCTTGGCGGCCTCGGTCTTGCCGACGCCGGCCTCGCCCTCGAGCAGCAGCGGCTGCGGCAGGCGCACGCCCAGGAACATCGACGTCGCCAGCGACTCGTCCACGAGGTAGTCGGCGTCGGCCAGGCGGCGCGCCAGCGTCTCGATGTCGGGCACACGCTGGCGCAGCTCGTCGGCCGCCCCGCCCGTGTCACGGGCCGGGCTCATGCCACGCTCTCAGCCGAGGCCAGCAACGCCCGGTAGTCCTCGTCGGTGTCGACGTCCGCCGGGATGCGGCCGGCGACCGGCACCTCGGCGGCAGCGGCCGCACGCCGGTCGAGCATCCGCCACACGCCCTTGTCCCCGTGCAGGTCGGCCAGCTCCGCGAAGCAGCTGCGATCAAACACGATCGGGTGCCCGAGCCCGTCCTGGTAGCGGCACACGGCCAGCGGGGCATCGCCGCGGCCGGCCAGAAGCGCGGCCACCGTCGACGCCGTCACGCCCGGCTGGTCGCCGAGCATCAGCACCAGCAGCTCGCAGCGTGGATCGATCACGGCCAGGGCGGCGGCGATCGACGATGAGCAGCCGCTGCCGTACGCGTCGTTCACGACCACGTCGGCGCCGTCCAGGTCGACCGCTTGGCGCACCTCCTCCGCGGCGCCGCCGATCGCCACCACCAGCTGGTCGAAGCGGCAGCTCCGGGCCACGCCCACGACGTGGCCGAGCAGCGTGGTGCCAGCGAAGGGCAGCAGCTGCTTGGGCCGGCCCAGGCGGCTGGAGCCGCCGGCGCCGAGCACCAGACCGGCCGCGAATCCGTCAGTCGGCGAGCCGGGCATGCCCGTGCTGTGCCTCGTACTTGGACCTGCAGCCGTCGCAGCAGAAGTAGATGGTCTCGCCGTCGCGAGTCAGCGACGGCGTGCCCGCCACGGCCGCCACCGTCATCCCGCAGATCGGGTCGACGGCCAGGCGAGGCGAGCCGGAGGCCGGCTCACCGGCCCCGGCCGGAACGTCGTCTCGATGCACGGGGGCGGCACCGCCGTTTCGCACGGCGATGATCCGCGCCAGGATCGACAGCGCGATCTCGGCCGGCGTGCGGGCGCCGATGTCGATGCCGGCCGGCACGTCGATCCGGGCCAGCAGCTCGTCGGGCACTCCGTCTCCCCGCAGCTCGGCGAGTACGCCGGTGCCGCGCTTGGGGCTGGCCACCAGGCCCACGTAGGGCAGGCCCGACTCGAGGCCGCGCCGCAGCGTGTGCATCTCGTCGCGCCCGTGCGCCGCCACCACCAGTGCGATCCCGTCGCTGTGCTGGTCGACCCGGTCGCCGTCCACCGCCACCATCTCGAAGCCCACCTCCGTCCCCAGGCGCATCACGGCGGAAGCGATCGGCGTCTCACCCACCACCAGGATGGCGGGCGCGGGCAGCACCGGCTCCAGGAACAGCTCCACGGCCCCACCCGACAGGCACGGGTTCTGCACGGTGACGGTGCCATCGTCGTCGACGTGGTCGGCCACCGCGGCCTGGTCGCTGAAGGGCAGGATACGCAGCAGCATGGCCCTCCCGCTCTCGAGCGCGCGCAGCGAGTAGGCGCGGACGCTGTGCTCGGTGCAGACCCCGCCGACGAAGCCCTCGATGCTGCCGTCGGCCAGGACCAGCGCCACCGCGCCCGCACGCACGCTGGTGGGCGCCTGCGCGCGAACCACCGTCGCCGTGACGAACGGGACGCGCTCTGCGGCGAGCTCCTGGGCGCGCCGCGACATGGCGGCCGTGATCATTGCGGCGGCTCCGCCCGCCCTTGCATCGCGGCCCACACGCGGGCCGGGGTGCAGGGCATGTCGATGTGGTCGACGCCGTGGGTCTCGTACAGGGCGTCGATCACCGCATTCACGATGGCCGGCGGCGAGCCCACGTTGGGCGACTCGCCGACGCCCTTGGCGCCGAGCGGATGGTGCGGACAGGGCGTGACCGTCTCGCCCAGCTCGAAGTCCGGGCATTCGAGGGCGGTCGGGATCAGGTAGTCCATGAACGACGAGTTCAGGCAGTTGCCCTCCGCGTCGAAGCTGAGCAGCTCCATCAGCGCGATGCCGACGCCCTCGGCCAGCCCGCCGTGGATCTGGCCGTCCACGATCATCGGGTTGATCCGCACGCCGCAGTCGTCGACGGCGATGAAGCGCCTGACCGTCACCTGGGCGGTGTCGGGGTCGATGTCCACGACGGCGATGTAGGCGCCGTAGGGGTAGGTGAGGTTGGGCGGGTCGTAGATCACCTGCGCGTCGAGGCCACCCTCCATGCCCTCGGGCATCGGCTCGCCGCTGTAGGCGCGCACGGCGATGTCCTCGATCATGGCGCCCTTCTCGGGATCGCCCTTGACGTACCAGCGGCCCTTCTCCCAGGCCAGGTCCTCCGGCCTCGTCTCCAGCATCGTGGCGGCGATCAGCCGCGCCTTGTCGCGCACCTTGCGCGAGACCACGGCCACGGCCGCACCCGACACGGGCGTCGAGCGGCTGCCGTACGTGCCGAGGCCGTAGGGCGACTTGTCGGTGTCGCCGTGTCGCACCTCGACGTCCTCCGGCGGGATCCCCAGCTCCTCCGCCACGATCTGCGCGAACGTGGTCTCATGGCCCTGGCCCTGGGTCTGCGCGCTGATGCTGACGACGGCCTTGCCGGACGGGTGCACCCGCAGGTCGGCGCCGTCGTTCATCGCCAGGCCGAGGATGTCCATGTGCTTGCGCGGGCCCGCCCCGACGCCCTCCGTGAAGAACGAGACGCCGATTCCCATCAGCTCGCCCCGCTCCCGCTTCTCGCGCTGCTCACGGCGCAGGTCGTCGTAGCCGGCGATGTCCATCGCCACCTTCATCGTCTCGCCGTAGTTGCCGGAGTCGTAGGTCCAGCCGGTGGTGGTCTCGTACGGGAACTGCTCGGGCGCGATGAAGCTGCGCATCCGCAGGTCGATCGGATCGGCCTTCATCTCCAGGGCGAGCGCGTCGACCATCCGCTCCACCAGGTAGACGGCCTCGGTGATCCGGAACGAGCAGCGATAGGCCACGCCGCCCGGTGCCTTGTTGGTGTAGACGGCCTTGACCTTCACGTGCGAGGCCTGCAGGTCGTACGAGCCGCAGACGATGTGGAAGAAGCCGGCCGGGAACTTGGTCGGCTGCGCGGTCGAGTCGAAGGCGCCGTGGTCGGCGATCGCGTCGACCCGCAGGCCGGTGATCTTGCCGTCCTTGGAGCACATCTCGGCGTGCATCACGTAGTCGCGCGCGAAGCCGGTCGAGACCAGGTTCTCGGTGCGGTTCTCGATCCACTTGACCGGGACGCCGGCCACGATCGAGCCGGCGATGGCGCAGACGTAGCCCGGGTAGACCGGCACCTTGTTGCCGAAGCCGCCGCCGATGTCAGAGCAGCGGATCCGGATCATGTGCTCGGCCAGGCCGGCAACGTGCGCGTAGACCGTGCGGTGGGCGTGCGGCGCCTGGTTGCCGTTCCAGATGTTGAGCTGGCCGGTCTGCGGGTTGAAGTCGGCGATGATGCCGCAGGTCTCAAGCGGCGCCGGATGGCACCTCGGGTAGATGATGTCTCGGGTGACAACGGCGTCGGCTTCGGCGAATGCCTTGCTGGTCGCCTCCTCGTCGCCGGCCTCCCAGGTGGGGCTGGCCAGGTTGTCGCGCTGGCCGGCCTTGTCGTCGCGGATCAGCGGCGCATCGGGGTCGAGCGCCTTGCGCGCGTTCACGATCGCCGGCAGCGGCTCGTACTCGACGTCGATCAGCTGCAACGCGTCGTTGGCGGAGTACTCGTCGGTCGCGATCACGAACGCGACCTCCTGGCCCTGGAAGCGCACCTTGTCGCCGGCCAGCACGGCCTGCGTGTCGTACGAGATGGTCGGCATCCAGGCCAGGCCCAGCGTCTCCAGGTCCTTGGCGGTGACGACGGCGGCCACGTTGGGATGGGCCAGCGCCCGGGACGTGTCGATCGAGACGATCCGCGCGTGCGCATAGGGGCTGCGCAGGATCGCGCCGTGCACCATGCCCGGCAGCCTGATGTCGTCCAGGTAGGTGCCCTGGCCGCGGATGAAGCGGGCATCCTCCTTGCGCTTGAGCCGGCCAAAGCCGATCGGGCGCTCGGTGGAAGGGCTGGGAAGGTTCTCGACAGTGGCCATGCTCATCCCTCTCGGTTCGCGGTGGCGGCTTCGTGCTCGGCAGCCCAGCGCACCGCGCTGACGATGTTCTTGTATCCGGTGCAGCGGCAGATCGCGCCCGAGATTGCGACCCGGATCTCATGATCGGTCGGATCGGGGTTCTCGTCCAGCAGCGCGCGCGTCGTCATCAGCATCCCGGGGGTGCAGAACCCGCACTGCAGCGCGTGCCGCTCGTGGAATCCCATCTGGATCGGATCCAGCTGCCCGTCCACCTCCAGCGACTCGACCGTCGCCACCTCGTGGCCGTCGCACATGGCCGCCAGGGTCGTGCAGGACTTGACGGGCTGGCCGTCGATCCGCACCACGCAGGCGCCGCAGTTGGACGTGTCGCAGCCCCAGTGGGTACCTGTCAGCTCCAGCGTCTCGCGGATGAAGTGCACGAGCAGCATTCGCGGCTCGATGTCATGGGAGACCTGCGTGCCGTTGACGGTCATCGTGACGTTGATGGTCATGCCTCCTGGTGCAGCGCACGCGCGGTCGCGCGGCGCAGAGCTCGTTGGGTGAGAACGCCCGCAAGGTGGCGCTTGTAATCGACCGGCCCGCGGCCGTCGGACGTGGGCGAGCAGTCTTCCGAGGCGATCACGCCCGCCTCCGTGAACAGCTCGTCAGACGGCGACTTGCCACGCAGCAGCTCCTCGGCGCGCGTCACGTGGATCGTCGTGAGGCCGACGGCGCTGAGCGCGACGCCCGCATCGCCGATCGTGCCGTCCTGCATCCAGACGGCGGCCGACGCGGCTGCGATCGCCCAGTCGCCGGCGCGGCGCTCGACCTTCTCGTGGGCGCTGCCGCCGTCCGGGCGCAGCGGCAGCCGCACCTCGGTCAGGATCTCGGCCGCACCGACGGCGGTCGTGAACGGGCCGACGTGGAAGCCGTCCATGCTCAGAACTCGCTCCCCGCCCGAACCGCGGATCACCACGCTGGCCTTCGCCGCCGCGCACACGGCCGAGAGGTCCTCCGCCGCGTCGGCCTGGCAGAGTGAGCCGCCGATGGTGCCGCGGTTCCGCACCACGGGGTCGGCGATCACGGTCTCCGCGTCGCGGAACAGCGGAAAGTGCTGGGCAAGCAGGTCAGACCGCAGCAGGTCGACGTGCCGGGTCATCGCGCCGATCCTGATCTCGCCGTCCTGCTCACGGATGTAGGACAGCTCCGTCAGGTCGTTGATGTCGATCAGATGCTCGGGGTTCGCCAGCCGCAGCTTCATCATCGGCAGCAGGCTGTGGCCGCCGGCGATCACCCGCGCCTCGGAGCCCAGCCGCTCCAGCGACGCGATCGCGCCGTCGACGCTGGTTGCGCGCTCATACTCGAATGCAGCGGGGGTCTGCAAGGTCACCCGCCGCCGGTGGGGGCGGCCGGGAGCCGCTTGCGGGGAGCGCCGATGTCGTCGCGCTGCTCGTACTGCACGGGTGCGTCGGTGCCGATCACCGGCGATCGCGGCAGCTTCGGCGGCGCGGTGTGGCGGACGGAGGGGTAGAGCAGCCGGGCGGCCAGGCTGCCGCCCTCGACGTTGCGGAGCACCGGCCCCGCCGGATTCGCCGCGGCGATCGGCGCCTCACGGCCCAGGCGGGCCAGGGTCAGGGTGCCCTTGGTGTAGACCTCCGAGATGCGCGGCGCCTCGATCGAGGTGCTCTCGGGGAAGTTGCGGAGCCCGGCGGCCGCCGCGCCCGGGTAGAGGCCGTCCACGAGACCGACGGCATCGACCAGGCCCGCCTTCTTGACGAGCAGTCCCTCGAGCAGGTCGACGCCGGCGTCCAGCTGCCCGTTGATGGCGTCGACGACGTCGTTCACCGGCGCGCTCTTCTCGATGATCTCGGTGACGCTGACGATCACCTCGTCGAGGCCCTTCGTGATCGTGCTCAGGGCCAGGATCGTCGACACCAGGTAGTAGACCAGCGCCAGCACGATCAGGAGCAGCGCCACGACTGTCACCGTTCCGGGCCCGATGGCTAGCACGACCATGGCCTCTCCTACTCCGCGTCGTCGATGATCACGTCGAGCGAGCCGCCGTAGTTGGCGACCCCCGCGACCGTTTGCTCAACCTGGCTCTGCGTGGTCAGGAGCAGCGCCGTCGCATCCAGATCCTTCGAGCCCGCGGCTGCCGTGGCCGCGATGCGCCGTACGCTCGGCACGATGCTGCGGGCGGCGCTGAGCACCCCGTGCAGCAGGTAGACGACCACCGGCAGCAGCACGATCAGAAGCACCGCGTCTCCGATCCACCAGAGCGTCATCGCGGTCTCCTCTCGGCCACCACAGCGGCCTTGCGGGCGATGCCCGGCAGCGCGCCGAGGATGATGTCGAACTGCGCGTTGATTGCCTGCACCGCGCCCTCGAGCGGCCGCAGGTGCTCTGCCTCGACGCCCTCGAGTGCGCCGGCCAGCGTTGCCAGGCCGGTCGAGATCCGCGCCAGGCCGCGCTGCACGACGATCAGCGCGATCGCCAGCACGGCCACCACCACGACTGCCAGCACCACCGTCAGGACGACGAGCAGGTTCGTGCTCATGCATCGGCCCCGTAGCCGTCGGTGAGCGCATTCATGTAGCCGTCCTGCACGACCGCCTCCTGCACGATCAGCCCCAGCACCGGCGCGGTCGCCTCCAGCTGCGGGATGTTGGCGGTGTTGCCGGCCACCTCGGTGGCGACCACCAGCAGGCCGTCGACGGACCGCTCGATGCTGGCGACGGCGCGCACGAGCACGACCAGCAGGAAGGCGACCACCAGTGCGGCCACGAGGCCGATGCAGAGGGCGATCACCCAGTAGCCGTGGCTCGTTACAAGAAGCGTCACTTGCCGACCGCCGTCTTTCGCAGCGCGCGGGCCGAGTGCAGGATCCTCACGCCGGAGTCATTGATGCGGGAGATGTCGGCGAGCTTCGTGGTCTGGTCGCGGACCACGCCCACCGCCCCTTCGGCTACGGCCGCCTGCTTGGCGATGCGTAGGGCGAGCAGCACGATCGTGATCACGATCACCGCCGCAACCGCTATCACCACGACCCCGATCCCGATTCCCAGCAGCCACTGGGCCGACTCGGACACGAGCACGATCACGCGGTGCGATCCTGACCGGAAACCGCTGCGTCATCGTTGCGCATCCGCACTCCTGGTCACCTCTGTCGCCGGGGTCAAAGAGCTGGGAACCATTATAGATAGGCCGCGGCGCTGCGAACGGTTTTCCGCGGAACCCGGCGGGCGGCGCTGGTCGCGGCATATCCGCCGCGCGGTACCCTTGGCCGATGAGGCGGGGATGACCGAGCCGGCGGAGGTCGCGGACCGGGCCGACGTGGTGGTGGAAGGCGTCTGGACGTGGGCGGTGTCGAACAGCAATATCGGCGGCGCCACGTCCAGCTGCCAGGCCCTGGCCGCCGACGGCGAGGTCGTGCTGATCGACCCGCTGCGCCTGGCCGACCACGCCTTCGACGAGCTGCCGCGGCCGACGGCGATCGTGCTGACCGCCAAGTGCCACCAGCGATCGGCCTGGCGCTACCGCTCGCAGCTCGGGGTCGAGGTGTGGGCGCCTGACGACGCACCCGAAGCCGACGAACGACCGGATCGGCGCTACGCGGAGGGCGACCCATTGCCCGGCGGCCTGCGCGCGATCCGCACGCCGGGCCCGGAGTGGGCGCACTACTGCCTCGTGCGCGACGCCTCGCCGCACGTGCTGTTCTGTTCCGACCTGCTGATGGCCGGCGAGGATGGCGCGCTCGAGTTCGTACCGGCACGGTTCCACGACGACCCGGCCGAGACCCGGCGAAGCGTCGAACGCCTGCTGGACGTCCCGTTCGACGTGCTCTGCCTCGACCACGGCGCTCCGTTCACCGCCGAGCCCAAGCGCGCCATGCGGGAGGCGCTGAGCGGATAGGGGCCGCCGGGCCCGGACCTCGAGGGGGAAACTGGGGCCCGAGCCCGACCGCTACTGGACATACGAGCGCACCGATCCCGCAGATTGTGAAGCGCGCCGGCGAACCGGCGGCGGTCCGCTCACCGGCCGGTAGCCGCCGAACGCCGACTCGACCACACCCTCACCGCCGGTCAGGCCGGGTAGCTGCCGCCGCAGCTCCTGCACCCGCGCCGCCGCGACCGTGGCCTCGATCGCCGCGATGTCGCCGCTCGGCAAAGCGCTCAGCACCTCGGCGCCGAGGCGCGCAAGCACGGGCAGGACGGCGCCCGCCGCGCCGGCCGGGACCTCGAGGCTGACGGCAGCCATCGGCTCGCAGACCACCGTCCCCGCCCGCTCCAGCGCACGCATCAGCACCATCGGCGTCAGCTTGCGGAAGTCGGCGGCCGTGCTGCCCGGCGCGTAGTAGCCGCACTCGGTCATCGTCACCGTGCAGTCGGCCACCCGCCATCCGCAGAGGCCCTCGCGCAGGACGTGCTCGACGGTCTGCTGCATGCTCTGCGTGAAGCTCTCGAACGTCTTGTACACGTACATCGGCACCGACCGGATGCCGACCTCGGCCCGGAAGCCGGTGCCCGCGCCGATCGGCGCGGGCTCGATCCGCAGGCCCACGGTCGCCATGAACGGGTTTGACGCCGCGCCCAGCTCCTCGAACGCCTCGCCGGCGCCCGCCGGCCGCTCGATGCAGATCGGGGTCGTCTCGCGGAACTCGACCTCGACGCCGAACTCGTCCGCGAGCGTTGCCTGCACCACCTGCTTCTGGACCTCGCCGTAGAGCGACACGGAGAACTCCTGGCGAGCGTCGTCCTGCCGCACGTTGATCAGCGGATCCTGTTCGGCCAGCTGTGAGAGGGCCACCCGGAGGCGTTCCTTGTCGGCCGGGTCGCGGGCGACGACCACCGTCTCCAGCGCCGGCGGCGCGAATCGGTGGCGTGGAGGAACGGCCTTCGCCTGACCGATCCTGTCGCCGATCTGCACCTGGCGAAGGCCCCACAGCTTGCCGATCTGCCCGGCAGAGACCGACGCCCGACGCTCCGCAGGCCCGCGCTCGAACACGCTGATCGCCGTCACCTTGTCCTCGACGCCGCGGCCGAACCGCAGCCGCTCCCTCGTGTGGACCGTGCCGGAGAACATGCGGGCGTAGGCGATGCGGTCCCCGGACGGCCCCCGCTCGACCTTGAAGACGAGGCCGGAGACGGGGCCGTCCCCGTCTCCGGCGGCGGCCGGCAGCAGCTCCGCGACGCCCGCCATCAGCGGCTCCACGCCGGCTCCGGTGATCGCCGACCCGAAAAACAGCGGGTGCACCCGCGCGCGCCCGGTCTGGGCGGCCAGCGCCCGCCGCAGCCGCGGCAGCTCGACTCCGGCCTCGTCGTCGACGTACGCCTCCAGGATGCCCGGGTCGCGCTCGGCCACCAGCTCGGCCAGCCTCGCCCGGAAGGCGGGATCACCTCCACCCCACGCCGTGAACCCGGCGGCACGCGTGCCCAGGTCGTGCACGGAGCCGACCGGGATCAAGGCCGGCGTCAGCCGCTCGGCGACGCCGCGCAGCACCCGCTCGGCATCGGCCCCGGGGCGGTCGATCTTGTTCACGAACAGCAGCGTCGGTATGCGCAGCCGCTGCAGCGCCCGCATCAGCACCAGCGTCTGCGCCTGCACGCCCTCCACCGCCGAGATCACGAGCACGGCACCGTCCAGCACGTCCAGCACCCGCTCCACCTCGGCGATGAAATCCGGGTGGCCGGGCGTATCGATCAGGTTGACCGTGACGTCGTCGACCACGAACGACACCACCGCAGCCTTGATCGTGATGCCACGCTGCCGCTCCAGCTCCAGCGTGTCGGTCTGCGTATCTCCGTGATCGACGCTGCCGATCCGGTCGATCACGCCGGCCGCGTGCAGCAGCCGTTCTGTCAGAGTTGTCTTACCTGCGTCGACATGCGCCACAATCCCAAGGTTCAAGGTTCGCACCGAACTCCACGTCCTCCATGTAGATGGCAAAGCCGTCTTGGATGAACATGAAGGACTGGCGCATGTCGCCCCCTCGGGATCGATTGCTGTCGAACGTGGCAGAGCCTATCAGGCGAGTGCGGCTACATCACAGGGCCGGCGCGGCGCTGCCGGTCGAGAGCGGCGCGTCCTCGTACGCGCTCTCGCCGTGCATGGCCTCGTCGAGCCCCTGCTCCGCCTCCTCGCCAACGCGCACCGTCGTGATGCGGTCGATCACCTTCAGCATCACGTACGTGAACGCGAATGCATACGCCGAGCAGGCGACCGCGGCGACGACCTGCTTCACGAAGAAGGAGGCGCTGCCGTGGATCAGCCCGACCCCGCCGGCCGGATTGATGGCCGTGCTGGCGAACACGCCCAGCAGGATGATGCCGAGCATCCCGCCCACGCCGTGCACGCCCCACACATCGAGCGCGTCGTCCCAGCGCAGACGGTTCTTGAGCTGCACCGCGTAGTAGCACACGAACGCGGACACGATGCCGATGATCACCGAGGCGTAGATGGGCACGAACCCGGCGGCAGGGGTGATCGTTGCCAACCCTGCAACCGCGCCGGTCAGCAGGCCGACGAAGTGCGGCTTGCGGGCATGTCCCCACTCGAGGAACAGCCAGGTGGTGGCCGCGAACGAGGCCGCGAGGTCGGTGTTCAGGAACGCCATCGCAGTGATGTCGTCGACCTTCAGCTCGCTGCCCGCGTTGAACCCGTACCACCCGAACCAGAGCAGGCCGGTTCCGAGCGCGATGAACGGGATGTTGTGCGGGGAGTCGACGAACTTGCGCTTGCCGACGTACAGCACCGATGCCAGCGCCGCCCAGCCGGCCGAGGCGTGCACCACGATGCCGCCGGCGAAGTCGCGGACACCCCACTGCGCGAGCAGCCCGTTGCCCCAGATCATGTGTACGAACGGGTAGTAGACGAACAGCTGCCACACGACCAGGAACACGAGGAACGCCTTGAACGTGATGCGGTTCGTGAACGCACCTGTGATCAGTGCAGGCGTGATGATCGCGAACATCATCTGGTAGGCGATCAGCACAACCAGCGGGATGTGGGACGGCGTGTACATCGACGACGGGGTCACGTTGCGCAGGAAGGCAACATCGAAGTTGCCGTAGATGCCGTCCGCGCCGCCGCTGAAGCACAGCGAGTACCCGACCAGCCACCACATGACCGTGGTGATGCCCAGCGACGCGAAGCTCTGGATCATGATGGTGAGCGTGTTCGACCGCCCCACCAGCCCGCCGTAGAAGAACGCGAGACCTGGTGTCATCAACATCACCAGGCTTGCGGCCAGCAGCATGAAACCGGTGTTTGCCTCATTGATCATGTTCGCGTCCTTTCGCGACCGGCGGGAATGACTGGTCGAGGTTCGACGCCGGCGGCGGAGTGCCTGCACCGGAGGTGCGCCGGCCGTAGACTTACGGCGTGGCTGACTGGGTGACGATCTCTGCCCTCGCGACCGCCGGTGGCACGTTGGTGCTGGCGGCCGCGACCTTTGCATCGGTGCGTTCGGCCAACCGCTCGTCGCGTCTGGCCGAGCGCTCGCTGCTGGCCACCCAGCGGCCGCTGCTGATGCCGTCGCGGCTACAGGACGACCCGCAGAAGGTCGGCTTCGCGGACGAAAAGTGGCTGCTCGTGCCGGGCGGCGGCGGCGCCGTCGACGTGTCGTACGAGGCCATCTACCTGGTCATATCGCTGCGGAACGTCGGCCCGGGCATGGCCGTGCTGCACGGCTGGCTGTTCCATCCAGAGGTCACGCTGGGCGACCAGCCCGCGCCGTCACCGGACGGGTTCAGCCGGCTGATCCGCGACCTGTACGTCCCCACATCCGACATCGGCTTCTGGCAGGGCGCGTTCAGGGATCCCGCGGCACCGGAGTTCGCGGCCGCTCGAGCGGCGATCGACGCGCGGCAGCGAATGGCCGTCGATCTGCTGTACGGTGACCACGAGGGCGGCCAGCGCACGATCAGCAGGTTCGTGTTCAACCCCCGGGAGGACGGCCAGTGGATCGTGGCGGTGGCCCGGCACTGGAACCTCGACCGGCCGGATCCACGGTAGACGGTCAATTCGGGCGTAGCACTGCCGTGACCGGCGCATGACACCGAATCATGCAACGAAGCTCACGCGGCCGTGACGATCCCAACGCCGCCCGCAACGATCCGCATCACTGCGCCGGCACAAACATCACGACCCTCGATCGGCAACCGCACAACCAGCGCCGACGTGCCTCGCTGTCCGGTAACGACTCGTCACGACCCCGTGCCGGACCGCCCACGCCAGCCGAGTCGGGGTTTGACACCGTTAAGAGCGCGGCCGGCGTTGCACAATCGCAAAGCCGTCGTGACACGTGGCGTCGCGGCTGTGGAGCGGGCTCGGACGACGCGCCTTTCGGCTCCAGCCGGTCGATCGCCTCGCGCCGCCCCACGGGCGTCGCCTTCGCAGTCGCGGGGTATCGTCGCTGGCATGACCAACGAACCGCATCGACCTGCCGGCCCCCACCGGGTGGTGGTCGTCGGCGGTGGCTTCGCAGGGCTGCGCGCCGTGCGCGGGCTGCGCCGGGCGCCGGTCGAGGTGACGCTGGTCGACCGGCAGAACTTCACGCTGTTCCAGCCGCTCGTCTACCAGGTGGCGACCGGGGCGCTGTCGCCGGCCGAGATCGCGGCGCCGCTGCGTTCGGTCCTGCGCAAGCAGCGCAATGCGCGGGTGGTACTGGCCGAGGTGACCGGCTTCGACCTCGAGCACCGCGAGATCGTGCTGGAGCACCTGCCCAACCAGGACGGAGGCACCACCATCGGATACGACACGCTGATCGTCGCAGGCGGCTCGCGGTACAACTACTTCGGCCACGACGAGTGGCGGGCCGACGCGCCGGAGCTGAAGTCGCTCGCGGGCGCCCTCGACATCCGCAGCCGGATCCTGACCGCATTCGAGGCGGCGGAGCTGGAGACCGACCCGCAGCTGCGGCAGGCCTGGCTGACCTTCGTGGTGGTCGGCGCCGGTCCCACCGGCGTCGAGATGGCGGGCCAGATCGCGGAGCTGGCGCGGGACGTGGTGCGCGCCGACTTCCGGTCGGCGGATACACGCCAGGCACGGGTGCTGCTGGTGGAGGCCTCGCACCGGGTGCTGGGGCAGTTCCCCGAATCGTTGTCGCGAAGCGCGGCGCGCGCGCTCGAGCGATTGGGCGTGACGCCGCTCGTCGACCACACCGTCGTCGACGTCGCCGCCGACTCGGTCGCGATCCGCGGACCGGACGGCGAGATCGCGCAGACGCCGGCGCACACCGCCGTCTGGGCCGCCGGCGTGACGGCGTCCGACCTCGCTGCGCGCCTCGCGGAGGCGGCGGGCGCCGGGGTCGACCGGTCGGGCCGTGTCACAGTCGAGCCTGACCTCTCGCTGCCTGGGCATCCGGAGGTGCTGGCGCTCGGCGACATGGTGCGGGTGCGGGCCGGTGACGGCACGATCACGCCGTTGCCCGGGCTGGCGCCGGTGGCACTGCAGCAGGGCCGGTATGCCGCCCGGGTCGTCCGGGATCGCATGCGCGGCGGCACGATCAAGCCGTTCCGCTACGTCGACAAGGGCAACCTCGCGACGATCGGCCGCTCCAAGGCCGTTGCCGACGTGAAGGGGCTGCGCCTGTCCGGATTCATCGCCTGGGTGACCTGGCTGGTCGTGCACCTCTTCTACCTGATCGGCTTCCAGAACAGGCTGCTGGTGCTGATCCGCTGGACGGTCAGCTTCGCCACCCGCGGCCGCGGGGCGCGCTTGATCGTCCGACCGCCCGAGGCCACCGCCACGGACAACAGCGCCGATCATCAACCCGAGGGGTTGAGCCGGCGGGTGTGAGCGCATGTACATCGATACAGCACACTCAAGGTGCTAGTGTCGCCGGTTGCGAAGACAACCTTTCACGGGGGGCTCATGACTGGTCGGGGAAAGCGCGTATCGCTCGGAATGCTGCTTGCGGTCAATGTGGCGGTGTGGTCGCTGGTGATCGCCGGTGGCGCCTCGGCACAAGGCACCGCTGCGCCTGATCGCGGCGCCCGTCCCACCCATCCGGATCTGAGAGGCGCTGTGCCAGACGTGGCGCCGGCGGCGCCATCCCTCAGCGCGACCTCGTCTACCGGGCTCGTTCGCAACTTCAACGGCGTCAGCAGCCTTGACAGCGCCGTCACGAACTTCGGCGCCGAGTTCGAGCCGCCCGACCAGGGGCTCTGCGTCGGCAACGGGTTCGTCCTCGAGCCGGTGAACTCCGCCTACCGGATCTTCAGCCAGAGCGGCACCAGCCTGGCCGGGCCGACCAACGTCAACGCCATCTTCGGCGACGGCTTCAAGCAGTTCACCAGCGATCCGCGCTGCCAGTACGACGCCGCCACGCACACCTGGTTCGCGAGCATCCTCTTCCTGAACGACACGTTCACCGCCAGCCGGCTCGAGATCGCGGTCAGGCACGCCACCGACCCGCGCGGCCCCTGGACGCGCTTCAAGATCAACACCACCCATCCCGGCGGCCACGGCTGCCCCTGCTTCGGTGACCAGCCGCTGCTCGGCATCGACGCGCAGAACATCTACGTCTCGACCAACGAGTTCTCGATCAAGCGCGCTGTGTTCAACGGCGCACAGCTGTACGTGATCGACAAGCGCCAGCTGGTGGACGGCGACGCCTCGCCCACGTTCGCCCACATCGGCCCGCTGCGGATCGGCGGCCACAAGGCCGCGTCCGTGCAGCCGGCCATCACCGTCGGCTCCAGCAGAGCCGAGTACCTGATGAGCTCGCTCGATCCCAACGGAACCGGCGACAACCGCATCGGCGTGTGGGCGGTCACCAACCGGGTGCTCGGGAGCCATCCCGATCCCCACCTGCAACGGATCATCATCCCATCGCAGAGCTACTCCGGACCGCCTGCGACCCCCCAGATGGGGTCAAAGTCGCGGATCGATTCCGGCGACGACCGCATGCAGCAGGTGCAGGCGATCGGCGGGCGGCTGTGGGGCGAGCTGGGAACTGCGCTTCGCACCGGCGGCGGAGCGCCGGTCGCAGCGGCGGCCTGGTTCGACGTCGCGCCGAGCCTCGACGGCGGCCGCCTGAGCGCCACCATCAACCGGCAGGGCTATGTCGTCTCACCGGGCAACGGCGTCCTGTATCCGGCGATCGCCGGCGACCGGCGCGGAAACGCGGCCATGGGCTTCTCCATGTCCGGACCGGGCATGTTCCCCAGCGCCGGCTACGCGACGCTCTCGTCAGGTCAGGCCAACTTCGGCCCGCCGATCATCGCCAGCCGCGGCAGAGGGCCCTACTTCAGGAAGTCGACGCGATGGGGCGACTACTCGTGGGCGGTGCTCGACCCGGCCGCCTCACACCGTATCTGGCTGGCCAACGAGTACATCCCGCCCCGGTCGAGCCAGACCGTGGACGGCCAGCAGAACTGGGGGACCCGCGTCTACGCGGTGCGGCTGCCCAGCCCGTAGCGGAGGATCAGGCTCAGCCCTCGAGACCCGCGGCATGATCGGGGACGAAGGTCTGCGAGTCGACCGGCGGGCGACGATAGCCCCCGTCCGGTTGCCTGCGCGGGAGCTTCACCGGACGCGTGTCGCTGCGGTCCTCGTACGGGATGCGTGACAGCAGGTGGGCGAGGCAGTTCAGCCGCGCGCGGCGCTTGTCGTCCGCATCGACGACGAACCAGGGCGACTCCGGCAGGTCGGTGAACACGAACATCTCATCCTTGGCCCGCGAGTAGTCGACGTAGTGCGCGCGTGACTCGAGGTCCATGGGCGAGAGCTTCCAGCGCTTGGCGGGATCGTCGATCCGCTCCTGGAAGCGCAACCGCTGCTGCTCGTCGGAGACCGAGAACCAGTACTTGGTGAGCAGGATCCCGTCATCGATCAGCATCCGCTCGAACTCCGGGCACTGGCGCAGGAACAGCCGGTACTGGTCGTCGGTGCAGAACCCGAGCACGTGCTCGACCCCGGCCCGGTTGTACCAGCTCCGGTCGAACAGGACGATCTCGCCGGCCGACGGCAGGTGCGCGATGTAGCGCTGGAAGTACCACTGAGTGTCTTCACGCTGATCGGGCGCCGCCAGCGCGGCGATCCGGCAGAACCGCGGATTCATCGGCTCCGTGATGCGCTTGATGGTGCCGCCCTTGCCGGCGGCGTCGCGCCCTTCGAACAGCACCACCACCCGCGCACCCTCGTCGCGCACCCACGTCTGCATGCGCGCGAGCTCGATCTGGAGCCGTGCCAGCTCCGCCTCATACAGGTCGCGCGGCACTCGCCGGGGTCGTTTCTGCGACATCGGCGGGATGCTACCGGCGCCCGGCTCAGGCCGGCCGCGGGCCCAGCAGCCGCACCAGGCCCACGCGCGCGCGCTCCAGCAGCGCGGGGTCGCCGTACATGATGTAGGCCGCGTGCGCCATCAACAGCAGCGCGTCGACCTCGTAGATGAGCTGCTCCGGATCCGGGTCTGCCGGCAGCTCGCCCGCCTGCTGCGCCGCGGCGGCCGCGGCCACCAGCTCCCCCACCCACTCGTCGGTGAACGCAACGATCCGCTCCTTGACGGGCCCGGGGTGGGTGTCGAACTCCGCGCCCACGGCGGCGAAGAAGCAGCCGCCGGGAAACACGTGGCGCTCGAGGTGCGAGAGGAACTCGTCCGACAGCGCCCACAGCCGGTGCAACCCGTCCGCCTTCGCCCGGGCCGGGGTCAGCACCTCGGCCTCGAAGATCTCCTGCGCCCGCTGGATGGTGGCCAGCTGCAGGTCCTCCTTCGAGGTGAAGTGGGCGTAGAGGCCGCTCTTGCTCATGCCGGTGCGCTCGGCCAGGCTGCCGATCGAGAGGCCCTCCAGCCCGTCCACCGTGGCCAGGCGCGCGGCGTTGTCGAGGATCGCGTCGCGGCTGCGGCGCCCGTCGGCCCGCTGGCGGCGCTGGGCGGGGGCTGCGGTGGGGGTCGGTCGGTTCATACTTGACAAGATAGCACGACCGTTCGTATAGTGCACGAACTATCCAGCACGATCGTTCGTGCTTCACACGATCCAAGGAGCGCACATGAGCACCACCGGCATCACCGAGTCCGATCTGTCCGAACTGACCGCCCGCCAGCGGCGGGCCTGGGCGGCGGGCAACTACTCGATGGTCGCCTCTCGCACCAAGATGGCGTCCAGGCGGCCGCACGACGACGCCGACCTCCGCGCCCGGTGGCGTGAGCGAGGCCGCGATTCACGGGGCAGCGCACGTTGCTAGCTTGCAGCACGTGACCGAGCGTGGGCATGACGCCGAGCCAGATCAGTCCGAGTACGACCGGCTCGGCGTCACGCCCACGCCCGACGACGGCACCCGCCTCTCGCCCACCCCGGCCTGGGACGAGGCCGAGCGCCCGCACCGTGAGCGCTCGGGACCGGACGTGGACTACACACGACGCGGACGGCTGGTTGGCCAGCACCTGATCGACGTGCACGACATGCTCCGCAGCGAGCTGGGCGAGCTGCGCTCGGTGCTGGCCCAGGTGCGCGAGGGCGCGCTCGGCGCCGGCGACGCCCGGGCCGCGCTGAACGACATGGCGCTGCGGCAGAACGACTGGACGCTGGGAGCCTTCTGCGCCCGCTACTGCGGCGCCGTGACGCAGCACCATGGGCTCGAGGACGACGCCATCTTCCCCCACCTCGTGCGCAGCGAGCCGGCGCTCTCGCCCGTGATCGACCGCCTCGCCGACGAGCACCTGACCATCCACGACGCCGTCCACGCTGTCGACCGCGCCCTGGTCGACCACATCAACCGGCCCGACAGCTACGACGGCATCCAGTCGGCGATCGACTTCCTCACCGACGCCCTGCTGTCGCACCTCTCCTACGAGGAGTACGAGATCGTGGAGCCGCTGGCCCGCCTCGGCTTCTACCCCGGGCAGGTGTAGGCGCTAGACGCGCGTCCCGCCACGCGGGCCGCAGCCCCAGACGCCCCAGCCCCACGATCGCCAGACCAGCGGGCGGATCACGAAGAACGCCACCAGCGGGATCAGGAACCAGGGGTGGTGGCCGCTGCCGGCGACGATCGCTGCGATCAGCGCCAGCGGCAGCAGCGGGAACAGCCACGGTCGCCGGCGCCAGGGGCGGCCCGCCGGCCGCGCGCGGGACGGTTCGCCGCCGGGGAGATCGGTCACCAGCCGGTCGAGGTCGGCGTAGGTCTTGGCCGCCATGCAGGCGTCAAGCCGTTCCTGGAACTCGTCGCTGTCGATCCGGCCGGCTAGGTGCTGTTCGCGGAGGATGGCCGCGAACGCCTCGCGGTCGTCGTCCCCGGCGCGGAGGCTGCGGTCGCGCGGCCCCCGGTTGCGGTCGTAATGTCCGTCGCTGTCTGCCATGTCGATCCTCTCGGTGCGGGTGGTTGGGTGGTGGGCTCGCGGCCGCGTAGCGGCAGCTCCTGCAGCATCAGCACGGCCACGAGCGCGACTGCTGCGAGCGGCGCCGCGGCGATGAAGACCGTTCGGACGCCGTCGATCACGTCGGCGCGCGCCACCGCGGGTGCCGTGGAACCCGCCACTCGGGACGCGAAGACGGCTCCCAGCAGCGCCGCCCCGACGGCACCGCCGAGGCCGCGGGAGAAGCTGGTGGCGGCCATCGCGACGCCCATACGGCCGCGATCGACGGCGTTCTGGACGGCGACGATCAGCACCTGGCCGACCATGCCGAAGCCGAGACCGAACACGGCCAGGCCGATCCCGATCGTGAGCCGCGACGGGCTGGCGGCGACGGCGGCCAGCTCGACCAGCGCGATGGTCATCAGCGCGGCGCCGGCGACGGGGTACCGCTTGTAGCGGCCGGTGCGGGCGATCCCGCGCCCCGCCAGGTTTGTGGATACCGTGATACCCAGCATCATCGGCACCAGCAGCAGCCCGGCCTCGGTCGGGGTCGCGCCCGTGGTGGTCTGCAGGTAGAGCGGTACGAACACGTTGACCGCAAACAGGGCGGCCGTGGTCAGAAACAGAGCCGCACAGGCGATCGCCACGGTGCGGGTGCGGATCAGTTCGAAGGGGACGATCGGGTCGGCAGCGCGCCGCTCGCAGACGACGAGGGCGACGACAAGAGCGCCGGTGAGGCCGGCCAGCGCCAGGATCTCGGGCGAGCCCCAGTGGTAGCGCCGGCCGCCCCACACGCAAATCAGTATGAAGGCGGCCGTCGCGGCGGCGAGCAGGGCTGCTCCCATGACGTCGAGCGCGCGGCGTGCAGCCTCGGCGGGCGCGGCCGGCAGACGCAGGCGCAGTCCGGCCAGCGCCGCAAGGCCGATCGGAAGGTTCACGTAGAACACCCATCGCCAGCCGACGTGCTGGACGATCACGCCACCCAGCAGCGGCCCGGCCACGGTGGCAGCCGCGAACGTGGCGGCGATGTAGCCCTGGTAGCGCGCCCGCTCGCGCGGCGACACCAGGTCGCCGACGGCGGCCATGGCCAGGGTCATGAGGCCGCCGGCGGCGACGCCCTGGACGGCGCGGGCGACGATCAGCGCGGCAATGCCGGGCGCAGCGCCGCAGAGCGCGGAGGCGGCCAGAAACAGGCCCAGGGAGATCTCCAGCAGGCGCTTGCGCCCGTGCCGGTCGCCCAGCTTGCCCCACAGCGGCGTGCTCGCGGCGGCCGCAACCACGTAGGCGGTGACCAGCCAGGCCACGTCGGTGACGCGACCGAGGTCGAGGGCGATGGTTGGCAGGGCGGTGGCCAGGATCGTCTGGTCGAGCACCGCCGGCAGCATCGCCAGCACGATCGCGGCGAAGGGCACGGCAACGGCGGGCGCCGGATGGGATGTCTGGTCGTTCGTCATTGCGGTAGATTAGATATCTAATCGTTAGATGTCAAATCTAATCTGGTATCATGGGCAGGTGAGCCGGCCCTCCCTCCTGCCGCCGATCGGACTGCGCCTGACCCGCACGGCGCGGGTCGTCTCACACGCCTTCGAGCGGGCGATGGCCGAGGCAGGCGGCTCGGCCTCCGCGTGGCAGGTGCTGTTGCTGGTGCGTTCCCAGCAGTGGGGAACGCAGTCGCGGATGGCCGAGGCGATGGGCATCACCGGCGCCACCCTCACCCACCACCTGAATGCACTCGAGCAGCAGGGCCTCGTCCGCCGCTGGCGCGACGCCGGCAACCGCCGCGGTCAGCAGGTGGCGCTGACGGAGGCCGGTGAGGCGCTGTTCGCGCGGCTGCGCCAGGTGGCGGCGACCCACGACCGCCGGCTGCGCTCCCACCTCACGGACGAGGAGACGGCCCAGCTGGCGGAGCTGCTCGAGAAGCTCCAGGCCGGGGTCGAGCCGCCGGAAGCGGAGCAAGCATGACAGTGCCCTCGGCGAGGCGAATCCACGTCGTCGGCGCCGGTCCCGTGGGGCTGATGCTGACGGCACTGCTTCAGTCGATCGATGGGC
The DNA here is from genome assembly GCA_963797565.1 of uncultured Actinomycetes bacterium. Lineage (GTDB taxonomy): Bacteria > Actinomycetota > Thermoleophilia > Gaiellales > JAICJC01 > JAICYJ01. Next base: position 75,998 of record CAWCPM010000005.1, on the reverse strand, counting down.
TTTCCGTCCACCTGTATGAGAAGCGGCGCGAGTACACCCGCACGCGCATGGTGCGGCTGGCGTCCTACCTCGTGGCGGATTCGGTCGCGAGCTACCGCAGCGACCACATCGACGGAGAGACCGTCGAGGCGGTGTTCGACCCTGCGGAGCTCGACGAGAGCCTCGCCTTCAGACGGTCGATTCCCCCTGACCTGATGACGCCGCTCCAGGAATGGTCACAGGGGTTCTGTCCGCTCAACTCGATCGAGCGCGCGATCAGCGATCTGATCGATACCCGCGGACGAGCAACGTCCAGCGCACCGCCGCAGTTGTCACGTTCGACGAGGCGGTTGCGATGCTCGAGCCGGGGGACACGCTGATCGATTGCACGGGCTGCTCGTCGCTGCTGCGAAACCACCTCGTGCCCGACTCGGCCGAGGATGGCGATGCGAACACGCTCAATATCAGGCTCGAGTACGCCCTCGTCATCACGTTTCTCTACGGTCAGTCATATGAGTGCAACGAGTACTGCAAGTACTACAAGAACGTCGACAACACGCACTACAAGTTCATTCCCGCGGTGCACCGCACCTACTACGACGGCAGCATCAGCCACGTAACGGGCATCGTCAACATCAGCGCCGAGGACTACGAGGCGATGCCGCCGCGATTCGACGGCCAGTGGCTGCGCAGCAACTTCCCCGGCGTGGCCGAGTCGATGGACCGTTTCATCGACAAGGTCAAGCTCGAGACCAACGGCGAGCTGCTCGGCGACCTCGAGATCGTGCGGATACCCCTGAACCTGTACCGGGCCCGCAACGCGACCAGCCGGCGGTACCTCGCGTCCGGCGCCCGGTGACCACCCGTTCGCGAGCTCGCCGGTGTTCCTGCTCGGCGACTCGGCGATCGGCTCACCGTACTTCCAGTCGATATCCCTGGGCTTCGAGTGCGCGATGTTCCTGGCCGGGCTGATCGCACAGCGCGACCTGCCGCTGAGAGACGTGTTCGACCGCTACGAGCTTCACATGTACAAGCAGTGGCTTCGCGTGTACATGCGCAGCAAGATGATCAAGCACAACAAGGATCTGTTCGAGACCGTCGACGACAAGTTCGCAACGCTCGAAAAGCTCCACATCTACTAGATGATCGGCCACGGGCTGCCGGGTCGACCGGCTCGCCGGCCTCGCCGGGCACCAGCACGAAGTCGCTCTCGAGTCGACTGACCAGCGAGCGATGCCCTGCCGCCCGCGGTTAGCATGATTGCCTGGACCCCGGCATGTCGATTCGCGGGCGTCCCGTTCGTCTCTGAGCCGACAACTTCAGGAGTGACCATGACGGACTCTTCCAATCAGGGAATCAAGACCGTGCTGCATCCCGTGTCCGACCTGGCCAGAGCCAAGCCGGTCTACGCCGCCCTGCTCGGGATCCAGCCGCAGGCAGACGCGCCGTACTACGTCGGCTTCGAGGTCGCGGGCCAGCAGATCGGGCTCGTGCCGAGCGGCGGGCAGGGGGAAATGACCTCACCGGTGGCCTACTGGCATGTGCCGGACATCGAGGCGAAGCTGGCCGAGGTGACCGCCGCGGGCGCCACCGTGAAGGAGCCTCCGCGCGACGTCGGCGGCGGCCGCCTGGTGGCGACCGTCACCGACCCGGACGGCAACGTGCTCGGGCTGCTCCAGGACCCATGAGCAGGGCCACGAGCACAGGCCCGCGGTCGCCTGTGGCGCACGCCGCCGACGCCCAAGATCTGATCCGCGTGGTCGGACCACCCTCACCGGCGAGCACCTCGCGGCCTACGTCGCCGGCTGACCGGAGCTCTCGGCGGCACGTTGCGCCTCCACGGCACGGTGGATGTTGCCGTGCACATGGTCGGCGCCGATCCGGTCGATCACACCGTCTCGCTGGAGCACGGCCAGCACCGGCGGCTTGACGCGCGCGAGGCGCAGCGTGACCCCGCTGGTCTCCACCAGTTCGTGGATCTGGGATAGCTGCTCGGAGCCCTGCGAATCGATGAAGGCGACGGCCTCGAGGTCGAGCACCACCCCCGTGAGCCGGTCAGGCGCTGCGTCGGTGAGTTCGCGAACGCGGTCATCGAGCGCCTGGGCGGTCGCGAAGAACACGCCGCTGTCGATTCGCAGCACGACGATACCCGGGAACGTCTCATCGCCGGGGTGCTCGTCGAGATCACGGAACACCTCGGTGCCGACCTCGCGGCCGAGCAGCGGCATGGGCGGATTGGTGGCGACGTAGACGAGCCAGCCGAGTGAGAGCACCACGCCGACCACGACGCCGGCCAGGACACCCACCGACAGCACGCCGACGAAGGCGGCGATGGCGATCCAGAAGTCGAACGGGGTGACTCGGCGCAGCCGGCGGAACTCCGGCAGGTCGATCATCCCGAACACGACGGCGTCGATGATCACCGCGCCCAGCACCGCCTTCGGCAGATCCGAGAACAGCGGCGCCAGCACGATCAGCGTGAGCAGCACCAGCGCGCCGGTGACCAGCGAGGCGACCGGCGTGCGGGCCCCGGCCGACTCGTTCAGCGAGCTGGCGGAGAGGCTGGTCGAGACCGGCATGCCCTGGAATACGCCCGATCCGGCATTCGCCATGCCCTGAGCCACCGACTCCTGATCGATGTCGATCCGGTACTTGTGCCGGGTGGCGAAGGCGCGGGCGTCCCCGGCGGTCTGGGAGAAGCCGATCAGAAGCAGCGCCCCCGCGGCGACACCGATGGTGGCGTACTGCTCGCGGAACAGGTCGACGCTCGGGAGTTGCGGCGTCGGTAGCCCGCGCGGGACGTGCCCGACCAGATCGACCCCGTGCCCACCGAGGTCGAACACGCGTGAGGCGAGGATCCCGCCGGCCACCAGCACCAGGGCGCCGGGGACGGCAGGCAGGCGGAATCGCAGCGCAAGGATCACGCCCAGCGATACCGCACCGACCAGCAGCGTGGTGCCGTGGATGTCGCCCAGCGATCCGACCCACGAGCCGAGCTCCCGCCAGGCGTTCACCCCGTCGGCGGTCGTCCCCGTCAGCTTCGGCAGCTCGCCGATCACCACGTCCACGGCCGCGCCTGCCAGGAAGCCTGTGATCACCGGCTTGGACAGAAACCGCGCGATCCATCCCAGCCGGAAGACGGCCAGGAGCAGGAACAGCGCACCGGTGACGAGCGTGATGGCAGCCACCAGCTCCGCCGCCTGCTTTCCGCCCAGCCCGGTGAGCAGCACCGCTCCGCCGGCAACCGCGGCGAGCGATGAGCTGGGCCCGGTCGAGATCTGCTGCGAGGTGCCGAACAGGGCGTACAGGATCGCGCCCGCCGCCGCCGCGTACAGCCCGTTCTGCAGCGGCACGCCGGCGATGCCGGCATACCCCAGGTTCTTGGGCACGATCAGCGCGGTCACCGCGATCCCGGCGGCAACGTCGCCGCGCAGGAACGCGCGGTCGTAGCGGGGCAGCCAGGTGAGGATGGGGAGCCAGCGGCCGAGGCCGCGGCGCTGGTTCTCTGCTGCCGTCACGGCCGCATCCTCTCATGCGGCCCAGCTGGGACAGGGAGCCACTCCGCCAGGTTTCTCGTAAAGCGACTTGACGAGCGACCGGTCATCATGATACCGTAAAGTCTCTTTACCACACAGACCGGAAGGGTGCACCATGGCAGCACGCACACACGAAGAGATCAGGGTCGGGGACATGGCGATCCGCTTCCTGCTCGAGGGCGAGCGGTCGGCCGGGTCAATCGCCGTCTTCGAGTTCGACGTTCCCGCAGGCGCACAGGTCGCAGCCGCACACAGCCACGACGGCTACGAGGAGACGATCTACGGACTCGACGGCGTGCTGACCTGGACGCTCGAAGGAACGCCGATCGACGTCGGCCCGGGCGAGGTGCTCTGCGTCCCTCGCGGCATCGTCCACCGGTTCGACAACAGTCACGAGGTGGATGCCAGGGCGCTCGCGATCGTCACCCCTGGCATCCTCGGCCCCGACTACTTCCGGGAGGTGGCGGCCATCCTCGACACCGCGGCCGGCGGCCCGCCTGACTTCGCAGGAATCGCGGCCGTGATGCTCCGCCACGGCCTCACCCCGGCAACCTGATGGCGAACCGCCGGCCCCCGGGGGGCTAGTGCTGAAGGAACACGTGAGCCTCCCGCCACGCGGCTTGGCGCAACCCCCACCGCGATCGGTGAGACTGCGCGGGTGACGACGTTTCCCACCAACCGCGAGCGCCTCGTTTCGCGGGCCTGGGCGGATGAGGCTGTTCGTCGCATCGAGGCCGACGCCAACCGGTCGGCGGACACGCACCTGCACGCGTTCCCGCTGCCCGAGGACTGGGGCATCGACCTGTACCTGAAGGACGAGTCCGTGCACCCGACCGGCTCCCTGAAGCATCGGCTGGCACGCTCGCTGTTCCTCTACGGCCTCTGCAACGGCTGGATCGGCGAGCGGACGACGATCGTCGAAGCCTCCAGCGGCTCGACGGCCGTCAGCGAGGCCTACTTTGCACGGTTCCTGGGCCTGCCGTTCATCGCCGTCATGCCCGCGTCCACCAGCCCCGAGAAGATCGCGCTGATCGAGGCGCAGGGAGCCAGGTGCCACCTGGTGGACGACCCGACCACCGTGTACGACGTGGCGCAGCGACTCGCGGCCGAGCAGGGCGGGTACTTCCTCGACCAGTTCACCTACGCCGAGCGCGCAACCGACTGGCGCGGCAACAACAACATCGCGGAGTCGATCTTCAGCCAGATGGCTATGGAGCGGCATCCCGTCCCGGCCTGGATCGTGGTGGGGGCGGGCACCGGCGGCACCAGCGCGACGATCGGGCGCTACGCCCGCTTCGGCCGGTTCGCCACCCGGATGTGCGTGGTCGACCCGGAGGACTCGATCTTCTACTCGGTGTGGAGCGGCGAGCCCTCAACGTTCACCGGCCGGCCGTCACGCATCGAGGGCATCGGGCGCCAGCGGGTCGAGCCGTCGTTTCTGCCGGACATCGTCGACCGGCTGATCCAGGTTCCGGACGCCGCCTCGATAGCGACGATGCGCATGGTCAGCGAGCGCACCGGCCGCAGCGTCGGCGGTTCCACCGGCACCAACATGTGGGGAGCGTTCCTGCTGGTTGCCGAGATGCTCTCGCGTGGCGAGCAAGGCAGCGTCGTCACGCTCATCTGCGATGGTGGCGACCGCTACGCGGGCACCTATTACAGCGACGCGTGGGTCGGCGATCAGGGCTTCGATCTGGCGCCGCACACGGAGAGGCTCGAAACGTTCCTCGAGACCGGCGCGTTCCCGCCGTCGGTGCCCTAGACCTCGACCTCGGTTATGACGCCCTGGATCGCGTCGAGCACCTCGGGTGGCACCTCGTCCATCCCATGGGTTTCCCGGGCGTGCGTGTGGATATCCTCGAACAACTGCTGCTCGTCCTCATTCCGCGACACCCACTCGCAGCCGGGCACCACATCACCACACCTGAACTGCTTCACGAGACCCTCCTGGAGGTTGCGTCGACGCGGATTCTAGCCGCGGGTGGCCGTCACCCGGTGACGCGGTACCCGCGGCCGGATCCGTACAGACGCGCCTAGAATGGCGCATGTGCCGGATCCTGGCCTACCTCGGCGAGCCGCTTCCCGCGCAGAATCTGCTGTTCGACACCGACAACAGCCTCGTCCGTCAGTCGTACAGCCCGCGGATGATGAACACGTTCCTGAACCTCGCGGGATTCGGCATGAAGGCCTGGGATCCGACGTCGCTGCGGCCCGAGGATCCGTTCAGCTATCGCGCGACGACGCTACCGTCGTTTGACCGCAACCTCGGCTTCCTCTCGTCCAAGCTGGCGCCGACCTGTCTGATCGCCCACGTTCGCGGCGTCACCTACTCCGACGAGGCCGTCGTCGCCGACACGAACCTGCATCCGTTCCAGTTCGCCGGCGCACGCGTCGCGCTCACGCACAACGGGCACCTGCGCCAGTTCCCGCGCATGCGCTACGCGCTCGTCGACCACGTGCGACCCGAGCTCGCGCAGCACATCGAGGGCACCACGGACTCCGAATGGATCTACGCGCTGGTCATGTCGCAGCTGGACGATCCGTACGGTGTCCCGGAGACGCGCGAGCTCGCGGACGCGACCGCCCAGGCGCTTCGCATCCTGCGGGGCGTCCGCGCCGCCTTCAGCATCGACACCTCTTCCCCGGTCAACCTGTGCCTCAGCACCGGCCGCGCCCTCGTCGCCACCCGCTTCTCGTTCGACTACGGCTGGTACCCGCCGGAGGACGAGATGCTCGAGACCGACCTCCCGTTCGTAAGCCTCTGGTACGCGATCGGCGGCGAGTACGCGGAGCGCGACGGCGACTGGCGGATGACGGCGGGCGATCCGCCCCGCTCGGTGATCATCGCCTCCGAGCCGCTCACCAGAGATCACTCGAGCTGGCTCGAGGTTCCGGAGTACTCGATGCTGACGGCCGAGCTGACCCCTTCCGGCCTCGAGTTCGAGACACGCGACCTGGATGTCTGACCGCGCCACCGTCGACTTTCTCGCCACGGTCCCGCTGCTCGAGGGCCGAAGCGAGCCTGACATCGCGGACCTGGCTCGTGTGCTGCGCCGCCGCTCCGTACCGGCGGGTGAGACCCTGTGGCACCAGGGCGAGGAGGCACGGGAGCTGCTGTTCATCGTCGAAGGAGCTGTCTCGGCGTCGCTGCACGTGCCGGGAGGCCGGGTCGTGGAGATCGGCAGGGCGGGCCCTGGGGAGATGGTGGGCGAGATCGCGCTGCTCGACAGCGAAGGGCACACGATGAGCGTGCGGGCGATCGAGCCGGCAACGGTGCTCGCGCTCGGCAAGGCAGACTTCGCTGCGTTGCTGGCCCGCCAGGATCCGGCGGCGTTCAACCTCAAGCGCCGCCTTGCCTCGCTGTTCACCGCGCGCCACCGCGAGCAGCTCCGGCACCTTGCCTCCTCGCTTGGCGACGACGTGGCCGACCTGCCGGGTGATGACGCGGCTCGGACGTTCGCCGAGCTGGAGTACTGCGGTCCGCCCGACAGCAGGTACCTGCGTCGCATGGCGACCTTCCGCGACTTCGACCCTGTCGCGCTGTGGGGCTTCCTGACCTCTGGGCGTTACGCGCGGTGCCCGCCGGGACGCACGATCCTGGCCGAAGGGGCGCCGTCGAGGGCCTGCTACCTCACGATCAACGGCGCGGTTGAGAAGGTGCTGATCCGCGGCGACAGGCGCATCCGCGTCGGGCTCGCCGGCCCGGGCAAGGCGTTCGGCTACGAGACCCTGATCGACGGCCTGCCATCGCCGGTCACGGCGATCACGCGGGAGCGGTCACTGCTGCTGGTCCTGCCACGCGAACCGTTCGAGCAGCTGTTCCACCGGGAGGATGCGATCTCCCGCGTCTTTCTGGACGTGATCCAGCGGGACCTCGTGTCCACGCTGCGCCAGAGTCTGCGTCCGCACGCCCGTTTGGCGGCAAGCGTCTAGCGATCGGTGAGACTGCACTGGTGACGACGTTCCCCACCAACCGTGAGCGCCTCGTTTCGCGGGCCTGGGCGGATGAGGCTGTTCGTCGCATCGAGGCCGACGCCAACCGGTCGGCGGACACGCACCTGCACGCCTTCCCGCTGCCCGAGGACTGGGGTATCGACCTGTACCTGAAGGACGAGTCCGTGCATCCGACCGGCTCTCTGAAGCATCGGCTGGCACGCTCGCTGTTCCTCTACGGCCTCTGCAACGGCTGGATCGGCGAGCGGACGACGATCGTCGAGGCCTCCAGCGGTTCGACGGCCGTCTCCGAGGCCTACTTTGCGCGGTTCCTGGGCCTGCCCTTCATCGCCGTCATGCCCGCCTCCACCAGCCCCGAGAAGATCGCGCTGATCGAGGCGCAGGGAGCTACGTGCCACCTGGTGGACGACCCGACCACCGTGTACGACGTGGCGCAGCGACTCGCGGCCGAGCGGGGCGGGTACTTCCTCGACCAGTTCACCTACGCCGAGCGCGCAACCGACTGGCGCGGCAACAACAACATCGCGGAGTCGATCTTCAGCCAGATGGCCATGGAGCGGCATCCCGTCCCGGCCTGGATCGTGGTCGGGGCCGGCACCGGCGGGACCAGCGCGACCATCGGGCGCTACGCCCGCTTCGGCCGGTTCGCCACCCGGATGTGCGTGGTCGACCCGGAGGACTCGATCTTCTACTCGGTGTGGAGCGGCGAGCCGTCAACGTTCACCGGCCGTCCGTCACGCATCGAGGGCATCGGGCGCCAGCGGGTCGAGCCGTCGTTCCTGCCGGACATCGTCGACCGGCTGATCCAGGTTCCGGACGCCGCCTCGATAGCGACGATGCGCATGGTCAGCGAGCGCACCGGCCGCAGTGTCGGCGGATCCACCGGCACCAACGTGTGGGGAGCGTTCCTGCTGGTTGCCGAGATGCTCTCGCGTGGCGAGCAAGGCAGCGTCGTCACGCTCATCTGCGACGGCGGCGACCGCTACGCGGGCACCTACTACAGCGACGCGTGGGTCGGCGATCAGGGCTTCGATCTGGCGCCGCACACGGAGAGGCTCGAGACGTTCCTCGAGACCGGCGCGTTCCCGCCGTCGGTGCCCTAGACCTCGACCTCGGTTATGACGCCCTGGATCGCGTCGAGCACCTCCGGTGGCACCTCGTCCATCCCATGGGTTTCGCGGGCGTGCGTGTGGATATCCTCGAACAACTGCTGCTCGTCCTCATTCCGCGACACCCACTCGCAGCCGGGCACCACATCACCACACCTGAACTGCTTCACGAGACCCTCCTGGAGGTTGCGTCGACGCGGATTCTAGCCGCGGGCGGCCGTCACCCGGTGGCGCGGTACCCGCGGCCGGATCCGTACAGACGCGCCTAGAATGGCGCATGTGCCGGATCCTGGCCTACCTCGGTGAGCCGCTTCCCGCGCAGAATCTGCTGTTCGACACCGACAACAGCCTCGTCCGCCAGTCGTACAGCCCGCGGATGATGAACACGTTCCTCAACCTCGCGGGTTTCGGCATGAAGGCCTGGGATCCGACTTCGCTGCGGCCCGAGGATCCGTTCAGCTATCGCGCGACGACGCTACCGTCGTTTGACCGCAACCTCGGCTTCCTCTCGTCCAAGCTGGCGCCGACCTGTCTGGTCGCCCACGTTCGCGGCGTCACCTACTCCGACGAGGCCGTCGTCGCCGACACGAACCTGCATCCGTTCCAGTTCGCCGGCGCACGCGTTGCGCTCACGCACAACGGGCACCTGCGCCAGTTCCCGCGCATGCGCTACGCGCTCGTCGACCACGTGCGACCCGAGCTCGCGCAGCACATCGAGGGCACCACGGACTCCGAATGGATCTACGCGCTGGTCATGTCGCAGCTGGACGATCCGTACGGTGTCCCGGAGACGCGCGAGCTCGCGGACGCGACCGCCCAGGCGCTTCGCATCCTGCGGGGCGTCCGCGCCGCCTTCGGCATCGACACCTCCTCGCCGGTCAACCTGTGCCTCAGCACCGGCCGCGCCCTCGTCGCCACCCGCTTCTCGTTCGACTACGGCTGGTACCCGCCGGAGGACGAGATGCTCGAGACCGACCTCCCGTTCGTGAGCCTCTGGTACGCGATCGGCGGCGAGTACGCGGAGCGCGACGGCGACTGGCAGATGACGGCGGGCGATCCGCCCCGCTCGGTGATCATCGCCTCCGAGCCGCTCACCAGGGATCACTCGAGCTGGCTCGAGGTTCCGGAGTACTCGATGCTGACGGCCGAGCTCACCCCCTCCGGCCTCGAGTTCGAGACACGCGACCTGGATGTCTGACCGCGCCACCGTCGACTTCCTCGCCACCGTTCCGCTGCTCGAGGGCCGGAACGAGCCGGACATCGCGGACCTGGCGCGTGTGCTGCGCCGCCGCGCCGTACCGGCGGGTGAGACCCTGTGGCACCAGGGCGAGGAGGCACGGGAGCTGCTGTTCATCGTCGAAGGAGCTGTCTCGGCGTCGCTGCACGTGCCGGGAGGCCGGGTCGTGGAGATCGGCAGGGCGGGCCCTGGGGAGATGGTGGGCGAGATCGCGCTGCTCGACGGCGGAGGGCACACGATGAGCGTGCGGGCGATCGAGCCGGCAACGGTGCTCGCGCTCGGCAAGGCAGATTTCGCGGCGTTGCTGGCCCGCCAGGATCCGGCGGCGTTCAGCCTCAAGCGCCGCCTCGCCTCGCTGTTCACCGCGCGCCACCGCGAGCAGCTCCGGCACCTTGCCTCCTCGCTTGGCGGCGACCTGGCCGACCTGCCGGGTGAGGACGCGGCTCGGACGTTTGCCGAGCTGGAGTACTGCGGTCCGCCCGACAGCAGATACCTGCGTCGCATGGCGACCTTCCGCGACTTCGACCCTGTCGCGCTCTGGGGCTTCCTGACCTCTGGGCGTTATGCGCGGTGCCCGCCGGGACGCACGATCCTGGCCGAAGGGGCGCCGTCGAGGGCCTGCTACCTCACGATCAACGGCGCGGTTGAGAAGGTGCTGATCCGCGGCGACCGGCGCATCCGCGTCGGGCTCGCCGGCCCAGGCAAGGCGTTCGGCTACGAGACCCTGATCGACGGCCTGTCATCGCCGGTCACGGCGATCACGCGGGAGCGGTCACTGCTGCTGGTCCTGCCACGCGAACCGTTCGAGCAGCTGTTCCACCGGGAGGATGCGATCTCCCGCGTCTTTCTGGACGTGATCCAGCGGGACCTCGTGGCCACGCTGCGCCAGAGTCTGCGCCCGCACGCCCGTTTGGCGGCAAGCGTCTAGCGCCCGCTCCCCAACGAGCAGGCTCGGTCAGCGGTCCGCGATGCGGCCTCGGCCAGCTCGGTCAGCAGCAACGAGCCGTATCCGACCGGGTCGGGCTGGAACGCCTCCCAGGCGGCATCGCGTGCTGCCTCGTGGCGGCCGAGGCCGTTGTAGAGCACGGATCTCGCGTAGTAATGGGATGTCCATCGCCGCGCGGCCGCCTCCCGCGACGTGGCCTCGATCAGCTCAGACGCTTCCGGCTCGTGGCCGCGCCAGGCGGCGAGGATCATCGGGCGGTTCACAGCGCAGGACTTCCGGTCGCCTGGCGATCGAGCGGGTTTCGTCGATCATCAGAGTGGCCGTGCCGGAATCCATACGGATGTATTCAAGCGTGTGCTTGAAAGGTCGCAAGCGGCCGCGCGACCGGGCCCAGCGATGAACACGGCGGTAAGCTGATGTAATGGCAGTTCCCGCCAGTCCGAGGTTGTCCGAGTCGCAGTTGGCGACGCTTGGCCAGATCGGAGAGGAGCGAACCGCGGACGTTGGTGACGTGCTGTTCCGCGTCGGCGACCAGAGCTACCCCTTCATCGCGATCGTCGAGGGCGAGGTGGCCATCCTGGATGCGGCCGGCAACGAGGTCGTCCGCCATGGCGCTTCGGGTTTCGCCGGGGAGATGAACCTGCTGTCCGGGCAGACGGTCTTCCTGACAGCGGTGGTCACGCGTGAGCTGCGCTATATCGCGGTCGAACGCGAGGCCTTGCGATCGCTGCTGTTCGAGGATGGTCCTCTCAGCGACCTGCTGCTCTCGACCTTCATCGCGCGGCGGGAGGCGCTGCAGGGCGTGCATGGGATCGGGTTCGAGGTGATCGGGCCGCATTCATCCGAGGCCACGCTGCGGATCGTCGAGTTCGCGCGGAGCAATCGTCTTCCGTTTACCTGGCGCGACCCGGAACAGGCGGACGATGAGGCGGCGGCGGTGCTGGTGGCGGGACTGGATACCGCAGACGTTCCGCTCGTGCGGTTGCCGGGTGGCGTCGAGTTGCGATGCCCGTCGACCGGGCAGCTTTCCCGCGCGCTGGGCGTCGGCCGCGAACTCGCACCTCGCGAGCAGGTCGATCTCGCCGTGATTGGCGCCGGCCCTGCGGGCCTGGCGGCAGCGGTCTACGGCGCATCCGAGGGTTTGGAGACCCTGGTCGTGGAGAGCACGGCGCTCGGTGGCCAGGCGGGTTCCTCCCGACGGATCGAGAACTACCTCGGGTTCCCAGCCGGGATCAGCGGTTCCGAGCTGACCAGCCGCGCGGTCGCACAGACTGCGCAAGTTCGAGGCTCGAACCGCGTCTCCCTACCGGGCCATATCGCTCGAACCTCTCGACGGAGGCTACCGGGTGGGCTTGGAAGAGGGCCACGAGATCCTGGCGCCCACGGTGCTGCTCGCGACCGGCGCGCAGTACCGGCGGCTGCCCGTTGATGGACTTTCGTCCTACGAGGGTTTGAGCGTGTTCTACGCGGCGGGGCCGCCCGAGGCGCAGCTCTGCGGGGCGTCGCGCGTGGGCGTGATCGGGGGCGGGAACTCGGCGGGTCAGGCTGCCGTCTGGCTGGCTCGCGGCGGCGCGCTCGTGACGCTGCTTCACCGCCGCGGCGATCTGCGCGAGACGATGTCGGACTACCTCGTTCGCGAACTCGACCGCTACGGCGTCGCGGTACGTGATCGCAGCGAGGTCGCCGCCCTGCACGGCGACAACGGCCAACTGGAGGCGGTCACGCTGAAAACCGGAGAGCGCCTGACGCTGTCGTTCCTGTTCCTGTTCCTCGGCGCGTTGCCCTGCACGGATTGGCTCGGCGAGGTCGTCGCCCGAGACGACGACGGCTTCATCCTCACAGGCAGTGCGGCAGGCGCTGACACCCTGCTGGAGACCAGCCTGCCCGGCGTCTTCGCCGCAGGCGACGCACGCTCCGGCTCGATAAAGCGCTGCGCCACCGCCGTCGGAGAAGGAGCGATGGCCGTGCAGTTCGTTCACGGCCGGCTCGCAGAGCGCGTGCACCAGCAGGCAGGCCAGGCATCGTGACGCCGGCCGGCTAGCGTGGCGCGCATGACGATGGTGGGGCTGCCGGGGTCGCTAATCGATTGGCGGGTGATCCAGCATCGCACCCACTTCGTGTTGGTCGGGGCGCTGAGGTGAACTTCCGCCCGGCCGTCGGAGCCGGCATTGAAGGCGACGCCGGGTACGTTCTTGCCTCCGGTCTTGAACCAGATCTCGTAGTACTGGTCGGCGGGCGCGGGGTCGAGATGGCTGATCGACACGACAACGGGTTCGACGGCGCCGTCGGCGCGTCCGACCTCGACGTAGCCGGAGGCGTTGCCGGCGCCGGTGAGGGTCGCGATGCGCTGAAACCCGGTGTGGCCGCCGGGCTGGGATGTGACCGTGATGGTCACAGCGACCGCCGCAGCGGCGGCGATCGCGACCACCCCCGCGAGCGACCAGCGTCGTGACCATCCGCGTGAGCGGCGTGGCGCTCGCTGGGTCGGGGCGGGCGAGTCGGGATCGGCGACGGCGGCCTGGACGGATGGGGCGACCAGGCTGGGCGGTACGTCGAGCAGCGGCGGGAGGGTGTGGAGCCTGCGCTCGAGCGCCTGAAGGTCGGGCTCGTTCATGAGTGCTCCTCCCGTTCCAGGATCTCGGCGAGATGCAGCAACGCGGCGCGGTTTCGCGTCTTCACGGTCCCCAGGGGCATCTGGAGCTCGGCCGCGATCTCGCTCTGGGACATCCCCTTGAGGTAGGCCAGCTCGATGATCTCGCGTTCGTTCTGAGGCAGTCGCTCGATGCACACGTGGAGCTGGAACGCCTCCAGTTTTTCCGCCGTCTCGTCCTCCGGCGTGGGTGATGGGTCGGTGCGGTCGGGTGCGTCGACCAGCCACTGGGCCTGGCGGCGGCGAGCGGCGGCGTATCCGGCGTTTCGCGCGATCGTGTACAGCCATCCGACCACCGCGCCGCGCTCGGGACGGTAGGTACGCGCGGACCGCCACACCGAGATGAACGCTTCCTGGACGACATCGTCGGCCCATCCGGCGTCGCCAAGTTGCCTGACCATCAATGAGTAGACGGATCGCGAGTAGCGGCTGAAGAACTCCTCAAAGGCAACCTGGTCGCGATCCTCGGCGACCAGCGCCAACAGATCCGCGTCCGAGAGCCGGGTGTAGTCCCACACCGATTGAGGGCGGGCGGGAAGCCGAGACGGCGATGGTTGGAATCCGTGAGCCACTACCTGTCCTAGCCGAGGAGACCCTGGATCGGATTTCCGGCGTGCCGCCTACGTCACCTCCCGAAAACCGATGCGCGGCTGCCGCCGCTACCAGCCGGAAACAGGAGGAACAGGCAAATGATTCGAACCGGAGACTCGATCGCAAACCCCGTCACCGGGGAGACGGTGACGTTTCAGCGGACATCGGCGGATTCCGACGGCGAGCTCGTGATCGCCGAGGTCACGCTGGAACCCGGAGGCTCGGCCGCCGGCGTGCACGTCCATCCCAATCAGACCGAGACCTTCCAGATCCTGGATGGCACGGTGGGGTTCCGCCTCGGTCGCGAGCGACTGTTCGCAACGGCCGGCGAGACCGTGGTCGTGAAGGCGGGCACCGCGCACGCGTTCTGGAACACAAGCGAAGGCCGGGCCCGGTTCCGGTGCGAGATACGACCCGCGCTGGGGTTCGAGCGCCTGCTGGAGACGATGTTCGCGCTCGCCCGGGACGGCAAGACCAACCGCCGGGGCCTGCCACACCCGCTTCGCCTGGCGGCGATCGTCGACCACCACCGCGACGACGTTCAGCTCCCCATCCTCCCCCTCCCAGTCCAGCGATTGGCGGCGAGGGTCGGCGCGACCGCGGCATGGGCGCTTGCCGAGTTCGGCCCCACCTACGACGGCTCACAGCCGTGTGCCGGTGACGGGGACACCAGACCTGCTCCGACTCTACGCACCATCTACCCACAAAGGACAGCCTCATGACCGATCAGGAACAGCGATACACGACCACCCGGCGCGGCATGCTCGGCGTCGCCACGGTCGGCCTGGGCGCAGCCATCGGCGGCGTGCTCGCCACCCCTGTCGCCGCCTACCTGCTCGCACCGGTGACGCAGGAAGCAACGTTCCATCCAGTCTCACTGGGACCGGTACGTTCGTTTACGTCGGAAACCGGCTTCGCGCCGACCGCTGCCCCGTACGTCGAGGATCCCGCCCAGCCGCTATCGAGCGGCCTTGCCTACGTCCACTACACCGGCGGAAGCGACCGCGACTGGCTCGCCCCCCACGCCATGTTCGTCGTCTTCTCAAACCGCTGCACCCACGTCGGCTGTCCCGCCCAGGCCTCGGCAATCGGTTTCGCGTGCCCCTGCCACGGCAGCCAGTTCGACCAGCGCGGCGCCCGCATAGCCGGCCCCGCCCCCCGGCCGCTCGACCGCTTCCAATGGGAGATCCGAAAGGACGATCAACTCTGGATCACCCAGCGCTGGAGCGTGCTGCTCAACGGCGATAAGGCGCGCTACTACCCGGTCAAGGCACCCGGCCAGCCGCTCAACGGGCAAGTCCCCGCCGCCGACGCCCTCTACCCCGCCGTCACCTACACCCACGGGGCCGTGCCCAAGTCGAAGTAGTCCAGCCTCCGGGAAACCCGCACCCAGCGACCAGCGTGCGAGACAATGGCGCGACATGGCTGTGACCGGACTTCTCGCCCAGGCCCAGCGGGCGATCGCGGAGCGCTCCTGGCTCGAGGCGCGCGAGGCGTTTGCCCGCGCCGACGGCTCGGCGCCACTCGACGCCGAGGATCTCGAGCTATGGGCGACAGCCGAGCTGATGCTGGCTCAAGATGAGGCGGCGGTGGCGACACTCGAGCGGGCCCACTACCGGTACCTCGAGCGCGGCGAGACGGTGCCGGCCGTGCGGCCGGCGATCTGGATCGGCATGAACCTCGCGTACGGCGGTGCTGTCGGACCGGCCAGCGGCTGGCTGGGACGGGCCCAGAGGCTGCTCGACCAAGAACCCGGGGAATCGGCGGACCACGGCTACCTTCTGTTGCCGCTCGTGTTCCGGCACGAGGCCGCTGGGGAGTATGAGGAGGCGGCGGCCGTCGCAGGCCGAGCGGCGGCGGTGGGACAGCGGTTCGGCGACCGCGATCTGCTGGCGCTGGCGGTGCACGCGCAGGGGCACATGCTCGTGATGTCGGGGCAGGTGCGCGCGGGGATGGCGTTGCTGGACGAGGCGATGGTGACGGTGACGACAGACGAGCCGATGCCGTTCGTCGTTGGCATCGTCTACTGCGGCGTGATCCTGGCATGCCAGTCGGTGTTCGAGGTGGGCCGGGCGCGGGAGTGGACGCAGGTGTTGACGGCGTGGGTGGAGGGGCAGCGTGATGTTGTCGCGTTCACCGGCCGCTGCCTTGTGCACCGGGCAGAGATCCTGCAGCTCGGCGGGGCGTGGCCCGATGCCCTCAACGAGGCCCGGCTGGCCGGCCAGCGGTTTGTCGAAACCGGCAATCCGGCCGCGGGGCTCGCCCACTACCGGCAGGGCGAGCTGCTTCGCCTCCTGGGCCGGTTCGACCCGGCCGAGGCGGCTTACCGCGATGCCAGCCGGATGGGGTGGGAGCCGCAGCCGGGCCTGGCGCAGCTGCGACTGGCCCAGGGGCGGGTCGATCTGGCCCTCGTCGCCATCCGCGGGGCGAGCGCCGAGATCGCCGAGCCCCTCAAGCGGGCGGCGCTGCTCCCGGCGCACGTCGAGATCGCGCTCGCGGCCGGTGAGCTCGACGACGCGCGAGCGGCGTGCGCCGAGTTGCACTCCCTCGCCGCACGGTACGAGAGCCGGATGCTCACCGCCATGGTCGCCCACGCCGACGGTGCCACTGCGCTGGCCGAAGGCGACGCCGGCAGCGCGCTCGCGCACCTGCGGGCCGCCCAACAGCTGTGGATCGAGCTGGACGCGCCCTACGAGGTCGCCCGCGCCCGCGCGCTCCTGTCGGCAGCATGCGCCGCCTTGGGCGACGGCGAGGCCGCAGCGCTCGAGCGCGAGGCAGCCTGCGAGGCGTTCCGCAAGCTGGAAGCGGCCCCGGATCTCGCACGACTCGAGCCGGTGCCGGCCAAGCCCGCGCACGGACTCTCTGGGCGCGAGCTCGAGGTGCTGCGGCTGCTCGCGCGCGGCAAGACCAACCGCGAGATCGCCGCCGTCCTCGTCATCAGCGAGCACACGGTCGCCCGCCACGTGCAGAACATCTACGCCAAGCTGCGCGTCGCGTCACGCGCGGCAGCGACCGCGTTTGCGTTCGAGCACGACCTCGTCTGAGGGAGCCGAGTGGTCCGAATTGACCACGCAGTTCGCCGGCAAAGTTGGTGAATCTGCGCGATGCGGTTCCGGCAGCCCTGGCCTACGGTCGCCTCCTCAAACTCGAACAAGGAGGAGCGATGCAGCACTCAGAGCACCACGAAACCGTTGTCATCGGTGGCGGCCAGGCCGGCCTCGCCACCGGCTACTTCCTCAAGCGACAGGGCCGGGAGTTCGTCGTGCTCGACGGCGGCCGGCGCATCGGCGACGGCTGGCGAGGCCGCTGGGACTCGCTGCGGCTCTACTCGCCGGCGAGCCGCGATGGGCTGCCGGGAATGGCCTTCCCGGCCGCGCGGGCGTCGTACCCGACCGCGGGCGAGATGGCCGACTACCTCGAGGCCTATGCGGCAGGGCACGAACTGCCCGTCCGCAACGGTGTCACCGTCACCAGCCTCACCAGGGAGGACGGCCGTTATGTGGTCGAGGCCGGTGAGGCCAGCTTCTTGGCCGAGAACGTCGTGGTCGCGAACGGGGTGTTCAGGTCACCAAGCGTCCCCAAGTTCGCCGGCGACCTCGACCCCGGCATCACGCAGATCCACTCGAGCGATTACAAGAACCCGTCACAGCTCAGTGACGGGCGCGTGCTCGTGGTGGGCGCCAGCCACTCCGGCTCCGACATCGCCCACGAGGCCGCGGCAGCCGGACACGACGTCGTTCTCTGCGGCCCGGACACAGGACAGCTGCCGGCGCAGGTGGAGACCCGGCGAGGCCGGTTTCTGTTCCGAGCGCTGTTCCTGGTCGGCACACACGTGCTCACCATGGACACCCCGTTCGGCCGCCGCATGCGACCTCACATCCGCCACGGCGGAGCGCCGCTCCTGCGGTACCGCCGCAAGGAGCTCGCCGCCGCCGGCGTCGAACGCGTGCTCGCTCGTACCTGTGGCGTGGAGGCCGGGCGGCCGCTGCTGGACGATGGTCAGGCGCTCAACGTCCGAAACGTCGTCTGGTGCACGGGCTTCCGGCCCGACTACTCCTGGATCCGCGTACCGATCGAGATCGGCGAGGACGGGTATCCGGAGCAGTACCGCGGCGTCATGGCCGGATCGCCTGGGCTGTACGTCGTCGGCCTGCCGTTCCAACACTCGTTTGCGTCGATGCTGATCGGCGGCATGGGCAGGGACGCCGAGCGCGTCGCGCGCCACATCGCGACCGCACAGGCCGCATCGGCGCAGTCCCGCGAACGCCGGACGGCACCGGCCGGCCAACGGGTCGCATCGTGACCAAACGGAGCTCGGAGTCGATCCTGGTTTGGAACGGCCTCGTGGCCCACGGCGTGCCGCGGATGGATAAGGGCTCAGGCGTGGCCTCGAGCACCGTGAACGGCGTCAGCCCGGAGACGGCGGCAGCTCCGCAAGCAGATGGGCTTCGATCGGATCCGCCTTGCCTTTCAGCTCCTGATCAGGCAGCCGATCCACGACCGTGCCAGCCGGGAGCCGGTGCGCCGTTTCTGCGCCGATCACCACCTGACCAGGCCGTGCGACCGTCTCCAGCCGCGCCGCGAGGTTGACCGCGTCGCCGATGACGCCGTGCGTGCGATGACCGTGATCCGCACCGAGCAGCCCGACGTATGCCTGCCCCGTGTTCACACCCACCCGCATCTGCGGCCATGCCGGATGCTCAGCCAGCAGTTCGGCCACGGCGGACTGGAGCCGAAGGCCCGCCCGGCAGGCACGCGCCGGGTGATCCGGCTGGTTCCCGTGCAGGTTGTATACCGCCATGATCGAGTCGCCGATCAGCTTGTCCACCTCGCCGCCGGAGTCACGGATCAGCGGGATCAGTTGGCCGAAGTAGGTGTTCAGCATCAGCGCCACCTCGGTGGGGTCGTGGCGTTCCGAGTAGCTCGTGAACCCCTCGAGGTCGCCGAACAGCACGCTGATATCGCGACACCGGCCGACCGTGTCATCGAGGTACAGCGAGCTGAACCGCTCCTGGTGCCATTCACGCCGGGCAGCCACCGCGACTGTCGCAAACGCGATCCCCATCAGCAGGTGCCACTCCCACCACGAAAGCTTCCAGCTTCCAGCGAGCGTGATCACGACCATTGCCTCGGCCAACAGCGCAAAGGCAAGCGCGACGAACAGCGGAAACGCCGCTTCGCGGCGGCGATGAAGCCGTGCGTATCCGGCCGCGGCCGCCCCGTACCCGGCGACGCCCGGTATGACCAGCGAAACCTGCCAACCGTCAACCTCGTCCGGTGAAAGGGCGCGATCGAGCGGCGGCAGCTCGGCCAGGGAGGCAGCCGCCCACACTCCCATTGCCGTCAGCGTCGATGCGAGCAACCATCCTGAACGCTGGAGGATCCGATCCGCAGCCGGCGGCCCGAACTCCACGGCGGAGATCGCCGCGATCACGCCCGCGATCGCGAGACCGACGGGGGTCGCGAGTTCGAAACCGGGGTTGGATCCAAGCAGAACGCCCGGCGTCGCCAGGGCATGCAGTCCTAGGAAGCCGGCCGCGGTCGTGCAGGCCAGCGCGATCAGCACGGTGCGCGAGTCGCGCCGCCGCCGCGCCGCCGCGCCGACCGCCGCGCCAAGGCCGACGCAGACCATTGCTGTCGTCAGCACGAGCCAGAAGTGGGCCGGATGGTTCTCCCACGCCAGGTCGCCGGCAGGAGCGACCAGCAGCAGGCCCAGCAGAACCAGCGGCGCCACCACCACCAACGTCCTCAAGGCTCTCATCGTGCCTCCGATTGGATCGGTCGATGCCGAGGGCCGACACCACGGCATCGCGGCCGGTAGGCCGTCGTCGCAACACCCCCGCCGGTCACCAGGCGAGATCGTACCGCTCTGGCCAGCGGCGACACATGGAGCGTTCATGGACACCAGCGGTTACGCTGGCACGAGGAGGAACGATGCCCGGCTTCATCTCGGACACTCCGTTGGCCCACGAATTGATCCGCATCGGCGACGAGGCCATCGCCCGTGAGGACGAGTCCGCGCTCCGCGCTTACTTCACAGAGGACTACGTCTTCCACGGGCCCAACCGCGATTTGAGCTTCGATCAGCTCCGCGCGTACTTCGCCTCGCTGCGTGCCGCGTTCAGCGATCTGCGACTCGTCCGTGAGCAGATCATCGCCGACGGCAACTTCCTGGCGGCGCGGACCACGTTCTCCGGCGACTTCACCGGCGTCTTCACCCACTCGCCGATCGGCCCCCTCGAGCCCACCGGCCGGCACCTCGAGTGGGAACTCATCGGAACGTTCAGGTACGACGCCGACGGGCGGCTGGCCGAGGAGTGGGTGCAGTCCGACTACCGCAGCTTCCTGACCAAGCTCGGCGTAACTACGATCGAATCGGCCGCGCAGGCACGCAGCTAGAACAGCCATTGACCCGTGGCAGGGGTTATGAGAGCATCGTCGATTCGATCGTTCGCCGCGTCGCCGTAATACGACGGCCCTCGACGAAATTCGCCGCTCGTCGCCGTGATGCGACGGCTCTGGACGATCGATGGGTCGACGCAACCACCCGGGGGGTAGCCATGGCAACCGTCGAAACCGCAACCGGGATCCGTCCGTTCCAGTTGGATGTCCCGAAAGACGCTCTGGAGGACCTGCGCCGCCGCATAGAGGCGGCGCGCTTGCCCTCCAAAGAGCTCGTCAAAGATCGGTCTCAGGGCGTGCAGCTGGCCACGATTCACGAGCTCGCGACCTACTGGGCGACTGAGTACGACTGGCGCAAGGCCGAGGCGAGGTTGAACGCCCTGCCTCAGTTCACGACGGAGATCGACGGCGTGAACGTCCACTTCATCCACGTGCGGTCGCGGCACGACAACGCGCTGCCGCTGATCATGACGCACGGCTGGCCGGGCTCTGTCATCGAGATGATCGACTCCGTCGGCCCGCTGACGGACCCGACCGCGCACGGCGGCAGCGCCGAGGATGCCTTCCATCTGGTGCTGCCCTCGCTGCCCGGGTACGGCTTCTCGAGCGAGCCGATCGAGGTCGGCTGGGATCTGGGCCGCACCGCACGAGCGTGGGCCGAGCTCATGCCCCGCCTCGGCTACACCCGCTACGTGGCCCAGGGCGGCGACGTCGGCGCCGGCGTCACGGACACGATGGGCCGCCAGGGACCCGAGGGTCTGATCGGCATCCATACGAACCTGCTGGTGCCGGCGCTGGGCGGCGCCATGCCGACGGATACCGAGGAAGAGCGCGCCGCGGCGGCGCAGATCGCAACCTTCGGGCAGTCCGGAAACGGCTACTTCGTGGAGATGGCCACGCGGCCGCAGACGATCGGCTACGCCCTGCTGGATTCACCCGTCGCCCTCGCCGCCTGGATGATCGACCACGACACCGATAGCTACTACAAGATCGCCGGCGCCTTCGTCGACGGCAAGCCTGCGGGCAATCTCACGCGGGACAACGTCCTGGACAACATCACGACGTACTGGCTGACCGGCACCGGCGCCTCCGCGGCCCGGTCGTACTGGGAGGCCTACGGGCCGGACGCGCCCGCCGCGGGCAGCCAGCCTCTGCCGCCGCCGACGATCCCGACCGCCTTCACGACCTTCCCCGGCGAGATCTGGCGGACCCCGCGCAGCTGGGCCGAGAAGTCGTATCCGAGCCTCACCTACTTCAACGAAGTCGACAGGGGCGGCCACTTCGCCGCCTGGGAGGAGCCGGAGCTCTTCTCCAAGGAGCTACGGGCAGCGTTTGCGTCGGTTCGCTGAGTGCCCAAGTCCCCCACCCGCTGACGTCATCATGACGACCACCAACACCCCTGAGGTCGGGGCGGCGCAGTTCGGCACGGTCAGCCAGATCGATGCCGGCCTCCTGAACGTCGGGTATGTCGACGCCGGCCCAGCCGGCGGCCCTGCGGCTGTCCTGCTGCACGGATGGCCATACGACATCCACAGCTACCTCGACGTTGTTCCACTGCTGACAGCGGCCGGCTATCGCGTGATAGTCCCCCACCTGCGGGGCTACGGGACGACGCGCTTCCTATCGAACGAGACGCTGCGAAACGGCGAGCAGGCGGCGCTCGCACGCGACACGGTCGCGTTGATGGACGCGCTCGGGATCGAAAGCGCCATAGTCGCCGGTTTCGACTGGGGGGCGCGAACCGCCGACATCGTCGCGGCGCTGTGGCCGGAACGCTGCAGCGGCTTGGTCTCGGTGAGCGGCTACCTGATCGGAAGCCAGGCCGCCGGCAAGCTGCCCTTGCCGCCAGAGGCGGAGCTGCAATGGTGGTACCAGTACTACTTCGCCACCGAGCGCGGCCGCGCGGGCTACGACAAGTACCGGCGCGAGTTCGCGCGGCTGATCTGGAGAACCGCATCTCCGAAATGGGAATTCGACGAGGCCACGTTCGACCGCAGCGCGGCCTCCTTCGACAACCCCGACCACGTCGCGATCGTGATCCACAACTATCGCTGGCGACTCGGGGTGGCGGAGGGAGAGGCGGAATACGCTGACCTGGAGCAACGGCTCGCCGAGGGGCCGGTGATTACGGTGCCTGCAATCACGCTCGAAGGCGACGCCAACGGCGCGCCGCATCCGGATCCGGACTCGTATGCCTCGAAGTTCTCGGGGAGCTACTCGCACAGGACCATCGAGGGTGGTGTCGGACACAACCTTCCCCAGGAGGCGCCACAGGCATTCGCCGATGCCGTCCTCGAACTACATGACCAGGCTCACGGCGAGCACCTGTAAAGACCGAAGAGGGCTGAGGCGGCATCCCGGAATGGCGAGTTGGGCCGCCGGCGACGCGCAGAGCGCCATGGTCGAGCCACCGCTCGGATGCCGCTGCCACAAGCTCGACCGGCCGGTGGTGCTCCCGCGCTTTAGCGGAGCAGCGCCCCACTGGGGCGCGTCGGGATAGAGGATGAAGCTCGGTAGCGGAATTCTTTGGATGTGCGAGCGGTCCGACCGCATCGTGTATCCGGCCAGAACCACCCGGAGGGCGCTTGGCTGCTGGCGTTTCGGGTCGGTATCAGGATACGTGCTTGGGTCGACAGCGAGCTCGGTACTGGGCTGGGTCGACCGGCGACACGGCCGCCCCCGGGCGCGCACATCTACTCGCTGGGCGAGGCGTTCGGCGGTGTGTTGGTTCGCTGCCCGCGACGAGCGCGGCGACGGCGTCTTTGCTAGAGCCTATTGTGGGCTATCGCTTTCGCGTCTTCGCCAGCCGTGACATCAGTCCCGTCCACGGGCGCACCGGCACAAGTCGCGCTGACTTCATCGCGAGCATCATCGGCAGTGGGAAGACGATCTCGGCCTTCCGCTTGGCGATGCCGTCCGCGATCCGCCGGGCCGCGTCATCGGCCTCGAGCATCCACGGCATCGGGAAGCTGTTTCGGGCCGTCAGCTCGCTGCGCACGAAGCCGGGGCAGACCGTGATCACGTCGATTGAGAGCGGCATCAGATCGATCCGCAGCGATTCCAGCAGGTTGATCTCTGCGGCCTTGGTCGGCCCGTAGGCCTGCGAGGAGGGAAAGCCGCGGTAGCCGGCCACGCTGGCGACCCCGACGATCGTGCCCGCGCCGGCTCGTCGCATGTCGGTCAGCACCGCCTCGACGCCGTGCACGAGACCCATCAGGTTGATGTCGACGTGGTGGCGGAAGGCGCTGGAGTCCCACGCCATCACGTCCATCGGCCCCCACGTGCCGGCGTTCATAATCGCGATATCGATCGCGCCCAGCTCTGACCGCACCAGGTCGGCCGTCGCGACCATCGACTCGCGGCTACTGACGTCGACAGGCGCGACGAGCATCCGGTCGCCCGCCACTTCCCGCAATCTGTCCTCGCGGCGTGCGCTGATTGCGACACGCGCGCCGCGGTCGGCCAGCTCGGTTGCTAGGGCGGCGCCGATGCCGCTCGAGCCGCCGGTGATCCAGACTCGCCTGCCCTGGTAACTCATGGCCGCTGCAGCGCGATCTGCGCATCGCCGATCGCGCCGCTGCGGAAACCTGCCTCGCAGTAGGCGAGGTAGAACTCCCACGTCCGCCGGAACGTGTCGTCGAAGCCCAGCCCGCACACGTCGTCCCAGCGATCCAGGAAACGCTCGCGCCACATCCGAAGCGTGGGCGCGTAATGCACGCCAATCTCGCAGCTGGAGGCGATTCGCAGCCCTGATCCGTCGCTCAGCGCGTCGGCGATGGCCGGCTCGGATGGGATCAAACCGCCCGGGAAGATGTACTTATGCACCCAGGTGTAGCTTCGCCGGGTGGCGCGAAACCGGCCGTGCGGCATCGTGATCGTCTGCAGGCTCATGCAACCGCCCGGCGCCAGCAATCGGTCGCAGATGCCGAAGAACTCGGGCCAGTACTCCTCGCCGACCGCCTCGAACATCTCGATCGATACGATCTTGTCGAAACGCCCTCGCACGTCGCGGTAGTCGCACAGCAACACCTCGATCTGGCCGTCCAGCCCAGCTTCGCGGATCCGTCGCTCGGCCAGCTGCTTTTGCCGTTGAGAGATGGTGATCGTGGTGACACGGCAGCCGCTGGTCGCGGCCGCGTGCATCGCCATGCCGCCCCAGCCGGTTCCGATCTCGAGCATGTGGTCGCCGCTTCGCAGGTCGATCAGGTCGCACATCGCCTGGTACTTTCGCCGCTGCGCCTGTTCGAGCGTGTCGCGGGGCGCGAAGATCGCGCACGAGTACGTCATCGTCTCGTCAAGGAAGGTGGCGAAGAGCTCGTTCGAGAGGTCGTAGTGGCGCGAGATGTTGGCCCGCGCGCCGTCGGGCGTGTTGCGTTCATGGCCGGGCTGGAGCGGCTCGTACAGTCGACGCAGGCGCTGGATTGGCCGTGGCACGAGCGATGTCAGGCGGGTGGCGAAGGCCGAAAGCACGCCGGCCAGGTCGTCGCTGCGCCACTCCTCTGCCATGTACGCCTCACCGAACCCGATCTTGCCGGAGCCGGCCAGTCGGTGGAAGAAGGCGTCGGACATGATCTCCATCCGCGGTGCGCCGGGTTGCGAGCGCAGCGCGCGTCCGTCGGGAGCGATCACCTCCAGCCGCTCCAAGCCGTGGACGGCCCGCTCGAACAGGGAGCGGGCGATTCGCGCCCGGGTCGGGCTGCGGGGCGCAGGCGGGACCGAGAGCCTGCTCATCCCACCCGCTCCTGGGGCGAGCGTCGCGGGCGGGGAACGCGCGGCACCCCACGTAGCCACAGCTTCACGCCCTGATAGCGAATCAACACGCTCACCCGGGCCGTCATCAGCGGGTGGCGGATGGCCATCGCGGCCAGGCTGGCGGCCGACATCGGCCGCCGACGGGCCGTCAGCGATGCCTGGAACACGCGCCCCTCCTTCTGCACCAACTCCATCTGGATCGAGAGCCGCTCGCCCGGCTGGGAGAACGACATCCGGTAGCGGCCATCCACGGTCAGGAAGGGCGACACGTAGAACGCCTTGTCGGTCTCGGTGAGACCGCGCTCGCCCGGCTCGAGCAGGTAGCAATGCCGTTCGCCGTGGGTATTGTGCACTTCGGCGACGACGCAGCGAAGCGTGCCGTCGGCGTTGTGGCACCAGAACACCGAGAGCGGGTTGAAGACGTGGCCCAGCACCCGCGCGTTGGTCAGCAGCAGCACCTGACCGCCGTCCAACTCGACGCCGTTGCCGCGCAGGAAGTCGTCCAGGTTGGCGCGGATCGAGCGGCCGGGATCGCCCAGGTGATCGCGGCTGCGGATGCGGCCCAGCGGGGCGAACAGCCGGGGCAGCTGCGGTGGTCGGTCAAGGTCCACTAGCCACATATAGACGTGGTAGCGAAACAGGTAGCCGGCCGGCCGCGGCCGCGTGTGCATCACCGATCCCTCATACAGCGCGGAGCCGGTCACCAGGCACACCCCAGCGCCAGCGCTGCGCGGACACCCGAGACACAGCCGTCCTCGTGGAATCCCCAGCCGTGGTAGGCGCCGCAGAAGGCGGTATTGTTGACACCCGACAGTGTCGGCAGGCGCCACTGGGCGTCCAGCGAGTCGATCGTGTAGACGGGATGCTCGTAGACGATCCGCGCAATCTCGCTGTTCGGTGCGATGCGACCGCTCTGGTTCAAGGTGACGCAGTACTCGACCGGCTCGTCAAGCGCCTGCAGGCGGTTGAGGTGGTAGGTCACAGCAACCAACGGGGCGGTTGTTGTGCAGGCCTCGAGCAGATAATTCCATGACGCCCGCGCGCCACTCGAGCGTGGTAGCAGCGAGCCGTCGGTGTGCAGCACCGTCTCGTTGCTCGAGTAGGCAAAGCTGGACAGGATGCGGCGCTCCTGCGGGCTCGGATCGGCAAGCAGCGCCAGCGCCTGATCTGGATGGGTGGCGATCACGACACGGTCGAAACGGCGTGCGGCGCCGTTCACATCGGTCACGGTCACCCCCTCCGGATCGCGTTCGACGGCCACCACGGCCGTCTCGCCAAGCGCGTCGCCCAGCCGATCGACGACTGCATCGACGTACACATGGCTGCCGCCCGACACCGTCTTCCACGTGGGTGCGTGCTTGACCGTCAGCATGCCATGGTTGGCGAAGAATCTGATCAAATAACGGGCCGGGAAGCTGCGGATCTGGCCCGCCGCGCATGACCAGATCGCCCCCGCCAACGGCAGGATGAAGTGATCGTGGAAGTAGTCCGAGTAGCCTCCTTGTTCGAGGAAGTCGCCCAGCGTCAGCCGATCGGTGGAGGAGGCGTCGCGTAGTAGCGTTCGGGCCTGGCGATGGAATCGCTTCACCTCGATCAGCATGCGCAGATAGGCGGGACTGGTCAGGTTGGAGGGGCGGGCCGCCATCCCGGCCAGGCCGCGGGCACCGGCGTACTCGAGCCCACACTCCTCGCAACGGACGCCGAACGACATGTCGCTGTGTTGGGTGGCGATTCCGAGTTCACCGAACAGTCTCAGCAAGTGAGGGTAGGTGCGCTCGTTGTGCACGATGAACCCGGTGTCCAGCCCGACCTGGCCGCGTGCTCCGGCCACCGAAACGGTGTGGGCATGCCCGCCGAAACGGATGTCCTTCTCGAACAACGTGACATCGTGGTTGCGCGAGACGACGTACGCCGCCGTCAGGCCGGCCACCCCGCTGCCGATCACCGCGACGCGCATCGCCTAACGCACACCCATCAGGAACGAGTACATACGCCGCGATGGCGGTTGCAGCCGCGAGCTGGACGCGACGCCATTCCTACGCCCGCCGTGCGCGAACAGCGTGGAGCCCCGCACCACGACGTGCGCGAGCGTCTCCAGCGCCGGGGTGGCACTGAAATCCCTCATGGCGTCGGGGATCCGACAGGTGTGACCAGAAGCGTTGACGGTCGCGAGTCTTCGTGGCAACGTGCGAATCGGATCGATCAGGCGCCTCGCGGCGCCCAGTGCCCGGAACGGCACCAGCCATCTGAGCTTGCGAGTCATCGAGAGACCCCCTTGGACGTACTTTGGACAAACACTTGACCGGAGCGGGCGGACTGTACAGGGTTTGCTCCGCCTTGTCAAGTGTTTGTAGAATGTGTGTATACTCTATGATTGATGGCAGCGCCGCTTCCTGAACCGGCTCCACGTGTTCGTATCGGTGAGCTCAGCGAGCGCGTCGGAGAGTCGCCGACTCTGCTGCGAGCATGGGAACGCCGCTACGGTCTGCTGCGTCCGCTGCGCAGCGCCGGGGGCTTTCGGTTGTATGGGGCGGAGGACGAGCGCCGGGTGCGAGCGATGCAGGAGCTGCTGGGGGCCGGTGTGGCAGCGCGGCAGGCGGCCGAAGCGGTGCTCTCGACACCGGCCGGGGAGGTGCCCGCGGCTCCCGCCGCGGCTTCGATCCCGTCAGGAGATGGGCTTGAGGATACGCGCTTGCGTCTTACCAAGACGCTGGGGCGGTTCGATGATGTCGGCGCGAACGCCGTGCTCGATCGTCTGCTCGCCGACCTGGGCGTCTCAACCGTGATCTCTGAGGTGCTCGTCCCGTACCTTGTCGGCCTGGGCGAGCGATGGGCGGACGGGAGCGCGACAGTCGCCGAGGAGCATTTCGCGACCGGCGTGATCCGCGGCCGGTTGCTGGGACTCGCCCGCGGCTGGGACGGCGGCAGCGGCCCGCGCGCACTTTTGGCATGCCCGACCGGTGAGCTCCACGATCTTGGCCTGATCTGCTTTGGGATTGCCCTGCGCGGCCATGGCTGGCGCATCACCTACCTGGGCGCCGACACTCCGCAATCGACCCTGATCGAAGCCGCCGCCCAGCTCGCCCCGGACATCATCGTGCTGGCAGCGACGAGACCGTCGCGCCTACGAGCGCTGGCCGGCCAGGCTCGAACCGCAGCGTTGCCGATCGCTGTTGCGGGAAGAGGGGCGACGCGTAGGGTCGCCGACGAACTTGGTGCCGCGCTCCTCGACGTCGATCCCGTCACCGCCGCCGCGCGGGTGGCGGCGGACGTCCGATGAGCCTCGCGCGCCAGACCACCCGCTGGCATGTGGCGCGGTGGGGCACGTTGGGCTGGATCGAGACCGGCGTCAAGTCCCTCGCGTTCCTCTGCGCGTACGTCGCTTTGGCATCGTCGATCACGACCGGATGGTCGACTCCCCGTGGAGCTAGAGTTGGTGCTGATCGGCATCGCGACCCTCGGGCTCTTGGCGGCGATTGGGGATCGGCTGCTGGAACTCGAAATCGTCGCGATGGTGTTTGTCGTCTTCAACAACTTCGCCCACCTGGCGCTGCTTGCTAGCCTGGTCACGACGGCGGGGCCTGGCCGTCTGCTGACCGCCTTCGCGGTGCTCATGCTATGCGGCGAGCTCGTCAAGATCCGGTTCTTGCGCTCCACCGGCTTCGCGGTTCGAAATACCCCAGCCTCCACCGTAATCGGACTCACCGCCGCCTATGCCCTGGTGTACGCAGTCGCCGCGCTGGTGTGGGTGTGGGTGTGGCGATGATCCGTTCGTGCTGGGACGGGCGGGTGTGGGGTCGTCGAATCTCGACGCCCGGATTTCCGCATAACCAAGCGGTTTTCCGCTGCATGGAGCTAAGCGGATTCGAACCGCTGACCTCCTGGGTGCCGATCCATGTTCGGGTGCTTCTCGTACCTCGCGGCTCATCGCTGATTGTCCGCACAACGCCGAACACAGCCGTTTCGGAGGATCGTGATTCACCGCGCGTCGTGGCGCCTCGCGCTGCTTCTGTGTCAGAAACGTGTCACTAGGATCCGGTGTCGCCGAGGGAGATGTGCCGAATGCCGCTGACTCAACTGCGACGGTCAAAGAGTCAGCCACCGCGATCGGCACGTTCCACGGCGCGCGCGAGCTCGATGCGTGAGTCGACGTCGAGCTTGCGGAACGAGTTTCGGAGGTGGGTCTCGACGGTCTTGAGGCTGAGGAAGAGTTCCGCCGCGATCTCGGGGTTCGTCTTTCGGTCAACGACGAGCTGCGCTACCTCCAGTTCCCGTGCGGTGAGCAGTTCGACGCCTTCTCCGTCGACGACGCCAGGTCGCGTACGCCGGTGGATGTGCTGCCCGAGCTTTCGGAGTTCGCGCTCGGCCTTGGCCCGATACCCAAGCGAGCCGAAGGAATCGAAGGCCGAGGCCGCACACTGGAGTTCGGCGACTGCGTGAGCCTTCTCACCGGCCAGAGCCAGGGCTTGCCCGGCGAGCAACCGCGCCATTGCAGCGTCGAACAGGTCTCCCACCTCTTCAAGTGCGGCCGCCGCGGCCACGGCCCGCTCTGCCGCACTTGCCGGCTCGCCAGCGTCAACGTCGAGCGCGGCAGCGGCGAGCCCCGCCATAGCGCGCGCCATGGGTAGGGCCACGGCGTCAGCACACGCTTGCGCCGCCGCTGCAGCGCGCTCAGCCTCCATGCGCCTATCGGCCGCGATGCAGGAGCGGGTGAGAAGCTCGAGGTACCTAGCCCGCCAACCACCGCCGATCAGTCGCAGTTCTTCCCCACCGGCACCCGTGATCAGTAACTCGATGCTTCGGTCGGGATACCCGGTCTCGAGCATCGCGTAAGCAAGCGCCACCGCTGCGTGAGCGGGAACCGGGCCATGGTCCAGTTCCGTCGAGAGATCGAAACCCTCCTGCGCGGTTGCAAGTGCCAACTCGATGTCACCGGCCGCGAACGCTGCGTAGGAGCGGTTGAAGAGGTTCCATGCCAGGCCTTGGACATTGTCGACAAGCCGCGCGGCTGCGATCGCCCCGTCGAGAGCCTCGCCGGACTCTTTCATCTTGCCCTGAATCCACAGGCTCGCTCCGAGCATCGGAACAATGAGCGGGAAGAGATCGCCCTGTCCAGTCGCACGGCCGATTCTCAGCGCGCGTCCGGCATGGGCCTCTATGGCCATGAATTGGTCGAGGTAGAGCTCTGCCGTCGCCAGATGGGTGAGCGCATCAAGTCGCGGGCCTAGCTCATCGTCGGACAGTTGATCGATCAGCTCCGCGGCTTCGGCGCGGTGCGCCTGCCCCTCAGCAGCCGCACCGCTCACCGCACTGGCAAGCGCACGAACAGCAAGCGCCGAGGCCAACAGCGGTCGGTCGCGGAGTTGCTCGCCAGCATCAAACGCGCGAGCAGCCCAAGCGCGCATCGCGTCGTAGTCCCCGCGATAGAGAGCATCGCCGGCGAGCTCGATCATGAGACCGACTCCTTGCAGTGATCCCGGATCCTGCAGCGACCCGAAAGCGGCTTCGAGATGGGCATGCGCCTCCTGGTACCGGCCGCGGAGGTGCTCCACGGCGGCGCAGGCAGCGGTAAGACGTAGGTGCACGGCTTCTGACTCCGCGGGCACGATGTTCATCGCCTCGAGCAGCGCAGAGTGGCTTTCACCCAACTGGCCGGTTGCAGCAAGCGCTCCCGCACAGTCCACCAGCAACTCGACGCGCTCGTCGACCGGCGCAGTCGCCGGTAGCAAGCGAAGTGCCGCGGCGAACCACCTCGCGGAACTTGCAGGCGCCCGCCGGGCGGCCGACTCTCCTGCCTGTCGCAGGATCGCAACCGCGGCGACATCGCCTTGACGCGCCGAGAGCTCGACGTGGTGAGCGCGTGCAGATAGCGGTGATCCCCTCACCGACAACGCCTCGGCACAGCGCTCGTGGGCTTGGAGACACCAGCCACCACCCATCGACTCGTACACCGACCGGCGGACGAGCGGGTGGCGAAAGCGGAACCGCCTGGGGACGTCCGTGGGACGCACGAGATCCAATCCCAACAGCTCGTCCAGCGCGGTAATCGCGGCCTCATCGGGCACGCCAGCGGCCGCGGCTGCCAGTTCGGGATCGAACGGGTCGCCAGCAACGGCCGCGCCGTCGATCACGAGCCGTGCCTCTGGAGAAAGCAAGCCGAGCTCCTCTGCGAGCGCCGCCGCGACCGCGGCCGGGACATCGACTCCGCCCAGGGATACGCCGGCCTCAGCAGGAAGCGGCGTTGCAGGGCGCGAGACGGATCTTGCGAGTTGCTCAAGGTAGAACGGATTACCGCCGCTCTCACGGTAGAGCTTGCTGGGTTCCGCTCCGCTGAACGTCTCGCCGACGAGTTCGTGGGCCTGCTGGGAAGTGAGAGCCCCAAGCTCCATACGCACGAGTTCCCCGGCGCGGTGTGCCCGGTCCAGCGAGGCGGAGAGCCGATCGCTCAGCTGCCGCGGTCGCACGGCTAACGCCGGTAGCACCGGCGCAGCCGGAGGTCGACGGAGTAACGCGCCAAGGAGCTCCACCGAGGCCGGGTCAGCCCAGTGGACATCATCCAACAGCAGCACGACGGGCTGGGTCCGCGCCAGCCGCTCCAGGAGCACGCACACGGCGCGGTGGCTGCGGTAGCGCTCATGTTGCGGTGCGACTTCGCTTCCGCCGGCGAGCGCCACGAGTGATGGAAAGACGGTGGCCAGCTCCGCCCGCACGCTCCCATCGAGGGCTTGGAGCCGACTCGGATCGAGCGCATGAAGGTAGTCGTCAAGCGCGTCGACAAACACCGAGAAGGGTAGATCGCGTTCCAGCTCTGTCGCGCACCCCGACAGCACCAGATGACCGCGCGCGTCCGCGCGCGCAGCCAACTCGGCGAGCAGACGGGTCTTGCCGATCCCCGGCTCTCCCACGAGCTCGAGCGCTGCCGAGAGCCCCTCATCGAGTTTATCGAGGAGCTGGTCGAGCGAGCCGACTTCCTCAGCGCGGCCGACAAGGTGCTCGGCAAGTGCGATTTGCCACCTTAGATCAGTGCAGTCCAGCCGACAACTCAGGGTGCGAGATCAGGGTGCCCGCCCGATGTCGGCGCAGCGGCTCGGCGCCAGACTCGTTTCATGTCCTGCTACTTGCTCCATCACCACCACGAGCCGCATCAGTGCGGCGCCGTGTTCGCCGGATTTCGCGGCTTCAATAGCCCGCTGCGCCATCGAGCCACGCTCGCCTCGTGCGCTTCCGGCGGTCATTCGATCTGGTGGACGGTCGAGGCGCCGAGCGACAAGGACGCACTCGCGCTGCTGCCGTTCTTCGTCGCCGCACGCACGACGGTCACTCCGGTCGCGGACGTCGACATCCCGTGAGCGACCCTGCCCACCACCAACGAGAAGGGGGAGTCATGAACTCCACGCACTCGCACGACACCTGGACAGAGCTCGCCTGCCGGGCCAATGACGGTCTCGAAATCTCACTTCTCTGGAACAAGTCATCTGACCGCGTCAAGGTCGCGATCGCTGACACGACGGTCGACCAGCGGTTCGACTTCGACGTCGCGAGAGCCGACGCGTTGGCGGCCTTCTACCACCCGTTCGCGCACGCCGGCACTCTCGGCTCCAGCGGCGCCATGCGCGAGTCCCTCGTACCCCAAAGGAGTGCAGCATGATGACCACCGATCCAGTGCAATATGCGCGTCGTTGGAAGACGCTCGGCGTGCTGTCCCTGAGCCTGGTGATCATCGGGCTCGACAATACGATTCTCAATGTCGCTCTGCCGACGCTGCAGCACGAGTTCGACGCCTCCCCCTCGAAGCTGCAGTGGATGGTCGACTCCTACCTGCTCGTCTTCGCCGGCCTCCTGCTCGTGTTCGGTACCCTCGGCGACCGTTTCGGGCGCAAGCGCGCGCTCCAGGCGGGCGTGTCGATCTTCGGGCTCGCCAGCCTCGGCGCCCTGATCGCCGACTCCGCCGACCAGGTGATCGCGGTGCGTGCGGCCATGGGCGTCGGTGCGGCGCTGATCATGCCGGCCACGCTCTCCATCATCGCGAACCTGTTCGCGGGAAAGGAACGAGGCAAGGCGATCGCCATCTGGGCGGCACTTGCGGCCGTCGGCATCGGACTTGGGCCACTGGCCGGCGGACTTCTGCTCGAATGGTTCGGCTGGTCATCCGTGTTCATGGTGAACGTGCCGTTCGCGGCCGCCGCGTTGCTGCTCGGCATCCACTACGTCCCGGAGAGCCGCGATCCCCAGCCGGGCTCATTCGACATTCCAGGCGCCGTGCTCTCCACCGCCGGCTTCAGCATCCTCGTCTACGCGATCATCGAGGCTCCTGGGAAGGGCTGGACCTCTGGGCTGATTCTCGGACTGATCGCTGCGTCGCTCGCCCTGCTCGGCGCGTTCCTGTGGTGGGAGCACCACGTCGAGGAGCCGATGCTTGACCTCGATTTCTTCCGCAGCGCCAGCTTCACCGTCGGCACCGCTGCGGTCAGCGTCGCCTTCTTCGCCTTACTGGGTGGCATCTTCGCACTGACTCAGTATCTGCAGTTCGTGCACGGCTACAGCGCCATCGAGGCAGGCGGGGTCATGAGCCCGATCGCCCTCGGGCTGATGATGGGCGCCGGCTCCTCGAGCAGGGCTGCGGAGCGGCTCGGCACCCCCCGCGTTGTCGCCATCGGGCTGACCACTCTCGCCATCATGCTCGCGCTGACCACACTCTGGGAGCCGCAGACCGGCGCGCTTGCGCTGGCATCCTGGTTCTTTGGCCTAGCCCTGGCGATGGGCTGGATCATGGCGCCCGCCACCAACGCCGTCGTCGGCGCAGTGCCGGCGGCCAAGTCCGGCGTCGCCTCCGCCACCAACACCGTGGCACGCATGGTCTCGGGAGCACTCGGCGTCGCCGTGATCGGCTCGCTGGTCAACTCCGTGTACTCGGCAAGCATGGGAAACTCGCTGGTCGGCCTACCACCCGAAGCACAGGCCGGCGCAGAGAACTCCGTCGGCGCGGCCACTGCTATCGCCGCCCACCTACCAGCCGAAGCCGCCTCGCGCCTAGTCGCTACAAGTGGCGACGCGTTCACCCAGGCGATGGGCACCGGACTCCTTCTCGCAACCGGCCTCGCAGCCGCAATGGCAGTCATCGTTCTCCGTTTCCTTCCGTCCAACGACCCATTGGCAGTACCAGCGGAAGCCACCGAGCGCGGTACGCCCGCACTCCCAACACACCAGGCCACTCCCTCGATCGCCAGCGCCAGAACTGAAGGGAACATCTGATGTCATCCATCAACCGCACCCACAACCTCTCTTCTCGAATGGGTCGCTGGAGCGCGCGCCATCGGAAGATCGCGATCCTCGGCTGGCTGGCGATTGTCCTCATAGCGGTCCTGGTCGGTAAGGCCGTCGGCACGACCGAGCTCAAGCAAAACGACGCGATCCCGGGCGAGTCCGGCCGCGCAAGCAGGATCATCGACGCGCAGTTCGCGCCGAAGGCCAGCGAAACGGTGGTCATCCAGAGCACCACGCTGACCGCCGACGACCGCACGTTCCGAGCCGCCGTCAGGGACGTCGTCAGGGGGGTCAGTGCCTTCGCAGTTGTCGGTAACGTCGACTCGCCCTATCAGTCGGGCAATAGTGCTCAGATCTCGCCGGACCGCCATTCAGCCCTCGTGAACTTCACTTTCAAGAGCTCGCCGGAACACGCGATGCAGATCTCAAAGCCGGTCGAGGACGCCGTCGCAGCCGTGCAGAAGGCACACCCGCAGCTGACGATCGCCGAGTTCGGCGACGGGAGCTCCGCCCGGGAGGTGGAGGGCCAGTTCACCAAGGACCTCTCCAGGGCCGGCCTCCTGTCGGTGCCCGTGACCCTCGTCATCCTCCTGATCGCCTTTGGCGCGCTGTTTGCCGCTGGTATCCCGCTGATCCTCGCGCTCTCCTCGGTGATGGCAACCATGTTCCTGATCGCCCTGCCGAGCCATTTGATGCCGGTGGACGCGCAAGTGAAAGAGGTAATCCTGCTCGTCGGACTGGCCGTCGGAGTCGACTACTCACTCTTCTATCTCAAGCGCGAACGCGAAGAACGGGCAGCCGGACGGGACGAGTCCGCCGCGCTCGAGGCCGCGGCAGCGACGTCCGGACGCTCAGTGCTTATCTCCGGGCTCACGGTGATCGTCGCGATGGCGGGCATGTTCTTCGCCGGCGATCCCGGGTTCTCATCGTTCGCGCTGGGAACGATCATGGTCGTCGCAGTCGCGATGCTGGGATCGCTGACCGTGCTTCCGGCACTGCTCTCCAAACTCGGCAGCCGCGTCGACAACGCTCGGCTGCCGTTGCTCCACCACCTCCATCGAGACGGCAGCGAAAGCCGGCTCTGGGGCTGGGTCTTGGACCGCGTGCTCGCGCGGCCTGGTGTGGCCACGGTAATCGCGGGCGGCGCGCTCATCGCGATCGCCATGCCGGCGCTCGGCATGCACACAGTTCAGGTAACGCCCGAGTCACTACCGCAGAACCTCAAGGCAGTCCAGACCTACAACCGCATCCAGAAGGCGTTCCCAGCTGAACTGCACACGGCGACCGTTGTTGTGAAGGCTAAGGATGTGAACGCTCCCGCGATTCGCGCGGCCGTCGCAGACCTCCACAAACGCGCAGTAGCGATGGTTGTCCCGGACGGTGGATCGGTCAAGACCGACACCAATCCTCGCGGCACAGCGGAGACGATCGCCATTCCGCTGGCAGGAAACGGCAGCGACCCCGCGTCCGAGTCCGGCGTCACCAGACTCCGCAACGATGCCATCCCCGCGACACTCGGCAGGCTCGACCGCGTCGAATACGGCGTCACCGGCGAAACGGCAGTTGGAATGGACACGCGTTCCGGCATGAAGGAATCAGCTCCCATGGTGTTCGCGTTCGTGCTCACCTTCGCCTTCATCCTGCTGCTCGTCTCGTTCCGGTCGCTGGTGATCGCGGCGAAAGCCATCATCCTCAACCTGCTGTCCGTTGCCGCTGCGTATGGCGTCCTCGTGCTTTTCTTCCAGCACGGATGGGGCAAGCATCTCATCGGGTTCCACTACACCGGAGGAATCATCTCGTTCCTGCCGATCTTCATGTTCGTGATCCTGTTCGGCCTGTCGATGGACTACCACGTCTTCATCATCAGCCGGATCCGCGAAGCACGGGATCGCGGGCTCTCGACTGAGGAAGCCGTCGCCCACGGCATCAAGACCACCGCAGGAGTCGTCACGAGCGCCGCGATCGTGATGGTGCTCGTATTCGCCGTGTTCGCGAGCGGCTCCATCATCCTGTTGCAACAGCTCGGCATCGGACTTGCCGCCGCCATCCTGATCGACGCCACGATCGTAAGAGGCGTGCTCCTACCGGCGTCGATGATGCTGCTCGGCGACCGCAACTGGTATCTGCCCCGGTGGCTCGAGTGGCTTCCCCACCTCGAGCCCGACAAGGCAGCCGAGCAGCCAAAGCCCCCAAAGGCGCCGCCATCATTCGAGCCCACCGCCTAGAGCCCCCGGCCCCGCTGCTGAACAGCGGTTGGAGGATCGCTGAGCGGAACAATGGAGCTAGCCCGCGGACTTCCGAAGTTGCGGATGAAAACGGCCGTCCTTTGTCTCAACCTCAGCCGATGAACTCGCCACCGTGATCAACGGCCGCTATTTCGCCAAGAGAAAACCTGGCGCCGCCGTTGTCGGTCAGGATCCGCTGGATCGGTGTGCCCTGCTTCGCGTAGGCGTCGATCACCATGGCTGCGAAGGCGGCGCAGTCGTGACCGGTCTCGGATCGGCGTAGCTGCACGATCGCGTGACGGGAGTGGTCATCCACCGCGACATGCGCGTATGACCAGCCGGCACCGCCGCTGCGTCTGACGCCGTCTTGGAGCACGCGTTTGCCGACGTGCCAGAAGCGAGCCAGCTTCTTGATGTCCAGGTGCACCAGCTCGCCAGGCGCCGCGTACTCATACCGATTCGCTGGTGGCCTGGGCATCTGGGCTTGCCGCGAGCAGCCGTGCCGCACAAGCACTCGCCAGATCGTCGAGGGCGGCCGACCCAGCGCCGCTGACAGCGACCGAGGTCCCCACCCGGTATGCCGCCGCAGCAAAACAATCTGTGCCTCCGCCTCCGGCGAGAGCCGATGCGGATGATGCTTGGCGATCGGCGGGCGATCCCGCAACGCCTCCCAGCCGCCCTCCTGGTAGCGCCGCAACAGCCGATACGCCGACGCGCGGCTGAGCCCACACGCCGCAGCAGCCACCAAAGGCGCCACCCCAGAAAGCATCAGCTGAACCACTCGACACCGCGCCTCCCACGAATGACGCAGTCTGACCGGTGGCATACCCTTACCCATCACGGGCCTCCTTCGAGCTGTGGTCTTCGTCAACCACAAGGCTCGTCGGAGGCCCGGACAACGTCAGCCGTCTCGCAGGCTCATAGGTCCTACACCTAGGCATCTCCCACAAACTTGAGGATGGCGCGAAGCGACTGGTCGACGGCGTCACCGACCTGACCTTCCACGCCGAATGTGAGCACCAGGCCGGCGCACCCCTGGCGCCGCTATGAGATCTTGGTGACTGCTTCGTTTCACTCCTTCAGTGACGAGATAGCCGCGCAGCCTGTGACAGTGCCCAGCGCCGCGCGCCCCCGAGGGCAGGTCAGTTGCCATCGCCGTCAACTCCTGCACTGGTGAGTTCGTCGCGGGGCGTTTGAGCGGTCGTATCGCGTCGGCGGGTTCGCCGGACGTGTCCGCTGATGCGCTTGCGGTAGTCGTGGGCGGTTGGGTGATCCTGAGCGGGTGTGGGGGCTCGATCGGCGTGGAGGTGTGCGTGGTAGGCGCGGAGGACGTCGCTGTGGGTGATCCAGCCCACGAGGTGCCCGTTGTCGGAGGCCACCGGCAGGCCCCCGGTATCGGCGCGTACGAGGTCGTCGAGGGCGCTGTCGAGGCGTTGTGTCGGTCGCAGCGTTGGTAGCTCATGGGCGAGATCTGCAGCCAAGGCGCCGAGGCGTCCGTATCGCGTGGCGAGTTCGACGTCTCGGCCGGAGATCGCGCCGGTGTAGGTTCCGTCGCTGGCTGCCAGTGGCAGGGTGACGGCTTCGCCGTGGCCGAAGCGGTCGACCAAGACCTCCAGCGGGTCTTCGGCGCGAACCGGTGTCGGCGCGGGTTGCATCGTGTCGGCGACGCTGAGCCCTTCCAGGGTGCTGGGGTGCGCTCGCCGCAGGTCGATGCCTCGTCGTCGCAGCTTGAGGGTGTAGATCGAGTCACCGCTGAGCAGCGAGGCGACGGCGGTTGCGATCACAACCGCGACCATCAGCGGGAGGATGATGTGGTAGTCCCCGGTGAGTTCGAAGATGATCAGCACCGCGGTGATCGGAGCCCGGGCCGCGCCTGCGAATACCGCTCCCATGCCGACGAGGCCGTACGCACCGGCCGGGCCTGCGAGGTGCGGCGCGACTCCGCTGACCGCGTCGCCGTAGGCTGTGCCGAGCATCGCCCCCATGAACAGCGATGGCGCGAAGACGCCTCCTGAGCCGCCGATGGCGATCGTCAGGCTGGTCGCCACCAGCTTGCCTGCCAGCAGCCCGATCAGAAACCACACGGCGTAGCCGCCGGACACGGCGTGGCCGAGTACCGGGTATCCCACGCCGTACAACTGGGGGAGCACGAGCAGCAGCCCGCCGAGCAGGAGCCCGCCGACGGCTGGGCGCAGCCACTCGGGGCCGGTCCAGACATGATCGGCGACGTCTTCCAGGCCGTAGAGGACGCGGATGAACAGCGTGCCGAGCACGGCAGCTGAGACGCCTAGGCCCACGTAGAGCACGTACTCCCACTGGGATTGCTGTTGGAACGTGGGCAGGGCGAGGAACGGCTGCGATCCGAACGCCGCGCGGCCGATTACGTCGGCAACCACGGACGACACGACGACGACGCCGAACGACTCGACCTCGAAGTCGCGCAGGATCAGCTCCAGCGCGAAGAACACGCCGGCGATGGGAGCGTTGAAGGTGCCCGAGATACCGCCGGCGGCGCCGCATGCGACCAGCAGCCGAAGCCGCGACTCGGGTAGCCGCAGCACCTGGCCGACGGTCGAGCCCAATGCAGAGCCGATCTGAACGATCGGCCCTTCGCGGCCCACGGAGCCGCCAGAGCCGATGCAGATGGCCGAGGCGAGTGCCTTGACGGCGGCCACCCGCGGTCGTATGCGACCGCCGTTCTCTGACACGGCCAGCATCACCTCGGGCACGCCGTGCCCTTTTGCTTCCCGTGCGAATCTGGCGATCAGCGGGCCGTACACGAGGCCTCCCACGACGGGTGCCAGGACCACGAACCAGATCCCCAGGCCGGGCAGGTGGGGGTTGGCCGCGTGTGCGGTGGCGCTGTAGTCCGCGCTCCCGGTGAAGAGGGTGGTCATGCCGACGATGAGCTCCCGGAACATGACCGCGCCGATACCCGCCCCGAGCCCGACCAGCGCGCCCAACGCCATCAGGCCGGCGGTGGTCCCGTGCAGCCAGCGATGGAGCTGGCGGAGCGACACGCTCACTGCGCCGGGGACCGGTCGATGCCGGCAATCAGCGCGTCCATCACCGCGCGGATGTTCTGCCACCTGAAGCCGGTCGGATCCAGCGCTCGATGCAGCATCAACCCATCGGTTAGCGCGAGCAGAATCGAGGCCAGGGCGTTAGCTCGGCGCTCGTCGATCGCCAGGTCGCCGGCCTGGATGCTGCGCGTGATCCAGGCCCGCAGGATCGAACGACGACGCTCCACGGCATCGGCGAAGCGCGTGCGGATGACCGGGTCGGTGGCCAGCGCAGACCATAGGTCGGCACGCAGCTGCACCCGACCGGGATCGTCGCCCACCTCCAGCATCGCCCGGGTGAACCCGCGCATCCGCTCGGCTCCGGACACGTCGCTGCTCGCGAGTTCGCGCGCGACCCGATCGAGGGCGTCGGTCTCCTCGTCGAGCAATGCCAGAAACAGATCCTGTTTGGCGTCGAAGTAGCCGTAGAACGCGCCCTTGCTGACCCCCGCCTCGGCACACACGTCGTCGACGGTCGTTTCGTGGTATCCGGCCGCGGCCACCCGTCGCCATGCCGCATCGACCAGTCGCTGGCGCCGGTCGGCACGCGTCTCGGCATTGATCTTCGGCATCGCTACTCGGTGCTCCTGGTGGGCGCCTGGTTGGCGGGTGGGGGCTGGTCTGGGGCTTCGGCCGCGATCACCCGCACGGTCTTGCCGGTCTCCCATCGGAACCGGCGTGGGAACCCCAACCCGGTCAGCAGCATCCGCGTCGAAGGCGGTGAGACCAACTCCACGGTCGTATCGGCTCGCCGACAGCGGGCGCACATCTCAACCAGAGCCGCCAGACCGAACGAGTCAACGAACGTCCGGCGAAGGTCCAGCCTCACGACGGTAGGCCGGCTGTCAACCACCCGCCCGATGCGCCTACTGAAGGTGGCGGCCGTCGCCGAGCACAGGTTTCCCGTGAGGCCGACCAGTACACGGTCACCATCTCTGCGAATCTCGATCTGAAGTTCCTCAGCCACACCCCAACTCGCTTTCGTCAGCGTGCCCGTTGTGCACTCCCGCGTACCCAGCACCGCTATTATAACCGACCAGTCAGTTTTTTTGGACGATGTGGTTTCTTGGACGATGTGGGTGTGGACATTCGATCCGATGGAGCTCGCCCCGGTGGCGCTCGTCGCGCTGCTCTACCTCCGTCGGGTGCAGACGCTTGCGGAGCGGGGAGCCGCACCACCTCGCTGGAAGCCGATCGCGTTCCTGGCAGGGCTGGCGGTGCTGGTGGTCGCGCTGGCCTCTCCAATCGACTGGCTGGGCGAGAATCGCTCCTTTGCCGTTCACATGGTTCAGCACCTGCTCTTGGGGGACATCGCACCGCTACTCTGCGTCGCGGGGCTATCCGGGCCGATCCTGCGCCCTGTCCTCGCGCTGCCGTTGATCGGCTCGCTGCGCTGGCTCGCCCACCCGCTGATCGCGTTCCCGGTATGGGCGATCCTCCTCGCCACCTGGCACCTCCCGGCCGCCTACCAGGCGGCGCTTGCCAACGACACGATCCACGCGCTCGAGCACACCAGCTTCTTCGCCGGCGGCGCGCTGCTGTGGGCCGCGATCCTCGAGCCACTACCCGGCCCGCCGTGGTTTGGAGCTGGAGCCAAGGCGCTCTACGTGCTGGCCATGCGGCTGTTCGAGACCGCGCTCGCGTTCTTCTTCGTCTGGTCGCAGCACATCTTCTACCCCTACTACACCCACACCCCCAAGCTCTGGGGCATGAGCCCTCTGGAGGATCAAAACCTCGGCGGCGTCGCCATGCTCGGCGAAGGCTTCATCGTCACCTTCTGCGCGTTCATCTGGCTGCTGTGGCGCTGGTGCTCAGACGCGGAACTCCAAACCCGGCTGGTCGAAGACGGAGTGCCTCCCGAACACGCCGCCCGCGCCGTGCGATACGGCCGTGGGGCGGCGCAGCTGCGCGCCGCCACTCGCTCTACCACTCTCCCACCACCTCGCCAAACCCGGCGGTCATAGGCCCAATAGCATTGTCCTCGCGCAACCTGCGGTACTCGGGGGTGGGACATGTGACCGAGTCGCCACGTAGCTTCGAACCGTCAATCAGTCGCGTGGTCGTCGTTGGTGCTGACGTGGAGTGCGGAGGCGACCGTGGGGAGCGTGACGCCCTGGAGGAAGACGGACGCTGCTACGACCACGAACACGAGACCGTAGATCCGCTTCGCGTCTTGCACGCCGTCGGCAAGTGCGAGTGATGCGAGCAGGATCGGGACAGCGCCGCGCAAGCCAGCCCAAGACAGGAACACACGCTCCCTTGCTGGCACGCGAAACGGGGCCAGCAGCAGCATCGCTGCCGGGGGCCGGGCGAGGGCCAGCATCACGATGGTGAGGGCGAGTCCTTGGAGAACGCCGGACACTCCCAGCGCGGCGAGGTGCACTGTCAAACCAAGCGAGACGAACACGATCACCTCTGCGAGGCCGGCCAGCTCTGAGTGGAAGGCGCGGACGTCCTCGCCAACAGTCGTGTTGGCGTCCCCGAGCAGCAGACCGGCGACAAACACGGCCAGGAACCCCGAGCCGTGGATGGCGGTGGCGGTGCCGAAGATCAGACCTGCGGCTGAGAGCGCGACGATCGGCTGCAACGTCTCTCGGGGCTCGGTCAGATGCTTGAGCGGCTTACGTGTCATCCATGCGCCGGCAACGCCGACCACAAGGCCGATTGCCAGCTGGCGAGCCAGCGTGGTCGTGACGGTGGGAAGCCAGGAGCCTCCGTCGATCGCTGCCAGGACGCCGATCATCAACGCGATTGCGATTGGATCGTTGGCTCCCGACTCGGCTTCCAGGATCGTCTTTGGCCGCTCGGCTAGCCGGCCCTCGCCGATCACCGAGAACACCACCGCCGGATCTGTCGGCGCCAACGCAACACCCAGCACCGCCGCCGTAGACCAGCCGAATCCAAACAACGCGTGCGCTGCGACGGCCATCACCCCGGCTGTGAGGATTGTCGCACCGAGGCCGAGCGTGACCACCGCACCGACGCGGGGGCGGACGCGACTCCACCCAAGCGACACGCCACCATCGAACAGGATCACGATCAGCGCCGCCGACGCGATCCAACTCACATCCTTCGGCGAGAGTGCCCTGCCGAGTGGCTGGAACAGGTCGGAAGCGACCGCTGCGGCGAGTAAGAAAACGACCGGAGCGGGCATCCGGACGCGATCCGCACCGCGTCGGAACAGGAGCGCGGCCAGCACAGCGCCGCTCACCAGCGCCACGGCCACTCCGAACTCCTGCACTATCACCCCCGGTCGTGATGGTCACCTTCAGCGTGAGGACGTGAACAGCGGCCACCGACGCCATCCGCACATGGCCGAACGCCGGCAGATCATCGTCGATTTCGCGCCGAGAGCGGCCGCGAGGGCGCGGCCGTGATCGACCGGTCCTCGGCGGGCGCCGCCGCGTCGAAGGAGTCGTCCTTGATCAGCGCCCACGCCGAGTGGAGCAGGCTCCGCACTTCTTCGCGCGTTCGCGGGTCATCAACCCCGCCTGGCGGAGGCGGGCCCGTCACCATTCCCCACAGGATCACGAGGGCTCGCGGGTCAACCGGTGCCTGTTCGATTCGATCCGCCATCGCTGCGACCAGCGGTCGCTCGTCCAGGAACACACGACGTTGCGACCGGCCGAGCGGTGGATACGCGCTGGCGCGGACATAGCCGGGGGATGGGCGGGTCGTCCCATCGGCAAGTCGCAAACGCCAGCGAAGAGCGTTTGCGAGCCGGCGCCGCGTGCGCGGCGTCTCGATCGAACAGAGACGATGCGAGACAGCCTGCTCGATCCGCGTTCGTCGGGCGTCTCCAAAGAAGCCCGCGAGGATCAGCTCGTCAGCGCATGCGATCGCTTCCTCATGCCTCGCCCAGACAAGCGCCAGTTCGACTACTGCTGCCAATGCCCCAAGGCCGAGCAGGACAGCGACGAACGGCTCAGGCTCGTGCAACGGGCAGAGTCGCCACACCGCGCACGCACCGAGGAACACCCCCAGTCCGACCGCCTGTTCGGCGGCCGCTCGCTGCCCGGCAAGCGCTTGAGCCATCCCCATCGAGTCCGCCCGCACCTCGAATCCCACACCTTCCGACGTGGAGTTCCATGGTGCCGACCAGACTTCCCGGCTCGCCGAGGTCAGTTTACACCTTGACGGCATCCCTGCTACCGCGGCGCTGCTCACAGTTCGCGCCGCGAGAGCCGATAGTTGAGCATGCCGTTTCGAACCCATTCAAAGGGTCTGGCCATGGGTGCGATCGCCCTATCGTTGGCGATCACGGCCGGGCTCCAGTTCGCGGTCAAGGACTGGTCGAATCTGGGGCTGGGCTACCTCTACCTGTTGCCGGTCGTGGTTGCTGGGTCGTGGTTCGGCGTGCGCGCAGCGATGCTGGTTGCCGCAGCCGCAACGATCATCGTGACAGGCTGGTATGCAAGCGTTCCCAACACTCCCACAGTGGCCACCGAAGCGGTGTCGCTGCTCATCCGCGCGACCGCCTACGTTGGCGTCGGTGTCGTTGTTGGGTTGCACAGCCGAAAGCTTCGCGGCTTCGCATACGCCGATCCCCTCACCGGGTTGCCAAACCGACGCGCCTTCTTCGGACGTTGCGACCAGGCTATCGCCGGCGGCCGGCACTTCGGAGTCCTGATCGCCGATGTGGACAGCCTCAAACAGATCAACGACTCACTGGGTCACGCCGCCGGCGACACGGCCATCAGGGAGGTTGCCGCGGCGCTATTGGCGGTGCTGGGCATGGAGGCGTCTGTCGCACGCGTCGGTGGCGACGAGTTCATGGCCGTGATCCCGTCGGGTAGCGTCGCGGCGTTCCAGGACGGTCGGCTGACAGTCCCTGGTGCCTCAGTCGGAGTTGCGCACTATCCGGTGGATGGGGAAACCCTCGATGCCGTGATTGCAGCCGCAGACCGTCACCTCTACCAGCAGAAGCGTTGCCCACACCCGCCGAACGCTCGATCTACGGATCGTGCGGTAGCCGCCGCGTAGGTATGCGCCGCGGTTTGACCTGGGCATGACCTTCATCCCCTCCTACGACCTTGCCGCTGACTGCAGCGCCCCATGCTCGGCGCTGGTCCCCGCGTCGAGCTCGTAGATGATCCGTCCGAGCTCTTGTCTTA
The DNA here is from genome assembly GCA_963797565.1 of uncultured Actinomycetes bacterium. Taxonomy (GTDB): domain Bacteria; phylum Actinomycetota; class Thermoleophilia; order Gaiellales; family JAICJC01; genus JAICYJ01. The sequence continues at coordinate 31,177 of CAWCPM010000005.1, read as the reverse complement.
GCAGTACGCGGTTGCCCGCGTAGAGCGGTGATTGGTAGCCGTTCGCGATCAGTTGTTCGACCATCGCCACCCCGCGAGCGGAGGGACGATCAGCTACCAGCGACGCTGCCACCCGTCGTACGAGCTCGGAGTCTCGCGCCAGTTCTCGAACGGCCGGCGGTGGCCGCTGGGCCGTAGGCAGTTCGCTCCAGCGCTCGGCGGAGCCGAGGATGCGTAGCAGTCGCTTCGCCAGTCGTTGGCGCGAGCGCGTGTCGAGCAACCGCTGCGTCTCCTTCTGTACCTCGATCAGCGGCAAGTCCGAGCCGGATGTGGCGATGAGCCGACGTATCCGTGTCGCATGCTCATGTCGTAGCACCGCCCAGGCGCCCACCAGGAACAGGTCAACGAGCAGCGCGCTGGCGGTGAGCGGTAGGGATCGGGTGGGATGCGGCCATGACAGCGCTGCTAGCGCCAAGGTGAACGAGACGCACACCACCGCCTGGCGCCGGACGGCGTGGATCGTCTCGGCGAGACGTGGAACGGGGTGGTCTGATCCGAGCAGATCAGCTGCCTGTTGAGCGTGCTCAGTCATCTTCGATGTGGGCCTCGACCTCTTCCACCCCGGAGGGTCGTCCGGCTCGTGTCCAAAGGCCGTAGAGCACGGCGGCGATCAGGACGGTGGCGGCGAGCGAGAGCAAGGGGTAGCCGCGGCCGAGGTTGACGATCAGGGTGAACGCGACCGCGACGGCACCTACCAGGTTGATCGCAAACAAGCCACGGCGGCCGTCGCGAAGCGAGAACCTCGCCATCGCGGCCAGCCCTGCCAGGAAGCTGACGAATACCGCGACGGCGTAGAACAGCACCAGCTCCTGTTCGTGGCCGCCGGCGGCGAGCAGGATCGCAGCGGAGATCCCGAGGTAGACGAGCACCGACCAGTAGGGCGTGTGGTGGCTGTTGGTCTCACCGAGGCCCCGCGGCAGGATCCCTACTCCAGCGCTGCTTGGGTGTCGTGAGAGCGCCTTTAGGAGTCCCGGCCCGGCCTGGAACGACGAGCTGGCCGCGGCCAGCAGCAGCAGCGCGCTGGAGGCTTGGAACAGTGCGTAGATGGCGCCGCCCCCAGCGGCGGCGTGCGCGACATCCGCGATCTGGGTGGAGTCACCCGACGGGATGCCGACATGCAGCCGCACGGCGAGCGCCGTTATGGCGATCGTCAGCGTGGCCACGATCACCATCGTCAGGACGATGGTCGCCCGCGCGAACCGGCGCCGGTCGTCCGCTCCCAGCTGTCCCAGCTGTCCGATCGCCGTGGCCGGCGCCTCGGTACCGGTGGCAAGCGCCATCGCCACCGGAAACGACAGCACCACGGCCAGCACCGCGGACCCCTCGGGGCCGGTCACCGGCGCGCTCCCATGAGCCGTCACCGGGTTCGCGAAACCATGAACAAGCATCACTACGGCGCTGGCAATGAACAGCAGCGTCATCACCGCGAACACCAGTCGTCCGCCGTGCCCGAACCACGTCAAGGCGGCAACTCCCACCAACAGCGCCAGACCAATCGCGATCCGCGCCGGCGCGATCACGGGCACGTAGGCGATCAGCGCGCTGACAGCAGCAGCGACCGAGATCGTGATCGTCAACACGAAATCGACGATCAGCGCGCCGATAGGCAGGAACACCCAGCCGGTGCCGAACGCCCGCGCCGCGGCTTCTGCCGATCCCCCGCCCAATGGGAAGCGCCCGACCAACTGCCAGTAGTTCACATCGACCAGGGCGATGATCGCAAGCACGATGATCTGCGTTGCCATCAACAGACCGAGGTGCCCGTTCAGAGCGCGGAGAGACGCCTCAATCGTGTACGCGACCGAGGAAACCGGATCCGCCATCACCGCAAACGCGAAGCCGATGAACAGCAGCGCCCGCACGACGCGCTGGTGAGCGCTCGCGACGGGGGCGTCTGATATGGCGGCGGCGGCACGCATAGCTCGTCGCCGACCCGTCTTCCCGGCACACCGACCCTGACCGTAGATGCGAAGGCATCACGGCGGTCTCACGATTCGCCCCCTGAGCATCAAGATGCCATCACGGTCCCCCGTGCCTCCGGGATGAAGAAGTCCCGCCGCGCGTTCCGCAGGTTGGCGGCGGCCGACGAGCCCCTCAGACGATCGTGTCCCCCACGGCGCGCTCGGCGATGGCCTCTGCCTCTGCGGCGCCGCTGGGCATTCCGGCTCTGACCCAGAGGCGGTGGAGAATCGCTGCGATCAGAATGGCGGCGGCGAGGCTGGCGATCGGGTACACCCGTCCGAGATTGACGGCGAGCGTGAGGGTGACGGCGGCGAGTCCCGCGCCGGTGAGGGCCACGAAGCGGCGTGAGTGCTCGGCTCGGGCGAAGCGGTACATCGAGAGCAAGCCGAAGAAGAACGCGACAAACACCGCGACCGCATAGAACAGCACGAGCTCCTGCTCGGACGCTCCGGCTGCCACCACGACCACCGCCGCCACGCAAAGGAACACGCCAACGCCCCAGTATGGCGTGTGATGGGTGTTGGTCGAGCCGAGGCGTCGGTGAAGGATGCCGATGCCCCCTGGTGCCTGCGACAGCGCCTTCAGCAGGCCGGGGCCGGCCTGGAAGGAGGAGCTTGCTGCTGCCAGCAGCAGCACGGCGCTTGCCAGCTGGAACGCTCCGAACAGCGGGCCCGAGCCCACCGACGCCTTGGCGAGGTTGGCGATCTGGGTGGAGTCCGGCCCTGGCACACCCACCCGGAGGCGCACCGCCAACACGGTGAGGCCGAGCGTCAGCCAGCCGACGACGATGAACGTGAGCCACAGAGTGACCCGACCGAACATGATCTGGGAGGGACGATCAAGCTGACCCAGCTGCGCCACCGCCGAGGATGGCGCCTCGACTCCCGTGGCGAGTGCCATCGCGACCGGGAACGCGAGCAGCACCGCGAGCGGAGGCGACCGATCGTACCCCGAAGGAGTCAGCGGCGACCCGCCGCTGCCCGCGGGATCGATCAGACCGATCACAATCACGATCGACCCGATCACCACGAAGCTGATCGTCATCAGCGCAAACAGCGAGCGGCCATGGTGGCCGAACAAGGTCAGCCCCGCCACGGCCGTCAGCAGCACGACTGCCAGCGGAATCCGAGCCGGCGCCAATCCGGGCTGAAAGGCGATGATCGCCGACGAGGCCGCGGCGACCGAGATCGCGATCGTCAGCGCATAGTCGACGATCAACGAACCCAGCGGCAGAAAGGCCCACCCGTCGCCGAAGGCGGTGCCCGCCGCGGCAGCGTCCCCACCCCCGGGGAACCGCCCCAGCAGGCGGTGGTAGTTGCTGATCACCAAGCCGATGATGACAACCACGATCGCCATCGTCGGAATCAGAAGCGCGAGGTCACCATCAAGCGCTCGCAGCGCCGCCTCGATCGCATATGCCACCGACGACACCGGATCGCCCATCACCGTGAACGCAAAGGCGATCAACAGCACCTGCCGAGACTGCAGCAGGCCTGCCACACCGGAGCGGAGCCGGTGTCGAGCGTTTGCCTCGCGAGAGGGGTCAGGGTCTATTGGCGGGTGCACAACGGGTCTGCCGACCAGTCTTCCCGGCGCGCCAATAGAACAGGTCGATGCTATCACCGACCGAGACGAAATCGTGATCCCGCGGCCGCAACCCGGTATCCTGGCCACATGACGTACCACGGCTGGGCCGTGATCCGCCAGGCCGACGTGAGCGCCCAGGTCTACGTGAACGCCAGCGTTTGGGCGGAGTTCAGCGGGTGGAAGTGGAGCGGGAACTTCGAAAGTGCGCCGTCTGCCCCCGTGCTGCACCCGGGCGAGGCCGTCATCGAGCTCGACGACTGTCAGCCCGCGCAGATCACCATCACCTCCCCGGAAATCACGTCGCACCACCCAGTCGTGTACGACGGCGACTTCACCGGCCACGGCGAACCGCCGCCGATCATCCACCACCGAGACTCGTCGAGACTCCCCTCACCGCACGCGATTCGTAGTTGGTGGTCCAGACGAAAAAGGAATCAACCCGCAAAGTCGCCGCCCCATAGCTGAAGGCTACGATGGCCGCCCGATCGTTCCGGCTGTGCAGTCGCGGTCACGGACCTATCGGTGCGGCGGAGCGCGAAGGCGCTGGAGTCGGGTACTCAGCTGCTGATCGTTGGCGCTGTTGGCGGGCAGTTCGTATCGACCTGGGACGAGAGCCACTTTTCGGACATTTCACGGCCCGGGTAGGTCTGCTCGCCTGGCCAGGGTGAACCAGGACGCTAGGTGACTAGAACCAGTAGCGACGCATCTCGGTCAGGAACGCCTTGGTTATCGGAAGCCCCGAATTGTCGCCGATGACGGTGTCCATCCCGCACCTCGGGCACAACGCAGTCCAGAGAGACTCCTTCTCACCGTGAGCGTTATCCGTCCAATTGTCGATTTGATGTGGCGGGAAGATTGAAATGCAGGAGAAACAACCGCACCAGGCGCTGGCGAGGATCTCCGTTCGATGCCGGCTGGAGTGCTTGTGCGCGTCCCGCACGTCCGCCGGGAACGTCGCGATTTGCCGTTCGTGAACCCGGAAGATCCGCCGCAACTCCACCTTCTTGATGAGGCGCTTCCATGGCATTTGGCAGGAACGATACCGGCGTATGTCGCCCCAGGATCGCCCTCCAAACCGGGCCAGCGTCCACCTAGACTCGGCAGCTCGTTGTGGTCGCGCGCCAGTCGCGTGCGCCGTGTGCGGCAGGTTCTCGAGTGCCGCTGGTAGCATCCTTCGGCTGAGGCGATGGGGCTCGCCTTTAACCGCCGCGCCGGCTGATAGCTCCTACGAACGATCGTAGGAGACGCCATGCCGACAGCCATCGCCGTAACCATCGCGGGGAGCCTTGGGGCGCTCGCCCGGTACACCCTCGACTACTACGGCGGCGACCGCCTGCCGCCCCACCACCAGGTCTACGTCACGTTCGCCGTCAACGTAGCCGGTTCGCTCCTGCTCGGAATTTTGATCGGGATACACCCCTCCGACAAGACGCGAATCGTCCTCGGAGTCGGCTTCCTGGGCGCGTTCACCACGTTTTCCACGCTGATGGCCCAGGTCTACCACGCGGTTGGCGACAAGCAGGTCGCACACGGCGTCCTGCTGCCGGCCGTCAGCGTGGCCGCCGGAGCAACCGCGGTTTACATTGGCGTTGTCGCAGCCCAGGCATTCGGTTCGAGTTGAGCGCCTTGTGCTGGCACCCCACTTGACACCCCGCTGGCACTTGGCGAAAAACGTCCGCGCTCGCTGATGTCCAACCGCAGCTCGCCGGCGTCGATCAGGGCTGCGATCTCTGTCACTGGCCCGTAACCCGCGCGATCTTGTCCGGGTTGCGGGAGAGCAGGATCGTGAGTGGGCGGCCGCGTGGGCTCGTGTCCGAACGTTGAGGGAGTGGTGACCAGCCTCATCTCGTCTCCTCTCAGATCGCGGCGCGGCCGCCGTCGACGTGGATGATCGCGCCGGTGATGTAGCCGGCCGCCGGGGTCGCGAGGAACGTGATGACGTCGGACAGCTCGTGCACGTCAGCGACCCGGCCGAGCGGAATCTGCTTGGCAAACTCCTGGGCCATCGCCAACCTCGGCTCCAGTGTCGGGGTCAATGTCGGACCGGGACACGGCTATGCCCTAGGCCCAGACTGACCGCCCAGCCCGTTACCGATCGAGGCGGCTGAGCAGGATGCCGGCTCCGACCAGGACGACCTGGATAAGGGCTATGCCAACTAGCAAAACGATGTGGAACCTCCCGACAGACGGTTCGTGAAACGATACGTATTGGGCTTCAATGCGAGAACCCAGAGTCGCAGTGAAGCGCAGGGAGCGACTCGTCTAGACCCTCCGCGACGTCGTTTCGATCACGCCGGTGAACGGCCAGTAGCGGCGCATGGCTAGCGAGGTGCCGAAGATGACCACGGCTGCGAGGGCGGCGAGCGTGAGCAACTCCATTTCGTCGAAGAGGTGGTGCCGCAACCCCAAGCCGACGCGAACGAGCAGTGCGACTCCGACCGTCGCGACGAGCGTGGCTCGGACGGACGGTCGCAAGACAAGCGTGGAGACGCCTGGTAGTCGCACTGCGGCACTGAGCAGAGGATCCGTCAGCCGAGAAACGAGGCGCACCGCCGGCGAAAGCAAGGGTCGGTAAAGCCTGGTGGTGAGGTATGCCGCGAGCAGACCGATACCGACGCCGGCTAGGACATCGCTTGGATAGTGCATCCCCGCCAGCACGCGCGAGCTGCCGATCAGCAGCGCGTATATGAGGAAGAACAGGCCGGCGCGGCGAGCAACGAAGAGGACGGCGAAGGCGATGCCGAACGCTGCACTGGCATGATCGCTGGGAAACGAGGCGTCATGGCTTCGGGACAGCAGCGGAACAATGGTCGTGTGCGCCTCGTAGGGCCGCGGCCGGTGCCACAGCGCGATGATCAGTTGATTAGCGAGCAATCCAACCGCCGCCGCCGAGAGCCCGCAAGCACAGGCGCGCTTGTAGACGTCATCGCCGTAGGGCGCAGACAGCGTCCAGAGTCCGACTGCCAGGACGCCGAAAAGAACCACGCCCCAGTTGGCGAAGTCGGCCACGACCGTGCCTGCGAGCGGATGGTGGTGTATGAGCTCGTTCAGCCAACGCGCGAGGTGGTAATCCATATCTCTCCTGAGAGCCGATCTTCACCAGTTAGACATAATGATACGGTGAGAGCCCTCAGTTCCAGCCCCGGTTAAGAGATCTGCACAAACCTCAAGCGCGAATCAGGGTGATCGATCGGGCGGTCGTTTCCGAAGGGCGATATCTGACCTCATTTTCTGCGCTGCTTGGATGCTCGGCGGGCGGCGATCGCGGTCTCCGGCCGAAGAGTCGGAGTGTGCAAAGGAACTGCTGCGACGACGCGCGCTGGGCTGGTCTCGTCGGGGCGTCGGCCGCGAAAGCAGAGCAGAAACCAGCCCATTCCGATTACGAGTGCGACGAGGGAGACCCAGACGTTTATGCGCTGTCCGAGGATGTGATCGGCTGGGTCGATCTTCATGGTCTCGAGTGGAAGACGGATCGTGCAGTAGAGCGCGACGTAGAGGGCGAACACCGTGCCCATCGGGACTCGCTGCCAATACCGCCGGGCGAACCAGATCAGCACAAGGCATGATGCGGCATCCCAGATCGACTCATACAAGAACATCGGCTGGAAGGTCGAAAAGGCTTGGTAGGGGAGGTAGCGGTGTGCGGGATCGATCGCAACCGCCCACGGCAGGCTTGAGGGATGGCCGTAGAGCTCTTGGTTGGCGTAGTTGCCCCATCGACCAAGTGCTTGGGCGAGGATCAATCCCGGAGCGATGCAATCGGCTACCAGCCAAAATGGGAGTCGGACCCGGCGGCTACCGATCCAGACGCCGAGCATTCCACCCAGAACGGCGCCCCAGATGCCGAGGCCTCCCTGCCAGATCTTTGGCACGTCGGCGAGATGGTGCGGCCAAAACCCGGCCCAGTCCGTCAGCACGTGATAGAGCCGCGCTCCGACCAGGCCGAACGGCACGCCCCAGACGGCGATCGGATAGGCGAGCTCTGGATCGATGCCTCGCCGGCGCATTTCCCGTCGCGCAAGCCATCCCCCGATGATCACCCCACACGCGAGCAGTACGCCATACCAGCGAGGCTGCAGCGGGCCTAGCTCGAATATGTAGGGACTCGATGGACTGGGGAACGAAAGCAGCACGGCGAGCCGGCTTACCCGTGTTCGCCGAGGATGATCGGCTCGGGCGGCTGGTCGCGGCACACCGAGGCATACCCCCGAGGATTTCGGAGTGCCCGCCGGCTTCGGGCGGGCACTCCGGGGGCAGACCAACTGGTCGGAGGGCTAGCCGGTGATCGTGAAGCCATAGACGTGTCGGCTGTTGTCGCTGACCCACATGCGCCCAGCACTGTCGAACTGGATGAAGTTCGAGCCGAGGAACTGATCGCCCGAGGGGAGATCGGCCTGGGTGACGACGACCTGGCAGCTGGAGCCGTCGGGCTTCATCCGCACGATCCGGGCGTTCTTGACGTCGCCTATGTAGAGCCAGGTATGGCTGGGATCCCAGGTGATGCCCCACGGCTGGGCGAGGCCCTTGCCGCCGCAAATTGGCTTGAACACCGTCGCCGTGTTCGTCGAGAGGTTCCAGCGGGTGATGCGGTTGTTCCCGGTCTCGGCGACGAAGACGGCGTTGTTCGCCGCGTCGACGGCGATGCCGCGTGGCGCGAGCATCTGGCCAACGGAGGCGCCGCAGCCGCCCAGGTTCTCGAGCAGCGTGCCCGAGGGAGCGTTTGCGATGCTCGTCGCCGAGAGCAGCTTCGTCTCGTCGAAGACCTGCAGCCGGCAGCCGCCGACATCGGTTGCGTACACCTTGCCGCCCTCGACGGCGATGCCCTGAACACCGCCGGAGAACTGGCCGGCGCCCTTGCCCTGTGAGCCGAAGCGGTGCACGAACGATCCGCCCGTCGTGAAGGCCATCACGTCGTTGTTGTTATCGCCGACCCAGATGCGCCCGTCATCGCCGAAGGTGAAGGCCCGCGGGTATCCGAAGCCGTCCGATGTTGGTGTGGCAGGCTTGCGCGATCCCCACTCGAGCATCCAGGCCGGACAGCTGCCCGGAGCCGTGCAGGTCGAGCTGAGGTCGAACTTCTGCACGCGCTGCTCGAAGGTGTCGACCACGTAGAGGTTGTCCGAGCTGTCGATGGCGATGCCGTTTTGCTGGTTGAACCCGCCGCGCGGCGGCGGCTGTGGGCCCGTCGACCAGGACAGCCGTGTGGCACCGGCGCACGTGTTGACCGCGTTGGTGGCGTTGGTGGCGTTGCAGTTGGGGAAGTTGGCGATGTTGCCGGGTTGGAACTTCTCAACGCCGTAGCCGTAGGCGGTGCCGGTGCAGTAGGTGTCGCAGCCCCAGGTCTCGCCGGTGTACACGTTGCCTTGGCCGTCGACAGCCGGGAAGCGGATCGAGTCGAACGCCTGGTGTCCGGAGGCATAGTTGGTGCCATCGGTGTTGCGCCACTCGTTCACGAACTTACCCACGACGCTTGACGCTCCCGTGCCTGCGGACACCTTCGCCGGGTCGTAGGAGAACTCGTATGTGCGGTTCCAGTAGGCGCCGACCGTGTAGATCAGATGATGCGTCTGATCGATGTCGATTCCCCGTACGTCGTTCATGTCAGACTGGGGCCCGATCGACCCGATGATCTTCTTCGTGCTCGGGTCAAAGACGAAGATCCTGCGGGAGTTGAACTCGGCGACATAGATGTTGCCGGCCGCGTCTTCGGCCACGCCGCGCGGAATCGGCGTGCCTACGCCAGATCCCGTCCAGTCAAGCGCTCCGTGAAAGCCGCCCTGATGGTCGTAGATGTAGACGGCCCGGCAGTTCGGGTCGGACACGTAGATGTAGTGCGTGGAGAAGACCGTGTCGACCAGGATGTGGGTGGGGATGTGCATGTCGCCCCCGCCACAGCCGTAGGGATAGGTCTGACCGGGATGCTTCGCGTCGGTACCGCTGGCCTGACCGCTGTTCAGCTTGCCGATCGTCTGCAGCCAGTTGCCGTTGTGGTCGAACTCGACAATCCGCGAGCTGCCCTGATCGGCCACCCACAGCGCCGCCAGTCCGTTCGAGTTGAGATCGGTCGGATCGGCTTCGACGTCGTAGGGGGCGGTGATGCCGCCCGAGAGGCCGCCCAGCGCGTGCTGTGAGACGGGTGTGGAACTCGCCAGCGTGCCATCCGTGTGGTAGCGCCAGACGCGGTAGTTCCAATAGTCACCGACCAAGATCGTGTTGTCGGTCGAGTCCCAGTCCATCCCGTATGCGTAGAGACCAGCCGGGCCGCTGAAGCCGATCGATTTGGAAAAGGTCGCGATGCCATTGCCGCTGGTCGCTGAGACCGGATAGATGACCGTCGCGGTGAAGTCGCTGCCCCCGCTGGTGGCACGGACGCGGATCTTCCAGGTACCGGTCTGGGTCGCCGAGTAGCTGATCGTCTCGGGGTTGGCCGTCGTCGACGTCGCCTTTGCCACGTCGCCCCCGCCCGGCTGCACCAGGAACAGGTCGAGGTTCGCGCTGGTATCCGTCCATCCCAGGCTGGCGGTGATCGTGCCGGTCTGGGTCACGTTGAAGGAGAACGTCTTCGTCTTCGTGCCGCTAGCCGAGACGTTCCCGGTAAACGTCGATGTTGCCGTGTCCGCCGCGGCAGCGGGGATGACGACGAGCATCGCGACCAGCGATGCGAAGAGAACGAGATATCCGCGCTTGCCCACGCTGTGCTACCCCCCTGTGCGGTGATGTGTCCGAAGCGTACGCGCGCGTGTCGGGCTTGTCTGTTCAGATCCCTTGATCTTCCTTGTCCCGCCGCAGGAGGACTCGTACAGTCGTTGCGAGGCAGACGAAGGAGGATGGCATGAAGCTCTGGCGTTCCAGCATGGTCCGGCTACTCATGGTCGGGCTGGTCGTGGCACTCGTTGTTCCGGCGAGCGGCGCCGCCGCGTCGCAGACCTACACCGGTTCGGTCAGCGCGACTGGAACGAAGTGGAACTTTCGCACGTTCACCGCGACCCAGGGCGACACCATCACGGTGTCGCTCGACTGGGCGGACACGTCTGCAAACCTCGGTCTTTACCTCTACAAGCCGGATGGCACCTCCGCCAAGACGGACACGTCGGCGGCCAAGCCAAAGACGATCACCTATACCGCCACCAGCACCGGCACATGGAAGTTCGGCGTCAAGGCACTCACAGGCTCTTCCACCTACACGGCCACGGCCGGCACGACGACCAACACGTCCGGGACGAGCTTCAGCTTCACCGGATCATTGGACGCCTCCGGCACGAAGCTTGCTGTGGACTCATTCAATGTGAGCGCCCCCGCGTCAATCACCGTCAACCTCGATTGGGACAACGCCGGCGCGAACCTCACGCTCTTCTTGAAGAACCCCAGCGGCAGCGTCGTCGCCTCTTCGACCAGCTCGGCCAAGCCAAAGACACTGACCTACCAGGCGAGCACCAGCGGTACCTGGAAGATCAACGTGAAAGCGGCCAGCGGCGCGGCCAGCTACACAGCGACCGTCCAGCTCGGCACCGCGACGACGGTCTCAAAGCCGGTCTATGCCTCGACGCTCGGGAATGGACAGGGCGAGGCGAGCATGTATCCGTCAGGGCTTGATGTCGACCCCTCCGGGAATCTCTACATCGCCGACACCGGCAACGACCAGGTGGCCGCCTACGCGCCTGACGGCAGCCAGCTTTGGCGCGCCGGCGTGCGCGGACCGAAGGCAAACGGCACGTTCCAGAATCCGCGCGACCTTGCCTACCTGAACGGGAAGGTCTACGTCGCCGATACGGAATACAACCGAGTGCAGGTGCTGGACGCGACCAGCGGCCACTGGCTCTCCACCTGGTCGTTCCGGTTCACCTCGATCATCGGCATCAGCGCCGGCGTCGACGCGGCCGGCAACCCGATCATCCTCACCTCCGACGACGCCCAGAACACGATCTCGCTGTTCACCCCCACCGGCACACTCATCCGCCAGTACAAGGCGCCAATCGGAAACGGCAACGGCCAGCTGAACGCGCCACGCGACGCCGCCACCGACTCTTCCGGCGACATCTACGTGGCCGACTTCGCCAACAACCGGATGGTCGAGTTCTCGCCAACGTTCACATTCATCCGCGCCTGGGGCGCGAAGGGCACGGCCGCCGGCCAGTTCAACCGGCCCTACGGCGTCGAACTCGACGCCGCAAACAACGTCTACGTCGCAGACTCCGACAACGAACGCATCGAAGAGTTCACACCCACCGGCACGTTCATCCGCCAGATGGGCAGCGCCGGAACCGGCAACGGCCAGTTCTTCCAGCTTCGCCGCGTGGCGGTCGGGTCGGGCACCTCGCCACAGGTGTACGGGGCGGATCTGTGGGGATTCCACGTCTCCCGCTTCTCCAACACCGGCAGCTTCCAACAGACCTACGGCGGCGTCGGCCCCGCCGACGGCGGATTCAACGAGCCCTCCGGCGAGGCGGTCGGCGCCAACGACACCTACGTCGCCGACTCCGTCAACCAGCGGATCCAGAAATTCGCGACCTCCTCGGGCGCCTTCGAGCAGGTGATCGGCCATCGCGGCTGGTTGGCAACCGACCTGCTGGGCATGAACTGGCCACGGGATGTCACCCTAAACGGCGTCTCCAACACGATCTGGGTCGCGGATACGAAGAACAACCGCCTGACCGAATTCAACACGCAGGGAAACCCGACTGGCAAGAAGGCGGGTAAGCTCGGAAGCGGGGCAGATCAACTGCACTGGCCGTTTGCGATCGACTCAGCTGGGGCCAACGTCGTTGTGGCGGACACGTTCAACAACCGCATCGAGCTTTGGGACACGAGCACCCTGACCACCACCTGGACGAGCGCGGCTGGCGTCGTCAAGAGCCCAAAGGATCTGACCGTCGTCGGGAACACTGTCTACGTCGCCGACACCGGCGACAATCGTGTAGTCGAGCTCGATGCCACCACCGGTGGCCTCATCAAGAGCTTCGGCTCATTGCACGGCCCGCAAGGGATCGCGGTGGATGGAAGCGGAAACATCTGGGTTTCCGACACCAACCAGAACCGGCTGGTCGAGTTCTCGCCCGCCGGCTCGGTGCTGCAGACGTTCGGCAGCCTGGGAACCGCCCACGGGCAGTTCAACTACCCCACCAAGCTCGAAATCACCGGCACGACGCTGTCGGTATGCGACACCTACAACAACCGTGTCGAAAACTACGCGATAGGGTGAGAGAACTTCGGGTGAGCCCTCGCCAACCGCCGGTGGGGTAGGGAAACGTGCGCTGAACTCCAGTCGGGAGTTTCACCGGTTCGTCTGGTACTGCGTCGCGGCCACCGCACTGGCTGGAGTTGGTTGGCTGGTCATCGCCCGGTCGGTGCTTCCGATTCTCGCATGGTCTGTGATTCTGTATCCACTATGGGCCTTTCTGGTTTGGTTCGTTCGGTCGCCGGAACGGTTTCGTCCTGCCGGCGCAGACGAGCCGGCTTCAGGAGGCGGATAGGCGATCGAGGATCGCTAGGTGGCGCGAAGCGCGTATCCGACGCCACGGATGGTTTGGATGACCGCCGGATCACCTCCGGCCTGGCGCAGCTTTTGGCGGATCGAGTGGACGTGCACATCGCAAACCCGCTCATCGCCTGTGTGGTCACTGTCCCACAATCCTCGCACGATCTCAGTCCGTGGAACCGTCCGTCCCTCGGCCACCGCGAGGATCTCGACCAGCTCATACTCGGACGGTGTCAGGTGCAGCCGCCTCGCATCCCAAGTGACTCGGCGACGGGACCGGTCGATCTGAAGCTTGCCTACGAGCAGTTGCTGAGGTCTGGTTGCGGCCGCCGCGTCCAGCTCTCGACGGCGAAGCAGCGCTTGTAGTCGACTGACCAACTCGCGATGGGAGAACGGCTTCACAACATAGTCGTCGGCACCCGAATCGAGCCCTTCGACGCGATCATCCTCCGCGTCCCGCGCCGTCAGCATGATCACAGGCATATCTCCCATGTGCCGGACACGGCGGCACAATTCGAAGCCTGAGATGCCGGGCAGCATGACATCGAAGATGCCGACGTCGAAGGCGCCTGCGGCCAGGCGATCGAGCGCCTCCTCCGCGCTGGTCGCCACCTCCAACTGGTAGCCGGCTTGCCGGAGATGGTGCGCGACTGCCTCCAGAAGCGGCCGTTCGTCATCGACGATCAGCACGCGTTCGCCGCTCATTCGCCCTCCGGCCATGTCAGCAGGGTGACCTCGATGGTTGTTCCAGAGGCGCTACTGCTCGCCTCTACCTGTCCGCCCAACACCGTTGCGACTTCGCGGACGATAGCTAGCCCGAGTCCGAACCCGTCCGAGTCGCGACCGCCACCGCGGTAGAACCGGTCGAAGATCAGATCCTGCTGATCCTTCGGGATGCCTGGGCCGTCATCGCGGATCGTGATTGTGACCCCGCGCCCGTTCTGGGTAGCCTCGACCCGCACGGATGAAGCTCCGTGCTTCGCTGCGTTCGCCAGCAGGTTGCAGAACATGTGGTAGGCAAGATCGCGATTCGCGGCAACGCGCAAATCGTCCGGGCACGAGATGTGCAGCTGCAGGCCATGCAGATCGACGGCGGCCACGGACTCGTCGAGCAGTGGCCCTACCAAGACGGCGCTCATCAGTATCGGCTCCGTATTGGTCTGGGCACGCGCGAGCGTCAGCATCGCAGTCGACAAACGGGCCAACCGTTTCGCTTCACGCCGGATGTGACCGAGAAACCGTCTGCGCACCGTCGGGTCTTCCTCCCCGCCGTTGTCGATCGCCTCGATCGAACTGAGGATCGTCGCTGTCGGCGTGCGCAGCTCATGCGCGGCATTGGCGACGAACTCACGCTCCGCCCGTTCCCGCCGTTCTTTCTCAGACACGTCGGTCAGCACCAGGATCACCGTTCGCTGTGACGTCGCCGGGGCCAGAGCGACCAGGTCGAAAGTGCGCCCGCCATGTCGGAGGCGCCGTTCCACCGGGCCACCAACGTCTCCGACCTCGCGGACGACATCACGCAGATCGATATCCGGCCACGGCTCACTGATCGGCTTACCAACCACGAACTGGAAGTCCCCAGCGAACTGCTGCGCGGTCGGGTTCGCATACTCAACGCATCCGGCTTCATCGACGGTGATAACGCCGTCGTGCAGCCGCTCCAGAATCGCCCCCAGCCGGTCTCGCTCAAACTCCAGGTGCGAAAACGACGCGCCAAGCTGGTGCTGCATCTGGTCGACCGCAGTAGCGAGGCTGCCGATCTCGTCGGGAAAGCGAGGTTGTAGCGAGCGCGAGAAGTCGCCGCTCTGGATCGCAGCAGCGGTGTCGGCGATTTTCCGCACCCTACGGGCCACCAAGCCGGCAATAAGGATCCCGACTAGCGCACCACCCAGGCCGGCTATCGCCGCGCTTCGAACAACCTCGTGGCGGACGACGGCCGCCTCCGCCGCCGCCGAAGAACTCGGACGATAGGCCACCAGCACCGCATTCCTCAACGGAAACCGGAGTCCGACCACCGTGCCTCCAGCCTGTGTGTCTCGCACATAGCGGCGAAGCTCACCGACGGCCGCGACGGCCGCGGAGACGTCAGGCACCTGGCTGAATAGCACGCCATGTGAGATCTGCGAGCTCAGCAGGCCTCCGTGCTGGTCAACGATGAACAGCGCCAGGTTCTGTCGGTCCGCGACGGCTGGCACATCAGCAGAGCTCGAACCCTGCCGCTGCAGGAGGTTGCCGGCGTAAACCGCGTCGCCCACCGCCAGCTGATGGGTGCGCGCCTGGAACGCCGCCTCAGCCCGCTGATTCAGCAGCACCCCGACGCCGGCCGCCGTCCCCGCAGCGATCAGAGTGAATGCGAGCGGAAGCCACCACCTGATACTGACCAGCCGCATCTTGCGATCTTACGAGTAAGAAGGGTCGCAACGTCGACCAGCCTGTTCAGAAACCTTAACGCAGTCCAAAAGTGCGGCGCGCCCGGTTCCACGGAGACGGTCGAAGCCAACTGGAACGGCTCGGCCTGGACCGTCCACCCACAGCCGATCCCGGCCGGCGCGTACCGCTCAGAGGTGGGAACCGTCTCGATGGCGGCAGACGGCGACGTCTAGGGCGTGCGATGGGCGGCTACCTGAACCTCGGCAACTGGCGCAAACGCGTCTGGTATCCCGCCCTGGACAAGGCCGGCCTCGAGCGCCGCCCCCCGTACCAACTGCGCCACACGTTTGCGACCCTCAGCCTCGCGGCCGGGGCGAGCATCGAGTGGATCAGCCGCTACATGGGCCACTCCGACATCCGAACGACGCTGCGCTACTACGCTCGCTTCCTTCCGGAAACCGAGACGCGCAACCTCGCCCTGCTGGACGCATTCGCAGCGCGATCGGAGATCTAGCGTGTCACCAGCGTGTCATCGGCGCTGGCTCCAGCCTCGTCCAACTCGCGCGAACGGCCTACCCAAGCGATGGAGCTAAGCGGATTCGAACCGCTGACCTCCTGGGTGCGATCCAGGCGCTCTCCCAACTGAGCTATAGCCCCGCGAACGCTCAGTATATCGGGCGTCAGGCCGGGTCTGAGCCGGGTCGGACGGGCGCGTCGGCGACGCCCAGCTGCGTCCGCAGCACCCGGATCTCGGGATCAGCCGGCGCCAGCCGGCGCACCCGCGACAGCACGAACGCCGCCGGGATCCACTCTTCCGTGCTGCTCGTGCGGTAGGCGAGCCGCAGCACGCCCTCCCGGTCGATCACGAACGCGCCGGCGTCCTCGGCCCGGCGCCCGCAGGGCACGCCCAGCGCTGCGAAGCACCCGCCACCCGGGTCGCGCAGCCAGTCAGCGACGCGCATGGCCTCGGCCTGCTCGCCCAGCCGCGACCGCCGCCGCGACACCACCGCCAGACGCGCGCCCGCCGGCAGCCCCTCCGCCAGTTCGCGCAGCATCGCGGCCCGCGCCTCGTCGCCACCTCGCCGCCCGGCCAGCACCAACACGGCCGGCCCGTCGGCGGTCAGCTCGCCCAGCGCCACGTTCGCGCCGTCGCGGTCACGCAGCTCGAACCCGGCCACGGCCGCGCCCAGCTGGCCGCCGGCGGGCACCCCGGCCGCCACCACGTGCAGCGTCTCGCCGACGTCGCCACCACGCCCGACCAGGCAGACCCCGGCCACCAGCCCGCTGACCACGCAACCCAGCGCCACGATCCGCAGGCTGGTGCCGCTCGTGAACCGGTCCGCCACCAGCGGCGCCAACGCGAGGCCGATGATCATGCCTCCGGTCTGCACCGAGTTGACCACGGCGAACACGCCGCTGCGGACGCTGCGCTGCGTGTTCAGCTGGATCAGGCTGTCTCGCACCACCTCCGTGACGCCGTCCGCCGCGCCGAACAGGAACAGCGCCAGGTAGGCGATCGGTAGCGTCGTCGCGTAAGACAACACGAACGCCGCGGCGCCTGACGCCATGAACGCCAGACCCACCGACCGCCGCGCCACGCTCTGGCTGCGCATGTAGCCGGTCAGGATCTCGCTGCAGACGTAGCCCGCGCTGATAACGGCCAGGATGTAGCCATACGCATGGCGGTTGCCCAGTTGCTGGTCGAAGGCCCGTGACACGTCGGAGTTCATGATCCCGATCGCGAGCGTCACCAGCGTGAACGAGGCTGTCAGCCCGAGCACGACCCGGTTCAGCAGGATCGCGCGCAGCAGGTCGCGGCGGGACACCCGCGAGCCGGGCTCGGCCCGCGGCTGCGACTCCGGCCCTGCCCGCTTGGCGAATCGCCGGTACAGGATCGCGGCCAGGCAGAACGTGGCCAGGTCGATCGCCAGCGCCGCCTGGATGCTGAACTCGGCCACGGCGACCCCGCCCACCAGCGCGCCCACCACCGACGTCAGGCTGCGCGCCATCTGGTGGATCGCGTTGCCGGCCTGCAGCTGCTCGGGGGGCAACACGTCCGGGATCAGCCCCTGCGCGGTGGGGCTGGTGGCGGATGACATCATCGCTGATACAGCGCCCAGCGCCACCACCGGCCAGATCTGGCCGGCCGCGGCGAACGGGATCATCGCCAGCGCACAGCCGCCCCGCATCGTCTCCACCACCGACAACGCCTTGAAGCCGGGGATGCGGTCGAGCATCGGCGCCGAGATGAAGCCGCCCAGCGCGTAGCCGACCATCCGCGTCACCAGGAATGCGCTGACGAGGCCAACCGAGCGAGTGCTCTCGTAGATCCAGGTCACGCACGCCGCCTGCGTCAGCCAATCGCCCACGCTCGACACCAGCCGGCCGGAGATCACTCGCCGGAACGCGGCCGAGCGCAGCGGCTCCAGCACCTGCATCGTGCTGGCGCCGGTGGCAGGCGTGCACGACCGGTACACGAACGCGACCATGCCGATCACCATCATCACGTCGCCGACCGAGAGCACGCTCGCCAGCGGCACCTGGGCCGGCACGGCGAAGATGTCGCTCAGCCATCGCAGGTGCGTGTCCGCGGTGGCGAGCACGTTGTTGTCGGAGATGCCGTCGCTGTTGAACACCGACAGCGAGTTGCCGGCCGCCTGCCAGGCCTCGCCCGAGACCGGCATGCGCCCGCCGTTGGTGAAGATCACGGCCACGTTGGAGAGCAGCCCGAAGCCGACCAGCCAGAACGCCGGGACGCGCACGTTCAGCAGCAGAAAGCCGATCAGGAGCAGGTAGCTGAGCACGTGCAGCGGCGTGTCCCATGCAGCCGGCACGCGCGCGCTGAGCGAGGAGTAGATCCCGATCTGGATCGCCAGCGCGGCGAACACCAGCGCCGACCCACGGAATCGCACGTCGGCGAGGCGGGCGGGGTTCGCGCCCAGCGCCCACGCCACCACCAGGCCCAGCACGAAGGCGAGGCCGACGACCACGTCAGCCGGCCTTGCGCGAGCCGTAGGTGTAGCTCGCGACGAGCTGCGACAGCTGCCGGTCGGAGGCCGTCTCGCCCTGGGAGGGCGTGCGGATCACCGCCTCCACCCGATCCGCGCGGCGCGGCACCGGCAGATCCGCAAGCGCATCCTGGATGCGGCGGCAGACGGCCTCCACCTGCGAGGGCTCGGTGACACCGATCACGATGCCGAAGCGATCCTCCGACAGCAGCGCCAGCAGGTCGCCGTCGCGCAGCAGCGCATCCAGGCGCACCCGCGCCTCTGCCACCACGCGCTCGGCCGAGAGCTGGCCGGACACCACACGGACGTTTTCGAACGCCTTCAGCTCGACCACCACCACCGCCGGCTGCCACGGCCCGCTGCTGCGGCGCTGGTCGCCCGCGACCCGCAGCAAGTCCGGCGGCGGCTGCTCCGCGACCGAAGCCCGCACCCGATCGGCGACCATCCGCACCAGCTGCGACTCGAGCCGCGACAGAGGGCGCTCGCTGCCGACGGCCAGCCGCAGCGGATCATCGCCGTCGGTGATCTCGATCCAGGTACCGGACGCCAGCCGGCCGCTGCACCCACGGACGCCCGGTCGCAGCGCCCGCGTGCACAGTTCGCGCAGCTCCTCGCCGCCGATTGCCGCGCCGGGCAGCGCCTGGTACTCGAACAGCTGCGGCTGGAACCGCAGCCACACGGCCCAGCAGGGCAGGCCGGCCGCCGCCAGCGCCGCCGCCGGCGAGCCCCCATCGGCGATCACGGTAAGCGCGGCGGCGGTCCGGCGCCGCTCCGCGACGCCGGCGATCAACGCCCAGGCCGATGCCAGCACCGCCGCCGATGCAAGTATCAGTACCGGCCACGACGGCAGCCCGGGCACGCCGAATGCCACCAGCGCCAGCGCCGCCAGCGTGACCGTGACGGCACCGGGGCTGGCCAGACCCGACAGGTCCGGCCAGGGCACCGTCGGCATCCTCGAGAACTCGTCGCGCAGGGCACTCACCTGCGAGCGGCCCATCACCTCGTTCGGGTCGCGACCCTCGATCATGGCTGCGAACGCCGTCGCCACCAGTGGATGGAACTGGCTGCCGGCCTTGTCACGAAGCTCGGCGACCGCCTCCTGCGGCGTCAGCGCCGGACGGTACGCCCGCTTGGAGGTCATCGCGTCGTAGCTGTCGGCCGCGATCAGCACGTGCGCTTCGACCGGGATCTCGCTTTGCGATACGGCGTAGTAGCCGCGACCGTCGTAGCGTTCGTGGTGCAGCTCGGCGTAGAGCGAGATCTGCTCGGCGAAGCCGAACGGCGATAGCAGCCGCGCGGACAGCCGCGGGTGGCTGCGGATCGCGCGCATCTCCTGGTCGGTCAGCCGGCCCTCCTTGGACAGCGTGGCGACATCGATCGCGACCTTGCCGAGGTCGTGGAAGCGGGCGGCATCGACCAGGCGGCGGGACTCGCGGTCGGGCAGCCCGATCGCGCCGGTGAAGCGGTCCACCAGCGCGGCCACACGCTCGGAGTGCTGGGTGGTGAGCGGGTCGCGCTCGTCGACCACGGCGGCCAGGGCGTCCAGCGCATCCTTGGTCTCGCTCTTCAGGCGCTCGTAGCTGGCCTGTGCCTTGTAGAGCGCGGCCAGCAGCGGCACCAGGAACGGCAGCATCGCCCAGCGCTCGCGGTTATAGCCGTAGGCCAACAGCACGCCCAAGCAGCCCTCGCCGATGCTCTGGCCGAACGAGTCGCGCAGGTTGTCGCGAAGCGCTCGGCGAAACGAGGCGTGCATCATCGAGACCGCACCCGAGAAGATCGCCTCGTTCACGAGCAGGCGCGTGGCCACCAGCGCCACCAGCGGCAGCACCTTGGAGGGCACGACCGTGCCGACCGTGCCGCCCGTGGCCTCGTAGGCAAGGCCGGCCGTCCAGGCAGCCGTGCCGAACATGGCCGAGTTGAGCAGGATGAAGTGGGTGCGGCGGGAGCGGCTCCCGTCCACCAGCACCACCGCAAGGGCCGCGATCGATGCCGCAGCCACCGGGCCGAACAGGACGGCGGCGGCCAGGTGCGCGACCGCCGAGAAGCCGATCGTGTTGTCCTGCTTGCGGACGCCGATTGCCTCCACGGCGATCGCCAGCCCGAACAGCGGCGCCAACTGCTGGAGATGCAGGCTGCCGAGCGCACCGGTCATCAGCGCGGCGAACAGGCCCAGCCAGAACAGGGACGAGATCGCGTAGATGTAGATGCGGAGCGAGCGGTTCACGGGGACGATTCCAGGGGTACGTGGCGCCGACGGCGCGTGCATGGACATATCGGCAGCAGCAAGCCGCTACCAAAGCCGCTAGAGGGGCGAAAAGGCCGACGAGGCCCATCCGTGTTCAGGATGAGCCTCGTCGGTTTTTCGAGCTGATTACGAGCCGAACTTGTGACCTGCCCCCGATGCCACCACGAAGGCGGCCAGCAGAGCCAGCAAGTACGCCGACCTTGTTAGTCGGTTTTTCATGTACATCTCCTTGGGGGAGGGGTACACCGCACCTCTCATAGGGGGTACAGGTGCCCCCCGGGGCAACACCCTTTCGGGTATGGACATGCCCAGACTGACGTAACCGGTTTAGGCCAACGTGAGCACGGTCGTGCGGCTGCCGTCAGCACGCTCGAGCGTGACCCAGCACTTCGTCCACGGCATGTCCTTGGGGATGGTCGTATCCGCCACCACGCCGCCGTTGCCCGAGGTGTCGAAGGCGACCAGCCCGGTCGGGTCGCTCGACCCGTCCTGCATCCACAGCTCGTAGTAGCCGCCCTTGGGTGCAGGCGGCAAGCCGTGCACGTGCATCTGCACGTCGCGCACCGGGCCGGTGGACGTGCCGATGTCGACGACGGCGCTGGCCGATGCGACGCCGGCGGCGCCCTGCAGGTTGATGGAGCGGTCGGCATGGAAACCGCTGCCGCCCACGCCGATCACCAGCGCGGCTGCGGCCGAGGCCGTGAGGACGGCGGCGGCCAGCACCAGCCGGCCAAACCGGCTGCTGGGCCGCACGGCCGACCGGATGTCGACCACGTCGGCCTGGCCGAGCGCCTCGGCGCGGGCGATCTCGTGCAGGTGGTCGGGCGGCGTCGGAGGCGCACCCGCATCGCGCAGCCGGTCCTCGATCTCGCTGATGTAGCGCTCGTCGCTCATGACACCACCCGTTCATCGGCAAGCCGCTCGGCCAGTCGCGCGAGGCCGCTGCGGGTGCGCGTCTTGACGGTGCCCAGCGGCAGCGACAGGCGCTCGGCCACCTCGCTCTGGGACAGGCCGCTGAAGTAGGCAAGCTCGATCACCTCGCGCTCCCGCTCCGGCAGCGAATCGACGGCGGCGTGCACCTTGAACGCCTCCAGGCCGGCGGCCGTTCGCTCGTCCGGTCCGAGGCCGGGATCGGCCTGGTCGGGGAGGTCACCGACGGCCACGGGCGTACGTGCGCGCAGGGCGTCAGCGGCCGCGTTGCGGGAGATGGCGAACATCCAGCCGGCACCGGAGCCGCGCTCGCGGCGGTAGCCGCGGGCGGCCCGCCAGACCGAGGCAAACGCCTCCTGCACGACGTCCTCGCTGCGGCCGGGGTCGCCGACCATGCGACGCACGACGGCGTACACGGCGCGCGAGTAACGGCGGTAGAGCACTTCGAAAGCCTCGCCGTCACGTCGTTCCGCAACCAGTTCCAGCAGATCCTCGTCGCTCAGAGCGGACAGGTCCACGGCAACCAGCCTACCCGTAACGGGAAGGCCGGCGCTCAGCGGAAGTCCTCTGGTGGCAACATAGGTCACACCGAGAGTACGCACGTTCCGCGCGCTCGGTTTGCCTCCGTCAGACTCGGACCCGGGCGGCGCCGCCAGATGGGCGGGGCCTACACCCTCACCTGCGTCGCAGCGCGGCGTCGTCCCAGAACGCCGCGGAGCATGCCAGGTGGGCGACGCCGCCCTGAGCCGCGAGATGCTTCCCTGCCGGACCACGGGCCCGGACGAACCGGCAAGGCCGGTACGTCGCTGCGATCCGAGGAGCCGGGCAGAAGAGCACGTGTTCACAGCATGCGGCGCAGCGGCGCGCCGTGCGATCCCCCGAAAGCGTGGGCCTGAGCCAAATCGCTCAGGGAAAGTCGCTGCCAACGTGCGCATCTGCCGGCAGCATCTGCAGCCCGGCTCCGACCAGGTCGCGGATGCTGACGATGCCCACCAGTTGGCCGTCGTCGACCACGGGGATGTGGCGGAACCGCCGCTCGCTCATGATCTGTGCGGCCTCGCTGGGGGCGTGGTCGGACGGCAGCGTCATCGGGTCGGGGGTCATGTAGGACTGCACCCGGCCCACGTCGGGCTGCTCGCCGTCGGCGACCGCGCGCAGCAGGTCGCGCTCGGTGAAGATGCCCGCGATGCGGCCGCCGTCCACCACCACGGCGGCGCCCACGTTACGGTCACGCATGACCCGCGCCGCCTCCCGGAGCGATGTTTCCGCCGGGACCGTCAGCACATCGCCGCTGGTCATGAAGTCGCGCAACGTCACTCCCATGGAGCCGTCCTCCCTACTCGGTGGTCTCGTCGCGCAGGCGCATCTCGAGCAGCAGCTCGGCGTCGAGGGCATCCGCGATCCGCATCAAGGTGTCAAGCTTGGGCGGCCGGCCGCCACGCTCGAGGCGGGCGATCGCCGACTGCGTGGTGCCGCACAGGATCGCGAGCTCCTGCTGGCTCATCCCCCGCTCCTGCCGGTTACGGGCAACCATGCGCCCGACGTCGGCGAAGCGGCGCTCGTGATCGCGGCCGATCGCCTCCGATCGCTTGCGGATCCCGTCGCGCATCCGCTCGAGCGTCTGGGCGGTCAGTCGCTGCCGCTGGGCGTGGGGCTGGCTCGACATGCCTCTTAGTCTATCGCACGTGCGCTATCGCGCCAGAGCCGGGGCGTGGCGGCCGTATCCTGCCGCGAATGAGCCGCGGCACCGTCGTCGTCAAGATCGGATCGAGCACCCTGGTCGATGCCAGGGGGCGCGCCCGCCCGCGGGTATTCGCCCAGGTCGCCGCCGACGTGGCCGCGCTGACCGGCGCCGGCACACCGGTCGTGCTGGTCAGCTCCGGCGCTATCGCGATGGGCCTGGGCTCGCTCGGACGCGAGCAGCGGTCGCGGCGGCTGCCCGAGCTGCAGGCGGCGTCGGCGATTGGCCAGTCGCTGCTGTTGCGCCGCTGGGAGGCGGCGCTCGGCCGCAACGATCTGCGCTGCGCCCAGGTGCTGCTGACGGTCGGCGACATCCATCGTCGCGACGGATACCTGAACGCACGACGCACGCTGGAGACGCTGCTGCGCTGGGGGAGGGTGCCGGTCGTCAACGAGAACGACTCGACCGCCACCGACGAGATCACGTTCGGCGACAACGACGCGCTGGCAGCCCAGGTGGCGGTGCTGCTGAAGGCGCGCCTGCTGGTGCTGCTGACCGACATCGACGGTCTGCACGACCGCGATCCGCGGCGTCCCGGCGCCGTTCCAATCGACGAGGTGGACGACCACCGGCTGCTGGAGCGGCTGGAGCTGGACGGCAGCCGCAGCTCGTGGGGGTCGGGCGGTATGCGCTCGAAGCTGGTCGCAGCCGAGATGGCCAGCACCGGCGGGGTGGCCGCCGTGATCGCCTCCGGCCACCGGCCCGGCGCTCTGGCGGCGGCGGCGGCCGGCGGCGCCGGCGGCACACGCTTCCGGCCCGACCCGCGCCCGCTCTCCGCCTACAAGCTGTGGGTGCGCTACGGCAAGCCGGTGCATGGGCGTCTCGAGGTGGACGCCGGCGCCAAGCGCGCCGTTGTCGGGAACGGCACCAGCCTGCTGGCGGTCGGCCTGCTGGCGGTGGAGGGCACGTTCGCGGCCGGCGATGCGGTGCACATCTGCCGGTCGGGCGAGCCGTTCGCCGTGGGCATCTCACGCTACGCGGCCGCCGACCTGCGGCAGTTGGTGGGCACGCGTGGGGTCGATGAAGCGGTGCACCGCGATAACCTTGTGGTGCTGTGAGCAGCACCATCACATCACCGGGAGTGGCCGCGCGGGCGCGCGAGGCGGCGCGTGCACTGGCGCCGCTCGGCCGCGCCGACAAGGACCGTGCGCTGGCGGCGGTGGCGGCGGCGATCGGGGAGCGCCGCGCCGAGCTGGTCGCGGCCAACCGGCTCGACCTGGCGGCGGCCGAGGGCGAGCGCCCGGCGATCCGCGACCGGCTGACCCTGGATGACGCCCGCACCGTTGCGCTTTCCGCGGCCGTGCTCGACATCGCGGCGCTGCCCGACCCGGCCGGCGCGGTGCTGCGCTCCCAGACGCTGGAGAACGGCCTGCGCCTGACCAAGCTGCGCGTACCGCTCGGCGTCGTGCTGATCGTGTACGAGGCCCGGCCGAACGTGACCGTGGACGCGGCCATGCTATGCCTGAAGGCCGGCAACGCCTGCATCCTGCGCGGCTCGCGCCTGGCCGAGCACACCAACCGCGCGCTGGCCGAGCTGATGCGCGAGACGCTGTCCGCCGCCGGGCTGCCGGCCGACGCCGTGCAGCTGCTGGGCACCGACCGCGCCGAGCTGAACGCCCTGTTGGCCGATCCCACCGCGGCCGACGTGGTGATCCCCCGCGGCGGTGAGGAGCTGAAGAAGTTCCTGCTCGAGACGTCGCGGATCCCGGTGCTGGCTGCTGCCGGCGGCAACTGCCATGTCTACGTCGACGCCGCGGCCGACCCGGCCAAGGCGATTGCCATCACGGTCAACGCCAAGGTGCAGCGGCCGGGAGTGTGCAACGCCGCCGAGACGGTGCTGGTGCACCGCGACCAGGAGCAGCTGGTCGGCCCGCTGACCGAGGCGCTGGCGGCGGAGGGCGTCGAGGTACTGGACGGCGAGTCCGCCTGGGCGACCGAGTTCCTCGACATGAAGATCGCGCTGCGGGTTGTCGACGACCTCGATCAGGCGCTCGAGCACATCGACCGCTACGGCACAGGGCACTCCGAGGCGATCGTGACCGAGGACGCCGCCGCAGCCGAGCGCTTCACGCGTGAGGTCGACGCGGCCGCGGTCTACGTAAACGCGTCCACCCGCTTCACCGACGGCGCGGTGTACGGCATGGGCGCCGAGATCGGCATCTCCACCAACCGGCTGCACGCGCGCGGCCCGTTGGGGCTGGAGGAGCTCACCACCACCAAGTACGTCGTGGTCGGCGACGGTCAAATCCGCCTCTGAGCGCCGCAACCCGTGCGGGCAACCGGCCGTCTTACGCCACAATGCGGCGTGCGGTAATCACCGGCCTGGGTGCGGTCACCCCGGTCGGCAACGACGTCCCCTCCACCTGGGCGAACCTGGTGGCTGGCGTCAGCGGCGTCGAGGTGATCAGCAACTTCGACGCCAGCGAGTACCCCGTCAACATCGCTGCGCAGGTGAAGGACTTCGACCCGACACTGGCGATGTCCGTCAAGGAGGCGCGCAAGACCGGCCCCAACGTGCACTTCGGGGTGGGCGCGGCGATGGAGGCCGCACGCGACTCGGGGCTCACGGACATCGACCCGTCGCGGGCCGGGGTGATCATCGGGAGCGCGGTGGGCGGGCTGCCGCAGGTGCTCGAGCAGCAGAAGGTGCTCGAGGAGCGCGGACGCGAGCGGGTTTCGCCGCACTGGCTGCCGAACATGCTGGTCGACACCACCACCAGCCACGTGGCCACGCTCCTGGGCTGGCGCGGTCCCAACTACGCGATCGTATCGGCGTGTGCGAGCGGGTCGAACGCGATCGGGGATGCCGCGGAGGTGGTCAAACGCGGGCAGGCGGACGCGATCCTGGCCGGTGGCACCGAGTCGGCGATCGTGCCGCTGATCCTGGCCGGGTTCTGCTCGATGCGGGCGCTGGCGGCCGGACGCGATGACCCGGCCGCCGCTTCGCGGCCGTTCGACGCAACCCGGTCGGGCTTCGTGATGGCCGAGGGCGCGGCCGTGGTGATGGTGGAGGAGCTCGAGCACGCGCTGCGGCGCGACGCAAAGATCTACTGCGAGGTGGCCGGCTACGGCGCCTCGAACGACGCCTTCCACGTGGCCACACCGCATCCCGAGTCGGTGGGCGTGATCGAGATGATGCGGGCGGCGCTGGACAGCTCCGGCGTGGCGCCGGAGGAGGTCGACTACGTCAACGCGCATGGCACCAGCACGCCGTACAACGACGCGGCCGAGACGCTGGCGATCAAGACCGTGTTCGGAGGCCACGCCTACGAGATGGCGGTGTCGTCGATCAAGTCGATGATCGGGCACCTGTTCGGGGCGGCCGGCGCGATCGAGGCGCTGGCCTCAGCCCTCACGATCCACCACGGCGTGATCCCGCCCACGATCAACT
This sequence comes from uncultured Actinomycetes bacterium, assembly GCA_963797565.1. Classification (GTDB taxonomy): domain Bacteria; phylum Actinomycetota; class Thermoleophilia; order Gaiellales; family JAICJC01; genus JAICYJ01. Next base: position 4,429 of record CAWCPM010000005.1, on the reverse strand, counting down.
ACCGCACGCCCGACCCGGAGTGCGACCTCGACTACGTGCCGAACGAGGCGCGCAAGGCGGACGTGCGGGTGGCGTTGTCGAACTCGATGGGTCTGGGCGGCCACAACGGCTGCGTGATCCTGAAGCGCTACGAGGCCTGATCCGCGCCACGAGGGGTTGTTGTGACCGGCGCGTGACAGCCAATCGTGCAACGAACCTCACGCCGCCGTGACAGCCCCATCGCCACGCTTCACGACTCGCACCCCCGCTCCGTCACCAACATCACGGCCCTGGCCCTGTTACCGCGCAGCCATGCGGACGCGCATCACCGTGCGGTAACGACCTGCAACGATCCCGTGCCGGACCGCTCTCGCCGGGCGAGTCGGGGTTTGAGCACCGTTAAGAACGCGACGGACGTTGCACGGCCAACGGGGCGGCGTGACCCACGTTGCGAGGACGTGACAAACCCGTCACCGGCGGGCTGACCCCTCTAGCCGGCCAGCCCCGCGGCGCGCTTGCCGTTGCTCAACCGCAGGTCCATCACCCGGTCGATCAGCCCGTACTCCTTTGCCTGCTCGGCGTCCATGAAGTTGTCGCGCTGGGTGTCATCGTGGATCCGCTCCGGCGTGTGGCCGGTGTCCGACGCCAGCATCTCCTCCATCCGCTTCTGCAGCGACAGGATCTCCCGGGCTCGGATCTCGACGTCGGTGGCCTGCCCTTCGAAGCCCGACGTGTGGCCCTGGTGGATCATGATCTTCGAGTTGGGCAGCGCGATCCGCTTGCCCTTGGCGCCGCCCGCCAGCAGGATCGCCCCCATCGACATGGCCATCCCGAAGCAGATCGTCTGCACGTCGGATCGCACGTAGCGCATGGTGTCGTAGATGGCCAGCCCGGCGTAGACGTCGCCTCCCGGCGAGTTGATGTAGAGGCTGATGTCCTTCTCCGGTTCGTCGGACTCGAGGTGGATCATCTGGGCCACGATCAGGTTCGCCACCTCCGATGTGACCGGCGTGCCCAGGAAGATGATGCGGTCGTTCAGGAGCCGCGAGTAGATGTCGAACGAGCGCTCGCCGCGGCCGGTCTGTTCGATCACCATGGGAATCACGGGGGACATCGCCTGCCTCCTGTATAGTGCAACCAATGAGTTGCGCATGCTAGCGTGGCTGCCACAGATCCGCAACCTTTAGGTTGCACGTCGAGGAGGAGCGATGTCGGACGAAGGCACGGTCGAACGAGAGATCACCGTCCCGGTCGACCCCGAGCGGGCCTGGCAGCTGGTGACCGAGCCCGAGCACCTCGAGCAGTGGTTCGCGGAACGGGTCGAGCTCGACCCCACCCCCGGCGCGCCGGTGCGCGTGGTCGGAGACGACGGCGGCGAACGCCACGGCGTGGTCGAGGAGGTGGACGCGCCGCACCGGCTGCGATTCGTCTGGTACGCCCCACCGGACGGGCCGCCATCGACGGTCGAGATCGAGGTCACCCCGGAGCACGACGGATCGCGCATCTCGGTGATCGAGCGCGAGCTGATCACGGTCGATGCCTTCTCCGACCTGCTGACGGGCCCGTCGCATCGCACCGACCTGCAGGCGCTGGCGGCATGAGCGACACCATCGGCGCCACCTTCTCGGCGCTGGCCGATCCCAGCCGACGACGCATGCTGGGGCTCCTGGGCGGTACCGGCGCGACCGCCACCCAGCTGGCCCGCGAGCTGCCGATCAGCCGGCAGGCCGTGGCCAAGCACCTGTCGCAGCTCGCAGCCGCCGGCCTGGTGGCATCGCGCCGCGAGGGGCGCGAGACCCGCTACACGGTCACACCCGAGCCGCTCGAGCAAGCGGTGGCGTGGATCGTGCAGGCGGGCGGCGAATGGGACGATCGCCTGGCCCGGCTGGGCAGCTACGTGGCCGCCGATCGCAGCGTTTAGCCGCCCCGCACCGGTATCCTGCAGCGCACCATGTCCGCGATCCGCCAAGCCGAGCCCGTCCTGTCCGCGACCGACGCGTCGCAGGCCGGCCTCGACCGCGACCGCCTCCTGCGCCTCTACCGCGACATGCTGGCCACGCGCACGATCGAGGAGCGCGGCAACCTGCTGTTCAAAGGCGGCCGCCTGCCGGGCAGCTACTACACGGGCCGCGGCAACGAGGCGGCGTCCGTGGGCGTCGCCAGCGCGATGGGCGAGGACGATGTGGCGTCGCCGCTGCACCGCAACATGGGCGTGCACGTCGTCCGCGGCGTCGACCCGGCGGCGCTCTTCTGCCAGTACATGGGCCGCTCCGGCGGCGCCACCGGCGGTCGCGACTCGAACCTGCGCACCAACGACTTCTCGCCGGGCGTGGGCCTGCTCGCCGGCGTCAGCCACCTGCCGGCCATGATCCCCGTCATCACAGGCATGGCGCTGGCCTTCCAGCTTCGCCGCGAGCCGCGGGTTGCCGTCGGCTGGTGCGGCGACGGCGCCGCCGCACGCGGCGACATGCACGAGTCGATGAACCTGGCCGGCGTGCGGGGTCTGCCGATCGTATACATCATCGACAACAACCAGTACGCCTACTCGACGCCCAACTCGCTGTCGTTCGCGTGCGAGCACCTCGCCGACCGCGGGCCCGCCTACGGCTTCGAGGGCATCGTCGTCGACGGCACCGACGTGCTGACCGTCTACCGCGAGGCGGCCCGCGCCATCGAGAAGGCGCGCGCGGGCGGCGGCCCCACGCTGCTGGAGCTGATCACGCTGCGGATGGAGGGCCACGCCGTCCACGATGACGCTGCGTACGTACCAAGGAGCCTGGTCGAGGAGTTCACGGCGCGCGACCCGGTCGACCGCTACCGGGCGTGGCTGCAGGTGAACCAGGAGCTGACCGACGAGGAACAGTCCGCGATCGAGGCCGAGGTGCGCGCCACCATCGAGAAGGGCGTGGCCGACGCCGAGGCCAGCCCGCTGCCGGACCCCGACACGGTGCTGGACGGCGTCTACGCGGTATCGTCCCAGGAATGAGCGACTTCCCATTTCCCATGTTCGGCGGCGGTGACCCCGAGGAGATCCAGCGGCAGCTGGCCGGCTTCATGGAGCAGGCCCAGCAGCAGCAGAAGGTGGCGTTCGCAGATCAGGCGATCAACCTGGCGGTCGGTATGACCGTGGCCGCGATCGGCCGGCTGGAGCTGAGCGGCGATCCAGACCAGCAGGCGATGCAGGTGCGAGACGCGATCCGGCTGCTGTTCCCCGAGGCGGTCACGCTGGTCAGCGAAGCCCGCCAGGGCCTCGCCTAGCTGCTCGCTAGCCATTTCGAGGCAGTGTTAGATCCCCCATAGGGGGATAGCCGGGAGGCACCCTTTCGGACGATATATAGCGAGAGGCGTCTGCCCGATTCAGTTCGCTATTCATTAGTCCTTATTGCGGGTGGCCGTCTCCAACGCAGGCTTGGAGGAGACCAGACCATGAATCACCCAGAGGCATCGGCTCCCGAGGAACGCGGGCAGACCATGGCGGAGTACGCGGTCGTTCTGACCGTGATCACGATCTCCATCGTCGCCACGCTCGCGCTGCTCACCTCGTCGATCACAAACTTGCTGAACCAGCTGATCCCGCTGATCTAGCGGGCGGCCAGCAGCGCCGTACCTCGGGCGAAGTCAGCTCCATCCACGACCCGGCGTGCCACGCCGGGTCGTGGTATTTCTGGGCCGCGAGCGTCGCGGCTCGCTCCACTCGGTCGGGGTCAAACGGCTCTCCCGCGCATCGAAGGCGTCGATCAGCGCGGCCTCCCAGCCGTCGCCACCGACGTTGGTGACGTGATCGGGACGGCTCGGCGCCGGCCGCGGCGCACCGCCCAGATCGCCTCCGCGGGGCCCCGCCAGGCAGGCCCGCAGCGACTCCAGGTCGGCGTCGATCAGGAGCGTTCCGTGCACCAGCACGCCGCCGCGCCCGTGGTGTGCGGCGATGCCGGTGACCTTGCGGCCCCCAACGCGCACGGTGCGGTCGTCACGCTCGGCCTCTACCCCCTGTGCGTGGCACGCGCGCACGATGCCGTCGAGCAGCGGCGCATACATCCGTGGCACGTCCAGCTGCGACCAGGGGTGGCCGGGCGGCGCCGCCAGCGCGATGCAGAGCGTGCCCGAGTCGAGGTACACCGCGCCGCCGCCGGTGAAGCGCCGCCACACCCCCACCCCACGGCCGGCGCAGGCGGCCGGGTCGATCTCCCAGTCGGCGCGCTGGAAGCGGCCGACCACGACCGACGGCCGGGTGCGCCACAGCAGCAGCGTGGCATCGCCGGGATCGCGCCCGAGCGTCTCGTCGTGGGCGAGCGCCAGCGCCGGCTCCAGCAGGCCGGCGTCGACGGCCCGCACGGCATCGCTCACGCGCGGGCCGCGCCGGTGGTGCGGACGCCTGCGCGCTGCAGCCGCATTCCCGCCGAGGGCTGCGCGGAGGAGGGCAGCTCGACGACGTCCGGCAGCCGCTGCTCGA
>CAWCPM010000004.1:0-42514 GCA_963797565.1 uncultured Actinomycetes bacterium | reverse complement strand
AGCGGCGGGGGTGGGATTCGAACCCACGAGTGACCTTGACGACCACTGCCGGTTTTCAAGACCGGTGCGTTCAACCGCTCCGCCACCCCGCCGGGCGGCTCGAAGATAGCAAGGAACGCGCAGGCGCCGGGCGCCGGCCTAGCTGATCACGCGCCGCCGGAAGTTGGTCGTGCCCAGCCACAGGAAGAACGCGGTGAACGCGATCAGCGCCGGATAGACCGCCCACAGCGACATGTGCCCCGAGGTCGTGAGCGCCGCCCGCGAGCCCTCGTTGATGTAGACCAGCGGGTTCACCAGCACCAGGATCTGCAGCCAGTGCACGCCCCACACCGTCACCGGTGACAGCGTCGTCCAGGCGTAGTACGTCCCGCCCAGGAAGGTCAGCGGCAGGATGATGATGCCGAACATCAGCGGCACGTTTCGCGGGTCGAAGATGGTGCCGAACGTGAGCCCCAGCGCCGAGCAGGCCACGCAGGCGAGCGGCACCAGCGTCAGCAGCACCGCCCAGTGCACCGACAGGTTGATGTGGATCGACCGCGCGTGCACGACGGCCGCGATCGGGAACACGATGCACGCCGCCAGCATCCCCTGGATCGCGCCGAACGCCACCTTCTCGAGCGCCACCAGCGACACCGGCAGCGGCGCCAGCACCCGGTCCTCGATCTCCTTCGTGTACCCGAACTCCTGCACCATCGGCAGCGCCACCGCCTGGATGCCCTGGAACATGATGGTCAGTCCCACCACGCCGGCCACCAGCGTGGTCGCGAACGCCGACTCGCCGGCGGCGCCGCCGCGCCCGCCGACGCCGGTGCCGATCGTCGGGAACACGTACAGGAACACGAAGCAGAGCAGCAGCGGCTGCACGATCGTGCGCGGGATGAACTCGCGCAGGTGCTTTCGCAGCACCACCAGGTCGCGCAGCAGCAGCGCGCCGAATGCGATCCGGCTCGATCGCACGGCCGAGCGGGTCTGATACATCTGCCGGGGCTGGGGTGGGTGGTGCGGTCTTTGTGGCCATCTAGTCGCGCAGCTCCTTCCCTGTCAGATCGATGAATACCGTCTCCAGCGACGGCGGCGCCACCTGCACGTCGCGCACCGCGAAGCCCGCGTCCTCGGCCGCGCCGATCACGCGCACCAGCACCCGGTCGGTGCCGCGCACCGCGACCTGCACCATCCCGTCCAGGACGGTGGTGCCGTCCACGTCGGTCACGTCATCGCGCAGCACCTGCGCCAGCCGCTCCAGGTCGCCGTCGGCCGTCACCGTCACGATCGTGTCGGCCGCGACCAGCCGCTTCAGCTCGTCCGACGTGCCCAGCGCCAGGATCTGGCCGTGGTCCATGATCCCGATCCGGTCGCAGAGCTGGTCGGCCTCCTCCATGTTGTGGGTGGTGAGCACCACCGTCTGGCCGCTCTCGTGCAGGCTGCCGACGATCTCCCAGAGCCCGATCCGGCTCTGCGGATCGAGGCCGGCCGTGGGCTCGTCCAGGAACAGGATGGCCGGCTCGTGCAGCAGCGCCCGCGCCACCATCAGCCGCTGCGCCAGCCCGCCGGACAGCGCCATCACCGGCGCGTTGGCCCGCTCCTGCAGCCGGAACTTGACCAGCAGCTCGTCGGCCGCGGCCCGCGATCGGCGGGCGCCCATGCCGAAGAAGCGCCCGTGGAAGTAGAGGTTCTCCCAGACGGTCAGCGACCGGTCGAGCGTGTTGGTCTGGGGCACGACGCCGATCAGCTGCTTGGCCACGGCCGGCTGCTTCACCACGTCGATGCCGCCCACCAGGGCGCGCCCCGAGGTCGGGATCACGCGCGTCGTCAGCATGCTCGCGGTGGTCGTCTTGCCGGCGCCGTTTGGCCCCAGTAGCCCGAAAATCTCGCCCTGGAACACCGTCAGGTTCATGCCGTCGACGGCCGTGACGCCGCCGGGGTATACCTTGGTCAGGTCGGTCGTGTGGATGACATCGGCCGCTCCTGGGGTGTCTCCGTTGCTGCTCACCACGAGCAGTCACGATAGCGCCGCCGCGGGGATCGCCCCCCACGCATCCCGTGGCCGCGCGGTACGGTTCGGCCATGAGCGAGCTGCCGGCCGGCACGGTGACGCTGATGTTCTCCGACATCGAGGGATCGACCGCGCTCCTGAAGCGGCTCGGCGACGGCTGGCCGGACGTGCTCAAGCAGCAGCGGGGCTTGCTGCGCGAGGCCGTGGCGGCCGGCGACGGGGTGGTGGTGGACTGCCAGGGCGACGCCATGTTCGCCGCCTTCCGCTCGGCGCCGTCGGGCGTCGCAGCGGCGATCGTTGCCCAGCGGCAGCACACGCTCGCGGAGTGGCCGGACGGCACCGCGGTGCGGGTGCGGATGTCGCTGCACACCGGCGAGCCGCACCTGACCGATGAGGGCGGCTACACCGGCATCGACGTCGTGCGGGCCGCGCGGCTGTGCGCAGCGGGGCACGGCGGGCAGGTGTTGCTGACCGAGGCAACGCGACTGATCTCGGGCGCCGAGACGATCGATCTGGGCTCGACCAGCCTGCCCGACATGGACGGTCCCGAGCACGTGTACCAGCTGGTCGCGCCGGGCCTGGGCGGGGACTTCCCGCCGCTCCGCCACACGGCCGCGACGCCGCTCGAGACGCTGGAGCGCGGCGACGACTTCGACGCCCGCATCGAGCGCGCGGCCGAGGCGTTCGAGCAGCGCATCACCGGCTGGGTGGCCGACAGGATCGAGCGTGCGTTCCAGGCATCGCCGCCCTGGAAGAAGGACGACGGCGACCGCTGATCAGGGCGTCGCGCCCGAACGTCCCGCCTGCCTCACGGCGACCGTGACCGATCTGCTGCTAGTGTCGGGCCGGTCGGTTTTTCACACGGGGGAGGGAGGCCGAAGTGACCAGCAGGGCACGTGCCGTTGGTGTGGGTCTGACATGTTCGGGCTGCTCGTGGCGGGTGGTGGTGCCGTCGCCGGCGCCGCGCCGCACGCGCGGATGACGCCGATCCGGGGCAGCTTCATACGGCCCGCCGGCGCCTCCGTGCAAGGCGCATATCGCAAGGCGGCCATGAGCGTCGAGGTGGTGCTCGCCCCGCGCGACCAGGCCGGCATGAACCGCAGCCTGTCCGCCCTCTATAACCCGGCGTCCGCGTCCTACCACCACTGGCTGGGGCGCGGCCAGTTCGCGCACCTGTACGCGCCGTCGGCCGCCAGCCTGGCACGCGTGACCGGCGCGCTGCGCGCCGCCGGACTGGCCGTCTCGGCCACCCGTTCGCCGTTCCTGCTGCGCGCCACCGGCAGCTCGGCGCAGGTGCAGCGGGCGTTCGGCACCACCATCCTGCGCTACCGCTCGGCGCGCGGAACCAGCTTCCACGCCAACGCCTCGCCGATCGAGGTGCCGTCCTCGATCGCCGCCGACGTCCTGGGCGTGGTCGGCCTCACCAACACCGTTCGCCTCCACCCGGCCTACGTGCGCACGAGCACCGCCGCAGCCGCACTCGGCCGCAAGGTGCCGCGTTACGGCGCCGGGCCGCACGGATCGGGGCTGTCGCCGCAGCAGGTGCGCAGCCTCTACAGCGCCGGCGCGCTGTTCGCCAAGGGCCCGCGGGGACAGGGCAGGGGCACCGTCTCGGCGGTGTTCGAGCTGTCCGGCTACACCCAGCACGACATCACGGTGTTCGGGCATACCTTCCTCGGCAAGGGCTACACGCCGCCGCTTCGCAACATCAACGTCGACGGCGGCCCCGTGCACGGCACGTGCCCGAAGCACGACACGTGTTTCCTCCACGACTTCAGCTAACGACATCGAGGTCGAGGCGGACATCGAGGCGCAGCTGGGCATGGCGCCCGCGGTCAACCGGCTGCTCGTCTACAACGCGCCCAACGACTTCACCGGGCAGACGTCGCTGGACGAGTACCAGCGCATCGCCTCCGACGACCGGGCCGACACGGTCAGCACCAGCTGGGGCTTCTGCGAGCCCGGCGTCGGCACGCAGCTACGCGAGGGCCGAGAACGTGATCTTCACGCAGATGGCGATGCAGGGGCAGAGCATCACCTCGTCGTCCGGCGACGAGGGGGCCTTCGACTGCCTGCTCGAGGACCCGGCGCATGCCACGCAGCCGACCGTCGACGATCCCACCTCCCAGCCGCTGGTGACCAGCGTGGGCGGCACGTCGTTCGGGACGTTCGACCCCGGCCGCAACAGGCACCCGTCCTATCCGCGCGGGCGCGAGACGGTCTGGAACCCGCTGAACGCGTGCAGCGGCACGCCGTCCGGCCTTGACGGCTGCGCCCAGTTCGGCGCCGGCGGTGGCGGCGTGTCGCGGTTCTGGCCGCGGCCGTCCTACCAGTTCGGCCCCGGCGTGAACTCGGAGCAGTCCGCCAACGGCTGTCGGAGGGTGCCCCGCCGGTTCTGCCGCGAGGTGCCCGACGTGTCGGCCAACGCGGATGAGTTCACCCCGTACGCCGAGTACTGCACCGGCAACCCCAGGACCAACAGCACCTGCGTGACCGCGCCGTCGCGCTGGTTCGGGATCGGCGGCACCAGCCTGTCGGCGCCGGTGTGGGGAGCGATCCTGGCCGACAGCGTCAGCCTGGGACGCGGTGCCAGGATCGGGCTGGCCAACCCGGCGCTGTACGCGATGCTGCGCGGCAGCTACGGCAGCACCTTCCACGACATCACCGGCATCGACCAGACCGTGAACAACAACGGCCTGTTCCTGACCACGCGCAACTACGACATGGCCACCGGCATCGGCTCGCCGCGGATCAGCGCGATCGCGGCGGCGCTGGCGCAGCCGTAGCGCGGGCTCCGGCTCGGCGTCGCCCCGCCGTTAGGCGGTGGCGGCGTCGAGCGCCTGCGACAGGTCGGCCCAGAGGTCGTCGGGATGCTCGAGCCCGACCGACATCCGCAGCAGCCCCGGTGCGACGCGGCCGGCCGGCTCGATCCGGTCGCGCCGCTCGATCAGCGACTCCACGCTGCCGAGGCTGGTGGCGGGGTGGATCAGCTGCAGCGAGCGCTCCAGCGTCTCGGCCTGCTCGGCCGTCGCCAGCACGAACGAGAACAGCCCGCCGTAGCCGCCCTGCATCTGGCGGGAGGCCAGCTCGTGTCCGGGGTGGGTGGGCAGCCCCGGGTAGTTGACGGCGACCACGGCGGGGTGCTCGCTCAGCCGCCCGGCCAGGTCGAGCGCCGTCTCGCAGTGCTGCCGCACCCGCACGGCCAGCGTGCGCAGGCCGCGCATCAGCAGCCAGGCGGGGTCGGGCCCGAGCACGGTGCCGGCCTCGCCGCGCACGTACAGGATCGACTCGGCCAGCTCTTCGTCGCGCAGGGTCAGCACGCCCGCCAGCGTGTCGGAGTGGCCCGAAAGCGACTTGGTCGCGCTCTGCACGCAGACGTCGGCGCCCAGGTCGAGCGGCAGCTGCAGCAGCGGCGTGGCGGTGGTGTTGTCGCAGACCAGCAGCCCGCCTCCGGCGTGCACCGCATCGGCTGCGGCCGCGATGTCGATCACCTCCATGTTCGGGTTGGCCGGCGTCTCGACCAGCGCCAGCGCGGCGCCGTCGGCGGCGCGCCGCAGGTCGTCGATGTCGGTGGCGCGGTAGCGGCGCACCTCGACGCCCCACGGCTCCAGGATCGACGCGCTCAGCGTCTCGAACCCGTAGTAGCCGGCGTCGGGGATGGCCAGTGCCCGCCCCGGCCGCAGCACCGCCAGGCTCAGCGTCGTCCAGGCCGTCATGCCGCTGGCACAGACGATCGCGCGCGCGTCCTCGAGCTCGCCCAGCAGCCCCTCGGCCTCGTCCGCCACCGGCACGGTGGTGCGGCCGTAGGGCGATCCGCCCCGGGCGGGAGGGATGTTGTTGAAGGTGACCGCGCGCTGCAGCACCGGCGCCAGCCCGGCATGGGACTCGCGGGAGGCGCCGACCAGCTTTGACTCGCGGTGCATGCGCAGAGACTAGATGGTTCGGGGAGCGAGCTCTGGCGGTGCGCCGAACGCCTGCAGCGACTCGGGCGTCCGCACCGAGCCGTCGGCCTGCTGGCCGTACTCGATCAGCGCCAGCAGCGTGCGGCTGGAGGTGAGGGCGGTGCCGTTCAGCGTGTGCACGTGCCGCGGCCCCCCGGACGCCGGGCGGTAGCGGATGTCGAGCCGCCGCGACTGGAAGTCGGTGGTGTTGGAACAGGACGTCAGCTCCCGGTAGCGCTGCTGGCCGGGCAGCCAGACCTCGATGTCGTACTTCTTGGCGGCGGCGGCGCCGAGGTCGCCCATCGGGATGTTCTGCACCTGGTAGTGGAACCCCAGCTCCTGGGCGATCTCCTCCTCGATCGCGAGCAGCTGGTCGTGGGTCTCCTGCGACTGGTCGGGCAGGCAGAACACGAACATCTCCAGCTTGTCGAACTGGTGGACGCGGAAGATGCCGCGCGTGTCCTTGCCGGCGGCGCCGGCCTCGCGGCGAAAGCACGGGGAGAGGCCGACGTAGCGCAGCGGCAGCTGCGCCTCCTCCAGGATCGCGCCCGCGTGCAGCGATGCCAGCGGCACCTCGGCCGTGCCCACCAGGAACAGGTCGTCCTGCTCGATGGCGTAGGCCTGCTCGCGCGCCTCCGGGAACATGCCGGTGCCCTCCATCGCCGGCTCGCGCACCAGCACCGGCGGCACCACGGGCAGGAAGCCCTTGCCGGTCAGCTTGGCCATGCCCCACTGCACCATCGCCAGCTCCAGCCGTACCAGGTCGCCCAGCAGGTAGTGGAAGCGGCTGCCCGACACCTTCGCGGCGGCCTCGATGTCGATCAGGCCCAATCCGTCGGGGCCGGCCAGCTCGAGGTGGTCCTTCGGCTCGAACCCGAAGTCCGGCTTCTGGCCGTGGGTGCTGATGGTGACGGAGTCATCCTCGGACATGCCGTCGGCGGCGGTCGGGTCGGGCAGGTTGGGCATGCGCAGCATCAGCTTGCGGATGCGATCGCTGATCTCGGCCAGGGCGCCCTCGTCGGTCGCCTGCTCGGCCTTCAGCTGGGCCTGGCGGGCGATCGGGATCGAGGTGTCCTCGCCCTTCTGCTTGGCCTCGGCGATGGCCTTGGCCGCAGCGTTGTTCGCGGCCCGAGCGCCCTCCACGGCGGCCTGCAGGCGCCGGCGCTCGCCGTCCAGCTCCAGGAATGCATCGACCAGGTCGCCGGCGCCGCGGCGCGCCAGCGCTTCGCGGACGCGGTCTGGCTCCGAGCGGATCAGCTTCGCGTCGATCACGACCTGGCTGACACTAACGCTTCCAGGAAGCGGGCGACGCCGTCGTGCTCCGGCCCCGGCACGGTCGCATCGGCCTCGTCGAGCAGGATCTGATCGGCGCCCTCGATGGCCACGCCGAAGCCGGCGTCGCGCAGCAGCTCGATGTCGTTGGCGCCGTCGCCGAACGAGACAACTTGGGCCGGCTCGATGGAGATGCGGTCACACACCCACTCCAGGGCGCTGCCCTTGGAGACGCCCGGCTGGGCCACCTCCAGGAAGAACGGCAGCGACTTGGCGATGAACAGGCGGTCGCCGAACTGGGCGCGTAGCTCGATCTGGAGTGCGTCCAGCAGCTCGGGCTCGCCGACCACCACGATCTTGGTGGTGGGCTCGCTCAGCCAGCGCTCGAGGTCGCCCACGGGATGTGCCTCCAGCTTGGCGTGGCGGGCGTACTCGAGCGCGTACACGTTCAGCTCGTCGACGTAGAGCTCGTCGTCGACGTAGACGTTGCAGTGCTGGTCGCGCTTGCGGCAGGCCTCGATCACCTCGCGCGCCAGCGGCACCGGCATCGGCTCGTGGCGCAGCCATTCGCCGCTCTGGGGATCGGCGATCAGCGCGCCCTGGTAACAGATCAGCGGCGCGGTCACGCCCAGCTGCAGGGCGAAGGGACGCGACGAGCGCAGCATCCGCCCCGTTGCCACGATCGGCACCACGCCGGCGCGCGGCGACCGCCTGCACGGCGTCGACCAGGCGCGGGCGCAGCTCGAGCGTCTCGGGCAGGATCGTGCGGTCGAGGTCCATCGCGACGGCACGCACGGCCCTCGGGTCGAGCGCCTCGGGCAGGGTCACTTCTTCTCCCCCGACAGGTAGGCGGCGATCTGATCGACGTCCGACCCGCCCAGCAGGCCCTTCGGCATGCCCGGCCGGCCGTCGATGATCGCGCGGCGCACCTGCTCCAGCTGGGGACGGTTGGCCGGATCGAGCAGGTTGGTGGCGTTCGGCACCGGTGTCTTCGCGTCGGCGGAGACGCCGTGGCAGGAGGCGCACTTCTGCATGTAGAGGTACTGCGAGTGGTGCGCGGCGGTCTCGCCGCCGCAGCCGGTGGCCGCCGTGAGTGCGATCACAATCGCTGTCGCTGCCGCCAACCGCATCTCGCGAGCGTATCCTTCAGGTTCGATGGATGACGCCGACAGGACACTCTGCGATCTGATCCAGAACGACTTCCCGGTGGTCGAGCGGCCGTACGCAGCGCTGGGCGAGCGGCTCGGCGAGACCGAGCAGCAGGTGCTGGAGCGGATCGCGCGGCTGCGGCAGGACAAGATCATCCGCCAGATCTCGGCCATCTTCGACACGCGCCGGCTGGGCTATCGCTCGTGCCTTGTGGCCGCGCGCACATCGGCCGAGCGGGCCGACGACGCCGCCGCGGCGATCAACACGCATCCCGGCGTCACCCACAACTACGAGCGCGAGCACGACTTCAACATCTGGTTCACGGTGGGCGTGCCGCCCAACTCGGCGATCGGCCTCGACCGCACGATCGAGCTTCTGGGCGAGCTGGCCGAGGTGGACGTGATCAGGCCGCTGCCGGCGCTGCAGTTCTTCAAGATCGGCGTCGACCTCGACATCCAGGGCGGGCGCGACCCGGCCGCGAAGCGCGCCAAGCGCGAGCTGACGCTGCCGACGCCGCCGCCGGAGGCGCTGGGCGATCAGGACATCGCCGCGATCCGGGCGCTGCAGGCCGACCTGCGGGGAGTGCCGGAGCCGTTCGCGGCGCCGGCGGAGCGGGCCGGCTACACCGTCGAGGAGCTGCTGGCAAAGGCCGCCGAGTTCCACGCCACCGGCCAGATGCGCCGGTTCGCGGCGGTGCTCTACCACCGCTCGGCCGGGTTCGTCTACAACGGCATGGGCGTGTGGAAGGTGCCGGAGGACGACGTCGAGGCGGTCGGCCAGCTGATGGCGGCCTACCGCGGCGTGTCGCACTGCTACCAGCGGCCGACGTATCCCGACTGGCCCTACAACCTGTTCTCGATGACCCACGGGCGCACCAAGCAGGAGTGCGAGGACGTGCTCGACGCGATCTCGGGCGAGACCGGGCTTACCGAGCGGATCACGCTCTACTCGACCAAGGAGTGGAAGAAGACGCGGCTCGTCTACTTCAGCCCCGACGCCGAGGAGTGGGAGCGCAGGCACGCCCCGGAGCTGCAGCCGGCCTGATGCGGATCGAGCGGGCGGGCAGCGCGGACGCCGTTGCGGCCGTGCAGCCGCTGTTCGATCACGCGCTGCGGCACGAGGCGGTTGAGCGCTTCCTCGGCGATCCCACGCACCACCTACTGGTCGCCTACAGCGGTGAGGCCGTGGCCGGGTTCGTGAGCGGCGTCGAGATGACGCACCCCGACAAGGGCACGGAGATGTTCTTGTACGAGCTGGCCGTGGACGAGGCGTCGCGCAACCAGGGGGTCGGGCGGTCGCTGGTGCGAGCGCTGGCCGAGCTGGCCGGCGAGCGCGGCTGCTACGGGATGTGGGTGCTGACCGACGACGGCAATCCGGCGGCGCTGCGGGCGTACGCCGCGGCCGACGGCGTGCGCGAGCCCGAGGCCGTGCTGTTCACCTGGACGTTCTAGCCGGATCTCACGCGGAATGGCCGGGACCCGTTCTCCACATGTGAAGCTGCCGCCCTTTCAGCTGCTGCTCGACCGCCACTCCGGGGAGCTGTTCCGGTTCCTGTCGGCGTCGGTCGGGCCGGTGGATGCGGAGGACGCATTCCAGGATACGTTCCTGTCGGCGCTACGGGCCTATCCGAAGCTGCGGGACGCATCGAACCTGCGCGCCTGGCTGTTCCAGATCGCGCACCGAAAGGCGCTGGACGTGCACCGCGCGCGAGGGCGGAATCCGATCCCGGTCGAGCAGGTGCCGGAGGTGGCGGTGAGCGGAGGTGGCGAGGCGGAGCCGGCGCTGTGGCGGGCGGTGCGCCGTTTGCCGGACAAGCAACGAACGGCGGTGTTCCTGCGCTTCGCGGCCGATCTGGACTACGCCCAGATCGGGGAGGCATTGAGCTGCAGCGAGCCGGCGGCGCGCCAGAACGTGCGCGCGGGGCTGGCGACGATCCGGAAGGGGTGGGCAGATGGATGATCGACTGAGCAGGTTCATGGATCGCGCGCAGGCCGAGGGTCTGGTGGACGTCGCATACACGGAGACGGACTCGCCGGTGGGCCGGCTGCTGGTGGCGGTCACGGACCGCGGGCTGGTGCGGGTCAGCTTCCAGCGGGAGCGGCGCGACGACGTGCTCGAGGAGCTGGCCGAGCGGCTGTCACCGCGGGTGCTGGAGGCTCCGCGGCGGCTGGACGAGGTGCGGCGCGAGCTGGATCAGTACTTCCTGGGTGAGCGCACGGAGTTCGAGCTGCCGTTGGACTGGTCGCTGACGTCGACGCCGTTTCGACGGAAGGTGCTCGAGCGCACGGCGCAGGTGCCCTACGGGGCGACGATCAGCTACCGCGACGCCGCCGAGGCGGCCGGCAACGAGCGGGCGGTGCGGGCCGCGGGCACGGCGCTCGGTGCGAACCCGATCCCGATCGTGGTGCCCTGCCACCGCGTGCTTCGCACCGGCGGCGCGCTGGGCGGCTACGGCGGCGGCCTGGACGCGAAGCGGTTCCTGCTCGACCTCGAGTCGGGCCGTTCAACCGTCACAGGCGGGTAACACCCCGGTCACGGGCGCATACACCAGTGCCCGGCACCGGTGTTGCGCCGGGCGGCGTGGGCTTCGGCCACGACCGCTCGACCATGCGGTCGCCTGTCACGGGGAAGTCACGGCCGGGTCACGCCTGTTACGACGGTGCCCGGCACCCTTGTATCACCCCGCGACGATCAGAACTCGATCTCGAGACCGTCGTGGGCGACGCCGGCGCGCTCGCCGAGCCATGCTTCCAGCTCGGCGTGCCTGCCGGTGCGGTGGCCGACGTGCGTGAACAGCGTGCGTCCCGGCTTCAGCTTCGGCAGCAGCTCCAGCGTCTCGGTCATCGCCATGTGCCCGCTGCCCGGGCGGTCGCGCGTTGACCCGTCCACCACCAGCACGTCGGCGTTTCGGGCCAGCTTCGAGTCGGGCGGCTCGCCCACGTCGGGTGCGTAGACCAGGCTGCCGCCCTCGGCGGTGGTGAACCGGAACGCGACCGTGCGCGTGTCCTTCGAGTGGGCGACGTCGAAGGCCTGCGCCACCAGCCCGTTGCCCAGCTCCAGGTGGACGCCCGGCGTCAGGTGCATGACCCGGAAGTCGATGCGCGAGAAGATCGTCCGCACGCCCCGCTCCGCCTCCTTGGTCATGTGCAGCGGCAGCCGCCCCGCCTTCGACAGCACGTGCAGGCCGAGCATGTGATCGTGGTGGTGGTGCGTCAGCAGGATCGCCTCCGGTACCACCCCCGCGCCCAGCAGCTGCTGGTAGGCGTCCGGGCCGGCGTCGACCAGGATCCGCCCGTCCACCAGCAGCGACGAGCGCAGCCGGCGGTCGCGCGGGTCGGACGACGTGCACTGCTCGCAATCACACCCCAGCCGCGGGATCGGCCACGCTGCCGACGAGCCCAGCACCAGCGCCTTCAGAGCTCGCGCTCCCACTTGGCGTGGTGCTCGCGTGCCCAGTCCCGGCGCACCGTGCCGAGCACCATCCCGCGCAGCGAGTGGCGGGTGGCCGGGTTCAGCATCGCCATGTAGAGGTGACCGAGCACGAGCGGAATGGCAATGTACATGGCGATGTCGTGCACGAGGATCGCACTCGTGCCGCGGAACGTGGCGTCCACCTCCTGCAGGTACATCAGCGTGCCGCTGATCGTGAACACCACCATCAGCCCGGCGATCACCGCCGTGTTCAGCTTCTGGCCCGCGTTGAACCGGCCCTGCGGCGGCCTGGGACCGTCCTGCCGCACCTGCCACCTCAGCCAGCGGCGATCGTCGTCATCGAACCGGTCGATCTGGCCGACGGTGCGGCTCAGCCCACCGGTCGACGAGCTCACGATCAGGAACGTGCCGAACCAGAAGGCCAGCGCGGCACCCAGGTGGATCGTCTTCCACAGCCGCCGGTCGGCCGCCACCTGTGCCAGCGACGGTAGATAGAGGATCAACCCGGTCACCAGCATCGTCAGGAACGACGCGGCGAGCAGCCAGTGCAGCGCCTGCTCGGTGCCGCTGAACCGCCGCACGTACTCGGGACGCTCAGTAGCCATTCGACCGGCCAACCCACGCGTCCACGTCGTAGCCGCGCTGCTCCCAGAAGCCCTCTTCCAGCTTCGGCACCAGGTCGATCCGTGTCAGCCACTTGACGCCCTTGTAGCCGTACATCTCCGGGATCACCAGCCGCATCGGCGCACCATGCGCCTGCGTGAGCGGCTGGCTGTCCATCCCGTGCGCCAGCATCACGTTCGGCATCGTCGTCTGCCGCATCGACAGTGAGTCGACGTACGGCTGCTCCAGCGAGACGAAGTTGGCGTATTTGGCCTGGTCCGTCGGCTTCGCCCTGTCCCACAGATCCTGCAGCCGCACGCCCTGCCAGTGCACACCGCCCACCGTCCATCCGGTGACGCAGTGAAAGTCGGTCGTCTGCCGCGCCTGCGGCAGTGCCAGCACCTCGTCCCAGCTCAGCGACAGCGGGTGTTCGACCGCGCCCGTCACCTGCAGCCGGTACGTCGCCGGGTTGAACGTCGGCCAGGGCGGGTTGACCGAATAGATGCGCCACCCGTCCGGCACCAGCGACCGCAGCGCGTTCGGCACCACCGCACCCAGCGGCGAGGCAAGATGGGACACGCGGCCGCCCACGAACAGGCCGGCGACGCCAGCGCCGACAACGCCCAGAAACACACCCCGTCCCATCCTCACATCACGCATGTCATCTCAGTATCGTGGTTCGCCCGGATCGTGACGTTTGGATTGCCACGTTTCCAACGCGGCTCACATCTCTGTCAGGTGCGTGCCGATTGCAACCGCCGCCAGGCTCAGCACCAGCATTGTCGCCGACAGCCACAGCCGGCGCTCCCGCGACGCGGTCAGCGCGTGCCCGGCGAAGGCCGCCAGCACCAACGCCCAGATCACAAGCTTCGCCGTTACCCAGCCGCGCTCGCTCTGCGGTACCTGGTGGGAGGCCAACGCGATGCCGCTGGCGAGCAGCGCCGGCAGCGTGATCACGGCCACGATCCCGAGCCGCATCCCGGCCGTGCGCGCGACCGTGCGGAACTGCTCGGGCTCCAGCTGTCGGCGCAGCACCGGGAACAGCATGAACAGCGTCAGCTGCACGCCCACCCAGGCGATCGCCGACAGCACGTGCACGAAGCGGATGGCCGTCCACACGCCCGGCACGCTATCGCGGCCGCCCGGGAGTAGATTGCAGGTGTGAGCAGCGACCCCCTCACGACCTTCAGCGCGCCGGTTCGCGACTGGTTCGAGCGCACGTTCGAGCAGCCCACCCGCGCCCAGCAGCTCGGCTGGCCCTCGATCGCCGCGGGCAGCCACACGCTGCTGCTGGCGCCGACCGGCTCGGGCAAGACGCTGGCCGCCTTCCTGTCGGCGCTGGACGGCCTCGCCCGCGACCCCGCCGAGCGCGGCACCCGGGTGCTCTACGTCTCGCCGCTGAAGGCGCTCAACCACGACATCGAGCGCAACCTGCGCGCGCCGCTGGCCGGGATCACATTCCCGCGCCTGCCCACCGTCGCGCTCCGCAGCGGCGACACCTCGCAGCGCGAGCGAGCCGCCATCCGGCGCGATCCGCCCGACATCCTGATCACCACCCCGGAGTCGCTGTACCTGATGCTGACATCGGCGGCGCGCGAGGTGCTGCGCACCGTCGAGACGGTGATCGTGGACGAGATCCACGCCGTCGCGGCCACCAAGCGCGGAGCCCATCTGGCGCTGTCGCTGGAGCGCCTGGAGCAGCTGGCCGGGCGGCCGGTGCAGCGGGTCGGCCTGTCGGCGACGCAGCGGCCGCTGGAGGAGGTGGCGCGGTTCCTGGGTGGTGACCGCGAGGTCGCGATCGTCGATGCGGGCATGGCCAAGCAGCTCGACCTGGAGGTGGTGGTGCCGGTCGAGGACATGCGCGAGCTGGGCGGTGCGCCGGTGGTGGACGGCGAGCCCCGCCAGTCGATCTGGCCGGCCGTCTACCCGGCCCTGCTGGAGCTGGTGCGAAGCCACGACTCCACGATCGTGTTCGTCAACAACCGCCGATCCGCCGAGCGGGTCGCGAACCGGCTGAACGAGCTGGCCGAGGCCGAGATCGCGCGGGCGCACCACGGGTCGATCGCCCGCGAGCAGCGGCTCGAGGTGGAGGACATGCTGAAGCGCGGCGACCTGCCGGCCCTGGTGGCCACCTCCTCGCTGGAGCTCGGTATCGACATGGGCGCGGTCGACCTGGTGGTGCAGATCGAGTCGCCCAAGTCGGTGGCGGCGGGCCTGCAGCGGGTGGGCCGTGCCGGGCACTCGGTCGGCCAGGCCTCGCGCGGGCGCTTCTTCCCGAAGTGGCGCGGCGACCTGCTGGAGACCGCCGTGGTGACGCGGCGCATGCGCGAGGGCGAGATCGAGCACACGCGCGTGCCCCGCCAGCCCCTGGACGTGCTGGCCCAGCAGGTGGTGGCGATGGCGGCGATGGACGAGTGGCCGATCGCCGACCTGCACGCCCTGGTGCGGCGTGCCTACCCCTACAGCGAGCTTTCGGCGCCGCAGTTCGAGGGCGTGCTGGAGATGCTGGCCGGGCGTTACCCGTCCGACGAGTTCGCCGAGCTGCGGCCGCGCATCGTCTGGGACCGCACCGGCGCCAGCATCCGCGGCCGCGACAGCTCCCGGCGGCTGGCGGTGATGTCGGGCGGCACCATCCCCGACCGTGGCCTCTACGGCGTGTTCCTGGCCGACTCCGGCGCGCGGGTGGGTGAGCTGGACGAGGAGATGGTGTACGAGGCGCGGCAGGGCGAGGTGTTCCAGCTGGGCGCGACCTCCTGGCGGATCGAGCAGATCACCCGCGACCGCGTGCTGGTCTCGCCGGCGCCGGGCGTGCCCGGGAAGATGCCGTTCTGGAAGGGCGACGGCATCGGCCGTCCCTCCGAGCTGGGGCGGGCCGTGGGCGAGGCCACGCGCACCCGCCGCTTCGGCGAGCTGGACGAGCGGGCCGCGCGCAACCTGACCACCTACCTGGACGACCAGCGCGAGGCCACCGGCGTGGTGCCCGACGACCGCACGATCGTGATCGAGCGGTTCCGCGACGAGATCGGCGACTGGCGGGTGTGCGTTCTGTCGCCGTTTGGCGGGCGCGTGCACGCGCCCTGGGCGATGGCGATCGAGAAGCGCATGTCCGACGCGATGGGCATCGAGGTCGAGGCCACCTGGGCCGACGACGGGATCGCGATCCGGCTGCCCGACTCGGACTCCCCGCCGCCGGTCGACCTGATCGCGCTGTCGCCGGACGAGATCGAGGACCTCGTGATCGAGCAGGTCGGGACGAGCCCCCTGTTCGCGGCCCGCTTCCGGGAGAACGCGGCCCGCGCGCTGCTGCTGCCGCGCCGCCGGCCCGGTCAGCGCACGCCGCTCTGGCAGCAGCGCCTGAAGGCGCACGACCTGCAGCAGGTGGCCGTCAAGTACGCGTCGTTCCCGATCGTGCTGGAGACCTACCGCGAGGTGCTGTCCGACGTGTTCGAGCTGCCGGCGCTGCGGGAGCTGCTGGCGGGGATCGGCCGCGGCGACGTGCGGCTGGTGGAGGTGGAGTCGGCGCGGCCATCGCCGTTTGCCGGCTCGCTGCTGTTCGACTACATCGCGACCTACATGTACGAGGGCGACACGCCGCTGGCCGAGCGCCGCGCGCAGGCGCTGATGCTCGACCGGGCGCTGCTGGCCGAGCTGTTGACCGCCGGTGACCTGCGCGAGCTGCTGGACGCGGATGCGATCAGCGAGGTCGAGTCGGAGCTGCAGCGCCGCGATGCGCTGTCAGCCGACCAGCTGCACGACCGCCTGCGCCGCACCGGCGACGTGCCGGCCGAGGGGCCGGTGGCGGCAGCCCAGCTGATCCGCGAGCGGCGCGCGGTCGAGGTGCGGATCGCCGGGCGGCGGCGGCTGATCGCGGCGGAAGATTCCGGCCTCTATCGCGACGGTGCCGGGGTGTCGATCCCGCCCGGGGTGCCGGCGGCGTTCCTGGAGCCGGTGCCGGACGCCCTGCGGCGGCTGGTGATGCGGCATGCCCGCGGCCATGGGCCGTTCACGGCGGACGAGCTGCGCGAGCGGCTGGGCGTGGACGCCGGCCCGGCGCTGGCCGAGCTGGCCGCCGAGGGCGCCTTGATCGAGGGGGCCTTCCGGCCAGGCGGCAGCGGTCGCGAGTGGATCGAGCCGGAGGTGCTGCGGCGCGTGCGGCGGCGCACGCTGGCGCACCTGCGCCGCGCCGTCGAGCCGGTCGAGCAGGAGGCGCTGGCCCGGTTCCTGCCCGGCTGGCAGGGGATCGGGCGCGACATGGGCCGCGGCGAGCCGCGCCTGCGCGAGGTGATCTCGCAGCTCGGCGGCGTGGCGCTGCCGGTGGCGGCCTGGGAGCAGGACGTGCTGCCGCTGCGGGTGCCGGGCTACCAGCCGGCGCTGCTGGACGCGCTCTGCGCGGCCGGCGAGGCGGTCTGGATCGGCGCCGGCGAGGGTCGGGTGGCGCTCTACCTGCGCGACGACGCTCCGCTCCTGGCCGCCGCCGCGCCGCCCGCGGGTGATACGGAGGTGCCGGGCACCGTCGTAACACGCGTTGCGGATTCGTTGCAGGATCGTGGCGCGTTGTTCTTCCGTGAGCTGGTGGAGCTCTCGGGTGAGCCGGAGCGGGCCGTGCTGGCCGCGCTGTGGGAGCTGGTCTGGGCCGGCACGGTCACCAACGATGCCTGGCATCCGCTGCGATCGGGCGGGCGCATCCCGCTTCGCACCGTGCCGCCGCCGGTGCTCCGCCGCCGCGCCCGGCCCACGGCTGCGCTGCCGGCCGCGCTCGGCCGCTGGTCGCTCGTGTCGCGCCTGCTGGAGCCCGCGCCCGCCCCGCGCGACCGCGTGCGGGCGCTGTCGGAGGCCCTGCTCGACCGCCACGGCGTCGTCACCCGCGCGGCCGTCCTGGCCGAGGGGCTGCCGGGCGGCTACTCCTCGGTCTACGGCGAGCTGCGCCTGATGGAGGAGGGTGGCCTCTGCCAGCGCGGCTACTTCGTCGAGGGGCTGGGCGGCGCCCAGTTCGCCCTGCCTGCCGCGGTCGAGCGGCTGCGCGACGTGCGCGATCCGGCTCAGGCCGGCGGCGCCACCGCGGTGCTGGCCGCCGTCGACCCCGCCAACCCCTACGGCGCGACCATCCCCTGGCCGGCGGCCGGCCGCAAGCTGGCCCGCGCGGCCGGCGCCTGGGTGGTGCTCGTGTCCGGGCGCCTGGCGCTGTACGTCGAGCGGGGTGGGCGCGGCCTCGTCGTCGTCGATCCGGAGCTGCTCGAGCCCGCGATCGAGGCGCTGTCCTCGCTCGTGCGCGACGGCCGGGTCAAGCGGCTTGCGATCGAGCGCATCGACGGCGAGCCGGTAGCCGGTACCGAGGCCGAGCGGCTGCTGGTCGCTCACGGGTTCCTCCAGGCACCGCGCCGGGTCGTGCTGCGTGCCTGAGGGCCACTCGCTGGAGCTGGCCTCGCGGCGGCTGCGGCCGCTGGTCGGCGAGGTCGTCAGCGAGGGGCCGCTCAGCGGCGCCACCGTCGTCGGCGTCGAGGCCCGTGGCAAGCACCTGCTGGTGCACTGCGACGACGGCCGCTCATTGCACGCCCACCTGGGGCTGCACGGCAGCGTACGGCTGGCCGCGCCCGGTGCCGGCCGCGGCCGTCACGTGCTGCGCACGGCCGCGGGTGACGCCGTCATCCGGGGCCGTCTGGAGGTCGTCCCCGCGGCCCGCCTGCGCCTGGCGCTGGGCCCCGATCTGCTCCGCGACTTCGACGGGGCCGAGTTCCTGCGGCGCGCGCGGCTGGTTGACCGCCCGATTGGCGAGGTGCTGCTCGATCAGCGCGTCGTCGCCGGCGCCGGCAACATCGTCAAGAGCGAGGCCCTATGGGAGTGCCTGATCGACCCGTTTGCGCTCGTGTCGTCGCTCGACGACGATCGCCTGCTCGAGCTGGCCGGGGTGGCCGCCCGCATCCTGCGCGACGGGGTCTCCGCCGGCGGCCGCCTGCCCGCCCGCGTGTACCGGGCCACGGGCCGGCCCTGCCCGCGCTGCGGCACGCCGATCCGAAGCGCGCCACAGGGCGAGCAGCGGCGCACGACCTGGTGGTGTCCAGCATGCTGCTCATGAGGCGCCGGGCGCCGCACGCACAGGTGGCAGACCGCGCCCGCGGTGTGATGCTCGGTCTCGCTGTGGGAGACGCCCTGGGCGCGGCGCTGGAGTGGGATCATCCAGAGCAGATCTTCGCCCGCTACGGCGGCCCGTTGCGCGACATGGTCGCCTCGCGGACGTGGTCGCTGGGCGAGTGGACGGACGACACCGCCATGGCGCTGAAGCTGGCCGAGAGCATGGCCGACCGCGGCGTCTACGACGAGGATGACGTGCTCGCCCGCTACCTGGTGTGGGCGCGCTCCTCGCCCAAGGACATCGGCGCCACCGTCAGCCACGCGCTGGCCCGTGCCAGCACGCCCGAGGCGGCGCGCGCCGCGGCCGCCGACTACCACACCCGATCGGGCGGCCACAGCGCCGGCAACGGCTCGCTGATGCGCACCGCACCGATCGCGATCCGCTACCGGGGCGACACCGGCGCGATCGAGCGCGTCTCCCGTCTCGACTCCTCGCTGACCCACCACGACGAGCTGGCGGGTGACGCCTGTGCGCTGTTCAACCTGACCATCGCCGCGCTCCTGCAGGATCGCCGCGCGCCCTCGTCCAGCTCGCAGGTCGGGCAGGCCGTGGCGGCTGCGGTCACCCTCACGGCCGACGACCTGCTCGATCCCGTGCAGCGGCAGATCGGGTACGTGATGACGGCCCTGCAGGTGGCCTTCTGGGCGGCGATGACGGCGCCCAGCTTCGAGCAGGCGGTGGTGGACGCCGCCAATCTGGGCGGCGACGCCGACACCAACGCCGCCATCACGGGGGCGCTGGCGGGCGCTCGCTTCGGCGCCGAGGCGATCCCGGAGCGCTGGCTGGAGCCGCTGCACGACCGCGAGCACATCTCGGGGCTGGCGACGCGGCTGCTCCGCGAGTAGACGATCAATCATCCACCCACGGGGTATCCTGGGCCGGATGCCGCACGCCCCCGACCGGAACCTTGCCCTCGAGCTCGTGCGCGTGACCGAGGCCGCGGCGCTCGCGGCGTCGCGATGGGTCGGCGCCGGCGACAAGATCTCCGCCGACCAGGCCGCCGTCGACGCCATGCGCCACATGCTGGCCACCGTCGAGATGGACGGTGTCGTCGTGATCGGCGAGGGCGAGAAGGACGAGGCGCCGATGCTGTTCAACGGCGAGCGGATCGGCACCGGCACCGGCGTCGAGGTGGACGTCGCGGTCGATCCGCTGGAGGGCACCGAGCTGTGCGCGCGCGGGCAGCCGAACGCGCTGGCGGTGGTGGCGGCGTCGGAGCAGGGCACCATGTTCGATCCCGGCCCCTGTGTCTACATGGAGAAGCTGGCCTGTGGCCCCGAGGTCGACGACGAGCTCGACCTGAACGCGCCGATCGAGGAGACGCTGGAGGCTGTCGCCCGCGCCAAGCGGGTGCGCCCGCGCGATCTGATGGTGGTGATCCTCGACCGGCCCCGCCACGACGAGATGGTGAAGCGGATCCGCGCCGTCGGCACCCGCATCCGCTTCATCCCGCACGGCGACGTGTCCGGGGCGCTGATGGCGGCCAGCCCCGACACGGGCATCGACCTGCTGTGGGGCATCGGCGGCACGCCGGAGGGTGTGCTGTCGGCCGCCGCCTTCAAGTGCCTGGGCGGCCAGTTCCAGGGCAAGCTTTGGCCGCGGGACGACGCCGAGCGGAAGGCCGCGATCGACGCCGGCTACGACCTCGACCGGGTGCTGCTGCTGGACGACCTTGTCCGTGGCGACAACACGTTCTTCGCGGCCACCGGCGTGACCGACGGCGACCTGCTGCGCGGCGTCCGCTACCAGCACGGCGGTGCCCGCACGCACTCGCTCGTGATGCGCTCCAAGTCGGGCACGGTGCGCACGCTGCAGGCCACGCACAGCATGGAGAAGCTGGGCGAGCTGGCCGGCAGCCGCTACGACTGATCGCGGCGCAGGTCGAACGTGACGAGCCTCATGTGCGACTTCCGTCCCTCTCGTCTCCGCCATCGGTAGAATGGCCGACACCAGTCGCCCCAAGGAGCGCCCGTGCGAGATTACACGCCTGAGTACGAGTCATTCCAAGACGACGCGCTGGCCGTGCTCAGCGGCGCTGCCGTGACCGTCGCGGTCACCGGCTTCTGGTGGAAGCCCGTGTACGCGGGGCCGATCGCCCTCGCCATCGCCGTGATCGCCTACTTCCTGACACCGCGGGCGCGCGGCGGCACGATCATGGCCGTGATCGTGATCACGCTGGTCGCCATGCTCGGCCGCTGGATCGCGAACTACCCGGTCGTCTAAAGCTCCGGCGGCAGGATCGCCAGGCCGTTGGCGATCGCGCGGTCGCCGCCGCGCTGGAACACCAGGTCGACGCTGTGCTCGGTCTTGTAGCGGCCCCAGAACATCAGCCGCGCGTAGCTCCTGGCGGTCATCTTGCGCGGCGGCACCAGCTCGCCTGCGAACACCAGGTCCGCGCCGCGCACCTCGAAGTCGACGCCCTCCTGCTTCGGCACGCCGTTGACGAACACCTGGAAGGGGCGTTCTGCATTGGCCGGCAGAGGAACTCGTGAACCGTTCATGCAACGTCCCGCGGTTCGGGTGGGCGAAGGATCAGGGGGTATCTTGATACCGTTCGGCCATGGTGGCAAGCCCCGATCCGTTCTCCGCACGCGACACGCTTGCGAGCGGGGAGCAGTTCTACCGGATCGACGGCCTCGGCGACCCGCTGCGCCTGCCCTACACGATCTGCGTGCTGCTCGAAAACCTGCTGCGCCGGGCCGGGTCGGAGCACGTCAGCGAGGCTGACGTGCAGTCGCTGGCGTCGTGGCCGCAGGCGGCCGCGGGCTCGAACCTGGCGTTCATGCCGGCCCGCGTGATCATGCAGGACCTGACCGGCGTGCCGGCCGTCGTCGACCTGGCCGCGATGCGCGCCGCGGTGGCGCGGGCGGGCGGCGACCCCGCGCGCGTGGATCCGCTGGTGCCGGTCGACCTGGTCGTCGACCACTCGGTGCAGGTGGACGCGTTCGGCTCCGACCGGGCCTACGCCCGCAACATCGAGCGCGAGTTCGAGCGGAACGGCGAGCGCTACGCGCTGCTGCGATGGGCGCAGGGCGCCTTCCGCAACTTCCGGGTGGTGCCGCCCGGCATGGGCATCGTGCACCAGGTCAACCTCGAGTACCTGGGACGCGTGGTGCAGGTGCGAGACGGCGTGGCCATGCCCGACACCCTGGTCGGCACCGACTCGCACACCACCATGATCAACGCGCTGGGCGTGCTGGGATGGGGCGTCGGCGGGATCGAGGCGGAGGCCGTGATGCTGGGACAGCCGCTGTACATGCTGTCGCCGGTCGTGCTGGGGGTGCGCATGTCCGGCGAACTGGGCGCTGGGGTCACCGCCACCGACCTGGTGCTGACGCTGACCGAGCGGCTGCGCGGGCACGGCGTGGTCGGCAAGTTCGTCGAGTTCTTCGGGCCGGGCGTGCCGGCCCTGACCGTGGCCGACCGCGCGACCATCTCCAACATGTCGCCGGAGTTCGGCTCGACCGCCGCCATGTTCCCGGTCGACCACCGCACGATCGGCTACCTGCGCGACACCGGCCGCGACGCGGACCTGCTGCGGCTGGTGGAGAGCTACTGCAAGGAGCAGGGGCTCTACCGCACCGGCGAGGAGGACGCGCCC
This sequence comes from uncultured Actinomycetes bacterium, assembly GCA_963797565.1. Lineage (GTDB taxonomy): Bacteria > Actinomycetota > Thermoleophilia > Gaiellales > JAICJC01 > JAICYJ01. Next base: position 20,393 of record CAWCPM010000004.1, on the reverse strand, counting down.
GTGTTCTCGGAGACGATCGACTTCGACCTGACCCAGGTCGAGCCGAGCCTGGCCGGCCCGCGCCGGCCGCAGGACCGCGTGTCGCTGGGACGCGTGCCGGAGAGCTTCTCCGACTCGTTCGCTGTCGCGCATGGCAACGGCTCCGAGCTGGGCGACGGGTCGGTCGCGATCGCCGCGATCACGAGCTGCACGAACACGTCCAACCCCTCGCTGATGATCGCCGCGGGGCTGCTGGCGAAGAAGGCGGTCGAGCGCGGGATGGAGACCAAGCCGTGGGTCAAGACCAGCCTGGCGCCGGGCTCGCGCGTGGTGGTCGACTACCTCGACCGGGCCGGGCTGACCGAGTACCTGGACGCGCTGCGCTTCAACCTGGTCGGCTTCGGCTGCACCACCTGCATCGGCAACTCCGGCCCGCTGCCTGACGAGGTCAGCGACGAGATCTCGCGGAACGACCTGTCGGTGGCGGCCGTGCTCTCGGGCAACCGCAACTTCGAGGCGCGCATCCACCCGCAGGTGCGGGCCAACTACCTGGCCTCGCCGCCGCTGGTGGTCGCGTTCGCGCTGGCCGGCAGCGTCAACACCGACCTCACCAGCCAGCCGGTCGGCAGCGACCGCGACGGCAACCCGGTGATGCTCGACGAGCTCTGGCCGACCGCCGCCGAGGTCGAACAGGTCGTGGCCGGCGCCGTCGCAGCCAAGCTCTACACCGATCAGTACGGCCGCATCTTCGACGGCGACGAGCGCTGGCGCGAGCTGCCGGTGCCGACCGGCGAGCTGTTTCAGTGGGATCCCGACTCGACCTACGTGCGGGAGGCCACCTTCTTCGAGCGACCCGCCGACCTGTCCGACATCGTGGACGCGCGGCTGCTGGCGATCCTGGGCGACTCGGTCACCACCGACCACATCTCTCCGGCCGGGTCGATCGCGTCGTCCACACCCGCCGGCCGCTACCTGGTCGAGCACGGCGTCGAGCCGCGCGAGTTCAACAGCTACGGCGCGCGGCGCGGCAACCACGAGGTGATGGTGCGCGGCACCTTCGCGAACATCCGGCTGCGAAACCGGATCGTGGAGGGCGTCGAGGGCGGGTTCACGCGGCACTTCCCCGACGGCGAGCAGCTGTCGATCTACGACGCGTCGATGCGCTACCAGGCCGACGGCGTGCCGCTGGTGGTGATCGCCGGCAAGGAGTACGGGTCGGGCAGCTCGCGCGACTGGGCGGCCAAGGGCAGCGCGCTCCTGGGCGTGCGGGCCGTGATCGCCGAGAGCTACGAGCGCATCCATCGCACCAACCTGGTGGCGCTGGGCGTGATCCCGCTGCAGTTCCTGGAGGGCGACTCGGCCGAGTCGCTGGGCATCACCGGCAGCGAGACGTTCACGATCCGCGGCCTGGGCGAGCTCGAGGTGGGCAGCGAGGTGACCGTCGAGCTGGACGGCGGCGCGCGCAGCTTCCGGACGCTGGCGCGGCTTGACGCTCAGGCCGACGTCACCGTCTACCGCGCGGGCGGGCTGCTGCAGATGATGATGGCCGAGCTGGCCGGCTGACGCCGCGGCGCCGCTGTTAAGAGAAGCAGGCTTCCGTTGACGGATCCGGCGTCTGCGCTAACACTGCGAGAGAGCGTGTTGTCGCTGTCGTCCGCCGAGGAGTCATCGTTGTTCCCACTTAAGGTCATCGCCGTTCCGGCCGCTGTTGCCGCCGCGGCCCTCATGTCCGCGCTTCCCGCCGGCGCTTCGTTGCAGCCGGCCACAGGGTTCCACTCGCCCGTCCGCGTGGCCGCTCCGGCCGCGCAGCTGCCCGCCCTCGTCCCGTCCGTCACCGGCGACCTCACGCTGTCGGTCTCGAAGACCAGGATCGCCTACCGCAAGTCGGTCACCGTCACCGCCCACCTGGGCAGCGACACCGGCGAGAATCCGCTCGTGTCCATCTTCCGCACCCCGGCCGGCGGCTCGCCGGTGCTGGTGGCATCCGGCGCGGTGGACGTCAACGGCAACCTCAAGGCGACCGTGACCCTGACCCGCACCAGCAGCTTCACCGCGCACTGGGACGGCGACGGCGCATTTGACCCGACCGACTCCGCCCCCAGGACGGTCGGCGTCCACGTGGCCATGCTGAGCGCCTGGGTCAGCCGTCCCTACGGCCGCGCCGGCGCCTACCGGCTGTTCCACTTCCACTCGTCATGCGTCAGCAGCAGCAAGGGCTGTGTTGTCTGGGCGGCCAAGGTGAAGCCGAACCACGCCGGCGAGGGCGCGACCTTCGTGCTGCAGCGCAAGCACTCCGGCCGCTGGAGCTCGGTGGGTTCGCTACTGCTCAACCTGAACTCCAAGAGCACCGCCGCCGTGCGATTCCGCTATGCGAAGTCGCTGATCGGCACCAACTTCCGCTTCGTCGCCCGCTTCGCCGGCGACTCCACCAACCTGGGCGGCTCGACCAAGTACGCCTACTTCCGCATCACCAAGTGAGCGCAGGCGAGCCAGGGCGCAACGGCGCCAGGCGGTAGTCTGCGGGCGTGAGCCTGCTCGCCGACCTGGGCCGCGCCGTCGGCGCCGACCACCTGATCACCGACCCGGTCGCGCTGCGCACCTACCAGTCCGACGGCCTCACCGGCTACCGGGCCCAGCCGCTGGCGGTGGCGCTGCCCGGCAGCACGGCCGAGGTGGTGGCCGCGGTCTCCGTCTGCGAACGCCACGGCGTGCCGTTCGTGGCACGCGGCGCGGGCACCGGGCTTTCGGGTGGGGCGGTGCCGGTGGCGGAGGGGATCGTGATCGGCCTCTCGCGGATGCGCGCGATCCTCGACGTGGACGTGCCCAACCGCCGCGTGCGCCTGCAGCCCGGGGTCACCAACCTGGAGGTGACGAAGGCGGTGGCGCCGCACGGGCTCTACTACGCGCCGGATCCGTCCAGCCAGCAGGTCTGCACGATCGGCGGTAACGTCGCCGAGAACTCGGGCGGCGCGCACTGCCTCAAGTACGGGTTCACCACCAACCACGTGCTGGAGGCGGACGTGGTGCTGGCCGGCGGTGAGCTGGTGCGACTGAGCGACCACGACGGGCTGGATCTGCTGGGCGCCGTGGTCGGCTCGGAGGGCACGCTCGGTGTTGTCACCGAGGTGGTGGTGCGGGTGCTGCCGCGGCCGCAGCGGGTGGAGACGCTGCTGGCCGCGTTCGCGGATACCGACCAGGCCGGTGAGGCGGTGTCGGCGATCATCGCCGCGGGCATCATCCCGGCGGCGATCGAGATGATGGACGCGCTCACGATCGCGGCCGCCGAGGCGGCGGTGCACGCCGGGCTGCCGCTGGATGCGGGAGCGGTGCTGCTGATCGAGCTGGACGGGCCGGCGCTCGAGGTAGAGCAGGTGCTGGCCGAGGCGGTGCACCTGTGCCGGGCGGCCGGCGCGCGCGATGTGCGCCAGGCCGGCGACGAGGCCGAGCGGGCGGGGTTCTGGCGTGGTCGCAAGGCGGCGTTCGCGGCGATGGGCCGGATCAGTCCCCACTACTACGTGCAGGACGGCGTGGTGCCGCGGACGCGGCTGCCCGAGACGCTGCGCAGGATCGAGCAGCTGTCGGAGCAGTACGGGCTGCGGGTCGGCAACGTGTTCCACGCCGGCGACGGCAACCTGCATCCGCTGGTGCTGTACGACGCGTCCGTGGAGGGCCAGCCGGCGCTGGCGGAGCAGCTGGCCTCCGAGATCCTGAACGCGTGCGTGGAGGCGGGCGGCTCGCTCACCGGCGAGCACGGGATCGGGCTGGACAAGGCCCGGCACATGGGCAAGATGTTCTCCGAGGCCGACCTCGACGCGATGAACCGGCTGCGCTGCGGGTTCGATCCGGACGGGCGCTGCAACCCGGGCAAGGTGTTCCCGACGCCGCGGCTGTGCGGCGAGGTGCCCGGCCACTACCGCGAGCATCCGCTGGAGCGGGAGGGGGTGGCGGAGCGGTGGTGATCGAGCACGAGGCGGGCGACCTGACGTGCACGGTCGAGGCCGGGACGCCGATGGTGGAGCTGCAGGCGGCGCTGGCCGGTGCCGGCCAGATGCTTGCGTTGGATCCGCCCGGCGATGAGCGGCTGACGGTCGGCGACGTGTTCGACCGGGGCCTGTTCGGGCCGCGGGCGCATGGCTACGGGCGGCCGCGCGACCTGGTCCTGGGGATCCGGGCGCGGCTGCCGGGCGGCGAGGAGATCCGCGGCGGGGGCAAGGTGGTCAAGAACGTGGCCGGGTACGACCTGCCCAAGCTGTTCACCGGGGCGGAGGGCCGGCTGGGCCGGCTGCTGGAGCTGACCCTGCGGCTGCACCCGCTGCCGGCGCGGACGTGCACGCTGGTCACGCAGACGCAGGATGCGACGGTGTTCGAGCCGCTGGCGCCGTCCTGCGTCGACTACCGATGGGCGCAGGAGCGGCTGCTGGTGCGGTTCGAGGGGCCGGTGGCCGACCGGCTGGCCGAGGAAGCGCTGGGGCTTGCGGGCGGGGAGCTGGTGGAGCAGGACGAGCGGCTGTGGGATGAGCAGCGGGGGCTGCAGGCGGGGTTGCACCTGCACCGCTGCCTGCCGGCGGACTGCCCGCGGCGGGTGGCGGAGCTGCGGGATGCGGGGGCGACCGCGGTGGTCGGGCGCTGGGCGCGGGGCTGGCTGTTCGCCGACCTGCCGGCGCCGGAGCGAGAGCTGAGCCCGCTCGAGCAGCGGGTGATCGCGAGGTTCGCGGCGTGAGCGCGTCCACCCGCGAGCTGCTGGACGCCTGCGTGCACTGCGGCTTCTGCCTGCCGGCCTGCCCCACGTACACGCTGTGGGGCGAGGAGATGGACTCGCCGCGCGGGCGCATCCAGCTGATCGGGATGGTCGAGGACGGGGAGGTGGAGCTGGACGCGAGCGTCGCGCTGCACCTCGATCGCTGCCTGGGCTGCCTGGCATGCGTGCCGGCCTGTCCCAGCGGGGTGCGGTACGACCAGCTGATCGAGCGGGCGCGAGTGCAGCGGCGGGAGCAGGCGCCGCGGTCGCTGCGTGCGCGAGCGGTGGAGCGAGCGCTGTTTGCGGTGGTGCCGCGGCCGCGGCTGCTGCGGGCGCTGTCCTGGCCGTTGACGCTGGGGCTGCACCCGGCGGCGCTGGCGCCGCGCGTGTCGGTCTCGGACCTGCGGGCGGCGCCGCCGGAGCGGACGGCCGCCGTGGGCGAGCGGCGGATGTCGGTGGCGCTCCTGAGCGGGTGCGCGCAGCGGGTGTACTTCGGGCGGGTGAACGAGGCGTCGGTGCGTGCGCTGGCGGCACGCGGGTGCGACGTCGAGGTGCCGGCCGGGCAGGGCTGCTGCGGGGCGCTGCACCTGCACGGGGGCCGCGAGCGGGATGCGCGCCGGCGGGCCGAGGAGACGATCGAGGCGCTGTCTGGGCTACGACCGGGTGGTGGTGACGGCGGCGGGATGCGGCTCTGCGATGAAGGGCTACGGCGAGCTGCTGGAGACCGACCGGGCGCGGGAGTTCGCAGAGCGCGTGTGCGATGTGACTGAGCTGCTGGCCGAGCTGCCGGCGCCGGCCGCGGGGGAGCCGGCGGGAGCGGCCCCGCGCCGGGTGGTCTACCAGGATGCCTGCCACCTGCTGCACGGCCAGGGCGTCTCGGAGCAGCCGCGGCAGCTGCTGCGATCGGTGCCCGGGGTGGAGCTGGTCGAGATCGAGGATGCCGGGATGTGCTGCGGGTCGGCGGGCACGTACAACCTGCTGCAGCCGCAGGCGGCGCGCGAGCTGGGCGAGCGCAAGGCGCGATCGATCCTGGCGGCCCGGCCCGACCTGATCGCGACGGCGAACCCCGGCTGCGCGCTGCAGCTGGCGGCCGCGCTGCGGCGGCTGGGCCGCGGCGATCTGCCGATCGTGCACCCGGTCGAGCTGCTCGGCTAACGCACCGATCCCGCAACGGCCTGTAACAGGCGGCGGCACAGGCTCCCGCCCGACCGGCGGTCACAGATCAGTCGCGGCGGTGCCACCGGCCCGGCACAGACCCGTGTCCCCGCCCGAAGCGGTGTTTGACTCCAATAATTCCCGGCGGCCGGGGATCCGGCTCAACCATCCACTTCGCGACACATGCCACCAGTGACGACCCGTCACGATTGCGTGCCGAACCCCCACGGCGGCCGGGTCGGGCTCTGAGCCCTGAGCGAGTGGCCAGGACGCACCTAGTGCTTGCGGGTCAGATACACGTACGTGACGAAGGGCAGCTCCAGCGGTGCGTCGCCGGCGTGGTTGTGCACGATCCGTGACAGGTCGCGGCCCAGCAGCTCGCGGTCGGCGGCAGGCAGGGCGGCGACGTAGCTCCATGACAGCACCAGCTGCACGATCTGCTCGGCGTCGACCGTGATCGGGTGCGTGAACTCGCGGTGCTCGAGCGGCGTGAACAGGGCGTTCCCCGCGAACGCCTCCTGCCAGCGCAGCGTGTGCGGCCGGTTCTCCGGGCGCACGTCCGGCGCCGGCACCTCGTGCAGCCGTACCTCGAACTCTTCTGCCCAGGGGGCCGTCTCGTGCCAGCTGACGTGGTGCCAGAGCAGCGCCAGGCCGCCGGCCGGCCGCAGCACCCGGTGGATCTCGGGCAGCGCGCGGACACCGTCGAACCAGTGGAACGCCTCGCCCACGAAGACGGCGTCGACCGACCCGTCGTCGATCGGGATCTGCTCGGCCGTGCCGTCCAGCAGCGTCGCCTCCGGCGCCCGCGCTGCCAGCAGCCGTCGCATCTCGGGCAGCGGTTCGACCGCGATCAGTCGACCGGCTCGCGGGGCCAGCGCCTGTGAAAGCTTGCCGGTGCCGGCCGCCAGGTCGAGCACGACCGAGCCGTCGTCCAGCCCCATCTCCCGGAACGCCCAGTCGAGCGGCTCATCGTCGTAGCCGGGCCGGGCGCGGTCGTAGCTGTCCGCCGAGCCGGCGAACGCCTCCGCCAGCGGGTCGAGCCGTCTGCCCTCGCTGCCCATCGGCGCCGCGCAGCTACTCGTAATACCCGAGGCCGAACGCGATCGAGGCGAACGACACCGCCACCACCAGGCCGATCCACTGACCCGGCAGGCCGTTGTAGCCGGGCCCGGCCAGTACGGCGAGCGTGGCGACCACGATCCCGCCGCTGATCAACCACATGAAAAACCGCCCTGCGCTCATTCGGCTCGTGAATCTACCAGACCGACCCGCTCTACAGGTCTGCGTAGCGGCGTCCTCCGAAACGCTCGGCCAGCGTGTCGTCCTCCCCGTCGGCCGTGTCCGCCACCACCTGGATGGCCGCCTCCAGCTCCGGCCGGTCGAGGTCGTCGCCCAGGATCACGTGCTCGAACCAGACCTCGCGCCGCGCCGGCTGGTACGAGTAGCAGCCGAACGGCGATTCCGCGGCCAGCCGCATCAGCTCCAGTGCCAGGTCGTCGGTCAGGTCGATGTCCGACAGCACCGGCGAGGACGCCCGCACCGCCGTCGAGTCCTCCAGCACCGGCAGCACGTCCACGAACACCCGCGCGCTGCCGAATCCGCCGTGATAGCCCCAGTCCGGGTCGTGGTCGAAGCCGCCGAACTGCTCGTCCAGGAAGTGCTTGACGCGGTGATCCGTGATCACCACGTGAGCCTCGGCGTCGCGCCGCAGCGCTGCTGGAGTCTTGGGCGCTGGCGGCGTCGGGCTTGCCTCGCGAAGCAGCGCCTCCAGCCGATGCGCGAACGCGTCGGCGGCCCAGGCCACCGTCCACACCGATGCCTGCACCTCGACCGCCGCCATCGTTGTGCCCGCCAGGATCGCGTGCTCCACGTGCACGTGCCCGTCCGCGTGCGTGAACCGGCCCAGCACGAGCTCCGCATTCTCGATCACCAGCGTCCGTGCCAGCCGCCCGTCCAGCTGCGGGTGCTCGATCGAGGGTGCCGCCACCTCGACGTAGGGCTCGCCGCCGTTCGCGGTCTGCACGTCGACGGTCACCTCGGCGCCTCCGATCTCGATCTCGCCGCGCCACGTGTGCCCGTCCGGGTCGTGACCCGTGAAGGAGCGCGCCAGGGCCCGGCGTACCTCGATCTCATTGACCTCGATCAGGTGGTCTTCCACACCTTTCAGTCTAGAGCTACGTGGCCGTCGCCGGCGTGACCTCGGTCGTGCAGTGCGAGCAGCGCCGTGCCGCTGCCGGGATGATGCTGAGGCACTCCGGGCACTCGCGCTCGGTCGGCTCGCCGGGCTCCGGAGCGCGCCTCGCGGCCATCGCGTTCAGCGGCTTCACCACGAAGAAGAACACCGCTGCGGCCACCGATACGAAGGTGATCAGCGCGTTCAGGAAGTCGCCGTACAGGAAGGTGCTGCCGTTGATGTGGAACGTCAGTCCCGAGAAGTCCGGCTTGCCGAAGATGGCGGCGATGATGGGCGTCAGGATGTCGGCGACGAACGCGTTGACCAGCGCCACGAACGCGGTGCCGACCACGATCGCGACGGCCAGATCGACGATGTTGCCCCGGAACAGGAACTGTTTGAACTCGCGCAGCACGGCGCCTCCTCGGATTGGTTCCGACACGATGCTATGCCGGTTTGGCCGGTTCGACAACGCGGCTGCCGCCCCTCGCGAACGGCCGCAGCACCCGCCACGCGGACGACGGCCCGCGCGCGAGCGCGCCCGCCAGCAGCGGCGCCGAGAGGATGTCGCCGCGCAGGATCGGAGTCGCCATCTCGGCCGGCAGGCGTCCCAGCGTCTCCACCGCGCGGTCCCAGTCGGCGTCGTCCATGCCCGCCACGTACCGGTTCGCGCGCATCGCCAGTCCCCACGAACGCCCCCGCGTGCGGCGCCCGGCCCGCTCCCACGCCCGCAGCCGCTCGCGCGGCACCACGCCCGGCGTGCCCAGCGCCGCAATCGCGACCGGCGCCGCCCGTCGCGCCGCCACGATCACGTGCCGGATTCCCTCGCCCAGCAGCGGGTTCGAGTGTCCGCCCGCATCGCCGACCACCATCAAGCCGTCCCCCGTCAGCCGCTCCGGCGCCTCCTGGCTGGGGATGCGCCCGCTGTGCAGCTCAAGCAGCTCCGCACCGGCCAGCCGGTCGGCCAGCGCCCGCTCCACGGGCGCGTACAGCTCGCGCGGGTTGAGGTCGGTGTCCGGCTGGATCAGGCCCACGCCGACGCGCACCCGTGTGCCCCCGCGCGGGAAGGCCCATGCGTACCCGGACGGCGCCAGCCCGCCCACCAGGATCACCGCCTCGTCCTGCCCGAAGGCCGGTGCCGACAGCTCCTGCTCGTAGCCGACCCCGACCCGCCGGAACCCCTCGTGCACGCCCGATTGCCGCGCGAGCAGCGCGTTGGTGCCGGTCGCGTCGACCGCCAGCCGGCAGCGCACGTGCCGCGACTCGCCACCGTGGCGGAGGGTGAGCGCTCCCGTCCGCTCAAGCCGCACCAGCGTCCCGTTCTCGATCGTCGCGCCTGCAGCGGCGGCGAGCTCTGCCAGATGCTGCCAGGTCGCGGTCACGTCCAGCGAGCAGCCGACCGGTCCACCCCAATCGATCGTGCAGCGGCTGTGCTGCGACTCGAACGACAGCCGCGATATCGGATGCCACAGCCGATCGGGCAGGCCCAGCGCCCGCAGGTCGTCCGGCCACGATCCCCCGGACGTCCGCACCGGCAGGCCGATCTCCGCGTTTCGCTCGCACACCAACACGGCCAGGCCGGCCTCGGCGAGCGGTACGGCCATCGCCAGCCCGGCCGGGCCTCCGCCCGCGATCACGACGTCGTATGCCTCCATGGGTCCAGAGTAGTGACCCGGCGGCGGGTAAGCTGCCGGGCGTGAGATCGAGGGAGCTCGACCGATTGCTCGAGGTGGCCGACGAGCTGGTGGATGCCCGCGCGGCGCAGGTCCGCATGGAGTCGCTGCAGCAGGAGATCGCGCACGAGTCGGCGATCGCCGAGGCCGCCCCCGAGGTGGCCGCAGCGGTCGCGGCGCGACGCCCGCCGATCGAGCTCTTGGCCCGCGAGCTGGAGCAGCAGTGGGTCGCCCAGGGGCCGCTGGTCGCGGTCTGGCAGCGGGCGGTGGAGCTCTCGCAGCTGGCGGAGGCCACGGGCGCCGACCCGGCCGACTACCGGGCCGACATCGACCGCGCGCGTCAGCAGGTGGACTCGGCGCGGCTGGGCACGCGCGACGTGCTCGACCGGCTCTGCACCCAGCGCGAGGCGCTGGCCGACGCCATCCTGGCCGCCCCGTTCCCGCTGCCAACCCCGCCCCCGGTGCGCGACGACGGCCGCCCCGAGGCGGGCCGGCGGGACGCGCTGGACATGCTCGACCTGGCCGACGAGGCGATCTCGATGGCCGAGCACGAGCGCCGCCGTGCGCGGCAGCGCATCTCCGAAGCGTCGGCCGAGGCGGCCGAGCTGGGCGACCCCGCCGACCTGGCCGCCCGCGTCGCCGAGCTCGAGCAGCGGCTGCCGGACGTCGTCGAGCTGCCCAGCTCTGCGCAGCCGTCGGCGGGAATGCGGCTGCAGCGCGCAGGTGTCCGCATCACCGGCGCGGCCCGCGCGTGAGCGATGCCGTGCGGGCCGTCGACGCCGGCCTGCTGGAGCCGGCGCTGGCGCTCGCCCACGACGAGACGCTCGGCCGCGATCCGGCCGGCGCCACGCTGCTGTTATGGCGCACCCGGCCGGCGGTCGTGATCGGCCGCTTTCAGCGCGCCGACTGGGAGGTCGACGCGGCCGCGTGCGCCGGCCGTGGGGTCGGTGTGTGGCGGCGTTTCACCGGCGGCGGCGCTGTGTACCTCGACGGAGGCACGCTCTGCATCGCGCTTGCTGCGCCGCCCGGCCACCCCTGGTCGCAGCTTGATGTGCCGCGGATGTATGCGCCGCTGCTCGACGGCATAGTGCGCGCATGCCACGCGCAGGGGGTGGAGGCCGAGCGCGACGACCGCACCGTGCGTGTGGATGGCCGCAAGGTCACCGGCATCGCCGCACACCACGGACGCGGCGGCGTGCTGGTGCACGGCACGCTCCTGATCGACGCCGACCTGGAATCGCTGCGGGCCTGCCTGGCAGGCCCGCGCGGGGGCGATCTGGGCGGCGCGCCGCGGCCGGCGCCGAGCCGCCCCGATCACGTCGCCAACGTCGGTGGCGACGGCTGGGAGGCTGCGCTGATCGGCGCCTTCGATGCGCGGCGAGAGCCGCTTGACGCCGACCGAGTGGCGCGTGCCGCGACGCTCGCGGCCCAGAAATACCACGACCCGGCGTGGCACGCCGGGTCGTGGATGGAGCTGACTTCGCCCGAGGTACGGGCGCTGCTGGCCGCCCGTTAGATCAGCGGGATCAGCTGGTTCAGCAAGTTTGTGACCGACGAGGTGAGCAGCGCGAGCGTGGCGACGATGGAGATCGTGATCACGGTCAGAACGACCGCGTACTCCGCCATGGTCTGCCCGCGTTCCTCGGGAGCCGGTGCCTCTGGGTGATTCATGGTCTGGTCTCCTCCAAGCCTGCGTTGGAGACGGCCACCCGCGATAAGGACTAATGAATAGCGAACTGAATCGGGCAGACGCCTCTCGCTATATATCGTCCGAAAGGGTGCCTCCCGGCTATCCCCCTATGGGGGATCTGACATTGCCCAATCCTTACAGGAACACGGCCGGAGTCGACACCAACTGGCGGATCAGCGAGCAGCTATGCCAGGCCCTGGCGAGCTTCGCTGACCAGCGTGACCGCCTCGGGGAACAGCAGCCGGATCGCGTCTCGCACCTGCATCGCCTGCTGGTCGGGATCGCCGCTCAACTCGAGCCGGCCGATCGCGGCCACGGTCATGCCGACCGCCAGGTTGATCGCCTGATCCGCGAACGCCACCTTCTGCTGCTGCTGGGCCTGCTCCATGAAGCCGGCCAGCTGCCGCTGGATCTCCTCGGGGTCACCACCGCCGAACATGGGAAACGGGAAGTCGCTCATTCCTGGGACGATACCGCGTAGACGCCGTCCAGCACGGTGTCCGGGTCCGGCAGCGGGCTGGCCTCGGCGTCGGCCACGCCCTTCTCGATGGTGGCGCGCACCTCGGCCTCGATCGCAGACTGCTCCTCGTCGGTCAGCTCCTGGTTCACCTGCAGCCACGCCCGGTACCGGTCGACCGGGTCGCGCGCCGTGAACTCCTCGACCAGGCTCCTGGGCACGTACGCGGCGTCATCGTGGACGGCGTGGCCCTCCATACGCAGCGTGATCAGCTCCAGCAGCGTGGGGCCGCCGCCCGCGCGTGCCTTCTCGATGGCGCGGGTCGCCTCGCGGTAGACGGTCAGCACGTCGGTGCCGTCGACGACGATGCCCTCGAAGCCGTAGGCGGGCCCGCGGTCGGCGAGGTGCTCGCACGCGAACGACAGCGAGTTGGGCGTCGAGTAGGCGTACTGGTTGTTGTCGATGATGTAGACGATCGGCAGCCCCCGCACGCCGGCCAGGTTCATCGACTCGTGCATGTCGCCGCGCGCGGCGGCGCCGTCGCCGCACCAGCCGACCGCAACCCGCGGCTCGCGGCGCAGCTGGAAGGCCAGCGCCATGCCCGTGATGACGGGGATCATGGCCGGCAGGTGGCTGACGCCGGCCAGCAGGCCCACGCCCGGCGAGAAGTCGTTGGTGCGCAGGTTCGAGTCGCGACCGCCGGTGGCGCCGCCGGAGCGGCCCATGTACTGGCAGAAGAGCGCCGCCGGGTCGACGCCGCGGACGACGTGCACGCCCATGTTGCGGTGCAGCGGCGACGCCACATCGTCCTCGCCCATCGCGCTGGCGACGCCCACGGACGCCGCCTCGTTGCCGCGGCCCGTGTAGTAGCTGCCCGGCAGGCGGCCGCCTTTGAACAGCAGGTTGCCGCGCTCCTCGATCGTGCGCGTGGCCAGCATGTCGCGGTAGAGGCGCAGGAGGCGGTCGCGGTCGAGGCCGGCCTGCGACGCGTCGGTCGCGGACAGGACGGGCTCGGCTTGGCGGATCGCGGACATGGTGCGCTGCAGGATACCGGTGCGGGGCGGCTAAACGCTGCGATCGGCGGCCACGTAGCTGCCCAGCCGGGCCAGGCGATCGTCCCATTCGCCGCCCGCCTGCACGATCCACGCCACCGCTTGCTCGAGCGGCTCGGGTGTGACCGTGTAGCGGGTCTCGCGCCCCTCGCGGCGCGATGCCACCAGGCCGGCGGCTGCGAGCTGCGACAGGTGCTTGGCCACGGCCTGCCGGCTGATCGGCAGCTCGCGGGCCAGCTGGGTGGCGGTCGCGCCGGTACCGCCCAGGAGCCCCAGCATGCGTCGTCGGCTGGGATCGGCCAGCGCCGAGAAGGTGGCGCCGATGGTGTCGCTCATGCCGCCAGCGCCTGCAGGTCGGTGCGATGCGACGGGCCCGTCAGCAGGTCGGAGAAGGCATCGACCGTGATCAGCTCGCGCTCGATCACCGAGATGCGCGATCCGTCGTGCTCCGGGGTGACCTCGATCTCGACCGTCGATGGCGGCCCGTCCGGTGGGGCGTACCAGACGAATCGCAGCCGGTGCGGCGCGTCCACCTCCTCGACCACGCCGTGGCGTTCGCCGCCGTCGTCTCCGACCACGCGCACCGGCGCGCCGGGGGTGGGGTCGAGCTCGACCCGTTCCGCGAACCACTGCTCGAGGTGCTCGGGCTCGGTCACCAGCTGCCAGGCCCGCTCGGGGTCGACCGGGACGGTGATCTCTCGTTCGACCGTGCCTTCGTCCGACATCGCTCCTCCTCGACGTGCAACCTAAAGGTTGCGGATCTGTGGCAGCCACGCTAGCATGCGCAACTCATTGGTTGCACTATACAGGAGGCAGGCGATGTCCCCCGTGATTCCCATGGTGATCGAACAGACCGGCCGCGGCGAGCGCTCGTTCGACATCTACTCGCGGCTCCTGAACGACCGCATCATCTTCCTGGGCACGCCGGTCACATCGGAGGTGGCGAACCTGATCGTGGCCCAGATGATCCACCTCGAGTCCGACGAACCGGAGAAGGACATCAGCCTCTACATCAACTCGCCGGGAGGCGACGTCTACGCCGGGCTGGCCATCTACGACACCATGCGCTACGTGCGATCCGACGTGCAGACGATCTGCTTCGGGATGGCCATGTCGATGGGGGCGATCCTGCTGGCGGGCGGCGCCAAGGGCAAGCGGATCGCGCTGCCCAACTCGAAGATCATGATCCACCAGGGCCACACGTCGGGCTTCGAGGGTCAGGCCACCGACGTCGAGATCCGAGCCCGGGAGATCCTGTCGCTGCAGAAGCGGATGGAGGAGATGCTGGCGTCGGACACCGGCCACACGCCGGAGCGGATCCACGATGACACCCAGCGCGACAACTTCATGGACGCCGAGCAGGCAAAGGAGTACGGGCTGATCGACCGGGTGATGGACCTGCGGTTGAGCAACGGCAAGCGCGCCGCGGGGCTGGCCGGCTAGAGGGGTCAGCCCGCCGGTGACGGGTTTGTCACGTCCTCGCAACGTGGGTCACGCCGCCCCGTTGGCCGTGCAACGTCCGTCGCGTTCTTAACGGTGTCAAACCCCGACTCGCCCGGCGAGAGTTGTCCGGCACGGGATCGTTGCAGGTCGTTACCGCACGGTGATGCGCGTCCGCATGGCTGCGCGGTAACAGGGCCAGGGCCGTGATGTTGGTGACGGAGCGGGGGTGCGAGTCGTGAAGCGTGGCGATGGGGCTGTCACGGCGGCGTGAGGTTCGTTGCACGATTGGCTGTCACGCGCCGGTCACAACAACCCCTCGTGGCGCGGATCAGGCCTCGTAGCGCTTCAGGATCACGCAGCCGTTGTGGCCGCCCAGACCCATCGAGTTCGACAACGCCACCCGCACGTCCGCCTTGCGCGCCTCGTTCGGCACGTAGTCGAGGTCGCACTCCGGGTCGGGCGTGCGGTAGTTGATCGTGGGCGGGATCACGCCGTGGTGGATCGTGAGGGCTGAGGCCAGCGCCTCGATCGCGCCGGCCGCCCCGAACAGGTGCCCGATCATCGACTTGATCGACGACACCGCCATCTCGTAGGCGTGGCCTCCGAACACGGTCTTGATCGCCAGCGTCTCGGCCGCGTCGTTGTACGGCGTGCTGGTGCCATGCGCGTTGACGTAGTCGACCTCCTCCGGCGCCACGCCGGAGCTGTCCAGCGCCGCCCGCATCATCTCGATCACGCCCACCGACTCGGGATGCGGTGTGGCCACGTGGAAGGCGTCGTTCGAGGCGCCGTAGCCGGCCACCTCGCAGTAGATCTTTGCGTCGCGCCGCAGCGCGTGCTCGAGCTCCTCCACCATCACCACGGCCGCGCCCTCGGCCATCACGAAGCCCGACCGGGTTGCGTCGAACGGCCGCGAAGCGGCGGCCGGGTCATCGCGTCCGGCCGCCAGCGCCCGCATCGAGCAGAACCCGGCCAGGATCAGCGGCACGATCGCCGACTCGGTGCCACCGGCCAGGATCGCGTCCGCCTGCCCGCGTTTGACCACCTCCGCGGCATCCCCGATCGCGTTCGACCCGCTCGCACACGCCGATACGATCGCGTAGTTGGGACCGCGCCAGCCCAGGAGCGTGGCCACGTGGCTGGTGGTGGTGTCGACCAGCATGTTCGGCAGCCAGTGCGGCGAAACCCGCTCGCGTCCGCGCTCCTCGAGCACCTTCTGCTGCTCGAGCACCTGCGGCAGCCCGCCCACCGCGCTCCCGATGATCACCCCGGCCCGCGACGGGTCGATGTCCGTGAGCCCCGAGTCGCGTGCGGCCTCCATCGCCGCGCCCACCCCGAAGTGCACGTTGGGGCCGGTCTTGCGCGCCTCCTTGACGGACATCGCCAGTGTCGGGTCGAAGTCCTTCACCTGCGCAGCGATGTTGACGGGGTACTCGCTGGCGTCGAAGTTGCTGATCACCTCGACGCCGCTGACGCCAGCCACCAGGTTCGCCCAGGTGGAGGGGACGTCGTTGCCGACCGGGGTGACCGCACCCAGGCCGGTGATTACCGCACGCCGCATTGTGGCGTAAGACGGCCGGTTGCCCGCACGGGTTGCGGCGCTCAGAGGCGGATTTGACCGTCGCCGACCACGACGTACTTGGTGGTGGTGAGCTCCTCCAGCCCCAACGGGCCGCGCGCGTGCAGCCGGTTGGTGGAGATGCCGATCTCGGCGCCCATGCCGTACACCGCGCCGTCGGTGAAGCGGGTGGACGCGTTTACGTAGACCGCGGCCGCGTCGACCTCACGCGTGAAGCGCTCGGCTGCGGCGGCGTCCTCGGTCACGATCGCCTCGGAGTGCCCTGTGCCGTAGCGGTCGATGTGCTCGAGCGCCTGATCGAGGTCGTCGACAACCCGCAGCGCGATCTTCATGTCGAGGAACTCGGTCGCCCAGGCGGACTCGCCGTCCAGTACCTCGACGCCCTCCGCCGCCAGCGCCTCGGTCAGCGGGCCGACCAGCTGCTCCTGGTCGCGGTGCACCAGCACCGTCTCGGCGGCGTTGCACACTCCCGGCCGCTGCACCTTGGCGTTGACCGTGATGGCAATCGCCTTGGCCGGGTCGGCCGCGGCGTCGACGTAGACATGGCAGTTGCCGCCGGCAGCAGCCAGCACCGGGATCCGCGACGTCTCGAGCAGGAACTTCTTCAGCTCCTCACCGCCGCGGGGGATCACCACGTCGGCCGCGGTGGGATCGGCCAACAGGGCGTTCAGCTCGGCGCGGTCGGTGCCCAGCAGCTGCACGGCGTCGGCCGGCAGCCCGGCGGCGGACAGCGTCTCGCGCATCAGCTCGGCCAGCGCGCGGTTGGTGTGCTCGGCCAGGCGCGAGCCGCGCAGGATGCAGGCGTTGCCGGCCTTCAGGCATAGCATGGCCGCGTCCACGGTCACGTTCGGCCGGGCCTCGTACACGATCAGCACGACGCCGAGCGGTACGCGCAGCTTGGTCAGGCGCAGGCCGTTCTCCAGCGTCTGGGAGCGCAGCACCGCGCCGGCCGGGTCGGGCAGCGCCGCGATGTCGAGCACGGCCGCGGAAAGCGCAACGGTGCGGGCGTCATCCAGGGTCAGCCGGTCGCGGATCGCCGGGCGCTCGCCCTCGGCCGCCGCCAGGTCGAGCCGGTTGGCCGCGACCAGCTCGGCGCGGCGCTCCCCGATCGCCGCCGCCACCGCCGCCAGCGCACGGTCCTTGTCGGCGCGGCCGAGCGGCGCCAGTGCACGCGCCGCCTCGCGCGCCCGCGCGGCCACTCCCGGTGATGTGATGGTGCTGCTCACAGCACCACAAGGTTATCGCGGTGCACCGCTTCATCGACCCCACGCGTGCCCACCAACTGCCGCAGGTCGGCGGCCGCGTAGCGTGAGATGCCCACGGCGAACGGCTCGCCCGACCGGCAGATGTGCACCGCATCGCCGGCCGCGAACGTGCCCTCCACCGCCAGCAGGCCGACCGCCAGCAGGCTGGTGCCGTTCCCGACAACGGCGCGCTTGGCGCCGGCGTCCACCTCGAGACGCCCATGCACCGGCTTGCCGTAGCGCACCCACAGCTTGTAGGCGGAGAGCGGGCGCGGGTCGGGCCGGAAGCGTGTGCCGCCGGCGCCGCCGGCCGCCGCCGCCGCCAGAGCGCCGGGCCGGTGGCCGGAGGCGATCACGGCGGCCACCCCGCCGGTGCTGGCCATCTCGGCTGCGACCAGCTTCGAGCGCATACCGCCCGACCCCCACGAGCTGCGGCTGCCGTCCAGCTCCAGCCGCTCCAGCAGCCGGTGGTCGTCCACCTCGTCGATTGGAACGGCGCCGGGACGCCGCGGATCGCGGTCGTGCAGACCGTCGATGTCGGTCAGCAGCACCAGCAGGCGCGCCTTCAGCAGCACCGCCACCTGGGCTGCCAGCGCGTCGTTGTCGCCGAACGTGATCTCGTCGGTGGCGGTCGAGTCGTTCTCGTTGACGACCGGCACCCTCCCCCAGCGCAGCAGCGTCTCCAGCGTGCGTCGTGCGTTCAGGTATCCGTCGCGACGATGGATGTCGCCGACCGTCAGCAGCACCTGGGCGCAGCGCAGATCGTTGCGGCCGAGCGCCGCCTCCCAGCGGCGCAACAGCAGCGACTGGCCAATCGCCGACGCCGCCTGCAGCTCGGGCAGCCGCCGCGACCGCTGCTCGCGTCCGAGCGAGCCCAGGCCCATCGCGATAGCGCCGGAGCTGACCAGCACGACCGGTGTGCCGGCGCCGGTCAGCGCGGCCACGTCGGCGGCGACCTGGGCGAATACCCGCGGGCGGGCGCGCCCCCTGGCATCGACCAGGGTGCTCGATCCGATCTTGACGACGACGGTGCCGCGGCTCATTCGCGGCAGGATACGGCCGCCACGCCCCGGCTCTGGCGCGATAGCGCACGTGCGATAGACTAAGAGGCATGTCGAGCCAGCCCCACGCCCAGCGGCAGCGACTGACCGCCCAGACGCTCGAGCGGATGCGCGACGGGATCCGCAAGCGATCGGAGGCGATCGGCCGCGATCACGAGCGCCGCTTCGCCGACGTCGGGCGCATGGTTGCCCGTAACCGGCAGGAGCGGGGGATGAGCCAGCAGGAGCTCGCGATCCTGTGCGGCACCACGCAGTCGGCGATCGCCCGCCTCGAGCGTGGCGGCCGGCCGCCCAAGCTTGACACCTTGATGCGGATCGCGGATGCCCTCGACGCCGAGCTGCTGCTCGAGATGCGCCTGCGCGACGAGACCACCGAGTAGGGAGGACGGCTCCATGGGAGTGACGTTGCGCGACTTCATGACCAGCGGCGATGTGCTGACGGTCCCGGCGGAAACGTCGCTCCGGGAGGCGGCGCGGGTCATGCGTGACCGTAACGTGGGCGCCGCCGTGGTGGTGGACGGCGGTCGCATCGCGGGCATCTTCACCGAGCGCGACCTGCTGCGCGCGGTCGCCGACGGCGAGCAGCCCGACGTGGGCCGGGTGCAGTCCTACATGACCCCCGACCCGATGACGCTGCCGTCCGACCACGCCCCCAGCGAGGCCGCACAGATCATGAGCGAGCGGCGGTTCCGCCACATCCCCGTGGTCGACGACGGCCAACTGGTGGGCATCGTCAGCATCCGCGACCTGGTCGGAGCCGGGCTGCAGATGCTGCCGGCAGATGCGCACGTTGGCAGCGACTTTCCCTGAGCGATTTGGCTCAGGCCCACGCTTTCGGGGGATCGCACGGCGCGCCGCTGCGCCGCATGCTGTGAACACGTGCTCTTCTGCCCGGCTCCTCGGATCGCAGCGACGTACCGGCCTTGCCGGTTCGTCCGGGCCCGTGGTCCGGCAGGGAAGCATCTCGCGGCTCAGGGCGGCGTCGCCCACCTGCCATGCTCCGCGGCGTTCTGGGACGACGCCGCGCTGCGACGCAGGTGAGGGTGTAGGCCCCGCCCATCTGGCGGCGCCGCCCGGGTCCGAGTCTGACGGAGGCAAACCGAGCGCGCGGGACGTGCGTACTCTCGGTGTGACCTATGTTGCCACCAGAGGACTTCCGCTGAGCGCCGGCCTTCCCGTTACGGGTAGGCTGGTTGCCGTGGACCTGTCCGCTCTGAGCGACGAGGATCTGCTGGAACTGGTTGCGGAACGACGTGACGGCGAGGCTTTCGAGGTGCTCTACCGCCGTTACTCGCGCGCCGTGTACGCGGTCGTGCGTCGCATGGTCGGCGACCCCGGCCGCAGCGAGGACGTCGTGCAGGAGGCGTTTGCCTCGGTCTGGCGGGCCGCCCGCGGCTACCGCCGCGAGCGCGGCTCCGGTGCCGGCTGGATGTTCGCCATCTCCCGCAACGCGGCCGCCGACGCCCTACGCGCACGTAGGCCCGTGGCCGTCGGTGACCTCCCCGACCAGGCCGATCCCGGCCTCGGACCGGACGAGCGAACGGCCGCCGGCCTGGAGGCGTTCAAGGTGCACGCCGCCGTCGATTCGCTGCCGGAGCGGGAGCGCGAGGTGATCGAGCTCGCGTACTTCAGCGGCCTGTCCCAGAGCGAGGTGGCCGAGCGCCTGTCGCTGCCGCTGGGCACCGTCAAGACGCGCACCCGCAGCGGCCTCGCGCGACTGGCCGAGCGGCTTGCCGATGAGCGGGTGGTGTCATGAGCGACGAGCGCTACATCAGCGAGATCGAGGACCGGCTGCGCGAGGCGGGTGCGCCTCCGACGCCGCCCGACCACCTGCACGAGATCGCCCGCGCCGAGGCGCTGGGACAGGCCGACGTGGTCGACATCCGGTCGGTCGTGCGGCCCAGCAGCCGGGTTGGCCGGCTGGTGCTGGCCGCCGCCGTCCTCACCGCCTCGGCCGCGGCCGCGCTGGTGATCGGCGTGGGCGGCAGCGGCTTCCACGTCGACCGCTCCGTGAACCTGCACGGCCCCGCCTCGGCCAGCGCCGTCGTCGACATCGGCACGTCCATCGGCCCGGTTCGCGACGTCCAGATGCACGTGAACGGCCTGCCGCCGGCGCCCCAGGGCGGCTACTACGAGCTGTGGATGCAGA
>CAWCPM010000003.1:0-119354 GCA_963797565.1 uncultured Actinomycetes bacterium | reverse complement strand
AAAATCGCGGTGTCGGCAGTTCGACTCTGCCCCTCGCCATGGTCAAGTCGCGCTCTCCCAGGCGCGCGCCTACGAGTCCGCCTCGTTCGCCGCGTCCGGAGCGTCGCCGGCCGCGTCCAGAACAACCTCCTCGAGCTCGAAGCTGTCGTGGGCCGCGGCCACGTGGCGGTTCACCGCGACGACCAGCTGCTGGTCGTCGTCCGCCGTGACGACCACGCCGCATCCCGCCTCGAGGCAGCGCCAGGCCCTGGCCACGGTCAGCCCGCCTCCACGCCGACCACGAAGTCGATCTCGGGGTCGAGGATCTGCTCGATCAGCGTCTCGTCCGGTGTAACTCCCATCTCGCGGCAGCGGTTCCGGTAGTGGCGCACCTTCATCGTCTGGTACTTCTGCAGGTCGAGCCCGGGGACCGCCTTCTGGTACTCGACCAGCCCCACCAGGTTGCCGCGGTACTCGTCGAACACCTCATGGACGAGCGCCTCGTAGGCAGGATGCTTTTCGATCAACAACCGGCAGGCCGCGGTGCCGAAGGTGATGTGGCGGCCCTCGTCGGCCAGGATCCGGCGAAAGCCCTCGCGCAGCGCCGGGAACGCGTCCCACATCAGCGTGGTGTCGATCACGATCTCGTAGGACGGCATCGTCAAGACGCCTTCGGCGAACGCGTTGTAGGCCGCTGAGAAGCGCACGAACGCGGCCTCAATGCCCGCGGTGTCGCCATCTCGGATCGCGTCCATCAGCCGATCGCCGTACTGTGGCAGGCCCTCGTGCAGCAGATCCTTGACCCGAAACCTGCCGGTCGGATCGACCGTCGCGGATCGCACCAGGAAGTGCGCCGCCACCTCGTCCGGCTCGAGCACGCCGACCACCTGGTCATGCCAGAGCATGAAGAACTCGGAGTGCTTGGCCTCCTCCATGAGAAACGTCGACAGGAACATCGTCCAGTCGTAACGGCCGAGCGCATGTGCCGCGGCCAGCATCGGCACAAGCTCGTCGGTGACCGCCTGTTCCCCGGCCAGGAAGCGCACGGTCACCCCCAGCAGCCCGCGGCGCTGGGCGTCGTCGATCCCCTGCCAGTCGGCCGCATCCTGCGAGTAGTCCAGGTCCTTTGGGTTCCAGACGCCGCGGATCGCCTTCTCGTACTTGCGGTAGATCGGCCCCGCGATCATCTCGCGCGTGAAGTGGAATCGCGACGCGACCGAGCCGTCTGAGTCGTGATCGACGATGTCGCTGCTCATGGGAAGGCCCCCTGGGAGACACGTTCGGTCCTGGCACGATACCGACCGCCGGCACAGCGATGACGACGAGCGAGCTGCCGACCTGTCAGGAACTGAGCGCGGTGGCCCGCGCGAGCAGGTCGTCGGTCTCGGCGAGCGCCGGTATCGCTCCCAGCCGATCGAACAGCACTCGGGCTTCGTGGAGAGCCGGCGCAGCTTCGTGCGGCTGGCCGAGACTGATGAGGCAGCGGCCGTGGCCCTGGAGAGCGTAGGCGTGTTCGGGGATGACGCCGAACCGTTCCCAGCGCCCGGCGGCGTCTGCGTAGCCGTCCGCGGCGGCCTGGTGGTCGCCGCGTGCTTCGGCGAGCGCGGCTGTGATGGTGACGAGGGCGTGGTGGGCATACGGGGTGCGGGGCCTGGTAGTCCTCGGTGAGGCTCTGGGCGATACCGCGCTGGCCGAGTCCGAGCGCCGTCCTTACTAGTGCCGCGAGGTAGGTCGCGAAATAGGTGTTGTCGCCGATACCTGGCGCCGCTGCGAGTTCGCTGAGAAGTGCGGCTGCGTGCTTGACGTTTCCGAGGCCTGCGTGGGCAATCGCGGATGATCCCAGCCCGGTGACCAGATTTTCGAGGAACCCGGTGTCGCGGGCAGTTGTTTCAAGCCAATCAAGGTGGTCGGCTGCGAGCGCCGGCTGCCCGCGGAGCGTGTGGATGCGCGCCTCGACGCTTCGAATCTCGACCAAGGTGGTCCCGTCGCTGTGGATGCGTTGGGTGAACGCGGCCGCGACGGTGATCGCCCCGTCCAGTTCGCCGGTGTCGAAGGTCGGGCTGAGTCTGCTCGCAGTCGCCCATTCGGCGGTCTCGGTAAGGCCGCGTGCGGTGGCATAGGCGACGCCGGTGTCGAGTTCGGTCACTGCGGCTTGGGGGCCCTCGAAGATCCATAGCCCGTGGCTGAGGTTGTTGTGCAGGATCGCGACCTCGCGACCCTGACCGGCCTGATTGGCAAGCACGATCGCCTCGCGCATATCCTCGGCTCCAGCCGGGTCTCCGATGTCCATGCGCGACGACCCGAGGTATCCGAGCGCGCGTGGCGGTGGCTCGAGACCGAGCTCCTCCGCCAGCCCCAGCGCGCGGCGGGCCACGTTGATCGCTGATTCGGACCGGCCCTGAAGCATCTCCGAGGCTGCCACCTCGGTGAGCGCAGCGACCAGGTCCCCGTCGGGCGGGAGTGGCTCCAGCAGTGCGAACGCCTGGGCTGGCAACTCCGCCCAGCGCGGATCTCCGAGGGCGCCGAGCACGACGCTGAGCATGTTCATGGCTCGGGCCTGGGCCGGCAGATCGCCGAGCGCCTGCAGGGCGGGGATCGCCTCCTCCAACGCCGCGCTAGCATCGCCGGTGCGTCCGCCGTGGAGGGCCGCCTCAGCAAAGCTGACCAACACGTGGGCACGGTCTGCGTGGCCCTCGGGTGTGAGTGCCAGCGCCCGTTCGAGGTTGGTGGTGGCCGCCGCCGTGTCGAGGCCGAGTGCGCGTTCCCCGGCGAGGGTGAGGAAACGCCGCGCCGGCTCCTCGAGCGTCGCCGCCTGATCGGCCTGGCCCCCGGCGCTGGCTAGTTCCAGGGCGGTCGCGTAGTGGTAGGCGAGGACGTCCGCCAGGTCTTCGACACGGCCGGGAGCCTGTGCTTCGATCCAGGCGGCGGCCGCGACGTGGCGGGATGCCCGAGAGGCTCTGGGCAACTGGTTGTAGGCGACGTCTCGGGACAGGATGTGCCAGAACGCGTACTCGGCCTCGCCCTGCATCGAGGAACGCCGCGCTGGCCTGACGAGCTCCTTGCGCGACAGCTCTCGCAGCATGTCGATGACCATGTCGGGGTCGCGGTCGCCCATTGCTGCGACGGCGCCTGCCCAGAACACCTTGCCCACCACCGCGGCGTCCGCCAGCAGCGACTTCGCATCAGGGGTGAGCGTGTCCAGGCGCGCCGCGATCAGCGCTCGCACCGAGTCGGGGAACGGCACTTCGGCACCCTCGCGTAGCTCCCATGTCGACCCCTTGCGCACCAACAAGTCCCTGTCCTTCAGCAGGCGGACGAACTCCTCGGCATATAGCGGGTTGCCGCCGGCGCGGTCGAGGATCGGCTGTTGCAGCTCAGCCGGGATCACACTCGCATCCAGCAGTGCCGAGACCAACCGTGCAGTCTCCTCCGATGACAGAGGCGCGAGAGCTGATGGGAGTCGCATTTCGGAGGCCGTTGCCGAAATCCGCGTGCTGCTCGTAGAGCTCGGGTCGCGTCGTTCCCACGACCATGAGCGGCACGCCTTCGGCGCGGTCCGCCAGATGCTCCAGGAAGGCCAGCATCGCGGTGTCCGCCCAGTGCATGTCCTCGAATACCAGCACCGTGGGGTCGTCCTCGGCAATCAGTTCCAACCAGCGCCGCCACGCCGTGAACAGCTCTTCGCGCTCCGCCGAGGT
Organism: uncultured Actinomycetes bacterium; assembly: GCA_963797565.1. Classification (GTDB taxonomy): domain Bacteria; phylum Actinomycetota; class Thermoleophilia; order Gaiellales; family JAICJC01; genus JAICYJ01. The sequence continues at coordinate 115,677 of CAWCPM010000003.1, read as the reverse complement.
GGATGCGCCGATCCCGAGCAGGGGCAGCAGGCGCTGGCGGAACCAGGCCCGCTCCTCGCCCTCGGGTAGCACGACGTCGAGCTTGGCGGTGGCCGTAGCCGGGTCGTCTGACTCCAGGATCCCCGCGTGGGCCTTGACGATCTCGCCCAGCGCCCAGAACGTGATGCCTTCCCCATACGGCAAGCAGCGACCCTGCCGCCAGGTCACAAATCCCGGCCGAGCGTCGATGTATCCGAACAGCTCGGCCACGATCCGGCTCTTACCCAGGCCGGGCTCGCCCACCACCGTCACCAACTGCACCGACGACGACGCAACCGCCTTATCGAAGATCCCCTTCAACAGCGCCAGGTCGATCTCGCGGCCGATGAACGGCGAGGTGTGGGTCCGCGTCAGATCCGACCCGAACCGCGCCCGCGGAGCCAGCGGCTGAAAGACGCGCACCGGCTCGGCCTTGCCCTTCACGGCGGCGGGCTCGAGCTCCTGATAATCGAACACAACCTTGGTCGCGTCGTACGTGGCCACGCCGACGGCGACACCCATCTCCGGCGCGAGACCTTGCAGTCGCGACGCGGTGTTGATCGCATCGCCGGTCAAAAAGCCCTCGCCCGACGCGGGGCTCACGTCCAGCCGTACCAACGCCTCACCCGTATTGATGCCGACCCGCAGCCGCAGCGGCTCACCTCCGACCGCCTCCAGCTCCTCCGCCGCCTCAACGATCCGCAGGCCGGCGCGTACCGCCCGCTCCGGGTCGTCCTCGTGCGCAGCCGGTACGCCGAACACACCCACGACGGCGTCGCCGATGAACTTCTGCACCACTCCGCCGTGGTTTTCGATCTGCGATCGCGCCATCGCCGAGTAGGCGTCGAGCATCGTGTTCACGTCCTCGGGATCCGCCGTCTCCGACAAACTCGTGAACCCGACCAGATCGCAGAACAGCGCCGTCACGACCTTGCGCTCCTCCCGCTGCCCGACCTCGCCGGTCGCCAAGGGCGCGGCACAGGCCCCGCAGAAGCGGAACCCCGCGGGGTTCTCCTGACCGCACACGGTGCAGACTGTCACCGGCCGAGTGTACGGCCTCGCCCCGCGAAACGGTCAGCGATCCGCACCTCAGGCAGGTCGTGCCAGCACGAACACCACGTCACCCAGCCAGCCGACGGGCACCCGCGGATCGACCACGTCGGTCACCCGCTGCACGGCTCGGCCGGCCGCACCCTGGTCGGATGCGAGCCGCCCGGCGATGTAGGAGGCGTGAAACGTGCGAGGCACGACCCGCCATTCCACCAGCGTGAAGCCGGCTTTGTGCAGCATCATGTCGAGCGTCTCGGGGGTGAAGTAGTGGAGATGCGGTCGAATGAACCAGGGCCAGCTGCCATGTCGCACCCGAGCGTGCAGGCCGGCCACGTTCACGGTGGACAGCGCCAGCATGCCCTCGTCGTGGAGTACGCCGCGCAGCCGGCGAAGCGTGTCCAGGGGATCGACCAGATGTTCGAGCACGTCGAGCATCACCACCGCGTCGCGACTGCCCGGCTCGGCGTCGAGCGTCTCGACCGTCCCCTGTACCAGGTCGACCCCGAACAATCGCTTGCCGGTCTCGACGGCCCAGTGACTGGGCTCGATGCCCTTCGCATCCCATCCCGCCTGCTCGGCGACCGAGAGGAACAGCCCCGCATTCGAGCCCACCTCCAGCAACCGCCGGCCGGGCAGCAGGTAGCCGTCGAGCCGGTCGATCACCCATCGGAACAGCTCGCGGCGGCCCTGCTCCTCGGACAGGTACTGCTCGTCCACCATCGCCGTGTAGTTCTCGACGATCCGTTCCGGCGTGTCGGACGGCCGCGAGCTGGTCATGCCGCAGTCCAGGCAGCGGACGATGTCGTCGTGGCGAGCGAGTCCGCCGCTGGTGCATGAGAACTCGCTGACCGATGTCTCGCCGGTGACGTTGGCCGGATACAGCACCGCTGCCTGGGTGGAGCCGCAGAGCACGCACGTGTGCTCGACACGGCCGCGGAGCGACGGGCGCCGCTGCCGCGCGCCGGAGAAGGTGACGGCCGAGCGGCGTCCGCGGCGTCCGCGCGTCGCCGTTCGCTGCGCGCAGTAGAGCAGGCTGTGCGCGACGTAGCGCAGCGATCTGCCCACCGAGATCGACGATGACTCCTTGGTGTAGCGCGTCTCGATCGGCACCTCGACGACGCGCTGGCCGGTGGTGACGGCGTCCACCATCAGCTGGGAGTCGAAGGCGAAGTCGTCGCTGTAGCGCAGGATCGGCAACTCCAGCAGGCAGCGGCGTGTGTACGCGCGCAGCCCGCTGTGCAGTTCCGTGAACCGCGAGCCCAGCATCAGGTTCTCGAGCGTCGTGGCGGTGCGATTGCCCAGATACCGGTAGAGCGGCATCCCGCCGCCGCGCGGGTCGGAGAGGCCGGCGAAGCGTGACCCGAACGTCATGTCGGCGCGCCCGGCCAGCAGCGGGGCGATCAACAGCGGCACGGCGGTCGGGTCGTACTGGTAGTCCGGGTGCAGCATCACCACGATGTCGGCGCCGTGCTCCAGCGCCCGGGCGTAACAGGTCTTCTGGTTGCCGCCGTAGCCACGGTTCTCGTCGTGCACGTAGACCGTGATGTTGAGCTTGCGGGCGACCGCGACCGTTTCGTCGCCGCTCGCGTCGTCGACCAGGATCAGCTCATCCGCGATTCCGGCGGGGATGTCGGCGACGGTGCGCTCGAGCGTGTCCGCCGCGTGGTACGCGGGCATGGTGATGACGACCTTGGTCATAGGTGGCCGCGCTGCCGGCCGGCGTGATCATACCGGCGAGGATAGATCCGGCATCCCTTCGGACGACCATCCTCGTGATGCCGCTGTGCATGAGCAGGATCACGCCGGCTGCGGTCGTCGGGATGTACCAGATCGCCTGCATGATGATCGAGAAGGCCAGCGCCTCGGCCTGACCGACGCCGTACAACGCCATGCCGGAAACGCATAGCCACTGGAAGGTGCCCACGAACCCCGGCGATGATGGGATGGCCGCGCCCAGGTTGATGACCGTTGTCAGGAACGCGATCTCGAGCGGGGACACTCCGATGCCGAGCGAGTCGGCCACCAGCCAGGCCGCGAACGCCCAGCCGCTCCAGACGGCGGCCGTGAACGCCATCACCACCACCACGTCGCGCCGGTTGACGAGCGCGCCCGTGCCGTGCACCAGTCCGCTCAGCTGCCTGCCCGGCCGGGACCTGCGCAGCCGGTCGAGAACACGCGTCGGTGCCAGCCGCTGTCCGCCGGCGTGCAGCCGCGCGACCGCAAGCGCGCAGCACAGCAGCGCGCCGACCACCAGGGCGGCCAGGAACACGTGGCGGAGCCATGATCGGTGCGGTACGAACGGAAAGATGGCGCTGAACGCCAGCACCAGAAAGAGGACATCCGATGACCGGTCGACCAGCACCGTCGAGAAGGCCCGGTTCTGGGGGATGCGGGCGGCGCGGCCCAGCCAGTAGCCCCGCAGCACCTCGCCCGGTCGGCCCGGGATGACGTTGTTCACGGCCACGCTCGCGATCACCAGCCGCAGGAAGCTGCGCCAGGGCATATGCGCCGAGCGGCGCGTGATCCAGCGCCAGCGCGCCGCCTGAACCGAGTAGATGACGCCCATCATGGCGACCGCGCCGACCACGGGCAGCGGGTCGGCCCGGCGCAGGGCATCCGCGACCTCACCGGGGCTCAGGCCGCGCACCGCCAGGAACATGAAGATCAGGCTGAGCGGCACGCCGACCAGCAATCCGATCGTGATGTTCCGGCGAAACAGCCCCGGGCCTGCGATCACCGAGCCGTCTTGCGGAGCGGCCGAGCTGCTGTTCGGCGGTTCGACGGGGGGCACCGGCGAGCGACTATACCAGCGGCGGCCCTGTCTCATGTCAGGGCGTCAAGCACTGCAGGCTGTACACCGCCTCCGCTCCGTGGCTCCACGTCATGCATCGCCTCGGGAGCCGCAGCATCGCGGGATCCGGGACGGTTTGCCTGAGATGCCTCATCAGTCCCCCGAACGGTGCCATCCGGCTATACGGATACTCGCCGCCCGAGGCGAGCAGTTCCCGGTTGACGACGACGACGTCGGCGCCGTACATGGTTCGCAGCCGCACGATGTCCCGCAGCGATCCTCCATAGTACGCACGGATCTCGGCGAACATCCTCGGCCGGGCGAAGCGAAGGACGTTGAGGTCGTACACCTGATACAGCTTCTGTGACATCAACACCGGACGTTCCGCGGCGATCGGGACACAGTTGATCTCGAAAGGATCGCCCGCAACGATGGTGTCTTTCGGGAGCGTTTGCAGGTAGTGATAGAGCGGCGCGTCGGGACAGTCCAGACCGGCCGCCTGACCGCCGCCGGCGACGGCGACGCCTCCCACCAGCAGCGTCCCCGCGAGCACGGCGGCGAACGTCACCGCCGCCCCTTTCGCGTGGCGGCCGGTCAGCAGCAACACCGCCACAGCAACCAGGCACGCCGCCACCAGCCAGGTCAGATACAGCCACTTGTCATGCTGCACTTTGGTGGCCAGTGCGTGTGACGTCAGCTGCGGCCCGAGCGGCACCACGCGTGCGGCGAGCCAGACGAACGCCGCGGGTAGCGCGCAGGCGGCGATCAGCGACGGCCGCGACCCCACCCATCGAGCGATGAACGTCCAGGTCGGGCGCCAGCAGACAGCGATCACGATGCAGAAGAAGGCGATCATCGAATGCACGTAGCGGTTCGGCAGGTAGAGCCGGAACAGCACCCCGTAGCTGGCGGCAAACATGCCGAGGCAGCTCGCGGCCAAGCACCCAGACCTCTGCTCGAATCCGGCGCAGGTTTCCCGGAACCAGCAGCACGGCGACGAAGCCGACCAACAGCACGCACCCGGACGTGTCCAGGTCGAACCCGGAGTACGGCCCTCTCATCATCTCGAGAAACGACTTGCTGAAGAACTGCATCTGGCCACGACCGCTGAACTCCGGGTAGCGACGCGCCATTGACTCCGCGATCAGGTTGCTGTGCTGGATGTTCGCCAGTGCCGGGGCGATCGTCGCGAGTGCCGTGGCGGCCGCCGATGCGACGGCCACCGCGACCCGCCGCGCCGGCGAGCGGCGGTCGCTGACAAGGCTCCGGCCCGCCGCCACGATCACCATGATCAGGCTGACCGCGGCCGCCGGCGGATACAGCATCGTCGCCACGGGCGGTATCAGCGCTGCCCATCCCAGCCGGCGGCGGAGCAGCAGATAGAGCGTCAACAGCACCACCGGCTCCCCGAACGCGCGCGCGTGCATACCGTTGAACTGCTGCACGTTCCATGGAAGCAGGAACAGCGCAGCGCCCAGCCAGCCGGCCGGCCGCCAGTCGGTGTGCTCGCGCACGATTCGGAAGACGAGCCACGCGGAGAGCGGTGCCACGAAAACCGCTCCCACCGCCCCGAGGCGCACCGGATCCACCAGGTAGCTGAAGCCGTAGTACAGCGCCTGAACGCCGAGCGGGATGTACCCGGACCGCACCAGCACCGTGGTCAGCGGGTCTTGGAACAGCCCACCATCCTGAAACCGGCGCATCCAGAACTCGTGGATCAGCGCGTCGGTCTGGAACACGCCTCGCTGGAAGATGATCGACCACTCGAGGTACAGGGTCGCAAGCGCACACGACAAGACGACCGCCGCGTCCTCGAGACCGATCCGCGACGGTCGAGACATCTGGGGTATTCCAGCAGATGGGGCGGCGAGGATCCGCAACCCGTCGCCGTAGGCCGTTGCTCAGTCCACTTCCTTGACTTGCCCCTGTCCGCTGGTTACCGTCGCCACATTCGTCGTCCCGCAGGGAGTGGACCAGTGGCAGCATCAGAGGAGTTCGTAGAGCACACAACGGCGGCGGCTGTGAGTTCGGCGTCCGATCGAAGGAGGAAGGATGGCTGCATCTGATCAGTTCGTCGAACAAACGACGTCCGCGGCGGTCGAGGAGAAGGCGAAACTCCAAAAGCACTTCAGCCGATTCGATATCTATTTCTTCCTGATCTGCACCATCGTCGGTGTGGACACGCTCGGCCAGGTTGCCGCCAACGGAGCCCAGGGCTTCCTCTGGTTGCTGTTCTTGGCAGTTTTCTTCTTCGTTCCGTACGCCCTGCTGACTGCAGAGCTGGGAGCCGCGTTCACCGAGGAGGGTGGCGCGTACATCTGGACACGGATGGCATTCGGCCGTCTCACCGCGGCGATCAACGCGGTGTTCTACTGGTTCTCGAATCCGATCTGGATCGGCGCCACGCTGGCACTTCTGTGTTGTGCCGCGATCCAGGGCTACTTCTACAACTTCGCCAACGGCTCGGTTGTGTACTACGCCGTCGGTCTTGCCTTCATCTGGTTCTCGGTCTACTCGGCGATCCTGTCGTTCGGAATCGGCAAGTGGATCCCCACGCTCGGGGCCTGGTGCCGAATCCTCGTGATCACCCTGTTCTCCGTCACGACGGTCGTGTACGCGATCAAGCACGGCCTGCACTTTCCGTCCGGCGGCGACTTCAGCCCGACGTGGACTGCGTTCATCGCCCTGGCGCCACTGCTGTTCTTCAACTACGTGGGCTTCGAGCTCCCCAACGCTGCCGGCGACGAGATGAAGGACGCCCAGAAGGACGTCCCCGTCACCGTGCTGCGGGCATGCATCACCGCGATCCTGCTGTACGGCCTGCCCGTGCTTGCGATCATCTCGGTGATTCCGCCGGCCGACATCAAGGGCAAGGGCGTCTCGGCCTTCCTCGACGCCGTCGCGACCGTGTTCAACGGCGTGTACGGCGGAGCAGCCGGCACGATGATCAAGATCGCCGCTGTGATGTTCATCCTGGCGCTTATCTCGAGTGCGTGCACGTGGCTGATGGGCTCCGACCGCAGCCAGGCCGTGGCCTGCTACGACGGTGCCGGCCCGCGCATCATGGGCAACTTCTCGGCCAGGCTGGGAACGCCTGTCAACGTGAACTTTCTGTCCGGCTGCCTCTCGACGATCGTGTTCATCATCGCATCGGTGCTGACCTCGGGGAGCGCTGCTTCCGCCTTCAACGTGATGATCGGCGTCGTTTTGACGTTCACCACGATCTCCTACATCGTGATCTTCCCGTGCCTGGCGAAACTGCGGATGTCACATCCCGACGTGCACCGCCCCTATCGCGTTCCGGGCGGCATGGCTGGAATGTGGGCGTGCACGATCCTGACCACGTTCTGGGCGGTGTTCGCGTCGCTCGTGGCGATCTTCCCCGGCTTCCTGGACGGCCAGTTCCTGAATAACGCCGACCTACCATCAGACGTCTCGCGGCTCAAGTACGAGCTGATCTCGCTGATCGCAATCGGCGTGACGTTCCTCGCGGGCATGGCCTTCTACTGGGCCGGAAGCGCAACCCGCGGCGCGATGGTGTCGGTACCGCTCGAGGGCAACGAAGACCTTGGCGGCATCGCTCCTGCAGTGGGAGACTGAACCACGCCTGGCGACCCCTCCGTCCCTTGCCTCGGTGAGGGACGGAGGACTTGCCTGACTGATCGCAGCGTCACCTGAGATCCTTGGGGATGGTGTAGCCGACCAGGCGGGCCGTCCCCTGGTGCACGCCCAGCCAGGTGTGGTCGGGGAGCGCAAGCGTGGCCAGCGCGCCGGTCGGGAACTTGGCCACCATTGCCGACCGGATCGGCCCGGGCGCGGCCAGATGCAGCGCCAGTTCCTGCATGCCCGGGTTGTGGCCGATCATGAGCGCGGAGCCGACCGAATCGGGGACGCCGTGCAGCCGGGCCAGCAGCGTGTCGGCCGACGCTCCGTACAGCTGATCCTCGAACTCGACCGGTGAGTCACCGAGCGCCGGCTGGATCAGCTCGAGCGTCTGGCGGGTACGGACGGCCGACGAGCAGAGCACGAGATCGATGCGCGCGTTCAGGCTGCGCAGATGCTCGGCCACGTGCCCGCCGTCGCGGACGCCGCGCGCCGAGAGCGGGCGCTCGTGGTCGGCGAGCGACTCGTCGTCCCAGCTGGACTTCAGGTGCCGTAGCAGGAACAGGGTGGGCATGGGCGTCAACCTACCTGGTCTCGGCCCAGTTCCGGCGAAGCTCGTTGGCGTACCGCCGTCCCAGCCAGGGTGCCGCGCCGGGAAGCCATTCGCCGAAGCTGGTATGGCACGTCGCGGGCCGGTGGGAGATGAGCAGCTCCGATGTGAGCGCGCCCAGCTCCTCCGCCGTGATCAGCACGTCGCGGACGAGCGGGCCGATGGCGCGCCCCAGCGCCGTCACGACGGCGGGCGGGAGGTGCACCAGCCGCGACCGCGTGTTGAGCGCCCGCGCGAGGGCGCCGAGGAACTCGTCGAAGGTGTAGATCTCCGGCCCCACGGCATCCTGCAGCGATGGTCCCGCGTCCTCCGCCGCCGCGATCGCGAGCCCCGCCACGTCGCCGACGAATACGGGCTGGACACGGTAGCTGCCGTCCCCGGGGACGGCATACACCGGCAGCTTCCGCAGCAGCCAGGCCATGTTGTTGACCAGGATCTCCTCGCGGCCGCCGAACACCAGCGAGGGCCGGATCACCGCGTGCTCTGAGGTGGTCTCCGCCAGCGCGGCCTCGACCTCCGCCTTCCCGCGGAAGTAGGCGTACGGCGAGTCGCCGGCCGCGTTCGTGACCGACAGGTGCACGATCCTGCGGACTCCGGCTCGCCCCGCCGCCTCGAACAGCGCGCGGCTGTTCGCGACCGCCGAAGCGAAGTCCGCGCCCTCCCGCGGGAAGCGGATCCAGTAGGTGTTGAACAGCACGTCGGCGCCCTCCAGCGAGCGCACCAGCAGCTCCGGGTCGTCGAACTGGAGCGGTTCGCGCGCGACGGCGCCCGCCAGCGGATGGCCGGCAGGTGCCGGCCGCCGCGACAGCGATACCACCTCGTCGCCGCGGTCGAGCAGCTGCCGGGCGATCGCGCCGCCCGTGTACGAGAAGACGCCTGTCACCACGGCCCGCCGGGTCATGTCGCCATCGTACGGCCTGTTCAGCCGCATGGTGCGTACGATGTCGCGCGCTGGTGCACCCGGCATGGATGGCGCTATCATTAGCGTATGAGCACGCTAAGAGCATGGCTGGATAGCCGGAAATGGCAGCATCGGGCCGATGAGCCCGAGCGATTGACCATCCCGGCTTCCGATCCTGAGCGTACGGCTGCGCCCAAGTTGAGCGCATACCTGCCGCCCTCCGGCTCCGCTCGCTGATCAGTCTGCGGGCATCGGCACGAGCCGGTCGCCGGGCACGTTCTTCTCGATCTCCTGACGCAGTTCGGTTGTGCGCGTGACGCCGAACACGCGCACCGGCACGGCGATGCGATCGCCGTCGCATCCGATCACCACAACGGTTCCGTCGGGGAACACCAGCACTGCCTCGCAGTCCGCCCAGCGCACAGTGGTGATGGTGCCGTCCCCCCACAGGCCGGAGATGCCGTCTTCGCCGAGCACCAGTCCGCCCTTGCGGCTTAGCACGCGGGCGATCACGCCGCCCGGGCGAACGATGCGTCCGGACACGGCCCGTTCACTCCAAAGCGGGTAGCCTCGAAATCGGGGCCGCGGACGATGACCGGCGGGAATCAGCATCAGCATGCTCTGCATGGCGCTGCCGATCACCGTGGCCACATCCTCGGGCGTGACGCGGGCGGTCGCCGCTGCGGACTCCGCCAGCCGCTCCGGCGCCACCCCGACCAGGTCGCCGGTTGCGTACCAACCGACCGCCTCGCGCGGCGTGTCGAGCATGCGCTGGAAGCGCTCGACCTCGTGAGCCACGTCCTGCGCGTCCGGCCCGTGATCTGCCAGTTGGTCGAGCGTATGGAGCATCGCGTCGATCACCTGCTCGACGCCGTCGTCGGTGCAATCGGCGGCGATTGTGAGATGTGCGTGCCGCTCCCCGAACGGCTCGTAGTCTGTCCACACGCCGTACGAGAGTCCCAGTTCGTGCCGCAGCCGCACGGTCAGCCGCTCTGCCAGCGTGGCCAGCGCGACCCCGGTCGCGGGACCGCGTTCGACCAGGAACCCGGCCGCGACCGCGCCGTGGCCGGCGGCGATGCAGGTGGGCAGATCGAGCCCGGCGATCTTGGTCGGCTCGGGCAGCGCCACCCTCTGGCCATGGCCGAGCTCCAGCCGCAGGTCGTCGGCCGGCGCCCCGGAGAGGATCAGCACGGCGTTCTCGGACACGAAGTGCCGCTCGCTCCATGCCCGCACGGCGTCGGCATCGACGTGGTTCAGTGCGAACTCGTCCATGGCGGCGGCGCCGTAGCTGCGCACCCCGCACCGGGCGGATATGAGCGCGTGTACGAGCGCGGTGCCGCGCCCGCTTGACTCGGTGCGAAGGATGCGAAGCTCCCCGCCCAACCGGTCGAGAGGAAGCTCCGACAGCGATCGGGACACACCCTCGAGGTATCCCAGCGCCTCCTCCGGGCGGCCCGACGCCCAGAAGCCGGTCGTGGAGATGCCGGCCCAGCCGTTGTATTCATACAGCCTGCGCTTGGGGCTGATCGCCAGGTGCTCGACGAGATGTGAGATACCGCGCAGCGGCAGCACCTCATCGGCGAATCCGACCCGAAACGTCAGCGTCGCGTGGAACGGCCCATCGGTCTCCGTCCAGTACACGCGGAGGCCGTCCTGCTCCGTGCGGTTGATAGGTCGCCCGGAGGCGGTGGCGAGCTGATCGGCGGTCATGGGGCCGAGATCCTACGCCCTACCCCGGCGCGTCGCCGCAGCGCGCCAGCAGATCACGCAGAGCGGCGCGCAGCTGATCGGCTCGCGCCGACAGGTCGGCGTCGTCGAGCTTGGCGACAGCCTCGGACGCGGCATCCAGCTGCGCCACGGCGCGGCCCAGTGCCCGCTGCGCCGCCTGGACGTCGCGGGCGCGGGCGGCGGCCTGCCGCTCGGCCTCGCGCTTGCGCGCCGCCCGCTCGGCGGCGCGCTCCGCGGCCGCATCCCGGCGTTTCGGAACCGCTTTCGCGGACGCCGCCGCCGGCGGCTTGGCGGCCTTCGGCGCGACCGCTGCCTGCCCGTGCCAGCGCATCGGCATCCCGCGCACGACCACACCGCGCACGTTGCCGCTGACGATCGTGAGCGGGCGCAGGTCACCCAGCTCGATGGCGACGTCGACGCCGGTCGCCTCCACCAGCCGCCGCAGCTCGTCGAAGGCGACAGCGGTCCCGATGTCCTTGCGGCGGCGCGTGCGGTTCTTCAGCGGCACGCGCTGCTCGCCGCGCCCGGCCTGCACCAGCAGCTGCCTGTCGGCGCCGACGAAGGTGATCCGGCCCTCCCCGGCCGGCAGCGCCTCGAGCAGCCGGTCGCGCGACACGACGGCCTCGACGGCGGGGGCGGTCGCAGGCCACACCCACTCCACCTCGACCGGGCCATCTGCGATCCGGCGCAGGGTCAGGCGCCGCCGCCCCAGCTGCACCGCCAGCCCGGTGCGGGCCGCGCTCAGGGACAGCGCGCCGGCGTCCTTGGGCGGGTCGCCGGTGGGAGGCGCGTAGCTGCCGTCCAGACCGTCGCCCGGAAGCGGCAGCCGCGCCACGAGCAGCGACGTCTCTCCCGGAGACGCCACCACCAGCTCCTCGCCGTCGGTGCGCACCGACACCAGCCCGTCGCGCTCGGCCGCCGCGTGGCGGAGGATCGCCGCCACCGCACGCGCCGCGCCGGCGGCCTCGGTCACTGCAGGCTCGCCCACTCCGTCGCCAGCATCGCGTAGACCAGTTCGCTCTGCCACTCGCCCTTCACCCACTCGTTCTCGTGCAGGTGCGCCTCGAGGCGCATGCCCAGGCGCTCCAGCACGGCTGCGGAGGCCGAGTTGCGCGCCTCCAGGCGGCCGATGATCCGGTGCAGGCCGAGCTGCTCGAATCCCAGCCGCAGCATCTCGCGCGCGGCCTCGGTCGCGTACCCGTGGCCCTGGTGGTCGGGGTGCAGAACGAACCCGATCTCACCCTGCCGGTGCGCCTCGCTGCGGTACATGAGGACGACGTCGCCCACCATCGTGTCGCTGCCGCGGGGCTGGATGGCCAGCTCGAGCGCGTTGCCCTCGGCGTCGATCTGATCGCTCGACTCGCGGATCACCTGCTCCACCCGCTCACGGGTGCGCGGCTCCCAGTACAGGTAGCGCACCACCTCCGGGCGCGACTGGATGTCGTGCAGGATGTCGATGTCGGCCTCACGGTAGGGCCGCAGCAGCAGGCGCTCGGTCTCGATCGGGTACTCGGGGCGGAGCATCGCTGGAGACTACCCCTCGCCATACGCGATGCCTATCCCCGCGGGGTCGGCGGCCGGTCGGCCGCCTGTGCCTCACGTTCGCGGACGCGGTGCGAACGGTGGTTGCGGATCCGAACCCAGCGGGAACGGCCGCTGCGCGACGTGGTGCGAAGGATGAACGGTTTCAGTGCCATCCATAGCTCGTACTCCACGGCGCCGGAATCCAAACATCGGCCGGCGGGACCCGGTCAGGCCGCCTGGGCGTCCGGGCGCAGGTCGGGCAGATGCTCGACCGCTGCCGCCAGCGTCTCGACGACGCCGGCGTCGTAGCGGGTGCCCACTCCCTGCTCGAGCTCTGCGATCGGATTCAGGGCTCGCTCGCGGTCGTGGTAGCGGCGGCCGAAGACCATCGCCAGGTAGGCCTCGGCGGCGAGCAGAATGCGCGATCCCAGGGGGATCTGATCGCCCTGCAGCCCGTTCGGATAGCCGCTGCCGTCGACGTGCTCGTGGCTGCACTGCACGATCGCGCGCACGTTGTCGAACAGCGGGCTGGTGCCGAGCATCTCGGCGGAGCGCTGCGGGTGCTGGCGCACGATCGCCCACTCCTCGTCGTTGAGCGGGCCGATCTTGGTGATGATCTCGTCCGGCACGACGCTCATGCCGAGATCGCGGAAGCGGCTGGCGGTGGCCAGCTGCGTCAGTTCGTTCGAGGACAGGCCCATGCGCCGTCCCACCTCGCGGACGAGGATGTCGAGCTCGGCCTCGCCCGTCGCGACCGGATCGGCCGTGTGTTCGGCCGGCGGCGGTGCGGCGCTGCCCAGCCGCGACAACCGCGACCACACGAACGACGCAGGGATCCACTGGTCCTTCTCCTGCACCCGGAAGGCGAACCGCAGCACGCGATCCTGGTCGACGATGAACAGCCCGTCCTGCCGGCGCGCCTTGCGCATGCGGCGGTCGGACAGCGTGCCCAGGGCGCGCGAGGCATCGTCCGTGGGGTCGGTCAGCCACTCGGCCATGCGCACCGCGCTCAGCGACCGGCCCAGCTCCGAGTCGCCCGGCGACACCAGCACCAGGCGCGCTGCCGAGGAGGCAATTCGCTCGCCGAGCTCGCGCAGCATGGCCTCGCGCGGGTCATCGGTGCGGCCGCCGTCGACCAGCGCGAGCACCACGGGCCCGGACGCGATCAGGTCGTCCAGGCTGACAACCTCGCCGGAATCAGCGGTGTTCAGGCGGAAGGGGTAAACCGGGGCATCAAGCCGCGGCCGAGGCGTCGTGCTCATCGGCATCCTCGTCAGACGACACGGCCTGCACCTGCGTCGAGGAGATCCGGTTCCGCTCTGCGGCCTGGATCAGCGAGCTGCGGGCCTGCTCGAACGACGCGAGCATCGAAGCCTGTGCCTGCGCCGCGCTGGCCACCAGCTCGTCGGCCTCGTGCCGCCGTGCCTCCGCCTGCTCCAGGATCTCGGTCACGCGGGCCTGGGCCTGGGCATCGCGGTCGGCGAGCGACTGCTCGAAGCGGTCGCGCTCCTCGCGCAGCTCCTGCTCGACCTGCTGGCGCATGCGGTCGCCCTCCTTGCGGGCCTTGTTCACGATCTTCTCGGCGTGTGCGCTGGCCTCGTCGATATGACGCCGGCCGACGCTCGTGGCGTCCTCGATCAGCCGCTGGCGCTCGGCCAGGATGTCGTCGACCTCGAGCGCGCTTGCCTCGCGCAGGTTGTGAAGCTCATTCTTGACGAAGCCGTCGAGCGACTCGATGGCCGCCTCTACGGCTGCGGACAGGCTGCCCAGGTCGGCGTGGGCGCGCTCGGCGACGATCGCCTCGGGCAGGCTCGCCACCGGCGGCTCGCCGGCCGGCTCGTCGGGGACGGTCTCAACCAGCAGCTCCGGTTCCGGCTCCGCCTCGGGCTCATCGGACGCCTCGGGCTGATGCCAGCCATCGTGCTCGGCGACGGGCGCGTACACGTCGGCCTCCGGCTCGACGTCGGCCTCGTGGTGCTCCTCGGCGGCCGGCTCGTGCTCGATCTCATGCGGCCCGACCTCGTCGTCCTGCGCGGCGACGGGCTCGTCCTCAACCTCGGTGTGGGGCTGGTACTGATACTCGTCCCCGTGCTCGGCCACGGGCTGCTCCTCAGGCTGGAACGACTCCGGCTGCGACGCCGGGGCGTCGGCCAGCTGGTCGGCGATCGATCCCAGGAACTGATCAACCTCTTCCGGGTTGTATCCGGTGGGCGTCAGGGAAAACGATGCGTTGCGCACCTCGGCCAGGTCGATCGAGCCGGATGTGGCGTCTGCCAGCTCCGCGAGGAAGCGATCGACCTCCTCCGGGTTGTACCCGGTCGGGGTGAGCGAGAACGAAGCGGAACGAATGCTCGCCGGATCGATCATTGTGACGGCGCCTCCTGATGAAGCATGGAACGTTGGACAACAACGGGGTCGATAGCCTTATCGGCGTTCCGTTCTAACCCTTTAGGGGCTGTTGCGGCCCTCGCCAACGGGTGCGACGGGGCGCGGGCGACGGGGGAGTCGCTCGCTTCGGTAGTGTTCGCGGCCGTGGCGGAGAGCGGCACATCACGAAGCGACGTGCGCCCGATCGGAGTGATCGGTGCGGCGCTCGACCTCGGCTCGGGGCGTCGCGGCGTCGACATGGGGCCGTCGGCGATCCGCTACGCGCTGCTGGGTGAGCGCATCGAGGAGATGGGCCTGCCCATCCACGATCACGGCAACGTGCGCACCGGCATGGTGGAGGCGCTCGACCAGGGCGACCCGTCCGCGCGCTACTGGAGCGCCATCAAGCGCACCTGCGAGGAGCTCGCAGATCACGTGGCGGCGACGGTGACCGACGGCGAGATGCCGCTCGTGCTGGGCGGCGACCACTCGATCGCGATCGGCACGCTGGGCGGGCTGGCGCGCGTCCACGGAGCGCCCGGCGGTGTGGTGTGGCTGGACGCGCACACCGACATCAACACGCCCACCACCTCTCCCAGCGGGAACGTGCACGGCATGCCGATGGCGGTGGCGCTGGGCCTGGCCGACGATCCCCGCTTCCAGGCGTCCGCCTGGCCGCTGCCGATGATCGAGCAGGAGCACACCGTGCTGGTGGGCATCCGCAGCGTCGACGGCGGGGAGCGGGCGCGGCTGCACGAGCTGGGCGTGCGGGTGTTCACGATGGAGGACATCGATCGCCACGGGATGCGCGACGTGATGGAGGAGGCGATCTCGATCGCATCCGGCGCGGCGTTCATGCACGTGTCGCTGGACATGGACGTGCTCGATCCCGACCAGGCGCCCGGCGTGGGTACACCCGTGCGGGGAGGGATCACCTACCGCGAGGCGCACCTGGCGATGGAGATGCTGTCCACGAGCGGCAAGGTGTCCTCGCTCGAGGTGGTCGAGGTCAACCCGGTGCTGGACGAGCACAACGCCACGGCCACGCTGGCCGTGGAGCTGATGCTGTCCGCGCTGGGTGCCCGCATCCTCTAGCCGCGGATATCTGCGTTAGCGTTCGCCCTCGCTGGGCTCGTAGTAGACCGTGCCCAGCAGCTCGTCCGGCAGGTACTGCTGCTCCACCCAGCCGCCCGGGTAGTCGTGCGGGTAGCGGTAGCCCTGGCCGTGGCCGAGCTTGGCCGCGCCGGCGTAGCTGGCGTCGCGCAGCGGCTTGGGCGGTCGCAGGTTGCCGCGCTCGCGGACGTCCTGGCCGGCCCGCTGGATTGCCGTGTAGCTGGCGTTCGACTTGGGCGCGCGGGCCAGGTACGCAACCGCCTGCGAGAGGTTGATGCGGCACTCGGGCAGCCCCACGAACTCGACCGCGCGGGCGCAGGCCACCGCCACCTGCAGCGCCTGGGGGTCGGCATTGCCGACGTCCTCCGACGCGAACACGATCATCCGCCGGGCGATGAACTTGGGGTCCTCGCCGCCGGCGATCATCACGGCCAGGTAGTAGATGGCGGCGTCGGCGTCTGAGCCGCGCATGCTCTTGATGAAGGCAGAGGTGACGTCGTAGTGGTGGTCGCCGCCCTTGTCGTACAACAGCGGCCGCTTGCGGGCTGCGTCGTGCACGTTGTCGGCTGCTGACCGGCTCGCCGCCGGCGGCCGCCACGGCGGCCTCCAGGATGTTGAGCGCGTTGCGGGCGTCGCCGCCGGCTGCGGCCACGATCTCGTCGCGGATCTCGTCGGGCAGCGTGGTCGCCAGCTCCGCCTCGCCGCGGCGGACGACGCCGGCCAGGTCATCGCGGTCGAGCGGCTGTAGCTCGAACAGCTGGCACCGCGACAGCAGCGCCGAGTTGACCTCGAAGTAGGGGTTCTCTGTGGTGGCGCCGATCAGCGTCACCAGCCCGGACTCGACCCCGGGCAGCAGCGCATCCTGCTGGGCCTTGTTGAAACGGTGGATCTCGTCCAGGAACAGGATCGTCTTCTGCCCGGTCTGGCCCAGCCGCTGCTCCGACTCCGAGAGCACGCGCCGCACGTCGGCGATCCCGACCTGCACCGCCGACAGCTCCTCGAAGTGGGCGCGCGTGGTGTGGGCGACGATCCGGGCCAGCGTCGTCTTGCCGGTGCCGGGCGGCCCGTAGAAGATCATCGACCCCACCCGGTCCTCTGCGATCGCGCGCTGCAGGGCGCTGCCCTCGCCGATCACGTCCCGCTGTCCGGCGAACTCGTCGAGCGCCTGTGGCCGCACCCGCTGCGGCAGCGGCGCCTGCGCGCCCAGACGGCCACCGGCCGCGTCCGCGAACAGGTCATTTGCCATGCTGCAGGCTACACTGAGAACGTGGGCACGACAGCCAGAGAAACGGTGCGACTGGGCGGCATGGCGTTGCGCAACGGCATCTTCGTGCACAGCCTCGACCACTGGGCGGCGGCGGTACGGACTCCGGAGGGCGAGTTGCGCCTGGCCTCGGGCCGAAAGCCGGAGCTGCCCGCAGGGCCTGCTGGCCGTGCCCGGCGTCCGCGGCGTGTTGCGCATGGCCGAGATGGGATACCTGCTGCCGATGATGCGGCGCAGGCTGCCCGAGGCACGGCTACCGGTCGAGGGCGCCGGCAGCGCGGCCGCGCTGGGCGCCACCGTGGTTCTTGTCCCGCGCGATCCGCGGCAGCCGGCTGTCGCCGCTGACGGCCGAGCTGCTGGGCGCATCACTGGCGCTGGTGCCGGCCATGGCCTCGCTGCGCGGCTCGCAGGTGGCCGGGTATCACGGCGCCGAGCACAAGGCCATCGGCGGCTACGAGCACGGTCAGGCCGCCGAGCAGGCCACGAAGGAGCATGACCGCTGCGGGTCGCACATGGTGGGGCCGATGCTTGGCCGCCACCGTGGTCGGAAACGTGCTCGTGAACCGGTTGCCGGCGGCGCGGCGCGGGCCGGCCCGGCTCGTTGCCGGAGTGGCTGCGATCGGTGCCGCCACAGAGGTGTTCGGCTGGATGACCCGCCACCACGACAACCCGGTCTCGCGCGCCCTGCGGTGGCCCGGCTACGAGCTGCAGCGGATCGCGGCAACGCGCGAGCCGACCGCGCAGGAGCTCGAGGTGGCGCAGGCCGCGCTGCATGAGGTGCTGCGCCTGGAGGGCGCCGAGCCGCTAAGTCATCTAGCCGCCGGATTTTGCAGACCGTGCAATACGCGGTAATCTGGACGGACCTATGGATTTCTTTCAGGGCTTCGGGACGTGGCTGTTGTTGCTGCTCTGGCCGTTGGTGCTGCCGGCCTGCTTCATCGCCCTCGTCTTCTTCGCGTACAAGATGTGGCGGGCCATGCCCACCACCAAGCCGAACAAGATCCAGCCGGCCAGCGGCCACTCCGTGCGCTGGCACGACGTTGCCGGCGCCGACGAGGCGCGTGAGGAGCTGGAGGAGATCGTCGAGTTCCTGCGCGATCCCAAGCGGTTCAAGAAGCTGGGTGCGCGCGTGCCCAAGGGCGTGCTGCTGTACGGGCCGCCCGGCACCGGCAAGACCCTGATGGCCAAGGCCATCGCCACCGAGTCGGGCGCCAACTTCTACTTCCAGAGCGCCTCCTCGTTCGTGGAGATGTTCGTGGGCGTCGGCTCGGCGCGGATCCGCCGCCTGTTCGCCGAGGCGCGCAAGCACCAGCCCTCGATCATCTTCATCGACGAGCTTGACGCTGTCGGCACGGCTCGCTCGGGTGGCGCGAACAACCGCGAGCACGACCAGACGCTGAACCAGCTGCTGGTGGAGCTGGACGGGTTCGACGAGGCCGACCGGCTGATCATCATGGGCGCGTCCAACCGGCTCGACGACCTCGATCCGGCCCTGCTGCGCCCGGGCCGGTTCGATCGCCAGATCCACGTCGCGACTCCCGACCTGAAGGGGCGCCGCGAGATCCTCGCCGTTCACACCCGCAACAAGCCTCTGGCCGAGCCTGTCGACCTGGGAACGATCGCGCGCCAGACGGCCGGGCTGACCGGTGCCGACCTGGCCAACATCTGCAACGAGGCGGCGATCCAGGCCGGGCGCGTCGGGGCCAAGGAGATCACGCCCGGCCACTTCAACGCCGCGGTCGAGCGGGTGGTGGCGGGGCTCCAGCAGCGCAAGCTGATCACCGACAAGGAGAAGCGGGTGATCGCCTACCACGAGGCCGGTCATGCGCTGGTCGCGCGCCTGATGTCGGACGACATCCACAAGGTTACGATCGTGCCCCGCGGTCGCGCGCTCGGCTTCATGATGAGCCTGCCCGAGGAGGACCGCTACGTGCTCTCCAAGGACGAGCTGGAGGACTGGCTGAAGGTCACGCTGGGCGGCCGCGCCGCCGAGCAGGTGGTGTTCGGCCGCATCACGAACGGCGCCGCCAACGATCTTGAGCGGGCCACGTCGGTCGCTCGCTCGATGGTGTTCGAGTGGGGCATGGGCAGCTCCACCACGTCCCATCAGATGCGCGCCGACAACTACTCGCTGTCGGAGGAGACCAAGCGGCTGCGCGACCACGAGCAGCATGAGATCACCGACAAGGCCTACACCGAAGCGCTGCGACTGGTGCTGGAGCACCGCCGACACCTGGACGTGCTTGCAAACGCGCTGCTCGAGCAGGAGACGCTCGAGCGCGACGAGATCGACCTGCTGCTGATCGACCTGCAGCCGGAGTCGAACGCCTCCGGCCAGATCGGCGTTGAGCTACCGCGCGAAGGCCCGGGCGCCGGTCAGCCCTCTGTGCACCGGCCCGAGCCGGTGCTGCACAGCGAACCGCCCGAGCAGCACGACCAGCACCCCTAGCCGGCGGGTGCGTCGTCGGGCGCCGCACCGTCCGCAGGCGCGGCCGGCGGCGTGTCCGCGACCTCCTCGGCCTCGCTCTCGACGGTCTCGCTGGACGCGTCAGCGGCGGCACCGTCGGCCTGCCGCACGTCGGCGATCTCCTGCTCCTTGGCCGAGACCTTGTCGCGAAGCTCATGCACCTTGGCCGTCTGGTCGGCCAGCGAGTCGGGCGTCTCGCCCAGCGCGATCATGGCGGCGCCGAGGTCGGCAAGCGCCTCCTTCTCCTCGCCCTTGAGGCTGCGCAGCTGCATCTGCAGCTGACCCGTCTTGGCCGTGTCGCTGGTCTTCTCGACGACGGTGGTCGCCAGGTCGGTCGCCTGCTGCTTGATGTTGTCCAGGAAGCCCATGCATCCTCCGTTTGCCGCTCGTTCTGCGTATATGACCCACTAGGATCCGTGCGCAGTGCGCGCACAGACGATTCATCATATCGGGCATGCTGTCGACGACCTGGACGCAGCCATCGCCGACTACCAGCAGCTGCTGGGAGGTGTGCTCGAGCACCGCGAGACGGTGCCCGATCAGGGGGTGGAGGCGGCCACGATGCTGCTGGGCGACGGACGAGTCGAGCTGCTGCGGCCGCTGGGCGACGACACCCCCGTCGGCAAGTTCCTGCAGAACCGCGGCCCCGGCATGCACCACATGGCGCTGCGCGTCGACGATATCGAGCAGGCCCTGGCCGATGCCGCCGCCGCCGGCGCCGAGCTGATCGACCAGCAGCCGCGCGTGGGCCTGTTCGGGCTGCGCGTGGCGTTCATCCATCCGCACAGCGTGCACGGCGTGCTGGTGGAACTCGTGCAACCAGCGAACGAAGGGAACGGGCATGGCTGAATCGCGGGTCGAGATCGGGTTCGACGGTGGCCTCATCATCAGCGCGAAGGTGGCCGACGCGGAGTG
This sequence comes from uncultured Actinomycetes bacterium, assembly GCA_963797565.1. Taxonomy (GTDB): domain Bacteria; phylum Actinomycetota; class Thermoleophilia; order Gaiellales; family JAICJC01; genus JAICYJ01. Next base: position 95,326 of record CAWCPM010000003.1, on the reverse strand, counting down.
GGCCAAGGTCGAGTCGGCGCTGGCCGCGGGCCGCGGCATGGTCAGCTTCAACGCCGAGGACACCGACCACCACGTCGACATCTCGAAGATCTGCTACGTGCGCCGCGAAGCACACGTGAGCCGGGTCGGGTTCTGATCGGAGCGCCGTAGATGGCAGGCCTGGGGCTGCTCGGTCTGCAGTGGTCGGGCGTGACGACGACCCTGCGCTGCCTGTGCGGGACGTCGGTCGCGGCCGATGCCGGGCAGGGCATCGCCGACGTGCACGACCCGCGCCTGGCTGAGCTGGCGCGCGTGTCCGAGTCGAAGCGGATGGTGGCGGCGACGCTGGAGGTGAGCGACCTGACGCGGCTGGTACGTGGCGCCAGGCGCGGTGAGGAGCTGGGCGGCGAGCTGCTCGCGCACATGCGCACGACCGATGCGGTGGTGCTGGTGGTGCGCTGCTTCCACGACGATCAGGTGGCGCACCCGTCGGGGCGGGTGAATCCGCTGGACGACGCCGAGACGATCGAGCTGGAGCTGGTGTTCGCCGACCAGGCGGCGGTGGCGCGCCGGTTGGAGCGCGTGGCCAAGACGGCCAAGTCGGGCGAGCGTGCGATCGTGGCCGAGCAGGAGCTGCTCCTCGAGCTGGCGGCCGGGTTGGAGCAGGGGCGCCCTGCGCGCTCGCTGGGTCTGGATCTGCCGGATGCGCTCGACCTGTTGACGGCGAAGCCGGCGCTCACGATCGCGAACGTTGACCAGAGCGGCAACGAGCAGGCGGTGGAGGAGCTGCGGGCGTTCGGAGCGGAGCGCGGGATCGACACGATCGCGCTTGACGCCAAGCTCGAGGCCGAGATCGCGGAGCTGGACGAGGGCGACCGGCGGGCGTTCCTGGACGACCTCGGCATCGAGCGGCCGGCGCTCGAGGAGGTGAGCCTGGCCGCCTACGCGGCCCTCGACCTGATCCCGTTCTTCACGTCAGGCGAGAAGGAGTCGCGGGCGTGGACGATCCGCCGCGGCCAGAACGCGCAGGAGGCGGCCGGCAAGATCCACACCGACCTTGCCCGCGGGTTCATCCGGGCCGAGGTGATCGAGTGGGACAAGCTGGTGGAGGCGGGCGGCGAGACCGAGGCCAAGCGCCGCGGCTGGGTGCGCGTGGAGGGCCGCGACTACGTCGTCAAGGACGGCGACGTACTGAACGTGCGCTTCAACGTCTGAGCCTCGCGGCCGAGCTGTCACGGCAACGCAACGATCCGCCACCCGCCCGATCGGCCGCGCTTCGCGCCGATTCTGCAACGACATGCAACGACTCTGGGGCGGACCGCAAACGGCAGCCGGGTCGTAGTCAAACCCCGATCCGGGGCGCGACCCAGCGTTCAAGCCAAACCGGTGATACGCGCAGATCACGACATGCTGCGGTGATGTCACGAGGGTCTGTCGAGGGCCGAGTCGGGCTCTGAGCCCGACCCGTGTCACGACCTGTGACGCGGGTGTGACGAGGGCGTCAGCTGAGCGGGACGGACTCGCCCGGCCCGTGCAGCGAGCCGGCCTGGGCCTGCTGGGCGATCACCTTCGAGTCGCGCAGAAAGGTGCCGTCCTCGAACTCGACCAGCGGCAGCTTCTGCACGCCGGTCTGCTTCTTGAGGTCGCCGCGCAGAAACCGCACGGGCGCGTGCTTGACCAGCTCGTACTCGATGCCGGCCTCGTCAAGCGCGTGCTGGGCGGCCCAGCAGGGATGAGGGCCCTTCACGAACATCGCCGAACACCTGTGCAGCTTGATTGCCATGCCCCGATGCTACTCCAAGTGCGCAGGCCTAGTCGCCCTGCCGCAGCATCGGATGCGTGAGGCCGTGCTGCTCGCAGATCCGCGGCACGCTCTCCATGTCGAACTCGATGCCGTACTTTGGAGAAAGATCCGACATGTCGGTCTCGCCTCGCTCGATGCGCTCGGCCAGCTCGCGGAAGAAGTGCTCGAACCCGGCCGGCGAGATGATCTCCAGGATCCGGCAGGGCGTGTCGCCGGCGTTCCAGAACGTGTGCCATTGGTCGCGGGGCTTGAACGCGAGGTCGCCGACCTCGGCGTGGATCACGTCGTCGCCCAGCAGCGCGCCCATCCGGCCCTCGAGCACGTAGCTCCACTCGTCGACGCCGTCATGCCGGTGCAGCGGCGCGCACAGCGAGCGGGGCGGGATCGGGTGCTCCACCAGCGAGAAGCCGCCGCCCGACTCCTCGCCCCAGATCATGAAGCGAGCGCCGCAGCCGCCCAGCTCTGCGTAGAGGCCGTCGGCCGGGCCCAACTTGCGCGGGCCCTGGGATGCGTCGAAGCGGCGGAGGGTGTCGGTAGTCTGCGTCATCGTGTAACCTTCCATTGAACAGTGGTGTTCAACGAACATACCACACGGACACGAGGATGACCAGCCCCCGCCCTTACACCAAGACCAGGCGAGCCGAGCTCGAGCAGCAGACGCGCGAGCGGATCACCGAGGCCGCGATGGAGCTGCACGGGTCCCTGGGCCCGGCCCGCACCACCATCAGCGCCATTGCCCAGCGCGCGGATGTCCAGCGCGCAACCGTCTACCGGCACTTCCCGGACGAGGAGGCTCTGTTCGCCGCCTGCTCGGCGCACTGGAGGGCGCAGAATGAGCCTCCCGACCTGGCCGCCTGGGCGGCCATCCGCGACCCGGCCGCCCGGCTGGCCGTCGCGCTGGCGGAGCTGTACGCGTGGTACGGGCGCACCCAGCAGATGCTGGAGCTGCTGATCCGCGACCTGCCGGTCGTCCCGGCTGTGCAGTCGCAGTTCCGGCTGCCGGGCTACCTGGACGCTGCTGCTGATGTGCTGCTCGCCGGCCGGCCCGAGCGCGGCGCCGCCCGACGGCGGGCTCGCGCCGCGCTCGGCCACGCCGTCGCGTTCGAGACGTGGGCCTCGCTGGTGCGGCAGCAGGGCCTCACCAGCGCCGAGGCAATCAGGCTGATGGAGCGGATGTCGGCGCGCTGACCCGCACCATCACGAACCAGTCGCCGTCGTGCAGCACCTCGCCGGCAAGCTCCGCCGCCAGCCCGCCGCCGGTGAAGTAGCGCTTGTAGACCCTGTGCACGGAGCCGTCGTTGAGCGTCCGCTCCTGGTCCTCCTCGGAGTCGTGATCCGGGCGCACGTGGGAGTCGACCACGACAAGCTGCCCCGCCACCCGCAGGGCGTCGGCGACGAACCGCTCGCGCTCGCCGGCGCGCAGGTGCCCGTAGAAGTGGCCGGTGAAGACCCTGTCGAAGCTGCCGTCCGCGAACGGCAGCGGCACCGCGTCTCCCTGGACAACGCGCCCGCCTGGGATCCGCTCGCGTGCGATCTCGAGCATGGCGCGCTCTGGTCGAGCCCGGTCACGGCACCTCGCAGGTGTCGCGTCAGGAACCCGGTGCCGCAGGCGACGTCAAGCGTCGTGGCGGCCGGCAGCGCGGCCACCGCCGCGCACAGGTCGCGCACCTCCTCGTGCCAGCCGGGGCGGTCACGCTGGGCGAACAGGCCGGTGCCCATGTACCACTGGTCGTACTCGGGCGCGCGGCGGTCGTAGTACTCGAGCATCCCGGCGATCGTAGCCGCGCTACAGCGACTCGGCGACGCGCGCGTCCAGCTGGTTCGCCTGGTACAGGCAGACCGCCTCCGGCGTCTCCAGCCGCCGGCCCTCGAGCGGGCCGTGGTGGCTGGCGACGGCTCCCAGCAGCGGCAGCAACACCGGCTCGTCCAGCCCGACCTCGCGGGCCACGCCGTCGATCATGCGCACGCCGGCCAGGACGTGGCCGATCAGCCGGCCCTCGTCGCTGACCGCGATCGTGACGCCCTGACGGAACGTCTCCGTCCGCCCGACGTCGTGCAGCAGCGCCGCCGCCAGCAGCAGGTCGCCGTTCAGGCGCGGATGCATCTGACCGGCCTCCCGGCACAGCGCCGCCACCGCCACCGTGTGCTCGAGCAGGCCGCCCGCATACGAGTGGTGCTGCTCCGAGGCCGGCGCCGTGCGGAACCGCTCCCGGAAGCGCCCGTTCTCCAGGAACCGTGCCACCAGCGCGGACAGGCCGGGGTCGTGGATCTCCGCGGCCAGGAACTCGACCATGCCGTCCAGCGTCTCCGCGTCACGGCGCGCGCCCGGCACCAGCTCGAGCGCGTCTCCCTGCTCGAGCCGCTCGACGTCGCGGACCGCGATCTGCGGCCGGCCGTCGTAGCTCTCGACGCGACCCAGCACGCGCACCGTGTCGCCCTCGTCGAACCGCGCGCCGAGCACGTTGACGTCGTTCCAGACCACCGCCGGGACGCGGCCGGTGCGGTCGGCCAGCTCCAGCGACAGGAACGCGTCACCGTTGCGGGTGCGTCGCCGGCGCTTGCGCTGCACCGCGAACGTGGCTTCGACCAGAGCACCTTCCTCGAGCTCGGATACGTAGGTGCCTTCGGCCATCTCCGGGTGAGTCTATTCCACCGGCCGGGCGCGACTAGACTGACCGGCAGCGATGACCGACACCGTCACAGGCACCGCCCTGGAGCCGCTGCGAGCGCTGCGCTACGACGCCGATCGCTTCCCGCTGGACGAGGTCGTCGCGCCGCCCTACGACGTGATCTCGCCGGCCGACCGCGAGGCGCTGCTGCGCCGCAACGACCACAACGTCGTGCGGCTGGAGCTGCCCGACACGGCCCAGACCGCCGCGCAGCTGCTGCACGAGTGGCGGCGTGACGGCGTGCTGATCCGCGATGCCGAGCCGTCGCTGTGGTGGCACGAGCAACGGTTCACCGGGCCGGACGGCGTCGACCGCAGCCGCGCCGGGTTCTTCGCGGCGGTGCGGCTGTCCCCGTACGAGGAGGGCCGTGTGCGTCCTCACGAGCGCACGCACGCGCACGCCCGGCAGGGGCGGCTCGACCTGCTGCGCGCCACCCGCACCAACACCTCGCCGATCTTCGCGCTCTACGACGACCCGGACGGCCGGCCCCGCGCCGCGCTGGCACCCGCCGCCGATCGCCCGCCCGACATGCAGGCCACCGACGGCGACGACACCCAGCACCGCTTCTGGCGCGTGGAGGGTCCGGAGGCGGTCGCGGCCGCGCAGGCGGCGCTCAGCGACCGCGAGATCCTGATCGCCGACGGCCATCACCGCTACGAGACGGCACTGGCCTACCGGGACGAGCAGCGCGAGCGCGACGGCGACCCGGCCGGCGACCAGCCCTACGACTTCGTGCTGATGTACCTCGCCAACCTGCACGGCGAGGGGCTGGCCATCTATCCCACCCACCGTGTTGTGATGGCGCAGCGTGACGTCGACCCACGCTTCCTGGCCGCCTTCGCCGTGCGCGAGCTGCCGGCCGGCACGGCGCCCGCCCAGGTCGAGTCGGAGCTGAACGCGATCGATCCGGCCACGGTCGCCTTCGCGCTGTGGCGTGGCAACGACCGGCCGGCGCTGATCGCACAGGTGAAGGACACGAGCACCGTGATGATGGCGATGCCGGGCGCACCCAAGGCGCTGCGCGCCATCGACGCGGCCGTGCTCGAGGCGCTGGTGCTGGCGCCGCTGCTGGGCCTGGACGGCGACCAGTTCCTGACCACCGACCAGGTGCGTTACGTGCGTGGCCTGGAGACGGCCACGGCCATGGTCGATTCGGGCGAGGCCGGCAGCGCCTTCCTGCTGCGCGCGCCCACGGTCGAGCAGGTGCAGGCGGTGGCGGCGGCCGGGCGCGTGATGCCGCAGAAGTCGACCTACTTCTTCCCCAAGCTCGCGACCGGCTTCCTGCTGAATCCGCTCGCCGCCGAGTGACCGACCGCGGCTGGCTCGAGTTCTGCCAGACCGTTGCCGCCGACGTGCGCGGGCTGCTGCTGCAGCTGCCGACCCGGGACGACCGCGAGCCGGTGATCGGCCAGGGCCAGGGCGGCGATGACACGACGGCGATCGACGACGGCGCCGAGCGCCTGGCGGTCACGCGGCTCGAGCAGCTGGCCGACCGCGGGATCTCGTTCCGGCTCGTGTCGGAGGAGCTGGGCGAGCGGCGATTCGGCGAGGACGAGAGCCCCTGGGTGGTCGTCATCGATCCGATCGACGGCTCGCTCAACGCCAAGCGCTGCCTGCCCTTCTACTGCATCTCGATCGCGTTTGCGGATGGGCCGACCGTCGATGACGTGCGCTTCGGCTACGTGCTCGACCTCGGCAGCGGCGAGGAGTGGGTGGCGAGGGCCGGGGAGGGTGCAACGGTGAACGGCCAGGCCGCTGGGCGGCGTGCGGCCCAAGCCGCGGCTCGGCATCGTGGACCTCGAGGCCACCAACGCCGCCCTGATCGCGGACGCGTCCGCCCGGCTGGACGGCCACGTCGGCCGCATCCGCGTGCTGGGCGCGCTGGCGCTGGCGCTGTGCCAGCTGGCCGACGGACGGCTGGACGGCGTGGCCTCGCTGAAGCCGTCACGGTCGGTGGACATCGCCGCCGCAGCGCTGATCGTGCGCGAGGCCGGTGCCCACATCGAGACCCGCGGGCCGGCGGCGATGCCGCTCGACCTGTCCACGCGCGCCCACGTGGTGGCGGCGCGCGACCAGCCGATGGCCGATCAGCTGTCGGGCCTGCTCTGGCCCTAGAGCTGGGGAGAAACCATCAGCTCCGTTCAGCTTCCAGGATCGCCTTCAGCTGCCGCAGATCCTTGACGTTGGCGCGTCGCATCGAGCGTGCCATCAGCGGCGATGCCACCCCGACGAAGCCGCGGGGTCGGCCGCGGTTTCGCAGCGTCATCCGGGTGCCGCCGTCCGGCGTATCGCTCCAGGTGTACGTCGTCTCCATCGGGAACGGCCCCTCGGCGGCTGACATCACCAGCCGCTCGCCCGCGACCAGCTCGATGATGCGGTACACGTAGGTCAGGCTCCTGCCCAGGAAGCGCGCGGTGAACGCGATGTCCGAACCGATCTCGGCCGGCGGCGATGAGCGCCACTCGACCGCGTCGATGTTCGCGTACCACTCGACCGCGTTGTCCGGGTCGGCCGCGTACTCCGCCACCCGTTCACGTGGCCGGTCGATCTCGATCTCGGTGACCACGTCGACGTTCACGGCCGGAACGATCTCACAGCCTCAGCAGCGCCGCGGTCGCGGCGGCCGCGATCAGCACCACCGGAAACGGCGCCTTCCGCCAGACCAGCACGGCCGCGACCGCCAGCGCCGGCACCCGCGCATCGAGCACCAGCTTGCCGCCGCCGTCCAGCGTCTGCACCGCCACCAGCGCCGCCACCAGCGGCACGCTCAGGAGCTCCAGCGCCTGTGTCACGTCGGTGGGCAGCCGGCGGTTCCCGACCACGACCGGCCCCAGCGCCTTCAGCACGTACGCCCCCGCGGCCAGCGCCAGGAGCGCGGCCCAGCTCATGCCGCCACCTGCGCGCGCCGCAGCACGATCAGGCCCGGGATCACGCCGAACGCCGAGAACAGGATCGGCACCCCGACCGGCGCGATCGGCACGAGGGCCGTCGCCAGCAACGCGCCGGAGATGGCCGCCACCGGGGCGCCGGGGCGGCGCAGCTGCGGCGCCAGCAATGCCAGGAACGCCGCCGGAAACATCGCATCCAGCCCCAGCCGCCGCGGGTCGCCGAGACCGCTGCCGGCGATCGCGCCGGCCAGCGTGCCCAGGTTCCAGAACAGGAACACGCTGAGGCCGGTGGCGAGGAACGCATGGTGGGCGGCGGAGGCGTCATCCTGTGCCCGCGCCATGGCCGTCGACTCGTCGATCACCAGCTGGGCCTGCAGCGCGCGGCTGCCCAGCCGGCCTCGCAGCACCGGCACCAGCGACAGTCCGTACACGCCGTTGCGCGCGGCCAGCAGCAGCGCCGGGGCCAGGGCGGCGGCGGCCGATCCGCCGGCGGCGATCACGCCGACCGTTGCGAACTGCGATGCGCCCGTGAACACCAGCAGCGACATCGCGCAGGTCTGGGCCGGGCTGAGGCCGGCCGCCACTGACAGCACCCCGAAGGAGATGCCGTAGATGCCCGTTGCCGCTCCGATCGCGAGCGACCGGCGGTTGATGGCGCGCCGCTCCGGTGCGTTCACCTGATCCAGATCGACCCCGAGCTGTAGTGCCGCAGGCCGAGGTGGAACGTCCCCCACCCGATCAGGGCGAACAGCGCCGCAACCGCCACCATCAGCAACGCCTCGGGTGTGTCGAAGTTGCGCACCAGCCGGGCCGGCACTCCGGTCACGAATGCGGCCGGCACGGCGGTGAACAGCAGCATCTTGGTGGCGCCCCCGAACAGGTCGAGCGGATAGCTGGCGAAGATCAGGATCGCGTTGAAGCCGAGGTCGGCCTGCTCGCCGCGGCCGCCCACGAACAGCGTCAGCGACCCGCAGGCGACCAGGAACCCGATCAGCACCGCCGAGCCGGTGACCACCCCGAACAGGAACATCGCCGCCCGCTCCGGGCTGGGGTTGCCGGCCAGCAGGAACACCACCGGGCCCAGCAGCAGGTCGCCGGTGTTGGCCGCGTCGACGCGGGTGCTGAGCAGGTGCGCGAGCGGTGGCACCGGCAGCGTCAGCGTCTCATCGAGCGCGCCGTCGGCGGAAAGCTGGCCGATCTTGCGGCTGTTCGCGCACAGGCCGAGCGCGACGCCGGCCGTGGTCAGCAGGATCGAGAACAGCACGATCACGTCGTGGGCATCCCAGCCGCGGAGGTTGCCGACCTGGTTGAAGAACAGCACCCAGAAGATGATCCAGGTGATGTCGTTCGCCACCATCAGCGACACCTGGAACCAGAACGAGTTGCGATTGGCGAGGCCGTTGGCGAGCGCCGTGCGCAGGGTTGCGGCGACGGCCGTCATCCGCCCATCACCTGCAGCCGCCGCTCGCCGGCTGCGAACACGGCTCCGGCCATTGCCAGCAGCGCGGCCAGCCAGCCCAGCTGCCAGAGCAGCAGCAGCGGGTCGGGGTGGCCGGAGGCGATCCGTCCCGGCACGTAGGCCATCGTCGCGAACGGCAGCGCGAAGCTGATCAGCTCCAGCGGTCGCGGCAGCAGCTCCAGCGGGATCAGCATGCCGCCGGGCAGGAACACCAGCTTCTGGAAGAAGAACCACGACGCCTTCGCGTCGAGCAGCCAGAACGCGATGCCGCCGAAGGCGTGGCAGGATGCGATGTTTGCGGCGCAGCCCAGCACCACCGCGGGCGCCGCCAGGGCCAGCGCCGGCAGCGAGGGCGGGGCGCCCACGAACAGCCAGGTGATCATCGCGCCCACCGTGAACGAGGCGATCAGTCGGGCGCCGGCCTCGCCCATGTCGATCGACATGCGCAGGCCCACCACCGACACCGGCCGCAGCATCTGCACGGCCACCGTGCCGCTGCCGATCTCGTCGCCGATCTCCTCGACCGAGCGCGGCCGCACACCCAGCACCGCTGTCTGCGCGGCAAACACGTACCAGAGCAGCGACGTGCGGGTGTAGCCGTGCAGCGAGCCGCCGTTGGCATCGACCGCGGCCGTCCACAGGGCCGTCATCACGACCAGGATGATCGCGAAGAAGCCGATCCGCACCGACATGTCGCCGGGCGAGCGGATGGTGCGCAGGAAGCCGAGCCTCCAGCCGGCCAGGTACGGGTTCACACCGGCCTCGCATAGATGTGGGAGACGATCTCCTCGAGCGGCGGGTCGGCCACCGAGATGTCGACCACGTCGTAGCGGTCGAGCAGGTCGTCCAGGACACTCCGGATCGGGCGCTGGTCGGTGTCGACCACCAGCTTTGCGCCGGCGCCTGAGAGCTTCACCAGCCGGGCGCCCTCCACCTCGACGCTCTCGGGCGGCTGCTCGAAGCGCACGTCCAGCATCTTGGTGCCGAGCAGCGCGCGGCGCATCACCGACACGCGGTCGTCGTATATCAGCCGTCCATGGTTGATCACGATCACCCGCCGGGCCACCTGCTCGATGTCGGACACGTCATGCGACGTCAGCAGAATGGTCGTGCCCTGCTCCTCGTTGATGCGCACGATCAGGTCGCGGAAGCGCGCCTTCGCCACCAGGTCGAGCCCGATCGTGGGCTCGTCCAGGAACAGCACCTCCGGCGCGTGCAGCATGCTGGCCACCAGCTCGCACCGCATCCGCTGGCCCAGCGACAGGCTGCGCACGGGCTGGTCGAACAGCTGGGTGGCGTCGAGCAGCTCGCCCAGCCGCGCCAGCCGGCGGCGCTCCTCGTCGGCGGGGATCCGGTAGATGCGGCCCAGCAGGCCGAACGTCTGGCGCGGGGTCAGCTGGTACCAGAGCTGCGACCGCTGGCCGAACAGGGTGCCGATCCGGGCGGCCAGCTCGCGGCGCTTCTTCCAGGGCACGATCCCCAGCACGGCCGCCTCGCCGCTGGTGGGGTGGAGGATGCCGGTCAGCATCTTGATCGAGGTCGACTTGCCGGCGCCGTTGGGGCCGATGTAGGCCAGGCGCTCTCCCGCCTCCACCGCGAAGCTGATGCCGGCCACCGCCTCGACCGGCGCTCCGCGCCTGACCGGGAAGGTCTTTCGCAGCTCGCGTGCCTCGATCGCGATCATGGCTCACCGTAGCAATCCGGTCGGGGCTACCATCCTGCCATGGTTTCCGAGCAGGATGTGCGGACGGCGCTGGTCGCCGTCATCGACCCCGAGATCCGCCGCAGCGTTGTCGAGCTGGACATGGTGCGGGCCGTTGCCATCGAGGGCAGCGGCGTCGAGGTGACGATCGCCCTGACGGTTCCGGGTTGCCCGATGAAGGCAAACCTCGAGCAGCAGGTTCAGGAGCACGTCGGTGCGGTGGACGGGGTCGAGTCGGTGGCGGTGGCGTTCGACGTGATGACCCCCGAGCAGCGCACGGCGCTGCGACAGCGGCTGTCCGGGGCGCCCGCCGGCGAGGAGCGCAAGCTGTCGCTGGACCCCGCGACCCGTGTGATCGCCGTGGCATCCGGCAAGGGCGGTGTCGGCAAGTCGTCGCTGACGGCCAACCTGGCGGTGGCGCTGGCGCTGGACGGGGCCGAGGTGGGCGTCGTCGACGCCGACATCTACGGCTACTCGATGCCGCGCATGCTGGGCATCTCGCGGCGGCCGGTGGCGGTCGACCAGATGATGATCCCGCCGGTCAACCACGGCCTCAAGATCATGTCGATCGGGTTCTTCGTGGACGGCGACGGCGCCATCCCGTGGCGCGGCCCGATGCTGCACCGCGCGCTCGAGCAGTTCCTGTCCGACGTCCACTGGGGCGCGCTCGACTACCTGGTGGTGGACATGCCTCCCGGCACGGGCGACATCTCGATCTCGCTGGGACAGCTGCTGCCCGAGCCCGACCTGCTGATCGTGACCACGCCGCAGGCGGCGGCCCAGAAGGTGGCGCGGCGGGCGGCGGACGTGGCGTCGAAGACTGGCATGCGGGTAGCCGGCGTAATCGAGAACATGAGCCATCTGGTGTGCAGCTGCTGCGGCGAGGTCACGCACCCGTTCGGCCAGGGCGGCGGCCAGGAGCTGGCCGACGAGCTGGGCGTGTCGCTGCTGGGCCAGGTGCCGTTGGACGAGCGGCTGCGGGTGACGGCCGACGAGGGTGTACCACTGGTGCTGGCCGAGCCCGAGAACGCCACGGCGAAGGCGGTGCGCGAGCTGGCCCTCACGGTGCCGGGTGTGCTGCGCCCGCGCAGCGGTGCCGAGCGCATCAAGAAGCCGCTCGCCGTTATCTGAACCCGTCTAGCTGCGCAGAATCTCCAGCACCGCCGGATCGATGCGACTGCCGTCCGGCCACATCCGCTCCTCCAGGTTCTCGACGCCGGCGTAGGCATCGAGCGAGTCGAAGCCGCGATCCGCGAGCAGGCGTGACACCTCGTCCGCCAGCGCCCCCTCCAGCGGCAGGAACTGTTCGGCCGGGGTCTTCCCGAACAGCAGCTGGTGGATGCCGAGTATGCGGATCATCTCGGGCACCGGATCGGTGTGGTCGTCCACGCGCAGGTCGATCAGGATGTCGTTGTTCCCGCCGTAGCCGGCGCCGGTCTGGCGCACGACCAGCGCTGCCGCCTGGCGGCCACGCCGATCGCCGCCCGCCCGGTCGGCGGCAAGCAGCGCCGCGGCCAACCGGTCGGCCAGCGATCCGCCGGTCGCGGCAAAGGTGTCGACCAGCGCGTCGACCACCTGCGGGCCGGCCAGGATGTTGCCCTGGGCGGCAAAGCCCGCACCGGCTCGACCGCCGGCCCAGTCCATGCAGTTCGCGCCGGTATGCGTCGCGCTGCCGCCCTGCGCGTCGACGATGCCGAGCTGCCGCTCGTCGTTTCCCTCGTCCGCTCCGGTCAGCGCGTCCAGCGCGGCCTGTGCACTGCTGCCCGCCGCCAGCCGCTCGAGCCCGTCCGGGCCGTAGCTGACGTTGGCGGCCGCCTGGGTGGCGATGGCACCGACGTCGCCGCGCACCCACGGCACCACCGCCCCCACGCATGGGAACTTCGATGCCACGGCCACGCCCCACTGCCGGGCCTCGAGGTCGCACGCGACCAGCGAGAAGGTCATTCGACGGTGCCGCCCGGAGCCACGTCGAGCACCTCCAGCCCGGACACGTCGGCAGCCTCCCGGCGCAGCTGGTCGGGCGTCCCGTGCAGCGCGGGGAACGTCCCGTAGTGCGTCGGCACGACCTTCTTGACGCCCAGCATCCGGATCGCCTCGGCAGCCTCGAACGGGCCCATCGTGAAGAAGTCGCCGATCGGGAGGATCGCCACGTCGGGCTTGTACAGCCGGCCGATCAGGGCCATGTCGCCGAACACGCTGGTGTCGCCGGCCACGTACACGCGCCGGCCGTCCTCCAGCGTGACGATGTAGCCGTTCGGGTCGCCCGTGTGCACGATCGTTCCGTCCGGCTCGAGTGAAGCTGGACGAGTGGCGGGCGTCCACCATCGTGAACTTGAGGCCCTCGGCCTCGGCGGTGCCGCCCTTGTTGTAACCGATCACGTTCTGGACGCCCTTGCCCTCCAGGTAGTCGCCCAGCTCGATCATCGCCATGACGGCCTTGGGCGTGTGCCTGGTCGCCAGGTCGACGGCGTCGCCGATGTGGTCGTTGTGCCCGTGCGTGAGCAGGAGCACGTCGAACGGGCCGGGGTCCTTCAGCTCGTCGGGCACGACCGGATTGCCGGTCACCCAGGGATCGATCAGCACCCGCTTGCCGCCCGGCGTCTCCATGATCCAGGTGGCGTGTCCAACCCACGTCAGCCGCAGTCCGTTCCCAAGCCCCATCGTCGTCACTCCCTTGCGTTGGTTCCGGCCGCAGACTACCGAGGGAGCAGGATCCGCCGCCACCTGCGCGAAGTGAACGGGCATGACCATCACATCGGCACCACGCACCGCGACCGTCGGTGCGCTGCTGGCGGTCGCCGCCGGCCTGATCGCACCCAACAACCTGATCGCCTTCTACCTGACGGCGCTGGCAGCCGCGCTGCTGCTGTTCGCCGCGTTCCTCGCATACCTCGATGCCGCGGAACGGCTGGATGCGCGCAGCGGGCTGGCGGTCGCGTCGGCCGGCCTCGGTGCGGCGCTGGTGATGGCCGACGCCGCCATCCGCTTTCCGGCCGTGCTCGACCCGCGGGCGCCGGAGGGCGCGAGCGCGCTGGCGGTGGCCGCGCTGCTCGTGGTGATCGCCGGGGTGCTCGGCGAGCTGGCGTGGATGCAGGCTGATGATGCGGCCCCGCTGCGCGAGCGGCTACGCCCCGTGCGGCATCTGCTGCACCGGTAGCAGACCCTTCGCGCCCTACTTGACCCAGACGGGCGTGCCGATCGGGGTCCTCTTGTAGACCCACCTGGCCTCCGGCGCCGGCATGCGGATGCAGCCGTGCGAGGCCGGGTACCCGGGCACGCTCGAGAAGGAGTGCAGCGCGATGCCGCCGACGATGTAGCTGGCCCACGGCAGCCATACGTGGAACGGGATCGACCACGACATCCGCGACTTCGAGTAGACGTGCCAGTGGCCGGTGGGCGTGACGTGCCCCGGCGCGGCGGTGGAGACGTGGATCGCGCGCTGCACCTTGCCCAGCTTGCCGACCACGAGCAGCACCTGCCTGGTCTTGTGGACTTCGACGTGGCGGAAGTGGCGGCTGCCCGTCCACGGCCGCGGCGTCACGGCCTTCTTGAGACGCGCCTGGGTGATGGGGCCGGCCACGCCGTCGCGCGTCAGCCGGGCCCAGCCCTGGTAGGCCATCACGGCCTGCGACGTGCGGTAGTCGTAGCACCCCGGCGTGTAGGTCACCGGCAGGTACTTGTGCAGGCCCAGCTCGTGCTGGAGGCGGTGGACGTCCGGCCCGCACATGCCTTGAGAGAGAGTCCGGGCGCTGGCCGTGGCCGGGAACAGCACCACGATCGCCAACACGCCAACCGCCACCGCTGCCAGTCGCTTCATGTCATCTCCCGATCAGTGATGCACTTGCCGTCTGCGCCAGATCGAGGAGCGGCCCGGGAATGATCCCGAGCACCATCACCGCGACCGCCGTTGCCAATACGGTAGCCGATGTCACGGCGAACGCCGGACGATATGGCGACTCCGGGACCGGCACATCGCGGTCGACCAGCGCGAACGGGATCTTCAGGTAGTAGCCGAGCCCGACCAGGGTCGCGGCCACGCCCACGACGGCCAGGTACGTCTGCCCGGTGTCGACGGCGCTGCTCCAGATCGTGATCTTGGCGATGAACCCGCCCATCGGCGGCAGCCCGGCCAGCGACAGCATGAACACCACCATCGAGATCGCCAGCAGAGGCCGCCGGTAGGCGTAGCCGCGGAAGTCATCGATCAGGACCGGGCGTCCCAGCTCGCGCTCGCGGATCGCCACCAGCGCGAACGCGCCGATGTTCATCAGCGAGTAGATGGCCAGGTAGTAGAACATGGCGCGCGCGGCCGCCTGGGTGTGTACGGCCACCGCGGTGAACAGGAAGCCCGTGTGACCGATCGTGCTGTAGGCCAGCATCCGTTTCACGTTCGCCTGCCGCAGCGCCGCCAGGTTACCGACCGCGAACGACACGACCGCGAGCGCTCCGATCGCGTCCTGCCAGATCGCGGAGTCCTCGCCGAAGGCTGCCACCAGCACGCGGAACGTCAGCACCAGCGCCACGGTCTTGGTGGCCGCCGACATGAACGCGGTTACCGGCGTCGGCGCTCCCTCGTACGCATCCGGCGTCCACATGTGGAAAGGCGCCGAGTTGGCCTTGAACCCCAGCCCGACGATGATCATCGCGACGCCCAGCAAAAGCACGCCGCCGTGGGCGTCGCCGTGGCGGATCGACTGTGCGATCAGGTCGAACTCGAACTGCCCGGTTGCGCCGTAGACCAGCGCCGACCCGTACAGCAGGAAGGCCGCACCCACCGAGCCAACGATCAGGTACTTGAGCGCGCCCTCCAGACCCGGCAGCGAATCCGTGTCGATCGCCACCAGCACGTACAGCGCGATCGAGAACAGCTCGAGCGCGATGAACGCGATCACCAGGCTGTTCGACACCGCGAGCAGCGACATGCCGGCGCCGGCGGCCAGCAGCAGCGCGTGATACTCGACCGCCCGGTCGGCGAGATGCGGCATACCCCATGCCACGATCACGGCCAGCAGGCCGGCCGCGAAGATCAGCAGCCGGGCGCCGTTGCCGAAGGCGTCGATCCGCAGCGTGTCGTCGAACGCCGTACGAGGCGCATCGTGCCACTGCGCGATCGGCGCCACCATCGCGCCGGCGAAGGCGCCCACGGCCACCGCGGCTGCCACGGGATGGGCCAGCCGCTCGGGCAGGAAGATCGCGCAGGTCAGAAGCACGCAGGCGCAGCTCAGGAGCACGATCTCGGGTGCGATCGCCGACCACGAGACGGGGACGGTGGTGACTGCGAGCGCGATCATCCGATCCGCTCCATCACGCCGAACGGCCAGGCCGAGAGCACCAGCAGGATCAAGAGCAGCGGCACCGCCACCGCCAGCTCGGAGCGGCGCAGATCAGGGGTGGTGGCATCGATCCGCTCGCCGTCATCCTCGTGCGCGATCGCCGAGTACCAGCGCAGCATGTACATGGCGGCCAGCACGATCCCGAGCGCGGCGGCGGCGCCCAGCAGCGGCTGCTCACCGAACGCGCCGATCAGGATGTAGAGCTCCGAGATGAACACGCTCGAGCCCGGCACCGCCAGCGCGAACAGCGCGGCCAGCAGGAACACGGTCGAGGCCACCGGCCGCCGGTTGGCGAGCCCGCCCAGCGACTTCAGCGCGTCGGTACCCGTGCGCAGCTCGACCAGCCCGATCAGCAGGAACGCCGCCAGCGAGACGACGCCGTGGTTGACCATCTGGAAGGTGGCGCCGGTGAGGCCGTTGTAGCTGAAGACGCCGCCCGGCCCGAGCGCGAAGATGCCGATGATGATCAGGTTCATCTGGCCGACGCTGGAGTAGGCCACCACGCCGCGCGCGTCAGGCTGGCGGAACGCGACCAGCGATGCGTACAGCAGGCCGGCCAGGCCCAGGCCCAGGAACAGCCAGCGCCAGTCGTAGGCGGTGGCCGGGAACAGCGGCACGGCGAACCGGATCAGCCCGTAGGCGCCGGCCTTGGAGATGACGCCGGACAGCAGCGCCGTCACCTCGGGCGTCGACTGGCGGTAGGCGGCCGGCAGCCAGCCGTGCAGCGGGAACATCGGCGCCTTGATGCAGAAGGCCAGCGCGAATGCGCCGAACATCCACCACGAGTCGCGTCCCTGGGCCGCCAGCACGCCGAGGTCGAACGAGTGGCCCTCCACCGCGAGCCCGGCGATGGCGACCAGCATCAGCAGCGAGCCGGTCAGCGAGTAGATGATGAACTGGAGCGTGGCGAAGCGTCGCTGCTCGCCGCCCCACACGCCCATCAGCACGAACAGGGCGATCATCATGACCTCCCAGCCCGTGTAGAACAGCACCAGGTCGCGGGCCGTGAACAGCGTCACCAGCGATGCCTCGAGCAGCAGCAGCAGGCCCAGGTACATGCTGAGGCGGTCGCGGCCGGCCCGGATGGCGGTCCAGACGGCGCTGGCCACACCCACGGCGGTGAGCGCGACCATGAACATCGACAGCCCGTCCATCGCCACGTGGAAGTGCACGTCGGCGCCGCCGATCAGGTTCGGGATCCAGACCCTGTCGGTGACGAACTGGGTGCCGCCGCCGACGTTGAACGTGACGATCGCGACCGCCGCCAGCACCAGTTCGGCGAGCACGGCAGCCAGCCCCAGCGCTGCGGTGACCCGCCGATCGAGCGGCAGGAAGCCGATCAGCACGGCGCACACCAGCGGCAGCGCGATCAGGGCGACGGTCACAGGTTCGCCTTCCCGAGAAAGAACACGGCCACCAGCGCCGCGCCGCCGGCCAGCACGGTCACGTACTGCCGCACGATCCCCGACTGGGCCAGCGCGGTGGCCCTGGCCAGCATCGCCACCGTGGTGCGCGCCAGCCACAGCGAGCCGCCGATGATCCAGCGCTCACCGACGCTGTCGAGCGTGACGGCCAGCCACACCGCCGGGCGGTAGCCGATGTTGTAGTAGAGCTCGTCCCAGCCGAACTTGGCCTCGGCGATGATTGCCATGGTCTGGAACCGGCTGCGCACGGCGGCCACCCGGGCCGGATCGTCGTACAGCCGCCACACGTACAGCGCGCCGGCGCCGCCCAGGCTCCAGGCCAGCCCCGTCGTCAGGATGTCCTGCGGGACCGTCGCCTCGATCGTGGGCGCGGTCTGCGCGAGGAAGTCGCCGAAGAAGTTCGTGATGCCAAAGCCGATCGACAGGAACCCGACCAGCACCGCACCGGCCGCCAGCACCGCCACCGGCAGGAACATCGTCCACGGCGCCTCGCCATGGCCGTCATGCAGGTGCTCCTTGGCGTAGTCGCTCATCTCGCCGTAGAACACGAGCCGCATCAGCCGGGTGGCGTAGATGCCGGTGAAGGCGGCTCCCACCAGCCCGCCCACGTACACGATCCAGCCCGCGGTGCCGCCTCCGTGCAGCGCGCCCTCCAGGATCGCGTCCTTGGACAGCGGCCAGAATCCGATCAGCGCGATGGTGCCCACCCACATCAGCGCGGTCGTGCGCGGCATCACCTTGGAGAGGCCGCCCATCCGGCGCACGTCCTGCTCGTCGGCGAGCGCGTGGATGACGATGCCTGCGCCCAGGAACAGCAGCGCCTTGAAGAACGCGTGGGTGAGCAGGTGGAACATGCCGGCCGAGTCGTCGGCCACCCCAACGGCCGCGAACATGTAGCCGATCTGGCTCATGGTCGAGTAGGCGATGATGCGTTTGATGTCGGTCTGCACCAGCGCGATCACGCCCGCCATCAGCAGAGTGGCCACGCCGATCACCGCCACCAGCGTGCGCACGTTGGGCGCGTTGGCGAACAGCACGTGGCAGCGCGCGATCAGGTACACGCCGGCCGTCACCATCGTGGCCGCGTGGATCAGGGCGCTGACCGGGGTGGGGCCCTCCATGGCGTCGGGAAGCCAGGTGTGGAGCGGGATCTGGGCCGACTTGGCGACGGCGCCCAGCAGCAGCGCCAGCGCCACCCAGTTGGCATCGGAGCTGCCCTTCGGCCACACATCGTGCGCGCGTGTGAACACCTCGTGGTAGCTGGTGGTGCCGATGTCGCGCACCATGAAGAAGATCGCGATGGCGATGCCGATGTCGCCGATCGCGTTCATCACGAAGGCCTTCTTGGCGGCCGCGACCGGCGCTTCCCGCTCGTGCCAGAACCCGATCAGCAGGTAGGACGAGAGGCCGACCAGGCCCCATCCGGCCAGCAGCAGCACGAAGTTGCCGGCCATCACCAGCAGCAGCATCGAGAACAGGAACAGGTCGAGGTAGGCGAAGAAGCGCCGCTGCTTCGGGTCGCCGTGCATGTAGCCGATCGAGTACATGACGATCAGCGCGCCCACGCCGGACACGATCAGCATCTCGACCACCGACAGCTGGTCGACCTGGATCGACAGCGGCACGCGGAGCACGTGGAGGTCGTGCGCCCCGGCCCAGGTGTAGAGCGTGTAGACGTGGCTGCGCGCGCTCTCGCCCTCGCCCAGGATCGAGAAGAACACGGCGACGGCGCAGATGAACGAGGCGAAGGCGATGCCCGTGGCCAGCCAGGAAGCGGGCTCGCGTCCGATCCGGCTGCCGGCCAGAGTCAGCATGACCACGCCGGCCAGCGGCAGGAACAGACACAGCCAGGAGAGCGTCTCCATCAGTTGCGAAGCGCCGTCAGCCGGTCGACGTCGAGGTCAGCCTTGCGGCGCGCCACCGCCACCACCAGCCCCAGGCCGACCACGACCTCGGAGGCTGCGATGCCCATCACGATCAGCGCGAACACCTGGCCGCTGTGGTCGCCCCAGTAGCGCGAGAACGCGATCAGCGTGAGGTTGCAGGAGTTCAGCATCAGCTCCACCGACAGCAGCAGGATCAGCGGGCTGCGGCGCGTGAACACGCCGAACATGCCGATCCCGAACACGATCGCCGACACCGACACGAAGTACTCGACGCCGATGTGCATCAGCCGGCGTCCTCGTCCTTGCGGGGCACGTGGTGCACGGGGAACGCCGTCTCGGCGCCCATGACGGCGGCCTGCAGCTCCAGCTCGGGCTGCGGCCGCGGGGCCGGGAAGTCGTCCGGCTGGTCGACCCGCGGGCTGGGCCGCTTGGAGCCGAGCACGACGCCGCCGACCGCCGCCACCAGCAGCAGGATCGAGGTGGCCTCGAATCCCAGCAGGTAGCGCGAGAAGAAGCTGTCGGCGACGAGGCTGGGGTTGCCGAACTGATCGGTGACCGTGCGGCCGGCGCCGAACGCCTGGCTCGCGACCGCCACCACGATCTCGATCACGACCGCCGCGCCCGCCACGACCGCCGCGCCCAGCTGCCACAGCGGGATGTCGCGCGTGGGCTCGTCGGCGCGGTTGCCCAGGTAGGCAATCACGAACAGAAACATGATCATGACCGCACCGGCGTAGACGATCACCTGCGCAGCGGCCAGGAAGTCGGCCTGCAGCAGCAGGTACATGGTGGCCAGCGAGACCAGGTGCATGATCAGCGACAGGGCCGAGTAGAACGGGTTCACCGAAAGCACCACGCCCAGCGCCGAGGCGATCGCCAGCCCCGCTGCGAGGACGAACACGATGTCGTAGGTCACGCCGCGCCGTCCTCCTGGGCCGGGATGTCGTAGGGGTCGACCGGTGCCACGGGCGTGCGCCGGGCCTCCGGCCCGGGCTCCAGCAGCATCTGTTTGGTGTAGACCAGCGCGTCGCGGGACATCTCGGCCAGCTCGTAGTCGTGGCCGAGCGTGATCGCGTCGAACGGGCAGGCCAGCTCGCAGTAGCCGCAGAAGATGCAGCGGCTCATGTTGATCTCGTAGATGCGTGCGTAGCGCTCGCCGGCCGAGTAGCGCTCCTCGGGCGTGTTCTCGGCGGCCACCACGCGGATGCAGTCGGCCGGGCAGGCCGCGGCGCACAGCGAGCATCCGACGCACTTCTCGAGGCCGTTCTCGTGGCGGTGCAGGCGGTGCCGTCCCCGGAAGCGCGGGTACACCGGGCGCTTGTAGTCCGGGAACTGCTGCGTCACCGGCTTCCGGAACAGGTGCCGGAAGGTGACGCTGAAACCCTTGAGGTTGTCGGTGACTGGCACTACTGGCTCCTCATGCTCGGTAGGCCACGATTGCGGAGGTGACCAGCAGGTTGACCGTTGCCAGCGGAAGCAACACCTTCCAGCCGATCGTCATCAGCCGGTCGTAGCGCACGCGGGGAAGCGTCGAGCGCACCCAGATCGACAGGAACAGGAAGATGAACATCTTGATCAGCATCCACAGCGGGCCTGGCAGCACCGGCCCGTCGTAGCCGCCCAGAAACAGGATCGATGCCAGGGCCGAGAATGCGATCAGGGCGATGTACTCGGCGTTCTGAAACATCGCCCAGCGCATGCCGCCGTACTCGGTGTGGTAGCCGGCCACCAGCTCGCCCTCGGCCTCCGGCAGGTCGAACGGGATGCGGCTGACCTCGGCCGTCGATGCCAGCAGGTAGATCACGAACCCGACGAACTGCGGCACGATGTACCAGATCCCGTCGCGCTGCTGGGCGTCGACGATGCCGGTCAGGGACAGCGTCTGCGACATCATCACGACGCCGATCACGGCCAGCGCCAGGCTCACCTCGTAGCTGACCAGCTGGGAGACGGCGCGCATCGAGCCGTACAGCGAGTACTTGGAGCTGGACGACCAGCCGCCCACCAGGAACCCGTAGAAGCTGAACGAGCCGAGCGCGAACACCAGCAGCAGGGCGACGTTGGGATCGGCGATCCACAGGTAGATCTGGTAGTCGGTGCCGGGGATCGTCGCCTGGCCGCCGAACGGCACCACCGAGAACACCATCAGCGCGCTGAACAGCGAGATCACCGGCGCCGCCAGGTACAGGAAGGCTGCTCGAGCCGAGCGGGATCAGGCTCTCCTTCTGGATCAGCTTGCCCAGGTCGGCGATCGGCTGCAGCAGGCCGAACGGGCCCACCCGGTTGGGGCCCAGGCGCACCTGGAAACGGCCGATCAGCCGCCGCTCGAACCAGGTCATGAACGCGAACATCACCATCACCAGGTTGACCAGCACGAACGACTTGATGGCGGTGACGATGAACCCGTCAGGCATCGGCCGACTCCTCGGGTGCAGCCCGCAGCTCGCCCGGCCCGACGTACGGCACCGCCGTCGCCATCCGCACGACGCCCCGCCGCAGTCGCCGCTGCACCAGCGCCGCGCCCGACACCGAGCTGCCGTCGTAGCTGACCTCGACGCGGTCGCCGGTGGCGACGCCGATCTCCTGGGCGTCGTCGTGTGAGATCTCGATGCCGCTGCGGCGCTGGAAGTGCAGCGCCGGCGCGCCTTCCACGCTCGGCCCGCTCATCAGCTGGCGGTAGCCGACCACGATCGTCCCCTCCGGCTCGCCCTCGGCGACGTGCGGCGCTGCCGGAGCCGTGCCGGAGCCGGGGGCGGCCTCGGGGCGCACCCCGCGCTCGCCGATGCCGGCCCAGGTGAGGCCGGCGAAGGCGGCGCGCGAGCCGGCCATGTCGGCGAACACGGCGGGCGGCTGATCGGGCAGGTCGAGGCCCAGCCGCCGCCCCAGCTCTGCCGCCAGCACGATCCCGTCGAGCACGCCCGGCGGCGGCGGCACGGCCGCCCGCAGGCGCTGCACGCGGCCCTCGATGTTGGTGAACGTGCCCTCCTTCTCGAGCGGCATCGGCGACGGCACGATCGTCGTCGCCCAGCCGCTGGAGCCGGTCTGGAACGGGCTCACCTGCAGCGCGAAGAAGGCGCGCTCCATCAGCGCCCGCCAGCGGTCGCCGCCGGGCCAGCCGCCGACGGGGTCGGCGCCGAGCAGCACCACGGCCTTGACGCTGCCCTGCTCGACGGCCTCCAGGGCCTCGGCCGGTGTGTGCGTTCCCAGGCCCGCGGCCTGGCAGCCGAGCTCGTTTGCCGCCAGCGGAGTGGGCAGCACGCGGCAGCCGCTGGTGTGCGCGACGTGGGCCAGCACGGCCGCCACCGGCGCGCTCATGCGGCCGTTCCAGAGGATCACGGAGCGGTCGCTGAGACCTTTCAGCGCCAGTCCCTGGGACGCGGCCAGCAGCGCCGCGTGGGTGGTGCCCGGCGCGGCCGAGATGTGCTCGGCGGCGCGCAGCGTGTCCAGGCGCGTGGCGCCGGCGCCGATCGTCACGACGCGCGCGCCGCGGGCGACGGCGCGACGGATGCGCAGCTCCAGGATCGGCGCGCGGTGCACCAGGTCGGTGGCGCCGGCGACGACGATCAGGTCGGCGTCGTCCAGGTCGGCGATCGTCGCCGAGTACGCGGCCAGCTCACCCCAGCCGGCGCCGCCCTCCGGGCCGCACACGATCGGGCCGCCGCCGAGGGCCTGCTCCTGGATGCGCGCCCACAGGTGCGCCTCCTCGCTGGTCTGGTCGCCGGAGGCGATGATCGCCACCGAGCCGGGGCCGAACCGCTCGACCGCCGCCCGCAGCCGGTCGGCGATGTGGTCGAGTGCCGTGGTGCCGTCCACCGGCTCCAATCCGCGGCCGCCGCGGATCAGGGGACTGGTGATGCGCTGCTCGGACTCCAGGCTGGGGAACGTGTAGCGGCCGCGGTCGCACAGCCAGCCGTCATCGACGGCCGGGTTGTTGCGCGAAAGCACCCGCGCCACCCGGCCCTCGCGGATGGTCGCGTACGTGTTGCAGCCGATCGGGCACTCTCCGCAGACTGTCGGGATGTTCTGGATCTCCCACGGCCGGCCTCGGAACCGGTAGGACGTGGAGGTGAGAGCGCCCACGGGGCACAGCTCGGTGACGTTGCCGGAGAACTCGCCGTCGTACGGCCGGCCCTCGAAGGTGGTGATGATCGAGTTCGCGCCGCGGTGCTCCGTCACCAGCTGCAGGTCGCCGGACACGTCCTCGCTGAACCGCGTGCAGCGGTAGCAGAGGATGCAGCGCTCGCGGTCGAGCTTGATCAGCGGAGAGATCGGCACCGGCTTGATGTGGGTGCGCTTGGGCAGCGTCATGCGGGTGCTGCCGGGGCCGTAGCGGAAGGTCAGGTCCTGCAGCGGGCACTCGCCGCCCTTGTCGCAGACCGGGCAGTCGAGCGGGTGGTTGATCAGGATGAACTCGAGCACCGCGTCCTGGCCCTCGTGGGCGCGGTCGGAGTGCGAGTGCACGATCATGCCCTCGGCGACCGGCGTGGTGCAGGCGGTCTGCAGCTTGGGCATGCCCTCGATCTCGACCAGGCACATGCGGCAGGCGCCGATGGCCGCGCCCAGGCGCGGCTCGTAGCAGAACACCGGCACCTCGATGCCGGCCTCGGCCGCCGCCTCGACCAGCGACATGCCCTTGGGCACGGTCACCTCGCGGTCGTTGATGGACAGCGTGACGGTGTTGGTCTCGACCGTCGCCATCAGCCGTCCTCGTCCTCGTCCTCGTCATCGTCCTCGCTCTCGTCCCACAGCGCCTCGGCCAGCTCGATCTCCTCGGGAGCCTCGGCCGCGGCGATCACCTCGGGCACGACCACCTCCGGATCCTCGCCATCCTCGAGCCGGCGGCGGGCGCGCAGGAATGCCTCGCGGAACTCGCTCACGACACCACCGCCGGCTCGTGGTAGAGGCCCGTGATCGGGCTGTGCTCCGTGAACGGGCAGCCGCCCTCGTCGATGTGGCGCTGGAACTCGTCGCGGAAGTGGGTGACGTAGCTCGCCACCGGCATCGCCATCGCGTCGCCCAGCGGGCACAGGCAGTTACCGAGGATGCGGTCGCACACGTTCAGCAGCAGGTCGAGCTCGCCCTGGCGCGCCTCGCCCATCTCGATGCGGCGGATGATGTCCACGCCCCAGCGCGTGCCCTCGCGGCAGGGCGTGCACTTGCCGCAGCTCTCGTGCTTGTAGAACTCCGACACGCGCAGCGCCAGCTGCACCATGCAGGTGCGGTCGTCGATCACGATGATCGCCCCGGAGCCGGCCATGGAGCCGGCGGCCGCGATCGACTCGAAGTCGATGTGGGTGTCGATCTGGTCGGGCATCAGGAGCGGGGCGGACGAGCCACCCGGGATGATCGCCTTCATCGTGCGGCCGTCCGGCGTGCCGCCGCCGTGGCCCTCGATCAGCTCCCGCAGGGTGGCCGTCAGCGGCATCTCGTAGTTGCCTGGCCGCTTGACGTTGCCCGAAAGCGAGAACACGCGTGTGCCCTTCGACCGCTCGGTGCCGATCTCGGCGTAGGCCGCGCCGCCCATCTCCAGGATGTAGGGCACCGACGCCAGCGTCTCCACGTTGTTGACCAGCGTGGGGGCTGCGTAGAGGCCGGCCACGGCCGGGAACGGCGGCTTGGAGCGGGGCTGGCCGCGCTCTCCCTCGAGCGACGACAGGAGCGCCGTCTCCTCGCCGCAGATGTAGGCGCCCGCACCCCGGTGCAGGACGACGGTGGCGTCGTAGCCCGAGCCCAGCACGTCTGCGCCGACGAAGCCGCGCTCGCGCGCCTGCTCCAGCGCCGTCATCAGCACCTCGAACTCGGCCCGGTACTCACCGCGGATGTAGATGAACGCGGACGTGGCGCCGATCCCGAAGCTCATCGTGATGACGCCCTCGATCAGCGCGTGCGGGTTGCGCAGCATGATCTCGCGGTCCTTGAACGTGCCCGGCTCCGACTCGTCGGCGTTCACGCACAGGTAGGCGGGCTTGCGGTCCTTGGGCAGGAACGACGCCTTGCGACCGGTCGGGAACCCGGCCCCACCGCGGCCGCGCAGGCCGGAGCTGTCGACCGCAGCGACGACGTCTTCGGGCGCGCCCGCCAGGGCCTTCGTGAGCTGCCGGTAGCCGCCGGCCCGCTCGTAGTCCCCGATGTCGCGCCGGTCGCCGTCGAAGTCCAGCAGGATGCGCAGGTCGGTGGTCATGCGTCAGGCTCCGCGTCGGCGCGCAGCTGGGCGATCAGCTCCGGCACCTGCTCGGCCGGGAACGGCTCGTGGTAGCGCTCGTTCACCGACACCACCGGGCCCCAGCCGCAGCCGCCGTAGCACTCGACCGTCTTCAGCGTGAACAGGCCGTCCTCGCTGGTCTGGCCGGGGTGGATGCCGAGCTCGCGCTCGAAGGCGCGCATCGTGTCGGCGGCGCCGACCAGCGCGCAGGAGACGTTCGTACAGATGCAGATCTCGTAGCGTCCGGTCGGCGTCAGCCGGAACATGTCGTAGAACGAGGCCACGCTCTTGCAGAACGCGGGCGTGAAGCCGGTCGCGTCGGCCACCTCGTCGAACGCCTGCTCGGACAGCCAGCCGTATTCGTCCTGTGCCAGGCGCAGGGCCGGGACCACCGCCGACTTGCGCTCCGGGTAGAGCGCGATCACGTCCTGGATGCGGTCGTAGAGCGGCCGTGCGTCGTCGCTTTGGGGCAGCGGCGCGGGCCACGTGGGGCGCGTCTCACGCGCGCCGGCGAGGGTCTGGGCGTCGCCCTTGTCGGTCACCTGTCGGCCTCCCCCATCACGCCGTCCAGCGATCCCACGACCACGATCAGGTCGGCGATGTAGCGGTTGACGGCCATCATCGCGGTCGACTGCAGGCTCACGAAGCTGGGCGCCCGGAAGTGGATCCGCCACGGCTTGGGGCCGCCGTCGGATACCAGGAAGCAGCCGAACTCGCCGCGCGGCGACTCCACCGTGTAGTAGATCTGGTTCGCCTTCACCCGGAAGCCCTCGGTCACCAGCTTGAAGTGGTGGATCAGCGACTCCATCGATGTCTGCAGCTCGTGGCGGGGCGGCAGCACGTGCTTGCGGTCGTCGGCCATGACCGGGCCGGACGGCATCCCCTCGAGGCACTGGTCGATGATCTTGACCGACTCGTACATCTCCTTGGTGCGGCACATCAGCCGGTCCCAGGCGTCGCCGCGCTCGCCCGTGATGATGTCGAAGTCCATCTTGTCGTAGGCCAGGTAGGGCTCCTTCCGGCGCAGGTCGAACGGCACGCCGCTGGCGCGCAGGTTCGGCCCCGACAGGCCCATCGCGATCGCCGTGTCGGCGTCGATCGTGCCGATGCCGCGGTAGCGGTCGCGCCACACGGAGTTGCCGGCCACCAGGTCGAGGTACTCGTCGATCCGCTGCGGCACGTCGTGGCAGAAGCGCTTGGCCTCGGCGTAGAAGCCCTTGGGCAGGTCCTCGGCCACGCCGCCGAACTGCGGGTAGCGATCGTGCATGCGCACGCCGGTCACCATCTCGAACAGGTCGAGCACGCGGTCGCGCTCGCGCAGGCAGTAGAAGAACAGCGAGATGGCGCCCAGCTCGACGCCGCTGGTGCCGAGGAAGATGAGGTGGCTGTGGATCCGGTTCAGCTCGGCGAACAGGGTGCGGATCCACTGCGCCCGCTCCGGCACCTCGATCTCGATCAGCCGCTCGACCGCGCCCACGTAGGCCAGCTCGTTCGCAAAGAAGGCGAGGTAGTCCATCCGCGGCGCGTAGGGGATGCCCTTCCAGTAGGTCTTCTGCTCGAAGTTCTTCTCGAAGCCGGTGTGGACGTAACCGATGTCGGCGTCCAGGCCCACCACCACCTCGCCGTCCAGCGTCACGATCAGGCGCAGCACGCCGTGGGTGGACGGATGGTTCGGCCCGAAGTTGACGGTGATCAGATCCTCGCCCTCGGGCGGGTCGATCTTGCTCGGCGTGGGGCTGGGTATCTGCGCGGGCTGCCACAGCGGCACGACCGGAGCGGATGCGTGCTCGGTCGCCGACATCAGACCGCGTCCGTGAACTGGACCGGCTCGCCGCCGATCGGGTAGTCCTTGCGCAGCGGATGGCCGTCCCAGTCGGACGGCATGATCAGCCGCCGCAGGTTGGGATGGCCGTCGAACCGGATCCCCATCAGGTCGTACTGCTCGCGCTCATGCCAGTCGGCCGTGGGCCACACCCCAACGACGCTGGGCACCCGGCCCTCCTCCGTCAGCACCGACAGGCGCACCCTGTCGGTGGGGCCCTCGCCGATGTGCGCCAGGTGGTAGACGACCGCGAAGCGGGTGGCCGGCGGCGTCACCGTCTCGGGCGTGCCCCAGCTGCCCGTGCGGTTGATGTCACGGCCGCGCTCGCTGCCGAAGTAGCCCGCCACCTCTTCGCCGTAGCCCAGGTAGTCAACGCCCGAGACTGCCGACAGGAAGTTCTTTCCCTGCTGGTCGCGCAGGTAGGTGCAGACGGCGATCAGGTGCTCGCCGGCGATCGTCAGCGAGGGCATGTCGAGGTCGTCGGCATGCGCCTGCACCGACCCGGGCACGGCCTCCTTCGACCGCCGCTGCGAGCTGCTCCGCGGTCACGCCTTCGACTTCTCCAGGTCGTAGGCGGGCGCGATGCCGGAGCGGATCTTCTTCTGGATCAGCAGCAGGCCGTCCACGACGGCCTCCGGCCGCGGCGGGCAGCCCGGCACGTGCACGTCCACCGGCACCACCTTGTCGACGCCCTGCAGGATCGCGTAGTTGGCGAACATGCCGCCCGAGCTGGAGCAGGCGCCCATCGCCATCACCCACTTGGGCAGGAGCATCTGGTCGTAGACCTGGCGCAGCGGCGCCACCATCTTGTGCGACACCCGGCCGGACACGATCATCAGGTCGGCCTGGCGCGGCGAGGAGCGGAACACCTCGGATCCGAAGCGGGCGATGTCGTATCGGGGCGAGGGCAGCGACATCATCTCGATCGCGCAGCAGGCCAGGCCGAAGCCCGCCGGCCAGATCGAGTTGGACGAGGTCCAGGCCATCGCCTTCTCGAGCGTCGTCAGCATCACGTACTGCTCCAGGTCGCCCGCGCGCACCGCCTTGGAGATGCTGACCGGCGTCACCGCCATTCGAGGGCGCCCTTCTTCCACACGTACACGTAGGCCACCGCCAGGAGCACGATGAAGACGGCCATCTCGGCGAACCCGAACATGCCCAGCGCGTGCATGCGCAGGGCCAGCGGGTAGAGGAACACGATCTCGATATCGAACACGATGAACAGCATCGCGGTCAGGTAGTAGGAGATCGTGAACCGGTGGGCGTGGAACTCGTTCGCGGAGACGCCCGACTCGAACGGGATCCGCTTGTCGCCGGCCCGTCGTTTCGAGCGCGTATCGAGGGCAAATGTTGCGAACAGGAGCGACAGCGGAATCGCCATTGCGATCACTGCGAACACCAGCACGGCTGCCCAGTCGCCCAACACGCGAGGCGACTATAGCACCGGCCTGAAACGGTGTGACGATCTCGCCACCGGGAGGGCCGCAAACCGCTTGTAGACACCGGTATCCTGTGTTACAAAGTCTAGGCGGTTTGCGCGTCTGCTCATGTTCCGAGGGCTTCGCTACGATATGAGAAGTACGGCAGCGAATTGCCGGGCTCTTGAGGAGGAGCGGGACAGCATGATCATGATCACCGAGCGCGCGGCCGAGAAGGTCAAGGAGCTGATGGCCGCAGAAGGTGATCCGTCGCTGAGCGCACTCCGCGTCGCGGTCGAGGGTGGGGGCTGTTCGGGCTTCCAGTACGCGCTCGGATTCGACTCCGCGCCCGAGGCCAACGACGAGGCCTGGGAGCACCACGGCGTGCGAGTGATCGTCGACCGCTTCAGCCTTCCCTACCTGGAGGGCGCCAGCGTCGATTACATCGACGGCCTGACCGGCGCCGGCTTCCAGATCGAGAACCCCAACGTGGTCGCCGCCTGCGGCTGCGGCAGCTCGTTCCAGGCCAAGGACGAGGTGCCCGTTGCGGCGCTTCCTGACGCCGATGACGGCTGCGGCACCGGCTGCGGCTGCTCCCACTAGCGCCTCGCCGCGTCAGTCGCGCGGGGTAGGCTGCTGCATCCTGACCGCGTGGTCAACCGGTAGAGTTTGGATCCAAACTCGAAGCGGCCTGGAGGTTCTGGCGTCGTGAGCGCAGAGCAGATCACCGACATCACCATCATCGGCGGAGGCCCCACCGGCCTCGCCGCCGCCTATTACGGCGGCCATCGCGATGCCTCCGTGCGGATCGTCGAGAGCCTCGAACAGCTTGGCGGCCAGGTCTCGGCCGTCTACCCCGAGAAGCACATCTTCGACGTGGCCGGCTTCCCCAAGGTGAACGGCCAGGAGCTGATCGACCGGCTGATCGAGCAGGCCCAGCAGTACGGGCCGGAGGTGCGCCTGGGCGAGGTGGTGGAGCGCGTCGAGCACCGCGACGACGAGGTGATCGAGCTGCATACGGCCGGCGGCGAGACGCTGCTGACGCGGACCATGATCATCACCGCCGGGCACGGCGCGTTCAACCCGCGCACCCTGGGGCTGCCCGAGCTGGAGACCTTCGCGGGCAGCGGGCTGCACTACTACGTCAAGGAGAAGGCGACCTTCAGCGGCAAGCGGGTGGCGCTCGTGGGCGGTGGCGACTCGGCGCTGGACTGGGCCATGAACCTGCAGGACACGGCCGAGCTGCCGATCACGCTGATCCACCGCCGCGACCGCTTCCGCGGCCTCGAGTCGTCGGTGAACGAGGTGCAGCGGCTGGCCGGCGAAGGCCACGTCCGGATCCTGACGCCGCACGAGGTGCGCGGCGCCGAGGGCAACGGCCGGCTGCAGGCGATCACCGTCGAGAACACCGAGACTGGCGAGTTCGAGCGGATCGAGGTCGACGCCGTGGTCACGCTGCTCGGCTTCATCTCCCACCTTGGCCCGATCGCCGAGTGGGGCCTCGAGTTCGAGAACAAGCGCCAGATCAAGGTCGCCCCCAGCATGGAGACGAACCTGCCCGGGGTCTACGCTGCGGGCGACGTCGCCGGCTACGAGGGCAAGATCACGCTGATCACGGTCGGCTTCTCGGAGGCGGCGATCGCGGCGAACCACTGCGTCGCCCGCATCCGCGGCGAGAAGGTGCAGCCGAAGTACTCGACCGAGTAGGCGTGTCTGCGAGGATGCGGGCATGAGCGGCCGCCTGGCGGACATCCTCGCCCCCGACCTGCGCTGCGTGTTCGTCGGCATCAACCCGGGACTGAAGTCGGCCGAGGCCGGGTTCCACTTCGCCAACCCGCGCAACGATTTCTGGCGTTTGCTGGCGGGGGCCGGCCTGACGTCACGCCTGCTCGAGCCCTCGCAGCAGGACGAGCTGCTGGCAAACGGCCTGGGGCTGACAAACGCCGCGCGGCGCGTCACCCGCGGCAGCGGTGAGCTGCGCCGCACCGACTTCGCAGACGCCGCCCGGCGGCTGGGGGCGGTCGCCCGCGACCTGCACCCGGGTGCGTTCGCGTTCGTGGGCAAGCAGGCATATGCGGGCGCGTTCGGCGAGCGCCCCGACCACGGGCTGCAGGCGCGCGAGCTGGAGGGGCGGCCGCTGTTCGTGCTGCCGTCCACCTCTCCGGCCAATGCGGCGGTGCCATACCCGGAGAAGCTGCGGTGGTTCCGGGAGCTTGCGGAGCTGCTGGATCGGCCTCGGAGCTGACGGATCTAAGCTAAATCCAACCCCGGAACCGAACAACAGACGAGGAGCGCGGGCGACATGGCAGAGCTTTGGGGCGGGGAGACTCGCAAGGCGGTCGACAACTTCCCGGTCTCGGGCGAGACGATCCCGGTTGCCGTGGTGCACTGGCTGGGCCGGATCAAGGGTGCCGCCGCGCGGGTGAACGCATCGCTGGGGCTGCTCGACGCCGGAATCGCCGAGCGGATCGCAGCGGCCGCCGATGAGATCGCCGCGGGGAAGCACGACGACCAGTTCCCGATCGACGTGTTCCAGACCGGCTCCGGCACCTCCTCGAACATGAACGCCAACGAGGTGATCGCGACCCTCGCCGGAGATGGGGTGCACGCAAACGACCACGTCAACATGGGCCAGTCCTCGAACGACGTGTTCCCGTCGGCCGTGCACCTGGCGGCGCTGGATCGCACGACCCACGAGCTGCTGCCGGCGGTCGCACAGCTGGGCGACTCGCTTGCGCGCAAGGCGGAGGAGTTCGCGGACGTGGCCAAGGCCGGGCGCACGCATTTGATGGACGCCGTCCCCGTCACGCTCGGCCAGGAGTTCGGCGGCTACGCGGCGCAGGTGCGCGAGGGGCATGCGCGGATCGAGGCGACGCTCGAGCGGCTGGGCAAGATCCCGCTGGGCGGCACCGCCGTCGGCACCGGGCTGAACACGCATCCCCGGTTCGCGGCGCAGGTGCGCGATCGGCTGTCGGCCGACACCGGGCTCCGGATCCTGCCGCCGGCCGACCCGTTCGAGGCGAACGCCAACCGCGATGGGCTGGTCGAGGCGTCGGCGGCGCTGAAGGGTCTCGCCGTGTCGCTGACGAAGATCGCGAACGATCTGCGCTGGATGGGCTCGGGGCCGCGGGCGGGGCTGGCCGAGATCTTCATCCCGGAGCTGCAGAAGGGCAGCTCGATCATGCCCGGCAAGGTCAACCCGGTGATCCCCGAGGTGGTGTGCCAGGTGTCGGCGCAGGTGATCGGCAACGACACGGCGATCACGGTGGGCGGCCTGCAGGGAAGCTTCGAGCTGAACGTGCAGATCCCGCTGATGGCGAGGAACCTGCTGCAGTCGGTGGGGCTGCTCAGCTCGACGTGCCGGCTGTTCGCGGAGAAGTGCGTGGACGGGATCGAGGCCAACCGCGAGGTCTGCGAGCGCCACGGCGAGGCCACGCTGGCGATGGCGACGGCGCTCAATCCCTACATCGGCTACGACCGCGCGACGGCGATCGTGAAGGACGCAGCGGCCTCGGGCCGCACGCTGCGCGAGGTGGCACTCGAGCATGGGGTGGACGCGGAGACGCTGGACAAGGCGCTGGATCTGCGGGCGATGGCGCGCGGGTCGTCAGAGGGCTGACCGCGGAGGTCGCGATCATCGCGTAAAGGCGCGTCAGCGACTCAGGCCGTACACGATCACGCCCGCCAGCACCACCATCAGCACCGCCAGCGGCATCGCCAGGCTGCCGCTGCGCACGTCCTGCACGCCCTCGCCCGGCTCCGGCGGCGGGTACATCGGCAGCTCGCCGATGGCGATGCGGTGCGCCACCGCCTGCGCCTCGTCGGCCCGCACCAGCTCGGTCACGATCTCGGCGTCGAGCCCCATCTGCGCCGCGATCTCGTCGTCTCCCGTCCCCGCGTCGCGCAGCGCCATGAACCGCCGCACCTGATCGTCGCCCAGCGCGAAATCGCTCGCCTCCTGAGCGGCCGAGCGCAGCGCCAGCAGGCGGTTATCGAGGGGTGGCGACTGCGACATCGAGCCACCGCTCGAACATCTGACGTGCGACCAGCTGCATGCCGGCCGCGGCGCGGTCGAACTCGTCGAACAGCCCCGGCGCAGCACCCGCCCCGAGCGTCTGCTCGAGCGATCTGACGTAGGCCGGCACCGTCGCCCACTCGCGCGCCATGTCCCCCGTCACCTCGACGTGGAACTGCACGCCGTACGCGGCCCGGCCGTAGCGAAAGGCCTGGTGAGGGTAGGCCGGAGACTCCGCCAGCAGCACCGCTCCCTCCGGCAGGTCGAACGTGTCGCCGTGCCACTGCAGGGTTGCCAGCTCGCGCGGCAGCCCCGCGAACACCGGGTCGGACGCGCCCTCGTCGGTCAGCGTCACCCCCAGCACGCCCACCTCCGGCTGCGGCCCCGCGTAGACGCGCGCGCCCAGGCTGGAGGCCAGCAGCTGCACGCCCAGACAGGCGCCCCAGTAGCCGACTCCGGCCCGCACGGCCTCACGGATCAGCCGCTTCTCAGCGACCAGCCAGGGGTGCTCGGACTCATCGTTCACGCTCATCGGGCCGCCCATCGCCACGATCAGGTCGAAGTCCCGCCAGTCGGGCAGCTGCCCGCCCTCGTCCAGCTCGACGCGCGTGATGGCCGCGCCGCGCTCGTTCAGGACGTCCTCGAACACCCCGGGCGGCTCGCATGCGATGTGCTGGAGAACGAGCGTCTTCATCGCGGACAGCTTACGCGGTGCGGTCCTTGGCCACCAGAAAATCGCGCACGAGCGCGCTGGTCTCGGCCATCGCATCCCACAGCACCACGTGGCCGCCGGGCACCTCCTCGACGCGCAACCTGCGGACTGCGTCGAAGGCCGCCTCGACGTCGCCGTCGGTCAGCCATCGCGACTCGTGGCCGTGGATCAGCATGGTCGGGCACAGCACGTCTGACAGCCGCGTTTCGGGGTGGGCCGCCGCCTCCAGAGCGGCCGCCGCCGCCTCACGGCTGTAGCGATAGCGGTAGCGGCCGTCGTCGTCCGCGACCAGGTGCTCGGCCATCTCCTCCTCGAGCAGGCCGCGCGGCGTGTGCAGCAGACCATCCTCCTGCCGGCGCCGGTCGATCGCCTCGTCCACGCCGGCGTACCCGCCCCCGTCGCGCTCGACGCGGGCCGCCTCGTGCATCGCCTCCGGCGACGGCGCCAGCGGCGGCTCCAGCAGGGTCAGCGAGTTGATCCGCTCCTGGTTTCGCACCGCGTAGGCGATCGCAACGCGTGCGCCGAACCCGTCGCCGATCAAGCCCGCCTGATCGATTCCGCAGGCATCCAGCACCTCGTGCAGGTCGTCGGCATGCTGCTCGATCGTGTGCGGGCCCGACCAGGGCGAACGGCCGTGACCGCGCAGGTCGTAGGCCACGACCAGCCGGCCGCGCTCGATCATCCGCGCTACCCGCTCGAACCGGCGGGCGTGGCCGCGCACGTCATGCAGGCAGACGGCCGGGGGCAGCTCGTCGGAGCCCCACCGCAGAATCCGAAACGCCGTCATCGACCGCAGATTCTACGGGTCACCGGTCGCGCAGCAATCCCTCGGGGCACGGGCCCGGGGTCGTCTCGGGGACATCCGCATAGGCCACCTTGCCGGTGGTCGCCTCCTCGTTGACGCCGGCCTGGTGGCCGAGCGCGAGCTCCGAGACCGGGTAGACGAGACCCTCGCCGGCGTTGCGGGCGCCGACGCCGACGAACACGCAGGGGCCGTCCCCGGCGCCCACGAAGACGTGCTCCGTGAAGGGCGGGCAGTGCACGAAGTCCCAGGCGCGCAGCCGGCGCTCCTGCCCCTCGATCAGCAGCAGGCACTCGCCGCTCACGACCAGGAAGTCCTCCTGGCCCTCCTCGGCGTGGTAGTAGCAGTTGGGCTGGCCCGGCCACACCACCTGGACGTTGATGCCGTAGTGCGGGAACTGCTGGGAGCCCTCGAACGTGACCCCGGCTCCGAACTTCTCGTTGTGGATCCAGGGCGTCTCGCGGGCGTTGACGATGAACCACCCGTCGCCGGCCGCCTTCCTGCCGTCGGGACCGTCCTCCATCGGGGCTTCCGGAACCATGTGATCTCCTCCCGTGATCAGTGCGCCGCGGCCCGCGAGCCGCCGCTCGCGGCCAGGCGCTGCTCGTCGGCACGGTAGCTCGATCGCACCAGCGGCCCCGCGAACACGGACGCAAAGCCGATCGCCTCGCCCTGTTCGCGCATCCAGCGGAACTGGTCAGGCGTCACCCAGCGGTCGAGCGGCAGGTGCCGGTCGCTCGGCTGCAGGTACTGGCCGATGGTGACCACGTCGACGCGGTGGTCGCGGAGATCACGCATGACCCCGACCACGTCCTGGTCGGTCTCGCCCATCCCCACGATGATGCCGCTCTTGGTCAGCAGCGGCGGGGCCGCCGGAAACAGCTCGGCCCACACGTCCTTGGCCTGGTCGAGCAGTCCCAGCGCCTTTCGGTAGTCGCCGCGCGGCCGCAGCCGCCGGTAGAACCGCTCGGCCGTCTCGATGTTGTGGTTGAACACGTCCGGCCGTGCCGCGAGCACCGTCCGCAGGGCCTCCTCGCGGAAGCCCAGGAAGTCGGGTACCAGCACCTCGACGCCGCACTCGGGGGCGCGGCGTCGGATCGCGCGGATGGTGGCGGCGAAGTGGCCGGCTCCGCGGTCGGGCAGG
The DNA here is from genome assembly GCA_963797565.1 of uncultured Actinomycetes bacterium. Classification (GTDB taxonomy): domain Bacteria; phylum Actinomycetota; class Thermoleophilia; order Gaiellales; family JAICJC01; genus JAICYJ01. The sequence goes on along the minus strand of CAWCPM010000003.1, from coordinate 60,067 downwards.
TCGTCCCGGTCGACCGAGGTGACGACGACGTGGCGCAGCCCCATCTTGCGCACCGCCGTCGCGACGCGCAGCGGCTCCAGCGGCTCGGGGGCGCCCTCGGGACGTCCCGACGTGACGGCGCAGTAGCGGCAGGCGCGCGTGCAGACGTCGCCCATGATCTGGAAGGTGGCGGTGCCGCGTCCCCAGCACTCGCCGATGTTGGGGCAGCGTGCCTCCTCACAGACCGTGTGCAGGCCACCGTCGCGCATGATCCCCTGCAGTTCGGCAAAGCGCGTGTTGCCCGACGGGGCGCGCACCTTCATCCAGGCGGGCCGTTCGCGGGCGAGCTCGGAGTAGGGCATCAGACGGCGGCGGGGAGCGGGTCGAATGCGATCTGGAACCGCTCCTCGAAGGCATCGCGCAGGGCCGGGCGGAGGTCGTCGACCGTCACGGCACGGCCGGCCTCGACCGACACCGACGTGAAGTCGGCACCGCGCAGGCCGCAGGCGTCGAACAGCTCGTAGACGTCGAGGTCGAGATCGGCGTTGATCGAGAGCCCGTGCGTGGTCACCCAGCGCGCGCAGCGCACGCCGATCGACGCCACCTTGCGGTCCTCCACCCACACGCCGCTGGCGTGGTCACCCTCGACCACGCGGCCCTCGACGTCGAACCCGGCCAGCGTGTCGATCACCACCTGCTCGAGGTCGGCCACGTAGCGGTGCAGGTCCTTGCCGCGGTCGTGCAGGTCGAGCACCGGGTAGCAGACCACCTGCCCGGGGCCGTGGTAGGTGGAGCGCCCGCCGCGGCTGACCTCCACGACCTCGATGCCGCGGCGCGTGTACTCGACCGCGGCCATCAGCAGCTCCTCCCCGCGCACCGCCCGTGATCCGAGCGTGATCACCGGCTCGTGCTCCAGCAGCATCACCGTGTCGGGCACGGCTCCCTGGCTGCGGGCGGCGGCCAGGTCGGTCATCGTCTCGAGCGCTTCCCGGTATGGGGTCACGCCGAGCTCGTACAGGTACGCGCCGGTCACAACCCGAACGCCTGCTCGTCCCAGCTCTCGAGGCTGGCCTTGATCTGGGCCATGAACTGCGCGGCGTAGGCGCCGTCCACCAGCCGGTGGTCGTAGGACAGGCACAGGAACATCATGTGGCGGATCGCGATCGAGTCGTTGCCGTGGCGATCGCTGACCACCACCGGCCGCTTCACGATCGCCTCGACATCGAGGATCGCGACCTGGCCCTCCGGGATGATGGGCGTGCCCATCAGCGCGCCGAACACGCCGGGGTTGGTGATCGTGAACGAGCCGCCGGCCATCTCGTCGGGCGACAGCGTCTTGGTGCGGGCCTTCTCGGCCATCTCGATCACGGACCGAGACAGTCCCACGAGGTTCATCTCCTCGGCGTGGTGGATGACCGGCACCATCAGGCCCTTGGCGTCGTCCACCGCCACGGCCATGCCCAGATTGACGTACTTCTTGATCAGCGCCGTCTCGCCCTGCACCTCGGCGTTCACCCATGGCCAGCTGCCGATCGCGTCGATCGTGGCACGGGCGATGAACGGGATGTAGGTGAGGTTGACGCCGTAGCGCTTCTGGTACTCCGGCTTCCACTTCTTGCGCAGGTTGACGACGCCGGTCATGTCGACCTCGAACACGGTGGTGACGTGCGCCGCCGTGTCCAGCGAGTGCCGCATGTGCCGCGCGATCACCTTGCGGATCGTGTTGAACTGGTACAGCTCCTCGTCGCCGCCGCTTGCGACCAGCGCCTGCTGGGTGGCGGGAGCCGGCGGGGAAGGGGCGGCCGCGGCGGGAGCGGGAGCAGGCGCCGGGGGAGCCGGCGCCGCGGGCGGCGGCGGAGGTTGGCTGACGACCGTCGTCTCCTCGGCAGGCGGCGCGAAGTGCGGCACGTCGTGGATCACCGGCTCGGCCTGGGCGCCGCCCGAGTCGATGAACGCCTGCACGTCCTTCTTGGTCACGCGGCCGCCGTTTCCGGTTCCGGTGATCTGATTCACGTCCAGGCGGTGCTCGGCCAGCATCCGCGCGACCACCGGCGAGATGAAGGTGCGGCCGGAGTCGTCCTCGCCGCCGTTGCTGCCGTTGGCGGCCTGCGGCTCGGGGGCGGGCTGTGACGACATCGTCTGCGCCGTCTCCGGGGTGGCCGGCGTCTCCTCGGCGTTGTCGGTGGCGGCCGGCGGAGCCGTGTCGGCAGGCTCATCGGCGTCGCCGGCATCTCCCACGGCGATCACCGCGATGCGGGTGTTCACCGGCACCGTGTCGCCGTCGTTGGCGAGGATCTCGCGCACGATGCCGGACGCGGGCGACGGTATCTCGGTGTCGACCTTGTCGGTCGAGATCTCGACGATCGTCTCGTCGGCCTCGATGTGGTCGCCGACCTGCTTCATCCAGCGGGTGATCGTGCCCTCGGACACGCTCACGCCCATCTGCGGCATTACGACATCGACGACGGTTCCTGTGGCCATGCGGCGGCTCCTGGTTCTAATAGGCGGCGAGGCGTTCGATGCCGGCCAGCACGTCTCCGGGCTGGGGCAGGTACGCCTTCTCGAGAGGTGGTGAGAACGGCACCGGGGTGTCCGGCGCGGTGATGCGCATGACGGGGGCGTCCAGCGTCTCGAACGCCTCCTCGGCGATGGTCGCCGCGATCTCGGCGCCGAAGCCGCTGGTGTGGGTGTCCTCGTGCAGCACGATCACCTTGCTGGTCTTCGCCACGGATGCGAGCACCGCCTCCCTGTCCCAGGGCGTGATCGTGCGCAGGTCGATGATCTCGACCGAGGTGCCGTCCTGCTCGGCGGCGGCCTTGGCAGCCTCCTCCGCCGTGTAGACCATCGCCCCGTAGGTGATGATCGAGAGGTCGCTGCCCTCCTGGTGCACGCGCGCCTTGCCGAACTCGACGGCCGTGTCGCCGTCCGGCACCTCGCCCTTGATGCGGCGGTAGAGGTGCTTGTGCTCGAAGTAGAGCACCGGGTTGGGGTCGCGGATGGCCGACAGGATCAGCCCCTTGGCGTCGGCCGGCGTGGCCGGGCATGCGATCTTGAGGCCCGGGCAGTGGGCGAAGAAGCCCTCCGGGTTCTGGCTGTGGAACGGGCCGCCGGAGAAGCCGCCGCCGGAGGGCAGGCGAACCACGATCGGCACGGGCGTGCCCACCCGGTAGTGCTGCTTGGCCGCGACGGTGACCAGCTGGTCGAAGGCGCAGGATACGAAGTCCGAGAACTGCATCTCGCAGACCGGGCGCATGCCCATCAGCGCCGCGCCGGTGCACGCGCCGGTGATGGCCGTCTCGGACAGCGGCGAGTCGATCACGCGGTCCTCGCCGAACTCCTGCTGGAAGCCCTGGGTGACCTTGAAGGCGCCGCCGTAGACGCCGATGTCCTCGCCGATCAGGAACACGCGCTGGTCGCGCCGCATCTCCTCGCGCAGCCCGTCCGAGATCGCCTGCAGGTAGGTCTTGATGGCCAAGGTCGCTTCCTTCGATGGTTAACGGTGGTGGGGGGTGTCCAGCTCTTCCGGGTCAGCGTAGACGCCGGTGTCCAGATCGGCGGCATCCGGCAGCGGGCTCTCCTCGGCGCGCTTCATGGCCTCGTTCAGGAGTTTCTTGACCTCGACGGTGATCTCGTCGTCGACCGCCTCGCCCAGCACGCCGCTCTCCTTCAGCCAGCGGCGGTGGCGCTCGATCGGATCCTTCTCCTTCCACTGCTCCAGCATCTCGCGCGGCACGTAGAAGGCGTCGTCGTGGACGGCGTGGCCCTCCATGCGCAGCGTCACCAGCTCCAGCAACGTCGGGCCGCCGCCTGCGCGCGCCTTCTCGATCGCGGCGTGCGCCTCGCGGTACACGGTCAGCACGTCGCAGCCGTCCACCACGACACCCTCGAATCCGTAGGCGGCCGCGCGGTCGGCGAGGTGTTCGCAGGCGAACTCGAGACGGTTCGGCGTCGAGTAGGCGTACTGGTTGTTGTCCACGATGAAGACAACCGGCAGCTTGCGCACTCCGGCCAGGTTCATGGCCTCGTGCGCGTCGCCGCGTGCCATGGCGCCGTCGCCCGACCAGGCCACCGCCACGCGCGGCTCGCGCCGGATCTGGAAGGCGAGGGCGGCGCCCACGGCCACCGGCATCAGCGCCGGCAGGTGGCTGACCATGGCGATCAGGCCGAGCCGGATATCGGCCATGTGCACGTTGCCGTCCTTGCCGGCCGCCAGGCCGTCGCTGCGCCCCATGTACTGGGCGAAGATGCGCCAGGGCTCGGTGCCACGGGTCACGTGAACCCCCATGTCACGCTGGATCGGGGTGCCCACGTCCATCGCCTGCATGGCGGTCGCCACACCCACGCTGGCACCCTCGTTGCCGCGGCCTGTGTAGAAGCTGCCGGGGATCTTGCCCTGGCGGTAGAGGATGTGCCCGCGCTCCTCGATCCCGCGCGTGATCAGCATGTTGCGGTAGATCTGGAGCAGATCCTCGCTGTCGAGGTCAGCCTGCTTGACGTCCTCGGCCGACTCGACCGGCGTGGCTTCTCGGGCTACTGCCATCCTTTGTGGGAGTGTACCCCCGGTTTCGGACCCCGTCTTCCCCCTCACCACCACCCTGGCCCGCGCCGGCGTCAGCGCCGTTCTGAGTGGCCAGGCTCGCGGAAGATATCGATCGACCATCTAGGATTGGCGCATGGGCCACAATCGAAACCGCGAGCTGGGCGACAGGTGCGGGTTCTGCCTGACCTGCGGCTGGGGCCGCCGGTTCATGGACGGCGCCGGCGAGGACCTGCCCCCGACCTGCCCCGACTGCGGCGGCACGATCGTGACCGAGTGCCCCTCGTGCGGCGCTGCGATCGTGTCCCTGATGGGCATCACCTGCCGGGAGTGCGGCGAGCCGCTGCGCGACGCAACGCTGTTCGGGATCGAGATCCGGCGCAAGCCCGAGAAGGTGGCCGCGGTTGACGCAGAGGCCAAAGTTCGCGATAACGTGAAGACGTCCCCTTGATGGTCTATGTCCTGATTGCATTCCTGGTGGGTGCCACGGCCTCCGCGTTGGTGATGGCGGCCCGTGAGCGCCGCCGCGGCGTGCGCCTTGCCATTGAGATCGACCGGCTGGAGGCCCAGGCGGCCGTGCTCGAGCGCCGCGACGGCGAGACCGGCCTGTGGAACAGCCGCCATTTTGTGGACGCGCTGACGCAGGAGATCGAGCGGGCGCGCACCTACAATCGCCCGGTCGCTCTGGCGCTGGCGTCGGTGGACGGGCTGGCGGAGGCCGGCGACGACTCCGAGCAGATCCTGCGTGCCCTCGGCAGCTCCATCGGTGGCAGCGTGCGAGCGCTGGACGTTGCCTGCCGGGTCGGCAGCGCGGAGTTCGGCGTGATCATGGCCGAGACCGACAGCCGCAGCGCCTCGGTGGCCGCGGAGCGCGTGCTGCGCGCGATGGCCCGGGTGCGCTCGCCGAACGGCCTGCAGCCGCAGGCGGCCGTTGGCATCGCCTCCTGCCCGGCACACGCAGATGGATTCGACGAGCTGGTCGAGCGAGCCGGCTCCGCACTTCGCAGCGCCCGCCGTGCTGTGCGCCGCGAGGAGGCCCGCGCCGGCACGGTGACCGTGTCGATGGCCGTCTGGGACGACGGCGACGAGTAGCGGGCTCCACCGCTCGTCACATCCTCGCTGCGCTGAACCTCCGAGCCCGATCGCGGCACAGCACCGGCCACCGGCGCCAGCCGACGACCTTCCTCAGCCGCCCGCCCGGATCTCCGAGAAGTGGATCACGGTGACGGTGTCGTCCTCGGTCACCTCGCGGTTGTAGAGCTGGCCCAGGAAGTGCACGAACTCGTCGATGTGGCGCATCTCCGGGTTGTCGTGCTGGATCTCGCGCGGCGACACCTCGCGCAGCGGCTTCACCTCGACCTTGTCCACCACTGCGTCGAAGATCTTCTCGCGTACGCCGAAGCGTTGCCCTGCCAGCACACACACGACCAGCCCCTTGCGGTACTTGCCGGACTTGTCACCGAGCCGGATGGTGGCCGTCTTGCGCCGGTGCCGGAGCTGGTCAGCCACGACCGGCGAGTAGAAGTTGAGGGCCTCCATCGGCGGCCATCATATCGAGTTCTGGTTAGGTCTTTACAGACGACCACACGGGCTCGGTTACCCTGCGCTCTCGATGCGCAGGCTGCAGATGGTGATCTACCCGATCGTGTTCTTCGACGCGCTGTTGATGTTTGCGCTGGTGCCGCTGCTGCCGGACTACGTGGACGCTCTGGGGATGAGCAAGGCCCAGGCCGGAGCCGTGATAGGCATCTACAGCGCGGCCACCCTGGTCATGGCGCTGCCGGCCGGGCGGGTGGCGGATCGCTTCGGCCCGCGCCGCATCACCATCGCCGGCGTCGCCCTGATGGCCGGCTCCACGCTCGTCTACGCGTTCGCCCATAGCTTCTGGATGCTGCTGGCCGCGCGCGGCGGCCAGGGGACGGCCTCCGCCATCTCCTGGACGGCCGGCCTGGCCTGGCTGTCCAGCGGCACCGCGCCGGAGCGCCGTGGCGCCACTCTGGGTATGGCCATGACCTGCGGCAGCGTCGGCGCGCTGCTCGGCCCGGTGCTGATGGGGCCGCTCAGCAGCTGGCTCGGCATCCGCACCCCGTTCGTGCTGCTGTCGGCGGTGGCGCTGGTGCTGACGGGCCTGGCCGCCTGGCCGGCGGACGTGCGCACCGCGCCGGAGCAGCACGTCGGCTTCGCCGAGACGATCCGCATCGCCGCGCGGTCGCGGATGATGGCCTGCGCCGTCTTGGTGATGTCGCTCGTGGCCGTGGTCTCCGGCCTGGTCGAGACGCTGGTGCCGCTGCGGCTGGGCGACGCCGGCTACTCGGCGGCCGCGATCAGCCTGGTGCTGGGCCTGGCCGGAGTGCTTGCGGCGGCCACGCAGGTGACGGTCGGACGTGCCTACGACCGTGTCGGCGGCCTGCGCGTTGCCAGCCTGTCGATCACGGCCATGGTCGTGATGCTGGCGGTGCTGGCCGTGCCGCAGTCGGCCGTCGCCATCGCCGTCATCTACATCATCGGGACGCCCAGCATCTCCGGCCAGTACGCGGTGGCCTTTCCGCTGGCCGCCGCCGGCGCGGATGAGGTGGGGCTGCCGCACGGCATGGTGCTGGGTGCCATGAATGTGTGCTGGGGGTTCGGGTTCTTCGTCGGCCCGGCTGCCGGTGCCGCCATCGCCCAGGCCAGCTCCGACCGCGTCGCCTACCTGCTTGCGGCGCTGCTGGCGGCCTCCTCGCTGCCGGTGCTGCGGAGTTTGGCACTCGTGCCACAAGAGTGCCAAGAAGCGGCTTGACGAGATGCCGAGCGCTGCTATGATCGGTCTTGGCACTCCACACGTGCGAGTGCCAATGAACGGTTGGTAGACATTCCCGATGGAGGTAGCATGGATCTGAAGCCTCTGGGCGACCGCGTCATCGTCGAAGTCCTCGATGAGGAAGAGACGACGATCAGCGGGATCGTCCTGCCGGATACGGCAAAGGAGAAGCCGCAGCGCGGCAACGTGCTCGAGGTCGGCCCCGGCCGATACGAGGACGGCAAGCTCGTTCCCCTTGATGTTATGAAGGGCGACGAGGTGATCTTTTCGAAGTACGGCGGCACCGAGGTCAAGGTGGGCGGCGAGGAGTTCCTGATCCTGCGCGAGTCCGACATCCTGGCAAAGGTCGCCACCACCAAAGCAAGGCCCAAGGCCAAGGTAAAGGCGTAGGAGACGAATGGCACACAAGGAACTGAAGTTCAACGAGGACGCACGCCGCTCGCTCCAACGCGGCGTTGACATCCTGGCCGACGCCGTCAAGGTGACGCTCGGCCCGAAGGGGCGCTACGTCGTGCTCGACAAGAAGTTCGGCGCGCCCACCATTACCAACGACGGCGTCACGATCGCTCGTGAGATCGAGGTCGAGGACGTCTTCGAGAACCAGGGTGCACAGCTGGTGCGCGAGGTGGCCACCGCCACCAACGATGTTGCCGGTGACGGCACCACCACCGCCACCGTGCTGGCTCAGGCGATCGTCCGCGAGGGACTCAAGAACGTCTCGGCCGGCGCCAACCCGATGGGTCTCAAGCGCGGCATCGAGGCTGCGGTGAACGCCGTGGTCGAGGACATCAAGTCGCAGTCCAAGGAGATCTCGGGCAAGGAGGACATCGCCCGGGTGGCCACCATCTCGGCTCGCGACCGCGAGATCGGCGACGTCATCGCCGATGCCATCGAGAAGGTCGGCAAGGACGGCGTGGTCAACGTCGAGGAGGGCCAGACCTTCGGCCTCGACCTCGAGTTCACCGAGGGCATGCAGTTCGACAAGGGCTACCTGTCCCCGTACATGATCACGGACTCCGAGCGCATGGAAGCCGTGATGGACGACCCCTACATCCTGATCGCGAACCAGAAGATCGGTGCCGTCAAGGACATCCTGCCCGTGCTCGAGCAGGTCATCCAGGCCGGCCGTCCGCTGCTGATCGTGGCCGAGGACGTCGAGGGCGAGTCGCTCGCGACGGTCGTCGTGAACAAGCTGCGCGGTACCTTCACCGCCGTCGCCGTCAAGGCGCCGGGCTTCGGTGACCGCCGCAAGCGCATGCTCGAGGACATCGCCATCCTCACCGGTGGCGAGGTGATCACCGAGGAGATGGGCCTGAAGCTCGAGAACACGTCGATCGCCCAGCTCGGTCGTGCCCGCAAGGTGGTCGTGGACAAGGACTCCACGACGATCATCGACGGTGCCGGCGGTAGCGAGGGGATCAAGGGCCGGATCAAGCAGATCAAGGCCGAGATCGAGTCCACCGACTCCGACTTCGACCGCGAGAAGCTGCAGGAGCGGCTGGCCAAGCTGGCCGGCGGCGTCGCGGTGGTCAAGGTTGGCGCTGCCACCGAGACCGAGATGAAGGAGAAGAAGCATCGCGTCGAAGACGCGCTGCAGGCCACCCGCGCGGCCCTCGAGGAGGGCATCGTGCCGGGCGGCGGAGTTGCGCTGCTGCACGCCATCAAGGCGGTTGACGCAACCAAGCTGGAGGGTGACGAGCGCACAGGCGCGATGATCGTTCAGCGCGCCCTGCAGGAGCCTCTCCGCCAGCTGGCGTACAACGCCGGCCTGGAGGGCTCGGTTGTGGTGAACGACGTGCGGGCGGCCAAGGCCGGCCAGGGCCTGAACGTCGACACCGGCGAGATCGTCGACCTGGTCAAGGCGGGCATCATCGATCCCGCCATGGTCACCCGGTCGGCGCTGCAGAACGCGGCATCGATCGCCAAGAACATCCTCACCACCGAGGCAATCGTGGCTGAGGCGCCCGAGAAGTCCGCACCGGCGCCCATGGGCGGCGGTATGCCGGACATGATGTAGATCCGACTTCTCGGAACTACCGAAGGCAAACGGAGGGCCCGCTCAGGCGGGCCCTCCGTCGTTCAACCCCCGTAACGGCCGGCGGGGGCCCACTCGCGGACCCCCGCACGGTTCGCCGTCCGCTTCCCCGAGACAGCTCACCTCCAAGGTACGCGCGGCCGACCATCCGTCAAGGCGTGAACGTGCGCGGCCCGAACGTGACGAACACGAGCGCGGCCAGCATCAGCGGGAACACCAGCTTCACGACCGTGTCCACGCGCTCGTCCTTGCCGAGGTCGGCCAGCGCCCAGAACAGCGGGAACCCGACCATGCCGAAGCGGCCCATCGAGACGATCAGGCCGCCGCTGGTGGGCAGGATGATCAGCAGCGCGGTGAAGATCAGGTACTCGGCCGGCAGCTTCAGCCGCCGCCAGGCGTGGTACCAGAGGCCGCACCAGAGCAGGGTGAAGCCGACGTGAATCAGGTAGCGGAAGCTGGGCCGCCGAGACGGCGTCCCAGAAGCCCTGCGCCACCACCACCGGCAGCACCGACACGCCGCGGCCCCAGCCACGCTCCTGGGCGTGAAAGTGCGCGAGCGGATCACCGGTGCGCCAGTACAGGAAGCCGAAGAACCCGAGCTCGGCGGCGGGCAGCAGCAGCAGCGGCACGAACGCGCGCGGGTCGAGGCCCGCGCTCCCGGTAGCGCCGCCAGGCCAGAGCCGGGAACAGCGCGATGCCCACCGGCCGTGCCAGCACCGCTGCCGCACCGGCCAGCGACGCCCACCACCAGCGCCCGTGCCAGGTCAGCGCGAAGGTGGCCAGCGCGCAGGCCAGGAACAGCGACTCGGCGTAGGGGAGGGCGAACACGAACGTCAGCGGGAAGATCGCCAGGTACAGCACGGTGCGCCGCGCCATGCCCTCGTCGTAGCGCTCCTGGGTCATGCGGTAGAGCAGGCACAGCGCCACGCCGAACAGCGCCGAGGAAAGCAGCGTGCCCCAAAGCGTGATCGGCCCCGGCAGCCAGGTCAGCGGCGCCCACAGGATCGGGTACAGCGGGAAGAAGGCGGCGGTGTTGCCGTGGCCGATCGACGGGTCGTAGCCGTGCTGGGCGATCCACCCGTACCAGGTCGCGTCCCAGTCGCCCAGCGAGCGGAACAGCGGGTACCAGCCGAACCCGGTTTCGTGCCGGCGCGAGGTCCATCCCTGCATCGCCAGCACCGCGTAGACCATCGCGCGGGTGCCGGCCCAGACCGCCAGCGGGTAGCCGAGGCCGTGCCAGAGCGGCCGGCCGGAGCTGTCCTGCTCCAACGGCCGCTCCGCAACCGCCGTCACTCGGGCCATCCCTGGCGCCGCCAGAACCAGAGCACGCCGTAGAGCGCGGCGGTTGCGTAGACGAAGCCGATCAGCAGGTCGACCACGTAGTGGTTGGCGGTGTAGACGGCCGCGAAGCACTGGATCACGGGGTACAGGAACGCCACGTACGCGGTCCAGCGCCAGCGGGTGTTCCACACCAGGGTCGCGATGAACAGGAAGATCAGGAACGAGTAGCCGCCGTGCAGCGACGGGATCGCGGCGTAGGCGTTGCCGTCGACCAGGTGGTAGAGCGGCCCGGAGTCGGTGGGCAGGGGCGATGCGGCCGCCTGTGCTCCGGCCGGGTTGGCCAGGAACGGGATCAGGCCCTTCTCGGCCGCCGCCCAGGGCGGCGCCGCCGGGTACAGCGCGAACGTCAGCGCGCCCGCGTAGCTGAGCGTCAGCAGCGTGGCCGCGAACCGGTAGAACAGCGCGCGGCGCTTCAGCCACAGCGCGAAGGCCAGCGTCGGCGGCACGATGAAGTGGATCCGCGTTGCGGCCGACAGGAACTGGTCGTACCACATCAGGTGGCCGGTCCACAGCCAGTTCTGCAGCACCACCGAAGGGACGTGCCCGAAGAACAGGAACTTCTCGGCGTCCAGGTGCGGCGTGTAGTACGGGGATGGGTGCACGATGTGCGCCAGTCCGCGACACTCCTCGTACCACACGATCAGGAGCACGAAGGGAACGAAATCGAGCATGAACCGGCGGCCCCGGCCGATCACGAGCGCGGGGGCCAGCAGCACCAGCAGGTAGCGGTCGGGCGTCAGCGACAGACCGAAGGTGAGGATCTGGGCGCCCAGCGCGATCAGGAACGCGACGACGGCCAGCAGAGCGGTGGCGCGGTCGATGTGCTCGCGCGGCGGGCCCCAGCGCTGGGGCTTGCCGCCGCCTGCGTCCTCGCCGTCTGTGTCCGGCTTCCCTTCCTGCACGCTCCGCTCACCGCCGACGAGGGCGGGTATGGCCAGGTCGCCCGCCTCTGGGATGGAGGCGCCCGGCTCTACGACCAGGCTTGGGTCGACCGTCCGCAAGGGCTGCTGCTGGTCTTTCGGGCGATCCTGCATATCGACAATGGCTCGGCCGAGGCGATCCGTATCGCCGCGGCAGCGGTGGGGGCGCTGGTGGTCGCGGCGGTATTTGCCTTGGCGTACCGGACCGCGGGCAGGATACCTGCGATCGCCGCCGCCATGCTCCTGGCAACGCTGGGCGCGTCGCCGTTCATCGAGTCGTTCACGCTCTCCGGGGAGCTGCTGGCGTCGCTGCCGGCGGTGCTGTCGCTGATCGCGTTCGTGCAGTACCAGCGCGGCGCACGGATGCGCTGGTTGGTCGTGTGCGGCTTGCTGACGGGCTGCGCGGTGCTGATGAAGCAGTCCGGGTTCGACGGCGGGCTGGCCGCGGTCGCGTTCCTGCTGCTGTGCCGACGACGGGCCGGCATCGTCCCCGCGGCGGTGGTGGTGGGCTGTGCGCTGATACCCGTGGCTGTGGCGGCGATCACAGCTCCCAGCTTCCATGACTGGTGGTACGCGATGGTCACGTACCGCGGTCAGGGCGACTCGATCGTGTCCGGATCGCTGAGCGCACGCTTCAGCCAGTTCCGGGACACGCTGCCGGAGGTGCTGCGTGCGCTGGCGCCGCTGGCCGCGCTGACGGCCTACGGCTGGCGCCGGTCGCCCGTGCTGCTGCGGCTGTGGCTGGGTGCTGCCGCCCTGGGTGTTGTCGGAGGTGGCAACTTCCATGCCCACTACTACATCCAGCTGGCCGCACCGCTATCCGTGCTGGCCGGCGTCGGCGCGGCCAGGCTGTGGGAGACGCGGTCGGGGCTGGTGGCAGGCGTGGCCTGCGGCCTCGCGCTGTGGTCGGCCGTGGCGGTGGTGCCGCTCTGGTTCGACTCGCCCTCGGCGCAGGCCGCCCACGTGTTCCCCAACGACGAGCACCTGCAGCACGACGCCGCCGTGATCGCCTACGTCCGCAGCCACACCGCCCCCGGCCAGCGCATCTTCGTGATGTGGGCGGCCGCGAACGTCTACTACCTGAGCGATCGCGCGCCGGCCGTGCGCTACATGTGGTTCCGACCGCTGCAGGTGATCCCGGGCGCGCTGGGCGAGGTGCACTCGGCGCTCGGCGGGTCTGACCGGCCGCCGCTGGTGGTGGCCGAGCAGCCGGCGGACGCGCTCGACACGAGCGGCGAGACCGGCCGTCTGCTGGCCCGGTACTACCGGCCGGTCGCGCACATCGGCAGCGTGGTCATCTACCGCGCGCGCTAGACGCTTAAGCTGTTCGATCACCTCGTCGGAGAGCTGCACCTCGTCGTGCGCCCGCAGCCAGTCCAGCAACCGCCGGTTGCCGGGCCGGCGTACCAGTAGCTCGCGCAGCGGCTCGAGGTCGCCTCCGTGTGCCCGCAACACCGCCACCCAGCCCACGACGTTCTGGTCGTGCGGCGCCAGCGCGGCGGCGCGCTGCGCCAGCCGCCCGGCCTCAACCAGATCGCCGCTCTTGACGGCAGCGGTGCCGGCTCCCATCGCCTCGTACGCCTCGGCCACGTCCAGCAGACGTTCCAGACGGTCGAGCGGCTCCGGGTCATCGTCGACGCGGACGTCGACCGCCACGCCCTCCCAGGACTCGTCCCGTACATCAGCCTCGACCACGAGCAGCGCCGCCGACTGGCGGCCGCGGAAGTCGCCGCCGGCGGCCTCGGCAGCGCGCATGGCCGCGAGCAGGCGCCGCTGCAGTGCGCCGTCCGAGGCCACGAAGGCGTCTCGCATCGCCTCCGGCACGCCGGGGGCGGCCATCATGTTGGCCTGGCAGCTGAACCCGTCGCCCTGGACGTCCCCGGCGAACGGGATCGTGTCGGAGCCCGTGAACGCCGCGGTGGCGCCGTCGGAGGCCAGCACCGCCACCTGCCGTTGATCGCGCCGCTCGTCGGCGGCTGCCAGCGCACCGAGCGCGGCCGCCGCCGGCTCGCCTGCAGCCAGCCGGTCGAGCAGTCGCGGGCCGTATCCCGCCAGGCTGAAGGCCTGGGTCGCGACCACGCCGACGCCCGCGCGTCCCCATGGGCAGATCGCGCCGACTCCCATCACGCAGGTCTGGACGGCAACGCCCATCCGCCCGTCGCTGTCGCGGGCGAGGATCGAGTACGTCATGCGGCCAGCATAGCGAGCGTCCAAGTACACTTCTGGCCGTTTGAACGCCGGCGCCATCATCATCGCCCTGCTGGTCATGGTGGTTCCGGGCGCGGGAGCCAGCATGGCTCTGCATCGCCCTGGACAGGCCGGAATTGCGACCCGCCTGGCGCTCTGTTTCGGTCTCGGCTACGCCGCCGCGGCGCTGACCGGGCGTCGTGCTCGAGATCCTGCACGTGCTGAACGTGGTCACCTACGTGGGGCTGCTCGCGGCGGTGACGGCGGTCCTGTGGGGCTACGCCATCCGCCGCGACGGCCTGCGCGCCCACGCCGCGGCGCTGCGCGACGAGCTCGTGGCCGAGCCATGGCTGACGGGCTCCGGCCTGGCCGCGATGCTGCTGTTCGCGCTGATGCGCCTGCGCTTCTCGCCGCTGCTCAACTTCAGCATGTTCGGGCCGTGGCGCTACTGGCAGGACGGGATCGAGATCGCCGACGCCGGCCGCGTTCCGCACCAGACGCTGCAGTGGGGTGCGACCTACACGCCGACCGTCAGCAAGGTGATCCTGAACAGCTACCAGGCCGGGATGAGCTACCTGATCGGGGCGTCGCCGCTGCCGGCCATGGGCGCTCTGCTGTGGCTGGTCGCCGTCGGCCTCGCCTGTGGTCTGTGGGCGCTGGGCCGGGAGCTGGGTCTGCGCTACACCGCGGCGCTGCTGCCGCTGCTGGCGCTGGTGCTGGTCGACAACGAGCTGCACCGCGACCTGGACGTGTACACCGCCGAGAACACCGGCCGGATGGCGGCGGTGTGCGCGCTGATGCTGGGCGTGCGCGCGCTGCGCCGGCGCAGCGGCTGGGCCGAGCCGGTGGCCTCGGGTGTGCTGTTCGCGGTCGCTGCCGGCAGCCATGGCATCCCGGCGTTCGTGCTGATGCTGGGTCTCGGCTGCTACGCGGCTGCGCTGCTGCTCGTGGTCGGCGAGCGCCGCGCCGTGGTGCTGCGCGGCCTCGCCATCGTGGGCGTGACCGTCCTGGTCTGGGGCGCCAGCCTGGGCCTCTCGGGCGGTGACGTCGGGTTCCAGGGTGCCGGCGGCTCCAACCGCTACAGCTCGTTCGCGCCCAATGTCGATCCCACCGCGTCGCTGTTCACCGGCCATGTGGTCGATCGCGCGACCGCCGACGGCCACTGGTACATCGCGCCCTCCAGCCTCACCCGCGGGCTCGTGGCAAGCGCGATCACCCGCCCCGCCTCAGACCTGGCGCTGTGGGCCGTGCCGCTGCTTGCGATCGCGATCGCGCTTGTGATGCTGTTCCGCTTCCGCGACGAGCTGCGCCCGCTGGGCGTGTTCGTGGTGCTGCTGGCGGGCGTGCTGCTGGGCATCGCCATGTTCTTCTCCTACCGCTATGCCACCTACATCCCCGGCACGTTCGGCCCACACCGGCTGTACGACTACATCTGCCTGCTCGCGCTGTTGCTTGTACTGGGCTGCCTGGAGCAGGCGGTGGGGCTGCTGTCGCGCCTGCGCGCCGGCCTCCCGGCCATCGTCTGCGCTGTGGCGGTGCTGGCCACCGCGGCCACCGCCGCGTACGCCGGCGCCCCGGCCCGGCATGGCTGGCAGCAGAACGGTCAGCGTGCCGAGCACGTCACCGGCTGGGTCGACGCCAACCTGCCGTGCAGCTCTCGCCTGCTGGTCGACCGGTTGACCCTGGGCACCTTCGCGGCGGAGACCGGCCGCGTCAGCGTGGCCGAGGGGATGGGCCCGTACCTGCGGCCCTCGGAGCTGCACACGGTGCTCGACCTGGTGCTGGGCGCCCACAGCTTCTTCCAGGACCCGTCAGCGCACCGGGAGTTCCTCAAGAAGCAGATGATCGACTACGTGCTGGTGCTGAAGAACGTCCGCGTCGGCAGCATGGTCAGCACGCTCGAGCAGGGCGTGGACCCTGCCAGCTTCCACCACGTGCCGTTCCTGCGGCTCGTCCACAGCGACGGCACCATGGATGTGTACCAGGTGGTGGACCCCGCCCACGGCTCGCCGCCGAACCCGAAGGACTACGCCGGGTTCGACTGCCGCACCTGAGTCACAGCTCGATCAGCCGCGCGGCCAGCTCCACGCGCCGCTCGACCGTCTCCAGCTCGATCCACTCGGCTTCGGTGTGGTCGAGGGCGCCCACCGGTCCCAGGCCGTCCAGCGTGGGGACGCCGTCCGCGCCCGTCCAGCAGCCGTCGGACACGCCGCCCGAGAGCTGCTCGCCAACCGTCAGGCCCAGCTCGCGCGCATGCTCCAGCGCGGCCCGCGTCAGCCGCTCGTCGCGCGGCATCGGCGGCCAGGTGCCGCGGTCGATGATCTCGATCGTGACGCCGTCGTAGGGGCCGCCCGCCCCCAGCTGCACCAGCGCATGGTCGAGGTCGCCCGGGTCGCTGGAGCGGATGTCGAGCGTCGCGCGGGCATCGCCGGGCAACGTGTTCGCGGCCGCGCCGCCCGCCACCGTCGTCACCACCGAGGTCATGTCCGGCCGACCGTCGGTCAGGCCCTCGATGCGGAGGATCTCGTGGGCCAGGGCCGAGACCGCGCTGCGGCCGCGGGCGGTGTCCGCACCGGCATGAGCGGCCCGTCCGGTCAGCTCCATGGTGCGCCACACCGCGCCCTTGCGGGCCGACACGACGTCGCCGTTCTCGCGCCCGCACTCGAACACCAGCGCAGCCCGCGCGCCGGCGGCGTGCGCCGAGACCGCCGGCGCGCGCAGCCGCACCTCCTCGTCGGCGCAGACCAGCAGCCGCAGCTCCCCGAACGGCCGCCGCCGCGCGGCGCAGGCCTCCATCGCCATCGCCGCGAGCACCAGGCCGCCCTTCATGTCGGCCACGCCGGGGCCGAAGCAGCGCATGCCCTCGCGGCGGAACGGCCGCGCCGCCACGGTGCCGGCCGGAAACACGGTGTCCGTGTGCCCGAGCAGCGCGACCACGCCTTGCCCTGACCCGGGCAGGGCGATCACCATGCTGCGAGCCGGCCCGTCCGGCTCGTCCACCCACTCCGTGCGGCAGCCGAGCGGCGCCAGCCAGCCGGCCAGCAGCTCGGCCACCCGCTCCTGCTCGACCCCGCCCGAGGGCGTGTCGATGTCGACCAGCTGCTGCAGCCTGTCGCAGAACGTCTCGATCACGCGCGCCACGATAGCGCCGGCAGGTTCAGTAGGTGCGCCAGCGCTCGCGAGACAGGAAGAAGCCGTGTCCAGCACCATTCGTGCAGGTCATGCCGATCGTTTTTGACACGCAGGACAGCCCGAACGCGCTCCATGTGCGGCCATAGGCCAGCGGCGGGATCTTCGGGTCGAGGCCGGCCGGGGTGGGGTCGCTGCGGCAATTCGGGGCGGCGGCGGCCTCGGTGGCGTGCAGCACCAGACCGTTCTGTTCGAGCTCGCAGGTGCCGCGCGGCGCGGGTGGCTTCAAACCGCTGCCGATGGTGCACTCGATCACGCCGTGCTGCCATGCGGTCGCGAAGCACTTGATATTGCCGGTGGGCGTGGCGAAGTCGTCGCAGGCAGGCCCCTGGCTGCAGAAGCGGACAAGCCGTTGTGGGGTGTGTACCGGGGTCGGGTTGGTGCCGCCTGTCGCTGTCGTCCCGGGCGGCTGCTGTGAGGCGGGCGGCAGCTGTGAGGCGGACGGCGCCGATGTGGCCGCACTACCGCTGCCCGAACACCCGGCGAGCGCTGCGGCGGACAGGCAGCTCACCAGGGTCACCCTGCATGCGGGCCATGGATTTGTAATCCGTTCACCGTACTCCCCCGGGCGGCTCTCGGCCGGCCGGGACGTTCGCCCTCAGAAGCCGTATCGCTCCTCGCGCCAGGGGTCGCCGTCGTTGTGGTAGCCGTACCCCTCCCAGAACCCGGGCTTGTCCGTGTTCGAGAACTCGATCCCGCGCAGCCACTTGGCGCTCTTCCAGAAGTAGCGGCTGGGCACCAGCAGTCGCAGTGGAAACCCGTGCTCGGGCGTGAGCGGCCGTCCCTCCGCCTCGTAGGCCAGCATCACGTCATCGTCCCGGATCACCTCGATCGGCAGGTTGGCCGTGTAGCCCTGCTCGGAGTGGGCGATCACGAAGCGGACGCTGTCAAGCGGCTGGACGCGGTCGAGCAACGCCTTCATGGGCACCCCCTTCCAGGGCATGTCCAGCTTCGTCCAGCGGGTCACGCAGTGGATGTCGCTGACCTGCTCCTGGGATCCGAGCTGCACCACATCGTCGAACGACAGGCGGATCGGCTCCTTGACCAGGCCGAAGGCGCGGAAGTCCCATGACGCCAGGTCGACGCGCGGCACGCTGCCCGCCTGCAGCACCGGCCACTTGTCTGTGTAGTACTGGCCGGGAGGGATGCGCGACTCGTCGACGCCGGCCTTTCTGGCCTTGCGATCCTCGCTGGAACGAAACAGCGCCACGCGACCTCCGGGATCGAGACGAAAGAGATTGGTGGCATGGTAGAGGCGAATCGTTTCATCCGATCGCCGCGTTTGCTTCCGTCTACGCTTCCTGGCGTGACCGCATTGCTCGACCGCAGCTGCATCGAGGCCACCGGCCCGGACGCCGGAGTGCTGCTGCAGAGCCTGCTCTCCAACGATGTCGACGGCGCCCAGCCCGGCGGGGCCGTGTACGCGCTGCTGCTGACGCCGAAGGCGCGCGTGATCTCCGACGTGGAGCTGTTCAATACCGGCCACGGCTATGTGCTGGCATGCCCGCCCGATCGTGCCCAGCTGGTGCTGGAGTCGATCGTGCGCGCCCGGTTCCGCCGCAAGGTGGAGCTGGCCCCCTCGGCGCATGCCGTGGTCTGGGGTGAGGCCGCCGATGCGCTGGCCAGCCTGGAGACGCCGGCCGGACCCCACCGGCTGCTGGCGTCCACGCCGGATGGCGTCGAGCCCGCCGATGCCTGGGAGGTGGCGCGGGTCGAGGCCGGCCTGCCCGCCTTCGGCCGCGACTTCGGCGAGGACTCGATGCCGGCCGAGGCCGGCCTGGTGCCGCTGGCTGTCAGCTTCACGAAGGGCTGTTACCCCGGGCAGGAGCCCGTCGCCCGACTCCAGTACCGCGGCCACGCGAACCGCGGCCTGCGCGGCCTCGCGTTGAGCGGAGCGCTGCCCGAACCGGGAGCGGCGGTGCTGCACGGTGACCGTGAGGTGGGACGCGTCGGCTCGGCGGTGCTGTCCCCGCGCTTCGGCCCGATCTCGCTGGCGGTGCTCCGCCGCGAGGTGTCCGATGGCGACGAGGTGACCGTCGCCGGATCGGCCGCGCGGGTGCGGCCGCTGCCGTTCGCCGCTTGAAGCCCTCCGAACTCGTGGTTACTCTGGAAGCGCGTGCATGAGGCCATGCTCACAGATGCGTCGCTCCTGATCGGCCTCGGTCGCCTCGACGAGGCGGACCGCGTGCTGTCCGAGATGCTCGACCAGGCCACGGAGGCCGGTGACCGGCGGTTGGCCGGCCAGGCGCTCGAAGGGCTCGGTACGGTCGCCACCAGTCGCGGCCAGGAGGCGCGGGCGTTGGAGCTGTTCGAGCAGGCGATCGAACGTGGCGACCGGCCCGATCCGGTCGAGCGTGAGTCGCTCTACACCAACACCGCACGGCTGCGGTCGTTCTCCGGCAACGCCAACGGCGCGGTCGCCCTGCTCGAGGACTGCCTCGAACGCGTCTCCTCAACACCCGATCCTGACTCGGCCGTGATCGCCCACTACTCGATCACGCTCAGCTACGCCTACGCGGACGCCGGCCAGTACGGCCGGGCAAACTCGGTGCTGGCCGGGGTGCTGCGAAACGGCGGCGAGGATCTCGACCTGCAGGTGCGGAGACGCCTCTACTACGCCCTGACTCGCCTGAACATGAATATCGGCCGCTCCGAACAGGCCATCGAGTACTCCGAGAAGAACCTCGAAACTGCGCTCGCGGTCGACCTTGGTGACGTGTTCGAGGCCTATCTGCAGTGCGCGCACGTCCGGCTTGACGCGAACCACACCGAGCGGGCCGGCGACTACCTGGCCGAGGCGCGGCGGCGGGCGCCCGATCCGCTCGGCTCCGTTGACGCCGGCTTCCTGCTGGTCGAGGAGGCACGGTTCTCGTTGCAGCAGGGCGACCACGACACCGCGCTGTCGCGTGCGAGCGCTGCGGTCGAGCTGCTGGCCGACGATCCCTCAGGCCCGGGGCAGAGCGGGCTCGCCCACCTCGTGATCGCGCGTGTCCACGACGACCGGGGCGACGCCGACGCGGCGGATCCGGAGTACCGGCTCGCGATCGACTCGCTCGAGCGTCAGACCGGCTGGCCGACCGAGCTGGCCAAGGCGTACCGCCGTTACGGCAAGTTCCTGCGTCGCCGCGGGCAGCTGGACGCGGCGATGGAGATGCTGGAGCTGGCCAGCGACACCTCCGTCTGAGGCGGTCGCGCGCCTAGCGGACTTCCGAGTCCGCGCCGGCGAACTCGTAGATCAGCCGGCCACCGTGGCTGAAGCCCTGCTTGGTGTAGAAGTCGGGGATGCCCAGCTCCTGGTCGTCGGGCGTCACGCGCAGCTCGATCGACTCGATGCCGCGGCGGCGGCACTCGGCGACGGCCGTGCGCAGCAGGCGCCCGCCGATGCCCTGGCCGCGAGCCGACGGCTGCACCCAGATCTCCTCGATCTCGGCGCTGGCGCCACCGCCGGCGGAGATGCGGATGGTGGTGGTGGCGACGCCCTTGTCGCCGCCCAGCGTGAAGAAGCCGCGGCCGGGGTCGGCCAGGATCGCTTCCACGTTCTGCTCGAGGTGGGCGACCACGCGGCCCTCGTGGCTGAAGAACGCCTTCAACAGGCCGGTCACGAGCGCCGAGTCGGCGGTCGTCGCCATTCTCACGGGGAGTTCCGTCACCGGCCTCACGCCGCACGACTCGTCAGATCAACCATCGGCCTCACAGTAGCGGATCGCGGCGATTGCCAGCCCCTGTGCACAGCGCACCAGGTCGTCGATGGGAACGTACTCGTCGATCGTGTGCGCCCAGGCGATGTCGCGCGGGCCCCATCCGATGCAGGGCGTGCCGCCGAAGCGCGTGAAGCTGGCGGCGTCGTACCAGGAGTCGAGTCCGGAGATGCGTGAGGGCTCGCCCACGGCGGCGCTCGAATCGAGCATGGCGGTCACCAGCGGGTGCGCCGGGTCGACCTCGTAGGGCGGGATGTCGAGGCTCCACTCGATCAGCGGCGGGTGCTCGGCCAGCCACGCGTCGGCGGCGCAGCGTCGCTGGATCCACTCGGTCACCTCGCGTTCGACCAGGGTGCCCCAGCCGTCCGGGTCGGCGTTTGAAGGCAGGTACATCAGCTCGCTCTGAAGCGTGCAGCTGGACGGGTAGGTGACGACCCACTCGCCGCCGTTGATGATGGCCGGGACGATGTCGCTCGGCGACAGGTGGGGATGGCGCTTGTCGGGACGTCCGCGCCACTCCTCGCGCAGCTCGCGGATCGCGTCCAGCACCACCGACATCTTCTCGATGGCGTTCACGGCGCCTCCGTCGCGCCAGTGCGGCTGGGCCATCTCGGCGTGCCCGGGGCGGCCCTCGACCGTGATCGTCGGCGACAGCGACCCGCGGCATCCCACCCACACGTCGAACCCCGTCGGCTCCGTGACGATGCCGGCGTCGGCCTTGACGCCGTGGCTGACCGCGGCCAGACCGCCGGCGCCCGACGTCTCCTCGTCGGTGACCGTGTTCACGATCAGGTCGCCGCGCAGCCGTACGCCGGCCTCGGCCAGCGCCATCGCTGCGAACGTCATCGCCGCGACGCCACCCTTCATGTCGCAGGCGCCGCGGCCGTAGAGGTTCCCGTCGCGCACCTCCGCGGAGTTGGGGTCGCTCGTCCAGCGATCGCGCGGCTCCGAGGGCACCACGTCGATGTGCCCGTTGAACAGCAGGCTGCGGCCGCCGCCCGCGCCGGCGAAGCGGGCGGCCATCTGGGGCCGCCCTTCGAAGCTGAGCGGGCCCGGGATCTGGCGGGTGCCCGACACCTCGTTGGGACGTGGCTCCCAGATCTCGACCTCGGCGCCCGCGGCGCTCAGCAGCCCGCCCAGGTGGTCCTGCAGCGCGGCCTCGTCATGGGCCGTCCCGTCGTCGTCGCGGGCGGTGGTGTCGAAGTCGATCAACGTCGACGTGAGCTCGACCAGCCGGTCGCGCCCCGCCTCGATCGCCTCCATCACCCGCTGCTCCGACGTCACGCTGCGCGATGATACCGGCGCGTGGACGACCAGGATCCCCATCTGCAACGGCGCGCGATGCGCAGCCGCCGGCGCGCCCGGGTGCGCCGCCGCCGTGCGGTCGCGACCGCGGTTCTGCTGCTGCTCCTGGTGGTCGCCGGCTACGGCCTGGCCCAGCTCTGGCCGGGCGGATCGCCGGCCGTGGCCGGCTCGTCAAACGGCTCGCCGGGTGGCGGTACGTCCAGGGCGACCGGCCCGGCCGTGTCCTCGCCGCCGGCCACCCACCCCAAGCCGACCGGCACCGTCACGCTCTCGGCGGTGGGCGACACGATGCTGGGCTACGCCGGTACGCTCGCGCCCGATCCCGACGCCTACTTCGACGGCGTGCGCTCGCAGATCACGGGCGACATCCGCTTCGCCAACATGGAGGGCACGCTCACCAACCAGACGTCGGGCAAGTGCGGCGCGAACTCGACCGCCTGCTACGAGTTCCGGGTGCCGCCGTCGTGGGCGCGCTACTTCAAGCACGCCGGGTTCACGATCGTGAGCAACGCCAACAACCACGCCTTCGACTTCTGGCAGGCGGGCCTGGACGACACGGTGGCCGCGCTCGACCGCGCGGGCCTCGCCCACACCGGTCGCACGCATGAGATCACCTACGTGCACGTGCATGGACTGTCCGTCGCCTTCATCGGCGTCGCCAGCTACCCCAACACCGGCCCGCTCAACGACTACCCGGCCGCCCGGCGCCTGATCCGCACCGCCGACCGCCACGCCGACATGGTGGTGGTGGCGATGCACGCAGGCGCGGAGGGCGTGGCCGCCGAGCACCTGACCGGCCAGGATGAGATCTACGAGGGCGAGAACCGCGGAAACCCGGAGGCCTTCGCGCACATGGCGATCGATGCCGGCGCCGACCTGATCATCGGCTACAGCCCGCACGTGCTGCGGGCGATGCAGGTCTACCACCGTCGCCTGATCGCCTACAGCCTCGGCAACTTCGCCGGCTACCACAACTTCACGACCGAGGGCGCCCTGGGGGTGTCCGGCATCCTGCACGTGAAGCTGGCCGCCGACGGGCGGTTCCTGTCCGGCCGGCTGGTCTCCACGGTGCTGGCCGGCCCCGGCCAGCCCCAGCTCGATCCGGACGACCAGGGAGCCGCGCTGGTCGAGCAGCTGTCCCGTGAGGATCTGGGCGCGCGCGGCGCTCATCTCAGCGCCGGCGGCGTGATCACGCCCTAGCCGCACCCCCGATCGAGGCGCGTGATGATCACCCGAACGGGGGAATCGCCCTCCCCGGCCCTTCGCTATCTGTGTGATAGCGAAGGAGGACGCTCCGCGATCCCTCCGGGCAAACGCTCCCTCGGTACACCGCGATTACCGGGCTGCGGCGGCTCCTCCTCAGCAGATTTGACGCCGGATCCGCTCACCCCCGAAGGGAGGTGCGAACAGATGATCAAGTGGAACTATCGCGCGACCCGTGTCGCTCTCGTTCTTGGTGCCATCGCGGCCTTTGCGATCGCCAGCGGCGCCCAGACCAAGTGGAACTAGTGCCCCTTCCGGTCACCCGGGCCACGGCACTCAAGTGCCGGCGGGAACCTGACCGATAAGCGTTTCAAGCCGTGACGAACTCGTCCCATACGTATCCGCCCCGGCTGCTCCGGTTCATCGCCGTGATGCTGGCGTTGACGATCCCGGTGGCAGTCGGGGCAGTTCTCAAGATCGCATCAGCGCCACCGGACGCCGGCACCGCCGTCGGGGTGGCGCTGTTTTTCGTGGCCGCGGTGGCCGCGGAGTACAAGCCGGTGCCGCTCGACGAGCAGGGTGGACGCACCGTCTCGCTGGCGTTCGTGTTCCTGCTGTCCACCCAGTTCCTGTTCGGCTGGCAGTACGCCGTGCTGGGCGCCATCGTCAGCATGGTGATCGTGCAGGTGCACGACCGCGCGCCGGCCGTCCGCACCATGTTCAACGGGGCCTCCTCCGGGCTGTCGGCGTTCGTCTCCGCCGGCCCCGGTTTCATCCTCGGCTGGACGGTCTCGCCGTATCACGCGGGGGCGCTGACCGCGCTCGTGTTCATGGGTGGCGCGGCGTACGTCGTGACCAACGTGATCACCGTCGCGATCGCGGTCTCGCTGTACACCGGCATCAGCCTGCGCGAGATGCTGGAGGACTACGTCCGCCACTCCGGGCCGGCCTTCGCGATCATGGCGTTCATCGCCGCGCTGGCCACGTCGCTGTGGATGATCAACCCGCGCCTGGAGCTGTTGCTGGCCGGACCGCTGTTCGCGCTGGCGCTGTACCAGCGCTATGCCTACCGCTCGGTGGTGGCCACCCGCGACGCGGAGACCGACGCGCTCACCGGCCTTCGCAACCACCGCTCGTTCCAGACCGATCTGCGCGAGGCGCTGGCGCTGGGCGCGTCCACCCGATCGCTGATGGGCCTGGTGCTGATCGATATCGACAACTTCAAGAGCATCAACGACCGCTTCGGCCACCAGGTCGGAGACGATGTGCTGATCACGCTGGCGCGCCTGATGCGCGAGGAGTACGGCGACGCGCAGGCCTACCGGATCGGCGGCGAGGAGTTCGCGCTGCTCCTTCCCGACGACGGCGAGCAGGAGGCCTACACCGCCGTGGAGCGGCTGCACGCGCGTCTCTGGCAGACCAAGTTCCCGCACGGCGAGCAGGTCACGGTCAGCGCCGGCATCGCCAGCTACCCCGGCAGTGCCGGCGATCGCGACCAGCTTCTGCGAGTCGCCGACGGCGCCCTCTACTGGGCCAAGAACCACGGCAAGAACCGGTCCTGCGTCTACAGCCCGACCGTGGTGCGCATCTACACGCCCGACGAGCTGGCAGAGTCGGCGGAGCGTCACGCGCGCCTGAAGGCGGCCGAGGGCCTGATCCGGGTGGTGGACGCGAAGGACACCTACGCCGGCGCCCACAGCCAGTCGGTGTCCCGGCTGGTGGAGGGCATCGCCCGCGCGATGGGGCTGGACGAGGAAACCGTGGAGCAAGTGCGGCTGGCCGGCCTGCTGCACGACCTCGGCAAGATCGCCATCCCCGACCGGATCCTGCAGAAGCCGGGCAAGCTCGACCCGGACGAGCTGCGGATCATGCGCGAGCATGCCGACCTCGGCTACCGGCTGCTCGAGGGCCTGGGCGTGTCGCCGGTCGACCGCTGGATCCGACACCACCACGAGTGGTGGGACGGCAGCGGCTATCCGCTGGGGCTGGCCGGCGAGGACATCCCGCTCGGCTCGCGCATCATCCTGGTCGCCGACGCGTTCGATGCGATGACATCGGACCGCGTCTACCGCGCGGCCGGCAGCTCGGGCGAGGCGATCGCCGAGCTGCGCCGGCGCTGCTGGACGCAGTTCGACGCGCGCGTGGTGTCGGCGCTTGAGAAGTACCTCGCCTCGCTGGGCGAGGAAGTCCCCGAGCAGAACACGGCGATCGCCTGATGTTTCTGCTGCCGACCGTCCCGATCGGGATCCTGCTGGGCCTGCTGCTGGGCGGCCGGCTGGGCCGGCTGGCATACGTGCGGGTGTCGAAGCCGTGGCTGTTCTACCTGGCGCTGGCGCTGCAGATCGCGGCGTTCCCGTCGCTGTTCGTGCCGTGGCAGGTGGGCACCCAGGTGGCCACCGCGCTGTCGATCGCATCGTACGGGTGCCTGGTGGTGGTGGCGTTCGTGAACCGGCGCCTCGTCGGGATGCCGATCGCCGCGGCCGGGATGCTGCTGAACCTTGCGGCGATCCTGGCTAACGGCGGGCACATGCCGGCGCTGCCCAGCGCCATGCGCGACAGTGGGCTCAACTTCTCGGGCGTACACAACAACAGCGTCCGCGAGGCGTCGCCCAACCTGGCCTGGTTCGTCGACCGGTGGGCGGCGCCGAGCTGGGTGCCGTTCGGCAACATCTTCTCGGTTGGCGACGTGCTGATCGCGGTGGGCGCGATCGTGGTAATCGCCGCGGCGATGGGCGCGCGGGTGCCGTTCCGGCGCACGCCGGCGGTCGAGACCGACCCGGCCTAGGAGTCGGCGGCGCTGAGGCGCTTGATCAGGTAGACGTGCTGCTCGCCGTGGTAGCGGCGTATGCCGGCGGCGTCGTGGTAGTGGTAGCCGTCGCGGTACGCGCCCTGGCCGCTGTCGCGGTAGCCGCGGCGGAGGTAGATGGATCGGGCAAGCTCGTTGTCGGGATTGGCGACGGTGACGGAGAGGCCGATGGTGTCCCAGCCGGCATCGCTGGCCGCTTGCTCGGAGGCGTCGAGCAGGGCGCGACCAAAGCCGGCGCCCCGGTACGGTGCGGCCACCTGCAGGTCGGATAGCTGCGCGCCGCCAAGCGCCCGCTCGGACGCATGCTCCGGGAAGGCGAGGAACACCCAACCGGCCGGCTCCTCGCCCGACCAGGCGACGAAGTAGGTGCCCTCGCCCGCCAGCTGCTGGCGGAAGCGGAGCTGGTGACGGCTCTCACGCTCGGGATAAGCGGCATCAAGCAGCGCAACGTCCGGCGCGTTGACCGGCCGCACCTCGGCTGGCACAGGCATCGCGCGAGTGTATCTGGCGGTGTGGTCCGGCTGGTCCGTTGGGGCGAGGGGTTTTGGGCGGGTGGGGCGCTTAGTTCTGCTGGCCGGGGGTGTGTCGGTTGGCGGTGTGGTGGGTGTTGTTTGTTGTGTGTGGTGGTTTGGGGTGTGGTGTGCCTGTTGGCGGTGTGGGTGGGTGTCGTTTGGTGTTTGGGGTAGGGGCGTGACTTCTCGTGACCCTCACCGGTCACTTTGGCTGGCAGACTCGCTGGCGTGTCTTCGCCCTACTTGCCGTCTCTGTATAAGGCTCGCATGGTTCCGACCAAGCAGCCTGTCTGTGCGGTCTGTGTCGATCGCACGCGTGGTGGGACGCGGCGCGTCTCGTTTGGGTATGGCGTTGAGGTGTGGTTGTGTGGGGGTCATGCCTCGGTCGCGTTTTTGACGCAGCGCGGTGGTCGGGACGTGGTGTTGACGCTGACCGGGGTGTGGCGGGCGAATGGGTGTCTGACCGCTGCTCGGCACCGCGCGATGGACGCGCACCTTGCCTCGTTGAGGGCGCGGCCGGCTCGGGGACGGCCCGGTAGCTATGCCTGGCCGAAGCTGCGCCTGCGTGCCGAGCGCGCGTTCGCGCGCGGCGCGCCCCTCAGCACCGTTCGCACGCACATCCTCGAGGCGACGTATACCAACGCCGAGCCGCCCAGCCCGCGCACCATCCAGCGCTGGCACCACGAACGCCGCTGGGCACTCCCACCACCCCCAACTACGAAGGCGGCACGGTGACCGGCGGCGCCCTGTTGAAGTCCAGGTAGTGCTCGCGCATGAAGTGCGCGGCGGTCGTCATCCACAGCCGCTTCACCAGGTGCGTGCGCTTGTCAATCAGCAACCGGAAGAACGTCGGCCCCTGCGCCACCCCCAGCGTTACGAACACACCGTCCCTGGTCGATCCCGTCACGTAGGCGGCCAGCGCTCCGCTCGCCCAGTATGGGTCGGGCAGCTTCAGCGCCTGGATCGGCTGTTTCACCCAGCTGCCGTTCTCGAGATCCCAGCGGTGGTTTCCGATCACGCGCGACTGGGCGCCGCCGTGCACATCGATCGCCAGCCGGTCGGGCGCACCCACGATGAACGTCGTGTCCACCGAGTGCACGGGATCCGAGGCGAGATGGTTCTCGAACCGCACCGAGTGCACCGCCCGCAGCGACCTGGCGGTGTCGCGCACCAGCCCCGCCGCCGGCTGCGCATCCGCCGCCGGTAGCGCGAGGGTTGCGCTGACCGTCGACCGGCCCGGCCGAAGCACCGTCACCGCGAGCGGGCCGGCCTTGCGGCTGGCCGGCGCCTCGAAGCAGACCTCGGCCGTCTTCAGGCAGGGAGTCGCCAGCCGGCCGTTTGCTGTGATGGCAACGGTCCGCGGCGCGGAGCCGTCCTGCCCCAGCACCGTGAAGCGGACGCGGTGGTTGCCGACCCGCTGTGCCGCGACCGCCAGGTCGGACGCCTCGCCGGCTGCCAGCGGGCCGGTCGCCAGCGGGGCCGGAGGCACGCCCTCGCTGCGCACCGCCTCGCCGATGTCGAGCGAAGTGGACCACGCCTGACCGCCCGCCGTCGCGCGAGCCGAGATCGCGCCCGCGTCGAGCTTCGGCGCCCAGGCCAGCCAGGTGTGGGGCCCGGTCGCGATCAGCTTCGCGGACACCGGAGTGCCGTCCTGCTGCTGCAGGTGCAGGCTGGGTGCCGTCGTGCCTGCCGGCAAGGACAGCCCGATCGCGTTGGGCCCGGCCGTCCCCGGCCAGACGCTGATCTGCCCGCCGTTTCGTAGTGCCACCGTGGCCGCTCCGCCGGTCGCGGTCGTCGCACCGGAGACGGCGGTTGGCCTGCTCCCGGGCGGTAGGTTGGTGAGCAGGGCAACCGCGGCCACCACCGCCGAAAGCACCACCAGTTCGGCGGTGACCGAGCGCCGCAGCATCGGAAACCGGCCCAGGAACCGGCGGCTGCGCGACGCGACCGCCAGCGTCATCAAGAGCAGCACCGTTTTGGCCAGCAGCGTGCGGCCGTAGGAGGTCGTCCAGATCTGCGACACGGAGGACAGCTCCCACAACGCCCGCAGGCCGCCGGTCACCGCCAGCACCGCCACCGCGGCCACCGCCATCCGCGAGAAGCGCCCGGCGATCCTGGCGCGGGTGGCATCGCGCAGGGGCTGGGTGAGGCCGCGCGTGGCGTGTGGCGTGACCACGGCCAGCTGTACCAGCCCTCCGATCCAGATGGCGGCGGCGGCGACGTGCAGGGCGTCAAGGCCGATCACCAGTGGGCCGCGGCCGGGGTCGCCCGCGTGCCCGGAGATGCCCGGCGCGGCCAGCGCCCAGGCCCCGGCGATCGCCGCCGGCACCGCCAGCACCACGGTCAGCCGGCGGCTGACCCCGACCGTGGCGTACGCCAGGGCGACCAGGATCGTGAACACCGCTGTCACGTCGATGCCGCGCCCGAACTGGCGGCCGAAGCGGGTCGCGTCCAGCGCGGAGGCAACCGGGCCGCGGTGATCGAACGCCTCCCAGAAGCTGACACCGGCCACCTGCGCGCCCTGCCGCGTCAGCGCCACCCAGCCGCCGGCCAGCACCAGCACCGCCGACAGCGCCAGCACCTGGTTGGCGCGGTGGCGTTCGCGCAGGCCCATCAGCCGCCGCGGCTCGCCTGTCACCGCGGCCGTGGCGGGCTGGTAGGCGGCCACCCGATAGACGACGCCGCCGACCAGCGTCAGCAGACCCGCGAAGTAGAAGAAGCGGGCGATCAGGAACGGCCAGTCGGTGGGCGCGTCCTGTGACTCCGCTTGCGGAACCGGCCCGCCCGTGCCGACGCCGAAGGCGTACACGCCGGCGATCAGGTGGCCGTCGGTGGAGACGATCTCCCAGCGCACGGTGTAGTCGCCGGCCGGCAGGCCCTGCTGCAGCGGCACCACCAGCTGCTTGGGATTGCCCGGCGCGTTGGCGGCCGGGCCGTCCATCACCGACTTGCCGGCGTCGTCGACGACGGTGGTGCCGCCGCTCACGGGGCGGATCTGCTGGTCGAAGGTCAGCACCAGCTGCTGCGGAGGGGCCGCGACGCGCGTGCCGGCACCGGGCGTGGTGGTCAGCAGCGTGGCGTGCGCCTGCGCCCACGCCGGCCAGATCAGCGGCAGCGCCAGCAGCGCCAGCAGGGCGGCCGCCCGTCTCATCCCGGGCTCCCGGACGGCAGCGCGAGGCGGCCCGGCTGGACCGGGCCGTGCATCGGGGTTGCGCATGGCATGCGGTGGCGCAGTGGAACTCCTGACCGAGAGGTGGGGACGGGTCAGGCGGGGAGCGGTGGCGCGCGGCCGCGGCGGTGCCATCCGGCCAGGCCGCGTGGCGCAGCGGCGGCGGGTGCTCGCCGCACGACGTGCTCCGACGAGAGCCGGGGCGACTGCCTCAGTGCCGCCAGCGCGCGGCGCTGCGTGCGCACGTCGATCAGCTGCACCAGCACCGCGGCCACCACCGCCAGCGCCAGGTGCAGGGCCAGCGATCCGTGGGCACCCGGGTGCGCGGGCGCTCCTGCTGCCAGCAACGCCAGGTGCGCGGCCGTCTGCGCGGCCAGCATCGCGGGGATCAGCGCGGCCAGCGAGGCCGTGTCCTGGATCTGACCCCGCCGCGCCACCAGCGCCCAGCCGCGCCACATCACCAGCGCGGCCACGCCGGCGCCGCCGAGCGCCGCGATCGCCCAGCGCGGATCGGCCAGCATGGCGAATCCGCCATGGGCGGCCGCCGCCGTGGCGGCGGCCAGGGCGGCGAATGTGAGAGCGCGCAGGCCGGCCACCCCTGGAGTATCGCAGGGGCCGGTCGATCGGACTGGTGATCGCGTGCCGGCCGGCGGCCGGCGGATCGCGCTACGCCACCAGGTCCAGCGGCGTATAGCTGCTCGCGTTGGGGATCACGTCGGCCGGGTCGGTGCCCATCCAGTCGCCCAGCAGGTTCGTGTAGATCTGGCGGTAGTCGGTCGGCACCTTCAGGTTGCCCCACTGATCGAGATCCGCGTCCGAGATGCCCGGGAACTCGGCCGCGAGGCCGCCCTTCGCGTGCTTGCCGATCACGAGCGCCAGCCCGCCGGCGCCGTGGTCGGTTCCGCCGCCGCCGGAGTCGTTGTCCTCGACGCGGCGCCCGAACTCGCTCCACACCAGCGTGATCACGCGGTCGGCCAGCCCGCGCGCCTCCAGGTCGGCCTGGAAGGCGGCGAGGGTGGTCGACATGCGCGACAGGTTCTGCGCCTGGCGGCTGACCTGCGAGTCATGGAAGTCCCAGCCGTCGTCGTAGGAGACGCAGGCCACCCGCATGCCCAGGTTCGAGTCCAGCATCCACGCCAGGTTGGACATCCGCTGGTCGAAGCTGGTGGTGCCGTAGCCGAGCCCGTTGGGCGGCAGCGTCGGCTGGGTCAGCGCGCTCAGCCGGCTGGCCACGTTGACCGCGCCGCCGACCGCCTCATCCGCAGCCTCCATGGCCGGGTTCGCCGCGCTGCGCACAGACAGGCCGGCCAGGGTGTCCACCATCAGCTGCGGATCCGACCACACGTTGTTCATCGAGAACTGGGCGTCCTCGACGCTCGACAGCACCGCCACCGGGTTGGTCGCGCTCTTCAGCGACCCGTCCAGCGACCAGCCGGCCGAGACGGCCTGCAGCGGGTTGTCGGTCGCGCCGTTCTGGTCGACCCAGCGGCCCAGCCAGCCGGTGGCGGGGTCGGGATCGAGCTCGCCGGCCTGCCAGAAGGCGCGAGAGTGGAAGTGCGAGAGGTCGGGGGGCATGTAGTCGACCGACGGGATCACGGCGATCTTGCCGGCGTCGTACAGCTGCTGGAAGCCGGTCGCGGCCGGGTTCCAGGCCCAGTCGGGGTTGGCAGCCGCTCCGCCCAGCGGCAGGCAGGTGGCCGGTGCCAGCCGGATGTGCGGGCGCTTCGACGCGTAGGCGGCGTAGTCGGACCCGGTGATCGGGACGAGGGTGTTCAGGCCGTCATTGCCGCCGTCCAGGAAGACCGAGACGATGATCGGATCGGTGCCGGGCGTCGCCGCCTGCGCCGATGCCGCCTCCCAGATGTGACCCCAGTCGAGCATCGACGCGCCGTAGACCGTCAGGAACGCGACCGCGCCGTTGCGCAGGAAGTCACGCCGGCACATGCCCGCGGACTCGCCCTGAAGGACGGCGCGCGGGATCGGCACGACCTGGCCCTGACGGCGCAGCATCGATCGACGGTGGGTGGACTGCCAGTCGTTGCATCCGCAGTGGTTCATCAGGTCGTGGCTCCGATCATGGTCAGTGGAGGAGGCCGTCCGGACCGGCCATCAGCATCGCCCGGATCACCGTCTGGCGCTCCACGTGGTCGTGGGAGTCCAGGGTTGGCCCGTTGCGGGTGGCGTAGTCGGTGGCGTAGGTCTCGAGCCTGGCGCGGGTGTCGCTCGAGGCCCAGGGGTGCGAGAGCGCCTTCATGGCCGCGGTGACCGCCACCTGCGGAGTCTGGCTGCCGGGATCCCCGATCGTCTGGTAGAGCAGGTAGCCGGTGGTCTGCCAGTAGGCGTGTGCGGTGTTCGTGTTCAGGAACGCCGGGCCCTGCTTCCAGCCCGACACGTTGGGCGGGTAGAACGGCACCTGGCCCATGTTGTCGAGCAGCCAGCTCCAGTTGTTGTTCTTGATGAAGCGGCCCGTGTTGCGGAGGCCGGCGGCCACGAACACGATCGGCGGCTTCACCATGTCCGGCTCGTCCAGGTTCGCGTAGAAGGCCGGGTGGTGCAGGATCACCTTCAGAAGCGGAGCCAGCTCGAAGCCCGACTTCCTGTAGTTGTTGACCATCTCGCGCATGGCCGGCGCCGTCGGCGGCGTCGCGATGAAGTAGCTCCACAGCGAGTAGGCCAGGTAGGGCGCGTGATTGGGATGGTGCACCACCAGCCGGCAGACGTCGCGCCAGTCCCAGTTCCCGGTGTGGCCGTAGATCGTCTTTGGGCCGGTGTCGTGGTAGCTGGCGTCCCAGAAGGTCGGGTTCTCACGCTGCTTGATGGTGCCCGTCGCCGCCTTGTTCCAGTCGTAGCGCCAGCCTGTGAGGGCGCGCGCGGCCTCGTGGATGTCGTTCTGCGTGTACATGTTGGCGTTCGTCCAGAGGCCGTGGGTGAGCGACTCCAGGTTCGGGTCGTTGCCCAGGCAGAACAGCTCCATCACCTCGCGCCCGAAGTTCTCGTTGGGCTCCCACTTGTTCGAGTCGGCGCCGTTCAGCCACAGCAGCATGGCCGGGTCGATCGTGATCTGCTCGAGCAGGTCGTGGAAGTTCCCGACCGCGTGCCCGCGCAGCAGCCGGTTCTGGCGCAGCATGTGCCGGGTGTTGCCGACACCGGCGTTGGAGGTGGCGAACAGGTCGTGCAGGTTCAGCGTCATCCGCTCCACCAGCTGGTTTCGGCTGCGCACCATGCGATCGAGCCACCACAGGCAGTCGTGGCCCCACAGGTCGAGCGGTTGCAGCTTGTTGCCGCCGTCGGTCGGGATCGGCCCGACCAGCACGTTCCTGTGAAACGGCGTCAGGAGCTGCGTCACGGCCTTCGGCAGCCCCAGCTTCACGTAGTGCGTGATCTGGTCGTGGCTGCCCGCGAATCCGGCGCGCCACAGCAGTCGCTGGAAGTGCGCGCGCGTCGGTTTGGACGGCAAGGCCGGATAGCTGTAAGCCACGGTGCAACCTCGCTGCTCGAGAACAGAGACCCAGGGCTGGTATCGACCCCGGCCACGGCCCCTCCACCCCCAGATTGGGGGGATCGGCCTTGACCCGTTACGGCGTGTTCACGAGGCCGCTGGTGTCGACCACTTCCAGGTCGCGGCCGGTGATGCGGTTGAGCGTGCGCAGGTCGTCGTCGTTGAAGTGCTTGTTGGACACGCCGCTGACGTACCAGGGCGAGCCGTTGTCAGCCAGGATCATCCCGTAGTGCTGGAGCGCGACGGCCACCACACGCGCCTGCGGCGACAGCTGCGACAGGTCGAACGAGGCCTTCAGCCGGACGCGCAGCCCCATCGGCGGCAGCGAGGCGGAGCTGCCCGAGCCGGCGTCGTGCCGGGCCGGGTAGATGTGCGCGTCGCGCGTCTGCGGCGCCGTGAATCGCAGCGCGTGGTCGATCACGCCCGCCGCCACCTCTGGGTAGCGCACGAGCCCGGGCAGGATCGGCAGCCCGGCGGCGTCGGCGCTCGTCCAGCCGTCCGGCCGCAGCGCGTTCGACGTCATCTTCCAGACCGCGCCGGAGCCGGCCCGCCAGCCCCGCCTGGTGTGCCGCACGTTCCACATCTCGTAGAGCTTGCAGGTGCCGCTGTTGACGATCAGCATGTGGTGGTCGCTGCCGGCCTCGATCCGCGGCCGCCTGGGGATCGGGTAGCCGACGTGGTCGGACTGCGAGCTGTAGTCGAAGCGCACCGTCAGCTTCCGCTGTGAGCCGGGGACGGTGTTGTAGGGGATGCCGTAGCCGCTGTAGGAGCCGAAGTCCGGGTGCAGGCCGGTGTCGAGGCCGATCTTCGTGATCAGCGTGTCGGAGTCCGAGGCCACCGGCAGCGCCGATATGTCCTGGTTCCAGACGTTGCCGGCCGGGAACACGGGACAGGCCGGGGCCGAGGGAAGCGGCGCGGCCTCGGGCGCGGCGGCGCCGGCCGTGAGCCCGGCCGCCACGACCAGCGTCACCGCTGCGGCTGCGCGTCGCATCCCCATCCGCATCATGCATCGTCGCGGAGGTATTCCTGCTCGACCCCCAAGCGGGTGCCGCCGATACAGTTCATCGGATGGCCATGTACGACGCAGATCCGATCCCGACCCGGCGCCCGCTGACGCACGACCAGCTGCCGCAGCTCGAGCCCGGCGACTACGTCCGGTTGCAGGGCATGCCCGGCGATCTGCCATCCCACGCGCAGCTCGAGGGCGCGTTCGGCCGCGTCGTGCACGTCGCCGGCGCCAGCGTGATGCTGGAGATGGACGAGCCCTACACCGCCGGTGGCCTCACGCACCGGATGTTCTACGGCTCTCCCTACCAGCTGAAGAAGGTCGAGCCGGTCGGCCGCATGGGCGCGCGCAAGCTGTTCGACGACTCCGAAGACGCCTGATCCCACGGCGATTGCGGGCGCCGCCGCCCGCCCGTACCCTCGATGGGTGAGTGGCTACTGGCAGAACGTGCTGTTGCTCGCCGTCACCTTCGGCGTGGTCTGGCACATGTCATGGAACGGCACCTGATCGTTGCCCATGTCGTCGGGCGCTGACGACTCGGCCTCGTCCGCGAAGCGCAGCGCCACCACGTAGGCGTCGCGCAGCACGGCGTCGGCCCGCGGCGAGGGCGTCAGGCACTCGAAGTGCCCGCGCTCGTAGGCCAGCACCCAGTCCAGCACCTCGCTCAGGTGCCCGCTGCCCTCGAGCAGCGCGTCCGACACCTCGGGTGACAGCGGCAGCTCGCTCAGCACGTCCTGCATGCTCGTGTTCATGAAGGCGTCCACCACTGAGAACAGGCCGACGGTGAAATGCGCGTCGGTGTCGGTGCGGTCGAGCGCCTGGGCCACCAGCTCGCACATCTTGGCCCGTGTCATGGCGGTGCGGATCAGTTCGCCGGGCTGATCCTCGATCCCGGCCAGCGTCATCAGCAGCGCCCAGCTGCGCACGTTGCGCACGCCCAGCAGCATCAGCGCCTCGCGCACCGAGCTGACCTTTCGCGGCAGCAGGAAGTAGGCGGAGTTGATCCAGCGCAGCAGCCGGAAGCTGAGGCCGAGGTCGTTGTTGATCGCGCGCTCGATGTCGTCCAGCTCGCAGTCGGGGTCTCCCAGCACGGCCATCATCCGCATCTGGGCGACGCGGTTGGCGGGGATGCCGTGGCCGGCGACCGACCTGGGCCGGCAGAAGACGTAGCCCTGGAAGTAGTCGAACCCGGTCTCCTTGCAGAACTCGAAGGTGTGGTGATCCTCGATCCTGGCGGCGATCAGCTTGACATTGTGCGGCTTCAGCTCGGCCACCTGCTCGGCCAGCTGCTCTCGGGTGTGGGCCCGCACGTCCAGCTTCACGTAGTGGGCGACCTCGAGCAGTGACAGGTTGTCGTCGCTCGTCACGAAGTCGTCGAGGGCGATCACGTAGCCGAGCTCGCCCAGCCGCCTCAGCTCGGCCAGCAGCTCCGGATCGAGCACGTCGGAGCGGTGCAGCTCGAGCGTCACGCGCCCGGCCGGGAGCAGCGTCACGAGGCCGTCCATGACGAAGTCGCGGGTGACCTTGACGAAGCCGGAGCGTCCGCCCACCAGCGCGTCCAGCCCGATGTCGGCGAAGGTGGTGACCACGGAGCCGGCGGACGCGACCTCGTCGTCGCCGGCACGGAACAGCAACTCATAGGCGTGCACGTCGAGTGCCCGGTCGTAGATCGGCTGCCGCGCGGCGAAGCTGGGGACGGACTCGCCGGCACCGGCTGTGTGGATCGTCCGCGCCAGCGACGGCGGCGGCCACGACTCAAGTCGCCGTGCCCCGGACCACGTTTGCTCGATCATGCTGACCCCCCGGTCTGGCTTACCTGAATGTGATCGGCCGCAGACGCGGATGGTTGATCACCCGAACGGCGGCGTTTTTACGAAACGACGTGCGCTACAGGGTGAGCCCGCCGTCCACCGGCAGCGCCACGCCGGTCACGTAGGCAGCCTCCGGCGAGGCCAGGAATGCGATCGCGGCGGCCACCTCACGGGCCGCTCCCAACCGCGCCAACGGAACCGAGTCGCGCAGGAACCGCTCGCCCGCGTCCGCGTCGTCCATCATGCGCAGCATCGGGGTGTCGATCACGCCCGGGCACACGCAGTTGACGCGGATGCCGTGCGGCGCCAGCTCGACCGCCATCTGCCTGGTCAGCGCGACCACGCCCGCCTTGCTGGCGTTGTAGTGGGCCGTCGGCTCGCCGGCGTCTGCGGCCAGGGCGGCGGTCGAGGCCAGGTTGACGATGCTGCCGCCGCCACCGGCCGCGATCATCGACCGCGCCACCTCGCGGCCGGTCAGGAACACGCCGCGCAGGTTGATCGCCTGGACGTCGTCCCACTCGGCGGAGGTCAGCGTCAGGAACGGCGCGATCCGGTAGATGCCGGCGCTCGCCACCAGCAGATCGGGCGCCCCGTCCAGCAGTCGCGCGGCACCGGCCACGGCGTCGGCGATCATCACCTCGTCGCGCACGTCGGCCGTCAGGTCGGCGTCGTGCAGGTCGAGCGTCGCGACGGTGGCGCCGCGCTCGCGCAGCAGCGCCGCGGTGGCCGCGCCGATCCCGGAGCTGCCGCCGGTGACCAGGGCGCGCCGGCCGGACAGGCCGGGACCGCCGCTCACCGCGCGTGCGCGGCGATCTCGGCGCAGGTCGCGATCCAGACGTCGTCGCGCGCGCGCACCTCGGAGATGAACCGGTCGAGGAAGGCCAGCCGGTGCGGGCGCCCGATCACCTGGGGGTGCATGGTCACGATGCAGCAGCCGCCCAGTGCCACGATCCCGTCCAGCTCCGCCGACCAGATCTCATGCACGTGCGACGGCGGCGAGATCGTGCGCGTCCAGTCCATGCCGCTGCCCGAGAACCAGAAGTGGGCGGCGTCGTCCAGGATCCACTGGATTGGCAGCTCCACCAGCTCGCCGCCCGGGTGCAGGTAGGGGTGCAGGTCGTCCATGTAGTTGGACGAGTAGGCGAAGCCGTGCTTGCCGAGCAGCCCGATCGTCTCGGGCGAGAACTCCCAGGACGGCGAGCGGTACCCGACCGGGTCGGCGCCGAGCCCGCGCAGCACATCCAGGGCGCGCACCAGCTCGGCCTCCTCCTCGGCGGGCGACAGCTGTGCCGGGGAGGTGTGCGTGTAGCCGTGATGCCCGACCTCGTGCCCGGCGGCCAGGATCTCCTGTACGCGGTGCGGGTGGCGCTCGGCCACGCGGCCGGGGATGAAGAACGTCTGTCGCAGTCCGTGGCGGGCGAGCAGCTCGAGGATCAGCGGCACCGCCACCTTCGCGCCGTATGTGCCCTGCGAGAGCAGGCCGGGGCGGTTGGCGTTCTCGGGGTCGTCGGCGATCCACACCTCCTCTGCGTCGAAATCGAAGGTGAAGGCGACCGCGCCGCGCGCGCCGTTCGGCCAGTCCGTCATGGCCGTGAGACTACCGCGCCGCGGCCGGCTCGTCAGGGGCCCTCGCAAGCGCGTGCAGCCAGATCTCGCCGCGCTCGTCGGCGGCCGGCGGCGAGACGGTGACCCGGGAGAACCCGGCCTCCTCCAGCGCTGCCGCCAGCTCGCCGCGCTCGAAGCGGGCGAAGAACCGGGGCTCGGCCCAGGTCTCGCTGTGGTTCGGCTCGAATCCTTCGCTGGTTCCCGCCTTCATGGTCACGGCCAGGACGCCGCCGGGAGCCAGCACCCGCCGCGCCTCGGCCAGCGCGGCCGGCAGCTGTTGCTTGGGCATTTTTTTTTTTTTTTTTTTTTTTTTTTTTTTTTTTTTTTTTTTTTTTTTTTTTTTTTTTTTTTTTTTTTTTTTTTTTTTTTTTTTTTTTTTTTTTTTTTTTTTTTTTTTTTTTTCTTTTTTTTTTTTTTCTTTTTTTTTCTTTTTTTTTTTTCTTTTTTTTTCTTTCTTCTTATTTTCTTTTTATTTTGTTGTTCTGTAGACTGATATCTCGTCGCTCTGTGACTTTGTGCTGCAGACTTGAGTTGGTCGCCTTGCCGCTCCTCCGGCACCTCGCGTTCGCGCTCTTGGGTCCTCCTTGGCCTCGGTCGCTTCCCTACTCCTCGCTAGATCGTGTGCCGGCTGGGCGGGGCGTCGTCTGGTCGGCGCCGCCGCCCTGTCGTTCTTTTGCTCTCCGACCTCGGTCGCGTTTTTCGGCGCCCTCGTCTCGTACCTCTCTCTCCGCTGCGCCGCCTCCCCTCGTCGGCGCTGCTGGCGTGGTGCTCTGGGCGCTCCCCTTCCTCTCCCCTCCGCCGGTCGCGCCGGCGCGCTTTTCTTCCCCTCGCGGGCGGCCGCCCTGGCGTCTCCGTCTCCGCCGCGCCTCGCCTGGTCGCGCGCTCTGTCTTCCTCGCCGCTTCGCGTCGCTCTCCCTCGTGTCCCTTCTGCTCTGGGGCTCCGCCCCGCTCCTCGGCTTGCCGTCCCGTCGCCTCGCGGCCGCCGGTTTGCTCTCCTTCCGGCTCTTTTCCGCGCTCCGCCGCCGGTCGCGCTCTTGCCCGTCGCCTTGCTTTGGTCGCGGGGCGCCTCTCTTGCGTTTCCCGTCCTTGCTGTCTGGGGGCCCTCTAGTGGGGCCCGCCTCAGGGGCGCTTCTGCCTCGGTCTGGGCCGCCCCCGGCCGCTGGCGTCTCCCCGCCGCCTGTGGTTTTTTTCCGGGCCTCTGTCGCGCGGGGTCGCTTGGGCGGCGCCGGCGACTTTTTGGTGCGGGTCTTGCGCGCCCGCCTCTCTCCGCCCTGCGTGGCGGTGTGCCTTGCTTGGTTGTCTGTCTTGTCGCTCGGGGCTGGGGGCGGGGGCAGAGGCAGACGCCGCGCTGGGGGAGTTCTCTCGCTGTTCTTCGTCTTCTTTCGCGGTGGGCCCGCCGGGGGCGGTGGCGTCTTCGTGCGGGCCGGGCGCGTCGGGCGGGCGGCCGGGTGCCGGTGGGGGGCGGGCGCAGCTCGGGCGCGGTGGGGGCGTGCTGCTGGTCGCTCTCGGTCTGGTCCTGGGGCAGCATCTGGGTCTGCGACCTCGCCAGCTTCTCGCCTTTGCGCTCGCCGGCTCAGGGCGTTCGCGCCCGGGCGGGTCCGGGGGGTCCCGGTCGGGCGTTTTCTCGGGGGGGGCCCGCCGGGGTTCGGCTTCTTTGCCCCGGCGGGCCGTGTTCTCTTCGCGCGCGTGGTAGCGTTCTCCTGCGGTTTTGCCGCGCCGCGTTCTTGCTGGGGCCGCTCTCTGGGAGTCGCTTTCCTACCTGTTTTGGGCTCGCTCTCGGTCTCTCCTCGCCGTCTCGTTCGCGTTTTGGTTCTTGGCGCCCGGCAGAGCGAGATCGCAGCGGATCAGGCGCTCTCGGGGCAGCCGTCCGAGCGGATATTCTCTCTCGGGTAGGGCGCCGGGGCTCTCGGCGGGTGTTGGGCGGTTTGTCTGGGTTGGGGGGGGCAGGGGTGGTGTGTTTGGGGGGGTTGGCGTTCTAGGGGGGGCGGGCAGGGCGGAGGATGCTTGTTGGGGGGGGGTGGTGAGAGGGTTAAGGGGGGGTGGGGAGAGGGAGGTGGAGGGGGGGGGGGTGTAGTTGGGGGTCACGTGCGGGTTGGGGGGGCTTTTTTTTGGGGGGGGGGGGCGGAGGGCACGGGTTAGGTCGGGGGGCGTTGGTTATAATGTTCGATGGATCTCGCGGTGAGGCGGGGGGGGAGGAGAGAGGGAGAGGGAGGTAGGTGAGGTTGGGGGGAAAGTAAGTGGGGGGGATTGGGGGGGGCGGGGGAGAGAGGATGGAGGGAGGGGGGGGGGGAGAGGACTCTCTCTGATCTCGTCGTCGTTTGGGGTCGGGCGAGCTGTCTCTCTGCGCGATCTCTCTCGTCGGTTCTTGGGCGCGGGGAAGGGTTAGGGGGATCGGCGGGGTCTTCTGGTGATCAGTCAGGAGCGTGGAGCAGGTTTTGGGGGGGGGGAGGCGGCAGTTCTGGCGGTTAGGGGCGGGAGGCGGGAGCGCGGGATGTCGCGAGCATTCCGAGCGTCGTCGTCTCTTTCAGCTTTCTGGCTGGGAAACGCCGTCAACGGTACGACTTCGCCTAGATCGCTGCTCTTGGAGCAGATGGATCACAATCTTTCGGTGGGTGGGGCATCGGCTGATCGGTTCTGGGGAGTTTCGTGACATCACATCGCTTGTCGTTAGGCGATGACGGGTGGTCGGTACGGGGGGGAGGGGGGAGGAAGTGGGAAGAGTGGTGGCATTGGGGAGAGCGGGGAGGGGAGATTCTCGGAGGTTGTAGTATGAGGGTGAGCTGTGAGGGCCAGGGGGGAGGAAAAGGGGGGATGGGGATGTGGGTGGGTGTGGCAGGGATAGGGTGAGAGAAAAGGGGGTGAGGGAGAGTTATGAGCGAAGGAGAATTGTAAGGGATGGGGGAGAGGGAAGGGGGTGGGCGGTGGGGGGGATAGAATCAGAGGGTGGAAAAGAGTGTGAGGGAGGGTTGTTATCAAAGTAAAGTAAGAGTGAAAGGAAGGGGGGAGGGAAGAATGAGAATGGAGGAAAAAATTAAATTAAAAAAAAAAGAATCATGAGAGAGTGAGAAATAGAAGAGAGAGGGAGTAGGGAGATAAAGATGTTGAGGTATGGTAAGAGGGGGGGGGGAGAGAGAGAAGGAGGTAGGGAGGAGAAAGGAGTATGAAAGGAGGAAAGTCGAGGAGGAGAAAAAAAATATATCATGGAGAGGGAGAAGGAGAAGAAGGGTGGAGGAAGAAGGAGGAAAGAGGGAGGAAGAGAAGGGGGGGAGAGAAGAAGAAAAGAGAAAAGAAGAGGATGAGAAGGGGTAGGAAAAAGAAAAATCAATGGATCGCGGAGAAAGGAGAGTTGGAGGGGAAAGGAGGGAAAGGAGAGATTAGGTAAGTGGAAGTATAGAATTTTAAGGGGGGGAGGAGGGGAGCAGTGAGTGGAAGAGGGGGGGAAAGATGTATAGATGTGATAATATGGAGAGTAAGGGGGGAAAAAGGGGCGGGGAGATCGGAGAGAGGGATGCGGAAGACGGAAGAGAGGAGAAAGGTGAGAGACTATTAAGTGGAAAGGGGAGTGAGGAGGGACAGTAGAGAGAGCGCAAGGAGGCATTAGAGGGGGGAGAGAGAAAAGAGCGACGGGGAGGGGGTAGGAAATGAGGGGGGAAAGGAGAAGGTCGAAAAGGGGAGATATCAAGTAATAAGCAGGATTGAGGGAAGAAAGGGGGGTAGCTCAAAAGGGAAGAGAGTAAGAGGGAAGAGTTAGTGGGAGGAAGCGCGAGGGTCGAAGGAAGTAAGTCGGAGGGTAGCTCAAGAGGGGGCAAAAGTAGGCGCTCGGAAGCGTAGGTCATGAGGCCTCGGCGTAACATAGATCAGGCGGATTCGCGGCGGGAAAGAAGGAAAAAGTGCGCGGGAAGGAGAGGAGAAGGAAAAGACGGAAGGGAGGTGGGATGATATTTGAGTGTGAAGGATCGCGCAGGGGTAAGAGGGGAGGGCAGGGGGGAGGGAGGGGTCGAGGGCGCAGGGGGAATGGGGCTCAAAGGGGAAAAGACAGAGAATAGGGAGGGAATCAGATTAAGGAGTGAGGGGTGAGCCAGGGAGGGGGAACCAAGGCTAAGCGTAAGCTTCATTGTCTCAGAGGGAGAGGGAAGCTCAAGGAGGGTAATGGTCGATTGGAGAGAAGGGGATAGGGGAGCGAGGGAAGGGAAGTGACAAGTGGAGGGTAGAGAGCAGAGAGATATAAGGAAGGGAGGAGGTAGGAAGGGAAGAAGGTAAAGGGAGGGGCGGAAGGAAGCGCAATAATAATGGATCGGACGCGGAAGGAAGGAGGAGGAGGGAGAAGAAACAGGGAGGCGGGTAGAAGAGGCGGAAGCACGAAAATATAAGTAGCTCGAAGAATCAAAGGAGAGAAATGTAGCTCGAAGCGCTCAGTTCGGAGAAGAGGAAGAGGAGAGGAACGAGAGGAAGAGAACAGGGTAGGGACGCGGACGCGGGAGATATAAGGTGAACGTGAGAGCACTAGCTACACGTGATCGGCTCGCGAGCGTATAGAGGATCAGAGAGACGGAAGTCGACGCGCTAGTCGCGTAAGGCGGGAGGGCAGCTGAGGGTCGAAAAGCGAAGAGAAGACGACGTAGTCGGAGAAAGAAACGCAGAAAAGAAGGGAAGAAAGTCGAAAACGAAGAGAAAGCTCGAAAAGTCGGAGAGGTCAGCAGGGAGGAAGGGATAAAGATGTAGAGAGAGATAGAAGACGTCGCAGAGAAGAGAGCAGTCGCAGAAGTGAGGTCGCATAGATCGACGAGAGAAGGAGAAGAGCGCGCTCGAGAGGAGTAAGAGATATGGGGACTAGAGATCGATAACAGCTAGGGCGAGAAAGCGATAGAGTAGGTTGAAAAAGTGGCGCGAGAAAAGACGGCAAATCGCGAAGAGAATCGAACGGTCGATCGACGGCAGGTAAAGGTCGCGCTGGTCGAGGAGGATGAAGGTTCAAGTCACAGCGGCGTCGCGCTCGGAACACGCGTAGAAACGCGCAGCGTCGTCGTGCGAAGCGGGAAGCTAGCTCGGCGTCACGCTACACGAGTAGCGTCACACGTACGCGGTCTGTAGATCGCGATGAGCGCGAACGTGAAGTGGGGCAGGGGCAGCTGGTCAACGAGCGAGAGAAATGGAACGTAAGAAGCGCTATATGATCAGGCGG
Organism: uncultured Actinomycetes bacterium; assembly: GCA_963797565.1. Lineage (GTDB taxonomy): Bacteria > Actinomycetota > Thermoleophilia > Gaiellales > JAICJC01 > JAICYJ01. The sequence continues at coordinate 17,283 of CAWCPM010000003.1, read as the reverse complement.
AACAGGCGGAAAGGGTCACGGAGAGATCGAGCAGCGGATCAGCGGTCGATCGGTCAGTGACTCGGAATCGGACTCTCGGCTAGCTCTAGGCTCTCGCGTCGGAAAACGCTCTAATCAATCGCCGTCTGGGAACGACACGCGTCGGCTCAGCGGGGAAGCGAAGCTAATCGGCATCACGGCGAACTAGAAGAAGATCGACGCCCAAGAGCCGTCGGAGCGTATCGAAAGAGCGAGGTCGACACGGAGTCGAACATCTAACATTAGGCGAACAAGGCGACGTACGGAACAAGACGGGATCAGCGTCGTCGCGTAAGGCGCTCGGGCGAGAGTAGACAGACAGCGAAGCAAGAGTCAGAACCAAGAAAAACATAAGGGGTGAAGAAAACGTCGGAGACGAGAAACGCCGAGATGGGACGCATAACGAACGAAGGACGTAATCGAGAGGCGCTATAGCACAGGCTCAAGGCAGTATCATGACGACGGACGAGCGGAAGAGTGCGCGGGGATCGGCGTCGACTCTCAGCGGAAATGGCGGGAGAAGTAGATGACGCCGGACGACGCACAGAAGCGTAGTCGATCTCGAAAACACCGAGGTCAATCAGCTCGGGGTAGGTGACTAGCAACGCAGCAACGTATGGACTCGAGCTACATAGTAGTAGATCGCAGAGCGACGGTAGCGAAAGTCGCTGGACAGACGGTCGCTCGAGAAAACAGGAGCGGAAGTCGGGCGAACAGGTAGGAGGTCTCGATAGAAGAAGCAGTAGTAAACGCGGAGAACGGAAAAAATGGCGCATCACACAGATAAACACAGACACGCTGCAAGTTAGGAAGGCGAAACATATACCGTCGGGCGAACAGGTCGGCTCGCAGTAAAGGCGGTCGAAGGAGACGCAGAAAGACAGAGGAAAGGAGAGCGAACAGAAAAACACACAAGGGGTGAGGACGTCGAGACGACGAAAGCGAAGCAGACAATAGAACTCGGGAACGCAGCGAAAGTCGGTGGGCGAAAGGCAAGGCAAAAAGCGCGAACGCGAGGAGGAAGTAAAAGATAGAGTGGAAGATCAGACGACGTCGCCGGAGTGGCATCGAAATATTTCGATCTGGAACTCGTAGAAAGACGCAGTCGACGTGTAGCGATCTCGGATCAACTGGGCTGAAAAGTCACGACAAACGCGGTCGAAGGAGCACAGTGTAAGCAGAAAAGCGAGCGAAGATCGAGGAGCGCGAAATCTGAATCAGCTCTACACGCGAAATATTATATGGAAATCGATCGAAGTCAGGACAAACGACAAAAACGGGGAAAGAGACACACGGTCGCTAAGATAAAAAACAGTAAAACAATCAGATGATATAAAGCGAATAATCAGGTCAGGGAAAAAAAGAGACATATAAGAGGTGGAAAAACAAAGTAAAGCGGCGCAGAGAAAAAAACGGAGTGGCGTATAAGCGTAAGCGCAGATTCGCATGCGGCAGTCGACACAGAGGGCTCTCCATAGCAAACTCGGCGAGATAGCCGAGCGCGCTGAATTTCCCTCGTCGCTATCGGGGAGGAGTAAAGACGAAGCATGAGAGGAAGCAGCGGAGAATCTAAGAGCTAGTCGCAGAGTCGCGACGTGGAAGCTCGAGAAACGCGGCGGCAAAGCGTAGCGAGAAGCACCTCCCTGTCGTCAGCGCGCAGTAGTCGCCGAGCCAGACGAGACGCAGCAGCGTAGAGCGGCGGTACGGAGAAACGCCTCGACAGGAACTCGCCGACGATCGACGGCCGTCGCCTGTCGAGCGGAGCAGCAAACGCATCCCACGACCAGCGCCACGATCACTCGAGGTGTCGCCGTTCGAAGCAACGCAGATCAGCTAGCACGCGAGAGCAATCAACCAGCGTCTCTCGCAGCCCGAGCTGTTCGACCTCATCGCGTTAGAAGAAAACCATTAATGCTGGTCGACGCTCATCGACGTAGCGCGAGAACTCAACATAGATCTCAGCAAACTATCAGCTGAGAGTGGGAGGTCGTCTACTCGGACGGGAGCGAGCAGAGTCGCAGCGCTCAGCAGTGGTGTCGTCTCTCCATGTCACGTATGACGCGGAAGAACGCAGCGACGAGCTCGCACAAGGACACGGAACAACTAATGAGCGCTCGGTGGTCAGTCGCTCAGTCTCGGACGCAGGTTGAGGCAGCAGGCAGGCTCGAGGAACGAAAACGCTCGTGCAGAAAGCGCTCGACGCGCTCGGAGCGACAGAGAACGAGGGGCTGCGAGTACTCTTGCTGAGCGGTTGGTGCGGCTTGAAGGTCTCGATCGGGCGCTCGCAGCTGGTCGTCTCTCTCGATCTGGGTGTGTGGTGGTGATTTCGCTGTTCGTTTCGCAGGTTGTACCCTGGCGCGTCGTAGCTTGTCGTTTCTTTCTTCTCCTTTTCTTTTTTCTCTTCTCCTTCTCTTTCTTCCTCTTCTTTTCTCTCTTTCTTCTCTTCTTCGGTGTAGGCGTAGCTCTCGCCGTTGTTCTAGATATTCCTTTTCCCTGCTGCGCCTCAGTTCTAGTCGAGCTCTTCTTTTCTACAGGGCGCCCTCGTCTTCTCGGAGCGTCGCGAGTTATCTGTCTCTCTCTAGACGCTATTACGGGAGTGTCTTTTTTTTGAGTAGCTTCTTTGGCTTTAGGTGTAGAGTTCGCAGTCTAGCTTTTCTCTTTTCTTTATGGGTGCTCGTCTTTCTCTCTCTCTTTCTCTTCTTTTTCTTCTTTTTTTTTTCTTTTTTCTTCTCTCTCGGTTTGTTCGCTTATATGTCGGCGAGCTATAGCAGGTCTTCTCCGCGTTTCTCTTGGAGAGTTTGCTTTTTTCGGTATAGATCTTCTCTTTCTCTCTCTTTTTCTCTCTTCTCTTTCTTTCTTCTTTTCTCTCTTTCTTTCTTTTTCTTTATGTCAGGTGTCCGTCGTCGTTGTTATTTTCTTTTTTAATATGACAGTCTTTTGTTGCACGTGTCTCTCTCTCTCTTGCTGCTCTCTCTCTTTCTCTTCTCTCTTTTCTTTTTCTTTCTTCTTTCTTTCTTTCTTCTTTCTTTCTTTTTTTTTCTTCTTCTTCTTTTTCTCTTTTTTTCTTCTTTAGAGTTGTTTTCTTTCTTCTTCTATTTTCTTTCCTTTTTTTTGGTCGTCTTTTTTCTTTTCTTTTCGTTCTCTTTTAGTTTTCTCTCTCTTTTTTTCGGTTCGCTCAGCTCTTGCTCTTCTTGTAGAGCCTCGTCCTCGTCGCATCGTTCTCTTAGTTTTGTTCTTTCTTCAGCTTGATCGTCGGCTAGTCGTTCTGTCTTTCTCGTCTCAGTTGCTCTCTCCTTCGTGGGCTTTGTCTCTCTTCATGAGGCCACTCTTTCCTTGCGTCGCGTCGTTCAGCTCCTATATGTGTCGTCGCCTTGCTGGCTGTTGTCGTTGTTGTACATATCTTTGGGCGTCGTCGATCTTCAGTCTCGTTCTTTCTTTTTTTTTGAGGCGCCATATCTGTCTTATAGCTCTCTGTCTCTTTAGTGTTCTTTACTCGCTTCTCTTAGCGATCATCGTCGTGTCTCTCTTTGCTTGGTCTGGTCGAGGGAGTTGTGTGCTGGTACTGGATGGGCTCAGAGTCGTCGTCTTCGTCTCGATCATCGTCGTCGGAGTCGAGATCTCTTCTCGAGCGTCTCTGTCTCCTTTTTATTCTTTCTCTTTTTCTTCTTCTTCTCTATCTTCGCGCTGCTTGTCCTCTTCATCTCGTAGTTCTCGTAGTGCCCGACTGTCCAGTCATCGCTGTTTTATTACCATTTCGGCTCGTTCATCGTCTCTCTTTCTCTTCTCGCTTCTTCGTCTCTCTTTTCTTTCTTCTCTCTTTTTCGATCTCTCTCTCTTCTTCGACGTGGTCGCAGTCTTCTTCCATCTTTCATTCTTTCTTCTTTCTCTCTTCTTTCTCTTTCTCTTCTTCTTTCATCTTCTTCATCATCTTTCTTTTTTTTATCTTCTTTTTTTTTTTCTACTTCTTTTTTTCTTTCTTTGGCTTTTTTTCTTTCTTTTGTGCTGCTCTTCTTTTCATTTCATCGGTTCTGTATCTAGTCAGTTTCTCTTGAGCTTGTGTCGTCGTAGTCTCTCTCTTTTTTCTTCTTCTCTTTTTCTTTGGTTGCTCTTTTTCTTCGGTTTCGCCTATCGATCTATTTAGCGCAGTCGTAGTTTTCTCTCTTTTTCTCTCTCTTTCTCTAGCTCTTCCTCTTTTAGGTCCATCGCATCTTTCTTTTTCTCTTTCTCTCTTCCTTTCTTTTTTTCTTTTTTTTCTTTTCTTTCTCTTCTTCTTTCTCTTTTTCTTTCTCTAGTAGTAATCTTCGTATTTTTTCACTCTTCTTTCGGGCGTTCTGGACTCAGACTCTTACGCCTCTTGGGTTCTCTTTTCTTTCGTCGGCCAGGTGTTCGTCTTTCTCTTTCGTGTCTCTTTGTTTTCTTTTTTTTATTTTCGTCGATCCGTAGTACATCTTTTTTTCTTCTTGTCTTAGTTTCTTATCTCCTTTTCTTCTCTCTTTTCTTCTTTCTCTTCTTCTTTTTCTTTCTCTTCTTTTTCTTCTTCTTTTTTTTTCTCTTCTTCTCTTTTTCTTTCTCTTTCTTCTTCTCTTTCTTCTTTTCTTTTTCTTCTTTCTTTTTTTCTTCTTTCTCTTCTTCTTTCTTCTTCTTCTTCTTCTCTTCTCTTTTTCTTTTCTTCTTCTCTTTCTTCTTCTTCTTTTTCTTTTTCTCATTTTTCTATTCTCTCTTTTTCTTCTCTTTTCTCTTCTCCTTCTTTTCTTCTCTCTCTTCTTCTTTTTCTTCTCTTTTTCTTTTCTTTTCTCTCTCTTTTTCTTCTCTTTCTTCTTTTTCTTTTTCTCTTTCTTCTCTTTCTTCTTCTTTCTTTTCTTCTCTTCTTCTTTTTTTTTCTCTTTCCTCTCTTTTTTCTCTCTCTTTTCTTCTTTTCTTTTTTTTTTTTCTTCTTCTTTCTTCTTCTTCTTTTCTTTCTTTTCTTCTTTTTCCTCTTTCTCACTTCTTTTTCTTTCTCTTCTTTTTTCTTCTTTTTTTTTCTCTCTCTCTCCTTTTCTCTTCTCTCTCTTTTTTCTTCTCTCTCTCTCTCTTCTCTTCTTTTTCTTTCTCTCTTCTCCTCTCTTTCTCTTTTTTTCTCTTTTTTTTTTCTGCTGCTTGGGCAGGTGCAGCAGCGATGCGCACGCCCAGGCCAGGTGCTGCGAGCCCGCGTCCAGCGGCAGCAGCCGCAGATCGCCCTCGACCAGGCGTCCGTGCACGTGCGGTCGCGCCGCCTCCAGCATGGCCGCGGAGGCATCGATGCCGACCGTGAGTGCGCTCGGCTGCTCCCGCTCGAAGAACGCGAGGTCGCGGCCGGCGCCGCAGCCGAGGTCGGCGATCGCGATCGGGTCGGCGCCTGAGCGTCGCACGATCGCAAGCGCTCGCTGCGCCAGCTGCACCAGCCGTGGCGGCATCTCCGCTCGGCGGGCGGCGTAGGAGGCTGCGATCGCGTCGTAGACGGCGACCGTCGACGCCGTCACGTCGGCCGGCTCGTCGGGAGCGGGCGTGTCAGGGACGGTGCTAATCGTCCGCGGTGACGTCGTCGAGCAGCCGGCCGAAGTCCGGGCCGTCGAACTCGAGCACGGCTCGGTCGTACTTCTCCAGGCCCCATTCCCAGAAGTCGAAGTCGATGTCCGAGACGCCGTCCTGGATGGAGGCCCACAGCGTCCAGCCGTACTTGGACATCAGCCCCCACAGCCGCGCCCGGGCCACCTTGTTCCGCAGCGGCCGGCCGTAGTAGGCGGCCACCAGCTGGTCGAGCTGGTCGAGCGACAGGTTCGACTCGCTCCAGACGTTGCCGAGCTCGAAGCAGGCGTCGTTGTTGCCGGAGTACTCGTAGTCGATCAGCCGAAACTCGCTGCCGGTGTCGATGAAGTTCTCGGCCAGCAGGTCGTTGTTGCAGGGGACGGTGCCCTCGTCGCGGACGGCCATCGCACGCTCGATCTCGCGCACGGCCGGCTCGAACTCGAGGTAGCGGTCGGGCAGCTTGAAGCCGCGCTCCTGCACGAGCGCCAGGTAGCGGCGCTGGATGTCGAACATGTTGAAGTCATCGCGGAAGCGGGCGGCCCCGTGCAGACGCCGGCAGGCGTGCGCCACCATCTCGATCTTGTCTCCGCGGCGCAGGTCCTCGGCGCTCTGCGTCTGGCCCTCGATGAACTCCAGCACCATCAGCGAACGCTCCGGGATGTAGCCGACGACGGCCGGGCCGACGCCCTCCTCGGCCGCGGCGACGGTGTTCAGGTACTCGTTCTCACGGTCGATCGCGAGCATGCCGGAGTCCTTTGCCGAGATCCGCACGACGAAGATCCCCTGGCCGGTCTCGACCTTGTAGTTGGTGTTCGTGAGGCCGCCTGCGAGCTCGGTCACGACACGCTCTCCGCGCAGCTCGGGGACGACGTCGATCAGCTCGTCGATGGCTTTGTCGACCGGCATGGCGACCACTATAGTCAGTCCCGAAAACGTGGTACAGACCAGTTTCCCCGACCGCGCGCAGGTCGTCGTCATCGGCGGCGGTGTCACGGGATGCAGCGTTGCCTACCACCTGGCGCTGGCGGGCTGGAGGGATGTGGTGCTGGTCGAGAAGCACCAGCTGACCAGCGGTTCGACCTGCCACGCGGCCGGTCTGGTGACCCAGTTCAACCCCTCCCCGGCGATGATGCGGTTCCGCCGCTACAGCGTGGAGCTGTATGAGCGGCTGGGGGTGTTCGACCGGCTCGGCAGCCTCCGGATCGCCTCCAGCCCCGAGAGCCTGGTGGAGCTGGAGCGGGGCGCGAGCCGGGCCCGCGGCATCGGCCTGGACGTGCACGTGCTGTCGCCGGACGAGGCGCTGGAGCGGATGCCACAGGCCAGCCGGGACGACCTGTACGGCGCGATCTGGGTCGAGCAGGACGGCTGCGTCGACCCGCACACGGCCACGCACGCGCTGGCCGACGCCGCCCGTGAGCTGGGGGCGGCGGTGCTGCAGAACACGCGGGTGACGGGGATCGAGCTTGATGACCGGCGGGCGGTGCGGGCGGTGCTGACCAGCGGCGGGCGGATCGAGGCCGAGCACGTGGTCAACGCCTGCGGGATCTGGGCGCCGCAGGTGTCGGCCATGGTGGGTGCGTTCACGCCGTCGGTGCCGGTCGACCACCAGCACATCGCACTGCAGGCGGTGGACGGGCACGAGCTGCCGCGCGACATGCCCTGCTTCCGGGACACCGACAACCTCGTCTACGGCCGCTCCGAGGCGGGCGGGGTGCTGTTCGGGGGCTACGAGCCGAACCCGGTCTCACGCTGGCTGGACGGGGTGCCGTGGGACCACGCGGCGGCGAACCTGCCGGCCGACGAGCAGCGGTTCGCCCAGCTCTGGAGCGGTGCGGCGCGGCGGTTCCCGTTCCTGGAGGACGCGGGCATGGTCACGCTGGAGTGCCACCCGGACGCGATGACGCCGGACGGGAATCCGCTGCTGGGACCGGTGCCGGGAGTGCCCGGGTTCTGGATGGCGGCCGGGCTGTCGCTGAACGGCTTCGGCGGGGCGGGCGGTATCGGAAAGACGATCTCGGAGTGGATGACGGGCGGCGAGACCGAGCTCGACGTGCACGGGATGCGGGCCTGGCGGTTCGGCGACGCCTACCGGCCGCCGGCCCAGGTGGACGCGGCCGGGCGCGAGGTCTACCGGTACTACTACCGGCTGCGGTACCCGGACGACCACGACGAGTGGGGCCGGCCCAACCGGCTGAGCGCGCTGCACGGACGGCTGCAGGACGCGGGGGCGGTGTTCGGCTCGAAGAACGGCTGGGAGCGGGCCGACCACCTCCGCCCCGGGCAGCCGTGGCGCCGGGCGGGTGCCGACCAGCGCGGGTACGGCTGGACGCGGCCGCCCTGGTTCGAGGCGGTGGGCGAGGAGCACCGGGCGATCCGGGAGCGGGCCGGGATGATCGACATGTCGTCGTTCGGCAAGATCGAGCTGGAGGGCCCCGGCGCGCTTCCGCTGCTGGACAGGGTCTGCGACAACCGCGTCGACCGGCCGGCCGGCAGCGTCATCTACACCCAGTTCCTGAACGCCCGCGGCGGGATCGTCGCCGACGTGACGGTGACGCGGCTCGGCGAGCAGCTGTTCCGGGTGGTGACGGGAGCCGGCGTTGTCGAGTCGGACATGGGCTGGCTGCGGCTCCACATGCGAGACGAGGACGGGCCGGTGGAGATGCGCGAGGTGACGGAGCGGCTGTCGGTGATCGGCATCTGGGGGCCACGGGCGCGGGACGTGGTGGCGGCGTGCAGCGACGACGATGTCTCGGCAGCGGGCTTCCCGTTCCGCACGGCGCGCGAGATCCGGATCGGCGAGCCGGTGCTGGCGCAGCGCATCACCTACGTCGGCGAGCTCGGATTCGAGCTGTACGCCGAGGCGCCGGACGCGGTGCAGGTGTGGGACCGGCTCGCGGCCGCGGGGAGCGAGCACGGCCTCGCGATCGCGGGATACCGGGCGCTGGAGGGTCTGCGGTTGGAGAAGGGCTACCGCTACATGGGCAGCGACCTGACCGGCGGGGACACGCCCTACGAGGCCGGGCTCGGTTTCTGCGTGGCGCTGGACAAGGGCGAGTTCATCGGCGGCGAGGCGCTGCGGGCGGCGGGGACGGAGCCGTCGCGCCGGATCCGCACGCTGCTGGTGGGCGGCGAGGACTACCTGCCGGCGTACGGCGGCGAGGCGGTGCTGGTGAACGGCGCGACGGCCGGCCGCGTGCGGAGCGTTGCCTACGGGCACACCGTGGGGCGGACGATCGCGTTCGCGTACCTGCCGGCCGACCTCGCCGACGACGCCAGGGTCGAGGTCGAGGTGCTGGGCCGGCCGGTCGCGGCCGAGCTGGCAGCGGACGTGCTGGTCGACCCCGAGCACACCCGCGTCCGCGCATGACACAGCCGTGACCGGCGCGTACGAGATGGCGTGATTGCATCGACAGGCACATGGGCGTAGGATCGTGCTCGCCTCTGCCGGTCTTCAGTTTCCGAGGCTCGAGCGCGTCAACGATCACTTTGGGGGGTCACCGTGAAGCGCATCCTGCTGGTCATTCTCGTCGTGGCATCATTGGCCGTTCCGTCCGCGGCATCAGCCGCAACCGCGCCGCCGAAGATCACGATCGACTTCACGGGGGACACGGCCGGGGCTGTTCCGAACGGCTTCCAGAGCGTCGCCTCCTCGTCGGTGTCGTTCTCGGACACGATGGGCGCAGATCTCTTTGTTGGCGATTTCGGGGTGCAGTCTCATGGACAGGGCTTGTTGGTCGGCAACGACGATGCGAGCGCCCTGCGGATCCAGTTGGCGCATCCCACCACGGCGCTCTCGCTGGCCTTTGGAAATGACGACCCGGTTGTGGTGACGACGTCGGATAAGGCTGTGCTCAAGCTGTTTCGCGGCTCGAAGTTGGTGGCGACGAAGTCGGTACTCGTCAACGCGAACGACGTCATGGATCAGCGGATCGGGCAGAAGCAAGGGCCACTGTTCAACCGAGCGGTGTTCCAGTACGTGCTCGCCAACGGCACACCCGCCGACCTGATCGAGATCGTTGACGACATCAGGATCAACCCGCTGTGTACGATCGCCGGTACTGAGCATCGCGACACGCTTCGCGGCGGAGACAGCAGCGAGGTCATCTGTGGTGGGGGAGGCGATGACACAATCTTCGCCGGGCGTGGCAACGACGCGGTGTTCGCGGGGCCTGGAGCCGACGTGGTGTACGGCGCCCGGGGTGCCGACGTCTTGCTGGGCGGCCTTGGGAACGATCACCTGTTCGGACAGCGCGGCGCTGACCTGCTCAAGGGCGAACAGGGCAAGGACCACCTAGACGGCGGCCGCGGTGACGACGACTCCATGGGCGGCCCTGGCCACGACTTCGTGAAGAACTGCTGACGCGACCGAACTCGACCCCGAGCGCGGGCCGCTAGCCGGCTCGCGCGGAGGGGCCGGGGAGTGGCGGACGCGTTGGTGGTGGTGTGGTCTCGACAGTCGCACCTGGACTACGATCCCGCTTGTAGACTCAAGCCGCGCATCCAGCCCGGCAACGACCCGTGACGATCCCGTGCCGGACCGCCCACGCCGCCCGGGTCGGCCTTTGAGCCCGTAAGGAGCGCGCCGGGCGTTGCACGGCTGAGCGGGCGGCGTGACCGCTTGTTGCGGATGTCAGGCGCGGCTCAGGTGATCTTCACCGTCGCCACGGGCGAGTAGCCGCTTGCCTTGCCGCTCGCGAAGTTGCGGTACCGCGCCCGGAACTTCCACGTGCCTCGCGTCAGCGTGATCGCCTTCGACTGGGCGGTCGAGCCCGTCACCAGCGCGGTGAAGCTGGCCGCGCCAGGCTTCTGCTGCTGCACGTCTTCGACGAACCCCGCGGCGGGCGCGGACGAGGCCCAGCGCACCGTCACCTTCGTTCCCGCCGTCGTCAACATCAGCGGCACCTTCACCGATCCGACCATGCCGAACATGAAGTGCACCTGGCAGTGGTAGCCGAACGTGCCCGCGTGCGCGAACTTGTGCGTGAAGGTCGCGCCAGCCGACCTGATGTTCGAGTCCCACAGGCCCAGCCCGGTGGTGTCGGTTGTCGTGTGGCCGGACGAGTCCCACGTCCACCTGACCGTGTCGCCCTGGTGCGCGGTCACGTTGACCGGGTTGAACACGAGCATGCTGCCAGGGCCGACCGACACCGGCACGGTCGTCGCCGCGCTGCGCGCGGCGCTCGTCATCAGCACCGCTCCCAGGGCCACGCAGCATGCCCCCGCGATTGCCGCCGTCAGCATCCTGCGAGTCCCCATCGCGGTCCCCCGTCGCTCGGTTCGCCGGCGATCGAAGGCCGGCCCTGCCCCGGATACGCCGCCGGGCCGCGATCAGATTTGCGACTACGGTGCCTGCGTGGCCGAGCAGCAGCATCCGACGCTCTCGTTTCCCAGCAAGCAGGCCTGGCGTGAGTGGCTCGCTGCCCAGCCGGAGGGGAGCGAGGGCATCTGGCTGAAGATCGCCCGCAAGGGCAGCGGCATCGAGTCGGTGACCCACGCGGAGGCGCTGGAGGCGGCGATCTGCTTCGGTTGGATCGACGGCCGCAAGCAGTCCTTCGACGATCACCACTGGGTGCAGCGCTTCGCTCCCCGCGCTCGTCGCAGCAGGTGGTCGCAGGTCAACCGCGCCAAGGCCGAGCAGCTGATCGAGCGCGGCGAGATGCAGCCGTCCGGCCTGCGCGAGGTGGAGCGCGCACGCGCGGACGGTCGCTGGGACGCCGCGTATGAGCCGCAGAGCGCCGCCCAGGTACCCGACGACCTCGCCCGCGAGCTCGACCGCGATCCCGCCGCCCGCGCCTTCTTCGAGTCGCTCGACAGCCGCAACCGCTACGCCATCCTCTACCGCATCCAGGACGCCAAGCGTCCCGCGACCCGTGCCCGGCGGATCGAGACGTTCGTGGCCATGCTCGCCCGCGGCGAGCGCATCCACGACTGAGCGGCCAGATGAGCGGTCGATATCTCCGTGATGTCCTGGACGGCGAGAACCGAGTCTCGTAAGGACGCAGGGAGCGTCAATACCGGGTTGTATTGGCGCGACCGAGGACGCAGCGAGACGACGGTTCGCAGCCGTAGCCACCCCAACCATCGCTGACCCAGACCGATCGCGGCGGCCAGGCTCGCGAGAGATATCGACCACTCATCTAGGCCTCCGACGAGGCCGCGGGTAGCTGCTCGCGCCACAGGATCCAAGCCACCGGCGACACGGCCACCACCGCCGCACCCACCGCCAGCGCGCCCACGCCGGACGTCTCCAGCCCGTAGCCGCCGACCAGCGCCATCGATGCGCCCAGCAGCGACGCGACCAGGTCGTTGAAGCCGAGCAGCTTGCCTCGCTCGAGCGCGCTGCTCAGATCCGCCAGCTGTGCCGTCGCCGCGACGAACGAGATGTTCCAGCCGATGCCGAGCCCGAACAGCAGCACCGCCGTCGCCGGCACGCCCTGCACCCACTGCAGCGACAGCGCCGACGCACCCATCACCAGCAGCCCGGTGGCCAGCGCGGGCGTCCGTCCCACCCGGTCGATCAGCGTCCCGACCACCATCACCAGCGCATACATGCCCAGCACGTGCGCGCCGATGATCGGGAACACCGCGTCCTGCGCATGGTGGTGCATCTGCACGACCACGTATCCGGACAGGTTCATCACGGACACCATCACGGCGAAGCTGGCCAGGCTGGCGGCCATCGCCGGCAGCACCCCGGGCCGGCGCAGGATCTCGGCCAGCGGCGCGGCCGCTCCCGGCGGCGGTGTCCCCTGCTGGGCGCCGATCTGGATCGCGATCTCACGCGTGTCCGGCCGCACCAGCATCACGATCGCCATCGCCACCAGCGCGATCGCGGCGGCCGCCAGCCACGGCAGCGTCAACACGTCCGGGTCGACCTGCTTGCCCGCGAACATCGGGCTGAATACCGCCGGCCCCAGGATCGCCCCGAACACCGACCCGAACAGGACGTAGGAGATGCCGCGCGCGCGGCGCTCCGGCGTGTACATGTCACCGGCCGCCGTCCGGATCAGGAGCGACGTGGCCATGCCCACGCCGATCAGCACCAGCCCGGCCAGCAGCGCCGGCACCGACGACGTGCGCGTTGCCAACGCGTTCAACGCGCACCCGCTCGAGAGCGCCACGAACCCGACCGCAAGCACCGGCCGGCGCCCGTGTCTATCCATCGTGCGGCCGGCGATCACCGCCGTCACTCCCGACGACGTCAGGAAGATCGCGGGGCCGAGCCCCAGCAGCCCGGCGTGCCCCGTGACCAGCACGAAGGTCAGCGTCGAAACGGCCGCGGCCAGCTGCAGCACCACCGAGTTGACCGCGCTGGCGGTGGACAGCAGCAGCGTGTTGCGGCGGATCACCGGTGCCAGGTCGGTCGTCATCTGCACGAACCCTCGCACAGGGCGGCGTATCATCGCCAGCGAACGCATGCCCGAAAAAGCCACAGCAGAGATCACGGCCGCCGGCCGCACGCTCACCCTGTCGAATCCGGCGAAGACGTTCTTCCCGGAGCGGGGCGAGACCAAGCTCGATCTCGCCAACTACTACCTGGCGATCGAGTCGCCGCTGATGCGCGCCCTAGGTGGCCGCCCGGTGCTGATGGAGCGCTACCCGGACGGCGCCGGTGGATCGTCGTTCTTCCAGAAGCGCGTGCCCAAGAACGCGCCCGACTGGCTCCAGACCACCACCGTACAGACGCCCAACGGCACCCCCTCACAGGCGCTGGTGGCGGCCGACGTCGCCCACATCGTGTGGGCCGTGAACCTCGGCTGCATCGGACTGCACGTGTGGCCCTACCTGGCGGCCGACCCCGACCACACGGACGAGCTGCGAATCGATCTCGACCCGTCGCCCGGAGTCGACCTGGGGATGGTCAAGGAGGCGGCCACCGAGACGCGGGCACTGCTCGATGAGCTCGGCATCGAGGGCCACCCCAAGACCACCGGCCGCAACGGCATCCACGTCTACGTGCGGCTGCGTCCCGAGCAGGACTCGTTCGTGGTGCGCGAGGCGGCGGTGGCCCTGGCCCGCGAGCTGGAACGCCGCCGGCCCGACCTGACCACCGCGGCCTGGTGGAAGGAGGAGCGGGGCGAGCGAGTGTTCATCGACTTCAACCAGAACGCGCCGCACAAGACCGTGATCGGGGCCTGGACGGTACGGCCGCGGCCCGGCGGCCAGGTCTCGATGCCGTTCGCGTGGGACGAGCTCGACGACATCGATCCCCAGGCGCTGACCCTGGCCACCGTGCCCGCGCGCGTTGCCGAACGTGGCGACGCCTGGGAGTCGATGCCGGATCGGCCCCAGTCACTGGAGCCGCTGATGGAGATGCACCGTCGCGACATGGCCGCCGGCCTGATGGATGCTCCCTGGCCGCCGGTCTACCCGAAGATGCCGAACGAGCCGGCGCGCGTCGCCCCCAGCCGCGCCCGCAAGCCCGACAAGTAGCTCGATGCGCCCGCGCGCGTTGTCAGCCGTTTCGGCCATCGCGGTCGTCGCGGGCGCGACGGTTGCGTTGCTCGCGAGCGGCGGGCAGTCCGTCGTGGGCACGCCCGGCGCGACCTCACGATCGTCCCCGCCCCAGACGACGGAGGCGCCGAAACCGGCGACCGGCACGATCGCCTTTGCACGGCACGCCGGCGGGGGGATGTTCGGCGATGCCGGCGGGCCGGTCGTCGAGGTGACGCCGGAGGGTGCCGTGGTGGGGCGCTCTGTCGTTGCTCCGCACCTGCTGCCTGACCCCGTCGACCGCAACGAGCCGGTTTGCGGTGCTGGTGGCCGGCGCCGGGCCGCCGCGGCTGGTGTCGATCGGCGGCGGCTTCACGTCCCCGATCCCGCTGCCCACCGGCCACACGACGCTGCGCCTGACCCCGGGTGCGTGGTCTCCGAACGGCAAGGTGCTGGCCATGGCGGGCGAAGACGCCGCGCGCCCGGCCCGGGACGGCGTGTACTCGATGTCGGTCAACGGCCGCAACCTTCGCCGCCTGACGACCGCCCCGCGCGGGCGTCCGCAGCGCCCGCTCGCGTACTCCCCCGATGGCCGGTCGCTGCTGCTCTTCCAGCGCGACCGCGAAGGCCGCTTCGGGACGCTGTATTTGATTCGACGCGACGGCCGCCTGACGAGGGTCAGCGGCCCGGGGGCGGTGACCTGCTGCTACTTCGGATCGCCGGCCAGCTGGTCCCCCGACGGCCGCAGCATCGCGTTCGCGGTCTTCACCAGGCGACGGGGCGTCCCGCCCGGGCTGAGCGCGGTGTTCGTCGCGTCGGCCAACGGCAGCCACGCGCACCGCATCACCGACCCGGGCGAGTGGACGACCAGTGCCAGGTGGTCTCCCTCGGGCGACTGGATCGCATTCGACAAGGCCGTCTCGGGCGGGTTCCACAGCGTGTTCCTGGTGCATCCGGACGGATCGGACCTGCACATGGTCGACCCCGCCGCGGCGGCGACCGGCTCATGCTGCGCGCAGTGGTCGCCGGACGGGAGCTATCTCGTGTACGAGCACGTCGAGGAGAACTCGGACAGCCACATAGCCCTGTACGTCGTCAACGTCGACGGCCCTGCTCACCGGCGCCGCATCACCGGCGCGGACGGCAGCTACATGTCCTTCGGCTGGGTTCCCTAGCCGTGGTCGGCTAGAGCCCGTTCCGCCGCGCCCACAGGCCGGCCTGCATGCGGTCGTCGACGCCGATCGTGCGAAACGCGCTGGTCAGGTGCGCCTTCACCGTCTTCTCGCTGATCTCCAGCCGCCGTGCGATCTGCTTGTTGGGTAGGCCCTCGGCCACCAGCGCCAGCACCTCTCGCTCGCGCGACGTCAGGTCGTCCAGCCGGTCGGGGGTGCGCTGTGCCGCCAGCATCGCGCGTGCGGCGCGCGGGTCGAGCGGCGACTCGCCGCGAGCGGCCGCGTGGATCGCGTGCAGCAGCTGCCCCGGCTCGGCGTCCTTCAGCAGGTAGCCGATCGCGCCCGCATCCAGGGCCTCGGTGACCCGCTCGCGGTCCATGAACGACGTCAGCACGATCACCTGCACCCCGGGAGCGCGCTCGCCGATCAGGCGCGTGGCTTCGACCCCGCCCACTCCCGGCATCGAGAGGTCCATCAGGGCGACGTCGGGCTCCAGCTCGGCGCAGATCGTAACCGCGGCGTCGCCGTCGCCGCCCGATCCCACCACCTCCAGCTCCGGATCGGAGCCGATCAGCCGCACGAGCCCGTCGCGGACGATCGGATGGTCGTCGATCACCACCACCCGGATCACGAGGCCGGCACCTCCAGCTGCACGGTGGTGCCCTCGCCCTGCGCCGACGTCACCTGCAGGGTGCCACCGGCCGACGTGGCCAGATCCCGCAGCATGTCCAGGCCGAGGTGGCCGTCCGCCCGCCGCTCGGCCAGGTCGGCCTGCTCGAAGCCGCGGCCGTCATCGCTGACCCGCAGCCGCACCAGCCCGTTGCTGCGCTCGACGCCGATCCGGACGTGGCCTGCGGCGGCATGTGCTCCGGCGTTCCTGACCGCCTCCTGGGCGGTGCGGAACACAAGCTGCTCGACCTCGGTGGGCAGTGCCAGATCGTCCTGCACGTCCATGCTGACCTCGATGCCCCGCGCCGTCAGCGGCGCCACCAGGTCGGGCAGCGCCGCCGCCAGGCCCTGGTCGCGCAGCGCCGGCGGGTAGATCTCGAGCAGCAGCGACCGCAGCTGGCGGATCGCGTTGCGCGTGCCGGCCGCGCCCTCCGTCAGCGCCGCGCGCAGCTCCTCGGGCGGTCGGTCCTGTTCGACCGCGGCCGCCATCTGGAACGATTGGCCCGCCAGCTCCTGAACGACGCCGTCGTGCAGCCCGGCGGCGATCAGCTGCCGCTCCCTGTCCGACGCGTCGACCGCGTGCTGCAGCAGCTGCTCGCGGTCGCGCTGGGCGTTTCGGATGCGTCGGGCCATGCGCCAGGCCAGCGGGATCTGCAGCGCGGCCAGCACCAGCAGCGCCACGATCCCGACCGGCGCGAACAGCCGGGCGACGCTGCGGCTGTTGCCGGCGATCGAGCTCGAGCGCAGGTACTCCTCGAACAGCACCGGCGTGCCGTCGCGGGCGCGCAGTCCCAGGTAGACCGACGTCAGGTTGCCGAGGTGGCGCTCGTAGACGTTCTCGGGGCCTGAAAGGTCGGAGGCGTCGGCGGTGGCGGTCTTGCTGCGCAGCGCCTGCAGCTCGTCCGGCGCGAGCACGAACCGCCGTCCGATCAACCGCGGCTCGTCCGAGTAGAGGATCTTGCCCTCGGCGTTCCAGATCTTGACGCGGGCCACGCTGGGCGAGAGCACGCGGGTGCGCACGATGTGGTCGAGCCGCGCGATCGCCCGCGGTTCGCCGCGCACGACGTTGGTGGTGAGCGCCGGCTCGACGATGCCGTGGCCGGTCACCGTCGTCACCTGCTTGGCCTGGCGCACGGCCTCAGACGTGGCCAGGCTGCGCAGCGCCAGGGCGCCGGCGATGCCGACCAGCACCAGCACCGCCAGGCCGGACAGCGCGAACACCGCCACCGGCCGCAGGATCCCGCCGCGGCTCATATCGGTACAACCTGCGTCTGCATGGCTCCAGGATGCCCGTTGCGACCGACCAGCGCCACGGTCCTAGGACCAATGTCCCATTGCGACCGCGACCGGCCGGCGAGCAATCTGCCTTCCGAAGTCACCAACCTACGGAGGAACAGCTTGCGACGTACATCTCTCATCTCGTCCCTGATCGGCTGCTTCGCGTTGA
>CAWCPM010000002.1:12500-385878 GCA_963797565.1 uncultured Actinomycetes bacterium | reverse complement strand
GCGCGCTTACTTGTTTGCGTTGAGGCAGAGCGCTGCCAGGTCGAGACCGTAGACCGGGCTCTGGACTGCGCAGCCGATGCGTGAGGAGAGGAGCACATCTTCGGTGGTCTGGGCATATGCCGCCCACGGTGCGGCGGTGCGCATGAGTCGTAGCTCGAGTCGGCCGAAGGCGCCAAAGCGGCCCTGCTGGGCATCCAGCGTCGCTACCTGTTCGACGCGGCGGCGCCAGCTGGGATCGGTGAAGGAGGTGGGCGTTTCGATGTATTCGGGCTGGCCGAACATGACTGTTCCGAGCATGTTCTGTGGGTCGTAATCGCTTAGGGGCCATGAGTCGTCACGGATGTCGTAGCCGTTGCCGCCGGCGTACTGGTCGGTCATGGGCCGTGTGCGGAGGGTGATCCCGATCGCCGCCAGGTTGTTGCGGAGGATGGTCGCGCGCTGCCGGCATTGCGCGCTGGTGCATGTCCAAAGCGTGAGATGCGGCGTGCGGCCGTGCATCAGCGCTCGTGCCTTGGCCAGGGTGGGTTCGGCGATGGGGTAGACGTGGTGTTCGGACTGGACGCCGGGCATGCCGGGCGGCAGGTAGTGGTCGGTGGGGATGCTGCCGTCGATCGCCGCGAGTCCGGGCCGGTCGAGCGCCTCGTTGACGGCGCGCCGGATCGATGGGTCGCGCAGCGGACCCCGGTCGGTGTTCAGCGAGAAGTACCGCATCTCCCGCCACGGTATCCGCACGTAGCGGGGCTGACCCGGCTGGAACGAGGCGTAGCTGTGGGCGATGTCGCCGGTGGGGGAGAGCACCTCGCCCAGGGGGTCGAACACAACGTCGACGCGGCCGTGGAGCGCTTCGTCGGCGGCAACGCTGGTCTGAAGGTCCTGGTCGTCGACGATCGCGTCAAAGCTGTGCGGGCGCGGTCCGCGGTAGTAGGGGTTGCGCTTGAGGATCAGCTGAGACTGGATCGGAGAGAGTGGTTGGGTGAGGTAGTAGGGGCCGGCGGATGGAGCAGATGGGTAGAAGATCCAGGTGTGAGGCGTGCCTTGTGGGACGGCGCTGAAGATCGGTGAGGCCAGGATCTCTGGCAGGTCAGGCACGGCCTGGGTGAGGTGGAGGACGAGAGTGTCGCCCCGGACGCTTACTCCTGGCAGCCGATCGGACTTCCCGTAGGCGAAAGCGTGGCCGCCTACGAGCTGTGGCAACAGGAAGTACCCGTTCCTGCCGAGGCCCGTATCGCCACCGCCGGAGAAGCTGCGCTCGATCGTGTAGCGGAACGTGTCCGCTGTGACGGGCGTGCCACCGCCGAGCGGGCCCGGCGAGAAGCGGAAGCCCGACCGGACGCGGATGGTCACGGTGCGGCCGTCGGCTGACACGATGGGCATCGCGGCCGCCACCTCCGGCACCACGGTCGCGCCGGCGGTGCCGTTTTGGTCGGGATAGTTGTAGAGCTTTGCTTCGGTCGCGTATTCGAGCTGTTGTCCGATCAGGCTCGTGATCATGGCCGGGTCGGCGCTGCCCTCGACGTAGTCGCGGGGCAGCGACATGTGGGCGACTCGCGTGGCGCCTGTGATCCCGGCGGCGCGCAGCTCGTCGTTGGAGTCCGGCCAAAGGCTGACCCACAGCTGGTCTCCGTGGACGGCCATGCCGAACGGTGCATGGCCGGTCGCGAGCGTCGTCTTCGCGTTGGTGGAGGTGTCGATTCGGGTGACGGTGCCGGCGCGTTCGTTGCTGACCCAAACCGCGTCGTCGCCGGCGACGACTTTCTCCGCGCCTCCGTTGATGGGGAGACTGGTGCCGACCGTCTGCCCGGTGTCGGCGCTGAGCTTGATCACCCCATCGTCGGCGCTGGTGGTCAGCCACACAAAGCCGCCGGCCGCAGCGACGCTGGTTATCTCGGATTGGACGGCGGTCGCCTTCCAGGCGACGGTGTTGTTTGCGGGGTTGATCCTCTGTACCTGCCGAAGCCCGTCGACGTATACAGCGCCATCGGCGGCGGCGAGGTGCTCGGCGCCGGGCACCGTGATGGTGGCCTTGACCTTGCCGGTGGCCGGATTGATCCTGCGCACGAACCGGGCGCCCTGAGCGACCCACAGCGAGCCGTCTGCGACCACCAGGCCGCCGGGCGTGTCGGTACCGCCCCAATCGGCGGGGAAGTCGTTCGTTCGCAGCTTGATTGTCCGCGTGCCGTACGTCGGGTCGATGCGCACGACCTCGGGTTCTCCGCCGACCGACACCCATGCTGCACCCGCGCCGATGGCAAGGTAGTTCGGCGCGACTGGGATATCGGTGACCTGGTGGGTGCTGACATTGATCCGCCGCACGCCTCCATCCGTCACTGCCCAGATCGCCCCATACCCGTATGACAGCGCATCTGCGCTGTCATGGATGGGTACATCGGAAACGAACCGCCCGGTGCGCGAATCGATCACCGCGACTGAGTTCGGGGTTGTCAGCGATGCCACCGTGCCGGCTCGGCTGGCTCCGCGTGTGGAGAGCAGCCCGGCTGTGATGGCGGCGACTACGACGACGCCCGTCGCGGCGAGGAGCAGGCGCGTGCGACGGTGGCCCAGCGCGTGGCCGCCTGGGGAAGTCGAGCTCTGGAGGGACGTCGGCGCGACACGCTTCGCCTCGTCGGCGGTTGGCGACAGTCGCAAGGCGGGATCCTGGCGGAGGATCTGCTGGTGGAGTTGCTGGAGTGATTGTCCGGGGTCGATGCCCAGTTCGTCGGCCAGCTTGTGGCGCGCATGGTCGAAGGTCGCCAGTGCTTCGCCCTGGCGACCCGACCGGTACTCGGCGAGCATCAGCTGGCCCCAGGCGTGTTCTCGCAGCGGGTAGTCGGCGACCAGCGACTCCAGCTCGCCGATCAGATCGGCATGGCGGCCCAGGGCGAGGTCTGCGTCGATTCGCTGCTCGAGCGCCGTGGCCCGCAGGTCGTCCAGCCGTCCCAGCTCGGCCTGTGCGAAGGGGGCGTAGGCAAGATCCTCGAGCGGCGCGCCTCTGAACAGGGCGAGCCCTCGCGCGAGCTCCTCCGACGCCGCCTCCGGATCATCGGCCGCAAGCGCTCGCCGGCCTTGATCGACATGAGCTTCCAACCGCTGGAGGTCGAGATCGCCGTCATCTACCACCAACAGATACCCGGGTGCGCGCGTCAGCAGCCGTTCCGCGTGGCCGTCCTGGTGGAGCGCCTTTCGCAGGCGCGAGATGTAGGTCTCGAGTGTGTGGGCGGCGCTTGCCGGCGGAGCGTCTCCCCAGATCCCATCCACCAAGCGGTCGCGCGAGACGACCTGGTCGTGGTGGAGCAGCAGGATGGCGAGCGCCGCCCGCTGCTTGGCACCGCCGAGCGGGAGGATCCTGTCGCCGTCTCTGACCTCGAGCGGACCCAGGACGAGGAACTCCACGGAAGCCCCCTTCTGGCGCCAAACGGCGCCTGTCGCGGCTGATTCTCTCATAGCCCCACCGCGGTCGTTCGAGCGTTCTGCGGGTGTCTTGCGGGCGTTTCTCGAGCCGGGTGGTGGAGCCTCCTGGCGATGGAGCCGCCGACACCAACCTACGTCGTCGAGTGCTACTGGCCCGCGATCTCCCAGCGCCAGGCCAAGGCGGCGCTGGCCGGAATCGCGCGATCGCAGGAGGGGGTCAGCACCGCCGATCGGGTGTGGCCGCTCGGCTGCATCCTGGTGCCGCCGGACGGGCTGGCGCTGTTCCTGGTCGCAAGCCCGTCAGCGGATCTGATTCGAGACGTCGGAGAGCGGATCCAACTGCCGTTCGACCGGATCGTCGAATCGATCTCGATCGCGGCCGTGACAACACCCTCTGTCTACATGAACGAAGGAGAGTGACATGCGCAAGATCCTCACCACCATCGGGCTGTTTGCGGTGCTGGCAACGGCAGCGGCACTGCTACCGGGGTCGGCGCTGGCCGGACAGCCGGTCACGCAGACGCTGACCCCGCCGCCGCCCGCATTCGAGATCATGCAAGGCGATCGGCAGCGGAACCCTCTGTCAGGGGTCGCGCGTTCTTGTGGAGCCGGTCTTTGATACCGGGACTCGTCTGTGGCAGCGGCGCGAGCGCGTTCGACATCTACTACGGCGACACGATCGACCAGGTCGCCAGCCGGACCTACAACCTGGACGGCAACCTGACCAACCGCTTCATCGAAGAGCGCTACACGTCGGCGGGGTTCGTCAACTCGAGTCACAGGCGCGTCCCTTCCCGGTCACCGCCCACGACGTCATCTCCGACGTCCTCGCCGTCCCCGGTGACGGAAGCTCCGCCACCGAGACCACCACCGGCCAGTTCACCGTCACCCTGCCCGGAGCCGGAGCGCTGCTCCTGAACGTCGGCCGAGTCGTGCAACGGGCCGCGGACGGGTTCACCGAGTTCCAGGCGGGCCCACACGAGGTCCTCGACCTGATCAACGGCGACCCGACCGTCACCCAGAAGCTGTGCACCGCCCTCGGTGCCTAGCCGCGGGTCAACCAACCGACACCCCGGCACGAGCGCCGGGTGTTCATCTCCACCAAACCATCGAAAGGAACCAGGCATGCACACGCTCTTCAAGCTGGCGATTCTCGGCGTCGGGCTGGCGGCGCTTGGTGCGCCGGCCGCCCAGGCCACAGGCACCGGCCCGAACGGTCAGATCCTGTTCAGCCGATATGACCCGGCGATCGACGACGACCACCTCTTCACGGCCAACCCCGACGGGTCACACGTGGTCCAACTCGCACCCCTGTCCGCGGGCGGCGAGTGTGGCAGCTGGTCACCCGACGGGACCAAGGTCCAAGAGACTACATCCAACCCAGAGGGACTCGCCCGGCCAGCCACGGTCAACCCGGACGGGTCGGGCTTCAAGCTGCTGGACAACCCTGACCCCGATCTGTGGCTGGGATGCGGCAACTGGTCCCCCAACATGCGCCGCCTCACGGCCGAGGGTCTAGACGACGCGAAGCCGGGACGAAACGGCATCTACACCATGCGTTCGTCGGACGGAGGCGGCCTCGTCCGCGTCACCAAGAATCCAGGTGGCGACGACTACCCGTGGGGCTATTCCCCCGACGGCTCCCGGATCCTCTTTGACCGCCTCTTCCCCGCGGGTTGTGGCGGGGCGGCCTGCGACAACGGCGACCTGTTCGTCGTGAACGCGGACGGCAGTGGGCGGATGCAGTTGAATCCGCCCAGCCTTCGCGTCTCCTGCTGCAACGCGGACTGGTCTCCGGATGGTACGCGGGTGGTGTTCGCCGCCTTCTTCAAGTCCTCGACCGGATCGGGATCGCAGAGCGCGGCATTCGTGGTCAACGTCGATGGCAGCGGCCTTCACCAGCTGACGCCAGATGGCCTGGGCGCGAAGCATCCCAAGTGGTCGCCCGATGGTCGCCTGATCGCGTTCAACAACGAGCTTCAGGTGTTCAGCAAGGGCTCGACCCAGGTGTACGTCGTGCATCCCGACGGCAGCGGGCTGACGCGAGTGACCGACCCCACCAACAAGGACATCTCCTTCGAGCCGGTGTGGTCACCCGACAGCACGAAGCTGCTGTTCTCGCGGACGCACTTCACGAACGGCATGGGGCAGGAGGACCTGTGGATCGCCAACGCAGACGGCAGCGACCTGACCCAGGTCACCGACACGCCCGACCCTTTGACTTTGAGGAAGCGTCGGGCTGGGGCACCCACCCGGTTACTCCTTAGCTCGGCCCACTCCCCCGGCTACGCGGCGCGCATTCCGCCGCGTAGCCGGGGTTGATCCGGCTAGCCTCCGATCACACGTCGGGAGGGGACGATGGCTGGTGCCGATCAACCGCGGGTGGGGGAGGCGACGGTCGAGCGGTCGGACGAAGGGCTTCGACCGGTCGGCGAGGGGTGGTTTGTCGTCAACGTGGCGGAGTTGGCGGCACGGCGCAACGAGCGGATGGGCATCACGTGTTCGCCGGAGCCGGAGGATGCCCGGTTTCCGGAGTTCGGGTTCAACCTGCGCGTGCTCGAGCCGGGACAGTTCAACGCGCGCTACCACCGCGAGAACGACCAGGAAGCGTTCCTGGTGCTGTTCGGTGAGTGCATCCTCATCGTCGAGGGCCAGGAACGACTGCTTCGGTCGGGCGACTTCTTTCACAGCCCGCCGCTGACAGGCCACGTGTTTGTCGGCGCAGGCGACGGGCCGTGCACGATCGTGATGGTGGGCGGCCGCACGCAGGAGTGGTGCGAGGGCGAGGGCTTCCCGGTCGACGCCATCGCCGCCCGCTACGACGCCAGCGTTGTGGTGGCGACCGACTCTCCGAAGGGCGCCTACGCCGACATACCGGACAGCCAGCCGAGTCGACTACCGTGGCCGCCCACGGGGTGACTGCCTGATAGCTGCGCGCTCGCGTCGGGTTGAGCCAGATCCATCGACAACCGAGTTGGCCCGTCGGTGGACGGCTCCGACGCCACCGACGGGCCCTCGATTAGGGGTCAGCTGTCCCATCGGCACGGCGAACAGGCCGACACTCCGATCGCGATCGTACGCCCCGGATGTTAGGAGTGTGTGCGCGGTTCGTTCGCGCGTTGGAAGGGCCGCCGGTTGCGCCCGTGGCAGTCGGCGGCCCCTAGTTGTCGGACGGGCTGCCCAAAGGGGTCTTGGAGGACAGCGCTTGCGTCCACCGCGGAGCCTACTTGCTGGGAGGATGCTTGCCTGCTCACAAACGCACGACCACTCGAGGCGTGGGGAGCGGGCGTCTGTGACGCCCGCTCCCCGTGTCCCTTCCTTGGTTTGCGTGCTAGGTGACGACGATGCCGAAGGCGGTCGCGCCGGCGGGCAGGGCCGTCGGCGAGCTGCCGAGTTCGGTCAGGTTGCCACCGTTCACCCGGAACCCGCTGACCTTGGCGGCGCCGGAGTCGACCACCCACAGCGTCTTGCCGTCAGGCGCGAGCCGTGCGTCCAGCGGCCCCAGGCCGGTGGGCAGGTTGAACACCGTGCTGCCAAGCAGCGTCAGCGAGCCGCCCGCCGCGATCCGGTACCGCGAGATGCTGGGCACCGCGGTGTTGACGGCGAACAGGTAGCTGCCGTCGTGGCTGATCTCCACCCAGCAGGGAGCCGTCTGGAGGTCGGGGAAGGGCGAGGATCCGATCGACGACAGGACGCCGTTGCCGGCCACACGGAAGGCCGACACGGTGCCGACGTTGGCACCGCCGTGCGCGTTGGAGACGAACAGCTGGCGTGGATTGGTCGGCCGAAACTCGCTGCCGAACGGGCCGGGGCCCTGGGCGGCGTACGGCGAACCGGGTGCCGCTGCCAGCCGGCCGGTCGACGTGACCCTGAAGCTGTCGATCAGCGAGGTGCCGACCCGCGTGCCGGCCAGGTTGGTGCCGGTCGAGTTGAACAGCACGTCCCCAGGCTGCGAGCCGTCGGGCAGGCCCACGGTCGATCCCCGCAGGTGCCGCAGGTGGCCGAACTGCCCGAGCCGGAAGCCGGTGTAGTTGCTGCCGCCGTTGCCGGCGTTGGCGACGTAGACGAGGTTTCCGTGAACAGCGATGCTGACCGGCTGAATGCCGCGCGACGACACGACGCCGCGCGGAGTGAGCGCTCCGCCTGCCCCGATCCGAAGCACCGAGATCTGGTTGCTGCCGGGGTCGACCGCGAGCAGCAGGCGGCCACCCGCCGCAACCTGCAGCGCGCCCTGGCTCGCCAGGCCGCTGCCCGCGCCTGCTCCGCCGGCCGGGAACGGGGAGCCTGTCATGGGCGTCAGCGTCCCGTCGGCGTGGCGGTTGAACCCGGCGATGGTGTTGGTGCCGGCCGTGTCGTCGTTCACGTAGACGTGTCCCACCACCGGGCTGGTCGCCGCGGCTGCGGTGCCGGAGCCGATTGCGGCTGCTCCCGCGAGTGCCGCCAGCAGGCAGACACTCAGGGCTCGTGTTCTCAGCTTCATGCTTCCCCCTCAGATCGTGGACTCCGCTTGCCGAGAGACCGGCAAACGTGTCTAAGCTAGGCCAACGCGTCTTACCGACCTGTGTCCGAGCCATTACGAGACGCGAAACTCACGATGGCTCGGAGGCGCGCCACATGTACGCTCTCGGGATGGGAAGCATCTTGGTGGTGGACGACGAGCCGGTCGTGCGCGACGTTCTCAGCCGCTACCTGACCCGCGAGGGGTACACGGTGTCTGAGGCCGCCGACGGCGAGGAGGCGCTCAGCGCAATCCGCAGCGACCCGCCCCAGGCGGTGGTGCTCGACCTGATGCTGCCGCGCCTGAGCGGGCTGGACGTGCTGAAGCTGGTGCGGCTGGAGAGCGACCTGCCGGTCATCATCCTGTCGGCCCGAGCATCCGAGGCGGAGCGCATCAACGGCCTGCAACTGGGCGCAGACGACTACATCGTCAAGCCCTACTCGCCGCGCGAGGTGGTCGAGCGGGTGCGAGCGGTGCTGCGCCGCTCGGACAGCCGCCAGAGCGGGCGCCGCATCTGCCATGGCGACCTGGTGGTGGACGGTGAGCGGCGCGAGGTGCTGCTGTCGGGGCAGGTCGTCCACACCACGCGCAAGGAGTTCGCGCTGCTGCACGTGCTGGCATGCCACCCAGGCCGCACCCTGAGCCGAGCCGACCTGCTTGAGGATGTCTGGGGCTACGACTGGATCGGCCCCACCGATACGGTGACCGTCCATGTGCGGCGGCTGCGGTCGAAGATCGAGGTCGATCCATCCAACCCGCGCCACCTGGTCACCGTGCACGGCGTCGGCTACCGGTTCGATCCGTGAGCGAGACGATCCGCATCCTGGCCCTGATCGGCCCGATCACGGTCGCCACCTGCCTCACCGCGCTGGTGGCAAGCCGGCTTGTGGCCCGCGCCGGTCTGGCCGCCACCATGATCGCGATCGCTGTGGTGGCATCGCTGGTGACGGTGATCGATCTGGTGGCGTTGAACCACTTCATGCTGATCAGCCCCAGCGACCGCATCGAAGTGGTGCTGGTGGCCGGCTACTCCCTGTCGGCCGGCGTCGTAGCCGCGCTGATCGTGGGTCACACCACCACGCGCGCGCTGACCCGGCTGACCAGCGTGGCACGGCGGCTGGGCGAGAACCAGCTGGACGCCCGAGTGGGCGATCTGCGGGCCAGCCCCGAGCTGCGGCAGGTGGGAGCCGCGCTCGACCTGGCGGCGCAGCGGATCTCCGACCTGATCGAGACGGAGCGCCGCACCGAGGCCGCCCGGCGCGACCTGATGACCTCGATCTCTCACGACCTGCGCACGCCACTCGCCAACCTGCGGGCGATGGTGGAGGCGATCGACGACGGCGTGGTCGACGACCCGGGGATCGTGCGCGAATACTCGGCGCAGATGCTGCGCTCGATCCAGACGCTGGTGGCGATGGTGGAGGATCTCTTCGACCTTTCGCAGGTGGATGCCGCCGCGTTCCGTACCGACGCGCGGTCGATCGCCGTGGCCGACGCCGTGCGCCACGCGGTGGAGCTGTGCGACCACGATGCACGAGCCAAGTCGATCGGCGTGCACACCGATCTGACGTCGGCCGCGGACGCCCGCTGCTCGGCAAAGCTCGCAAGGGTGCTCGACTCGCTGGTGGACAATGCCGTCCGCTACACGCCGACCGGTGGCTCCGTGACCGTCACCGCGACCACCGTCAACGGCGCGCTCGAGCTGAGCGTGCAGGACTCCGGGATGGGGCTCACGGGAGGGCAGCGCGACCGCGTATTCGAGCCGTTTTGGAGGGGCGACGGTTCGCGCTCGACGAGAGGCTCCGGCCTCGGACTGACGCTCGCGCAGCGCATCACCCACGCACTCGGGGGCGAGATCCATGCTCTCAGCGGGCCGGGCGGTGGCTCGGTGTTTCGGGTGGTGATCCCCGACGACCGGTCGTTGCAAGGCTCAGGCGTAAACGGGAAATAGCGCCGCAGCTGCAACCGTTCGCAGCTGCGCCGCGACACGCCGGGGTACTGTGCCGAGCATGAGCAGCCAGAAGCGCCACAACTACTTCGGTGAGGGTGTGGCCGAGCGCTACGACGACAGCAGCTCCGAGATGTTCGACCCCGCGGTGATCGAGCCGACCGTCGACTTCCTGGCCGGGCTGGCCGGAGACGGCGCTGCGCTGGAGCTCGGCATCGGCACCGGCCGGGTCGCGCTGCCGCTCTCCCGGCGC
This sequence comes from uncultured Actinomycetes bacterium, assembly GCA_963797565.1. Taxonomy (GTDB): domain Bacteria; phylum Actinomycetota; class Thermoleophilia; order Gaiellales; family JAICJC01; genus JAICYJ01. The sequence continues at coordinate 375,771 of CAWCPM010000002.1, read as the reverse complement.
GGCGTCACGGTGTGCGGCATCGACCTCTCGAGCGAGATGGTGGAGCAGCTCAGGGCCAAGCCCGGCGCCGATCGGATCGAGGTCGCGCTGGGCGACTTCGCCACCACCAGGGTGCCGGGCGAGTTCACGCTGGCCTACCTGGTCTACAACACGATCAACAACCTGACCACGCAGGACGATCAGGTGACCTGCTTCCAGAACGCCGCCGCGCACCTCCGGCCCGGCGGATGTTTCGTGGTCGAGGTCGGCGTCCCTCAGCTCCAGCGGCTGCCTCCCGGCGAGACGGCGCGACCCGTTCACGGTCACTCCCTCGAGGCTCGGCTTCGACGAGTACGACATCGCCACCCAGGGCCTGATCTCGCACCACTACTGGATGGACGGCGACCGGTTCCGCGGCTTGTCGGTGCCGTTTCGCTACGTCTGGCCGGCCGAGCTCGACCTGATGGCGAGGCTGGCCGGGATGACGCTGCGCGAGCGCTGGAGCGGCTGGAACCGCGAGCCGTTCACGAGCGAGAGCCGCAAGCACATCTCGGTCTGGCACAAGGAGACTTGACGAACATATGTTCGGTGTGCCAGTATCCCGCTCGTGCCGGAGCACCTCGCCACCCAGCTGATCGCCACCTCTCTGAACTTCGTCACCACACGCCGCGCCTTCGAGATCGCGATCGACGAGGCTCGCCGCGCGGGGTGGCCGGATGACGAGGTCTGCCGCATCACCGGGCTGTCGCGCCAGACGGTGGAAGCCGTCGCCGGACGCCGGCACGACGGCCTGTAGGCGGCGCCGCCCCGGCCCCGCTACCGGCGAGCCTACGCCGGCGGCGGGAACGAGATCAGCTGCACCGGTCCCGCCAGCCCGCGCGCGCCGTTGGTGACCAGGAAGTCAACGGTCCCGTCGTCGTTGTAGTCGAGCGCTGACACGGACGCCCCGTTGCCGCGTGACGTCTCCGGGATCGGCACCTGCGTGAGGGCCGTTCCGCCGTCGTTCAGGTACATGATGTCCGGCGGGTTCGCGACCTCGTGCGCACCGGTCGCGCCCTGCACCACGTAGATGTCGGGGTATCCGTCGCCGTTCACGTCGCCGGTCGCGACCGCCCGGCCGCCCACCAGTCGCCTCGCGATCGACACCACCCCGAAGCTTCCGTCGGGCTGCTGGATCCGCACCTGCAGCCGCCGCCGGTTGACCATGACGAGGTCGAGCCGGCCGTCTCGGTTGACGTCGACCATGCGCGCGCCGTACCAGACGCCCGACAGCCCGACCGCGGCCGTGACGTCGGTGAACGAGTGGCCGCCGTTGTTGCGGTACAGATGGATGCCGGCCTTGCCACACACCAGCAGGTCAGGGAACCCGTCGTTGTTGTAGTCGCCGCCCTGCTGGCAGCCGGGCGCCAGCGCCAGGCCGCCGACCGTCCGATTGAGGCCGTAGCCGCGCGCCGAGACGAAGCCCTTGCCGTGGTCGTTCAGGTACAAGCGGTTCGGCGTGGGCAACCCGTCCGGGCGCGGGTAGTAGTTGCTGACGAACAGGTCGGGCCAGCCGTCCTTGTTGGCGTCGAAGAAGACGGCCCCCCGGCTGCGCCCGTACGGATCGACGACGTGGTACTTCGCGGCCTCGTTGACGAAGTCGCCGTCGCGCTGCTGCATCCAGAGCTCGTTCGACTTGATCTTGACGCCGTGCGAGGCGCCGACGGTGCAGTAGATGTCCCGTCGCCCGTCGTGGTTCACATCGGCGACCGCGCAGCCGTGGCGGTCGTCCCGCACGAAGGTCTTGAGATTGACCGCCCTGAAATGGCCGCCGGTGTTCAGGTACTCACCCGCGGGCGCCTTGTAGGCCCGGTTCAACAGCACGTCGGCGCGGCCGTCGCGGTTGAAGTCGCCGATCGTGGAGCCGATCGACTGCGTGATCTGGGCGATCCCGGCAGACTTCGCGGCATCCACCGCCGGGCCTTGCGTGGCCGCCGTCCCCAGCGCTGCGGCCGGCGTGGCCGCGAGCAGGGCAAGCACCGCCGCCACGGACCAGCGTCCCGCCCACGTCACGCCGGCGACTCCGGCCGGCCTGCGCTATCGATGTTCCGCGGGTGAAGAGGGGCGCACATGTTTCAGGAGCTCCAGGCGCGGATGCTAGATGATTGATTCCACGAGCTACGCGGCGCTGGACTTGTCTGGGACACGCTGGACGCCACGATCGTCCTTGGCCAGGACATGCCCAGCCTGCCCTGCGGACGCTCCCGTCGTCCAGCCCGCCCCATCCTGCGCCCAGCATCCACGCATCCCGTGGAATCAACCATCAGCCGTCCGCGTCGGACTCAGGCAGCGATGACCCGGCCAGGTCGCGGACGTACAGCTCGAGCATCGGGTCGACGAACGCGAACTCTCCCTTGCCGGTCTGCCGCAGGATGTACGACCCGACCAGCGCGTCGCTGACCCGGTCGACGCTCCCGATCGGGACGCCGACGGCCTCGGCCGCGTGCTTCTGGAAGGGTCGGCCGCCGTTCAGCGTGACCGCACGCAGCACCCGCTGGGCCGAGCCGGTCAGGTTTCGCCACTCGGCGTCGAGTGCGTGCTCCTCCTGGAGCTTTGCGGCATCCAGCGCCGCCTGCCAGGCCTCGATCGTCACCGGCTCGCCCGGCTGCGACCGCTCCCACAGCTTCGAGCAGAGGAACATCGTCCGCTGCGGGTGGCCCTGCGCCGTCGACAGCACGAGCCGCAGAACCGGGCCGACGTCCCTGTCGTCAGCCGCGAACTGCCCGGTCACGTACCCGGCCACGTCGGCGGGGGCCAGCGGGCCCAGCTCCAGCGGCTCGGCCTGGTTCCAGAACGCGCGCCGCTTGTCGGAGAAGAGCGCGTTCATCAGCCGCGGCTCCGAACCGGCAAAGATGTAGGCACAGCCGTCCGAGTGGTGCTGGATCGCCGCGCGCAGCTTGTCGTCCGCCGCGGGCACGGCCAGCACGTCCTGAAACTCGTCGAAGCAGACGATCACCGCCTGCCACCCCTTACCGGCGAATCGCTGCGGCAGGTCGAGCAGCGCGAACAGCGCCGCCTCCTCGTTGCCCGGTCTCGCGCCCAGCTTCGCGCCGGCGCCCGCGCCCATGAAGCTGACGTTGAACTCAAGCTCGATCGACGTCAGCACCGGGCGCAGCATCTTCTCGAGCGGGCCGCGCAGCTGCGCGTAGGAGCGGCCCAGCCTGGTGATCACGTCGGACAGGGTGAGCACGCCCTTGAGGTCGCAGAGGACGCCGACGGTGCCGTGCTTGCCGGCCTCGTGGAACACCTTGCGAACGAGGCTGGTCTTGCCGTAGCGCCGGGGCGCGTCCAGCCGCACGAGCATGGCCGAGTCGCACCAGGACAGCAGCTTCTGCACCTCGAGGTCGCGGTCGATAACCTGCTCGGGGAGGATCGGCCGCTGGTAGGGGAACGGGTTCATGCGTCGCAGTCTACTCGCAAGTCGAGAAGGTTTCTACTCGATAACAGAGTAGATTGCTGCTCGCGAAGCGAGGCGCGGATCGGTGAACCCTGATCTAGACTTCAGACATGTCCGTGGTTCTGATCCTGCTGGTCCTGGTCGTGCTGATGATGGCGTTCGGGTTCGGCCTGCTCGGATTCGCGCTGTCGGTGGCCTGGTCGCTGATCTGGTACGCCATTGTCGGCCTGGTGATCGGCAGCCTCGGCCGGGCGGTCGTATCGGGCAACCGCAGCCTGGGGGTGCTCAGCACCATCCTGATCGGCATCGTCGGCTCGCTGCTCGGCGGCATCATCGCGAACGACGTGCTCGACGTCGGCTGGTTTGGCCAGTTCCTGACCGCGGTGATCGTGGCTGCCGTGCTGGTACTGGTCCTGGCCGGACGCAAGTCGACGGCCGTCGAGGCGTAGCGGCCCTCACCGTTCCGGTGACTGGGCACGCACGGGTCCGGGCATAGACTCCGCGAAATGGTCTCTGGGCCCGAACTGAGCGTGCGCACGGACTTGCACTGGCGGACGCCGTCGGCGCGACTGCTCGTGCTGCGCCGGCTGGAGGTGGCGGGCCTGACGGTGGCAGCTGCGGTCGCCGCCGCCGTCCTCGGCTGGCTCAACTTCTCGGCCTGGCTCGGTGCCGGCGCCGCCCTGCTGGTGGTGATCGCGGGGCTGGTCGCGGAGCGGGTCGTGCGGCGCCGCTTCTCGTCCTGGGGGTACGCCGAGCGCGAGGACGACCTGCTGGTTCGGCGCGGCGTGCTGTTCTCGAGGCTCTCGGTGGTGCCCTACGGCCGCATGCAGTTCGTCGACGTCACTGCCGGCCCGCTGGAGCGGTCGTTCCGGCTCGCCACCGTCAAGATGCACACGGCCGCGGCCGCCAGCGATGCGCGCATACCCGGGCTGGAGCGCGAGGAGGCGGCCCGCCTGCGCGACCGGCTGGCCGAGCTGGGGGAGGCGCAGGCGGCCGGGATATGAGCGAGCCGGGCGCGTGGCGGCGGCTGTACCCGCTGTCCCCGATCGTACGCGGCGGCCGCGGCACGATCGGCATCGCGATCCTGCTGCTGCCGGCGCTGCTGCGCGGCGGCATCTCGGCCGGCGACCTCGTCCCGCTGGGCGTGATCGCCCTCATCACCATCCTCGGGTTCGTCTCATGGTTCGTCACCCGCTGGATGATCGACGGTGACGATCTGCGGATCGAGACCGGGGTGCTGCGGCGCCGCTCGCTGCGGTTCCCGCTGTCGCAGGTGCAGGCGATCGACGTCCTGCGTCCGGGGCTGGGGCGCCTGCTGGGCGCCGCCGAGCTGCGGCTGCGGATGGGAGGCTCGTCCGGCGGCGCCGCCCGGCTCTCGTACGTCGCGGCCGGCGAGGTCGAGGCGCTCCGCGCCCAGCTGCTGGCGCTCGCCCACGGAGCGCCGCCCGACCAGGCGGCGCCGGCCGTGGTGCCGGCCGCGGAGCACGTGCTGACGACGGTTCCCACCGCCCGGCTGGTCGCGTCGATCCTGATCAGCGACGTCGGCTTCTACGCCGAGGCGGTGCTGGCGGCGCTGGTCGTGACAGCGCTGCTGGCCCCTGCGGTCGCCTCTGCCGTGATCAGCGGCGGCGGCCTGGTCTGGCTGCTCGGCGTCGTCACCGTCACCTGGCGCCGGTTCAACCTGGAATACCGGCTGACCGTCGCCGATGCGCCCGACGGGCTGCGTCTGAGCGGCGGGCTCGTCTCGCTCACATCCGAGACGATCCGGCCCGGCCGTGTGCAGGCCGTGCGGATGGTGGAGCCGCTGCTGTGGCGGCCGTTCGGGTGGTGCCGGCTCCAGGTCGACCTGGCGGGCGGACGCCAGCCGTCGGACGGGGACGGCACCGCGCAGCGGCGCCAGCTCCGCGTCGTGCTGCCGGTCGGTCGCCGGCCGCTGGTCGAGCAGGTGCTCGACCGGATCGTGCCCGATCGCCCGCAGCGCCAGTCGCCGCCGCCCCGTCGCGTCCGGTTCAAGAGCCCGCTCCGCTACCGCATGCTGGCCTGGGGCGGCACGGATACCTGCGTGGTCACCACCAGCGGGCGCCTGCGGCGCACCACCTGCTGGGTGCCGCTGGAGAAGGTGCAGAGCCTGCGGCGCGTGCAGGGGCCGGTGCAGCGGCGGCTGAACCTGGCCACCGTGCACGTCGACACGGCCGGCAGGGCCGTGCGCGCCGCGCTGCGCGACCGCGACGCCGGCGAGGCCGATCAGGCCCTGGCCCGCTACGTCGAGCTGGCCCGCGCCGCTCGCCGTTCCCGGGCCTGAACACCCGGGCTGCTCCAAACCGGAGGTCGGGTGGCCGTTTGGGTACCATCGGGCCGGCATGACCTACCAGCCGCCACCGCCGCAGCCCGGGCCTCCTCAGCCACCGGCACCGTCGAACGACGGATGGACGTCGCCGCGGATCGCGCTGGCGGTGGCCGGGATGGTGGCCGCCCTGGTGATCGGCGTCCTGGTCGGCGTGCTGGTCGCGGGCGACAGCAACGGCGGAGCGCAGACGACGGTGATCACCGGCGGCACTCAGACGATCACCCAGACCCAGACGTCGCCGCCCAGCACGGTCACCAACACCGTGACCGTGACCGAGACGGCGCCGCCGCCCAGCTCGTAGCCGGAACGAACGAAACGAGCGGCCGCCCCGTGAAGGGCGACCGCTCCTTTTCTGAGGACTACTGGTACCCGGGCGACACGTACCCGACGCCGACCGAGCCGGCCGGCACGAAGTCGCCGCCCGGCGGCGGTCCCAGCTGCATCACCCCGGTGATGAGACTGGTGAGCGCCGGCCAGTAGGCGCTCTGGCCGTCGGCCGACAGTGCGGACGGGCATCCGGCCGCCACGCCGTAGTCCGTCGGCCACATGAACCGCTGCAGCGAGCCGGCGGGCGGCGCGCCGTAGAACTGGTTCAGCGTCATCGGCGATGACAGCTGGCAGTTGGTGGTGCTGTCGGGGTTCGACGGCCCGCAGTGGCCCTTCCCGTCGCAGTCTGTGTCGGCGGGCTGGGTGCCGATCGCGAGCGCCCGCAGCGTGGACGGGATGTCCCAGCCGGCCGGGTTGACGTAGCCGAACATGTTGACGTGATCGAGCGTGACGGGGCCGATGGCCGGACCAAGCGGGCTGTTCTCACGCCGCAGGTAGAGGTTGTTGTAATGGCTGGCGCCGGTCAGGTCGTAGACGCGCAGCTCCTTGACGCCACCCCAGGTCTGGATCACATCGGCGTGGGTCGAGCTGAGGTGCCCGATCAGGCCGGTGATCCGGACGTTCTCGATCTGGACGATCGCGCTGGGCGCGCCGATGCCGATGCCGTCGGCCTCGCCGCCGCCCGAGCCGTCGATGTCGAGCCCCTCGATGTGGATCACTCGCCCGTCCATCACTCCCGGCTTGTCGGAGATCTGGATGTTGCGCACGCCGGTACCGGCGTGCGGTGCGATGGTGGAGGCCCCGCCGATGATCACGATGTTTCGCCCGCCGATCAGGTGCAGCTCGCCGACCCGCCTGACCGCCGGGTAGCGGATCAGATAGTCGCGCGAGTTGTCCAGGTTCAGCGTCTGGTCGCCGGTCGCCGGAAGCGTGATCGTGACCGGGTTCGTCAGCACGGGCGGTGCCCAGCGCAGGGCGTTCGGCGGAGGCGTGACGATGGGCGTGACGGTGACCGTGACGGTCGAGCTCGCACAGGCGCTGGGCGTGCGGTTGTCACAGACGGTGTAGGAGAACCAGTCGGACCCCGTGAATCCGGCGGCCGGCGTGTAGGTGACCGCTCCTGCCGAGCCCATCGCCACCGTGCCGTTGGCCGCAGTGCCGACGTTGGTCAGCGATAGCGCGTCGCCGTCCGGGTCGGTGTCGTTGGCCAGCGGGCTCACGGTCACCGCAGCGCCCTGGGTGGTCGAGGCCGTGTCGGCGACCGCCGTCGGTGCGTGGTTTCGCACCACGGTTACGTCGAGGGTGTAGTGCGAATGACCGCTCATGGCCCTCACCACCGCGGTGTAGGTCTGCGCCTCGGGGACGGCGAAGCTGGCCGTCTGCGGGCGGATCGTGCGGCGGGCCGCGGTGACCACGGTGCCGTCCGGCCGACGCACGGTGAGGTGCAGGTCGGCCGCGGTGTTCCTCCAGGTGAGCTTCAAGGACACGTGCGCGCCGGCCGGAGCGGTGAACGTCCGGGACTGCGAGCGCGTCCCGCCGTACGACACGTATCCGGTAGTTGAATTGGTTTGACCGGCGGCGTTTGCGGACACGCCGCCGACCGTCACCACGATGAGCAGGACCAGCGCAAGCATGCGCGTGGCCAGCACATGGCGATTCGCCATGATGACCCCCATATGACTACGAGTTAGACCCCTCGTCCCGCACGGCGCGGGACGTCATATGGATCGACCGACTGCGTGTCCGGTCAGGCCCTCCGACGGGTGCCGGAGCGCTGGCCGGTTACTGAGATTGCCCCACGGATTGAGGTAGGGCGACGGCGCGGAGTGGGGAGGGCTCCCTAGTCCTTGAACGGATCGTGCACGTCGGCGCCCGCCATCACGACCACGATCGGCAGCAGCCGATGGGTGACCTTGATGGTGTCGGTCTGCTCGTGCGCCCGCACGACCTCGTCCAGCTTCCGGTACACGAACGGCGACTCGTCCACGTCGCCGCCTCGCACCTCGAGCGGCGAGCCGGTTTCGGCTCGGAACTCATGCAGCCGCTCGGCCATCATCTGCCGGCTGATCAGGCCCTTGAAGGTGCCCTTGCGGTTGCCCTTAGCCTTGGAGCGGCTCATAACCCGTCCCGCCCCGTGCACCGTCGAGCGGAAGGTCCGTGCCGCCAGGTCCGACTCGACGCCCTCGACCACGACCGCCCAGTCACCCATCGAGCCGCCGATGAACCCGGTCTGGCCCGGGAACGCGGGCGTCGCGCCCTTGCGAACCACGTGCAGCTGCTCGCCGGCGTGCTCCTCATCCCACGCGTAGTTGTGGTGGTTGTGCACCGTCTCGACCACCTCCGGAGCTCCCAACATGCCCAGCACCTCCGAGATCACGTACTCCCGCCCGGCATAGGCGTACTCGCCGGCCAGCACCATCGCCTGCTGATACCGGCGGCCCTGCTCCGCCGCCCAGGCCGGGTCGGCGTAGCCGAGCTCGACCGCCGCCGCCTCCGATAGCGGCAGCAGCGACGGCACGGCGTGCATCGACTCGCCGCTGATCTGCCCGGCGTGGAACTCGCGGCCCGCTGCGACGTTCAGGAAGCCCGTCGCCACACCGTGGCCGAAGCCGCGGCTGCCGAAGTGTGCGGCGATCCAGACCGCGCCGTCGGCCGGCTCGACCAGCAGGTCGACGTAGTGGTTGCCGGATCCGACCGTGCCCAGCTGCGCCTCCGCGCGCTCCCGCAGCGACCACGAGCCCTTGCGCCCGGCGACCTGCTCGGTCAGCTCCGGGACCGCGGCCCATGTCTCCGAGTCGAACAGCCGGTGCTCGACGCGGGTGGCATTCTTGCGGCCGACCCCGAAGCTGAGGCCGCGCGCGATCTCGTCGGCCAGCCGTCCCAGGTCGCCCCGCACCTCGTCGATCGATAGCGCCGTGCGCACCGCCATCACGCCGCAGCCGATGTCGTAGCCGACGCCCGAGGGCGAGACCATCTCGCGGTACGCGGCGACTCCGCCGATCGGCATCGAGTAGCCGACGTGGTTGTCGGCCATCAGCGACGCGCCGGCCACCCAGCCGTGCCGCGACACGGTGCGGATCTGGGTGATCGCCTGCTCGTCGTAGGTGTAGCCGTAGACACCGATCAGCCCGTCGTCGAGCTCGCGGTAGGGCCGATCCTCGACCACCATCGTGGTTGCCGGCCGGTCGGTCATGTCGCCTCCTTCCGGGGCGTTGATATCCGATTGTGGATGATCTCGCGGTCAGACGGCCGCGTCGGGGTACGCCGCGTCCATGGCCGCGTGCGTGCTGATCATCAGCTGCATGGTGTGACGCAGCGCCATCGCCACCGACGGCCAGGTGGCGTACGCGCCCTGCTCGGCCAGGCGGCAGCAGCAGACGATGAAGTCGTCGGTAGAGCAGAGCGTGATCCGACCCGGCGCGTCCAGCGAGCGCGTGAGGTCGACGTCCGCGTTCGCGCAGAACCCGACCAGGGCCGCGATCGGCCGGTCGAAGCAGCGCCACAGCTCGTGGGTGGCGACCTGGATGGCATCCTGTGCCCCTGCCCGGCCGGCGAGGTGAGCCCGGCTTGCATGCAGATACTCGAGCAGCACGGCTGACCCGCCGTCGGTGAGGCCGGCCAGGCGCGCGCCGGCCGCTCGCGCGGCGTCGCGCAGTTCCGCCACCTCCGACGGCGTCGGAGCGGGCCGCTCGCGGTCGAGCGCCGCCCGCTGGTCGACCTGCTGCACGGCGACCAGCACCAGCGCAGCGTCGCGTACGGCCGCGGCGACGGTTGCCGGATCGCCGGCGGAGCGTTGAGTTTGGAGCCTCATTGAGGCGCCAGTGTGCCGATGTTCGAGGCCGTTCACCATCACCAGATCGGAGTACCCGCATTCACCCAACGTCAACCGATCCGAGTGCCCCGAATGATCCCCCATGCGAGGATTGCCACGCCCATGTTGCACATGTAGCGTGGGAGCATGGCTCGGGGTCTTCGCGTTGCCGCTTTGGTGGTCGTGCTCTCGGTTGTCGTGTCCGGCGCAGGCGGACGGGCGACGGCCGGTGTGCGCCATGCCCCCGTGCGCACCGGCGCCGCAGGCGTCCGTGGTGATACCGGGCAAGCTGATCGTGGGCTTCCGGCACGGCGTTTCGGCCGGCGACCGCAAGCAGGCGCTGGCTGCGGCCGGAGCCGGCACCGGCACCGCTCTGGGCAGCGCCCGCGTGCAGCTGGCAACGGTCGCGCCGCGCGCGTCCGCGCGCGCCATCTCGCTGCTCGAGGGCAACGCCGACGTCAGCTACGTCGAGCCCGACCGCACGATCCACCTATTCGCCAACCCGGTGCCGAACGATCCCCAGTTCAAGAAGGAGTGGGGCCTCAACAACACCGGCCAGACCGTCGACTTCGCAGCCGGCACGCCGGGCGCCGACATCGGAGCGGAGCGGGCCTGGGGCGTCACCACGGGCAAGAAGTCGGTGGTCGTGGGCGTGATCGACACCGGCATCGATGCCGCCCATCCCGACCTGGCCGCGAACATGTGGATCAACCCCGGCGAGAACTGCCCCGGCTGCCGCAACGACGGCATCGACAACGACCACAACGGCTACGTCGATGACTGGCGCGGCTGGGACTTCATCAACAACGACAACAACCCGACCGACGACAACGGGCACGGCACCCACGTGTCCGGCACCATCGGTGCGGTCGGCAACAACGGCACCGGCGTCACCGGGGTCAACTGGAACGTGCAGCTGATGCCGCTCAAGTTCATCGGCGCCGACGGCACCGGCGACGTGGCCGGCGCGGTCGCCGCGCTGCGGTATGCGACCGCCATGGGCGTGCGCATCACGAACAACTCCTGGGGCGACACCGAGTACTCGCAGGCCCTGTATGACGCCATCGCCGACGCGAACGCGCACGGCGACCTGTTCGTTGCCGCTGCAGGCAACGACGGCACGAACAGCGATACGACGCCCACCTACCCGGCCGACTTCGATCTGCCCAACATCATCTCGGTGGGTGCCAGCGACTCGACCGACCATCTCGCCTACTTCTCGAACTACGGGCAGAGCAGCGTCGATCTGGCGGCGCCCGGCGTCAGCATCTACTCGACCTGGCCGGGCAAGGCCTACAAGTCCGAGAGCGGCACCTCGATGGCCTCGCCTCACGTGGCCGGTGCGGCCGCGCTGGTGCTGGCCGCGCATCCGGCCGCCACCGCCGACACCATCAAGGCGCTGCTGCTGCGCACGGTCGACCGCCCCGCGGCACTCGCCGGCACCAGCGCCAGCCAGGGCCGTCTCGACGCCGGAAACGCGCTCACCTGCAGCAACAAGCCGCAGCTGGTGATCGACGCTCCCGGCCAGGGCTTCGTGGCCGCCGCCGGCCACCCGGTGACCGTGCGCCTGCTGGCCGGCGTCTGCGGCGACCTCGCGGGCGTGACCGTCACCGCGGCCGCCAACGGCCAGCCGGTCGCGCTGACGGCCCAGGGCGACGGCAGCTACACCGGCCAGTTCACGCCCGCCCCGGGCAGCACCACCGTTACCGCCACGGCCACCAGCAGCGGCGGCACCGACAGCGGCAGCGTCACCGGCGTATCGCCGAGCCCGATCGTGATCGGCGGAGCGCCGGTCACCGTCACCTCGGGTGCCGGCGAGGACCAGCTGCTCGCCTTCGACGGCACCGCCGGCACGCGCGTGAGCGCCCTGCTGTCGGCGTCGACGATCACCAGCAGCACCGTCACCATCAGCAACCCGGACGGGTCCACGGCCGCCTCGAAGACGCTGTCCACCGGCAGCGCGTTCATCGACTCGTTCACGCTGCAGCAGTCCGGCAGCTACGTGGTGCGCGTGCACCCGCTGCAGGCGGGCGGCGGCAGCATGGCGATCCAGCTCTTCAACGTGCCGCCGGATGCGACGGCGGCGATCAGCCCCGGCGGGCCTCCGGTGACGCTGACCACCACCGTGCCCGGCCAGAACGCGGTCGCCAGCTTCACGGGCGCGGCCGGGCGGCGGGTGGCGCTGGCCACGTCCAGCAGCATCAGCTTCCTGAAGACGATCATCATCGGGCCGGGCGGGACGCAGCTGGCGGGGCCGCTCTACACGAGCGCCGGCAACGGTTTCATCGACACCGTGCAGCTGCCCTCCGACGGCACGTACACGATCCTGGCCGACCCACAGGACGAGCGCACCGGGCCGGTCACGCTGACGCTCTACGACGTGCCGCCCGACGTCACGACCACCATCACGCCGGGCGGCGCTCCCGCGTCGGCCACCACAACGGCGGCGGGCCAGAACGCGCTGTTCACGTTCAGCGGCGTGGCCGGCCGGCGCGTCAGCCTCGGTGTCAGCTCCACCTTCTACCTGCTGAAGACGTCGATCCTGAACCCGGACGGCACGGTGCTCGCGGGGCCGGGCTACACCGGCGCCGGCACCTCGTTCGTGGACGCGGCCACGCTCAAGCAGACCGGCACCTACACGGTGGTGGCCGACCCCCAGGACGTCGGCACCGGCAGCGTCAGCTACACGCTGTACGACGTGCCGCCCGATCCGACGGCGACCACCTCGGTGGCAGCAGCACCGGTCACGCTCACCACCACGGTGCCCGGCCAGAACGCCTCGGTCACGTTCCCGGGCGCGGCCGGCCAGTCGGTCAGCGTCAGCTACAGCACCTCCGGCATGGCCGCCACGTCGGTGACGCTGGTGTCACCTGCGGGCTCCACCATCGCCTACGGCTCGGGCGGCTTCATCGACGCGATCGCGCTTCCGGCCAGCGGCACCTACACGATCCGCATCGATCCGCAGGGGGCGGCGGTGGGCAGCGCCACCGTCCAGGTGCTGGGTGTGCCGGTCGATCTCACCGGCAGCATCACCGTGGGCGGAGCGCCGCTCACGATCTCGCTGGGCGCCGGACAGAACGCCGGCATCACGTTCGCCGGGGTGGCCGGCACGCGGATGAGCATGACGGTCACCGGCAGCGCGCTGCCGCAGACGCGGCTCGATGTGCGCGCGCCGGACGGCTCCATCTTCGCGACCTTCTACGTCTCCTCGTCGGGCGGTTTCCTCGACACCCACACGCTGCCGGCCACCGGCACCTACACGATCGTGATCGACCCGTCGGGCGGCTCGGCGGTGACGATGACGCTGACCGCCTTCAGCGTCCCGGCCGACGCGTCTGCGACGACCACGCCCGGCGGCGCCGCGGCCTCGATCCCGATCACGGTGCCCGGCCAGAACGGGCTCGTCAGCTTCAACGGCGTGGCCGGCGAGCGGGTCAGCTTCCGCCTCACGACGGCGATGTCGGTGCGGTTCACCGTCAGCAAGCCGGACGCCACGATCCTGCTCGCGACCATGGCGCCGGGTAACACCTTCATCGACGTGACCACGCTGCCGGTGTCCGGCACCTACACCATCGCCGTGGATCCGTTCGACGCCTCAACAGGACCGTTGTCGGTGACCGTCTACGACGTGCCGCCGGATGCGGCCGGGTCGATCACGCAGGGCGGGCCTGGGTTCACGGCTGCGATGAATGCTCCCGGCCAGGGTGGGGCGGTCACGTTCACTGCCACGGCCGGGCAGTCGCTGATGCTGAACCTGAGCGCGGTCAGCGTCCCGATCATGCGCGTCTCGGTGCTGCGTCCGGACGGCACGGCGCTGCTGTCGCCGTCGTGGGTGCTGGGCTCGACCTCGTTCGGGCTGACGGCGCCGGTGGCCGGCACCTACACGATCGTGCTCGACCCGTACAACGACTACACGGGCAGCGCAACCGTCTCCCTGTCGTAATGCGCGAGGACGGGTTCGAACCGCCGGCACCCTGCATGTGGCGCAGGTGCTCTACCTGGCTGAGCTACTCGCGCGAGCACGGGCGGCCGGCGACCCGTTTGAGTCAGGACCCACCCGATGATCCATCCCATGGAAGGTCGAAGCCGAGTCCTCGATTCCTGGCCTGGCGGGCCAGCTTGACGCCTTCGCGGAAGCGGCGGGCCTCACCGGCGTCCGTGAACTCGGGCTGGCGCTCGATCCCCAGCTCGTCGTGGTAGGGGACGACGTAGAGCGCGTCCAGCCGGTACACGCCGCGCCAGCGGGTGCGCGCCAACCGGTAGCTGAGCGCGTCGTGCGCGCGGGCGGTGACCGTGATCTGCCCGTCCAGGGTGCCTATCGCCAGGTTCAGCCGTTCACAGATCTGCTCGACCGCGTGGGCGCTGAATGACCGATCGAGCAGCGCGGCAGCCTCGGCGCCCAGGTCGGATACGACCTGGGCGTCATCGCCGAGACGGTCGAGGCAGGCCAGCTTCGCGTCTGTCCCGGCGGCAAGCTCGGCCACCGGGGGAGACACGAGCGACAGCTCGCGCTGCTCGGCCAACCTGCGGGCGATGCGGTGGCGGTCGATCTTCCCCAGCAGCGCTTCGGCTCGGTGGACGGCGCGGTCGGCGTCGAACAGCGCCGCCGCAAGCCCCGTGAGCGCGTCACGGAGCGGCCCCGGCTCGACCAGCTTCCGTGCCCGCCAGGCGGTCTCGGCGAGCTGCGACGAGGCCGGCGCGCGCCGCGGCCGCAGGCCACGCCGGCGGCGGACCGGGGTACCCGTGTCGTGCTCGGCCCGGAGCGGCAGCGACGAGGTGCGCAGACCGGGGGCGCGCACCTCGAAGATCCGCTCGGCCTGCTCGACGCCGGCGAGCAGGTAGGTGCCGAGATCGCGGAACTGGACGGCTGTCGACGCCAGATCGCGGGTGGTCTGGGACACCAGGATCTGCCCGCCGTGGCCGGCCGCGCAGATTCGCGATGCCCGGTTGACATCGATCCCGATGTACGCGTTGCCGATCAGCTCCGGCTCACCGGTGTGAAGTCCCATCCGCACCCGCAGCTGGGAATCCTCCGACGTCAGCGCCAGCTGCGCGGCGATCGCCGCCGCCAGGCCGTCGGATGCGCGTGGGAAGCAGGCCAGGAACTCGTCGGCGCGGCAATCCACCTCGCGGCCCGCGTGCGACGCGACCGCGTCCCTCAGGATCTGGCGGTGCCCGTCCAGCGCGTACTGGTAGGCGGCACCCAGCGCCTGGACGAGCAACGTCGACCCTTCGACGTCGGTGAAGAGGAGTGTGACGGTTCCGCTGGGAAGGTCCTCCATCGCACGATCACCCCGAACCAGCCTATCGCGACGGCGGTCGCGCCGGTACCGATCGAGAACGAGGAGCGACCGACGGGGATCGAACCCGTATCGCCTGGTTGGAGGCCAGGAGTCGTTGCCGTTTGACCACGGTCGCTCGGTGATGCGGTGTCAGCCGGGGGGCGATAGGCCGGATTCTGTCGGCGCCGAGGCGCGTCCCATCATCCATCTATGCCCCCGACCTGCCGGTCTTCGTGAGACCGGACGCTTGGGGTTGCTCGCCCGCTGCCTGTAGCCCGTTTCACCCGCGGCATCCGCGGCCAGAGCGGCCGGGGCGGTCATCGTCGCTGTTGCCAGGCACGTCCGCGCAGCGCCACCTGCGCGTCGCCCGGGGTATTCGCCCGGGGCGGTTTGATGCGCGGTCGCCCGCGCATGCGAGTCCGGACCTTCCTCGAGCCGCGCTGCCGCGGCCCGCGATGGGATGCCCTCCGGATGACACCAGAGCCTCCGTACGGAGTCGAACCGTATCTTCTCGGGTACAAACCGAGCGTGCTGCCAGAAACACATCGGAGGCGGGTCTAGGGATTTCGACTCTTTAGAGTCGGGATGGCACGATTCGAACGTGCGGCCTCGCGGTCCCGAACCGCGCGCGCTGCCAACTGCGCCACATCCCGAGGGTGATAGCACCACGGAGATTCGAACTCCGATCTCCGGACTGAGAACCCGGCGGCCTATCCGTTAGCCGATGGTGCCGTGATGGCTGCGAGGCAGGGTTTCGAACCCCGATTACCTGGGTCAGAGCCAGGCGTCCTGCCGTTAGACGACCTCGCATCGAGTGGGGGACCCTGGAGTCGAACCAAGCCCTCTCGCGTATCAGACGAGCGTGCCGAAGACCACGGACACCTGCCCCCCTTTTGAGCCAGCTCCGGAGGTAGGGATCGAACCCACGTGGTCACGGGTAACAACCGTGCGCCTGTCCACTCGGCCACTCCGGAAAGTCATGCGTCGACGGATGGGGCGGGGATCGAACCCGCGGACCGGCTCGCGGCCGGCCTACGCCGTAGCAGGGCGCTGCATTCCCACTCTGCCACCCATCCCGTTCCCGGCACCGTCGTCAAGGGCGCCTCGCGCGTGCAGTCGCGCTATCTGCGCGGGGCCCGCTGCATCATGGTGATCGGAGGGCAGGCTCCCGCCTGAGCAGTCCCGGTGACCGTGAATCCGGCGCGCTCGTAGAACGGCACGGTTCGCGGGTTCGGCGTCTCCAGGTACGCCGGGAAGCCACTCGCGTCCACGATCTCCAGGCAGTGGCGCATGAGATGCGTGCCGAGTCCCCGTCCCTGGAGGGTGCGCTGCACTCCAAACCACGGCAGGTACCAGTGCTGGCCTGCGGGATGCCCCTCGGCCATCTGCTCCAACGTCGCGAACGAATCAGCGTGCAGATGTTCGGCAGTCGTCTCCACCAGTACTCGTACCACCGCGGCGCCATCTGGCTCGCGCCCCGGCGCAAACCAGAACGCCACCGCGTCGAAATCCCCCAGCCGCCAGACGGTCTGATCGTGGAACGCGTCACCGCCGAACGCCGCGATGAACGCCGGAAAATGGTCTCGATAGACGGCGTCATCCGGATAGAGCCAGCGCTCAACAGGGTCATCCTCGAACGCCGACACCAGGACGCGAGTCGCCCGATCTCGCTCAGACTCGGCAACGACTGCGCACTCAAAGTCTGCCATCGCGCGACTCTACCGGGCCACCGCGTCGGCCGGATGCCGTCGAAGACCGCGAAGGCGAGCGGAAGCGGGGCGACTCGAACGCCCAAGAGGTGACCCTCCTACCTGTTTTCGAGACAGGCTCCTGATCCAGCCGGATCGCTTCCACGATGTGCAGACCCGCAGATGGGGTCAGAGGGCAACGATCCCCCAACCTCCCGGTTAAGAGCCGGGCGCTCTGCCAGTTGAGCTATGACCCCAGGCGCCCGCGGCACGACTCGAACGTGCGGCTTCTCCGGTAGGAGCGGAGCGCTCTCATCCTCTGAGCTACGCGGGCAATGGACGCACCAGGGGTCGAACCTGGCACCTCTCGCATGTCGGGCGAGCGCTCTACCTGCTGAGCTATGCGTCCAGGTGCGTGCCGTTCGACCGCCCCCGGGCAGGGAGTCACGAACGCTCCCTGCCCGGGCCGTGTTACAGCTCGCCACGGGCGAACCCGCCGATCACCTGCGGTGTCGAGGTGTCGAACCCGACGACGTCGAGCATGCCGGCGTCGTTCGGGTCGGCGATGGTGAAGCGGTTCGCGACCATTCCGACCACGACCAGCCGTGCCGCGATGCCGGTGCTCTGGCGGTAGCGGCGCAGCGCCTCGGCCGGGTGCATGTCCCCAGCCCAGGTCTCCGAGTCGGTGTAGATCACGAACGTGTCGACCGCCCGTCCCTGCTCCAGCGCGTAGCGCATCGGCAGGGCACAGTCGGTGCCGCCGAACGGCAGGTCGGACACGCGGCGGACCGCGTCGTCCAGGCGCTGCCGAGCCGACAGCGGGAGCGGCGTGAGGGCGTCGGCGCGCCCCTGGAACCGTCCCCGACGACGAGCGACCCAGCCGCCGCGGCCGGCGTGGAAGCCGACCACCTCGACGTGTCGCTCGACGGCCAGCGTGACCAGCGCCATCGCTGCCGATGCGTCCCGGGGCGTGAGCCCCGGCATGCCCGCAATCGAGCCGAAGGTCATCGACCCCGACACGTCGAGCGCGAGCAGCAGCCGCTTGCCGGTCGGCTGGACGTTCCCGAACGCGAGGTAGAAGGCCTCGTCGAGCGCGTCGACGATGGCGGTTACCGGCGTCCAGGAGGCGTGGCCGCGGACACCCCGCCCGGAGGCGTAGGTGCGCGCCGCCACCAGCAGCGCGATCGGGTGGACGCGGGCCTTGCGGATCCGCGCGCCATCCGACAGCCGCTCGGTGATCAGCCGCACCGACGGCGATCCCGGCGTGAGCAGGCCCACGCGCGTCATCGTCGCCAGGTTCCGGATCATCGCCGTCATCGGCATCGTCTCGAGCAGCGCCTCCCAAACCGCGGAGCTGGTCAGGTGCTCCGACGGCAGCGCCTCCCGCGGCAGCTGGTACTCACGCACCAGCCGGGCGGCCTCATCGGCCGATCCGGCCCGCTGTGCGCGGGTGTAGCCCTCGACGATGCGCGGCAGCCCGTCGGTGTCCCCGCCCCGGACGATCCACTCGAACAGGCGAGCCTGCTCGGTCGAGATGTCCAGCGTCGGGTTGCCGGCCGAGACCAGCCGCGCCGGGTGCGCGAGCCGCAGCACGTCGCGGTGGGTGAACCCCTCCCGCTGGCGGTACTTGACCGCCTGGTAGGCGATCGCGTCCGCGTCCCGTGCTGCGTACCACGCTCCCACCGCGCGCCGCAGCGCCCGGCCCCATCCGCGCTGCTCGTTCACGATGGTCGCGAACTGGAACAGGTGGGTGCCGGTTCGGCACACTCGCGGCAGGGCTGCCAGCGCCGCCCGGCGTGTGACGACGTCGGCCGCCGACGCGCATCGTGCCAGCGCGTACACGGCCGGGTCGTTCTTCGGTGCCCGGCCGGCCTCGCTGATCTCGGCGATCAGCTCGACGGTGCGGGCGCCGTCCTGTTCGATGCAGGCATCGAGCGCTCGTGTGTTTGCGATCGTCAGCTTCCGCTCCGACGCGTAGAACGAGCCGGCCTCGGAGCCGAGGATCAGGAACCGGCGCAGCCGCGTCCAGATGTCGACCTCCCAGACGTAGCCGCCCTCGGAGTTCGGCACCTGGTCGGTGCGCAGGCGCTCGCGCTGTGTGGTCGCGAGGTTGTGGAGTCGGGTCAGATACGACATGGGTGGCCTCCTTTCGGGAGATCGAGTGGATGGAATGACGCGGTCATGTGGTGCGGACTGGAGTTCCCGCTCTACCGTTGAGCTACTGGCCGGATCGCTCCGGCCGGGCAGGAGTCGAACCTGCTACCTGGACCATTCACAGTGGTAACCAGTGCGCGTCGGCCCGCGTCGGGCGTTTGCGTCGTCAGCGTCGCGGTCATGAGGTGCATGCCGGAATGCCGGGGATCGAACCCGGCCCCATTGTGAGTGGGTCCACGAGAACCGACGTGCGTCGGCCCGCGACTGGGGTGGTGCAGCGCTTGGCAGGGGCGCCAGGGGTCGAACCCGGACGACGAGGGTTGGAGCCTCGCATGCTGGCCTTTACATCACGCCCCTGGGTGTCAGGAGGGGTGACCGGCCGGGTTCGAACCGGCAACCGCCTGGTCCACAACCAGGGGCTCTACCGTTTTGAGCTACGGCCACCATGGATAGCGAGCGCCGGAATCGAACCGGCTTGGCGCAGCCGTATGAGAGCTGCCGGATCGCCAGACCCCACTCGCCGTGGGGTGCACGCCTCTGGGAGGAATCGAACCTCCGGCCTCGAGCTTCGCACGCTCGCGTTCTGTCCAGTGAACTACAGAGGCATTTGATGAGTGGGGACGGACAGAGTCGAACTGCCAGAGCCGGAGGCGGGTGGTTTACAGCCACTTGGGATCGCCGCATTCCCAGTGCATCCCCATCGCGAAGCCCTCGGGAGGATTCGAACCTCCAACCACCAGGTTCGAAGCCTGGCACTCTGGTCCATTGAGCTACGAGGGCAAGTGTCGTGCACGTGCGAGTGGAGGATGCGGGCATCGAACCCGCCTGTAGTCCCGGGTGCAAACCGAGTGACCACTCCCAGCAGTCCCATCCCCCGAAGCTCAGCGAGTACCGGCAGAGGGAGTCGAACCCCCACGGAGAATCTCCACTGGTTTCTGAGACCAGCGCGTCTACCCATTCCGCCATGCCGGTGTGTGGTGAAACGTCCGTTACTGCACGGGGATGGCGAGAATCGAACTCGCGACCTACCGCTCGACAAGCGGATGCTCTGCCACTGAGCCACACCCCCAAAGGTGTCAAAAGGTGGGGTGAGAGGCGCTCGAATCCTCGTCTCCCGGGCTTCAACCGGGCGCTTGGACCGTCTCAGCTACCACCCCACGGTATCGGTGTTACCTATCAACTATCCCGCGGATCCGGAGAGGCGCCGGACGGAATCGAACCGTCCTAGAGCAGGGTTGCAACCTGCTACCTGAGCCACTCGGTCACGGCGCCGCGAATAACTTCACCACGTGCACATCAGCTCCAGTTCCCTCTCAGCCGTCGGTATCGGTCCCCTGGCGTTTTCTCTCGTCAGGTCCCCGAGTTCCCAACCGGACTCCTCCTCGTGGAGGGCCGGCCCCCGCACGCCTTGCGGCACTGTGCGAGTCCTCCCCAGCAGCGCCAGGGTTTTCCCGGATTGCCCTTGAGAGGATTCGAGCCTCTCTGCTGATGCTCCCGACCTGGGAGGGCTTAAACGATTGAGGGCGACCCCTTGGGATCGCCCTCATCTCGCCGGATTGCGTGTCGTTGACCCGTTTCTAGGTCTGCACGCTCCTTGAGATGAGGGTGTCCGCGCGGGGCTGCACGCTGGTATCAGAGGCTTCGACACCCCGATCACAGGCATGCGGCGGCGTCGCAGGGGCGAGGTGTTTCGCCCAGGCGCCGGTCAGCATGGCGGTGTTCAAGGTTGTCGCGGTCATGGTGGTGTTCGTGTCCTTCGTTCGGATCGCGCGTGATGTGTTGTTAACGACTGAGGGCGACTCGTGTGAGTCGCCCTCGCGTGGTCCTGTGGTGAGCTGTTGCTCGAATCCAGGTCCTAGGCGAGGGCCTCCGTGCCGGGCTGGCTATCCAGCCGGCCATGTGTCACCGGATCGACGGAGGTCGATCGGGCGGCGAACATTTCGATGTCAGACAATTTCGTCATTGCGACTCCCAACATACAGAACGTTTCGGGCAAACGCAACTATTCCGTCGGTAATTGTTGTACGACGGTTGAGCGTTATCGGTTCGCATGGTCACTCACGCGCGTCGCGCTTGCTCTTCGACCGCTGGCTCTGACGCCTCGACGCCGACAGCTCGACCTTGCGCAGGCGGATCACGTCGGGCGTGACCTCGACGCACTCGTCCTCCTCGATGTACTCGAGCGCCTGGTCGAGGCTGAGCAGGCGTGGCGGCGCCAGGCGCACCAGCACATCGGCGTTGGAACGGACGTTGGTCATCTGCTTGGCCTTGGCGATGTTCACGTCGAGGTCGTCCGCGCGGGCGTTCTCGCCGACCAGCATGCCCTCGTAGCAGTCCTCACTGGGGGACACGAACAGCACTCCGCGCTCCTGCAGGTTGGTCATCGCGTAGCTCGACGCCGGCCCGACGCGGTCAGCGATCAGCGAGCCGTTCTGGCGGCCGCTGATCTCGCCGTGCCAGGGCTCGTAGCGATCGAACACGTGGTGCAGGATGCCGGTGCCGCGCGTCTCGGTCAGAAACTCGGTACGGAACCCGAGCAGGCCGCGGGCCGGGATCACATAGTCCAGCCGCACCCATCCCGACCCGTGGTTGGTCATCTGCTCCATCCGCCCCTTACGCACCGCCAGCGCCTGGATCACCGTGCCCGAGTACTCCTCCGGCACGTCGATCGTGACCCGCTCCACCGGCTCGCAGACCTTGCCGTTCACCTCGCGCGTGACCACCTGCGGCTTGCCGATCGTGAGTTCGAAGCCCTCGCGCCGCATCAGCTCGATCAGCACCGCCAGCTGCAGCTCGCCGCGACCCTGCACCTCCCACGTGTCCGGCCGGTCGGTGTCGAACACCCGCAGGCTGACGTTCCCGACCAGCTCGCGGTCGAGCCGGTCCTTGATCATGCGCGCCGTCAGCTTCGAGCCGCTGCGGCCTGCGAACGGCGAGGAGTTGGTGCCAAGCGTCATCGCCAGCGACGGCTCGTCCACCTTGATCACCGGCAGCGGATGGGGGTCCTCGGCGTCGGCGATCGTCTCGCCGATCATGATCTCCTGGAGGCCGGCGACGGCCATCACCTCGCCCGGCCCGACGTGATCGGCCGCCACCCGATCGAGCCCCTCAGCAACGAACATCTCGGTGATCTTGGTGCGCGTGATCGTGCCGTCGGCCTTGCACCACGCCACCATCTCGCCCTTGTTGAGCTCGCCCTCGTGCACGCGGCAGAGCGCGAGCCGGCCCAGGTAGGGGGAGGAGTCGAGGTTGGCAACGCGGGCCTGGAACGGGGAGCCCTCGTGGTAGCGCGGCGGCGGCACCCGGTCGAGGATCAACTCGAACAGCGGATGCATGTCGGTACCCTGATCGTCTTCCGTGAGTGAGGCCAGGCCGTCGCGGGCGATCGTGTAGACGATCGGGAAATCGATCTGCGACTCGTCGGCGTCGAGATCGAAGAACAGCTGGTAGATCTCGTTCACCACCTCGGCGGCGCGGGCATCGGGCCGGTCGACCTTGTTCACGACCAGGATCACCGGCAGCCGCGCGGCCAGCGCCTTGCGCAGCACGAACCGGGTCTGCGGCAGCGGCCCCTCGCTGGCGTCGACCAGCAGCAGCACCCCGTCAACCATCGTCAGGCCGCGCTCGACCTCGCCGCCGAAGTCGGCATGCCCGGGAGTGTCGATGATGTTGATCTTGGTGCCGTGGTAGCGGCAGGCCGCGTTCTTGGCCAGGATCGTGATGCCGCGCTCGCGCTCGAGCCCGGCGTCCATGATCCGGTCGACCACCTCGGCGTGCGCCGCGAACGTGCCTGACTGCTGCAGCAGCGCGTCCACGAGGGTGGTCTTGCCATGGTCAACGTGGGCGATGATCGCGATGTTTCGGATGTCATCGCGGAGCTTGTGTGTGTGCGGGCTCACCGATGGAGACTAGATGGCAGGCGTGTGAGTGGCGGTCAGCGCGCGACGAGCCATCGAGCTCGGTGAGGTACCTCGAGGCGTTGGTTGCGGACCGGCAGAAGCACTACGAGCGATCGAGCCAGGCGAAGCACCTCGAGGCCGGTCAGGCTGCGACGCCGGCGGGCTGCGCCAGCGCTTGCAGCACCGCCGGCCGCGTGATCATGGCCGGCGCCTGGGACCGCAGGTATGCCACCACCGCGTCCGCGTCAGGTTCCACCGGCAGCACCGTCTTCCAGGTGGCCAGGTGCCCGGGCTGGTGGAAGTCGCCGTTCGCGACCGCCGGCAGGCCGGCCTCGGCCACCCAGTCGAACACCTGCGTGCGGTTGATCAGCTCGAACCGGTGCGCCAGCGAGCGGAGGGCGGGGTCGCGCCACCAGCGCTGGGTGGTGCGGCTGGGAATGCTGTCGCGCCGGGCACCGTGCGGGTGCGCGGCGATGATCGCCGCACCGTGGTCGCGCGCCGTCTCGACCGCCGCATCGAGCCCGTTCTCGAGGCCGACGAACCTGTCCAGGCCGACCGCCAGGGCGTGTGCGGCCTGCTCCGAGTCGGCGTCGTCCCAGGTCAGCTCCAGTCCCGGCAGCACCAGCAGACCATGACGGCGCCGGGCACGTTCGGCCTGGTGGCGGATCTCGGCCAGGTACTCGGCGTGGACGGCGGATGTGACCATCCCTCCGTCTCGCACGACGTGGTCCGTGATGCACAGCACGTCGAACCCGGCACGGCCGTAGAGGTCGACGACGTCCACCAGCTCGAGATCGCCGTCGCTCCAGCGCGAATGCGCGTGCAGCTCGCACAGGAGACCGCCCCCGACCACCCTCGTGCCGCGCGAGCTGCTCATGCCGGTATGGTCGCGGAGGCACCGGAGAGGTGGGGTGGCGAAGGGGTGTCAAACAGGAAAAGACCTGGAAATCGACAATTGCCCTTACACTTGCTTTCTCAACTAGGTAGTGTTTCGGACGCGAGCCACAAGCACGGAGGATTGGGATGAAGGACGAGAAGCGCAACAGCGTGACGGTGGCCTCCTCGACCGACTGGGGGTACATCCCGCACGAGCACGAGGAGCTGCTGCGGATGGCCGAGAAGCGACGCAACATGGAGGCCGGACGCACGCGCCAATCAACCCCGCTCGAGCTGCGGATCGCACGCTCGAACGAGGCCACCGCTTGAGCCGTTAGTCCAGCAGGTCGATCCGCCGTTCGATGCGCCGCCCGACAGCGGACAGCGCCTCGATCAGCCGTTCCGAGCGCTCATCGCCCGGCCATCCCAGGGCGACCTCGTAGTCATCGTCCAGGAACGTCACCACCTGGTCGGCGATGGCGGCGATCATCGCCCGCTCGGTGGCGGCCGGCAGCCCCGCCGGCGGCAGCACCACGAGGCCCCAGCCGGCGTCTGTCAGCGGCGTCAGGTGATCGGTCGCGCCCGCGGGCGGGTTCAGCACCGAGTCGGCCACCACCGCCACCCGCCGCGAACGAAGGTCACCCCGCACCGGGGTCCTCCACGGCCGCCGCCAGCTTGGCCAGCTCCGCCGGCTCGTCGTAGTCGAACAGGTCCTGTCCGATCCCGACCACGCGCGCCCGCGCCACGCCGTCTCCCAGCAGTCCCAGCAGCGTCTCGGTGAACAGGCCCGGTCCCGGCGTGACCGGGTAGTCCTCGTCGCGCGGCTTGTCCGGCCGGCCGCCCCAGTCACCGGCGCTGGCCGTCAGCTCGACGCCCATGCTGGGGCTGCCGTCGATCCCGATGATCACCACCCTCGCGCCGGAGCCGAGGTCGGCCCGGATCTGCTCCGCCACCGGCTCGGCCAGCGTCCGGCAATGCGCCCGGAAGGCCGGCGTGTCGTATTGCTCGCGCACCGCCCAGAATCGCCGGGTGCCGGCGAAGGCCAGCTCCGGGCAGGGCATCTGCCGGATCGTGGCGCCGTGCTCGCGGAGCAGCCCCAGCACGGGCGCCGACACGCCCGCGCAGCGCGCGCCCTCGTCCACCTTGGCATTGGCGTTCAGCAGGCAGTGCGCCAGGTAACAGACCGTCCTCATTCCGACACCAGCACGATCTTGCCGACGTGCCTTCGCTCGTCCATATAGGCGTGCGCGGCCGCTGCCTCCGCCGTCGGGAACGTGCGGTCGACCGGCACCGTGATCGCACCGTCGAGCGCCATCGCAAGCGACGTTCGGATCTCGTCCGGCGTGGCCACGCGGAAGCCGAGGATGCGGTGGCCGTGGCGGAACAGCTCGACGATGTCGAGCGGCACCACCTCGCCGGCGTGCGCGCCGCAGGTGACCAGCCGCCCGTCCGGCGCCATCGCCGCGAGGTGCTCCCCGAATCGAGGGCCGCCGGTCGTGTCGATCACCGCATCCACGCCACGGCCGTCGGTGGCATCGGCCACCGCTTCGGCCACCGGCGTGTCGCGGTAGCAGAAGACCAGGTCCGCGCCCAGCTTGCGCACGGCGTCGGCCTTGTCGGGCGCTCCCACCGAGGCGATCACGCGCGCACCGGACAGACGCGCCGCCTGCACGGCCGCGCTCGCCACGCCGCCCGACGCTGAGGGCACCAGCACCGTCTCGCCCGCCCGCACGGCCGCGACCGACACCACCATCGACCACGCGGTCGAGACCACGCACTGGGCGGCGGCTGCCGTCACGAAGTCGTCCGGCGAGCGCAGCGGGATCACCGCACGGGCCGGCACCGCAACCAGCTCCGCATAGCCGCCCCAGCGATCGGTGCCGAACACCACGAACCGCTCGCACAGGTCGGGCCGCCAGCGCCCGCACGCGGCGCAGGTGCCGCATGCGAACTGCTGGTAGGCCGTGACCGGGTCGCCGTCGGCGATGCCCTCGACGTCGGCCCCCACCGCGACCACGGTGCCCGCGAACTCGGCGCCCAGCACCCAGGGCATCGTGAACGGCCAGCGTGAGCTGCCCGCCCGCGAGTCGAGGTCGCTGTGGTTGAGGCCGCAGGCGTGCGCGCGCACGATCACCTCGTCGCGCCCGCAGGCCGGATCGTCCAAGTGCTCCCAGCGCATCACCTCGGGGCCGCCGTACTCGCGGAAGGTCGCGGCCCGCATGTGTCAGCCCTGCATGCCGACGTATGGGATCGGCTCCGGCGCCGCGTACGCGGCGGCCTTGCTGGTGCGAAGGCCGCTCCGCCAGAGCGAGTGGGCGAGGCCGGCTCCGAACGACACGCCGTCGCACACCGGCACGCCCACCTCGTGCTCGACCGCTCGCGCCACGTCGGCCATGCCCCCGCAGGCCAGGATCAGGGCGTCGGCGCCGTGGTCGGCGGCCAGGCGCTTGCCCAGCGCGACGATCGCCGCGGTCGTGTCCGGGTGGCCGCTGCCCTGCTCGGCGACGGGGATGTTCAGCGGCACGATCCCGGCGCAGCGGGTCCGCAGGCCGAGCGCGTCGATGCCCTCCTCGAGCGCGGGAATGCTGCGCGGCAGGGTGGTGATCACGCCAAACCGCTTGGCCACGAGCGATGCCGCGATGTAGGCGGCCTCGCCGATGCCGACCACGGGTGCGGCGGCCAGCTCGCGGGCGGCGTCGAGGCCGGGATCGCCGAAGCAGGCGATCAGATAGGCGTCGTACTCGGGCAGCGACTGCACCAGCGCCGCCACCTCGGCCGCGGCCACCACCGAGTCGGCCGCGCTCTCGATCGACGTGGGGCCGCGGTTCGGGTTGACCCCCGTCACATCACACCCGTCCGGCAGCGCCGCGCGCGCAACACCGGCCATCGCCTCGGTGTGGTGCTCGTCGGTGTTGGGGTTGATCAGCGCCAGCCGGAACACGGTCAGCCCGCCGTCGCCGTCCGCTGTCCGCCCAGGGAGTGATCCTCCTGGCAGGACAGGAAGCGTCCAGACCCCGGCTCGGCCAGGATCTCGCCGTCGGCGTACACCGTCTCGCCGCGCACCACCGTGCGTACCACGCGCGCCCGCACGCGCCGTCCGTCGAACGGCGACCAGGGGTTCTTCGAGAACTGCTGCGAGCGGGCGTCCACCGTCCACTCGGTCTCGAGGTCGTAGAGCGCCAGGTCGGCGTCCGAGCCGGGCACGAGCGTGCCCTTGCGGGGATACAGCCCGGCGATGCGGGCCGGGTTGGTGGACGAGAAGCGCGCGAACGCATCCAGCGTCATGCCGCGACGGTGGTAGGCCTCGTCCAGCACCAGCGGCACCGTCTCCTGGATCACCTGGCAGCCGAGTGGCGCGTCGAAGATGTTGTCCCAGCCCGGCTCCTTCTCCTCCAGGGTGTAGGCGGAGTGGTCGGAGATCAGGCAGTCGGCGGTTCCGTCCAGCACGAACGACCACAGCCGCTCCACGAGGGCGCGGTCACGCAGCGCCGGCGCGCACATGCCGTAGGGGCCGAGGCGGACGAGGTCGTCGAGGTCGAGCAGCAGGTGGTGGGGGCAGATCTCCATCGTCACCGGCCGCCCGCGCCGCTTCTCGTCGCGGACGAGCTGGGCGCTGACCGGGCTGGAGACGTGCACGATCTGGATCCGCACGTCGGCGTGCGCGGCCAGGTACAGCGCCCGGTGGACGGCCTCCTCCTCGACGAACGGCGGTCGTGCCTCGTGGTGCGCCATCGGGTCGGTGCGGCCCTGCTGCTGCATCCGCGCCAGGCCGGCCTGCAGCAGGGAGTCGCTCTCGGCGTGGACGAGCACCAGGCCGCCGACGGCCTGCACCTCGCGCATGCCGTCCAGGAACTCGGCGTCGGTGACGTGGGGGTAGGAGGGATCGGAGATCGGCATGAAGGCCTTGAACCCGGCCGCCCCCTCGGCCCACTGATCCTTGATCTCGGGGATCGAGGGCGCGGTCAGCGCACCCCACAGGCCGAAGTCGGTGACCACCTTCTGCTTCGCCATCTCCCGCTTCTCGCGGTAGAGCTGGGCGGTGGTCACGGGCGGATAGGTGAGGGGGTGCTCGATCACCGTGGTCATTCCACCGGCCGCGGCCGACATGGTGCCGGTGGTGAAGTCCTCGCGCTCGGTGTGCCCGGGATCCTCGAAGTGGGCGTGCATGTCGATGGCGCCGGGCAGCACCACCAGGCCGGAGGCGTCGATCAGCTCGTCGGCGCCGCTGCGGTCGGCCTGCTCGGCGATCGCGGCGACGCGGCCGTCCTCGATCACGACGTCCGCCGCGAACACGCCGTAGTCGGTGGCCAGCGTGCCGCCGGCGATCACGGTGCGCTTGCCGCTCACGATGGGGAGTGTCTTGTGTCGTGGCATGGCCGGGACCGAGCCTAGCAAGCGCCGTCCAGGGTCGCCAGGGTGCCCTGCACCAGGCTACGCGCGACACCTGATCCGGTTAGGCAACCTGGCTCACCTCAGAGACCTGTCGTCGCCTGGTGTGCGAAAATCCCGTTTGTGCCCGAAGCGCAGCTCGAGGACTTCGGATCGGGGCTCTCGCCCGTCACCGAGGGATGGTTCGTCGTCAACGTGGGCGACGCCGAGTGGTGGAACTCGGCACGGAGGGGTGCGAGGTGCGCCTTCGACAACGAGTACGGCGACCCGCCGGTCGAGTTCGCCCAGCTCGGAATCAATGTCACCGTTCTGGAGCCCGGCGAGACCGGCCTTTACCACGCCGAGGAAAACCAGGAGGCGTTCCTCATCCTTCTCCGGGGAGTGTGAGCTTCTCGTCGAGGACGAGTAGCGACGCCTGCGACCCTGGGACTTCTTCCACTCCCCTCCCTGGACTGAGCACGCCTTCGTAGGCGCCGGCGATGATGCCGTGCGTGATCCTGATGCTCGGATCGCGCTCGAGCCCGGGAGTGCGCTACCCGGTGTCGGAGCTCGCGGCGCGCCTACGGCGCGAGCGTGGCAGAGGAGACCTCCGACCTGTCGGCAGGCGTACGCGACGGTCGAACCGTTCCGGCGGGAGAGACCGCCAAGCTGGGCTCGCCTACCCTGGGCCTAGGCGTCAGCGTCAACCATAGGGAAACTGCTTATCAATTGTCATCGGCTCCGGGGCGGGCGTGTGCTGACTCCATGGAGGCGTTTGCCATTGAAGCGGCGCGGGCTCGCTACCCCGCGCCGCCAGGGTCGCCAGGGTGCCGGCGAGCAGCTGGATGGCGGTGGCGACGTCGGCCTCGTCGGTCAGCTCCTCAGGCCGGTGGCTGACCCCGCCGTTGCGGCTGCGGACGAACAGCATGCCGCTGTCGACACCGGCCTCGGCCAGGATCCCGGCATCGTGACCGCCGCCCGATGCCAGGTCGGCCAGCTCCAGCCCGGCGGCCGCGGCCGCCTGCCGGATGGCGTCGCCGACACGCGCCGACATCGGCACCGGCGGGCTGCGCCAGACCGGGTCGAGCGCGACAGCACAGCCGCTGACCGCCGCGACCTGCGAGCACGCCTCGCCCACGGCGTCGATCAGCTGCGCGAGGCCTTCGCCGGTGGCGCAGCGAGCGTCGATCGAGATCGTGACCCGCCCGGGGATCACGTTGGCGGCCGCATCGGCGATGGTCAGTCTGCCGACGGTCACGACCGCTCCGTCGATCGGGGCTGCGCGCTCACGGAGCGCGAGCGCCAGCTCGGCGGCGGCCAGCAGCGCGTCGCGGCGGCCCTCCATGGGCGTGGTGCCCGCGTGCCCGGGGCTACCGGTGATCGTCGCGGTGAAGCCGGACATGCCCGCGATCGAGGTGACGACCGCGTGCGCCAGCCCCCGTCGCTCCAGCACCGGGCCCTGCTCGATGTGCACCTC
The DNA here is from genome assembly GCA_963797565.1 of uncultured Actinomycetes bacterium. Lineage (GTDB taxonomy): Bacteria > Actinomycetota > Thermoleophilia > Gaiellales > JAICJC01 > JAICYJ01. Next base: position 346,127 of record CAWCPM010000002.1, on the reverse strand, counting down.
GACGAACGCGGCCGGCAGCGTGCCACCGCCGAGCGGCTCCCCGTAGCCAAGCGCCGCCAGGGCCTCGCGAATCGACACGCCGTCGGCGTCGGTCGCCTCCAGGTCGGCCTCGGTCACGGTGCCGCACAGGCAGCGGCTGCCGAAGCAGCCCTCGCCGAAACGCCAGCCCTCCTCGTCCCGGAACACGGCCACACAGAGCGTTGCCATCCGCGGCACCTCGCGCAGCTGCGCGACCGCCTCCAGCGCGGCCAGGACACCCAGAGCCCCGTCGAAGCGACCGCCGTTGGGGACGGTGTCGAGGTGCGAGCCGGCCCAGATCTCGCCCGCGGCCGGATCGCTGCCGGCCAGGCGTCCGTACAGGTTGCCGCACGCGTCCCAGCTGACGTCCAGGCCCTCCTGCCGCAGCCAGGTCGCGACCAGCTCGCAGGCTTCCTGCTCGGCTGCGCTCAGCCCGGGCCGGTGCGCTCCCTCGCGGCCCTCGCGGCCGATCTCAGCCAGCTGGGACAGCCGCTGCATGGTTCGTGCCGCTCGCTCGGCCGTCTCCATCGCCGGCGCTCGCCCTACGCGTGCTCGATCAGATCCTGCAGCCGCTGGGCCAGCGAGGGCAGCATGGCGACGGCGATCTGCGGGTGCTCGTGCAGCAGCCCGACGAACTCGTGACGGGCGATGGCGATGGCGCGCACGTCGGTGGCGGCGCGTACGCGTGCGCTGCGGATGGGGTGTGCTCGCTGAGCAGGCTCAGCTCGCCCACGAACTCGCCCGGACCCAGCTCGACGGTGCGGTTGTGAAGCTCGATCGCCACGGTGCCGTCGAGGATCACGAACAGGCCGGCGCCGGGCAGGCCGCGCTCGATCAGCACCGAACCCTTGGCGTGGTCGTCGATCCCGGCGATGGCGGCGGCGCGAGCGATCGCGTCGTCGTCGAGCGCCGCGAAGATCGGCACCGTGCGCAGCCCCTCGATGATGGCCTCGTTCACGGCAGGGATCTTAGGGCGCGGATTGCGCTCGCGCCGCTCCGCTGTCGCGGCTATTGGTCTGCGAACAGCGCGGCCACGCGGTCGAGCGGCAGCGCTGGCGACCGGTGCCCGTCCCGTCCGACCATGTCCTCGTTGGCGACCAGCGCGTTCACGGTCGCCTCCTCGACCGACTCCACGACAGCCTGGTAGAGCTCGTCCATCCACTTCCACTGCAGGAACCGCAGCGACGACGGCGCGGGATCGCTGTCCGGGAAGCCGGTCTCGAACGCGCCCGGGTTGGCGGTCGAGAAGGCCAGGAACAGGTCGCCCGAGAAGTGCGATCCGCTGGTGCCGGTGCGGGCCAGCCCCAGCGGCACCCGCCGCGCCAGCGCCTTGCACTGGCCGGGCAGCAGCGGCGCATCGGTCGCGATGACCGCGATCACCGACCCGGCGCCGGGCTGGGTGCGGTACGTCTCCTCGATCGGGTTGTCCTCGGCCAGCTCGGCGCCCAGCGGCACCCCGGCGATCGTCAGCGCCGCTCTCTTTCCGAAGTTGCACTGCAGGAAGGCACCCACCGTGTAGCCGCTGTCGCCCAGGTCGACAACGCGCGAGGCGGTGCCCGAGCCGCCCTTGAAGGCGTAGCAGTTCATGCCGGTGCCGCCGCCGACCGAGCCCTCGTCGATCGGTCCCGACGCCGCCGCCTCGATCGCATCGATCACGACCTGCCGCGTCACGTGCCCGCCGTTGATGTCGTTCAGGTAGCCGTCGTACGTCTCCGCCGCCACCGGCAGCAGCCACAGCTCCGCCAGCTCCGGGTGCCGGCGCACCGCCCAGTGGATGGTGGCCTCGTGCGCGATCCCGACCGCGTGCGTGTTCGTGATGGTGATCGGCCATGCAACGGTGCCGGACTCCTCGACCCACGACACTCCGGTCATCTCGCCGTTGCCGTTCAGCGAGAACACGCCGGCCGCGCAGGGATCGGCGCTGCGGGCGCGCCCGCGCGGGTGGATCGCGGTGACCCCGGTGCGGACGCTCTCGCCCTGGATCAGCGTGCGGTAGCCGACCTCGACCCCTGGCACGTCGGTGATCGCGTTCCACTCGCCGGGGGTGCCGGTGAACGGCACGCCCAGCGAGCGGGCGCGCGGCTTTCCGGCGGGAGTCTGGAGGTGGCTGGTCACGGGCGGGGAGCGACAGGATAGCCAGCGGACCGGTGCTACCCTCGGCGCATGGCGGAGCTGCAGATCGAGGATGCCGAGCTGGTGCTGCACCTGTCCTCGGTCGAGAAGATGGAGGGCCTGCACGGCGACGTGCGGGTGCCGCTGTCGTCGGTCACGGGTGCCCGCTCCGTGGACGACCTGTGGCAGGAGCTGCGCGGCATGCGGGCGCCCGGCACGGGCGTCCCCGGCACGCTGGCGGTGGGCACGTGGCGGGGCGGCTTTGGCAAGGACTTCGCCGTGGTGCACGGCCACGGCCCGGGGGTTGTCGTGGAGGTCGCCGGCGAGGAGTACGCGCGGCTGCTGGTCAGCATGGCGGACGCGGTCGTGATCGCGACCCACCTCGCGACGGTGGCGACGGCGCCCTAGCGGGTCAGGGCCGGGGCGGGGGAGTGCCCAGGAACCCGGCCACCATCGCCCGCATGTTCCAGCGCTCCATCCCGATGTACGTGGCGCCGGGCGACCCCGGCGGCCCCAGCGTGTCGCCGTACAGGTTCGCGTAGACCTTGACCCCGGCCTCCGAGGCGATCTGCTGCTCGAGCGCCGGGTTCAGCGACGACTCGGTGAAGATGGCGCGCACGTGCTCCGCCCGGATCTTGCCGATCAGGTTGGCCACGTCCTCGGCGCTGGGCTGGGCCACGGTCGAGAGCGACGGCAGCACCGAGCCGACCACCGTGATCCCGTAGTGCGCGGCGAAGTAGCCGAAGGCGTCGTGGTTGGTGACCAGCTTGCGCTCGCCCCGCGGGACGGTCGCGATCAGGCGCTTGTTGGCGGCGTCCATCGCCCGGATCTCGGTCACGTAGCGGCGGGCGTTCGCTCGGTAGGCATCGGCGTGTGACGGGTCGATCGACGCCAGCCGCTCGCCCAGCGCGGTTGCCGCCCGCTCGAACAGGGTGGGGTCGTGCCACCAGTGGGGGTCGCCGTCCGGCTCCGACGAGTCGCCCGTCCGCAGCGGCAGCCCGTGCGACGCGACCCACACCGGCGTCCCGGGGACGGCGTTCGCCACCAGCCCGTCGACCCAGCTGTCCACCCCGACGCCCGATTCGACGACCAGCTTGGCGCCGGTCAGGGCGATCGCGGTGCTGGGGCTGGGCTCGAAGTCATGCGGGTCGACGTTTGGCTTGAGGATGCCCACCAGATGCACGTTCTGGCCGCCCACATGCCGCACCAGATCCTGCATCTGGGTGGTGGTCGCGACCACGGTGATCTGCCCCGGGGTCGAGCTCGCGATGTGGGTGGTCGTACAGCCCAGCGACAGCAGGCAGAGGGCGAGCAGCGGGGACAGACGGATCCGGCACACGGCCGGTCAGCCTAGCATAATGACAATCGGTTTCACTTTCGTTTGTTGCGAACGGACACCGTTACCGGTAGAGTCCGGGCTCGTGGAACCGGGACGAAACCGCAAGAACCGCATGGTCCTGCTCGAGGCCGGCCGCGCGATGAACCGCGCCTTCAGCGTGCGCGAGCTGCACACTGCTGCCCGCGACGCCGCCCCCAGGCTGGGGCTGACAACCGCCTATCGCACCATGGAACGCTGGCGCGAGGAGGGCTGGGCCGAGGAAGCGGGCACGCGCGGCGGTGAGGCCGTCTACGTGCTGTGCGCCGCGCAGGGGCACCATCATCACGTTGTCTGCGTCGACTGCGGCGCCACCGCGCTGCTCGAGGGCTGCGCGCTCGAGCCGGCCCGCGAGTCGGCCCGCACCGCCGGCTTCGACCTGCTCGATGCGGCGCTGGCCTCGCTGCCCGCGCGGTGCCAGGCCTGTGCCGGGGCCGATGAGCAGCCCGCCTAGCGCAGCGCCGGCCACAGCCGCCGCGCTGCTGGACGAGGTCACCGTCGCCTACGGCCAGCACGTCGCCCTGGACGACGTCTCGCTGGAGCTGCCGCGCGGCAGCATCATCGGCCTGATCGGCCCGAACGGAGCCGGCAAGACGACGCTGCTGCGGACGCTGCTGGGCATGCTGTCGCCGCGCAGCGGCAGCGTCGACGTGCCGGTGCCGGTCGGCTACATGCCACAGCTGGGCCCGGCCGCCTGGGACTTTCCGCTGACCGCGCTCGACGTCGCCCTGCAGGGCGGCTACCGGCGCACCGGTTGGCTGCGGCGCCCCGGCGCAGCGGAGCGGCGGTCAGCCCGCGAGGCGCTGGGCGCGGTCGGGCTCGAGGACATGGCCGGCCGTCAGATCGGCCAGCTCTCCGGAGGCCAGCGCCAGCGGGTGCTGCTGGCCCGAACGCTGATGCAGGACGCGTCGCTGCTGCTGCTGGACGAGCCGTTGTCGGGCGCGGATGCCGCCACCGAGGCTTCGTTCCTGGAGACGCTGCGGCGCCTGCGCGAGCAGGGCCGGACGGTCGTGGTCTCGACGCACGACCTGGGCTGGTCGGCCGCCCACTGCGACCTGCTGTGCCTGCTCTCGACCCGCGTGATCTCGTTCGGGCCGCCGGCGCAGGCGCTCAGCGCCGACCGTCTGGCGGAGGCCTACGGGGGCGCCATGCTGGTGGTGGGGGGAGTGCACATCCTGGCGCCGGAGGGCCACCACAGCCACTGATATGCACTACCTGACCGACCCGCTCCAGTTCGAGTTCATGCGCCGCGCGTTGATGGCGATCGTGCTGACCGGCATCGCCTCGGGCGTGCTCGGCAGCTATGTGGTGCTGCGCGGGCTGGCGTTCATCGGCGACGCACTCACGCATGCGGTGTTCCCGGGCATCGTGGTGGCGGTGGCGCTTGGCCGCAGCATCCTGCTGGGGGCGCTGGTGGTGGGGCTGATCACGGCGCTCGGCATCGCCACCGTCAGCCGCGGCCGGCGGGTCAGCGAGGACACGGCCATCGGCATCCTGTTCGCCGCGATGTTCGCGCTGGGGGTGGTGCTGGTCTCGACCCTGGCGGCGTACCAGCGCGACGTGGCCGACCTCCTGTTCGGTCAGATCCTGGCCGTGTCGCAGAGCGACCTGTACCTGGCTGCGGGCACGACGGCCGTCGCGGTGGTCACCACCGTGCTGCTGAACAAGGAGCTGTCGCTGATCGGCTTTGACCGCGACATGGCACTGGCCATGCGCTATCCGGTGTTCCTGCTCGACCTGGTGCTGCTGGGGCTGATCACGCTTGCGATCGTGGTGTCGCTGCAGGCGATCGGCAACATCCTGGTGCTGGCGATGCTGGTCACGCCCGCGGCCACCGCCCGGCTCCTCACCCAGCGGCTGGCCACCATGCAGCTGCTGTCGGCCGCGCTGGGCGTGGCGGCCGGTGTCATCGGCCTCTACATCTCGTTCTGGTGGAACGTGGCATCCGGCGGCGCCGTGGTGCTCACGACAACCGCGATCTTCTTCGTCGTGTTCACCGCCGTGGAACTCGGCCCGCGGTTGCAGTCGAGAGCTGTTTAAGCGCGGGTAATCAACGTTCGCCAGCCCCCGATGGCATCACACCGGTGCGTAGCGGCGGTGCAGCATGATCGTGTTGCCGTCCGGGTCATGCAGGAAGGCCATGTGGCAGACGCCGGAATCGATCGTCTCGCCGCTGAACTCGATGCCGTCCCGCTCGAGGGCCGCCCGCGCCTCGGCGACGTCCGGAACGCGTAGCGAGATGCCGTTGTGGTTCGGCTCGAACGACAGCCCCATCCGCTCAGGCTCCCACACGCCCAGCGTCACCTGGCCGGCCCTCACCTCGAAGCCGGTCGGCGTTTCGCGCTCCAGCGGCAGCCCCAGCATCTCGGTGTAGAAGGCCTTCGAGCGCTCGCGGTCCTGGCTCGCGATGGGCACGAAGTCGACCCGCTCGATGGTGATGGGCATGGCTGCCTCCCTGGTCGGTGATTGCTTCAGGGTAGTCGGGCCGGCGCGACCCTTCATCCGGATATTGTCGAGCACATGTCTGCAGCCACCGACACCGCCCGCATCCGGCGCATGCGGGCGACCGCCCAGCTCCTGGCCGGCCCTCCCGCCCGCAGCGTGGCCGCGGTGCCGCGCCAGGTGCTGGCCCTGCAGGCGCAGGATCTGCGCGCCGTGCGGCTGGCCGTGCGCGCTCGCAGCGCCGGCATCACGGCAGCCGGCGTGAACGACGCCATCGGCCGGCGCGAGGTCGTGATCGGATGGCTCTGCCGCGGCACGCTGCACATGGTCGAGCCCGAGGACTATCCCTGGCTGCTGGGCCTGACCGGCCCGCCACAGCGCCAGGCGAACGCGCGGCGCCTGCTGCAGGAGGGATTCCCGCCCGGCCGCGCCGACCGGGCGGTGCGCCTGATCGAGCGTGCGCTCGCCGACGGCCCGATGGAACGAGCCGCGATCGGCCGGATGCTGGCCGGCCGCGACCTCGATCCAGGCGGCCAGGCGCTCGTGCACCTGCTGTTCCAGTCCTCTCAGGCGGGGGCAACGGTGCGCGGCCCGGTGGTGCGCGGCCGCCAGACGTTCGTGCTCACCCGTGACTGGCTGGGCAACAGCCCGGCCGGGGAGCTGCGTGGAGCCGACCGAGACGAGGCGCTGGCTGAGCTGGCGCGGCGTTACCTGCGCGGCCATGGCCCCGCCACCCCGGCCGACCTGGCGTTGTGGGCGGGCCTGCCGCTGCGCGACGCGCGAGCCGGGTTCGCCGCCATCGGCGGCGAGCTGCGCGAGATCGGGTCGATGGCGATGCTGATCCGCGGTGCACGGCGCACGGCGGAGCCGTCGCCGCGGCTGCTGGGCGCGTTCGACGCCTACACGCTCGGCTGGAAGGACCGCGAGTTCGCCGTGCCCGGAATCCACTCCCGTGAGGTGCGGCGCGACGGGTGGATCAAGTCGGTGGTGACGGTGTCCGGCATCGCGATCGGCGTGTGGTCATCGCGCGCCGGCGGTCGCCGCCTGGTCGTCGAGCAACAGCTGTGGGAGCGGCCGTCCGCGGACGACGCCAGGCTGCTGCTCGAGGACGCGGCCGCCCTGGCCCGCTTCGAGGGCCTCGAGCTGGATACGTCCGCCGGCTAGCGCTTCTCGGACCCGACCAGGGCGGTCGCCACGCCCAGGCCGATGAAGATGCACCCGGTCACCCAGCGCTGCAGGCTGCGCACCGACGAACGCCCCTTCACCCAGCCGGCCGCGCTGCCCGCCACGACCGCCCAGGTGCCGTCGGTGATCAGGCCGAGCACGGCGAAGGTCAGCCCCAGCACCACGATCTGCTCGGGGATCGGCGCGCCGTTTCGGTTCACGAACTGCGGCAGGAAGGCGAAGAAGAACAGCGCCGTCTTCGGGTTGGTGACGTTCACCAGGATGCCCTGGCGGAAGATCAGGCCGAGCCGCGTCTCGCGGGGCGCGGGCGCCTGGGTGCGGGCGGTTCGGTCGGCAAGGGTGCGTACGCCCAGGTAGATCAGGTAGGCGGCACCGATCAGGCGCACCGCCCCGAACGCGAGCGAGGAGGACACCAGGATCGCCGACAGCCCCAGTGCGGCCGCGGTGATGTGCACCAGCGTGCCGCAGTGCACGCCGAGCGTCGCCATCAGGCCCGCCCGGCGTCCGTGCTCCACGCTCTGCGAGACGATGTAGAGCACGGCCGGCCCCGGGATCAGGAGCAGCACCAGCGCCGTGGCGACGAATGCCAGCCAGGTGGCGAGATTGGGCATGGTGCGAGTCTATCGGGGCGGGATGCCGCGGTTGCAGCCCCAATTCGGGTGGCACTCCGTCCGATGGCCCACCTACGCTGTGATTTGATGGCAAACGAGCGCAAAGACACGTTGGCGATGGCGATCGACGTCCGGCTGGCCGAGCTGTGGGCTGAGCTGTTCGAGCTGCGCCCCGAGCACCTCGACATGGAGCTGCTGGGGTGGTTCCTGCGCGCCGCCTACGGCCAGGGCTACACCGACGCCCTGCGCGAGACGCAGCGCGGGCAGCTGTGCCTCGATCTTGGCTACGCAGTGCCCGACACCGCGGCGTGAGCCGGCCTGCGGCTGAACGGCGAACGCCCTTGATACGCTGACGGCGATGACTGCCGCTCCGCGCCTGGTGATCGCGCTCGCCGTCGCAGCTCTGCTGGCGGTGTTCCTGGTCTACCAGGTCGCCCGAGGCTCCGGGCAGCTGGTCGTCACGGTCAGCCAGCTGCGCGCCGACAAGGACGGCGCCGCCAAGCACACGGTGCAGCTCACAGGCACCGCGATCAGCTGCGAGCGGGTCGACTGCGCCACCGCCCAGGCACCCTTCACGATGGTCGTGAAGGACGAGGGGTCGACGCAGACCGTGCCGGTGCGCTACTCGGGCGGGTCGGTGCCCGACGCCTTCCAGCAGGGCCGGCGGATCATCGTCACCGGGCACATGGTGAACGGCCAGTTCGAGGCCAACCCCGACTCGCTGATCACGAAGTGCCCGAGCAAGTACTCGGGCGGCGGCTCGGGGGCCTGACCTTGGCCACCGTCGGCAGCGCGCTGCTGCTGCTCGTGCTGGCGCTGGTCACCTACGCCACTCGTGGCGTCCGTGGTGGCCGGGTTGCGCCGCGACCGGCGATTGATGCGCAGCGCCGGCAACGCCGTGATGGCGGCGTTCGTGTGCACGGTGTCGGCGGTGGTGCTGCTCGAGGTGGCGCTGGTGCGCCACGACTTCTCGATCGCGGTCGTCCTGCAGCACACCAGCCGCACGCTGCCGACGCCCTACCTGCTGACCTCGCTGTGGGCCAGCCAGCCCGGTTCGCTATTGCTGTGGCTGACGGTGCTGACCGGCGCTTCCTCGCTGGTGACGCTGCAGAACAGGCACAAGAACCGTGAGCTGATGCCGTGGGTGACGGCGGTGCTGGGCGGCTGCATGGTGTTCTTCGCAACGATGGCGACGATCATCTCCTCGCCGTTCGAGCGCACGGCCGGGGTCGTGCCGCACGACGGGTTCGGTCTCGACCCGTCGCTGCAGAACCCCTACATGGCCGCGCACCCCCCGGCCCTCTACCTCGGCTACGTCTCGTTCGCCGTGCCGTTCGCGTTCGCCATGGCGGCGCTGATCACGCGCCGCACCGACGCCCGCTGGCTGGCGTCCGTGCGCCGCTGGACGCTGTTCGCATGGGCGTCGCTGGGCGTTGGCATGCTGCTGGGGGCGCACTGGGCCTACGTCGAGATCGGCTGGGGCGGCTACTGGGGCTGGGATCCCGTCGAGAACGCGGCGCTGATGCCATGGCTGGCCGGCACCGCCTACCTGCACTCGGTGATGGTGCAGGAGAAGCGGGGCATGCTGAAGGTCTGGAACGTGGTGCTGGTCACCGCCACGTTCGCGCTGTCGATCTTCGGCACGTTCCTGACCCGGAGCGGCGTGGTCGACTCGATCCACTCGTTCGTGCAGTCACCGGTGGGGCCGGCGCTGCTGGTGTTCCTGTCGATCGTGCTGGCGTTCGCGACGACGCTTTTGGTGTGGCGGCTGCCGCTGCTGCGCAGCGACCACAAGCTGGAGTCGGTGGTGTCGCGCGAGGCGACGTTCCTGTTCAACAACCTGCTGCTGCTGGCGTTCGCGTTCGTGATCCTGTGGGGCGTGGTGTTCCCGCTCCTGTCCGAGGCGGTGCGAGGCGTACGCAGCACGGTGTCGGTGCCGTACTACAACTTCTTCCTGGTCGCGTTCGGCCTGCCGCTGCTGGCGCTGACCGGAATCGGTCCGCTGATCGCGTGGCGGCGGGCGACGCCGGGCAGCCTCTGGCGCACGTTCCGCTGGCCGGTGATCTCGGCCGCCGCCGGCGGCGCGCTGCTTGCGCTGCTGGGCCTGGGGTCGAGCTGGCCCGGGCTGACGGCGTTCTCGCTGTGCATCTTCGTGACGGTCACGATCGGCCTGGAGTTCGCGCGCGGGGCCTCGGCGCGCAGGGCGATCGCCGGCGGTTCCTGGCCGCGGGCGCTGGTCGACCTGGTCAGCCGCAACCGCCGGCGCTACGGCGGCTACGTCGTGCACCTGGCCGTGGTGTTGTTGGTGGTCGGCATCGCCGCCTCCGGCGCCTACGGCAGCGTCAGCCAGGCGGCGCTGAAGCCCGGACAGTCGATGCAGGTGGGCGGCTACACGCTCACCTACACCGGCATGCGGTCAACCACCGGCCCCAACTACGTGGACACGGCCGCGCGGCTGGTGGTGAGCCGTGGCGGCAGCACGCAGGGGACGCTGTATCCGGCCGTGCGTGACTTCACCGACCACACGGTGAAGACGCAGTCAAACGAGGTCGACATCCGCCACGACCTGCGCGGCGTCGACGTCTACACGATCCTGCAGGGCGCCGACCCGAGCAAGAACGAGGTCGTCATCAAGGCGCTGGTGAACCCGATGGTGAGCCTGATCTGGCTGGCCGGCCTGGTGTTCGTGCTGGGCGCCGCCATCACGATCTGGCCCGATCCGCGCGAGGCACGCCAGCTCGCGCGACGCTACTCGACCGCGCTGGCCAAAGAGGCGTGAGCACCGCCGTCGAGGCCGCCGTCGTGGCGGTCATCGTCGCCACCGTGGTGGTGGCGGTGGCGTGGCCGTTCCTGTCGCCGGAGCGGGGAGCGCCCGAGCAGGCGCTGTCAGCACGCGACCGCAACCGGCTGGAGTTGATGGAGCGTCGCGACGCCGCATACGCCGGCCTGCGCGACCTGGAGCAGGATCACCGCACCGGCAAGGTCAGCGACGAGGACTACCAGAGCGAGCGGCGGAGACTGCGCTCGGAGGCCGCGGCCGCCCTGCGAGGGCTTGATACGCTAGATTCCGAGCCCGATACGTCGTCTCCGGAGGAATGACCGTGGGGTTGTGGCAGCGGTTCACGATGATCTTCAAGGCCAAGGCCAGTCGCACGCTGGACCGGGTCGAGAACCCGGGCGAGACGCTCGACTACAGCTATCAGAAGCAGCTGGAGATGCTGCAGAAGACCAAGCGCGGGCTGGCCGACGTGGTCACCGCGAAGAAGCGGCTGCAGCACCAGACCCAGGGGCTCGAGCAGAGCGTCGTCAAGCTCGACGGCCAGGCCCGCCAGGCGATTTCGGCCGGGCGCGACGACCTCGCCCGCACGGCGCTGGAGCGCAAGGTGCTGGTGCAGGAGCAGCTGCAGGGGCTCGACCAGCAGATCGCCGGGCTCGAGGAGCAGCAGCGCCAGATGGTCGCCCAGCAACAGGAGCTCTCGCAGAAGGTCGAGGCCTTCCGCACCCAGAAGGAAGTGATCAAGGCGCAGTACTCGGCCGCCGAGGCACAGGTGCGGATCGGCGAGGCGACGGCGGGCCTCTCGTCGGAGCTGTCGGACATCGGCGCCGCCACGGCGCGGGCGCAGGATCAGGTGGAGCAGATGCGGGCGCGCGCGTCCGCCGTCGAGGAGCTGGTCTCGACCGGCGCCCTGGACGAGGTGGGCGCGTCCGGCACATCGTCGCTCGATCGCCAGATCGCGGCGCTCTCGGCGGATGCCCAGGTCGATGCCGAGCTGAACAAGATCCGCACGGAGCTGGCCGCCCCGGCCGCATCGGCGGGGGAGCTGAGCGAGGGGCAGCCCGCCGAGCAGCCCGCGGCGGCGCCCGCCGAGCAGCCTGCCGCCGAGCCTGAGCGCGAGCAGTAGACCCGCGTTCGTCCGCCTCGTGCGAGGCGAACATATGTTCGCTATAGTGCCCGCATGCGGTGGCTACCTGATGAACCGCAGCTGGCGCTGTTCGGCCCCGAGCAGCGAGAGCTGCCCAGCGTGGAGTACATGGCGGTCAACGCGCGGCGGATCATCAACACGCTGCCGGCCTCGTCCCGGATGCCGTTCCGCCACACCATCAACGTCTACCGCGGCTGCCGGCACGCCTGCACGTACTGCTTCGCTCGGCCCACGCACGAGTACCTGGGCCTGAACTCGGGCGAGGACTTCGAGCGGCGGATCGTGGTCAAGGTGAACGCGGTCGAGAAGCTCGACCGCGAGCTGGAGGATCCCGCCTGGGGCGGCGACTCGATCGCGATGGGCACGAACACCGACCCCTACCAGCCGGCCGAGGGCCACTACCGGCTGACGCGGGGGCTGGTGGAGGTGCTGTCACGGCGGCGCAACCCGTTCTCGATCCTGACCAAGTCGTCGCTGATCGTGCGCGACATCGACCTGCTGAGCGAGGCCGCGGGGCGCACGCGTGTGAGCGTGGCGATGTCGATCGGCACCGACGAGGATGCGGTGGCGCGGATCAGCGAGCCGGGTGCAGCGTCGCCCAGCAGTCGGCTGGAGGCGATCTCGCGGCTGGCCGCGGCGGGGCTGCGGCCGTCCGTGCTGATGGCGCCGATCCTGCCCGGGATCAGCGACGGTGAGGAGCAGATCCGGCGGCTGACCCGGACCTGCCTGGACGCCGGCGCCGATCACGTCAGCCCGATCCTCCTGCACCTGCGCCCGGGCGTGCGCGAGCACTACTTCGAGTGGCTGGAGCGGGAGCTGCCGGCGCTGGTCGACCTGCACCGGGACGCCTACCGGGCGGGACCGTACGGGCTGCGCCAGGACCGCGAGCGGGTTGCGTCGATCGTGCGCGACGAGCTCAGCGCGCGAGCAGGTGGATGTCCGGCAGGTTCCGGAAGCGCTGGCGGTGATCGAACCCGTATCCCACAACGAACGCATCGGGGGCAGTGAATCCGACGTAGCGCGGCTCGATCTCGACCAGCCGCCGGTAGGGGCGGTCGAGCAGCGTGCACACCTCGACGGATGCGGCGCCGCGGAATCGCAGCGTCGTGAACAGATAGTTGAGCGTGAGGCCGGTGTCGACGATGTCCTCGACGATCAGCACGTGCCAGTCGCGCACCGGGCGGTCGATGTCCTTCAGCAGCCGGATCCGCCCGCTCGACCCCGCAGACGCGCCGCGGTAGGCCGAGATCGCGATGAAGTCCAGACGGTGGGGGATCGTCAGCCGCCGCGACAGGTCGGCCAGGAAGATCGCGGAGCCCTTCAGCACGGTCACCAGCACCAGGTCGCGGCCGCGATAGTCGCCGCTGATCTGGCGTGCCAGCTCGTCCAGCCGCCCGGCGATCAGATCCGATCCGAAGACGATCTCACCGGGCGATGGCAGCAGCCGCTCCGCGGCCACGCTCACGAAGCCTCGCCGAGCTCATATTTCTCGGCAAGGGCCTCGACGTCGCGCCGGTAGAACAGCTTGACCCGCACGTCCGGTCGCAGCTCGCGCAGCCTGCGCAGCTTGCGGTTCTTCTTGGTCACGAGCGATTGCTTCATGGTGGTGATCTCGAGATAGAGCCCCTGCTCGGGCAGATAGAAGTCGGGAGTGAACGCCTCGAGCGTGTTGCCGTCCGCGTCGACGTCGAGCGTGAAGGTGTGCGGCTCGTATTCCCAGGGGATGCCGTGGAAATCGAGGATCTGCGCACACTCGAGCTCGGCCTCGTTGGCGAAGGCCGGCGGAGAGTCGCCCGTGAAGGCGTGGAACCGAGGTTGTTCCTGCATTCCGCTTGGAAACTGTACTTCGCAGGGCGGACAGCGCAGTCTATGATCGCCACCCTATGGCAGCGGAACGCCCGTTCGTGATCGCGCATCTCTCCGACCTGCACTGCGGGTCGCCGTACTTCGTGGCCAACCTGCTGGAGCGCGCCATCGTCGAGATCAACGACATGCGGCCCGACGTCGTCGTCTGCTCCGGCGATCTGACCACGTTCGGCTACAAGCAGGAGTACACGCAAGCCCGCAGCTACCTCGACAAGCTGGATTGCCCGGACGTGATCACGATCCCCGGCAACCACGACTCCCGCAACGTCGGCTACGTGCACTTCGAGGAGATGGTGGGGCCGCGCTCGACGGTGCTGCGCAAGCACGGCATCACGTTCGTGGCGATCGACTCGTCGGAGCCCGACCTCGACCACGGCGTGGTGGGGCGCAGCCGGTACGACTGGATCGAGGAGCAGTTCCTGCCCGAAGCCGACTTCCGGGTGTTCGTGCTGCACCACCACCTGCTGCCGATCCCCGGCACCGGCCGCGAGCGCAACGTGGTGCACGACGCGGGGGACACGCTGGAGGTGCTGCAGCGCGCCAAGGTCAACCTGGTGCTCTCGGGTCACAAGCACGTGCCGTATGCCTGGCGGCTGGAGGACCTGTTCGTTGTCAACGCCGGCACCGTCTCGTCGCTGCGCGTGCGCGGCTACACGCGGCCCTGTTACAACGTGGTCGAGATCGGCGACGACCTGGTCGACATCTACCGCCGCTACCCCTACCACGACCGCGAGACGATCATCCGCTTCTCGACCCGCACGCTGGCCTACGAGAAGCACCCGCCCCAGCGTGGGAGCCGCTGATGCGTCCACGGGTGCTCGCGCTGGTCGACGGCGAGCACTACCCGCAGGTGGTGCGGGCCGCGCTCGAGCAGGCCTCCGCGACGGCCGACGTCGTCGCGGCGCTGCTGCTGGGCGGTACCGAGAAGCTGGCCGGCGATCCCGACTACGGCGTGCCGCTGGAGAAGCTGTCCGGCGACGCCGCTTCCTCGATGCTGGAGGCGGCCGCTCGCCACGGCTGCGGACCGCGTGCTCGACCTGTCCGACGAGCCGGTGCTGAGCGAGAAGCGGCGGCTGTGGCTGGCCGCGAACGCGCTTGCCGCCGGGCTGGCCTACGAGGGCGCTGACTTCGAGCTGCGCCCGCCCTGCGCGGAGCCGCTCGAGCACCCGGCGCTGGCGATCGTCGGCACCGGCAAGCGGGTCGGGAAGACGGCGGTCTCGGCGCATGCGGCGCGCCTGCTGCATGCGGCCGGCCGCGACGTGGTGGTGGTGGCGATGGGCCGCGGCGGTCCGGCCGAGCCGGAGCTGGTGGTGCCGTCGGATGGACCGGTCGGCGTCGAGCAGCTGCTGGAGCGCTCGCGAGCCGGGATGCACGCGGCCTCCGACTTCCTTGAGGACGCGGTGCTGACGGGCGTCGCCACCGTCGGCGCGCGCCGTTGCGGCGGCGGCCTGTCGGGAGGCACGTACCTCTCGAACGTGGCCGAGGCGGCCCGGCTGGCCGGGTCGCTCGACCCTGATCTGATCCTGCTGGAGGGCTCCGGAGCGGCCGTGCCGCCGCTCCGTGCCGATCGCACG
This sequence comes from uncultured Actinomycetes bacterium, assembly GCA_963797565.1. Lineage (GTDB taxonomy): Bacteria > Actinomycetota > Thermoleophilia > Gaiellales > JAICJC01 > JAICYJ01. The sequence goes on along the minus strand of CAWCPM010000002.1, from coordinate 331,021 downwards.
GTGCTGGTCACGTCGGCCCACCGCCCGGCCGCGGCGCTGACGGCGGGGTTGGGCCCGGTGCGGGGTGCTCCGCAGCGACCTGGTCGTGATCACGATGGCCGAGCACGGCTGCGACGAGACCCGCGAGGCGATCGAGGCTGTTGCGCCGGGGCGGCCGACGGTGGCGGTGACGCTGCGACCGACGCCCGCGGAGCCGCTGGGCGACGGGCCGGTGGCGTTCTTCACGACCGCCCCGCCGGAGCGGGCGGGCGGCCTGGCCGAGCGGCTCGAGGCCGACGTGGTTGCGGTGGTGCCGGCCCTGTCCGACCGGCGGGCGCTGCGTGAGGCGCTGGAGCGGGACGACGTCGCGGCGGCCGGCACGTTCCTGGTAGAGGTGAAGGCGGCTGCGATCGACGTGGTCTGCGAGTACGCGGCCGAACACGGAGTGCGCGTCGTCTTCTGCGACAACGTGCCGGAGCCGGCCGCGGGCGAGCCCGACCTGGACGCCGCACTGCTCGAGCTTGCAAGCGAGGCGGTGGCGCTGCGTGCCTGACCAGCGCGAGCCCCGCATTCGCGGCACCGGCCACCCGCTGCCGTTCTCGAAGGGCCGCATGGCCACCAACCTGTTCCTGTCCGGCGTGGAGGCCGAGCACGCCTACGAGCTGGCGCTCGACATCGAGCGTGCCGTGCAGGAGGTGGGCAGCGAGGAGATCGCGCTCAGCGAGCTGCACTCGATCGTCGAGGACGTGCTGCGCCGGGCCGACGGCCCGGCGGCGGTCGAGCGCTACCGAGCCTGGCAGAAGGTGCTGCGGCGGGAGCGGCCGCTGGTGCTGATGCTGGGCGGTGCCACCGGCACCGGCAAGAGCTCGCTGGCGACGGAGCTGGCCTACCGGCTGGGCATCAGCCGGATCACCTCCACGGATGTCGTGCGTCAGGTGATGCGCGCCTTCTTCGCGCCCGGCCTGATGCCGGCGCTGCACTACAGCTCGTTCGAGGCGGGCGCCGGCCTGAAGATGCCGATGCCCGATCCCGAGCAGGACGATCGCGCGCTCTACGGCTTCATCCAGCAGGCCGAGCAGGTGGCGGTCGGTGCGGCGGCGGTGGTCGAGCGGGCGGTGCTGGAGGGGCTTTCGACGGTGCTCGAGGGCGTGCATCTGGTGCCGGGGCTGGTCGAGGTGCCGGAGCACCGCGCGGCGACCGTCGTGCAGGTGCTGCTGACCATCCAGGACGAGGAGGCGCACCAGGCGCACTTCGTGGCCCGCGACTTCAGCACCGGCGGCGTCCGCGCGCTGGATCGCTACCTGCGCAGCTTCGGGGAGATCCGCCGCATCCAGGACTACCTGGTGGGCCGGGCGGAGCGCATGGACGTGCCGATCGTGGACGGCACCGACGGCGAGGAGGCGCTGCGATCGGTGCTCGACCTGATCCTGGAACGCGCCACCGCCGCCCCCGGCGCTGTACCCTGACCCTGATGAGCAACCGAGTCACCGCCGGCCATGGCCACCAAGGCTCGTAGCCCCAAGCAGCAGCCGCGGCCGGAGCCGAAGCTGTCGGACGAGCGCTGCCCCTGCACCGACCTGGCGTCGGTCAGCGAGCGCAGCGCCCTGGCGGCGGGCCGCTATCTGGGTCGGGGTGACCCGCGCGGCGCGGACACGGCCGCCTGCGAGGCGATGGTGCGTGCGATCGACGCGCTGCCCGTCAGCGGCACGGTCGTGATCGGCCGCAGCGAGCAGGGCCACCCGCTGGCGCCGGGCGCGACCATGGGCGGCGGCGGCATGGAGCTGGAGCTGGCCTGCGACCCGGTCGAAGGTGCTGCGGTGGTCGGGCGAGGCGGGGTGGGCGCGCTCTCGATCCTGGCCGCCTGCGAGCCGGGCGGCATCACGCGGGTGCCGCGGATGTACATGAAGAAGATGGCCGTCGGCCCGGTCGCGAAGGGCCGGATCGACCTGCGCCAGGGCGTGACGGAGAACCTGCAGGCGATCGCCGAGGCGTTCGGTCGCCAGGTGGGGGACATCACCGCGGTGGTGCTCGACCGGCCCCGGCACGACGACCTGATCGCCGAGATCCGCGAGGCCGGCGCGCGCATCAAGGTGATCGCCGACGGCGACATCACGGCCACGATCGATGCCGCCATCCGCGGCACCAACGACCACCTGGCGGTGGGCATCGGCGGCTCGTTCGAGGGCATCATCTCGGCGGCGGCGCTGCACTGCCTGGGCGGCGAGATCCAGGGCCAGCTGTGGCCGATGAGCCGCACCGAGATCCGGCAGGCCGGCGAGTACGGCATCGACGACATCAACCAGATCTTCGGCATCGACGACCTGGTCAGGGGCCACCAGATGGTGGTCGGCACCGGCATCTCGAACGGCGACCTGCTGCGCGGCGTGCGCTACTTCGCGGAGGGCGCCCGCACGCAGTCGATCGTGCTGTGCTCGCGCTGCAACCGCGTCCGCTTCATCGATTCGATCCATCTGTTCTCGAAGACCCGACATGAGGAGATTCGCCTGTGACGGCCGAGCCACAGCTGTTCGAGCTGCACGAGCTGGCACGCGAGCGCGGGATCGACGGCTACAGGCTGTTGTCGAAGGCGGAGCTGTTGGAGGCGGTCGGCGATCTGCCTCCGCCGGGGCCGACGGTGGTCGAGACGGCGGCGGTGCGGGACGGGCTGGCGGTGCTGATGCTGCGCGGCCAGGGCGGCGAGAACGCGCTGGCGCTGGAGACGCTGGAGCAGCTGGCCGACGAGGTGGAGCGGCTGGCGGCCGACGAGTCGGTGCGGATGATCGCGATCACCGGCTCCGGCAGCCGCATCTTCTGCTCGGGGGCGGATCTCGAGCGGGTGCGCGAGCTTCCCGGCAAGGAGGTCACGGAGCGCGGCAGCCGCGCGTGTGACCGGATCGCGGCGGCGGGCGTTCCGACCGTGGCGCTGATGAACGGGCACGCGGTGGGCGGCGGGATCGACCTGGCGCTGGCGTGCGACTGGCGGATCGCGGCACAGGGCGCGAAGCTGCGCTTCATCCACAACGAGCTCGGCTACTGCCCTCCGTGGGGTGGGGCGCAGCGGCTGTCGCGGCTGCTGGGTGCGGGGGTGGCGCTACGGCTGTTTGCGACGTGTGACCTGCTGTCGGCGGACGAGGCGCGGACGACCGGGCTGGTGGACGCGGTGCTGCCGCGCGAGAAGCTGCAGGGGCGGGCCGAGAGCATGGCCGGGAAGGTGGCACGGGCGGGACGCGAGGCGGTGTCCGCGACGAAGGCGCTGCTGGGCGAGACGGCGGCGACGGGGCACGAGTCGGCGTTCGCCGCGCTGTGGGACGCGAACGCTACGATGCAGGCATGAGCATCACCGAGGAGCAGGTGTTCGACGCGCTGCGGGTGGTCGAGGACCCGGAGCTGGGGATGGACGTGGTCGACCTCGGCCTGGTCTACGACGTGCGGGTGGAGGACGAGAACAAGGTCACCGTCACCTATTCGCTGACGTCGATGGGCTGCCCGGCCGGGGCGATGATCCAGGAGCAGATGCGCGACGTGGTCTCTTCGATGGAGGGCGTGGGCGAGGTCGTCACCGACCTGACCTGGACGCCGCCGTGGTCGCCCGAGATGATGTCGGACGACGCGAAGTTCGTGCTCGGCTTCTAGATCGCAGCGTCGCGAAACCAGTCAGAGAGACTTCGCCCCTCGGCGCCTCCGTGCACCCTCACCGACCATCTGGTCGTCTCCTTGTCCAGGACGATGGTCGGCACCTGGTACCCGTCGAACGCCGCCAGGACCTCCGTCTCGAACCGGCCGCTTCGCTCAGCGGAGTGGCTGGCGAGTCTCTTCAGCCAACGCCCTCGCTCCGCCTTCGCACCGAATACCAGGCGCAGCGGGAACAGGGATTGCTCCCACTCTGACTCGGCGCCACTGGGGTCGGGTACTGAGATGATCGCCTCGTCGCGATCTACAGCGGGATCGAGCGCAGCGGCGATGTCGATGTAGTACCCGCGTTGCGCGGGCTCGTTGGCGCCGTCTCGGATCTGCACGGGACGACCGGACGCAAGTGCCTGGTAGAGGCCGGTGATGCGCCGCCGACCGTCGATCAGCAGCCGCTCAGGCTCGCGGGATGACGACGGAGGGTCTGCGATAGGGATGGTCTCGAACCGCATCTCGCGGCTACCTGCCTCCAGGAGCGTCACCGCTCCGATCGGATAGGCGAGCGAGACGCTGGCGAGCAGGCTCTTCATCCACTCGTCCTTCAGGATCAGCTCACGCTGAAACGCGGGAACCTGGATCCTGCCGTCGTGCGCCTCCTCGAGCAGTCTTTCGAGCGGCTCCATCACGGTGAACCCGAGTCTACGGGTAGGCGGTCTCACGGGTGGTCCACGTCCCGTGTAGTGTGGTCGGCGGTGTGCCGGGAAGACGGGTCGGCGACATCTCGCCATGCCACTCGCCGCCTCCCTCTTTCTCGTCTGTCTGGCCGCCAGCCTCGGCTCCAGCTTCGTGCTCGCGCGCGCGCTCGACCGGATCGGGGTGCGGCTGGGACTGACCGACGCCGTGATCGGCATGCTGACCGCGCTGGGCGCGGACGCGCCGGAGATCTCAACCGCCGCGGCGGCCGTGCTGAGCAAGCACGATGACATCGGCGTGGGCGTGGTGCTGGGCTCAAACGTGGTCAATCTGGCCGCGCTGCTGGGCCTTGGCGCGCTGGTCGCCGGGCGCGTCCACCTCGGCCGCCGAGCGGCGGTGCTGGAGGGAGCAACCGCCATCGCGGTGGCGGCCGTCGCGGTGCCGGTCGCGGCCGGCTGGATCGATCCCATCCCGGCGCTCGTCCTGTGCGCCTGCGTGCTGGTGCCCTACGTGTGGCTGGCCGCCCAGCGGCCGGCCGACATCACCCACGGCGAGCGCGTGACCGGGCTGCGACGCCGGATCGCGCGTGCCGTCGCAGAGGAGCAGCGCGCGGCCCGTTCTGACCATCACGAACGGCCGGCGACGCGGGGCGACCTGCTGGTGGTGGTGCCGGCCGTCGCCCTGGTGATCGGCGCCAGCGTGGGCATGGTGCACGCGGCTGTCGAGATCGGCCATCACTTCTCGATATCGGGGGCCGTGATGGGAACGCTGGTGCTGGCCGGCCTGACCAGCATCCCCAACGCCGTGGCCGCGATCCGCCTGGCGCGGCACCACCGCAGCTCGGCCGTGGTCAGCGAGGCGTTCAACTCGAACAGCATGAACATCGTTGCCGGCCTGCTGCTGCCGGCCGCGCTGCTGGGAGGCGTGGCCGGCTCGGCCGCGGGCCGCCTCTCGGCGGTATGGGCGCTGGCGATGACGATGGCGGTGGTGGCGATGCTGCTGCGCCGGCGTGGGATGCGCCGCCCCGAGGCGGTGCTGGTGATCGCGTCGTACATCGCCTTCGCGGTCGTTCTGATCCACGTGGGATGATCGAGAGGTGCTGCTCAGGAACCGGATTACCGCGGCGCGCGTCTGAGAGGACACATGCGACTTCAACCACTCGCACCGATGCTCGTGATCGCGGCGCTCGCGACGGCCGGCTGCGGTCAGGCGGCCGGATCGGGATCGGGCACGCAGCCGGGGCCGCCGTCGACCATCTCCGGCCGCGTCGTCACGTTCCGTTCCGGCAGCCCTCACCAGACCGCGCCGCTGCCCCACGTCCAGGTGCGGGCCTTCACGAGGGCCTTCCCGCTGGGCCCGGTGATGGCCGATCCACCGCTCCCGGTTGCGACCGCGACCACCGACGCCGACGGCCGGTTCGCGCTGTCGGGGCTGCGCCCACGACGCTACTTCCTGGTCACCGGCACGACCGGGCGCTGGGTGGCGCTGCCGGCGTCCGGCACAGCGCCGGTGACGCTCAGGATCTGCCGGGACTGCATGGTGCCGCTGGCGCAGTCGATCGCGCCCAGCGGAAGTTGACTAGGAGCGGTCGGGGAACCGGATGCGGTCGAACAGCTTGCCCCACGGGGCGCGCGGTTCGAGGATGGCGGCGTCGGCGGCGATCTTCAGCAGGTCACCGACGATGAACACCGTCAGCCCGTAGTGGATCGTCCATCCCCAGTCGAACGGCACCGAGTGCTTCAGCCAGAGCAGGCCGGGCACGTACAGCACCACGCTCCCCAGCAGCATCGCCGGCACGGTCGCCATCCAGCGGGAACCGTTCCTCTCTCGCATCCTGCCGACCACGTATCCGGCCGCGATGAAGCCGACGAGGTACCCGCCCGAGGCTCCGGTGGCCTGGCTCCAGCCCTGCTCTCCACCCGCGTAGAACGGCAGGAACAGGCCCATCCCGACGTACAGCAGCATCGCGGCCAGGCCGCGGCGGCTGCCGAGGTAGGCCGATCCTCCCAGCACCGCCATCGTCTGCAGCGTCTGGGGCACGGGAGTGCCCGGCAGGGTGATCGAGATCTGGGCCGCCAGCGCCGTCAGCAGCGCCACGGAGACGACCGCCACCGTGCTGACGAGCACATCGGTGCGGGGAACGGCGACGGAACGTGACTGCATGGAAGGATCCTTGTAGAGGTTGCGGGCTACCCTGAGCCCCGTGAACACGGCCGAGCTTACCCGAGCGCTGGTCGAACGAGCGCTGGCATCCGGCATCGATGCCTGCGGCGTCTGCCGGGCCGAGCCGTACACCGGCACCGAGCGGGCGATCGAGGAGCGCTCGGCACGCGGCTACTTCGCCGACATGGGTTTCACCATGCGCCGGCCCGACATCTCGTGCCACCCCGAGTCGGCGCTTCGCAATGCGCGCTCGGTGGTGGTGGCGGCGCACAGCTACGCCCGGCCGGAGCCGCCGAAGCCGGACGACCGCCCGCGCGGCCGCATGCCCCGCTACGCCCGGCGCGACGAGTACTCGTTGCTGCGCGATCGCCTGCGAGAGCTGGGCCGGTGGATGCAGGAGCAGACGCCGGGCGGCCGCTTCGTCGTGCACGTCGACAGCAACGGGCACGTCGACCGCGAGGCCGCCGTGCGCGCCGGCATCGCCGTCTACGGCAAGAACACGCTTGCCATCACCCGCCGTCACGGCTCGTGGGTGGTGCTGGGCGTGCTGATCACCGACCTCGAGCTGGAGCCGACCAGCGCCGCGCCGGAGCAGCCGGCATGGGACGCCTGCGGGGAGTGCCGCGCCTGCATCGATGCCTGCCCGACCGACGCCATCGTCGAGGCCGGCGTGCTGGATGCGCGCAGCTGCCTGTCGTATCTGTCCCAGTCGCGGCTGCCGCAGCTGCCGTTCGCCGAGGCGTTCGAGGACCGGGTCTACGGCTGCGACATCTGCCAGGACGTGTGCCCCTGGAACCGGGGTGCCGAGCGCCGCGCCGAGTCGCTGCCGGCCGATCCCGTGGACGACGTGTTCCCGCCGCTGGCCGAGTGGCTGGCGGAGTCCCCCGAGCGCCTGGCGGATCGGTACCGGCGGCTCTACATCCCCGACAACGACGGCCGCCACCTGCAGCGCAACGCGCGGGCGGCGCTGCACAACCTCGAGGTCAGCCCGGGGTCGGAGCGGTGCTGAGCAACCGCTGGAGCTTCTGCGCTGCCTGCAGCACGCTCTCGCGCACGTGCGGTGGGTCGACCACCTCCGCGTAGCCGCGGTGCTTCAGGATCTCGGGCACGAGCCAGCGCAGCGAGCCGTAGCTGACGGCGGCCAGGGCCGATCCGTCGGTCAACATCGTCACGTCGCGCCGGCCCTCGCGCTCGTAGCGGGCACGTTCCGGCGCGAACAGCACGCGGGCGGTGCCCACCTCGCCACCCAGCTCCGGGTGCAGGTCGGCCATCTCCTCGCGCGGCTCGTAGCTCTCATCCAGGAGCTCGGCGTCGCGCACGTACGAGACCTTGAACGTGCGCCGGCCATCCTTGCTGCGGTCGAAGGCCTCGACGTACCAGCCGCGCTGGTCACGCCGCAGCAGATACGGCTCGATCACGCGCGTTGAGAACTCGTCGCTCGAGCGCGAGTGGTAGCCGATCCGCACCAGGCGCTGCTGGCGGACGCCCTCGTTGAGGGTGGTTACGGCCGACTCCTCGTCGCCGCCCTGGGGCTCCGGCGTGTCGGAGAGGGTGTACTGCCCGAACGCGCCGGCGATCTTGTCGCGCACGGTCTGCAGCGAGCTGTGGGCCTCGGCTGCCAGCACCGGCGCGACCACGTCCAGCGCCCGCAGAAGCGCCTTCGCCTCCAGCGGTGACAGGCGCGCAGGGCGGCGGAAGGTGTCGCCGTAGAGCTCCTTGTCGACCAGAATCGAGCCGTTCTGGGTGGAGCAGTAGACGGCGTAACAGCCGCCGCCGAAGTTGACCAGGTTGAGCAGGTCGAGGTGCTCCTGGAGCTCCTGCTGCGACAGGTGGAAGCGGTCGCGCATGTCGGCCGATGACACGGTCGCGGAGGCTTCATCGCCGCAGCGCTCGAGCAGGAACGCGAGCAGCGCCTGCAGGAGGGCGAACCGCTCCGGCGCCACCGGGCCCTGCGTGCGGGAGAGCACGCCGGGTGCATCGTCGACGGCGGCGCGGCCGCGCGACGGCTTGGCCGGCTGGCTGGGGTCGCCGGTGTGCAGCGCCACCACGCGCTCGAGGTCGGACTGCACCATCGCCACCAGCTCGTCCGGCTCGAGCGGCTGCATGCGGCCCTCCATCAGCAGCACCGCCTGCGACAGCGCCTCGAGGTTGGAGTACTCGGTGGTGAGCGTGGCGCTGCCGTCCTCGTGCTCCTCGAGGTCGCCGTGACCGCCGTACAGCCGGTTCACCAGCCAGGTGTCGTCGGCCGAGACCGCCAGGCGTGCGACGCCGGCCGGCTCGCGCTCCAGCTGCCACGGCTTGCGATCGCGGTATGCCGTGACGTTGAAGTCGGCGGGGATCCGGAAGTCCCGCTCGCGCCGGGTTGCGAACTTGATCTCGCCGCGCATGCGCGAGATGCGGAACGTCTTTCGGGCCTCCGGGCCCTCCTGGCTGCAGTCGTCGCCGACCACGTACCAGACGCCGTGCAGCTCGAACAGGCCGTAGGGGTTGATGGTGCGCTCGGCGGTGGCGTTGCTGCGCGCCGTCCAGTAGGTGAAGCGGATCGTGCGCTGCTTGCTGATGGCCTGCTCCAGCTTGGCCAGGCGCTGCGAGATCTCGGGCGTGTAGACGCTGCCGAGCAGGTCGATGGTGGCCGTCTTGGGGCCGGGATCGGCCGTGTTCGCGCGGCCCAGCGCCAGGTTCTGCAGCGCCAGGCGCAGCGGCTCGGCGTAGGCGAACTGGCCCTCGAGCAGGTAGAAGCTGGTCTGCAGCGCCGCCAGCTCGGCGTCGGTGAGGTCGATCGGCGGCAGGAAGTAGTGCTCCTGGCGCAGGTTGTACAGCTCCTCGCCGGTGAACTCGTCGCGGCCGGACGTGATCGGCACCCCCAGGCCCTGCAGCTCGGAGCGATCGGCGTAGTAGCGGCGGGCGAACGCCTCGTCGCCCATGTTCGCGTAGCCCTCGACGTTGTTCTTCACGTCGCGGGCTGTGACCGGTCGCTGTTCCGCCATCAGGTAGGCGACGAGCGAAAGCTGGCGGATGAGCTTGTCGGAGTCGTGCGTCAAAGCAGGGGTTGAGTCTACCGGTGCCGCGCCACCCAGGCAGCATGGTCGGTAACGATTCTGCCCCGATATTCCGGCAGAAACCGCCGGTATGCTCGGGGAATGATGGCGCATCTCGACCTCGACGCGTTCTTTGCGGCCGTCGAGTTGCACCGCCGGCCGGAGCTGCGGGGCACGCCGCTGGTGGTCGGAGGCGACCCGCGCGGGCGCGGAGTCGTGTCGACCGCGAGCTATGAGGCCCGCAAGTACGGCATCCGGTCGGCCATGAGCTGCGCGGAGGCGCTGCGGCGCTGCCCGCAGGCCGTGTTCGTGCGCCCAGACCACGCTGCCTACCGCGAGTGGTCGCGGCGGGTCTGGGACACCGTGCGGGCGCACGCACCGGTGGTGGAGCGGATCGGGATCGACGAGGGCTACCTGGTGCTGGCCGCGGGCGACCCGCCGGAGCAGGCCGCGATCGTCCAGCAGGCGATCCGCGACGACGTGCGGCTGTCCGCCTCGCTGGGCGTCGGCGCCTGCAAGGTGGTCTGCAAGATCGCGTCGGACATGAAGAAGCCGGGCGGGATCACGTACGTGCCGGACGGCCAGGAGGCGGCGTTCCTGGCGCCGCTGGAGGTGCGGCGGCTGCCGGGAGTGGGGCCGAAGAGCGAGCAGCGCCTGACCGCCTTGGGCATCGAGACGATCGGCGCGCTGGCGGCGCTTGACGATGACCGCATGCGCGAGGCGCTGCCCGGCCGTGGCTGGCTGGAGCTGCGCGACCGCGCCCGCGGGATCGACCCGCGCCCGGTGTCATCGGAGCCGGGCGAGGCGATCTCGATCTCGAGCGAGGAGACGTTCGACGTCGACATCAGCGAGCGGGCGGAGCTGCACCTGCGCGTGCGCGCGATGGCGACCCCGCTGGCCGGCTCCCTGCAGAGCAGCGGCCGCAGCGCACGCACGATCACCACCAAGCTGCGCTACCCGGACTTCTCGATCGTGACGCGGTCGCACTCGCTCGCGGTCGGCACCGACGACGCCGACCAGATCGGCGAGCTGGCCTGCATGCTGCTTGACCGCGCGCTCGAGCAGCGGCCGGGCGCGCTACGGCTGGTGGGCGTGGGCGTGTCCGGGTTCCAGGAGCACCAGCAGCTGAGCCTCGGCCTGTAAGGCCGACAGCCGAAGCGCGCTACGCGGCTACGTGCGTGCGCTCTTCGAGGTGCTGGTGGGACGGGCAGTACTCACGCTCGGGCAGCGGGGTGCGCTGGCAGGGCTTGCCCTTGCGGGTGGTCGCCTTGCAGCTGGCCATGCCCTCGCCGTTCCGCTCGATCTCCTCGAGGATGTAGGTGACGGCCGCGCTGATGTGACGGTCGATCGTGTTGTAGACCCGCGCCTGGTTCGAGATCGAGAACAGATGCCGGATCTCGTGGAACAGGCTCTGGCTCGGCTTCGCGAAGTAGTGGGGGTCGCGCGCCAGCCGCTCGATCGTCGCCTCGGAGGACTGCAGCACGCGGCGCTTGCCCTCAGGTATGGATACCGTCTCAGGGTGCGGATCGACGAGATCCTTGATTTCGACGAAGATCGCTCGGCTGAATCGGTACATGAAGGCTCTCCAGACTGTCACAAGGTCGGGGACGGGCTCGGGGTCATTATGCCCGTTTGCGGCCTGAGTTCGCGCGTCGAAATGTTAAGTACGCGTTAAACTCGGGGATAATCCGGCCATTTTCAGGCGGTGGGCCGCAAATTCCGTCCAAACAGCATATGTCACAAGCGCCGCTCCCCACCTGTTACATGAGCGACCTGTTCCGGCTGCACGACCCCGGCCAGGGCCACCCGGAGCGGCCGGCCCGCTACGACGCGGTGGCCGCGGCGGTGGCCGCGGCGGGGGCGGACCGGCGGGACGCGCCGCCGGCGGCGCGCGAGGCCCTGGAGCGCGTCCATTCACCGGCCTATGTTGAGCTGATCGAGCGGTTTTGCGCCGGTGGCGGTGGCGCGCTCGACCCCGACACGATCGTCACGGAGGCCAGCTGGGAGGCGGCGCTGCGCGCGGCGGGCGGCGCGGTCGCGGCGGTCGAGGCGGTGGCCGCCGACCCCGGCGTGGCCGCATTCAGCTGCGGCCGGCCGCCCGGCCATCATGCGGAGCCGTCGCGGGCGATGGGGTTCTGCGTGTTCAACAGCGCAGCGGTCGCGGCGGCGCACGCGCGGCAGGCGCTGGGCTGTGAGCGGGTGGCGGTGCTGGACTGGGACGCCCACCACGGCAACGGTACCCAGGCGATCTTCTACGACGATCCCAGCGTGCTCTACGTCTCGCTGCATCAGTACCCGTTCTACCCGGGGACGGGCGCGGCCGCCGAGACCGGAGCGGGGGACGGCGCCGGCGCGACCGTCAACCTGCCGCTGGCGGCGGGCACCAGCGAGGTGGCGTATCTGGCCGCGTTCCACGAGCAGGCGCTGACCGCCGTGGTGGCGTTCCGGCCCGACCTGGTGATCGTGTCGGCGGGCTTCGACGCTGCCGCCGACGATCCGCTCTGCTCGCTGCGGCTGACGGCGCCGGCGTTTGCCGAGATGGCGGCGGCGCTGCGGGAGCCGTGCGGTGGTCCGGCCTTCGTGCTGGAGGGCGGCTACAGCCTGTCGGCGCTGGAGGCCGGCGTGACGTCGGTGCTGGCGGCCGTCAGCAAATAGCCGGTACGGGCGCGCCCGATTCGTGAGAGGGTTGGCCCATGTTCTCCCGCCTATCCGTGCCCGTGCTGGGCCTGGCGGCAGTGGCCGCGTGGCTGATGACCGGGGCGGTCGCGCGGGCGAGCGAGGGGACGGTGACGGGGACGCTGTCGGCCGGCAACGTGTTCGTGCAGCCGTTCACTGCGACCGCCACGGGCACGGTGGCGCTGCGGCTGGCGTGGGACGACCCCACGGCGAAGCTGACCCTGTTTCTGCTGCAGCGTGGGCCGACCGGGACCTACACGCGGATCGCAGCGGCCACGGGCGGCGAGATGCCGCAGCTGATCGTGCGCAATGTCGTGCCCGGCCGGTACCGGGTGCGCGTGCAGGCACCGCGCGGGACGACGACCTACCAGCTGTGGACGCGCTACCCGAACGCGCCGCCGGCGCATCCGCTGCCCGGCTACCTGACGATCATGTTCGGCCGCTCGATGATCGGCGCAGGCACCTCGTCGTGCGCGCTTCGCCCCGGCGCGGTCTCGCTGCTGACGATCGCGGGGCTGCTGCAGGCGCGCGGCATCGCGGCCAGTTCCAACGCCACGATCAGCCAGATCGGCACCTGCACGCGCGACACCCGCTACGCCACCTGGGATGAGCTGGCCACGCTCCGCGACAGCTACGGATGGTCGCTCACGAGCCGTGGTAAGACCGGCCGGGACATTGCCACGCTGGATCCCGCCGAGCAGTACGACGAGACATGCGGCAGCCTGCAGGTGTTCGCCGACCACGGGTTCGACCGGGCGTGGGGCATGTACGGCTACCCGGGCGGTCTGGCGGTGGAGTCGGTGCAGGAGGGGCCGGTGCAGCAGTGCTACTCGTACGGCCGCGACTACCAGCCGCTCTCGAATCCGTATCCGATGGCGTTCCCGTACCTGGCGCTGGTGGACGACATACTCGGCGGCCGCTGCCACGACCCGGCGATGCCCTGCTACCGGATCACCCTCAAGGAACTCGCGCTGGTACACGCCGCCGGCGCTGCTGCTGGCGTACGCCAACGCCGGGATCGACGGCACCGGCCGCTGGGCGATCCTGCAGTTCTACCGGATCGTGAAGCGGGCACTCCGGCACGACCACGAGCACGTCGCCGGCCTGGAACTGCGACTCGGCGGATCCGCGCGAACACTGGACGTCCCAGCCGGAGCTGTACTGCCTGAACGACATGCTGTGGGTGATCGATCACGTCGATCCGCGGATCACGTACTCGGACCCGGCCACGCTGGGCGCGGCGCAGGGGCGTGACTTCAGCGCGGGTACGCTTCCTGTGACGACGACACGACTGGAGCGGTGATGAGCGACGAACAGGTTCACGGCACGATCGAGCAGCTGGTCTCGGAGGAGCACGAGCTGTGGGAGCTGGAGTCGAAGGGCAGATCGACGGACTCTGACCGACGGCGCCTGGCCGAGATCAAGGTGCAGCTCGACCAGTGCTGGGACCTGCTGCGGCAGCGTCGCGCGCTGCGCGAGTTCGAGCTCGACGACGACGGCGCACAGCTGCGCAAGTCCGATGTGGTCGAGGGCTACCAGCAGTAGCCAGGCGTCACAGCCGCCGTGACACCGCTGTCACGGCGATGTTGCTTGCGAAAGTCAGCGCTTCCGCACGCCGCTGTCACGTCCGGTCACGCACCCGGCGCGGACCTGCAACGCACCCCGAAGCGGGCTCTGAGCCCTGATCGGGTGCGATCTGCGCAACCATGCGAATCCCCTGTCACAGGCGCCGCGACACCTGTCACGGCGCTGTCACGAACCCCTGACGGGGGCGGAAGCGGGGTTTGACTCCAATCTGGGCGCGGGCGGCGGTCGAGCCCGTGACCGTGCCGTAACGGAGGTGCCGCCGGTATCAGAGGCTGATCACGATCATCCGCGGCTCGGTCATCTCCTGCACCGCGAACTTCGGCCCCTCGCGCGTGTTGCCAGACTCCTTGACGCCGCCGTAGGGCATCTGGTCGGCCCGGTATGTCGGCGCCTCGTTCAGCGTGACTCCGCCGAACTCGAGCTCCCGCGCCGCGCGCATCGCCTTCGTGATGTCCTGCGTGAACACCCCCGCCTGCAGGCCGTACTCGGTGCCGTTGGCGAGCGCGATCGCCTGCTCCAGGCCGGACACGCGAGCCACGGCCACAACCGGTCCGAACACCTCGTGGCAGGCGACGTCCATGTCCAGCGACACGTCGTCCAGCAGGGTCGGGCGCAGCACGCCGTCGTCGCCCACCTCGCCGCCGGATAGCAGCTTCGCCCCTCCGGCGACAGCGGAATCCACCCAGGTCTTGATGCGGTCGCGGTTCTCACCGTCGATCACCGGCCCCACCTGCGTCTCCGGATCCAGCGGATCTCCCACCTTCAGCGCCTGCACCTTCGGCACCAGCTTGTCGATCAGCGCGTCGTGCGCGGCATCCTCGACGTAGACCCGCTGGATCGAGATGCAGCTCTGTCCGGCGAACGCGTAGCCGTTGGCGGCGATCGCCGTGGCCGCCTTGTCGAGGTCGGCGTCGGCCAGCACGATCAGCGGCGTCGAGTTGCCGAGCTCCAGCGACACCTTCTTCTTGTGGGCGCGCTGGCGGATGCCCCAGCCCACCTGCGACGAGCCGGTGAAGGTGATCATCTTCACCCGCTCGTCCTCGGTCAGCACGTCGCCGATCTCGCCGGAGCGGCCCACGATCACGTTCAGCCAGCCGGCCGGCTGGCCGGCGTCGGCGAACGCGCGCGCCAGCAACAGCGCCGAGAGCGGCGTCGCACCGGCCGGCTTCAGCACCACCGCGCAGCCTGCCGCGAACGCCGGGCCGACCTTGTGGCAGACCAGGTTCAGCGGGAAGTTGAAGGGCGAGATCGCGCCGACGATCCCGATCGGCAGGCGCAGGATCAGGCCGGCCTTGCCCTCGCCGGCCGGATGCGCGTCCATCGGCACCGTCTCGCCGGTCAGTCGCCGCGCCTCGAGCGCCGAGAAGGTGATCGTCTGCACGGCGCGGTCGACCTCGATGCCCGCCGTCGCGATCGGCTTGCCGGCCTCCTGGGCGATGGTGCGCGCAAACTCCTCGCGCCGCTCCGCGAGCAGCGCAGCCACCCCATCCAGCACCGACGCCCGCTTGTGCGCCGGCAGCGGGCTCTGCATCGCCCGCTCGGCAGCGTCGATCGCGCGAGTGGCGTCGGCGGCGCCGCCGAACGCCACGCGCCCGACCACGCTGCCGTCGTAGGGCGACGTCACGTCCTTCGCCTCGCCGGTCTCGTACCACTCCCCGTCCACGTACAGCTTCTGGATTGTCTCAGTCATCGCCATTGTCAGACCCCCTCTCCGACCTTCACCAGGTCGGCCAGATTCATCGAAAACTTCCTGTTCTCGCGGTAGTCGATCGGGATCTCCACGACCGATGGAATATCCAGCTCGAGCGCGCGCCTCAACGTCGGCATCAGCTCGTCGGCGGACGTCACGCGCATGCCGGCGATCCCGAAGCTCTCCGCCAGCATCACCAGATCCGGGTTCGTGAACTTGGTGCCCGCCAGGTGACCGAACTTGCGCTTCTGATGCACCTCGATCACCCCGAATGCGTTGTCCGACCAGACGATGTTGACGATCGCCAGCCCCAGCCGCTTGGCCGTCTCCAGTTCCTGCACGTTCATCAGGAACCCGCCGTCGCCGGAGATCGTGACCACCCGCCGGTCCTTCGGCAGCACCATCGCCGCGGCCACGGCGGCCGGCAGCGCGAAGCCCATCGCCGCCGCGCCGTTGGAGATCAGCACCGTGTTCGGCTCGTGAGCCGGCCACAGACGCGAGATCCACAGCTTGTGAGCGCCCACGTCCGAGATCAGCAGGTCGCTCGGACCCATCAGCTCGCGCAGGTCGCGCAGCGCGCGCTGCGGCTTGATCGGGAAACCGTCATCCGAGTGCGACTCCAGCGCGTCGCGGATCATCTGGTTGAACGGCGGCGTCACCACCCGGGCCGGCGGCTTGTCCGAGACCAGGTTGCCCAGGTGCGTGAGGATGTGTGAGATGTCGCCTGTCAACTCCACGTCGGGCACGTAGTGCGCGTCGCTCTCGGCCGGCGTGGTGTCGACGCAGATCACGCGGCGGTCGCGGTTCGGGTTCCAGTTCACGGGCGACCACTCGACCAGGTCGTACCCGACGCAGACGACCAGGTCGGACTGGCCCATGAAGCCGCGCGGGTAGTCCTGGGCGCTCAGCCCGGCCGTGAACAGCGCGTGCTCGTCGTCGGCGTCGATCACGCCCTTGCCCATGAAGGTGGTGATCACGCCCAGGCCGGTCTGCTGCACGAAGCGCCGCAGCGCGGGTGAGGCGTTCTGGCGGGCGATGCCGTTCCCCGCCAGCACCACCGGCCGCTCGGCCGCCTGCAGCAGCTCGGCGGCACGATGCAGCTCGGCCGCGACCGGCTCCACCAGCGCCGGCGGGCGCCGGGGCACCGGGTCGGCGTCGAGCGGCTGCTCCATCACGTCGGCCGGCAGCTCCAGGTGTGTGGCACCGGGCTTCTCGCGTTCGGCCACCGCGAACGCCTTGCGAACGGCCTCCGGGATGATGTCCGGGTCGTGAACGCGGGCGTTCCACTTCGTCACCGGCTTCATCATGCGCACCACGTCGATGTACTGGTGGCTCTCCTTGTGCATCTCCGACAGGTCGGTCTGGCCGGTCAGGGCGACCACCGGGGCGCGGTCGAGGAAGGCGTCGGCTATGCCGGTCACGAGGTTGGTGGCGCCCGGCCCGAGCGTGCCCAGGCAGACGCCGGCGCGCCCGGTCAGCCGTCCGTAGGCGTCGGCCATGAAGGCGCCGCCCTGCTCGTGGCGTACCGGTACGAACTCGATCGAGGAGGAGTTGTCGAGCGCCTCGTTGAGGTCGAGCGTCTCCTCGCCGGGGATCCCGAACACGTGGCGCACACCCTCGTTTTCGAGGCATCTGACGAAGACTTCGGCCGCCGTTCTCATCGCACAGGCAGTGTATCGGTGGCGGCCAAACGGGCGTGCCGCCGCGCCTCAGCTAGCGGATGTTGAAGCACTTGTCGGCGGATGAACCGGCCAGGATCTGCTGCTCGGCGTCCAGCTGGGAGTCGAGCAGCGCGTCGAACGGCTGCCGGCCTGATCCGGTGATCGTGAAGTCGGCCAGCCCGTCGCGGGTCTGCACGGGCGACTGCGAGTAGTTGCCCGGCGGCGGCCCCTTCCAGCGCACGATCGGCGTCACACCGGGGCCGTCCATCGTCGCGCGGTACTTCTGGCCGTAGCCGCTGGCGTTGTGGCGGCCGAAGCGGCTGGCCCACAGCGTGTCGCAGAAGCCGCCGTCGCTGGGCCGGTGCACCAGGAAGCTGTTCTCGCGGCGCCAGCCCTTGCCCCACTTGGGCGGGTTGTAGGTGTCCACGAAGACGAGCCGGCCGAAGCTGTCGGTGGGCGCGCCGGTCCTGGTGTTCGAGAACCCGTAGGTACCGACGCCCTTGTAGGTGGCGCGGCCGAACAGCTTGTCCAGGTGCGGATAGAGCGAGGTCGCGCGCGTCCAGTTCCACTTCAGCCAGAGCTGGGCGAGCGGCCCTTTCCAGTGTGAGATGTGCAGCTCGCGCTTGCCCTGCTGCGGCGACAGGCAGCACTTGTAGCCGCCGTTCGGCATCAGGCGCTTCCAGCTCTGGAGCGCCCAGTGGGAGCCATCCGGCATCGTGCAGACCGTCACGGCCAGGGTGACGCCGCTGCCCTTCCAGGGGGCGCACTTGTTCCTGACGCGCCGCCAGTAGCCGGCGCCCCAGGGGCTGGCGCCGCCACCTGAGTAGTCGACGTGGAACTTGACCTGGCTATCGGGATGCGCCGCGTCGGGGGGCTTGGCGTTGATCGCGCCCCACACCAGGACGTGGCGGACGATGCCGTTGGCGCGGTAGCTGACCACCGCGCGGTTCTTGGCGTTCACCTTCAGCGTGATGTGC
This sequence comes from uncultured Actinomycetes bacterium, assembly GCA_963797565.1. Lineage (GTDB taxonomy): Bacteria > Actinomycetota > Thermoleophilia > Gaiellales > JAICJC01 > JAICYJ01. The sequence goes on along the minus strand of CAWCPM010000002.1, from coordinate 312,930 downwards.
GTGGCGTTGCGGACGATCAGCCTGCTCGCACCGGCGACCGCCGGGGCGGCCAGCGCCGCTACGGCGAACACCAGGAGCAGGACTGTGAATCGTCGCATCGTGTTCGTGTATCGGCAGGTCGGTGGTGATCGGAGACCCCCGCGCGGGCTCGCGGCGGGCGGCCCGTACGGTAGCCCACGTGGCCGGCGGCACCTCCCTCGCGGGTGTTTCGTGACAGGAGCCGCCTTGTTCCGTGACGGGCAGCCGCGGCAGGCTGGGCCGGTCATCACGAACACCCGCAAGGAGGGTCAATCCATGTCTCATCGCACGGCCGCCTGGCTGGTCACAGGCACACATCACCTGGCCGAACGCGTGCGCCGCGCCGACGCCGAGCAGGGCCAGGGCACGGTCGAGTACGCCGGCCTGGCGATGGCGATCGGCGTGCTGCTGCTGGCCGTCGGTAGCTACCTCGGCGGCAAGGACCACGGCATCGGCGCGGTCGTCACCGGCGCGATCAAGACCGCCGTCGAGCACGCCACCGGTAGCGGGGGCAAGTAGGGCCGGTCAGTGAGCCGCCCTTGGGGTGGTGGCGACGCCTCCAGGCGCGCCGCCACCCCGCTGGCTATGGCAGCGAGCTGACGGCTTCGCTTCCGGCCGTGGTCAGCGCCGCCGCCCGGTCGGCGCCCGAGCCGCTGTACTCGACCAGTCCGAGATGCACGAGGTGGTCGACGTTCTCGGCCACCGACCGGTGCAGCTGGTCGGTGTCGTGTCCCTCGGCCGAGTGCCGACCCTCGCCTGCGATCGCTTCCGCGATCTCGGATACCGACGCGCTGCCGCCCCTGAGCTGCCTGAGAATGTCGTCCTGGTACGGGAAACGGTTGATGGCCATGCGGTGACTCCTCTCGCCTGGGAATGCCCAAGCCTACACCCTGCGAATCGCGCGCACCGGCCGCTAATCAGGCAGCAAACCCGGCCGGTAGCTCGTGTAGCGCGGCTCCGGGAAACGGGCGTAGGCGATCCGCTCGTCGGTGGTCTCCTGGTCGACGCCGGCACCGTGCCGCCGTGCCGCCGCGTCCACCGTGTAGGCACCCCAGTTGGGCCCGGTCGACTCACCCCGGGCGCCGACCGACAGCACGATCAGGGGCGCGCTGCCGGCCGCCACGATCACGTGCTCGGTGCCGGCCGGGCAGTGCACGAAATCCCACCGCCGCAACGGCCGCTCCTGGCCCTCGATCACGAGCACTCCCTCACCGGCGAGCACCAGGAAGTCCTCCTGGTCAGCCTCCCAGTGGTACATCGCCATCGGCTCGCCAGGCGCCAGGGTCTGGATGTTGATCCCAACCTGCGCGAAGTCCGAGTCGCCCTCGAAGTCGCAGTAGAACCCGCGCCCGCCCCGCTCGCGCCATCGTGCCTCCGTCGCGTTCACCACGAACCAGCCGTCGCTCCCGGCGACGAGCCCGTGCTCGGTCGCTTCGAGCGGCTGCTCGGGAACCATCGCTAGCGCGGCTCGACCGGGAACTGCAGCTTGACCAGCACGTCCCAGCGGCTGACCTGGCCGTCGGTCACCTCGCAGGTGGTGGAGACGACCTCGATCTTGCGAATCCCGCGCACGGAGCGGGCGGCGGCCGTGAGCGCCTGGCGGACGGCGTCGTCGGAGCTCTCGGTGGAGCTTCCGATCACCTCGATCACCTTCGTTACCGCCATCCGCCGACCTCCGCTGCCAACCGCTGATACCGTTGCCGGTCTGTCTCGGTGGGAGGATAGCGATGCGGGTGCTGATCATGCAGGAGGTGTCGCCGGCGGGCCTGGCCGAGCTGGAGGGCCACGAGCTGGTTCGCGGCAGCGACCCGTCCGGCTGCGACGGCGCCGTCTGCTACCTGATCGACCGCATCGATGACGCCTTCCTGGCCACACCCGGCCTGCGCGGCCTCGCCACCGTCTCGGTCGGGCTCGATCACATCGATCTGGCCGCCGCGGAGCGGCACCGGATCCCGATCGCCTACACGCCGGACGTGCTGACCGAGGCCACGGCCGACCTCACGTTCGCGCTGCTGCTGGGGGCGGCAAGGAGGCTGGGGGAGAGCGAGCGCTACCTGCGCGCCGGCCGCTGGCAGTCCTGGAGCTTTGACCTGCTGCTGGGCACCGACGTGCACGGAAAGACGCTCGGCATCATCGGTCCCGGCCGCATCGGCCGCGCCGTCGCCCGCCGCGCCGACGGCTTCGGGATGCGCGTCCTGTTCGCCGGGCGCGACCGCTCCGAGCTGGACCGGGTGTTGGCCGAATCCGATCTGGTGGCGGTGACCGTGCCCCTGTCGGAGTCGACTCGCCATCTGATCGGCGCGGAGGAGCTGGCGCGCATGAAGCCGGGTGCGATCCTGGTAAACACCAGCCGCGGCCCGGTCGTGGACGAGGCCGCCCTGGCGGAGTCCCTCGCCTCCGGCCACCTGGGCGGCGCCGGTCTGGACGTGTTCGAGAACGAGCCTCATGTGCTCCCGGCCCTGCTCGCGTGCGAGAATGCGCTGATGGTGCCGCACATCGCATCGGCCACCCGCGAAACGCGCGACGGCATGGCCCGGCTGGCCTGCCGCGGGCTGGCCCAGATCCTGCGCGGCGAGCGGCCGCCGAACCTGGCCAACCCGCAGGTGTGGCCGGTCGAGGCGGAGTCACGATGAGCCGCGAGCCGGTCGCCGTCGACGCCTCCGCGCTGGGCCCGTACTCGCCGGCCATCGTGGCGGAAGGCCGCTTCGTGTACGTCTCCGGTCAGGGGCCGCTGCGTGACGACGACTACACGCCGGACACCGTGGCGGCCGAGACGCGCCTGACGCTCGAGAACGTGTTCCGGATCCTGGCGGCCGTCGGCGCGGGGCCGGCCGACGTGGTTCGCTGCGGCGTCTACCTGGTCGACATCGCCGACTTCGACGAGATGAACGCCGTCTACGCCGAGGCCTTCCCGACGCCACGGCCGGCGCGGACGACCATCCAGGTGGCCGGCCTGCCGGGCGGCATCAAGGTCGAGATCGACTGCGTGGCGGTGCTGCCGGGCTAGACGGTCTAGCTGGCTTCCGGCGGCTCTTCACCGGTGGTGGGCTGGAACAGGTCGCGAACGCCGCTTCGGTGCGGCCGCTCGACCGTCACCTGCAGCGGCTGGTCGAGCTTCTCGATCACGCCGTCGACGCCGCCGCCGACCTGCTCCACCATCGCCGCCAGCGTGGCGACGTCCTGTCGCAGCGCGGCCATGCCGGTCGAGATCAGGTCGACGACCAGCTCCAGGTCCTCGACGCGGCCGAGACGCTCGGCCAGCAGGTCCAGGTTCACCTGCTCGACCTGCCGCGACAGGCCGCGCAGGAGCTCTCGCAGCTCGTCCGCGCGGCGCGCGTCGGAGTGCTCCGACATGGCCCGCTCGACCGCCCGTTCCACCTTCGCCGGCAGGTTCTCCTCGAGCGCGGCGGCGGTCGTCCGCAGCTCGTCCACGTGCGTCTCGGCGCGGGCCAGGATGGTGCGCAGATCCGGCATCGCGGGACGCGATTCCGGCACGACATCGGGCACCGGCTGGTCGCCGCGGGCACGGGTTCGCAGCTCCTGGATTCGGCGGTAGAGCTGTGCCTCCGCCTCTTCCATCGGGGTGCGACCGGTCTCCATCAGCAAGAGTCTACCCGGCGGCGTCCGCGGCCGCTGCTACGCTCGAATAGCCGTCCCAGGAGGTCACTGATGCATGCGTTCGACGACGAGGTCAGCTACACACGAATCATCGATCCGGAGCCTGCGGGCGACGATCTGGTCGTCCCTGCGAAGGGCGAGCGGCCGTCGCTGGTCTGGCGCCCCCGCCTGGGCGAGGATCAGACCTACGAGCTCACCGGGCGCCTGACGAAGCTCGGCCGCCACGACGAGAACGACGTGGTGCTGGCCGGGCCGACCGTATCCGCGCGCCACGCGACCGTGCGGGTGGAGCCGATCGGGGTGGTGCTCGAGGACGAGGGCAGCCTGAACGGCACGTTCGTCAACGGCGAGCGGATCGAGCAGCGGCTGCTGGAGGAGGGCGACCGTATCCAGGTCGGCCCGCACCTGCTGCTGTTCGTGCCGGCGATCTAGCCGTCCGTGTACTGCAGCTCGGCCCACGACGGCACCGGGGCCAGCTCGACCAGCGGCGACTGGTCGCTGGGCATGCGGTATGCGAAGCCGCCGGATGCCTCGTCGAAGGCCACGTCCAGCAGTCCGGCCTTGACGCGATGATCGAGCCAGGCACCGCGGAAGACCAGCTTGCGCAGCCAGTAGCAGAGCGTCTCGGCGTGCAGCTGGTCGATCGGGCCGGCCTGGTCGCGCAGGTGCTCGCCCAGCCCACTGCGTGGGTGGCCGGTGGCGCCGGTCGAGGCCAGCTCGACCAGGTCGTCGGCCTCGTCGGCCGTCAGGTCGCGCTGCGGCACCAGCTCCAGCCGCACCGCCGCCGCGACCACCCGCTGGGAGAAATCGGTGCGCGAGAATCCGTAGCGGTAGTCGAGGAACTCGACCACGAAATCGTCGCCGGAGTGGTAGTCGGCGTCCACGAGAGGGAAGTGTAGGTGCCGCGGATCCGCCTGGAACGAGGCCCGGTGGTGTGCGAGCAGGGCGTGCTCGCGACCACCGCGTGGACGCGCAGCAAGGGCCTGCTGGGCCGGTCGGGCATGGACGAGGACGAGGGTCTCTGGATCCAGCCCACGAGCTCCATCCACATGTGGTTCATGCGGTTCGCGATCGACGTCGTGTGGGCGGCCGACGACGGCCGAGTGCTGAAGCTGGTGGAGCGAGTTCAAGCCGTGGCGGATGTCGTTCTGCCGCGGGGCCAAGGTGGCGCTCGAGCTGCCGGTGGGCGCGATCGCGCGCAGCGGCGTCGAGGTGGGGGACTACCTCGTGATCGAGCGCTGAACGGTCTTAGGGCTGGGCCGGGCCGCTCGCCGCCGGCGGCAGGCTCATCGAAGCGCGCAGGCTTGTGAGCGGCGTGTCCGGCACCTTGATCAGGCCGCGGGTGGGACGGTCGAGGTCGAAGCTGACGTACAGCAGCATCGTCACCAGCCCGGCCGCGATCATCACCGTCAGCAGGCCCCGGCCCAGTACCGACAGGTAGAACGCGAGCATTGCCACGGCGGCGGCCGCGCCCAGGATCTCGAGTAGCCACACCTCGGCCGGCACCCGGTTGTTGAGCCCGGCCACGCGCACGCCCTGCGAGTCGATCATCTCGTTCAGGGTCTCGACGTAGAGCCGGGGAGCGGTGTCCACCGGCGACGCCGCGACCGCCTGCCCGGCCAGCGCCCACAGCTGTCGCTGGAGCAGGTCCTCGGCAGCGATGATGCTCTTCGCCTTCGCGCTGTCGGGGACCGCCAAGCCGAGCAGGATGCTCTGGTCCGTGTACTGCGTCAGCAGCGCCAGCGACCGGCTCCGCACCGGCTCGGCCAACATCTGCGCGCGCAGGTAGGTGGTGCCGATCGCGTTTGCCTCATCGACGACGGCCGCGCGGCGATCCTGGTAGCGGCCGACGGCCAGCGACAGCCCGAAGGCAAGGATCAGGCCGACGACGCCCAGCAGCGCACCCTGCAGTACGGCGAACGGTTCCCGCATGTCCGACCGCTCGCGATGGCGCCGGCCCAGCATGATCGCGACCCCGGTCGCGCCGAACACGATCGCGGCCAGGACCAGTGCCAGTTCCACGCTGTTGAGGCGAAACAACATCGGCGCGACGCTAGCCGATGCAGGCGCGTGGCGCAGGGCCAATGCGCGGAATGGACAAAGAGCGTTGTCTGGATCGAAATCACGGACAGACATTGGCAAAATCTTCGAATTCCGGACAAAATTGCAACGGATTCCGTGACAGGTCTTCCAATTGTCAATATCGTGACCTAGGATGCGAGCCGTGCCCCCTGGCGGCGGGTGGCATACAACCGACCCCCGCCGGACCCGGGCCCTCAGCGCCCACTCGCGATCCGGCCAACCCTGAAGGAGCCAAGTAGACGTGGCTGGATCAACCGTGCTCGTCGTCGAGGACGAGCCCCGAATCGTGGAATTTCTGGTGGAGAACCTCCGCGCAGATGACTACTCGGTGCTGACCGCCGGCACCGCCGAAGAGGCAATCGAACTGCTCGCGCAGTCGCAGCCCGACCTGATGCTGCTGGACGTGGTGCTGCCTGGGATGAGCGGCATAGACCTGTGCCGCCGCGTGCGCGGTGGCGACGGCGTCAACGAGCCGTGGGATCCCGAGCTGCCGATCATCATGCTTTCGGCCAAGGCCGAGCACACCGATCGCGTGCGTGGCCTGTCCCGCGGCGCCGACGATTACGTCACAAAACCCTTCCATTACCCGGAGTTGCTGGCTCGCATCGCCGGCCTGTTGAAGCGTGTGTCGCGGGTCGACGAGCGCCATCTGCTGGCGGTCGGTGAGCTGGTCGTGAACACGCTGTCCAAGCAGGTGAAGGTGGGCGGCATCGGTGTCCAGCTGTCGGTCAAGGAGTTCCAGCTGCTGGCCACGCTGGCGGCGGAACCCGAGCGGGTGTTCTCGAAGCAGGAGCTGCTGGAGCAGGTCTGGGGATTCAAGTCGCCGGGTCGCACTCGCACGCTTGACTCCCATGCCAGCCGGCTCCGGCAGAAGCTGGCGGCCGGCTCCGACCGGGCCTGGATCGCCAATGTGTGGGGCCACGGCTACCGCGTCTGCGCACCGGAATGAGGCTCGGCGGCTACTGGCTGCGGCTGGCGACTCCGTTCGCGTTGATCGTGGCGGGGGTGGTGGCAGGCGCGGCTCAGCGAAATGATCCACCGATGCTGTTCGCGCTCGCCGCCACCGCCTTCGCGGCGACGGTGATCACGAGTGCCGTCCAGGCTCGCCGCGTGGTCGCCCTCATCCACGAGATCGGCTCCTTCGCCGAGCAGGTCAGCGCCGGTGAGTACGGAGCGCGCGTGTCCGCCGGTGGTCCGGCTGAGATCGATGCGCTGGCGGCGAGCGTGAACAGCATGGCCGCCCGGCTGGCCCGTGAGGGGCATGCCAGGGCCAGCTTCATCGGCAAGGTCTCGCACGAGTTGCGCACGCCGCTGACGGTGATCAAGGGGTACGTCTACACGCTGCGGCGAGCCGAGGACGATCCGGTCAAGGCCGGCCGGTTGGACGTGATCAACGGCGAGTGCGAGCGCCTGGCCTACCTGGTCGAGGATCTGCTCGAGCTGTCGCGCGCGCAGGCCGGCGAGCTGCGCGTGTCGGCGGAGACGTTCCCGCTCCGCGACTGCGTCGAGGAGGTCGCTGAGCGCCTGCGCGGCGTCGCAGAGCAGCGCCACGTCAGCATCGACCTTGCCTGGACAGGCAACGGATCGCTGGTGATGGGGGACGAGAACCGCATGCGCCAGATCTTTGCGAACCTGCTGACCAACTTAACATCGTCATCCGTTGATGGGTCGTCGGGCGGGCTAGTTCGGGGAGGTGTTCAGCTCGACAACTTACCAGCCCAGTCCGCTCTGGCTCGCGTGCGTCGCGGTTTTGTTCATGTCGTACCACTCCCCGTCGATGCGCAGCAGCGCGTGAATGTCGACCCACGCTGACCCAGGGTCGGCCTTGGACCGCATCTCCAGGCATCACCGAAGCCACATCCCCCGCCTGCGTAACGGACAGGATGGTGTGTTCCCAGTCCTGCTCCGATTCTGCCCAGCCACGTACCTCGTCGTCGTCGAAGGCTCCCGCTGTACAACGTGCCATCCCTCGTGGTGAAGAAGTACCAGGAATCCTTGTGAAAGAGCCGCCGCATCTTCGGAGCGTCAGCCTCGTGGAAGGCATTGATGTAGCCCGATCTCCATGAACTGGACGATCTCGTCGTAGATCCGGCGCGGTCGGCACCCCTTGCGACTGGTCAAGCGCCATGACCCTCTCCTTTCCTGGCTAGCGGCGACTGTCACAACCTACCCGATTCGTGCCCGCAGCCGCGAGGCGCATTTCTGCAGCCTCATCACTGTCCACCGTCAGTGGACGGTCGCGCGTGTACGCCACCCGCCGGGCCTGGCGGTTTGGGCCGCCCTGCCACAGAAGGAGTAGGTTCTTTCGCCACCCAATACCGAGAGGGTTGCCCATGTCTACCAGCCCATCGCCTGGCACCATTGCAGAGACGCCAGACCTCGACGAGATCGTCCAGGTCGTCCTGCGCTACGTTGACGCATGGAAAGACGGCGACATCGAAAAGTGGCGGCAGTCGTTCCACGAAGACTGCTGGATCTTCTGCACCAGCCCGGACGGTTCGCTCGAACACGAGCCGATCAGTAACCAGTTCGAGTACTGGGCGGCCGACACTCCCCTCGAGATCGTCGGTCGGATCATCTCCGTCACTCAGGCCGGTGACATCGCCACCGTGCTGCTCGGGTTCGACTACGCGCCCGACCTCTCCGACGGGTGGATAGACATCCACAACTTGCTACGGATCGACGGCCGGTGGTGGATCACGAACAAGACCGCCACGCACTGCAGCATGGCAGGGTGGGCCGCCCCAGCCCTCAAGGACTGAAACGGCTGCTCGGAACGCCGGAGCCGACCGTCAACGGCCGCTCGCGCGTACACGGCCGTCGGGCTGTCCGATCGCGTGCGCGAGTTGCCTCCGTGGTAGCGTCGAATACGCCGCAATAACGAGATCGGACGATTTGAAGGGGGTTTTACACATGGGCTCTGGAACCCGCACCCGACTTGGTGCAGGCGCACATGGATTTCGCGGTCGCAATCCAGCAGCACGACGTCGAGACGCTCGGCGAGATGATCTCGACACATCCGGCCACGACAGCCACGGGCACAGCGCCAGGGGCGGTCGCCCGCGGCCGTGAGGCAATATTGGCGGCACTCGCATCGGGAGACGCCGAGGACGGCGAGCCGCTCGTGGACACGCACGTCGAAGCGTTCGCAGACGGTGATCTGGGATATGTGTATGCCGACGCGATTTGGACGTCGCCGGACGGCACGACCTTTCCGATTCGCGGCCTAGTCGTCGCTCATAAGGAGGCTGGTCGCTGGCGCTATCTGTACGGATTGAATGCCATCCCCGTGCCGGATGAGATCCTCACCCCTGGCTCACCACTCGCTATCGCACCCGACAACGGTGAGTCTGCTTGACATCCCTGACCACCGTGAGCGGCGTGCGCAGCACGCGCCCGCGCTAGATGAACGCCATCTACGTTCCGTCTACTGGTGGTTCTCTGTGCCGTGTAACCGTCGCTAGCACGTTGATTTTGCCTACTGAACTAGGGCAGCCCGTTGCCTATCCGCGTGCGCAGTGACGCCGTTTGCCGAACGATGAACCCGGTCATTTCCACTGACGGTTTGCTCCGATGAGGTACTGGGTGTAGCCGCGGAGGGAGGCGACGGAGGAGAGGGCTTGGTAGAGGAACAGGTAGCCCCAGAAGCCTCGCCGATCGGCGGGCAGGTCGATCTGGTGGACGCTGAACACGTGGTGTTCCTGCCAGCGTCGGAGCGTGTTGTAGACGACGAGGGTGATCGGGATGATCAGCATCGACCACCAGGAGACGATCAGCGGGTAGCCGAGGAGGGCGAGGATCAGGCCGGGGATCCAGAAGAAGACGTAGCCGATGTCCAGGAACGGGACGAGGTAGTCGATGCCGGCGACGAGCTTGGCGATCACTCGTGGTTGGTGCTGTGGCGGGTTGGCGCGGATTCCTTCGAACATGCCGCGCGCCCAGCGGGAGCGCTGGCGCATGAAGTGCGCGAACCTGACCGGCACGGTCGTCGAGGAGAGTGCGAGCGGTTCGTATTGGACGATGCCGCGCTGGTCCATCATCGTCCAGGTGAGGACGATGTCCTCGCCGATCGCGTCCGGCCAGCCGCCGACCGCCTGGACGTCCTCGGTCCAGTAGGCGGAGAAGGCGCCTTGGGCGACGAGGGCGCTGTTGTAGGCGGCCTGCATCCGCTTGACGCCGTTGATCCCGAGCCGGTAGTCCCATTGCTGCATCCGGGTGAGGAAGTTCGTGCGAGCGTTCTCAACGACGATGGCGCCGGCACAGGCGCAGACGTGCTGATCCTGCGGATGCTCGGTCACCCGGGCGACGAGGTAGCTCGAGGGCGTCGGGGTAGAGGTAGGTGTCGGCGTCCACGGTGACCACCAGCGGCGTCTCGATCGTCTCGAGCACCCGGTTGAGGGCGTGGAACTTGCCCGGCTCCGGCTCGAACACCCGCCGGTAGTCGAGGCCCAGTCGCGCCGCCGCGGCCTCGGCGAGCTCGGCGGTGCGGTCGGTCGAGTTGTTGTCCGCCAACACCACCTCGACGTCGACCCGGATAGGTCGTCGCGGCGAGTCGCTCCAGCGTCGCCTCGATCGCGTCTTCCTCGTTCCACGCCGCGACCACGACCGTCACCGGTGGCCACTCACCCTCCGGCCAAGGCCCCGCCGGCGGATCAAGCTCCAGTCCGTGATAGGGACTCACGATCAACGTCGATGCCATGAACCCGATCACCAGCCCCGGGATGTACGCCAGGAACAGTGGGATCACCCACGCCATCACCGGCCCGATCGCCTGATCAAGCTCATCCCGCCACGGCCCCGACGCCCACACCGCGAACGCGACCCAGCACGCCGTCAGCACGATCGCGAGCGCGAACCGGACCGTCGGTCGCATCCCCGAAACCGGATGCTCCCGCCTCGTAAACCCACCAACCGGACGAGTCGCCACGACCCACCTCCTCATATGCGCGCGCGGTTGCTGGCAAGCCACCAACGCACCGCCGTATTCTTTCGCCCCGCCGTGACAGCCGAATCCCCCTTCCGGGTGACCGCTGGTCGACGCCGTCCAAGCGCGGGTCTCGGGATCGCGGCGCGGCCCCCCGAGCCTCGCGGATGATTCCGGCGGCCCCTGGTTCTCAACCGCGACCTCCGCAGTCGGAAGTGTGTTCTAGCGGTATGCTCGCCGCAGTGGCTCGGACGTGGATCCTGCAGTGCAATCCAAAGCTGTACGACATCGACGCGGCGCTCGCGAGCCTGCCCGTGATTTACTGGCGCACACCGCAGTACACGGACGAGTTGCAGGCGAGTGACCGCGCTCTGATCTGGCGGGCCGGGAAGGAGGCTGGGTTCGTCGCCTGGGGCGTCCTGCGTACCGAGCCGGGGCGGTTCGATCTCGCGCGCTATCCCGATCACTTCGGGCGGGCCGGGTTCACGAAGGCGACCTTCGACTACTACGCGCCCGTGCAGGTGTGGGCTGCGCCACGGATTCCCAAGCAGGAAGTCGCCGCGGTGCTGCCCGGTCATCGGATCATCACGGCACCGATGGGAACGGTGTTCCGACTGGACTCGGACGAGCTTGCGGCGCTGGGCGGTTTGCTCGCCGCCTCCGGGTACGACCTTGCACGAATCCCGAACACTCCGTTCACGCCAGAGCCGTTACTGCCAGACGCAGAGCCGCCAAAGCGGGCCGTGCCGCTGCCGAACACTCCGACGGCTCGAGCAAGGATTACGCCCGCACTCTTCCTGCTTTCCTCGACGCCGGAGCGGCCAGTCGAGATCACGATCGAGGGCGACTCGCTACGGATGCTGCTCGTCGAGAGGACGCACTCGGCGCTCTCGATGAGACGTGGGACACGGTCGGCGTCTACCTGTTGATTGGTCGGCCGACAACGGAGGGTTCGACGCTGAGCGTCTACGCCGGGAAGGCCCAGGCGCTGCGTGGCCGAGTCAAGACCGGGCATGGACAGAAAGACTGGACGCGTTGCCTGCTTGTGCAGCGGGAGGGCCGTCATGCGTTCAACGCGAGCGACATCAGTTGGCTGGAGCGGCGGCTGATTGACGTCCTGCTTGAGGCACCTGAGATCGATTCGATGAACAAGACGCCGCCGCCTCAGGAGTCGGTACCGGACTACAAGGCGGAGATCATGGAGCGGTGCGTGACGGCGATGTTCGGTGTTCTCGGGGTGCTCGGCGCGCACTTGTCGTAGCTCAGGGGACGCGTCAGACTCATCATGGCGCGACCCAGCGCCGCTCAGAGCACTCGTGTGGAAGCCACCCGAACCGCCTCGAACTGCCGGTAGTACTCGGCTTTACGTACGGCGGTCTTGCCTCGGAAGGCGTAGTGCCAGACCTGCACGCTCGGTGGTTCGGCAGGCACCCAGCCGTTGCGACGGAACCGCCTGAAGTGGCGCTGTGCCTGACCGCCCATAGTCACGATGAGTCGCGGTGCGCCGGCCAGCACCTCGTATCCCAGCACCGGTGCCCACCAATCGACCTGGACGTCTCTTTCCGGCGCGGGGCGGCCGTTCCATTCCCCCACCACCACAGGGGCCTTTGCGATGTTGGTGATGTAGCAGTGCCAGCCGCCCGGTGACATGGGGCCACCTGTCTTGAAGCCGTTGCGGTACAGCGCCTCGCGAAGAAGGCGGTCGTTCGCACTCGCTGCCCACTGCTGCTCGGCATCGTTCTCGCGAACGCGCCGAACCTGCTTGTCGCTCGGATTCTCAGCGATGAACCAGACCGGCGCCTGCGGATCACCAAGCGAGCTGTACAACCAGGGATGCTCCTGCCGCCAGTCGATCCCAGGATGGGCGCGGAGCACGAGTTCGGTCGCGGCGACGAGGCCTGCATTGAAGGTTGGATATGGAGTCGGATCGAACGTCGTCATGGTGATGTGTTACCCCTAGGCTGGCGGCTGCTCACCCAGGATCGGCTCGCCGGTCTGAGGGTCGTACCCGGTGATGGGTCGGCCCGTGCTCCTTCTCTGGGATACAAGCGATCGAGTGTACAGACTGGTGTCGGACGCACGGGAACTTAGACCTCCGCCGGACTCTGGCACCCACGTCCGTGGCATCCGCGCGTCGCGCGCTTGAGCTTTCTCATAGCACATTCGATCATTTGCAAATCGCGCCGCGCTATGCGACACTTGCCTCGTTCGTGGCGTTGTCAAATATGACGACGATTCAGCCCTAGGAGGAAGCATGTCCGAATCCACCAGACGCAAGCCCGCCGCCAAGAAGGCGACGCCGACCGTGAAACCCGCCGCATCCGGAGCGGATATCGGCCGGCTGAGCCATTCGTCCATCCAGATCACCACGGACCGCTACGGGCACCTATTCCCGCGCGTCCAGGAGGCCCTGGCGGAGGCGCTAGACGCAGCGTTTCGACCCCGAGGGCCGACCGACGTCGCCGCTAGGATTGTCGGTCCTGCCTCTCTCTCGGACGCAGCGGCCCAATGACCGATACATCGCCTGTGCCAACCCAAAAGTGTCTTCCCGGCCTCGCCCCCGAGGTCGTCGCGGCGGGATCGAGTATGACCTTCCAGGGAACCAAGCGTGAGCCTGTGCACGGCTGGTATCCCTACGTGGAGGGATTTTCTAGTCGCTATGTCGGGGCAGTGCTCGAAGCTCACCAGCCGCGGAGCGTTTACGACCCGTTCGGAGGAGCTGGGACGACTCAACTGGCCGCGTCCGTCCTGGGAATACCGTCCGCTTGGTCAGAAATCAATCCTTTTATGAGTTTCGTCGCCGCTACCAAACTCCGTTCTGCCCGATGGGGCGCGACTCACCTCTCGCAGTTCCGCTCGATTGCGAGTTCATTTGTGGCCTACCTGCACAGCGATCAATTTTCTCGCGATGCGGAACTAGTCGATCTTCAGAAGTACGATCGCGCTGGCTTCCCCTGGCGTCGTTTTTCGCGGAGGCAGATCTGAGGCATCTCCTGGCTGCTCGGTCTAAAGCTGAGTTCGAGCGATCCAGCCAGCTAGAAGCAGGCGACTTGCTTCTCCTCGCCTGTGCAGCGAACGTCGTCAACTCGTCACACATGACTCGGCGCGCTGATTTGCGCAGGCGTCGGGACGACGAATACAAGACCCGCATCGTGGATGTCCCCCGGTTTGTTGGCGACGCCGTCGCGACGATGGTGGCCGACCTCCGACACGTGTCGCCAGAGTCAATGGCCAAGTCGGTTCGACTCTCAGACGATTGCAGGCTCGTGACCGTTCGGACAGATTCCCGCTACGACCTCGTGGTGACCTCGCCGCCCTATTTGAACGGCACGAACTATTTCAGAAACACGAAGCTGGAGCTGTGGTACCTCGGCTTCGTTCAACACATGAACGAGCTGCGCCGTTACCGCTCACAGGCTATCGCTGCCGGCATCAACAACGTCAGTGCCAATCGGCGTTTATCGCGGCGGTTTGAATCCGTCGAAAAGGTCGCCGGGCAGCTCGATGCGACCGACGGGGATCGACGCATACCAGCCCTCGTGCGCCACTACTTCTCCGACATGTTCGAGGTCTTCGAAGCGTTGCGGAGGATGATCAGCAAATCGAGCCGGATCATTCTCGATATCGGCGATTCTCGGTTCTACGGCGTACACGTTCCGACTGACTACCTGCTCGAGGTGGTTGCCCGTGACGCGGGACTGCGCCTAGAAACGCACCAAGTCTTGGCTAAGCGAGTATCCCGCGACAAGTCTCCGCTCGTTCAAGTCGAGCTGACGTTCGTTCCTTCGTCGTGAGCGTCATAGATTCTTCGATTGACCTGGACGTCGCCGTTCAACGGTTCTCCCGAGACCTTCCGCATACCGCTTTGCCGTTTAGCTCTAGATCGTGGGGTCACCCCCTGCATTCGCTCTGCTCATTCCAAGGAAAACTGAAGCCCTCGCTTGCGCACTGGCTCGTCCGTAGATTTGTGCCCGAAGGAGGCTCGGTGATTGATCCGCTCGGCGGGGTCGGTACGGTCGCTTTTGAGGCTGCGTTGCTCGGACGCGTCGCCGTTTCGAACGACAAGAGCCCATTTCCTGCTTTAGTCGCTGCTGCGAAACTCGATCCGCCGGCTCGCCCGGAGGCTCAAGAAGCACTGGAACGACTTGCGGAGGAGATCGCTGGCATCACTCTCACTTCGTCCGATCTGGCGGCGGCCGAGTTCGGTCTGAACGCGCGGGTAGCGGACTACTACCACCCAGACACACTCGAAGAGATTCTCAAGGCGAGGAAAGTGTTTCTCGAAACAGGGTGGGGCGGCAGGGGCTCGAGATTCGTCTGGGCGTCCCTTCTGCACATCCTTCACGGCAATCGGCCGTATGCACTTTCTCGCACCTCTCATCCCCTGACCCCCTACGCCCCCACCGGCCCGGTCATCCAGAAGTCGGTGGTCGAGTATGTAGGGCGACGCCTGGAACGGGCATTCTCGGAACCCCTGCCAGCAGCGTTCCGTCCCGGCTCGGGGACTCAGAGCGATTTTCGTACCATCGCAAGGATGTCGCACAAGTTCGATGCTGTGATTACGTCGCCGCCGTTCGAGGGCATGCGATTCGACCGGCCGAACTGGCTTAGGCTTTGGTTCTGCGGATGGGGGGCGGAAGACTTTCATCAAACCAGCAAAGAGTTCCTTGAGCGGGAACAGATTCAGTCCTTCGACTGCTACCAAGACTTCTTCGGCGTCGCACATTCTCTAGTGCGCCCAGGAGGCGTCGTGGTGGTTCACGTGAGATCAGGTCTAGCGGCGCGCTGATGGGAGCGCTGAGCGAGCTCTGGAGCAATGTCCTTCTGCCAGCTGTCGCATCAGTCGAAGATGTTCAGTCCATCGAGCGCCATGTAATCAGAGACCGTGGAGCGACCACGCATCACCATCTCCTGTTCTTCGAACAGATCTACTAGCCGTAGTCGACGACGAGCGCCGCGCACCCGCCATCGTTCAGCTAGATCAGCGGCTACGCCTGTGTCCACCACCTCAAGATCATCCAGAAGATCGATGCCCTAGTGCAGCTCGTTGACGCAGCGGCGACCAACTCTAACGTCCGCAGCTCCCATGCCAAAGCGAACTCAACTATGCCTTCCCATATTCGTTAGAGCTCTTCCTGGTTCACCTCCTTGATGCTCAGCTCCTCCACCGACAGGCCGCAGATCTCCGAGAGGCGATCTAGTTCGTTAAGCGTGTAAAAGTCTATCTATAACTTGTCCTGCTTCTCGTTGTTGTGAGCTGCGCAAAGCGCAGTCTCATGACAGTCTATCAGCCAGAGATAAGCTAGTGATCTCTTGTGGTCTAGCTGTGTCTCTTCTAGTGCTAGCAGCGTGTTACACTTGAAGCATCAGCAATCGAACTTTTTCCACACCTGCGATTTCAACCCCTCGCCGTCCCGTTTCTTGATATCCTGCAAGATCTGAAGCTCCCTCAGCAGTAGCTTGCGCGCGAGTAATCTATGACGCTTCATAGTGCTGATCAACGGTACGCAGAGTATTAAAGTACTGATTGATCCGCCAAACCTTGCAAACTCAACATTCTTTCTATTGCCCTGTCTTCTTCTCTCTTTCTTGTGGAACGACACACTCCCAGCCGAGCGGAATCTATCTATAGTAAGCGCTGACAGTACGAACATTTTTTCAATTAATCGAACGCTCTCATCTTCAGCCAACACAATCTAATCCTCAACCTCTATGTCAAGATCTATCTATCCCTCATGAGAGAGGTAGAAGATCTCCATAGCAAATTCGTCTATCTCAGCTCAACCAGTTCCATCTACTCTTCTTCGAGAAATATAATCTCCCATCCTGCCGACAGACCCCATACGTCTAGCTGTACTGAAATCTACCATCTCAAGCTTACCCATAGCGATTTAGCGCCAAAAACCTACATAGAACCAACACAAATACACTTGTCCAACACATCTAAAATCTACTCGACAACTTCGTTGCCGACTACCAGTCGTGCCGAGACTATTGTTGGTTCGTCGCCGCGAAGGAATCCTCCGAAAGCAACGAACCGCGACGATGGTGTCGCAGCCAGTTCGGCTGCAGCGACAGAGGCACTCTGCATCCGCTTCAACGGGTGTCAGTCGCCGGCCAAGAACCGGATGGACGGTCTGATAGTCGCGCCGAGACGTATAGGCGTCGTCCCGCGTCTGGGAGACAAGTCGGCGCATGAGCTGTGACGGTACACGCCGCTGCTCCAGTCGTGCAAACGAGCGAGTTGAGGAACAGTCTTCCCAAGCGGTATCTCGGCATCTCGGCGCTCTACCCGCTCACGCGGCAGCCCGGATCGCGTCCACCAAGAGGTGGATCGGCTTACCCGGAGAAACTCCAGCAGGCAATCTCGTATCGAAGCGTGAGCGCCCGGATCTCGTCCTCGTTTAGTCGCGTACCTCATGACTTGCGAGCCTCCTTGTGAACGTCCCGGCGCACCTGCTCCGGTGAGCGACGGAACGCTGCTTCCACAGTTGCCGGCCGTGCTATGCCACCGCTGATCTCTCTCTTGTAGAGGTACTCAGCAAGAACCCCGATCCGCTTGTCGAGGCGCGTGAAGATGTCGCTCGTGTCCGCGATGTCAGCCTTGTAGTCCGCCTGAGAGTATCCACCCCCGCTCCGCTTGACCAGCTCTGCGATCGTCTCCGCCAGTCCCTGCTCTCTGGTGTCCTCTGCGCCAGCGCGAGTGTCTTTGGCGTCCAGTTGTGTGAGTCCGAGTAGCGCATCTTCCCGGCAAGGGCGATGCGGAGATAGTCCTCGTGCCGCTGTCGCAGGTTCTCGTACACGTCCAGGTTCTGGTCGCTCTTGTACCGAACTCGGGTGACTCCCTGGAGGTGTGTAGCTTTTTTGTTTGCAGCCACCCGTTCGACGTTCTTACAAGTGCCCAGGCTACTCCGTCGTGGGCGGCTTCTTCCGCGGCCGTGGCGTAGAAGACCTTGCAGTCCTGCTTGTGTCCTATGCGGGTGTCGCTCACCTACTCATCCCCCGGTTGCGGCGATAGATAGCCAGCTGCTCTGCGCTCATCTGCTTCACCCTCTACCCCGTGTCGGTATCTGTCACGATGCGGACTCGGTGGGCCTTGGATCCCAGCTTCGGATACGAGTCGGTCTGCTCGGCATCCAGCTCTGCCAGCTCTGCCGCCAGCTTGGCGTCGAGCGCCTTGTCGAAGGGGGCGGCGACCAGTCGGCGCATCTGCTTCGACTTGCGGCGGCGACGCATGAAGTCTACTCTGTCTCTTCTTGCCTCAGCGTCTCTCTCCTGTCTGGCCTTGAAGCTCGCGATGTCGTGCAGGTCGCCTCCCCTCATATCTGCCATCTCGTCTGCGTGGTCTAGGATCTCCGTGCGCCTCTTAGCCGTGACCTGCCTCTCTCTGAGGTTGACTGTCTTATCGTTGTCTATAGCCTCTGCCGCTGTCTCATCTGCTCTCTCCCGCTTACTCATGGTGAGCAGGTTCTTGTTGAGTATCCCCTTGCTTTTACGGCCAGCACTTTCCTCGTTGTCTATGTGTACTATGTGCATGATGTTCTCTCCTTGTTATCCCTGTTATCTCTGCTCGTCTACGGGGCCTGGTAGACTGCAGTGGTTATGCGGCCAAGAAAGCGGTTGGGTCGGGGAGAACGACCCTGTTCCCCGACACCCAGAGCGATTCACTGTGTCATCGCGAAGAGTGCGACTCCGGTCGCCAAGGAGTTGAGCCACAGTGGGAGGAGCTTCGGCGCTGAGGTGCAGTCAGCCTCTGCAGCCGAGAAACTCCTATCGCGAGGAAAGGTACTCGCCGCCTTCCCGACGACGGCGACCAGGCGGTGCTCCATCTCTACTACGATGTAAAATCATAGCGTTCTCTCTTTTCTACGTAGTCTTTATCGCTACGGCTGACAGGTCAGGTCAGACGATATGCAGCGGCCTTCATCTTTCTTCTCTTCACCCCTCCTGCGGCATGAGCAGCTCTGAAATCAGGATCTTGCATCTGAGCCTTCATCCGAGCGCGACTGCGCTCAGCCATCATGTCGCGGAAGTCGGGGTCAGCCCACAGCTTCTTCATGCGTGCGCGAGATGCCTCACGGCTCTTAGCACTGGCTGGCATGTCCTTCGCTCCTTCCAAAACGTCAAAGATTTGCCTTACTGTAACCTTCTATGCCGTTTTTCTCGCGCGCCCGCGCATAGCCGCACTACCTGCTTCTAAAGTGGCACTTACATGGTCTTGAAGGCCAGAAAGAGGAAACTCGAAAACCGGCCGCCGCATATGCGACGTTACGCGACGGCAGCCGCGGAGAGAGGCTCTCCCGCGTCTTTCCAGGCCCCTGGCGGTCCTTCCCATCGCGGCGTCCGAGAGTCGCCGTCCGGCCCTCCCAAAGGGCGGCGGCGGCCTGGCCGTGCCGCTAGCGGCCATCCTGGTCGTCGAGCGGAAGGTTGCGGCGGCCAAAGCGGAGCGGCTGTGCTGCGCCGTTAACCAATGCGCAACCACTGAGTTGCGCGTTGTCTGAGGAGGCGACATAGTTCGTTCCAGGCCACCAATACCACCGGGGTGACGGGGCCGCAAGGAAAGGACGCAATGACCACCACGAAGACACTCAGCCGCAACGAGCTGGCCGTCGCGATCGCCGGAGGGCGGACAGTTTCCACCCGCCAGTCTCATGAGCGGATCGAAAACGAGGCTAGGCAGCAGCTGATGTATATCCAGGGGCGGATGCTGATCTGCAAGACCTCTACGCTTGAGGACGCGCCGAAGGCCGTCAAGGACGCGGTGACGGCAAGCAGCTACAACCGCTCGACGTTCAAGCTCACCGGCGAGGCGGCCAACATCAAGACTGCCAAGGCCATCGTCGAGGCGGCGGCCAAGAGCCACAGCAGCAAGGCGGCACCGGCCGCGCCGGCGAAGAAGGCAGCACCGAAGAAGGTCACCAAGGTGTCCACGGCTGCGAAGGCAGTCTGCCGTAAACGCAAGGGCTCCGTCATCACGGTCGCCCCGAAGTCAACCGCGTAACAGCGGGACAGCCACCGGCGAGTCAGCGGCCCTCGTTGCTTCGGCAGCGGGGGCCGCACTGCGTTCCCGGGGCCGCTGGCGGCGGCCGGTGCCGGGGCGGCGGGGGCTGTAGCCAGGCCTGCCAACGGGCCGAGGCGAGCGGCGCAGGAGACCTATCTAGAACGGCCGGAGAAGGCATGCGAGGGGTCAGCCAGGCACAGGGCCTAGGGGTATTCGGACACGCTAGCGGGCGTCTAGTGGGCCTTAGGCACTATCCCCGGTTCCGGGCCGGTTGGCCGAGGCCGTCTGGCGGCGGCCGGGAGCTGTCTCACCGGCGCGGCCGTGGCGGACTGGCGGCCGTCGGAGAGTCGGCGCCGTGAGCCGTAGAGAGTCGCTTCTACGAGCCACTGTCGTCTATGGGAGGGGGCAGCGTCTGGGCAGATGAGGGGCCTTTGACGTCCGCAGTAAGCTCTAATCGGCTACACCCCTATCGAGGCAGCCGCTTCGTCTACATCACCTATGCTCGCATCCGTCTACACGACGTAGACGGCTCCGAGTGCTCGACGCCTATCGACCGGCTGGAGCTGTGCATGTGGGAGCACGATGCCTGCTAGCTGACTGGCTGGCGCGACGTTGGGCTCTCCCATAGTCGCGGGCGTCACAGCGTTCTGGTCTACTCACTTCGCTGTATCTGCAGGCCGCCAAATCAGCGGTTCAAGAGTTTTCCTAGTGTCCGGCGTTGAAGCGGAGCCTCAGCCTGTCATCCCGATGTGGATGAAAAAGCATGCTTCGCCAGAGCCTAGTACGAGAGTGAGCAGCGCCATGAGGCCAGAGCCGGTCGAACCAAAAAGCATGCTTCTTCTCTATCCGCTTTTACCGATGCCTCCGGATCACGCCGATCAGCCGCTTGAGTCCAGCCCCGCTCCCGATGCCGGGCTTCGGAGTGGCGATGATGCCGCGGCTGGCCAGTGTCTCTATAGCTTACGCAGCGGTGTCGATTAGGGGTGTCTCAAGCATGGAGAAAGGCAGCTCCTGGTTGCAGTTGTTAGGGGAGGGCTAAGGCAAGAACCACCTCCTACACACAAAGGGAGATTCGTCCCCATAAAACATATCTTCTGAGTAACCAGGCAATGACCTTCCGAGTCCCTCCGCCGCCTAGTTATAGAGTGACCTGCCGGGCGAGCCGCGAAGTGTTGTCACCTTCTAACCGCTTCTGCTATCAGTGTATGTGTGTTTTTTTTCCAAGCTTCCTAGTCCTTAAGTTATCTCTCCCCAGTTTCCTGTTAGCCCTCAGTCTTCTTTTATTGCCGCCCGCCCGCTTGCCGAAGCCGCTCCAGTCTGCTAAGTCAGTTATCTTTCTACTTCATTACCTTTTATCTACCCAAATTTTCTATTCTACTCTGTCTTCCCCTTTTAAATTTACTCTGTCTTTTTTTTCTTATAATCCTACTTCCTATATCTGCCTTTTTCTACTGTATTTACCATATTTTCTACTCTTTTAATCTTTTTATTCTACTTTATAGTCTTCCCTTCTTACACACTTTACTTCTTCTTCCCACTGCCTTTTCTTACTACTCTTTCATAATCACTCCTATTTCACTCTTTCCCTATCTGCTTTCATTTGTTACCTTTTCTCTTTCTAGCTTTTGTATCGCCTCCTGTTCTCTATGTAGCCTTTGTCTCTTAGCAGTCTCTACTCCTTCCCTACCTTGTCTTTTGTGCTTTTTACTTCCTATCCCAGCCTCTCCCTTCCCATGATCGTCATCCCGGTCTTGTGGTTCCAGTGCTACGCCAGCGCTGCTTCCACCTCCACCTCAAGCTCCCCCAGTCTAGTATCTCCAAGCACTGCTTCCATCCATTACTAACGGTTTAGATGCCCGCCTGAGTGAGGGCTTCCTTGCCTTCCACTACTGTCACCTTCCGATCTTCCTGCAGTACCTCTTACCTTTCTTCTCCTTCCTCATCCCAGTGCACTTCCATCATTCTTCTTCTCTCCAGTCTATCTCCTTTATCTTCACCTTCATTCCCTTCTTTCTCCTTATCGATCTCCTACCTTCTACTCACTTTCCACTATTTTTTCCCTATTCATTTTTTTTTCCTCTCATCTCTATTCTATCTCTATTCTCTTCCCTATATATCTTCTTCTTTTTTACACCCATCCACCCCTCTACTCTTATTACATATCTCTCCCTACCCTCCACCATCACCATCTATTTTTTTTCTACTCTTCTTTTTATCTCATCTCTCCTTCTCATATTCTCTTCTTTCTTGCGACTGTTGTTCCTTTATTCTTACTCTAAGTCTTCCTCTTTACACTACAGTATACTCAGTACTTCCCTGCGTTCTCTCCCTTTTTCTTAGTCTTTGTGTTTGTTACGTCTATGCGCCTTTTTTTCTATCTTGTATCCACCTCTCTCTGCTATTTTTCCTCTTTCTACATCCTTTGCTATTTTCTACCAAGTGTCAAATATCTTCCCCCACTTGTCTCCATTGCTGCTCTACTCAGCTTTTCTTACACTACCTCCTTTACCTCCTTCCACCTTGTCAGTCTACTTCTCCTCCAACTGCCTCTTTCTATTCATCTTCTTTCCTACTCTTTTCACATTCACCACCCCTCTTATCTACTCACCCATATCTGTGTCTCTGTCCTCACTTTTAGTTACCATTTGCTTCTCTTTCAGTTACCTATCGGTGTTTGTTTTCTCACTCATGGCGCCTTCCTGTCTGATGGTGCAGCCTCTGATATCTGCTCTTCATTCCGTCAGTGTCGCCTTTTTATCCAGAACTTCTTTCCTTTTGCTCTTTACCTGTACTATTGCATTATGCCAGCTACCCCTTCTTTCTTGCTACCTAGCTTCTCTTTTACAGTCCTACTCCTATCTTCTCATATACTCTCTGATCTGCTTATATCCTCTTTAACTTCTCTTATGATCTCTTACCATATCTCTTACTATCTCAACCTAGAACCCTGCTCGTGATGCAGCCCTCTATCTGAGACACTGTGGTAACCGCGAGTTCGTCTAGAACGAGCTTTTTCGCCGTCACACTTTGCTACGAAATATCGGCTGCGCCGCAAGGCGGAGGCGATCAGCGCGGCGTATTGCAGGGATTGGAACTACTCGGAACGGCTGAGGTCGCGACTACACTGACCCGGCCGCTGCCCTTGTTCTATGCGACAGAGAACTTCGCCAAAGCAGCATGCGTGTTCAAGGATGTGTCGCTCTACCATTCGGATTTCAGAGTCCACGGCCTGTCTGGCGACAAGAACAAGAGGTACTCTATCAAGAATCTTGCTGCAAAGTCAATCAGCCCGGTCGTGATGTATGGTCGCGCGCCGTAGCCAACCTGAACGTCGAGTACATACAGTGTGGCCAGACAACGAAGTATCCGATGAAGTTCCTTGGCACCTCCTCAGTCGCAACACAGGGGCAGAGCCCCCCGAGTTCCCACACGCTCGCGGGGACGGATCAGTTCCTGGGCGAGTTGCTGCGACAGCTACCGTACATCGCAGAAGACGTACGGCTGGCGCGCTGTGGCCTTCGTATACCGTGTGGGCGAAGCTGTATCACTTCACATTCAACGACGAAACGATGGAGTCCGCGGGCAAAGTTGACCTCACACTTTGCCATCACCACGTGCCGGCCATCAAGGCGATGTTGGTTGAAAGGCAGAGTATCGAACTCCGCCGATTCACGATGGTCGTCGACGAGATGGATGTCATGCGTTTCGAGCAGCCGTTTGCGCGACGCGCGGAGATCAGAATGCCCTTCATGCGCTCGGACATTTTCGGCGCGCTGTGGATGGACTTTCGCCCTGGGCGCACCTTCCACTCGGAGACCCTCCTGTACCTGCTGGCCCTGTTTATCCTCTCCGACGTGGTCCGCTACCAACCTGATCAATGGAAGCGCCTTCTCGACGACCACCCAGCCGAGACCATTCTCATCGACAGGTTCCTGGACATTGGCGTGCGTAAGGTGCCGAACCTGTTCCTGAATCAGTTCCACTCGGACATGTTCCTGTTCCAGGTAGCCAGGTAGGCCGCATCAAGACCGCGGGCGCTGGTGCGCAGTCAGATGTGGACCTAGCGCCAGGTGACGTCCACGCGCGCGTCCAAGGGCACCCAACGCCCCGCGCCCCGGCCGGACTTGGTGATAGTGACGTTCTGTACGACGGCCTTGGCCGCGTCGCGCTGATACTCGATCGGCAATAGCTCCCACTATTCGGGGTCAGCGTCCAGCGCCCCGGCCGGGTGTCTAAACTGCTGCATTTCATCCCACGCTGCCACTGCCATCCGGATAGCCTCGCGCCGTTTCTCCGTCTCCCTGGCATAGAGCTCGCCGAGCGTGCTGCCGAGGCGTGCTGCAGGAACGCGTCCAGCTCGTCCTCTGCCGCGATGATCGCGAGGCGGGCACGTTCCCGATCGTTGACGTAGGCCTGCACGTCGAAGCCTGCTCCCATTCGCTTGAGAATGCCCGGCAGCACGTGGGCGTCGAGCAGGTGCACCGCCACAGCCGCCGGGGCTGTACACTCGGCCTTGCGCCGGTTCTTGCAGCCGTAAGCCGCGGTGCGGCCAGTGTTCGTGCTAACCGGCTGGCCGCAGCCTGCGCAGAGCACTAGCCCTGTCAAGATGCCCTGGGCGGCGATTCGCCCGTTGCGGGTGTGTCGTGCACCCTTCTGGTGTTGTGCCCGCTGCCAGTCTGCCTCCGCGATGATCGGCGGGTGCGCATGGCTGTTCACGACCTGGTCGCCGCGCCGCACCTCGCCGGTGTAGACACGGGTGGCAACGATCTGCTGGATCGTGCTTACCGAGAGGTGTATATCAAACTGCTCCCGGATGACTTCTGAATGTTGCGCCATGACTCCCCCTGTGCGCGTGCCGAGAACGCGTACTGCACAGCTTCCACCCGCTCAGAGTGTTCTGTGTCGATCGCTAGCGGTCCGTTCCGACCCTGGTCGTCAGTGGTGCGGACGTAGCCGATCGGGCATGGGCCGAGGTGTAGGCCGCGAGCTGTTGCACTGTCGGTGGCCTCCCGCCAACCAGCTCGGCGCTGCTCCCGTTCCTCCTCTGCCCACCCTGCCAGGAACC
Source organism: uncultured Actinomycetes bacterium (assembly GCA_963797565.1). Taxonomy (GTDB): domain Bacteria; phylum Actinomycetota; class Thermoleophilia; order Gaiellales; family JAICJC01; genus JAICYJ01. Next base: position 288,222 of record CAWCPM010000002.1, on the reverse strand, counting down.
CGAGCATGTCCCGGCCCATCGCGCAGTGGTGTCCAGTCTTCACCCACCAGAGCACCACCTGCATCCCGAATGCGCTCTGCCACTGTCACCGCATCGAGCAGGTTGCGCGAGAAGCGGCTAACCCGCCAGACCAGACGCCACCCGACTCACCGTCCTCTATCTTGCGCACCAGCCGCCCCAACTCACTATCATCAATGGCCTTGTCGCCTCTGACGTCTAGCTCCTCTATCAACTCTCCTAGCTCCACCCCTTTGCTCTTCGCGAGCCTTTCGATCGTGTCCCGTTGCACGTCCTTCTCGATGAAACTGTCCCCACTGCGGCCAGCCACTCCGCTGACCCTGATGTACCCGTCGAAGGTGCTCACGCGTCCCTCCATTCTCGCCATAGCGCCGCGCTTACCGCCCCTTGGCCAAGTATGGTCAATAGGGTAATCGGCGCAACCTAACGGCATCAAGTACGCCCCGCCCGGCACATCCGTCAGGATCGACGGCGACAGCACCGGCCACGAGCTGCGGGTGTCGGTGTCCGACGGCGGACGCGGCATCCCGCCCGACGCCCTGCCGCGCATCTTCGACGAGTTCTACCAACCGGACGGCGCCGAGCCGGGTGCCGGTCTCGGCCTGGCGGTCGTGCGCGAGCTGACCGAGGCCCACGGGGGCCACCTCGAGGTCGAGAGCTCGGTGGGGGAGGGCACGCGGTTCACCGTTGGGCTCCCAGCGTGGGAGGTGGCATTGTGAGCGGTGGTCGCCCCGCCCCGCTGCGGCTGGCCCACGTGGAACAGCGCCCCGAAGTGGCCGTGGTCGTCGGCCCCGACGAGCCGCCTCCGGGATGTGAAGCGCTGATCGTCCAGCCCGCCCTGGCGGGCGCTGCGCGGATGGCCACGCCGGGCCGGGCGGGGTGCCGGATCGTCGTGCGCACGTCGCTGCCGGGTATCGGCGGACGCTACCTCGTGCAGGTTGCGCGTAGCGCCGCGGCCGGAGGATGGGCCGCCGAGGAACTGGCCGCGCTCGTGGTCGAGCTGGAGCGCCGGTGCACCTACCTGCTCCTGGCATCGACCGTGGCTCCCGTGGTCGCGCCGCGACCGCGCCGGGGTCCACGCCGGGCCGTGACCTGGGATGGTGGTGGGTGGTCGGGTGCACACACGCGTGACCTGGCAGCGTCCGCCCGGGCGGTGTCCGGGCGTGGCTACCTGTCCGCGGCCGCCACCTCGGGATCTGCGCCGCCGCGCACCGTCGCCTCGGCGCTGGCAGATCTGACCGCCTCGGGAGTTCCGGTGGGGCGGATCAAACACGGCGTTGCCGCAGCGCTGGGCGCGTCATGGGCCGTTGAGCTGCTGGGCGCGCCGCCGCTCTCGGCGGCCCAGCTGCAACGCCTGCGCGAGCAGTTTGGTGCAGCGCCGCGCTGCGACTGGTGCGGCCTGCCGGTGGTCGGCCGCCACTGCCGCCGCTGCAGCCCGGGGAGGCACGCATGAGCCGGCACCGCCGCCGCAGCGTGGTGTTCGGGACGCTGGCGCTCGTGTTGGCGCTGGTGGCGTTTTACGGGTTCGGCGGTTCCAGCCGCCCCTCACCCCAGCCGATGCAGCGGGTCGTGTCGCTGCGCCGCCCGGTGGCACCAGGGCAGCGGATTGCCCCGGCGGATCTGGCCACGGGAGCGGTGCCGGTCGCCTGGGCGAACCCGCACCAGCTGGCCGACCCCGGCGTCGCGGTGGGTCAGCTCGCAGCCGTGGCACTGCCGGCGGGCGCTCCGTTGATGGATTCCGAGCTGGCCGACTCGTCGGCCGGTCAGGACGGCCGAGACATCTCGCTGCGCCTGGACGAGGCGGCCGGCTTGCCGCTGGATCCGCCGGACGGGCTGACCGCCGACCTGTATCTGGTGCGGCCGGGCCGCGCGCCGCGCGTGCACCTGGTGCTGGCCGACGCGCTCGTGATCGCGTCGCGGACGGTCGACGGAGCCGCCGTCGCCACGCTACGCGTGCGTGCGCACGACGTCCCGGTGCTGATCCAGGCCGAGTCGGCCGGCTCGCTGCGCCTGGTGGGGCGGAGCGGGCCATGAGCGGTGAGCGCCGCTGTCTTGTCGTGGGCGGCGATCCCGCTGTGGCAGCGGGCGTCGCTGCGGTGATCGAGTCGGCCCCGGGCCTGGTCTGCGGCGGCGTGCTGGAACCGGCCGCCGCGATATCCGGGCTGCGCCCTGTCTGCGATGTGATCGTGGCCTGTGACGCGGCGGGACAGACGGCGATCGAGTTGGCCGCCCCGCTGATCCGGACGTGTGGCGGCGTGCCGGTGATCGTCGCGACCGCGGCTCCTGACATCGGGGCTCACCGTGCGGCGCTGGCCGTCGGTGCCCGGGGCGTGCTGGGCCTGCCGCCCGATGCGGAGGAGCTGGTGCGGTCGGTCGGCAGCGCCGCCGGGTGCCCGCCTCGAGCAGGAATCGCGCCGGCAGGCGGGCCGCGTGGTCGCGGTCTGCGGGGCGAAGGGCGGCTGCGGCGTGAGCACTATCGCTACGAGCGTCGCCCGTGCGGGTCGCGGCCTCCTGATCGACCTGGGCGGAGGTTTCGACGATGCCGCTCAGCGGCTGGGATGTGCCCCGCGCAGAGGCCTGGCCGATGTCGCCGGGCTGGATGACGCACTCAGCGCCGACGCGCTGCGATCGCTCGTGTGTACCCATCCGGACGGCATGCAGCTGGTGGCACGGTCGGCCGACCCGGGTGCGACCGAGATGGTTTCGCCCGAGCTGGCCCGGGCTCTCGTCCGCGAGAGCAGGGCGGTGGCGGCGCTGACCTTGGCCGACCTGGGTGTGGCCACCGGCGAGCACACCCTGGCCGTGGCGGCCAGCGCCGACCGCGTACTGCTGGTGGCGACACCGCACCCGTCCGTTGTCGACTGCGCGGCGCGGGCCGCGTCGTGGCTCGACCGCCGTGGCGTTCCCGGTGGGTCGGTGGGCCTGGTGGTCAACCGGTGGACGCGTGGCGGCGAGATGTCGCTCCGCGGAATCGAGCGGGCGGTGGGCGTACCCGTTGTCTCGGTGGTGCGCGAAGGCGTGCTCCCGGGTTCCGAAGGGCGGCCGCACCCGGCCCTGGAGGAGCTGCTCGGGGAGCTGGTCGCGTGACCGATCCGGCCGGCTTGGTGGCGCGCTACCGCGACCGTGTTCGCCGGGAGGTGCTCGAGCACGGCGCCACCGGCTCGGACCCGCGTGCTGCGCTGGCCGCGCGCACGCGGGCGCTGTTGCGCAGCGAGGGTGCAATGCCGCCGGGTGACCTCGATCGCCTGGTCGAGGCCATGCTCGACGACGCGCTTGGCGCGGGGCCGCTCGAGCCGCTGATGCGCGACCCCGAGGTGACCGAGGTGATCGCGAACGGGCCAGATCACGTGTACGCCGAGCGGCGCGGTCTGCTGCGGCGGGAGCAGGTCCGGTTCGAGGACGAGGCGCACCTGCGCCACGTGATCGAGCGGATCGTGACCGCGGTCGGCCGGCGCGTCGACGAGTCCAGTCCGATGGTTGACGCGCGCCTGCCCGACGGCAGCCGGGTCAACGCCGTGCTTCCGCCGGTCGCGCTGGACGGGCCGCTACTGACGATCAGGCGGTTTGCGGCCGAGGGTCTCTCGATCGACGACATGGTTGCGCGCGGGTCGCTGACGTCCGACCAGGCCGAGCTGCTGGGCGGCTGCGTGGCAGGAAGGCTGAACGTCGTTGTCAGCGGTGGCACCGGAACCGGCAAGACGACGCTTCTGAACGCGATGGCGGCGTACATCGGGCGTGACGAACGCATCGTGACCGTCGAGGACGCGGCCGAGCTGCGCCTTGCCCAGCCGCACGTGGCGCGTCTGGAGACGAGGCCGGCGAACGTCGAGGGCCGGGGTGCGATCGAGCTCCGCGCGCTCGTGCGGAACGCGCTTCGCATGCGGCCTGACCGGATCGTGGTCGGCGAGGTGCGTGGGCCCGAGGCGCTGGACATGCTGCAGGCGATGAATACCGGGCACGATGGGTCGCTGACGACCGTGCACGCCTCGGCGCCGGCCGATGCGCTGCGGCGGATCGAGACGATGGTGCTGATGGCCGGACTCGAGCTTCCTCACTCGGCGGCACGAGAGCAGGTGTGCGCTGCCGTCGACGTGGTCGTGCACGTGTCTCGTGCCGCCGACGGCAGGCGATTCGTGCGGTCGCTGGACGGGCAGGATCGGGCCGCGGGGGAGCTACGACGGCTGGATGACGAGCTCGTGGAACGCCTGCGGGAGCTGCGATGCGGCTCCTGACCCGCCGGTCACAGGCCCGGCGTGAGCGGGCGGTGGCCGGCCAGATGCACCTGGTGGGGGCGGAGCTGGCGGCGCACGTACGTGCCGGTCGAACGCTCGCGCAGGCGATCGGCGACGTGGCGGAGGACATGCCCGAGCCGGCGCGGTCGGAGCTCGCCGTCGCGGCAGCGGCGATCAGGCTGGGCATGCCGCCGACCGAGGCGCTGGCCCGGCTGCGCGGCGGCACGGACGCGTCGGTGCTGGCGTCGGCGGTCTCCGTCCAGCTGCGCGTCGGCGGTGACCTGGCGACCCTCCTCGACGGCCTAGCGGAGGCGCTGGTCGAGCGCGACGCCCAGCGCCGGGCGGCCGAGGTGGCGACGGCGCAGGCGCGGGCGACGGCGCGGATGGTGGCTGCGATGCCGCTGGCGTCGGTGCTGGGTCTGGCGTTGATCGACTCATCTGCGCTGGCGGCGCTGCTGGGTTCGCCCCTGGGCCTGGGCTCGCTGGCCGCCTCCGGCGCTGCGACCGCCGCGGGTCTGGCGGTGATCGGCAAGCTGGCCGCGGTGGCGCCGTGATCCGCTGGCTGCTGCTGGCCGTCTGCCTGGTGGCAGCGGCGGAGGCGCGGGCGGCGTGGCGGCGCGATCGCCAGCTGAACGGCAGCGACGTGCGCCGGGTCACGCATCGGCTGGATGTGCTGGTCGCGGCGGGGCGGGCGTGCCGGCGGCGGGGCCTGCGCTGCCCGGCGCCGCCGCTCCGGCGCGATCGGGTGATCGAGCGAGCCGGCCTGGGCGCCAGGTTGGGCGAGCGGGACGTCGACGACGCACGGCTGGGCTCGACGGTGACGTTCGCATCGGTGGGAGCGGCGGGTCTGCTGCTCCTGCAGTCGCCGGTCGGCCTCGTGGTGGCAGCGGCCTGCGCCGGGTTCGGCTGGCTCTATCCCGACCTGTGGCTGCGGTCCGCGGCGACGCGGCGTGCGAATGAGATCGAGCGGCAGGCGCCGCTTGCGATCGACCTGATCGCCTCGGCCGTGGCGGCTGGCATCTCCATCGACGAGGCGATCCGCGCGGCGGCCGCGTCAGCGTCGGGGCCGCTGCGGGCGGAGTTGGAGGCTGTGTCGGCCAACCTGGAGCTCGGGCACCGGCGCGCGGCGGAGCTGCGCGATCTCGGCGAGCGCACGGCGTCGCCATCGCTGATGCGGCTGGCGACGGCGCTTCGGATCAGCGATCGGCTGGGTGTGCCGCTGGCCGCGGGACTGCGCCGTCAGGCTGCACGCACGCGCACCGAGCAGGCCCGGGCGGTGCAGGAGCGAGCGGCGAGGGCGGCTCCGCGGATCCTGCTGGTGGTGGTGTTCCTGCTGGTGCCGGCGGCGATGTTGCCGGTGATGACGGCGCTCGCGCTCGCCGCGTCAATGTCTGTCGGCTCGTTCCTCGCCGGCTGAGGCGGCGTCGAGCAGGGCCGTGATCGCGGGGTCGATGGGGACGCCCACGGTTGTATGCCCGCCGCCGGGCATCTCGTCGAACCGTGCGCCGGGGATGTGAGCCGCCAGCCAGCGGCCCTGTTCGATCGACACGAAGCCGTCCTCGTCGCCGTGCCGGACGACGACCGGCACGCGGATACCGGAAACGTCGAATCCCCATGGCTTCGCCCACGCGAGGTCATCGTCCAGCCAGCCCCAGATCCCGGCGGACACCGCTGACTGGATCGATCGGGCCAGCCACTCCGCGACCTCGGGCACCTCGATCAGCGCGGCCTTGTCGGCGGCGCTCTGATCCTCCGAGTTCGACATGCCCTCACCGGTCAGCTCGGCAAACTGTTTCGCAGCCTGCTCATACTCGGGTGCCAGCTCGGCTGGAGATTTCGTCGTCAGCGCCCGCACCTCGTCCGCCATGTTCGGTGGGAACCAGGTGGTCCAGACCTCGCCCGCCTCGACCGGCGGAGCAGTGCCGGCCAGGGTGACGACGGCTCGCACCCTATCGGGGAGCAGGGCGGCACAGGCAAGCGCAGTCGAGCCCCCGCCCGACCAGCCGGCAACCAGGAAGCGCTCCGCGCCCAGGTGATCGGCCAGCGCGGCCGTGTCGGAGGCGGCGTCTGCCACCGTGCGTCCCTGATTGCGCGTCGATCCGCCGTACCCGGGCCGCGAGCAGATCACCGAGCGCAGTCCCCGGGCTGCGGCGGCGTCTGCGACGTAGGGGAAATCGACGACGGCGCCCGGCGTCCCGACGCAGAAGACCAGCAGCTCCCGGGCCGGGTCGCCGGCCACGCTGTACTCGAAGGCGCGGCCGTCCGGCAGATGCATGCCCTCAACGCTCATCGGCCGAACCGTATCGAACGTGGCCGCTGACCGGCGTTGTTGCGCAGTCGTGACCGGTCGTTGCGCGCACGTGGCGGTTGCGTCCATACGGTGGATCGCATGCAGCGGGGTCAATCGACGGTCGAATACCTGGCGCTGGTGCTGCTGGTGCTGGTGGCAGCGTGTGCTCTGGTGCGCTTCCACACGCCGGTCGAGAGCATGGCGGTCGACCTGGCCCAGGCCGTCTCGGGACGTGGCCGCCGCCACCTCGTCCATCAGCCGCGGGCGCCGCGTCATCACGAGGGCCACCGCCGGCCGGCCGATAGGCGCTGCGTCTGCCCGTTCTCCGCGCAGGTACGCCCACGGGCGTAGCGACCGACTCTGCCGTCAGACTCGCACCGGTCCGTCGGGAGGCAAGGCGCCCATCGAGCGACGCGGCCCCGGCACCCGCCCACAGCAGGTACAGGGTGGCCGCCAGCAGCGTTGGCGCCAGCAGCAGGTGCACCGGACCGCCCTCCACGCGTCCTGCCGTGATGATCGCTCCGATCATGTTGCAGGCCAGCAGGAAGGCGAAGGGGCGCACGAACAAGCCAAGCAGCAGGGCAACCCCGCCGATCAGTTCCAGACCGCCGACGAGGTACGTCGCGGTGTCGGGAAACGGGATTTCGTAGCGCTCGAACGCGTCTCGTTCGGCCTCGTGGCGAACGAACTTGCCGAGCCCGAACCCGACGAAGACCACTCCGGCCGCCAGTCGCGCGATCAGGGCCAGGAGTTCCCACTTTGGCCGCCGTTGCTGTCCCTGGATCAGCCAGTGGTGCATGTGTGCCAGTATCGTCGACCGTGGCGGCGCACGCTCGACTGCCATGCCAGCAGGCCAGCCTTGCATCCTTTGTAGACTCCGCTCCTGAGCCGTTTGTGGACGACGAGAGGGAGCGCGTGAACGAATCATTGTCTCGCTGGTGGGTGCTGCTGATGGTGGCGGTGCTGCTGTTGCTGCTGGCCTTCGTGGTCCACGTCTCGAAGTAGCAGCGGCCGCGCGATGTCCGCCACGTCGGCCGAGATCGTCAGCGTCAACCCGGCGTCGCCCGACGACGTGGTGACGACCGTGATGCCGGCCGGCGGCATCGAGGTCGACCGGGCTGTGGAGCGCGCGGCGGCGGCCGCCCGCGGGTACGCGCGCACGCCGGCAGCGGGTCGCGGTGGCGGGCTGGCGGCGGTCGCGGACGCGCTGGAGGCGCGATCGCAGGAGCTGGCGGCGCTGGTCGTGCGCGAGGTTGGAAAGCCGGTCACGGAGGCTCGCGGCGAGCTGGCGCGAGCGGTTGCGATCCTGCGGTTCTACGCGCAGGTGGCGCTCGATCCGGACGGCGAGTCGTTCCCGCCCTCGGACGGGCGCTCGCTGCTGGTGACGCGGCGGGAGCCGCGGGGCGTGGTGGGGCTGATCACGCCCTGGAACTTCCCGGTGGCCATCCCGCTCTGGAAGCTGGCGCCGGCGCTGGCATACGGCAACGTCTGCGTGTGGAAGCCGAGCGAGCACGCGCCCGCGTGCGCCGCGGCGGTGTTCGAGCTGCTGCGGGACGCGCTGCCGGAGGGCGCCGTCGAGCTGACGCAGGGCGCGGCCGAGGCGGGCGCGGCGCTGGTGGCGCATCCGGGAGTCGCGGCGGTCTCGTTCACGGGGTCGGAGGCGGTCGGTCACGGGGTGGCGGTGGCGCTGGCGGAGCGGGGCGCGGCTGCGCAGTGCGAGATGGGCGGCCAGAACGCGGCCGTGGTGCTGGCGGACGCCGACGTCGAGGCGGCAGCCGGCATGATCGCGTCGGCAGCGATGGGCTACGCCGGCCAGAAGTGCACGGCCACCGGCCGGGTGGTGTGCGAGCAGCCGGTGCTGTCGGACATGCGTGACGCGCTGGTCGACGCGATCGGGCGGATGGTGGTGGAGGGGCCGGAGGATCCCGACTGCCAGGTGGGGCCGCTGATCACGCCGGCTGCGCGCGAGCGCGCCCTGGATGCAATCGCGCGGGCGAAGGATGCGGGTGGCCGCATCATCACCGGCGGCGATGCCGTGGACGCCACCGGGAACTATCTGCAGCCGACCCTGATCGAGACCGACGACCCGGGCGCCGAGGTCGCCCAGCAGGAGGTGTTCGCCCCGGTCTGCGCGCTGCTGGCGGCGCCGGACAGCTCCGCCGCTGTCGAGATCGCCCGCGGCGTTCGCTACGGCCTTTCCACCGGCGTCTACACGCGCGACCTCGACCGCGCCCTGGAGCTCGCCCGCGACCTCGACACCGGCCTCGTCCGGATCAACCAGCCCACCTCCGGCGTCGACTTCCACGTGCCCTTCGGCGGCGAGAAGGCCTCCGGCTTCGGGCCGCGCGAGCAGGGCCGGGCGGCGCGCGAGTTCTACACCTCGACCCGCACGATCCTGATCTCCCCCTCGCGGTAGGGCAGCCCGCGCAACACCGGCGCCTGGGTCGGCGCTCGAGTTGCTAATATCGTCACCAGGTCTATAAGTGGTCAGCGACCCAGCACATCCGAAGGTGGCCGCCGACGTGGCGGCATTCGCCTTTCTCGAAGGCGCCATGCAGGTGCTGCTCGTGCGCCGCCGGTACGAACCCTACGAGAGCTACTGGGCGCTGCCGGGCGGCGGGCTGCACCCGGACGAGACCCTCGAGCAGGCGGCCGAGCGCGAGCTGCGCGAGGAGACCGGCGTCTCGGACGTGTTCATGGAGCAGCTGGCCACCTTCTCCGAGCAGGACCGCGACCCCCGCGGTCGCGTCATCTCCTGCTGCTACCTGGCCCTGGTGGACGGCGGCCGCGTCTCGCTGCGTCCCGGGTCAGACGCCCGCGAGGCGGCTTGGCGCCCGCTCGAGGAGCTGCTGGCCGAGATCGACGGCGGCCCGGTGCTGGCCTTTGACCACGACCGCATCCTGCAGTACGCGCGGCGCCGGCTGGCGTATAAGCTCGAGTACCAGAACGTCGCCTGGAGCATGCTGCCCGAGCGATTCACCATGACCGAGCTGCGTCACGTCTACGAGGCCGGCATCGGCCGTGCCTTCGAGCCCAACAACTTCCGCCGCATCGCGCTGGGGTGGGGCGTCCTGGCCGAGGCCGGCGAGCGCCCCACCGGCGGCCGCCCGGCCACCATCTACCGCTTCGCCGAGCGTGAGCCCCGGATCCTGGCCGAGAGCGCCCGCTACAGGCGCGCCACATGACGCTCTGCCCGCCACCCGAGCTGCTGACCGACCGCTACCAGCTGACCATGGCGGCCTCCTACCTGGCGCAGGGCACCGCCTCGGACCGTGTCGCCTTCGAGCTGTTCGTCCGCGAGCTGCCCCGCGATCGAGGCTACCTGGTCGCCGCCGGCCTCGAGACCGCCGAGCGCTACCTCCGCGAGCTCCACTTCGACGAGGGCTCGCTCGACTACCTCGAGCGCTCCGGCACCTGCTCCGGCCCGCTGCTGGACGAGCTCCGCGGCCTCCGCTTCGACGGCGACCTGGACGCCATGCCCGAGGGCACCGTCGCCCACGCCACCGAGCCGCTGCTTCGCATCGAAGGCTCGCGCCTCGTCTGCCAGCTGGTCGAGTCCTACCTCCTGAACCAGGTCAACTTCCAGACGCTGATCGCCACCAAGGCCGCCCGCATCGTGCAGGCCGCCGCCGGCCGCCCCGTCTTCGACTTCGGCTTCCGCCGCGCCCACGGCGGCGAGGCCGGCGTGCTCGCCGCCCGCAGCGCCTACATCGGCGGCGCCGTCGCCACCGCCACCGTCGCCGCCGGCATGCAGTGGGGCATCCCCACCACCGGCACCATGGCCCACTCCTACGTGATGGGCTTCCCCACCGAGCTGGACGCCTTCTGCGCCTTCCTGCGTGACCAGCCGTCCCAGCCGACGCTCCTGATCGACACCTACGAGACCATCTCCGGCGCCCGCATCGCCGCCGAGGCGGCGCAGCTGACCGGCGTCACCCCCTCCGCCGTCCGCCTCGACTCCGGCGACCTCGACGCGCTCTCGCGACAGGTGCGCGCCGTCCTCGATGCGGCCGGCCTGACGGCCACCCAGATCGTCTGCTCCGGCGATCTCGACGAGTACAGCATCGCCGACCTGGTCGGAGCCGGCGCGCCGCTCGACGGCTTCGGCGTCGGCACCCGCCTGGTCACCGGCGGCGACGACCCCGCCCTGGGCGGCGTCTACAAGCTGGTCGAGAGCGCCGGCCGCCCGGTCATGAAGCGCTCCTCCCGCAAGGCCACCCTGCCCGGCCGCCACCAGGTGTTCCGGTCGGCCTCGGGCGACGTGATCGGCCTGGTCGATGAGCCGCTCGACGGCAAGCCGCTGCTCGAGCCGGTGCTGCGCGCGGGACGCCTGCGTCTGCGACCCGCCGTCGCTGGATGCGATCCGCGATCGCGCAGCCGCCGAGCTGGCGCTGCTGCCCGAGGCCGTGCGAGCGCTGCGAGATCCCGCTACGGTGCCGCCCACGAACTCACCGGCCCTCGACGCCCTGCGAACCGAGCTCTCCTCGTGACCGACCCATCCACAACCGCCCTGATCGTCGTGGACGTGCAGAACGACTTCTGCCCCGGCGGCGCGCTGGGGGTCGACGGCGGCGACCGGCTGGGGGCCGTCATCGCCGAGGCCGCTGCCGGCGCCGGCACGCTGGTCGCGACGCGCGACATGCACCCCGCCAACCACATCTCGTTCCGCGAACAGGGTGGCCCGTGGCCGCCGCACTGCGTGGCCGGCACGCCCGGTGCCGAGCTGCACCCGTCGGTGGCCGGCATGTCGTTCGACATCGTCCATGACAAGGGACGCGATCCCGCCCGCGAGCAGTACTCCGACTTCGACGACTCCGATCTCGCCGACCGCCTGCGCGAACGCGGCGTCACCCACGTGGTGGTGGCCGGCCTCGCCACCGACTACTGCGTCCGCGCCACCGCGCTGGACGCGATCGCGGCCGGCTTCGAGACCACCGTGCTGCGCGATGCGATCGCCGCGGTCGACGTCGAGCCGGGTGACGGCGAGCGGGCGCTGCGCGAGATCCGGGCCGCCGGCGGCACGCTCGACCGGGTGCACCTGCTGCGCGGCCGCGACCAGCTGGCGCCGATCCTCGAGGCCAAGGTGCGGCGTCTGCGCGAGGTGGTGGAGGGCGCCGGCCGCAGCCGTGCCGCGCTCGGCCTCTCCGGTGGCATCGACTCGGCGCTGTCGCTGGCGATCGCCGCCCGGGCGCTCGGCCCCGAGAACGTGTACGCCGTCACGTTGCCCTCCCGTCACACCGAGCAGGTGCACATCGACGACGCCCGCGCGTGTGCCATCGCCGCCGGGCTACCCGACGCCAACTTCATGAACGTCTCGATCGAGCCGATCCTGGAGGGCATCGCCGCCGCCCGCCCGACCGTCCACGACGCGCCGCTGCGGTTCGGCAACGCCAGCGCCCGCGCCCGCATGATCACCATCTACGACCTCGCCCAGGAGCGCGACGCGCTGGTGCTGGGCACCGAGAACCGCAGCGAGTACTACCTCGGCTACTTCACCCGCTTCGGCGACGCTGCCTCCGACGTCGAGCCGATCTGGGATCTCTACAAGACCGAGGTGAAGCTGGCGTCCGAGATGATGGGCCAGCCCGAGGCGGTGCTGATCAAGCACCCGACGGCCGGGCTGTGGGGCGGCCAGACCGACGAGGACGAGCTCGGCTTCACCTACCACGATGCCGACCTGGCGATCGTCTGCCTGGAGGAGCTGGGCCTCGATGTGGCCGCCGCGGCCGCCCGCAGCGGCGTCGACGAGGCGGTCGTGGAGCGGGTGGCGGCGCGGGTCGCCGCCGTCGACTGGAAGCACCACGTGCCACACGCCCTATGAACCTCGACCTCGACCACACCGTCGTCACGGTCAGCCACTGGGAGCGATCGAACGCGTTCTACCGCGATGTGCTGGGCGCGGAGGTGGTGCCGCGCGGCCCGGTCGTGGCCTACCGCTTCGGCGACCGCCAGCTGAACGTGCACGGGCCGGGTTTCGACGCCTTCCCACTGCCGCTGCAGCGAGAGCCCCGCGGGAAGCAGCGACATCTGCTTCGTCTGGGACGGCCCGATCGACGCAGCGGTGGCCCACCTGACCGCCTGCGGCGTCGCGGTCGAGCTCGGCCCCGTGCAGCGCGACGGCGCCCGCGGCATCGGCACCAGCGTCTACTTCCGCGATCCCGACGGCAGCCTGCTGGAGCTGATCAGCTACCGCGCTTAACGACTGCGGCCCTCCGGAGAGGGCCGCAGCACAGTGAGTGAGTTGGTGCCTGTGGTTCAGGCCGCGCGCAGCGGCTGCATGTCGGCCGACGCCGCCAGCTCGCGCAGCGCCTCGGCCTCCAGCTGCCGGACGCGCTCGCGGGTGAGCCCGACGATGCGGCCGATCTCCTCGAGGTTGCGCGGGTCGTTGCCGTCCAGGCCGAACCGCAGCTCCAGGATCAGGCGCTTGCGCTCGCCCAGCCGGCCCAGCCCCTCGCGCAGCTTCTCGTGGCGCAGCTGCGCCTCGGCCAGCTCCTCGGGGTTGCCGGCATCCGGGTCGGCGATCATGTCGCCCAGCTCGGAGTCGCCGTCCTCGCCCACCGGCTCGTGCATCGAGACGGTCTTGCGGGCCAGGCTGAGGGTCTCGGCCACGGCGTCCACGGTCAGCTCGGCCGCCTTCGCGATCTCCTCGTCGGTCGGCTCGCGCCCGAGGCTTGCCTCGAGCGAGCGCCGCGAGCGCTCGATCGCGCGCAGCCGGTCGGAGACGTGGACGGGCAGGCGGATGGTGCGGCCGCTGTTCGCGATCGACCGCTGCACCGCCTGGCGGATCCACCAGGTCGCGTACGTCGAGAACTTGAGGTCGCGCCGCCAGTCGAACTTCTCGACCGCGCGGTTCAGCCCCAGCACGCCCTCCTGGATCAGATCGAGGAAGGGAACGCCCTGTCCGCGGTACTGCTTGGCGATCGACACGACCAGCCGCAGGTTCGACTCGATCATGCGCCGCTTCGCGACCAGGTCGCCGCTCTCGATTGCCTTCGCCAGCTGCACCTCTTCATCCTTGGTCAGCAGCGGGTAACGGCCCGCCTGGCGCAGGAACAGATCGAGGCTGTTGGTGGTCGCGATCTCAACGTCGACCACCTCGACACGCTCCTCCGGAGCGGGCGGGTCGACCACCTCGATGCCGAGGCCGGTCAGCTCATCCCGGAGCGCCTGGATGTCGTCCGCATCCAGGTCGATCTCCTGAGCCAGAGCCGCCACCTCATCCTCGTACAGCACCCCGCGCTCCTGGCCGAGCTCGACCAGGAGCCGGGCCTCCGGCTCGATGATCTGCTGCTCAGTCATACGAATCAACTCCTCGCTCACTGTGTTCAGGCAGGCCAGAGTGCAGCGGCCGCCGCGTCAGTTCCAACGTTCGCGCTTCGGTCCGTATTCCCGCCCTTCGCCGGTTGAGGTTCTACGCCCCTCGGGTTGGCGTCGGATTAACAGAACAGGCCCCTCTCGATCACCAATCTCAAGACCCCACTTCCATACCGCCCTACTGAGACTGTCCGGTATGAGGTGATCGCAAACCCAGTTTATCCGGTGATCGATCCCATGAATAGGGGGATCACGGCGCTCGAACGTACTCCTTACTCAGTCTTAACCTGAGATGCGCACGGCGCCGTCATAGGCGGACGAGTACCAGGAGCTGTTCAGGCTCGAGATCTGCACCACAGTGCCGGTGTGGGGGGCGTGGATGAACAGCCCGCCGCCCAGGTAGATGCCGACGTGGTCGAGGCTGTAGAAGAAGACGAGGTCGCCGGGTGCCAGCTGGTCGCGCGAGACGTGCGCGCCCGAGCTCCACAGCGAGACGGTGTAGTGGGGAAGCGACACGCCCAGCCGCCCGTACACGTAGACGACGAGGCCCGAGCAGTCGAAGCCGGAGGGGCTGGCGCCGCCCCACACGTAGGGCACGCCCAGATACTGCTGCGCGATCGCGGCCGCCTGCTGGCCGAGCGTGCCGGCCGGGGGCGGGTTGTACGTACCGCCGCCGCCACCGCCGGACGAGCCGGTGCTGCTGCCGCCGCCGTTCGAGGGTGGTGGGGCCTGCTGCGCCTGTTCTGCTGCTGTTGCTGCTGGGCGAGCGCGGCGGCGGCCGCTGCGGCCGCCTGCTGCTGGTGCACCTGGCGCTCGTGGAGCAGGTGGCCGAGCTCGCCCTTGGTGCTGGAAAGAAGCGCGCGGCGCTGCTGCAGGCCGGCCTCGATAGCCGCCTTCTGCTGTTTCTTCTGGGCGACCAGCTTGACGGCGTCGCGCCCCTCGCTCTTCAGCTCTGCCTGGCGGGTCGAGATCTCGCGCTCGGCCGTCGTCACCTGCTTCAGCAGCGCATGCTCCGATGCGCCGATCCGCTGGACGTCCTCGACGCGTGTGACCAGATCGCTGAACGACCCGGCGCCCAGGACGTAGGCGGCGGGGTCGTCGTTGACGTCGGTGCCCTTGTACGCGTTGACCATGAACACGGCCAGCCGCGCCCGCGACACCTTCAGGTTGTGCCTGGCGACCCGCAGCTTGATCGTGTTCTGCGCGATCTGGTGCCGGACGTCGGTGAGGTGCTGCTGGGCGCCGTCATAGGCCTGGATCGAGGCCTCGAGCTTGATGTCCATCGCGTTCAGCTGCTGCTCGATCGCCCGCACCTGGGCGCGGGTATCGCTGATCTTGCTGGCGTCGGCGGGCCCCGCCAGGGCGGCTGCGGCAAACGCCGCAATCATGACCAGAGCGCCGAATCGGCGTGCGCCGGTGGTCACGCGGGAGCTTCGCCGTTCTGGTGAACACGACGGCATGGGGGCGGACTCTACCAGGCTGGATGGACGCCAACGGAACCCTCTGCAGATGTTTACGAGCAGCTTACAGTCATGTTTGTTCGTCGCTTTACACGTTCGTGTCCGGTTTGACAACGGCCCGGCACCTTCCAGGACCCCGTTATCCGGGGCGTTCGCGTTCGCATTGACATTGTGGGGCAAAGTGGGGTAGAGTGGGGAGAAATGGGAGATCAACCCTTTGCTGCTCGGCGAATTCACTCAACGACTTGATGCCAAGAACCGCCTCACCCTCCCCGCCAAGCTCCGCGCGGCGTTCGCGGAGGGCGTGGTGGTCACCAAGGGCTTCGACGGCTGCCTGTTCGTATTCCCGCGCGGCAACTGGGACTCCTTCGTGGAGTCACGCCTGGAGCGGCTCGACCCCTTCAACAAGGAGTCGCGCCGGCTCAGCCGCTGGTTCTACGGGGGCGCCAACGAGTGCGAGCTGGACGGGCAGGGCCGCGTGATGCTGAGCCAGTCGCTGCTGCAGCACGCCCAGCTGGACAAGGACATCGTCGTCGCCGGCGCGCGCGACTACCTCGAGGTGTGGGACGGCGAGGCATGGACGCGCCAGCAGGCAGAATCCGAGGGGAGCGTGGAGGATGTTGCCGAACGTCTCTCACAGCAGTAGCCACTCAGTGGAACACGTGCCCGTCCTCGCATCCGAGGTGGCCGAGCTGCTCGACCTGCAGCCGGGTGACACCGTGGTCGACGGCACCTTCGGCGCCGGGGGCCACGCCGCCCTGCTGGAGCCGCGCCTGCGCGGCCATGGCTGCTACATCGCCATCGACCGCGACCCCGAGGCCGAGCGGCACTTCAAGCACTTCGCGGCCGGGGCGTCGGCCGACACGCGGTTCATCCACGGCAACTTCGCGCTGGTGCTGCGCAACCTGGCCGCCACCGGCCTGCGCGCCGATGCGCTCGTGCTCGACCTGGGCATCTCGTCGATGCAGATCGACCGGCCCGAGCGCGGCTTCAGCTACGCCGCCGACGCTCCGCTGGACATGCGAATGGATCCCACCGGCGACCTGACGGCCGCCGAGATCGTGAACGAGTGGGACGAGCGCGAGATCTCGCAGCTGCTGCGCGGCTACGGCGAGGAGCGTTTCTCCCGGCAGATCGCCCGCGCCATCGTGCGCCGCCGGGCACGGGAGCCGTTCGCCCGCACGGGTGACCTGGTCGATGTGATCAAGGCCGCGATCCCCACGCCCAGCCGGTTCGGGCAGGGACATCCGGCCAAGCGCTCCTTCCAGGCGCTGCGGATTGCCGTCAACGACGAGCTGGAGTCGCTCAGCGAGGGCCTCGATACTGCGCTGGAGCTGCTGGCGCCCGAGGGCCGGATGGCCGTGATCAGCTTCCACTCGCTCGAGGACCGGATCGTGAAGCGGTTCATCCGCAACCAGGCGCGCGGCTGCACCTGCCCGCCCGACTTCCCGATCTGCGTCTGCGGCCACGAACCGCTGCTGCGCGCGCTCACCACGCGCGCGGTGGTGCCGAGCGTGGACGAGCGCTGCGTCAACCCGCGCTCCGCGTCGGCCAAGCTGCGCGCGGCCGAAAGGACGCAGGCGTGAGCGTCGTCGCCCCGGCGCCGGCGGCACCGTCCCGGCCGCGTCGCGCGGCCCCGGCAACCGAGACCGCCCCCAAGCGCAGGCAGAACCGCCGCCGGCCGGCCACGCTGGCGCGGCCGCGCGCGGGACGCTCACCGGTCGCCCCGGGGGTGCTGTGGGTGCTCGTGATCGCCGCCCTGCTGGGCGGCATCGTGGCGCTGAACGTGGGCGCGCTCCGCAACTCGATCTCGGCCAGCAAGATCGAGGGCCAGGAGGCGGCGCTGCGCTCGCAGAACGACACGCTGCGCTCGCTCGTCGCCAAGCTATCGGGCTCGGGTCGCATCAACGCCTACGCGGTCCGCTACGGCATGATCTCGGCGCAGCCGCTGCGCAGCGACTACCTGCGGCTGCACCCGCTGAAGCACACGCCGAAGGCGCCGACCGCGAAGACCAGCGGGCCGGCTGACCAGCAGGGCGGCAACACGGCGCCGTGAGCAAGCAGTCCGACCAGCGGTTGCGGCTGATCATGTTCGTGTTCGCAGCCGCCTTCGCGGTCGTGATCGGGCGCGCGCTGTACGTGCAGATCCTGCAGGCCAGCGCCCTGGCCGCCCGCGCCCACGGCCAGCAGAACTCGACCATCGTGGTGCCCACCAGCCGCGGCCGGATCCTCGACGCCAGCGGTAACACGCTGGCCGTCGACGTGCCCGCGAAGGATCTGATGGTCTACCCGTCCAAGGTGCAGGACCCCGGGCCAGGTCGCCTCCTACATCGCCCAGAAGCTGGGCTACAAGCTCAAGCACAAGAAGGCGTTCAAGGCCGAGGTGAAGTTGCTGGAGGGCCGCTTGACGGTGCCGCACGTGGTGCAGGCGCGCGTGCTGTCGCAGCTCGACCCCGCCGTCGCCGCCGAGATCATGTCGGCGCACCCGCCGGGGCTGTTCACGCTCGACTCCGTTCGCCGCGACTACCCGTCCGGCAAGATGGCCTCGCAGTTGATCGGCTTCGTCGGCCACACGGCGGCGGCGCCGGCATCGAGAACGAGTACAACAGCGTGCTGGGCGGACACCCCGGCGAGCAGCTCGAGGTGCGCGGCCCCGGCGGCGTCCCGCTCAGCACGGTCACGCTGCGCCGTGCCCAGCAGGGCCGTGACGTCCAGCTCACGATCGACCGCTCCATCCAGCAGAAGGTGCAGTCGGTGCTGGATGCGACCGTGACCCGCACGGGCGCGCACAACGCCACCGCGCTGGTGCTGGATCCGCGCAACGGATCGATCCTGGCGATGGCGACCGCGCCCGGCTACGACAACAACGACGTCCACCACCTGACGAACAAGCAGCTCGCGCGCGACACTCACAACATGGCGGTCGAGTACTCCTACGAGCCCGGCTCGACCTTCAAGGTGGTGACGATGGGCGCCGCGCTGACGGCCGGGATCGTCACGCCGCAGACGCAGTTCCGGATCCCGTACGCGATCAAGGTCGGCGACCGGATCGTGCACGACGACGTCGTGCGCCCGACAAAGACGTTCACGGCGGCGCAGATCCTGCAGCAGTCGTCGAACGTGGGCACGGTCACGATCGCCGAGCTCGTACACAAGCAGCCGCTGTACGACTGGATCCGGCGCTGGGGCTTCGGCAGCCCCACGCACATCGGGCTGCCGGCCGAGGCAGGCGGGCGCCGTCATGCCGCCCGACAAGTGGTACTCCTCCTCGATCGGCAACATCCCGATCGGCCAGGGCATCTCGGTCACGCCGCTGCAGATGGCGGCCATGTACTCGGGCATCGCCAACGGCGGCGTGATGGTCGAGCCGCACGTGGTGGAGAAGATCGGCGGGCGGCCGGCGCCCAAGCCGGTCTCGCGCCGGGTCCTGAGCCCGACCGTCGACCACACCCTGGTGAACATGCTGAAGGGCGTCGTCGATACCGCGGCCGGCACCGGCACCCGCGCCTCCGTGTGCCGGGCTACACCGTGGCCGGCAAGACCGGCACCGCGCAGGTGGCGCTGCCACACAGCCTCGGCTACTCGACCCGCAACTACGTGGCCTCGTTCGTCGGCTTCCTGCCGGCCGACAACCCGCGGGTCGAGGTGCTGGTGGTGGTCAACTCGCCGCGCACCAACATCTTCGGCGGCATCGTGGCGGCCCCCGCCTTCCAGCAGATCGCGACGTTCCTGACCAAGGATCTGGCGATCCCGCCCGACAAGCCCTCGACCTCCCGGTCAACTAACCTCCCCGCCAGGCTTGGAACTCGCGAACCTGATCGGGACGATCGGGCCGCTCGAGGTGCGGGGTGGTGCGACGGGGCAGATCACCGCGCTCACCTACGACGCCGCTGCGGCCGTGCCGGGAGCACTGCACTTCTGCGTGCCCGGCTTCCGCGTCGACGGCCATGACTTCGCCGGCCAGGCGGAGGCGGCGGGAGCCGTGGCGCTGGTGGTCGAGCGCTTCCTCGACATCGACCTGCCCCAGTTGCTGGTGCGCTCCTCGCGGGCGGCGATGGGCCCCGCCGCCGACACCTTCTACGGCCACCCCAGCCACGAGCTCGACGTGATCGGCGTGACCGGCACCAACGGCAAGACCACCACCTGCTTCCTGATGTACTCCGTGCTGGAGGCGGCGGGGCTGCGGCCCGCGCTGCTGGGCACGGTGGAGTCGCGGATCGGGGGCCAGGTGGCCGAGGTGAAGCACACCACGCCCGAGAGCATCGACCTGCAGGCACAGTTCCGGCAGATGTCAGACGCCGGCGACCAGAGCTGCGCGATGGAGGTGTCGTCGCACGCGCTGGCGCTGGACCGGGTGGCCGGTACGCGCTTTGCCGCCGCGGCCTTCACCAACCTCACCCAGGACCACCTCGACTTCCACCCGACGATGGAGGAGTACTACCTGGCCAAGCGCCGGCTGTTCGAGAACGACGGATGGCCTGCGGCCGTGAACGTCGCCGACCCGTACGGCCGGCGGCTGGTGATGGAGGCGGCCGGCCCGGTGCTCAGCTACGCGGCCGACGACGACCGGGCGGCCGTGCGCCCGCAGATCGGTCGAGATCGGGGCGGGCGGGGCGATCTCGCTGATCGCGCTGACGCCGCGCGGCCTGCTGCCGCTGGACGTGCGGCTGCGCGGCGACTTCAACGTGTCCAACGTGCTCTGCGCCGTCGCGCTGAGCGAGCTGCTGGAGCTGCCGCACGAGGCGGTGCGGGCCGGCATCGCCGCGCTGCACGGGGTGCCGGGCCGCTTCGAGCCGGTGGACGCCGGCCAGCCGTTCACGGTGCTGGTCGACTACGCGCACACACCCGACTCGCTCGAGAACGTGCTCACGGCCGCGCGCCGCATCACCTCCGGCGACGTGATCTGCGTGTTCGGCTGCGGCGGCGACCGCGACCGCGGCAAGCGGCCGCTGATGGGCGGGGTCGCGCGACGGCTGGCCGACCGCGCGATCGTCACCAACGACAATCCGCGCAGCGAGGATCCGGCCGCGATCGCGGCCGAGATCATGAACGGCATCGACATGGAGGTGGAGCTCGACCGCCGCCGCGCGATCGAGCTGGCGGTTGCGGCCGCCCGGCCCGGTGACATCGTCGTGATCGCCGGCAAGGGCCACGAGCAGGGGCAGCAGTTCGCCGACCACACGGTGCCCTTCGACGACCGCACGGCTGCGCTCGAGGCGCTGCGGCAGCTGGGGCCGACGGCGTGATCGAGCTGACAACGGGGGAGATCGCCGAGCTGACGCACGGCGAGGCGCGCGTGGAGTCGGTCGTCACCGGCGTCGCCATCGACTCGCGGCGGGTGACTCCGGGCGACCTGTTCGTGGCGCTGGCAGGGGAGCGTGCCGACGGTGCCGACTTCGCGGACGATGCGCTGGCCGCGGGCGCCGCGGCCGCGCTGGTGCCGCGCGGCCAGGAGGGCCCCGGCCGGATCGCGGTGGACGATCCGCTGGACGCGCTGGCGGTGGTCGCCCGCGAGGTGCGGCTGCGCGGCACGGCCAGCGTCGTCGGGATCACCGGATCCACGGGCAAGACCTCCACCAAGGACATCCTGGCCGCACTGCTTGCGCCGCACACGGCCGTCGTGGCCAGCCGCCAGAACGAGAACAACGAGCTGGGCGTGCCGTTGACGCTCTCGCGGATCGAGCCGATGACCGGTGTCGCGGTGGTGGAGATGGCCATGCGCGGCCTGGGCGAGATCGCCCACCTGGCGGCCATCGCGCGCCCCCAGATCGGCATCATCACCGGCGTCGGCCCCGTCCACCTGGAGCTGCTGGGCACGGTCGAGAACGTGGCCCGCGCCAAGGCCGAGCTGCTGGAGGCGCTACCGGCGGACGGCACCGCGATCGTGCCGCACGGCGAACCGCTGCTCGAGCCGCACCTTGCCGGTCTCGCCTGCACCGTGGTCAGCTTCGGCACCGAGGACGGCGCCGACGTGCAGCTGCGCGCGTTCACGGCTGCCGACGGCGCCGGGCAGGCGGAGATCGCGCTCCGCGGTCGAACCCTGTCCGTGCCCGTGAACTTCACCGCGCGTCACAACGCCCTCAACCTGGCGGCCGCCGCGGCTGCCTACGACAGCCTCGGCCTGCCGCTGGACGAGCTGGTGCTGGGCTCCGGTGACGTCGCCTTCTCGCGCTGGCGCGGCGAGGAGATCGAGCTGCCCGGCGGCGGTCTGCTGATCGCCGACTGCTACAACGCCAACCCGACCTCGATGGCGGCCGCGCTGCGCCACCTGTCGGACTCGGCCGCCGGCCGGCGGCGGGTGGCGGTGCTCGGAGACATGGCCGAGCTGGGCGCCGGCGCCGCCGCGTACCACCGCGAGGTGGGCGAGCTGCTGGCGGAGCTGGGAATCGAGGTCGTGGTCGCGGTGGGGCCGGAGTCCCGCGCCTACGGCGGCAGCTGGTTTGCGACGGTCGCCGAGCTGCGCGAGGCGCTGGGCGATGTGATCCAACCCGGCGATGCGGTGCTGGTCAAGGCCAGCCGGTCGGTCGGTCTCGAGGACGCCGTGGAGGCGATCGCGCCGTGAAACTGGTGTTGCTCGCGGGCGTGATCGCGATGCTGCTCTCGATCGCAGCGGGACCCGCGTTCATCGCCTTCGTGCGCCGCCACGCGCTCGGCCAGCAGATCCGCGAGGAGGGCCCGGCCGGCCACCTGTCCAAGCAGGGCACCCCCACGATGGGCGGTCTCATCCTGCTGTCCTGCGCGCTGCTCACCTTCGCCGTCCTGACCAAGCGCACCACGCCGGGGCTGACCGTGGCCGGGGTCACCATCGCCTGTGCCGCGATCGGCTTCGTCGACGACTGGTTCAAGCTGTCCCACAGCCGCTCGCTGGGCCTGTCAGGGCGCTGGAAGATGCTGGCCCTGGTGGGTGTGACCGCGGCGCTCGGCTACGTGGCGCACAGCCAGCACCTGTCCACCGACGTCTACCTGCCGCTGCTCGACGTCCGGCTGAACCTGGGCCCGGCCTACTACCTGCTGCTGTTCCTGGTCGTGGCCGGCGGCGCCAACGCCGTCAACCTGACCGACGGCCTGGACGGGCTGGCCGCGGGCACCGTGACGATCGCGATGCTGACCTACACCGCCATGATGGTGGTGGCGTTCCTGTCGCCGGGCGGGCTCACGGCCGAGGGCGCGGCCAGCCGCATCGACCTGGCGATCATGGGCGCGGCGATCGTCGGCGGCTGCGTGGGATTCCTCTGGTACAACGCCTATCCGGCCGACGTGTTCATGGGCGACACCGGCTCGTTCGGCCTGGGCGGGGCGCTGGCGGCGATGGCCGTCTTCACCAAGACCGAGTTCCTGCTGGTGATCATCGGCGGCGTGTTCGTGCTCGAGGCGCTCTCGGTCGCGATCCAGGTGATCGGCTTCAAGGTGTCCCGCAAGCGGGTGTTCCTGATGGCGCCGATCCACCATCACTTCGAGATGCTGGAGTGGACCGAGAACAAGATCATCGTGCGGTTCTGGATCCTGGCCTCGATCTGCGGCGCCAGCGGCTTCGTCCTCTACTACCTGGCCTACTCCCAGTTCCGGTGAGCGAGGGCCGCTACGTCGTGCTGGGTCTGCGGCGGTCGGGCCTGGCCGCCGGCGAGGCGATCCGGCGCACGATGCCCGGCGCGGAGGTGGTGGGGGTGGACGACGCCACAGACGTCGACACGGCGAGGCTTCGGGCGATCGGCGTCGAATACCGCCTCGGTGGCGAGCTGGTGTCGATGACCGGGGTGACAGCACTGGTGAAGTCGCCCGGCGCGCCGGGAGACCATCCCCTGGTCGCATCCGCCCGCGACGCCGGCGTTCCGGTCTGGAGCGAGGTCGAGCTGGGATACCGGTTGATCCGAAGCCCGATCATCGGCATCACCGGCACCAACGGCAAGACCACCACCACCGAGCTGGTCGGCGCGATGCTGCGCGCCGGCAACGTGCCGGTGGAAGTGGCCGGAAACGTGGGCCGGCCGCTCTGCGATCTGGCCGGTCGCGTGGATCCGGCCACCTGGATCGCCTGCGAGCTGTCCAGCTTCCAGCTCGAGGACATCGACAGCTTCCGGGCGCGGGTGGGGGTGGTGCTGCAGGTCACACCCGATCACCTCGACCGCCACGGCACGTTCGCCGAGTACCTGCGCAGCAAGCTGCGCCTGTTCGAGAACCAGACGGCCGAGGACACGGCTGTGCTGAACGCCGACGACCCGGTGCTGCGCGAGGCCGAGATCCCCGGCGCCGGCCGTCGCGTGTGGTTCAGCCGCGAGGGGTCCGACCGGATCGACTGGGAACATTCGGCGATCCGTGGCGACCATAACCTCGAGAACGCGCTGGCCGCGTCTGCGGCAGCGGAGGCCGCCGGCGTGTCCCGGGAGGCGCGCGACCGCGCGCTCCGCTCGTTCACTCCCCCGCCGCATCGGCTGCAGACGGTGGCCGTGCGTGAGGGCGTCACCTTCGTCGACGACTCCAAGGCCACCAACCCGGAGGCGGTGATCAAGGCGCTGACCGCATACCAGGACGGCGTCCGGCTGCTGCTGGGCGGATCGCTGAAGGGCTCGTCGTTCGCCGGGCTGGCCGCCGCCGTCGCCGCCGGCCCGGTCGTGTCGGTGGACGTGTACGGCGAGGCGGGCGAGCAGATCGCCGCCGCCCTGGCCGCTGCGAACGTGCCGCACCGCCGCCACCCGCGGATGCCCGCCGCGGTGGCCGCCGCCGCAGCCGGCGCCCACGCCGGAGACGTGGTGCTGCTGTCGCCGGCCTGCGCCAGCTTCGACGAGTTCACGGACTACGCCGAACGCGGCCTGGCATTCGCGGAGCTGGCGCAGGAGGTGCCGGTTGGTCGCTGACGTCCAGCGGGTGCGGCGCCGTGCGGCCCGCTCCTCGCCGCAGCTCGAGTACCACCTGCTGCTGCTGGTGACGCTGGGCCTGGTCGCCTTCGGGCTGATCATGGTCTACAGCGCGTCCAGCGGCACGGCCGTGGTCGAGGGGCAGGATCCCGTGGGTGCCCTGGCCCGCCAGGCGGTGTACGCGGCCGTCGGGGTGATCGCGATGCTGGTGCTGGCGCGCTTCTCGTACCGGCGCCTGCGCTACTTCGCCGCTCCCATCCTGTTCATCTCGATCGCCCTGCTGGTGGCCGTCAAGATCCCCGGGATCGGCGTCAGCATCAAGGGCGCCCAGCGCTGGATCTTCGTGGGGCCGATCTCGATCCAGCCCTCCGAGTTCGCCAAGGCGGCGGTGCTGATCTTCGCGTCGGCGGTGCTGGCCTCGCGGCGCAAGCCGCCGCGCACCCTGGCCCAGCTGTTCAACCCGGTGGGCGCGGTGGTGCTGGTGGTGCTGCTGCTGATCCACTCCCAGCCCGACCTCGGCACCACCATCGCGATCGCGCTGATGGTCTGCGGCATCCTGCTGGTCGCGGGCACGCCGCTGCGGCTGTTCAGCAGCGTGGCGATCGTGGGAGTGATCGGCGTTGCCTACACGGTCGCCCGCGAGCCCTACCAGATGGAGCGGATCCGGTCGTTCCTGGATCCCTGGAAGGATCCGGCCGGGGCCGGGTACCAGAGCATCCAGGCGCTGCTGGCGCTGGGGTCGGGAGGGATCACCGGTGTCGGCATCGGCAACGGCACCCAGAAGATCGGGTTCCTGCCGGAGGCGCCCACCGACATGATCGGCGCCGTGATCGGCGAGGAGCTCGGCCTGGTCGGGATCCTGGCGGTGGTGCTGGCGTTCGCGCTGTTCACCTGGCTGGGATTCCGGATCGCCCTGCGCTGCAAGGATCCCTTCGGGAAATACCTGGCGGCCGGTACCACGACGCTGGTGGCCGGGCAGGCAATCGTCAACTTCGGCGCCGTGCTCGGCTTCCTGCCGCTGACCGGGGTGCCGCTGCCGTTGATAAGCTCGGGCGGTTCCAGCCTGGTTGTGATGCTGAGTCTCGTCGGGGTGCTGCTGAACGTGGCGGACACCGGCGCGGTATCCGCGAAGGCTGCCAAGCCGGGCAGCAGCCCGAAGAAGGATGTGAAGGCGACTGAACCCAAGCAGGCCCAGCCCACGCGTGCTGATCGCCGCCGGAGGCACGGCGGGGCACGTCGTGCCGGCGCTGGCGGTGGCCGGCGCGCTACGGGGTAGCGGCGCCACGGTCGAGTTCGCCGGCGGCGACAGGATCGAGTCGCAGCTGGTGCCCGAGGCCGGCTACCCGTTCCATCGGTTCGCCGCGAGCGGCCTGCCGCGGCGTCCCTCCCCGCAGCTGCTGCGTGCCATGTGGCGGGCGGGCGGCGCGCCGCTGGCCTGCCGGCGGATCATCGGCCGGGTGCGGCCGGACGTCGTGTTCGGCGCCGGCGGCTACGTGTCCGGCCCGATGCTGGCCGCCGCCAAGACCCGCCGTCTGCCGTCGGCGCTGCTGGAGGTGGACGCGCACATGGGCCTGGCGAACCGGATGGCGGCGTCGCTGGTCGACCGCGTGTTCCTGAGCTTCCCGATCGAGGGCAGGCGGCCGCCTCACTACCTGGTCACGGGCCGTCCGCTGCCGGAGCGCCGGCCGGACGGGCACGGCCTCGACCTGGACTCGGGGCGCCCGATGGTGCTGGTGTTCGGCGGCAGCCTGGGCGCGCGCACGCTGAACGAGGCCGCCACCGGCGCCTGGGCGGAGAACGATCCCGGCTTCACGGTGGTGCACGTGACCGGCGAGCGCGAGTTCGACCGCTACCAGGCGGCCGCGTCCGATCGCTACCACGTGCTCGCATACACGCCGCACCTGCGCGACTACCTGGAGCAGGCCGACCTGGTGGTGGCGCGGGCAGGCGGTTCGGTGTTCGAGATAGCCGCCGCCGGCAAGCCGTCGATTCTCGTACCCTCCCCCAACGTGACCGCCGACCATCAGACCCGGAACGCCGAGCACTTCGCCCTGGGCGGCGCGGCCGTCATGGTCAGCGACGCCGACCTCACGCCGACGCGGCTGCGCCAGGAGGTGAACGCGCTGCTGGCCGACCACGAGCGCCGCGAGCGGATGGCGGTCGCCGCCGCCAGGCTGGCGCGGCCTGACGCCGCGTCGGTGATCGCGGATCATCTGCTGGAGCTGGTCCCGTGAACTGGTCGGGCCGGCGACTCCACATGCTCGGCATCGGCGGCGCCGGGATGTCGGCGCTGGCCACGGTCGCCTACGCCTGGGGCGCGGACGTGAGCGGCTGCGACCGGGCGGCATCGCCGTACTCCGACCGTCTGGTGCGGTTCGGCGTCCCGGTCTTCGCTCGAGCACGACCCCGCTCACCTCGAGCAGGGGATGGAGCTGGTCGTGTCGTCGGCGATCTCGCCCGGCGAGCCGGAGCTGCTTGCCGCCCGCGACCTTGCGCTGCCGCGGCTGCACCGGGCCCAGCTGCTGGCCGAGATGGTGGCATCGCGGCGATCCGTGTGCGTTGCCGGCGCCCATGGAAAGACCACGACGTCGGCCATGATCGCCTACGCGGCGCAGCGGCTGGGGCTGGATCCCACGTACCTGATCGGCGGCGAGGTACCGCAGCTGGGAGGGAACGCGGGGCCGGGCGGCGGCACCATCCTGGTGGCCGAGGCCGACGAGTCGGACGGCTCGCTGTCGCTGCTGCGGCCGCGCGTGGCGGTCGTCCTCAACATCGAGCTCGACCACCACACGCGCTTCGCCGGCATGAGCGAGCTCGAGCGCCTGTTCTCCGATTGGACAATGGAGCTGCCGGCCTCGGGCGCGCTGATACAGCATGAGTCGGTGTCGCTGCCCACCGAGGCAACGGCACAGCGGTTCGGCTACGGCGACGTCGAGTGGCAGGTCAGCGCCGTCGAGCAGGCCGCCGGCAGCACGGGGTTCTGGCTGCGCACGCCGGAGGGCACGCCGCTGCACGTGACGCTGGCGTTGCCCGGCGCGCACAACGCCCTCAACGCTGCGGCGGCGATCGCCGGCCTGCACGCGCTGGCCGGCGTCGACGTGGGCGAGGCAGCGGCCGCCCTGGCCGAGTTCACCGGTGCCGGTCGCCGCTTCGAGCTGCGCGGCGAGCGTGACGGCATCTGGATCGTCGACGACTACGCGCACCACCCCACCGAGGTGGCGGCCACGATCGAGGCGGCACGCACCTGGGCGCCCGGCCGGGTGGTGGTCTGTTTCCAGCCGCACCTGTTCTCGCGAACCGAGGCGCTGGCGTTCCACTTCGGCCGCGCGCTGGCGACCGCCGACGAGGTGGTGGTGACCGAGATCTACCCGGCCCGAGAGGATCCGCTGGAGGGCGTCACCGCGAAGCTGGTGGTGGACGCGGTCAGCGAGGCGCGGCCGGGCATGCCGCTGGCCTACGAGTCCACCCTGGACGCCGGCGCGCGCTACCTGCGCAGTCGCATCCGCCGCGGCGACATGGTGGTGACGATGGGTGCGGGCGATGTGCGGCGGGTGGGGGACATGCTGCTGGAGCACGTGTGAACGGAGGCGCCGCCGTTCGTCGAGCGGGACGTCCCGATCGCGCGGCTGACGACGGTGGGGACGGGCGGGCCGGCCGCCTACTTCGCGCGGCCGGAGACGACCGGCCAGCTGCGCGACCTGCTGCGCTGGCGCCTGGCGGAAGGCGTCGAGATGGCGGTGATAGGCCTGGGCTCGAACCTGCTGGCGGCCGACTCCGGCTTCGACGGGTTGGTGGTACGCCTTGCCGGCGAGCTGGCAGCGATCGACCGCGACGGCGATGCCATCAGGTGCGGTGGCGGGGCGTCCCTGGCCGCGGTGGTGAAACGGGCGACGGAGTGGGGGCTTTCGGGCGTCGAGTTCGGCTGCGCGATTCCGGGCACGGTCGGTGGCGCCGTGCGCATGAACGCCGGAGCCTACGGCGGCGAGATGCGAGACGTGCTGGCCGAGGCACTGGTGCTGGCCGGCGACGGCGAGCGCAGCGGCGGCCCCGACGACCTGGCGATGCGCTACCGGGGGTCGAACGTGACGGCCGGTGAGGTGGTGGCGGCCGCGCGGCTGTCGCTGACGGCGGGGGACAGCGCCGCGATCGCGGCCACCGTGCGCGACATGCAGCGGCTGCGCAAGGAGGCACAGCCGTCGGGCGTGCGCACGTTCGGCAGCGTCTGGAAGAACCCGTCCGAGCAGCTCGGGGCGGGGCGGCTGCTGGAGCGCTGTGGCCTCAAGGGCTACCGGATCGGAGGTGCCCGCATCTCGCCCGTGCACGCGAACTTCATCGAGAACGTGGACGGCCAGGCGTCCTCGGCCGACGTGATCGCGCTGATGGCCGAGGCGCGGCGCCGGGCTCGGCAGGAGGGCGTCGAGCTGGAGCACGAGGTGCAGATGCTGGGGCCGATCGCCCTGCCCGAGGCCTGATCAGGGCACGCGAACGTCGCGAGTCTCGCTCGCGATCCGGCGCTCCTGCTCGGTCAGCTCCACGGTCTTCACCGGGGTCACGACCGACCAGTGATGGCCGACCGGGCAGCGCTGGTATCGCCACCAGCCGAACCGCAGCGACTTCAGCGAGCCGCCGGGGATCCAGATCGTGGTGAAGAGGTGGCCCCGGCTGCAGCGCACGACGACGTTCCCGCCCAGGCGGCCGGACCGGATCCGCAGCGCGGCGGCCTCCAGCAGGACGACGACCCCACCGATGATCGCCGTCCGCCGAAACCGGCCGTGGCGCTTGCTGTTTTGACGCCTGCCCATCACGCGGATCGTACCCCCGGCCGGGCGGCCCAGCGCGCTACGATTGGCACATGAATCCGGTGGCAGCACTCACGCGAAAAGGCGCGACGCACGGGCAGGCCGCGACCGTCGTCTTCGGGCTGCCCGTGCTGATCCTGGCGACGCTCGGACTGCTGCTCCTCGACCGGCAGTCCGGAGAGGCGGCGCTGGTCGTGATCGCGGTCAGCGCTCCGCGCGCGCTGCTGTGCCTGGCCGCGTGCTGGGGACAGCCTGGCGAGGGCCCGGTGGTCCCGGAGCTGCCCGAGTGGCGCGCCGTCCACTTCAACCGCTGATCCCGCGCTAGACGACCCCGGCAGGTTTCCCTCGGCCGCCGCCGAAAACGTGGCCGTGCAGCTCGTCTCGGGCATAGATGACGCCCTCCTGATTCGCCGGCGCGAACTCGTCCGCGCGCAGGGGCGACGCAGGCTGACCGTCCTGCTGGTGGTGCTGGGCACGCTGGTCGCCCTGGCCGGGTACAAGCTGATCGCGATGTCGTCGGCCTTCGCCGTCGACAGCGTTCGTGTGACCGGCGCGCCCCCGGCGCTCGAGCGCCAGATCCACGCCGCGGTCGAGCAGCAGGCGCAGGGCCGCAACCTGCTGTCGGTCGACCGCGGCGCCATCGCCGGGTCGCTCAGCAACATGCCCTACGTTCGCTCGGTGTCGGTTGATCGAGCCTTCCCGCACACCCTGGCCGTGACCGTCCGTGTCGAGCACCCGTCGATGGTCGTCACCGTCGGCAAGTCGTACTATCTGGTCGCTCCCGACGGCCGCGTGCTGGAGATGCGCTCGAAGGCGCCGGCCGGCCTGCCCGCGGTATCCCTGCCCGCCGGCACCACGCTGCTCGTGGGTAGCACCACCGGCGACGCCAACGTCCGCGCGGCGTTGTCTGTGCTGTCCCACACCCCCGCCGGGTTCCGGGGCAGCGTCGGTCGCATCACGAAGCTCACGGCCGACTCGGGGACGGTGTCCGCGCTGGTCGGCACCCACATCACCCTGCGGCTGGGGACGCCCGACGACCTGGCCCTGAAGCTGGCCGTGGTGAAGCGCGTGATGCACCGGATCACCGGGCAGCAGCGACACGACCTGTCCTACATCGATGTGTCCGCGCCGGGCCGCCCGGCCTACGGGATGCGATCGACCTTACCCTCAGGTACAGCATGAGACTTCACTCCATCAGGTTCGGCTTGACACCGAGGGTTGCGCGAGGTACCCTGGCGACCGTGCCCCCTGTAGGCCGAGTGGATTTCGGCTCGCCAGGCGGGCTCAACGTCTTTTTGGGAGCACTCTCAGGCTGACCGTGAGATGTAGTCCGGCAGCCGGGCCGCGACGGAGGTAAGGCAATCATGAGGGATCAGAGCGGGAACTACCTGGCCGTGATCAAGGTCGTGGGCGTTGGCGGTGGTGGCACCAATGCCGTCAACCGCATGGTCGACGCCGGCCTCCGCGGCGTCGAGTTCATCGCCGTCAACACCGACGCGCAGGCGCTCCTCATGTGCGATGCCGACGTCAAGATCCACATCGGCTCGAAGATCACCCGCGGCCTCGGCGCCGGCGCCGACCCATCGATCGGCCGCGAGGCTGCGATGGAGAGCCGCGACGAGCTGAAGGAGGCGCTGAAGGGCGCCGACATGGTGTTCGTGACGGCCGGCAAGGGCGGCGGCACCGGCACCGGCGCGGCACCCATCATCGCCGAGATCGCGCGCGAGTTGGGCGCCCTCACGGTGGGTGTGGTGACGCGGCCGTTCACGTTCGAGGGCCAGAAGCGCGGCGACCAGGCCGAGCAGGGCATCCGCGCGCTGCGCGAGAAGGTCGACACGCTGATCATCATCCCCAACGACCGTCTGCTGCAGGTGGTGGAGAAGCGCACGTCCATCGTTGACGCCTTCCGCATCGCCGACGACGTGCTGCGCCAGGGTGTGCAGGGCATCACCGATCTGATCACGGTGCCCGGCCTGATCAACCTCGACTTCGCCGACGTGCGCACGATCATGCGCGAGGCCGGGTCGGCGCTGATGGGCATCGGCCTGGCCAGCGGCGAGAACCGCGCCGGCGAGGCCGCTCGCGCTGCCATCTCGTCGCCGCTGCTCGAGGCCTCGGTCGAGGGTGCCACCGGCATCCTGCTGAACATCACCGGCGGCGCCGACCTGGGGCTGTTCGAGGTGAACGAGGCGGCCGAGATCATCGGCAGCGCCTCCGACGCCGACGCGAACATCATCTTCGGTGCCGTGATCGATGAGGCGATGGGCGACCAGGTGCGGGTGACCGTGATCGCGACCGGCTTTGACCGCGGCTCGCGGGCGCGGCCGGCGGCCGCCTTTGCGACCGGCACCACCGACCGCCCCAAGCTCGAGGAGACCGACGCGGGCGACTTCGAGGTGCCGCGCGAGGCGCTCGAGATCCCCAGCTTCCTGCGCGACCAGTAGCGGTCCCGGAAGAGAGCGGCAACCCCGGCGGCCGGAGCCGCCGGAGCGCCTGCGTCGAGGTCACCGGGAGGCACGAGCGCATCGATCGTAGCCTGTTCGCGGCCGTCCTCAAACCCGAGTGTGGCGAGCATCCCCGCGGCGGCTGCCGGGCAGGGTAGACTGCCTGCCCGCAATGCCTGAGGAGACCGCGCTGCGCCGGACGCCGCTGTTTGACCGCCATGTCGAGGCGGGTGCGCGGATCGTTCCGTTTGCCGGCTGGGAGATGCCGGTGCAGTACCAGGGCGTCATCCCGGAGCACCTGGCGGTGCGCACGGCGGCCGGGGTGTTCGACGTATCGCACATGGGCCAGCTGGAGCTGCGCGGGGCCGGCGCGCTGCCCTTCGCGCAGCGGATGCTGTCCAACGACCTCGACCGGATCGGCGCCGGCCATGCGCAGTACACGCTGCTGCTGGACGAGCGCGGCTGCCCGATCGACGACCTGATCGCCTACCGGTTCGCCGACGACCACCTGCTGCTGGTGGTGAACGCCGCCCGCGTCGACGACGACCGCGACTGGCTGGAGCGGCACCTCGGCGAGGACGTGACGCTGGATGACCGCTCCGCGCAGACGGCGATGCTGGCCCTGCAGGGACCGACCGCGCTGGGCCTGATCGAGCTGCCGCAGCTGGTGCCGTTCGGCTTTGCCGAGGCGCAGGTCTGCGGGGTGCCCGCCCTCGTTGCCCGCACCGGATACACGGGTGAGCCCGGGGTCGAGGTGATGTGCGCGATGGAGCGGGCGGGTGAGCTGTGGGACGCGATCGTTGCGGCCGGCGCCGTGCCCTGCGGACTGGGCGCCCGCGACACCCTGCGGCTCGAGGTCTGCTACCCGCTCTACGGCAACGACCTGTCGCTGGAGCGCACCGCGCTCGAGTCCGGCCTGGGCTGGGTGTGCGCGCTCGACGCGAAGGAGTTCATTGGCGCCGATGCGCTGCGCGAGCAGAAGCTGTCGGGTGTGCCGGAGAAGCTGGTGGCCTTCACCATGAGCGAGCGCGGCATCCCCCGCCAGGGAATGCCGATCCTGCCCGAGGGCGTTGTCACCAGCGGCACCATGTCGCCGTCTCTGAGCGTCGGCATCGGCATGGGCTACGTGCCGTCCGCCGCAGGCGACCCCGGCAGCCCGATCGAGATCGATGTCCGTGGCCGCACCCTGGCCGCGGTGATATCCCGCAAACCGCTGTACGTCAAGGAGACGAGCACATGAGCGAGGCCAGCTACCCCGACGGTCTCTACTACAACGAGGAGCACGACTGGGCGCGCGTGGACGGCGACGTTGCCACTTTCGGCATCACCTGGTACGCGCAGGACAGCCTGGGCGAGGTCGTGTACTTCGCGCCGTCGGCGGTCGGCGCCGCCATCGAGCGCGGCGGCGAGTACGGCGAGCTCGAGTCGACCAAGGCCGTGTCGCAGCTGATCGCACCGCTTTCGGGCGAGGTGACCGAGACCAACGACGCGCTCGACGGCAGCGAGAACACCGTGAACGACGACCCCTACGGCGAGGGCTGGCTGGTGAAGGTGCGGATGTCGGATCCCTCCGAGCTGGACTCGCTGATGGACGCCGCCGCCTACTCGAGCTACGTCGGCTCGCTGTGAGCTTCACGTCGCTGACCGATGCCGACCGCGCGGCCATGTTGGCCGCCATCGGCATCGACTCGATCGACGAGCTGTTCGCGGAGATCCCCGAGGCGGTGCGCCTGGGCCGGCCGCTGGACATCGGCCCGGCGCTGTCGGAGGCGGAGCTATCCGCGCACATGGCCGAGCTGGCCGCGCGCAACGTCGACGTCGGCCGCGAGCTGTCCTTCCTCGGGGCCGGCATGTACGACCACTACGTGCCGGCCGTGGTCGACATGATGATGCAGCGCGGCGAGTTCCTGACCGCGTACACGCCGTACCAGCCGGAGATGAGCCAGGGCGTGCTGCAGGCGATCTTCGAGTACCAGACGGCGATCTGCGAGCTGACCGGCATGGACGTCTCGAACGCCTCCGGCTACGACGGGACAACGGTCGCGGCCGACGCCTGCTACGTCGCCAAGCTGGCCACCGGCCGCACCAAGGTGGTGGTCGCCGAGACGCTGAACCCGCAGGCGCGCCAGGTGGTGCGCACGTTCGCGCCGGGCTTCGGCATGGAGGTCGTCGAGGTGCCGCACACCGACGGCGCCACCGACCCCGACCAGCTGGCCGCCGCGGCCGACGGCGCCGCCCTCGTCATCTTCCAGCAGCCCAACTTCCTGGGGGTGCTCGAGGACGCTCCCGCGCTGGCGGCCGCGGCCACCGCCGGCGGTGCGCTGCCGGTCGCGCACGTCGACCCGATGTCGCTGGGCGTGCTGGAGGCCCCCGGCCGCTACGGATGCGCGCTGGCGATCGGCGAGGGACAGCCGGCCGGCAACTACCTGTCCTACGGCGGCCCCCACTACGGCTTCCTGGCCGCCCGGCAGGACTACGCCCGGCAGCTGCCCGGCCGCATCGTGGGCGAGACGGTCGACCTCGAGAACCGCCGCGGCTTCGTGCTGACGCTGCAGACGCGCGAGCAGCACATCCGCCGTGAGAAGGCCACGTCGAACATCACCTCGAACCAGACGCTGCTGGCGCTGGGCGGCCTGGTGTACCTGTCGTGGCTCGGCCCGACCGGGCTGCGCGAGGTGGGCGAGCGCTCCCACGCTCTGGCCGACCACGCCAGGCGGCGGCTGGGCCTGCCGCCGGCCTTCGACCGGCCCACGCTGCGCGAGTTCGTCGTGCGCACCGGACGCCCGGCGCGCGAGGTGATCGCCGAGTGCAAGCGACGTGGCGTGCACCCCGGCTACGCGATCGGGCGAGACTACGCGGGCCTGGACGACGCGCTGATGATGGCCTTCACGGAGCGGCGCACGCCCGACGAGATCGAGCGGCTGGCCGAGGCGCTGGCGGCGGTGGGCGTGGAGGTGGCGGCATGAAGCTGATCTACGAGCGGTCGCAGGCCGGGCGTCGCGCCTCGTCGGTGCCCGACCCGGGGCTGGAGCCGGGCACGGCCATCCCCGAGCACCTGCAGCGCTCCCAGCCGCCGCGGCTGCCGGAGCTGGCCGAGCCGGAACTGGTGCGGCACTTCACCGAGCTCAGCACCCGCAACTTCGGGATCGACACCGGCTTCTACCCGCTCGGCTCGTGCACGATGAAGTACAACCCGCGCGTCAACGAGCGGCTGGTCGCCCTACCCGGGTTCCGCGACCTGCACCCCTACCAGGACGACGAGGATGCGCAGGGGGCGCTGGAGCTGATGTGGCGGCTGCAGGAGATCCTGGCGGAGGTGGTCGGGCTGCAGGCCGTGACGCTCCAGCCGGCCGCCGGATCGCAGGGTGAGCTGACCGGTCTGACGCTGATCAGCGCGTACTTCAAGGACCGCGGCGAGCACGAGCAGCGCCGCGAGATCGTCATCCCCGACACCGCCCACGGCACCAATCCGGCCAGCGTCACCATGGCCGGCTACACGGTGCGCAAGGTGAACGTTGACGAACGTGGCAACATCGACGTCGACGACCTGCGCGAGAAGGTGGGTCCGCAGACGGCAGGGCTGATGCTGACCAACCCCTCGACGCTGGGGCTGTTCGAGGAGCGGATCGAGGAGGTGGCGGCGATCTTCCACGATGCCGGCGCCCTGCTCTACTACGACGGCGCCAACCTGAATGCCGTCTGCGGCATCTCGCGCCCGGGCGACATGGGCTTCGATGTGCTGCACTTCAACCTGCACAAGACCTTCTCCCAGCCGCACGGCGGCGGCGGACCTGGCGCCGGGTCGGTGGCGGTGCGCGACATCCTCGAGCCGTACCTGCCGACGCCGGTGGTGGTGCGCGACGGCGACCGGTTCCGGCTCGAGCACGACCGGCCCAAGTCGATCGGCCGCGTGCGCGGGTTCGGCGGGCCGTTCGGCGTGTTCGTGCGGGCCTACGCGTTCATCCGCTCCTGGGGGCCGGGGCTGCGGGACATGTCCGAGATCGCCGTGCTGAATGCGAACTACATGCTGGCGCTCTTGAAGGACGACTACGAGCTGCCCTACGACCGCCACTGCATGCACGAGTTCGTGCTGTCGGCGCGCGGCCTCAAGCGCGAGTACGGCGCGACCGCGCTGGACGTTGCCAAGCGGCTGATGGACTACGGATTCCACCCGCCCACTGTCTACTTCCCGCTGGTCGTGCCGGAGGCGCTGATGATCGAGCCAACCGAGACCGAGGCCAAGGAGACCCTGGACGCGTTCTGCCAGGCGATGCTGGCGATCGTGGGCGAGGCCGCGAGCGACCCCGACCTGCTCAAGTCGGCGCCGCACACGAGACCGGTGGCGCGGCTGGACGAGGCCGGCGCGGCCAAGCGGATGGTCGTTCGCCACCGCTTTGACGACTGATTTGAGCCGCCGCCTAGACTGATCGGCAGTGACGATCTCGGATCACGATCTGGCGGTGGCGCTGGCGCTGCTGGTCGCGTTCACGGCGCTGCTGGCGGCGGCGCCGCGCCTGCGCGTGCCCTACCCGATCCTGCTGGTGCTGGGGGGCCTCGCGCTCGGCTTTGCCCCCGGCGTACCCGAGATCCAGATCCCGCCGCAGGTGGTGCTGTTCGGAATCCTGCCGCCGCTGCTCTACTCGGCGGCGTTCTTCACGTCGCTGCGCGACCTGCGGGCCAACAAGCGCCCGATCGGCCTGCTCTCGACCGGCCTGGTGCTGTGCACCACCGCCGGCGTGGCCTGGATCGCGCACTCGGCCGTCAACGGGCTGCCGTGGTCGTCGGCGTTCGTGCTGGGCGCGGTCGTCTCGCCCACCGATCCGCTGGCCGCCACCTCGATAGCCCAGCGGTTCGGCATCCCGCGGCGGATCGTCGCGATCGTCGAGGGCGAGGGGCTGGTCAACGACGGGTCGGCGCTGGTGCTCTACAAGTTCGCGGTGCTGGCCGTGGTCACCGGCACGATCAGCATGACCAGCGTGACCCTGTCGTTCATCTGGACGGTGGTCGGCGGCGTCGGCATCGGCCTGGCGCTGGGATGGGTGATCCGGCAGGTGCGCCTGCGGCTGCACAACCCGCCGCTCGAGATCACGATCGCGCTCCTGACCGGCTACTTCACGTTCATCCCGGCCTACCTGCTGGGCGCCTCCGGCGTGCTGGCGGTGGTCACGGCGGGCGTCTACGTGGGCTGGTACACGCCGCAGCTGACCACCGTCGAGACGCGGCTGCAGGGCGACGCGGTCTGGGAGATCCTCACCTTCCTGCTGAACGGGCTGCTGTTCGTGACGGTCGGGTTGAGCCTGCCGGCGGTGCTGGACGGCCTCGGCGGCCACATCACGACCACGCTGGCGTGGCAGGCCCTGGCGGTGGTCGTGGCTGTGATCGTGATCAGGTTCCTGTGGGTGTTTCCCGCCACCTACGTGCCGCGGGCGCTCAGCAAACGCATCCGCGCAGCCGATCCCTACCCGCCCTGGCAGTACCCGGCCCTGATCTCCTGGACCGGGATGCGCGGCGCCGTCTCGCTGGCCGCGGCGCTGGCGATCCCCCTGCACACCGACGCCGGCGCGGACTTCCCGGGGCGGGATCTGATCATCTACCTGACCTTCGCCGTGATCCTGGCCACGCTGGTCGGCCAGGGGCTGACGATGCCGCTGGTGATCCGGGCGCTGGGGCTCGAGGACGACGGCGTGGCCGAGCGCGAGGCGGTGAAGGCCCGCATCCACGCCGCCGATGCGGCGCTCAGCAGGATCGACGAGCTGAGCGACGAGGAGTGGGTGCGCGACGATACGGCCGAGCGGCTGCGCAGGATGTACCGGTTCCGGCGCAACCGGTTCGCCGAGCGCTACACGGGCGACGGCGACGGCGCGATCGAGGAGCGGTCGGCCGCCTACCAGCAGCTGTTGCGGGAGCTGATCGAGGCGGAGCGACAGGCCGTCGTCGAGCTGCGCGGTGCCGGGGCGATCGGCGACGACGCGATGCGAGAGGTGCACCGCGAGCTGGACCTGGAGGAGGCCCGGCTCGATCTGTGACGGAGTGGTGGCGACGACCACCACGGGGTCGCATCTGACCGGGTCGAGGGTAGACTGGTCCCGATGGGTGCCATGCGATCCCGACTACCGCTGGCCGAGCAGCGCGACGAGGTGGAATGTCGCCGCTGCGGCGTGGTCTGCCAGAAGGTGATCCACCCGCAGCGCTGCATGGAGCAGGGCTGCCCCTTCCTGTACGCCTACGAGGCCTTCGGCCACAAGTACGCGGGGTGCCTGCAGGGCGTCTTCGGCGTCGCCATCGACGTCGAGCACCTGACGCGGGCGCGCAAGCGGCGCAACGGGTTCGGAGCCATCCGCGCCGTGCGCGAGCCCCTGCCGATGTGCCCGGCCGAGATCGAGCGCGCCTACGAGCAGCGCGCCGAGCCGCTCGGATGCATCAACCCGGAGTTCTACGAGCTGCCGGATCGGCCGTCCTTCAGGGTCATCGAGAACTCCCGGCCGACTGCGTGATTCCCGTGCGCGTCCTTGTTCGCGTGCTCGCGGTGACGGCGCTGGCCGTGATCGGTGTGGTTGCGATGGGCCTGAGCACGGCCGGCAGCGGCTCGCATACCTCCCCCGCCACCGCGGGCACCGTGCAGCTCCCGGCCACCCCGGCCCAGCCGGCGGCCGCTGGTCGCTCCCGCCGAACCTGCCCGCCGGCGCGGCGCTGATCGGCCGTGTGACGGTGCCGATCCGCACCAGCGCCGGGTGGGTGCGTCCGGTGACGCCGCTGGGCAGCGACACCTGGCTGCTGATCCTGCA
This sequence comes from uncultured Actinomycetes bacterium, assembly GCA_963797565.1. Lineage (GTDB taxonomy): Bacteria > Actinomycetota > Thermoleophilia > Gaiellales > JAICJC01 > JAICYJ01. The sequence continues at coordinate 250,028 of CAWCPM010000002.1, read as the reverse complement.
CCACCACGGCCGTCACGGCGTGGCGCTGATCCCGACCTCCGGCTCGCCGAAGACTGCGCGGATCGACCTGGCCGAGCTGGATCTGCGCTGGACGCGGGTACGGGTTGAGGTTGACCTGTCGCAGCTGCGCCTGTCGGTGCTGCGCGGCCACCGGCTGCTGGGATCGTTCCCGGTGGCGGCCGGCATGGCCTCGACGCCGACGCCGACCGGGCGCTTCTCGGTCACCGACCGGGTCACGTTCCCGCCCGGCAGCACCTACGGCAGGTTTGCACTGGGACTGTCGGTGCATCAGTCGCAGCTGCTGAGCGGCTGGCAGGGCGGCAGCCAGATCGCGATCCACGGCACCTCACGACCGGGCAGCATCGGCCAGTACGCCAGCCTCGGCTGCATCCGGGTGCCGCCACCGGCGCTACGGCTGCTGGAGCGGATCGTGCCGCTGGGCGACCCGGTCACGATTCACGCGTAGATGGTTGGTATCGGGCTGACATGGCACGGCTGATCTACGCGGCGATCGCATCGCTGGACGGTTACGTCGCCGACGAGCACGGTAACTTCGAGGTGCTGGCGCCGGACGCGGAGGTGCACGCGTTCGTCAACGACCTGGAGCGGCCGGTCGGGACGTACCTCTACGGCCGGCGCATGTACGAGGTGATGGTGTGGTGGGAGACGATGGAGACGGCCGGCGAGCCGGACGTGATGCGCGACTTCGCGGAGATATGGTGGGCGGCCGACAAGATCGTCTACTCGAGGACGCTGGAGGCGGTCGCGAGCGAGCGGACGCGGATCGAGCGGGAGTTCGAGCCGGAGACCGTGCGGCAGATGAAGGCGATCGACCGAGCGCGACATCTCGGTCGGCGGGCCTGAGCTGGCCGGACAGGCGCTGGCCGCCGGGCTGGTGGACGAGTGCCACCTGTTCCTGGCGCCCGTGTTGATGGGAGGCGGCACCCGGGCGTTGCCGGACGGCGTGCGCCTGCAGATGGAACTGCTGGACGAGCGCCGCTTCGGAAGCGGCGTCGTGCACCTGCACTACGGGATCGCCCCGGGGCTAGTCGTCCGAGTCGGGCGGGCGGCGGAGGCGCTTGTTCTGGCCCGCCCGCCGCTTGCCCTCGATGCGCTTGGTGGCTGAGGCCCGGCTGGGCCGGGTCGGGCGGCGCGGCGGTGGCGGCGGCGCCAGCGCCCGTTGCATCAGCTCGGCGAACCGCCGCAGCGCCAGCGAGCGGTTGCGGCCCTGGCTGCGCTCATCCTGGGCAACCACCCGCAGCCGGCCCTCGCTGTCCAGCCGCGAGCGCAGCCGTCGCATCGCCCGCTCGCGCTCCTGGTCGGTCAGCGTGGGGGAGCCGGCCACGTCGAAGGTCAGCTCGGCCCGCGTGCTGGACGTGTTCACGTGCTGTCCGCCGGGGCCGCCCGATCGCGTGAAGCGGAAGTCGAGCTCCGACACCGGCAGCGGCGCCGCGGCGCCTATCTCGACGACGTCACCGTCTGCCATTGCTTCACACCCGCCCGGTGGATGCGGGCGAACCGGGCCATCTCGGCCTTGTCCGGCCCGCGGTTGTCGGGTCCAGGCGTCTCGGCGATGGCCGGCAGCTCCTGCAGCTTCGGGTGCCCGAGCATCACCGACAGCTTCTTGCCGATCTCGCCCTGCCCGATGTTGGCGTGCCGGTCGCGGTTCGAGCCGAACGGCATCTTCGAGTCGTTGACGTGCAGGCAGCGCAGGCGGTCGAGGCCGATCCGCGAGTCGACCTCGTCGAGCAGGGCGTCGACGCCTGCCGGCGTGGTGATGTCGATCCCGGATGCAAACAGGTGGCAGGTGTCGAGGCAGATGCCGACCTGCTCCGGCCGTCCCAGCTCGTCGATGATCAGCGCCAGCTCCTCGATGGTGACGCCGATCGTGCCCTGATGCCCGGCGCTGTTTTCGAGCAGCAGCCAGGGGCCGTCAGGGTCGCGCTCGCCCAGCACCACCTGCAGCCCGGGCACGATCTGGTGCAGGGCGGCTTCGAGCCCGCGGCCGAGGTGGCTGCCGACGTGGAACACGACGCCGTCGGCGCCGATGGCGGTGCCCACGCCGACGGTGGCCGAGAGCGCCTTCAGCGACTTGGCATAGACGGCGTCGTCGGTGGCGCCGAGGTTGATCAGGTAGGTGGCGTGGATGACGACGGCGCCCAGGCCGGTCTCGGCCCGGCGCTCGCGGAATCGCGCGATCGCCTCCGGCGTGTGGTTGGTCTGGCGCCACATGCGTGTGCTCTGGGCGAAGACCTGGATCGACTGCAGGCGCAACGCCTCGGCCCGGTCGACGGCGGTGTCGATGCCGCCCGTGCTCGATACGTGTGCGCCCAGCAACATGGTGAGCAGTCTAGATCCCACCTGTCTGTAGGATCAGCGGAATGCCCGAGCGACCGGTGAAAGTCAGGTTTCCGCCCTCCCCGACCGGGCTGCTGCACGTCGGCAGCGCCCGCACCGCGCTCTACAACTGGCTCTACGCCCGGCATACCGGCGGGTCGCTGGTGCTCCGGTTCGAGGACACCGACCGCGCCCGCTCGACCGACGAGGCGGTCGACCAGGCGCTGCGGGTGCTGGAGTGGCTGGGCATCGACTGGGACGAGGGGCCGACCCGCCAGACGGAGCACCTGCATGTCTACGGTGAGATCGCCGAGCGGCTGGTGTCCGAGGGCAGCGCCTACCGCTGCTACTGCACCCAGGCGGAGCTCGACGCCGAGCGCAAGCAGCGCCAGGCGGCGCAGCTGCCGCTGATCTACTCCGGGCGCTGCCGCGACCTGACCGACGAGCAGCGTGCGGCGTTTGAGGCGGAGGGCCGCGTGCCGGCCGTGCGGATGCTGTTCGATCCGGCCGGCGAGACCGTGATCGACGACATGGTGCGCGGCGTTGTTCAGTGGGACAACGCGCTCCAGGGCGACTTCATCATCCTCCGCTCCGACGGCACCCCGACCTACCAGTTCGCGAATCCGGTGGATGACATCGATGCCGGGATCACCCACGTGCTGCGGGGCGAGGACCTGCTCTCGTCGACGCCGCGGCAGCTGGCCGTGTACCGGGCGCTGGGCGCGCCGGAGCCGCTGTTCGCGCACCTGCCGATGATCCTGGGGCCGGACAAGAAGAAGCTCTCCAAGCGGCACGGCGCCGTCTCGGTGGAGGAGTTCCGCGACCTCGGTTATCTGGCCGAGACGATGCGGAACTACCTGGCCCTGATCGGCTGGAGCTTCGACGACAAGACCACCGTCATGACCACCCCCGAGCTGGTCGAGCGGTTCACCATCGAGCGGGTCAATCGCAGCCCCGGCGTGTTCGATTTCGCCAAGCTGGAGTGGCTGAACGGGGAGCATCTGCGGCTGCTCGAGCCGGGGCGGTTCCTCGCGGAGCTGCAGGGCTACCTGGAGCGGAGCGGGTCGCCGCTGGCTGCCGATCGCGAGCGCGTGGCCGAGGTGGCGCCGGTGGTGCAGGAGAAGCTGCGGACGCTGGCCCAGTTCGAGGGGTTCGCGGGGTTCCTGTTCGGGCCCACGGTGTATGACGACGAGGCGGTGGGGCGGGTGCTCGACGACCCGGACGCGCCGCGCGCTCTGGAGTCCGCCACCGAGGCGCTGCGGCGGGTGGTGGAGTGGGACGCGGGCTCGATCGAGGAGGCGCTGCGCGGCGCTTGCGAGGAGACCGGCCTCAAGCCGCGGGTGCTGTTCGGGCCGGTGCGCGTGGCAATCTCGGGGCGCACCGTGGCGCCCGGCCTGTTCGAGAGCCTGGTGCTGCTGGGCCGTGAGGAGTCGCTGGAGCGGATTGCGACGCTGGGCAGGAGATTCGCCGTCGAGGGCTAAGCACGTCTGAGGTCCCATGTCATCGACCTCGTCAAACCCGCCGCCCATCTCCCTGCCGCGCTTCAGCCCGGCCGCGCTGCTGCTTGCGCTGGCGCTCGCCGCCATGCTCTCGATGGTCGTGGGCATCGCCGCCTACACCGTGCACACGGGCTCGGGCATCTCGCAGTCAGACCTCGCGGCCGCCCAGCACAGCGCGTACCAGAGCGGCCACGATGCCGGGTACACGGCCGGCCTGGCCAAGGGCAAGGACACCGGCCAGAACGCCGGCTACCGCCAGGGCAAGCACGACGGGATGGTGGCCGGCATCAAGAAGGGCCGCACCGCCGGCATCAAGAAGGGGCGCACGGCGGGCTACGCGTCGGGGTACGCAGCCGGCGTGGCCGCGGCTCAGGCGGCGGCGCCGCCCCCGGCCAAGAAGCACACCAAGGGCAACTAGGTTGACCGATTGTATGGAGTGTGTGAAGACTCGTTGTCGGCCGGGAAAAATGCGTGTAGCCTCGGCTGGTGATCGAGGGTCTGCTGTATGAGGGGTCACGGACTGCGGGAACCGCGATGGTCCTGCTCGGGCTGTCCTGCCTGTGCACCGGCCTGATCGCGATCCTCGCGATGCACATCCCCGGCGACACCAACTCGGCCGGGGCCTACCGGCTGACACGGATCATGGCCGTGGCCGGCGGCGCCTGCGGCCTGGTGGCCGCGCTCACCGGCGTGCCCTACCACTGGATCGTGGGCGACATCAGCGAGGACATGTTCCTGGCGGTCGAGGGCGGCCTGCTGGTGGTGGTCGCGCTGTTCGCGGTCGTCTCGGCAGCGCTGCTGCCGCACGGCAAGACGCGCTCCCGGTAGCTACTTCGGCGGTTCGCGGGCAGGAGCTGGCCCTGGGCGACGCGAACTACATGCTCGTGCGCACGCTGAGGCAGGGATGAGCGGCCCCCGCGGCGAGTGCGACCTCGCCGTGGTCGGTGCCGGCATCCTCGGCCTGGCCACGGCCCGCGAACTGGCCCACCGCCATCCGCAGCTGTCGCTGCAGGTGCTGGAGCGCGAAGGGGCGATCGCAACGCACCAGACCGGCCACAACTCCGGCGTCGTCCACCAGGGCGTCTACTACCAGCCGGGATCGCTGAAGGCCGCGCTGTGCGTGGCCGGCGCCCGCGAGCTGTACGAGTACTGCGATGCGCGAGAGATCCCGATCGAGCGGTGCGGCAAGCTGATCGTGGCAACCGAGCCCGGCCAGGTGGCGCGCCTGGACGAGCTCGAGCGCCGCGGCACCGCCAACGGCGTGCCCGGCCTGGCGCGGCTGGACCGCGACCGCATCGCCGAGATCGAGCCGCACGTGCGCGCGCTGGACGGGCTGCACTCGCCCGAGACCGGCATCGTCGACTACGGCCGCGTGGCCGCGGCGTACGCGGACGACGTGGAGTCGGCCGGCGGCACCATCACCACCGGCTGCCGCGTCACCGGCGTGCGCGTCGCGTCCGGGTGGGTGCGGCTGACCCACACCAGCGGTGAGACGCGGGCGAGGCACGCGCTGTTCTGCGCCGGCGGCTGGTCCGACCGGCTTGCGACGATGGCCGGCGGCGGCGCCAACCCCCGGATCGTGCCCTTCCGCGGCGCCTACATGCGGCTGCGGCCGGAGCGGCGCTCGCTGGTGCGGGGCATGGTGTACCCGGTGCCCGATCCGGAGCTGCCGTTCCTGGGAGTGCACCTGACCAGGCGTATCGACGGCGAGGTGCTGATCGGGCCCAGCGCGCTCCTGGCCGGCGCCCGCGACGCGTACTCGCTGCTGCGGGTGCGACCGGCCGACGTCGCCTCCACGCTCACCTGGCCCGGCACCTATCGCATGGCCCGGCGCTTCTGGCGCACCGGCATCGACGAGGCCCGCCACCTCCTGCCGGGCGGGAGCTTCGTGGCGGCGGCGGCCGAGTTCGTGCCCGAGCTGAGGCAGAGCGACGTGCTGCCCGGGTTCGCCGGCGTCCGCGCCCAGGCGGTCGACCGCGCCGGGCGGCTGGTCGACGACTTCGTGTTCTCGCACACCGACCACGCGCTGCACGTGCGCAACGCACCCTCACCGGGGGCGACCTCGTCGCTCGCCATCGCCCGGTACATCGCAGACGAGGCGCAGCGTGCCTTCGACCTACCCAGCGCCTCCGGATGAGCGCCTACAGGCGCGGCACGGGCTCAGGCTGACCGAGAGCGGGCGTCCCGGCGTCGGCCGCCGGCTGCGACTGCGGGTAGCGGATCGGGGTGGAGTGGGTGCGCAGCCCGTCGCGGTGCGCGGGGCCGTCCACGCGACGGGACAGGATGGCCGGCGGCGCCGTCGCGGCCATCGGCGCGACCGTGTGCAGATACGCGTTGACCGCGAGCAGCACGGTCGTCGGGGAGTGCACCAGATGGACTACCAGAGCGGTCGTGAATCCGTCTGTCGCGGGACGGGCGGCCGTTTGCCGAGACGGAGCAGGACGGTCGCGGCCATGCGGAGGCTTTGGCAACGACCATGGCACGATCGACGGTGGGCATGATCACGACCGGCGTGCCCAGGTGCAGTGCCGGACGGAGGCGCGCGAGCGCCTGGGGCGAGACGCGGAGACAGCCATGTGAGGCGGCGGTGCCGATCGACGCCGGATCGTCGGTGCCGTGGATCGCCAGCTGATCCCCGCCCGACCAGTTCGCAGGCAGGTGCGGCTGGTGACCCGAGAGGCCGAAGGCGTACCAGCCGAACGGGCCTGATGGGTCACCGGTGGCGAGGCTGTCGGTGACGCTGAAGCGGCCGGCGGGGGTGGGGGTGGTGACGGCGCCGATCGCCGCCGAGAAGGAGGCCAGCGGGCGCGAGCCGTGCATCAGCCAGATGCGGCGGTCGCGCAGGCTGGCGCGGATCCAGGTGCTGGTGTGGACGGTGCGAAGGCCGTGCAGGTTGATCCAGCCGGTGCGGCCGTTCGGCTTCAGCGGCAGCACCACACGGCCCCAGCGGCGGTTCGTGGTGGTGCGCACCACCCACAGCCAGGTGGGCGCGCCGAGCGGTGTGGCGGCGGGCAGGTGGGCCACGGTTTCGCCACCGGGCGACGAACGCACGGTGGCGCCGTGTGGGGCCGACACGAGCAGGAAGCGCGGGCCGTCGGCGGCGCGTGCCTGTGCGGGAAGGGCCACCGCGAGCATCGCCAGCCCCACCGCCAACATCGCGCCGCACCGCCGCACACGCCGTTGCTCAGAAAGCAACCTGAGCATCCATGGACCCCCGTCCTCCCGGCTTTCCGTTGCGGCCGAGGCGCTGATCTTACATCCCTGCTTGTCGGGTTACAAAACGAAGATGTCTGCAGGACGGGGCGGGACACAGCCTGACCATGTATCCCATGATGTCGTACGGCCGGCCGGCCACCTACCCGGTTACGGGACGGCTACTTGATCGAGACGACCAGCCACACCGGATGGCCGCCTGCGTGCGGGACGACTATCGCGTCGGGCGTCGGCTGCATCGGTACTCCGTTAGCCGTTGGACCGTGGCCGGTGATCGTGACCCGGTACCTGCCGGGCGCGAGGTCGGCGGTGAACCGGCCCCGCCGGTCGGCGCGAACGTTCACGGAGCCACCCGCGCCGACCAGGCGTAGCTCCACGCCTGGTATCGGCGCGGGGGCTCCCGGCGCCGGACCGCCCACGGTGACGATCACGCCGGTGGTGGGCACCGTCGCGACGTCGGCGTGGGGGGCGCCGCCGAGGCAGCCGGTGGCAAGGGCCGAGACGGCGAGAACGGCGGCGGCGACAGGGCGGACGGTTCTCATACCCCTGAGACCCTCGACGGGTCCCGATCGTTCCCCGCCCGCCCGGTCGGTCAGTAGCCGCCGCCTCCGCCGCCGCTTCCGCCGCCGCCCGCGTAGACGAGCAGTCCTACGACGATCACCGCCGCGACAGCCAGTCCGATCCAGACGGCCCAGTTGCGGCCGGGCATGGTCTCAGGTGTGTTGGTGCTCATGAGATACCTCCTCGGGGAGTCTTGGACATCACTACCCGGGGTACGGCAGGCGGGGCGTAGCGGTTCATGACCACCGGCAGGCGGGAGACCTGTGACGGGCGGTGCTAGTCGTGCACGTCGGTGTGCACGTGCTCGCAGCCGCAGGCAACGGCCCACTCGTCGAGCGTCCGGCCTTCCAGCGGGTGGCCGTGCTTGAAGAGCTTCCCCACGTAGGAGTGGCGGTGCTGATCGAGCAGGTCGGCGAGATGTCCGATGTCGGTCGTCGACCAGCCTCCGTCGGGCTCGCGCGCCTCGGCGAGATGCTCGCGGATCTCGTCAGCGGTGGCGGTCTCGAAGGCGTGGTAGCGCTGGCCGGAGCTGGTGCGCAGGAACCACTTGGCACCCAGCATCCCCTCCAGCGCCTCCTTTGCCCGCTTCTTGTCCTCGTCGGCCACGATCACGGTGTAGCCGGAGCCCATCTGGTTCGAGCCGAACGTCGTCATCACCGGATTCGCGACCGCGCACTTGATGCCGTTGCCGTGCAGCAGCTCGACGGCCTCGTCGGCGCCCTGCGGGGAGGAGAGCACGGCGATGGGGGTGGTGTCATTCACGGCGCAAAGCGTACACAGTGCGTCAACAGCCGCGCGCGGGTGGTGGGCAGGTCTCCTCATCCTTGCCGGCGACCGTCGAGGGATTCGGGCACAGCCATCGCTGGTCGGCCCAGCCTCCGCCGACACCAACGGCGGCGACCGGCTGCCCGCAGCCGTTGACCTGGAGGTACGTCAAGGACGACCACATACCGCGAGGCCGTGCCGGGCGCTGGAGCGGCCGCAGCGCCGCCTCGACGCGATCGAGGCGGAGGCGCATGCCATGTGGGGACGTGGCGGTAACGACGATCTCGGCGGCCTCCACCGGCGCGCCTATCAGCCGGATCGAGTCGACGCCGAAGCCGTTCGAAAGGACGGCATGCGCGATCGCCGTACGCAGCAATCGACCCTGCTGCGACCAGCCGAGCAGCCTGCTGCGATGGGGCGACGTGCGCCATGACGTTGCATACAGGCGGCGGCCGTCTGCGTCGTGCAGGTGCAGGCTGGCGCCGTTGATGGCGGGCAGGCCGGAGGCGGCCGATGACCGTGCGAACAGGTCGGCGGCGATCATCGCCTGTGCGCGCCCCGCCAGGTCGCGAGTGTCGTTCAGGCCCGTATGAGCGCGAATACGCAACGCCAGCCAGTGTGGTCCTGGCGGCACCCCGTCCCTTCCCTGATGCGGCGGGTTACCGATCCACACCCGCTCGATGCTGGACGCCCCCAGCTCGTGCAGGATGTACGCCATCAGCGCTCGCTGCTGGGCGCTGCCGCCGGCCACGACGGCCGCTGAGGGTGGTGCGGCCGACCCGCCCGTCCCGGTGCAGCCTGCGAGTGACACCACAGCCAGAACGAGCGCAAGTATGCGTCGCATCGCCCTAGAGCATAGGTGGCGGGTGGGGAACGGTGCGCGCCGGGAACCCTCACACAGGGTCCCGCGGACTACTCATACCGGATTCGAACCGGCCCGGTTCGGTCGAGTTAGCAATATCGTGGACAAGGCAGCTCCCCGTCGGGTAGCCCATCGAACCGCTGCGCGACTGGCGCAAACGCCCCGCCACCCGGATGGCCGAATCTCGACCGCTCCCGGAACGCCGAAAACCCCCGGATTAGCAGGGGTTTTCGAGAGGTACCGCATACCGGATTCGAACCGGTGTTACCGCCGTGAGAGGGCGGCGTCCTAGGCCCCTAGACGAATGCGGCACGGTCGCCCCGAGGCGGCGCGGATTCTAGCAAGCGCCGCTCGCCAGACGCCGTCGCTGGTCACGCCGTCGTGAGCTGTGCAGCCAGCCGCTCGGAAAGCAGCTCGCGCACCCGTGGCCACTCGTCGTCGGTGATCGAGTACCAGGCCGAGTCGCGCCAGCGCCCGCCGAACATCAGCATGTGCTTGCGGAAGATGCCCTCGAACGTGGACGGCAGCGCTGCCAGCGCCGCTCTCGCCCGCTCGTTGCGCGCGTCCGTCTTGAACTCGACCCGCGCGCAGCCCAGCTGCTCGAACGCGTGCGCCAGCATCAGCAGCTTGGCCTCGGTGTTCGCGCCCGTGCCCCAGGCCGCCGGTGAGACCAGCGACCAGCCGATCTCGACGCCGCGGTCGGCCGGGCGCAGAGCCAGGAAGCGGCTGCTGCCAACCGGCCGGTCGTCCTCTCGCCCAACGGTCACGAATCCGAACTCGGCCTGCGCTGCGGTTTCCGCCACCGCCTCGTCGAACCAGGCGTCGAACACCTCGCGCCCTGCCGAGGCATCGATCTTCACCCAGCGCCACACGGCGGGGTCGCCCAGCGCCGTCCACAACCCCTCGCGATGGTGCTCGGCAAACGGCTCCATGCGCACCCGGATTCCCTCAAGCGTGGGCGGCTGCTCGAACAGCCGGTCAAACCCGTTCCCGGTCGACGCCATGACGCCATCGTAGAGCGTCAACCTGTGGCGCCGGTAGGCTGGCGGACGTGTCCGACGACCTCTGCATGCTGACCGCCGTCGAAGCGGTCGCGCTGCTGCGCTCGGGCGAGGTCTCGTCGCGGGAGCTGGTGGAGTCGGCGCTGCGGCGGATCGAGCAGGTCGACCCGCAGCTGAACGCGCTGCCAACGGTCTGTGCCGAGCGGGCCTTCGAGCAGGCCGACCGCGCCTCCCGCGACGCGCCGCTGGCCGGGCTGCCAATCGCCGTCAAGGACCTCAACGACGTGGCCGGTGTCCTCACCACCTACGGATCCCCGATCTATGCCGACCACGTGCCCGACCGCTCAGACTTCATGGTCGAGCGCCTCGAGCAGCGCGGCGCCGTGGTCGTGGCGAAGTCGAACACGCCCGAGTTCGGGGCCGGCGCCAACACCTTCAACGAGGTGTTCGGGGAGACCCGGAACCCGTGGGACACGTCCCGCACCTGCGGCGGCTCGTCGGGCGGCTCGGCTGCAGCCCTGGCCAGCGGCCAGGTGTGGCTTGCAACCGGATCCGACCTGGGCGGCAGCGTGCGCACCCCGGCCGGCTTCTGCGGCGTGGTGGGCGTCCGGCCCAGCCCCGGCCGGGTGGCCGCCGGCCCCTCGCCGCTGCCGTTCGAGACGATGTCGGTCGAGGGGCCGATGGGCCGCACCGTGGCCGATGCGGCGCTGATGCTGGATGCCATGGCCGGCCTCGACGCACGCGACCCGCTGTCACTGGAGGCGCCGGAGCGCCCGTTCGCCGACGCAGCGTCCGCGCCCGCGCTGCCGGGGCGAGTCGCCTACGCCCCCGATCTGGGCGGCGTGACACCGGTCGCCGCCGACGTTCGCGAAGCGTGCCGCCGCGCCGTGGAGCGACTGGCGGCGGCCGGGGTCGAGGTGGAGGAGGCGTCGCCCGACCTGACCGGTGCGCCCGAGACATTCCAGGTCTTGCGCGGCGCCGGGTTCGTCGCCGGCATGGAGCTGCTGTATGCGACCGACCGCGACCGCCTCAAGCCCGACATCATCTGGAACATCGAGTTCGGTCTGAGCCTCTCGGTCGAGCGGATCGCCCAGGCCGAGCAGGCCCGCGGCGCCATCTTCCAGCGCATGTCGGAGTTCATGGCCGGCTACGACCTGCTGCTCTGCCCGACCGCCTGCGTCGCGCCGTTCGACGTGTCCACGCGGTGGATCCGCGAGGTATCCGGTGTCACGTTTGACAACTACGTCGAGTGGCTGCGGATCACGTCGGCGATCACGCTCACCTCGTGCCCGGTCGTGGCCCTGCCGTGCGACCTCACCGAGGAGGGCCTGCCGGTGGGCATGCAGCTGGTCGGCCGGCCTCGCGGGGAGTGGGGGCTCTTGTCGGCGGCGGCCGCAGTCGAGCAGGTGCTCGACCTGGCCGGCCGCGTGCCGCTGGCTCCCAGGAGAGGTTGACGATGGTCGGGCGGTTCGCGCCCAGCCCCAGCGGCCTCATGCACCTGGGAAACGCCCGCACGGCGCTGCTGGCCTGGTTGGACGCACGGGCGCGCGGAGGCAGGATGCTGCTACGCATCGAGGATCTCGACCGCGACCGCTGCCGGCCGGAGTACGCCCAGGCGATCCGCGACGACCTGGCCTGGCTGGGCCTCGACTGGGATGCGGAGACCAGGCCGCAGTCGCTGCGCGACCCGGACTACGCTGCCGCCCTGGAGCGGCTCTCACAGCGGGGGCTGGTGTACGAGTGCTTCTGCACCCGCCGTGAGCTGGCGGCGGTGGCGTCCGCACCGCACGGAGGCGAGGACTCGCCCGCCGCCTACCCCGGCACCTGCCGCGAGCTGACCGGCGCGCAGCGGGAACGGCTGCGGGCCGAGGGGAAACGTCCGGCCCTGCGCGTACGCATGCCGGAGGGGGACGTCGTGGTGCGCGACCGGCTGCACGGCAGCAACCCTCGGCCGGTCGGCGGCGATGTGATCGTGCGGCGCTCCGACGGCCTCTACGCGTACCAGCTGGCGGTGGTGGTCGACGACGCGGCCGACGGCGTGACGGGTGTCGTTCGCGGTGATGACCTGCTGGGGTCGGCCGCCCGGCAGGTGGCGCTGCAGCAGCTGCTGGGGCTGCCGCAGCCCGCCTACGCGCACGTGCCGCTGATGCTCGGGGACGACGGCGAGCGGCTGGCCAAACGGCACGGCGCTGTGGCCGTCGCCGACCTGCGCGCCGCCGGGGCCAGCGCCCAGGAGGTGGTGGGCGCCCTGGCGGGATCGGCCGGCATCGGCGGCGGCGGCGCCGTCGCGGCGGCCGAGCTGATCGAGGGTTTCGAGCTGACGCGGGTCGGCCGGCGTCCCTGGCGGCTGGCGCCAGGGACGCCGATCCTGTCGGCTACGGCGCGTTCATGAAGAAGCGGCCGTAGTACTCACCCAGCTGCTCACGAGGCTGCTCGTCGTCGATCGCGTCGACGCCCAGCTCCGGAGCCTCCGAGATCTGCTCCTTTGTGAGACCGACCCAGACCTCCTCCTGCTCGTCGTTGGGAAACCTCACAGTTGACAGGGGCTCCCGGGGATGGAAGCCTGCGGATGATGCGACCCGAGGACTGGTGGGAGGCGCGGCACGCGCGACTGGTGAAGAACGAGGAGTCGTTCCGCCAGTACAACAACCGCCGGATGCAGCAGGAGCCGGTCGATAGCGACGACGACGAGGAGCGGATCCCGTTCCTCTGCGAGTGCGGCGACTTCACCTGCGTGCAGGCGCTGGTGATGACGGCGGCCGAGTTCGCGGAGGCGCACTCCGCCGCCGACCGGTTCGTGGTGCTACCCGGTCACGTGTTCGACGACGTCGAGCGCGTGGTCGAGCACCACGGCGGATTCGAGGTGGTCGAGAAGCTGGACATGAACGTGGACGAGATGTGGCGCGAGGCCGGCGGGGGCGAGCCTAACCCTTCTTCCCCGGCCAGCTGAGGCTGTTCGCGATCACGTCGTAGGCCTGCTTGTTGTCGCGGCTGGTGGGCGTCTGCAGCGACAGGATCACGATGTGCCCCTTGTGGAAGACCAGGTAGCGGTAGACGCGCAGCGTGTCCTCGGGCGTGTCGGCGGTGGCCGGCTTGTCCTTGGTGAACACCATCCTGATGGCCGGATCGCCGTTCAGCTCTGTGGACTTCGGCCGCGACTCGATGTCGAGCACCGTTTTCTTCTTCTGCTGGCCGATCAGCGCAGCCCGCACCGGTTTTACCTTGGGAGCGTTCTTGGACTTCCGCGTCGCGATCACGATCGAGTTCCCGAGCTTCGCGATGCGTACGATCCCGCCCTTCTTGGTCACGTTCCAGCCGCCGGGATAGAGCATCTGGTAGCCGAGCTTGTGATTCGTGTAGGTCTGGAATACGGCACCCGACTTGTCGGTTCCGGCGGCCGGGACGTAGCTGCCCGTGGTGCCACCGGACGACGACGGCTGGCTGGCGCTGGGTCCGCTGCCGCCGCTCGATGAGGATGCCGACGACCCGGCACAACCGGTCGCCGCGAGCACCGCGACAACTGCGATCAGCAGCGCGGGTCGTCGAGCGTCGAGGATGCTCCGGCGCTGCACACATCCCACGGTACAGGCGTTACCCACCGATGTCTGGATCCCAACCGTTAACTCTCCGTGAGATCGGTCGGGCGCTTTGTGACAGTGCGGTAGGGTCGAGGTTCGGTTCACAACGAGAAGGGGGTAGTCATGCGCAAGCGATGGATCGTGGTGGCCGTGACCGTGGGAGTGGCGTTCGGCTGCACCGGACTGGCGATGGCCGCGACCGGATCGAGCGGGTCGGATCCGATGCGGACGAAGCTGCACGTGGTCGAGCACCCCGTCAACGAGCACGTCGTCGACCTGCCGCCCAAGGGCGACTCGCAGGGCGACCTGTTCCCGTTCTCGAACCTGCTGTTCAACGCGAGCAACACCAGCCAGGTGGGACGTGACCAGGGCAACTGCATCCGCACCAACCCGGCCCGCGGTGAGTGGCAGTGCAGCTGGACGAACAAGCTCGCCGATGGCCAGATCACGGTCGAGGGGCCGTTCTATGACACCCGCGACAGCCGCCTGGCCATCATCGGCGGCACCGGCATCTACCGCGACGCGCACGGCACGATGCTGCTGCACGCGCGGCCGGACGGCTACGACTTCGTGTTCTCGATCGACTAGCACGCCCCTAGGCGCGCCCCGGCGCGGTCGCTACTGTGGATGCACGCGTGCGACCGCGCCCGGGGCGAACGACGCCCAGGGGTCGTCTGAAGGCGGGTGCTCCCAGCCCTCGCCGAGCGCGGCGTTCACCTCGTCGGGGGTCGGGGTCGAGTCGTACGCCAGCACCACCGTGGCGCCGGACTCGTCCTGCTCGACGCTTTCGACCACTACCGGCCCGACGGCGGGTGTCGTGGGCACGTCGGCTCCCGGCAGCGGTGCGTCGAGCTCTGTCCGGTAGCGAAGCACGGTGGCGTCTCCCTGGTTACCGACCAGTGCGTAGATGTAGGTGGCTTGGGCCATCGTGTCTCCAGTCCGTGGGTGTGCGTGCGAAGCTCTCTGGACTGATGTGCCCGGCGCGGCGTCTGCCAAACACGTCACGGCCCGTGCGGCGCTACAGCTCCAGCATGTTGCCGTCGGGATCGGTCACGTAGGCGAACTTCAGGCCCGGCGCGTGCTCGCCGCGCTGCACCACTCGGCCGCCGGCGCGCACGACGTCCTCGACGGCGGCGTCCAGGTTCTGGCCGGGGGCCAGCGACAGCCCGACGTGCTCGATGTCGCCACGCCCGGCAGCGGGCTGCTCGGCGTCCAGCACGATCAGCGTGGCGTCGTCGTTGCCCATGAACACCAGACGGTCGCGGACGCGGAAGTGCTCCTGTAGCCCGAAGGCCTCGCTGTAGAACCGTGCCGCGCGCTCGTGATCGGCGACGATCAGGTGCACGTGTCCGATGCCGGCCATGTCTGCCACCGGCGAAGTATCCACCAGACGTAGATTCAGGAGCTGCCAGCACCTAGACTGAGTGCATGATCGGGATCGCGCGTATCGGGGTGCTCGCCGCACTGCTCGGCGTCTTCCTGGCCGTGCCGGCCATGGCCGCCCCGGGAATGCTGGACGTGAAGGTGCAGGTGAACAGCGCCGCCGCCTTCAGGCATCCGGCGGTGCTTTACCGTGTGAACCGCACCGGCCACAGGGCTCGGTACTACGTCACCACCACCGGCTGGACCGGCGGAAAGACGCTCAACCCCAGGCACGTGACCGTGACCATCAAGCTGGCCAGGGGCGAGGGCGCCATCTACGACGGCACGCTGGCCCACCTCCCGCACGCTGGCCCGTTGTTCGCCGGCAGCCGCCCCCCGGGCGGATCGATCACCGTGCACGTGTTCGCGACCGTGCCGCACGTGTCCGACCTGCACGGGCACGCGCGCACGATCACGCTCGCGATCTCGCTGAAGCCCAGGTAGAGCGACCGGCCGCGCATCTGCGGCCGCCGTCGAACACGTGTTCCCGTGTACACTTGGTGAATCAAGAAACGCTCCGGGCATAGTTCCAGTATGGGAAGTTACGACGGCTGGGTGAGCCCGAACCGCAGAGTCAAGACCTGCGAGGCAGGGACCTGCGTGAAGTGCGGGGCCAAGCTCTCGATGTATCGCAAGTTCGGCGAAGTGACCTGCGCGCCGTGCACGACAGCGATCGCTGCGTACTAGGCGAACTCTCCGCGCGTCGTCATTCGCAGGCGCGCGTCCGATCCTCGACGTCGATCGAGCCGGTGATGTCGACGCTGGCCGTCCGACATGTCGCGTTCGCCTTGCCAGCGCGACGTTCTCTGCCCTGGGAGCGGGACATTCGCGCGATCAACGAGGACCGCGACACGCGGCTGCCCTAGTCGCAGGCTCTCTTCGCACTGGGCAGGGCAGCGACGTCGCTGTCGGCGAGGGCAGCCCCTTGGTTGAGGATCACGCAGTACGCCTCGCCGTTCTGTAGGTGGCAACCCCTGATGGCCCGGAACAGTCCCCTGCAACGGTGCCACACGCGGAGCCAGCGGCCGCGAACGAGAGCGCGACAAGTGCGGTCGTCATCAGCTTCAACATCAGATCGGGACCTCCGACTCCGGGTCCGGCCCTGGGAAGGTCGATACGAGCAGCCAGGCTGCGACCACCAGAACGACCGCCATCACGGCAACGTAGTGGCGAGGGTGCGGACCATGATGTCTTGGACGAATCCAAGGCACCTCAAGTTCCGCCCGCGTCTGGGACCTCTCGGACGACGTGACTTGCAAGTCCGGATCGGCCTGGTTACGAGGCTGCGGGGCAGGGACTCGAACCCCGACTACCTGATCCAGAGTCAGGCGTCCTACCATTAGACGACCCCGCAAGGGCGCGGCGAAGGATACCAGAGGCCCCTCTCGGCTCCCGCCTAGCTCGCAGTTCGCTTCGGCCCACGCCTGGAGGTGGTCATGTGGGCCTTCAGGCCGTGGTTCTGCAGCAGGGACACGGCAGCGGGCCCGGCAGCGAGCGGGTTCCACCCGTGGGCGGCGTAATCTGGTCGAGCTTGGTGATGAAGGTGTCGACGACCACGGCCAGGTCAGGCTTGATCTCAGCCGGCGCCTGCGACTGGGCCTGCGGTAGGCGGATTGCTGGTTCGTCAGCATCTCCGACTTGAACGCCTCTGGGGTGCGCTGCCGGAGATTGCGAAGCGTCGCGAGCTTGGACTTGAGGCTCTCCACGATCCGCCTTGCCCGTGCGCAGAAGCTGCTTCCGCTCCACCCACGGCGCCCGACGTGGTGGTCGCCGGTGGCGTCGGCAGCGTGAGCCGAGGCTCGCTGTTTGCCGCGGTGGACGCCGTGCCCGACGACGACGAGCTGCCACATCCGGCGGCTGCCGCCACCACGACAGACGCTTACGAAGAGAAGTGCGCGAGACGCGCGACATTGGGGGCCTCCTTCGCCGCCGCGGGACCGTGCCTCCCGACGTGTCCCGACGACATTTTCCGGTGTGAGGCGCCAACACTACACCGTGTGAGCATCGTCACATCTGTGTGGTTGCCTACAGCCGAAAGCTGGGCAGCAGGCGCTTCTCGGTATCGCCCTCGAGCGTCGCCGCCACCTCGATGTGGTCCTCGAGCCCCGAGCCGTGCAGCTTCGATCGCAACAGGTTGTCGACCTGGAACAGGCCGGCCGAGTTGTTCATCTCGATCTCGACCAGCACCTTGCCATCACCGCCGCCACGGATCACGACCTCCTCGATCGCTGCCGCAGACAGCGAGTGGATCGAGACGCGTCCGCTTTCGAAGGGGATCCGGGAGCGTCCCTTCGCCATGTCCAGCGCGTCGGCGACCCGCACGATCCCGGCCTCCAGCGACAGCGGCCGGCCGCCGGAGCGGTGGCTGATGATCGTCTGCAGCACCTCGGCCATCACGATCGTGCGCTCCGGCTCCTCGTACAGCCCGTCCAGCAGCCCGGGCAGGCGGTCGGCCGTCAGGAACAGGCTCATCTCCTCGTGCCCGTCGCGGTGGATGGCCATCCCCAGGCAGTGCGTCAGGCAGCCCAGCCCGACCACCACCTCGGCATCGTCGTCGGTCATGCCGTAGTCGGTCACCATGCCCGGCTCGACCCCGGCCCGGCGCAGCTCGCGCAGCAGCTTCAGGCCGATGTTGGTGACGATCTGGATGTGCACCCACGAGTGGTCGTTGATCTGCATCCGCGCCACCGCGTTGACGTTGGCGGCGTGCCACAGCGCCTTGATCGAGTCGTCGCGGTTGACGCGCTCGACCAGCTCGCGGAGGATCCGGTTGCCCCGCGTCGGCACCTTGATGCGCATGTCGCGCACCGCCTCGGCGGGAGTCATCCGGGCGCCTCGCTCGGCCCGCACGCTGACCGGTGTGCCGGGGGCTGCCTCTGCTCCGGCCGGGATCTCCTCGGGCTCCGGGGTGGTGTTCTCGTCGGCGCTCATCGCGAGCGCAGCCTACCGCGCCGAGCAGTTCACACGCCGACGGGCATGATGCGCCAGCCGAACACGAAGTTGTCGTGGTACCAGCCTGCACCGGGGCCCATGTAGTTGATGGTGACACCCGCGCCGCTGCCGTGGCTGTTGATCGTCCAGCCGTTCCCGAGGTAGATGCCGGTGTGGTCGACCGCGCTCGAGCTGGTCAACACGCCGTGCGGTGCGCTGCTGCTCCAGAACAGGATGTCGCCGGGCCTCAGGCTCCTGTAGGGGATGCGCTTCGCGACCGGAATATGCGCGGCCATGTCGTACGTGGTGCGCCATGGGATCTTCGCGGTGCCGTCCCAGGTCCTTCCCGGCACCGTGTAGGCGCGCTTCATCACCCACCACACGTAGCCCGAGCAGTCGAAGCCGGCGGCGGCCGGCAGCCCGAACGGATCCTGCGGCTGGTCGGAGCTGCCGCCCCAGATGTAGGGCGCACCCGCCCACTTGAGCGCGTAGCCGAGCACGGCCTTCTTCAGCGGCGGATATGTCGGCAGCGCGTGCACCACGTTCAGCTGCGTGTCCACGGAGTACTGCCAGTAGCTGGGCAGATGACCCAGCAGGTATGCCTGCACGGCCAGGTTTGCGCGCCTCAGCGTGGTGCTCGGCCAGGTCTCCCAGTTGTCGGCGCCGAACGGGACGTTCCAGCGGGCACCGATGTCGCGCACGATCTGCTCGGCCGCAAAGCCCGTCGGGAGCTTCGGCTTCCACCCATCGGCGGCCGTGATCTGCCTGAGCCTGATGGATTCGTTCTTCAGCCCCATCACGCGCACGATGCCGCGGTCGAACTGCAGCTGCGTGAGAGTCGACCCCGGGCCGAGGCCGGCGCCGATCCAGCCGCCGTCGACCGCCTGCTGGAATGGATCGTCGCTGATCGCGACGCCGTGCTGCTGCTTGTTCAGGTTTGCCAGCACCCGCGCGGCCGCCGTGCGGGTGGCGTTGCGAGCGGGGGCGAAGTCGCCGTTCTTGTGGAGTGGCACCCATCCGGCGTTCACGGCCCACGTGATCTGGGCGTGCGCCCAGAACGACGCCGGCACGTCGGGCACCGAGGAAGTGGAGGCCGCGCTCGCCTGTGCTGGTATCACGCAGGCGAGCACGGCCAGAGCGAGGAACATACGCAGACGACCCATGCTGCCGCGTATATCGGACGATGTGCAAGTTGTCTTGAGTGAGAGAGTTGCTCACCAAGGCATCGGCGCGTTCCCGAACTGCCGCAGCCCTGTCGACATTGTCTGGTTATCACCGTATCTTCGGCAGGGCCACCTGTCCGAACATGACCACACTTCCCACAGCAGACCTCGCTCATACGCTGATCGCCCTGGCCGCGATCCTCCTGTGCGCTCATGGGACGGGATCCCTGTTTGTCCGTTTCCGGCAGCCCCGGGCGATCGGCGAGGTGGTCGGTGGCCTGCTGCTCGGCGCCACGGTACTCGGGTGGCTATCGCAGTCCACGCAGGCGTGGATATTTCCGACCAGCGGGTCGACGCCGGTCATCCTCGGTGCGGTGTACCAGCTCGGGCTGCTGCTGCTCCTGTTCATCGCCGGGTCTGAGCTACGCACCGTCTTTCACCGTGGCGAGCGGCGCACCGTGATTGCCGTCTTCGTGGCCGGTACCACGATCCCGTTCGTCGCCGGGCTCGCCATCTCACAGATGATCGATCAGAGGAGCCTGTGGGGGCCGAACGGCAACACCACCTCGTTCGTGCTGGTTTTCGCAATCGCACTGGCCATCACGAGCATTCCGGTGATCTCCCGGATCATGCATGACCTGGGCATCCTCGACACCCCGTTCGCTCGAGTGGTGCTCGGAGTCGCAGTGCTCGAGGATCTCGTCCTCTACGTCGTGCTGGCGACCGCGATTGGCTTTGCAGGGACGACCGGTGCCGCACTCTTCGGCTTGCCGTCTGCGCTCGGGATCACGACCGGCTCGCACGCCGATCTCGCCTATCACGTGACCGCGACGCTCGCATTCCTGGCTGCGTTCCTGGTGGCCGGCCCGCCCGTCTACCGCTGGATCGGCAACCTCGAGCTGAACGTGATCCAGCGCGCCACCCCGATCGCACACCAGCTCACGTTCATGCTGCTGACGACCGCTGCCGCCCTGATGCTCGGGCTCGAGGCGTTCTTCGGGGCGTTCGTGGCCGGGATCGTCGTGGCCGCCACCGAGTCGAAGCCATCGCAGGCAACGCTGGCGATCAGGAGCTTCTCGCTCGCCTTCTTCATACCCGTCTACTTCGCCGGAATCGGCCTCGGGCTCGACCTGATCCACGGCTTCGACGTCGTATTCTTCGTCGGATTCGTCCTGGCCGCATGCCTCATCAAGGCAACCAGCGTCTACCTCGGAGCACGCGCGGCCGGCGAGGATAGCTTCAGCTCTCTCAACCTGGCGATTGCGATGAACGCGCGCGGGGGGCCTGGCATCGTCGTCGCCTCGACCGCGTTCTCCGCCGGCATCATCGATCAAGACTTCTTCACGGTGTTGGTGCTGCTCGCCATCATCACCTCGCTGGCCGCGGGCACCTGGCTGGAGCGGGTACCGCGCCACCGGCTGCTCACCCGGTCCGACGCGGCCGCCGGCGGAGCGGTCGTGGTCGAGGCGGACACCGTCACCTGAACCTCGCAAGTCGCCGACGAGGCTGCCGGGTCAGACCCAGTCGTCATACAGGGAGAAGTACCGCCCTCGCAGCGCGATCAGCTGCTCGTGCGTGCCCGTCTCGATCACCTCGCCGTGCTCGAGCACGACGATCAGGTCGGCACGGCGGATCGTGCTCAGCCGGTGCGCGACCACGAACGACGTGCGGTGCTGCAGCAGCGTGTCCAGCGCCTGCTCGATCCTGGCCTCGGTCGGGATGTCCACGCTGGACGTGGCCTCGTCCAGGATCAGCAGGTGCGGGTTCGCAAGCAGCGCCCGTGCGAACGCCACCAGCTGGCGCTGGCCGATCGAGAGCCGCCCGCCGCGCTCCTCGATCTCCTCGTCGTAGCCGCCCGGCAGCTCGCGGATGAACCCGTCCGCGCCCACCGCGGTGGCCGCCGCCACGACGTCCTCGAACGAGGCGTCCGGACGCCCGAACGCGATGTTGTCCCGCACCGATCCGGCGAACAGGAACGCCTCCTGCGGCACGATCCCCAGCTGCCGGCGCAGCGAGTGGATCGTGACGTCGCGCAGGTCGTGGCCGTCGATCAGGATGCGACCGCCGGTGGGGTCGTAGAAGCGCGCCAGCAGCTTCACGATCGTCGACTTGCCGGCCCCGGTGTGGCCGACCAGTGCGACCGTCTGGCCGGCCTCGACCGCGAACGAGATGCCGTGCAGCACCTCGGCGGCCGTGTCCGGCCGGTAGCTGAAGCGGACGTGCTCGAACTCCACCCGCCCCCAGATCTCGGGCAGGTCTTCGGCGGTCGGCGCGTCCTGCATCCGCGGCTCGGTGTCGAGCACCTCGAACACCTTGTCCAGCGCGGCCGTGCCGGCCAGGAACGTCTGGTAGAACTGCGACAACTGCTGCACCGGGTCGAAGAAGTTGGTGAGCAGTCCGATGAACACGAACAGCGCGCCGGCGCTGAGGTCGCCCTCCAGCACCCGCACGCCGCCGTAGCCGAGCACGATCGCCATCGCCGTCGCCGATAGCAGGTCGACGAACGGGAAGTAGATGGCGCTGACCGTGACCGTGCGCTGGTTTGCCTCGCGGTAGGAGTCGTTCACCCCGATGAAGCTGCGGTAGTTCGAGGACTCGCGCCGGAACGCCTGCACAACCCGCACGCCCGAGATGTCCTCCTGCAGGTTGGCGGTGACCTCGCCCAGCCGCTCGCGCGTCTGCCGGTAGGCGATCGCCGAGTAGTGGCGGTAGATGGCCGTGCCGATCGACATGCCCGGGAACACGATCAGCGTCGCCAGCGCCAGCTTCCAGTCCAGGATCAGCAGCACCACCGCGGAGCCCGCCAGCGTGATCGAGTTCTGCACGAGCGTGGTGGGGCCGTCGGTGACCAGCGTGTTCAGCGCCTCGATATCGTTGGTCAGGCGGGAGATGACGACACCGGCGCGGGTGCGCTCGAAGAACCCGAGTTCCAGCGATTGCACGTGGCCGAACAGGTCGCTGCGAAGGTCTGTCAGCACCCGCTCGCCGACCCAGGTGGTCAGGTAGCTCTGCACCACGCCGAACACCCAGCCCAGCACCGCCACCGCGAGGTAGGCAGCCACCCACAGCTCCACCTGCCCGAAGTCGCCGGGCGTGATGCCGCGGTCGATCGCCTGCTTGGCCATCAGCGGGCCGCCGATCGTCGTCGCGGTGACGCCCAGCAATGCTCCGATCGCGATCAGCGCGCGGGCCTTGTGGGGCCTTACGTAGCGCACCAGCTGCCCAACCCGCCGGGCTGTGCGGTGCAGCCCCAGACCGCTCGACGGAGTGCCGCGGGCGCTGATGTGGCCACCGAACGAGGTCGGCCTCACGCCACGTCCTCCTTCTCGATCGGCGCGCCGTCGGGGTCGAGCTGCACGAACGTGCGCTCGACCAGGCCGTGGTTGTAGATCTCCTGGTAGACCGGGCTCTGCTCGAGCAGGGCGGCGTGCTCGCCCTGGGCGACGATGCGGCCGCGGTCGAGCACCACGACGCGTGTGGCGAGCGAGATGGTGGACAGCCGATGGGCGATGATCAGCGTGGTGCGGCCCTCCATCACCTCGCGCAGCGCGAGCTTGATGCGGGCCTCGGTGTTCGCGTCCACCGACGCGGTGGCGTCGTCCAGGATCAGCACCCGCGGGTCCATCAGCAGAGCACGCGCGATCGCGATCCGCTGGCGCTGGCCGCCGGAAAGCGATAGGCCGCGCTCGCCGACGCGCGTGTCGTAGCCGTCGGGCAGGTCGCTGATGAACTCGTGAGCCTGGGCCCGGATCGCTGCGGTCACGATCTGCTCGGGCGTGGCAGCAGGCGCGCCGTAGGCGATGTTCTCGGCAACGGTGGTCGAGAACAGGAAGGTGTCCTGGCTGACGATGCCGATCTGGGCGCGCAGCGAGTCGAGCGTCAGCTCGCGCACGTCGGCGCCGTCCAGCATCACCCGGCCGCGGTCGACGTCATAGAAGCGTGGGATCAGGGTCGTGAGCGTGGTCTTGCCGCAGCCGGTGGGCCCGATCAGCGCGACCGTCTGCCCGGCGGAGATCTCGAGGTCGATGTCCGACAGCACCGGCCGCTCACGGTCGTAGCCGAAACCGACGTGCTCGAAACGCAGCACGCCGGGACCGTCCGGCAGGGGGCGCGCGTCCGGCTGCTCCACGATGTCTCGCTCCTCGTCCAGCACCTCGAACACGCGCTCGCCCGACGCCATCGCGCGCTGGTACTGGCCCACCCACATGCCGATCGCGCGCATCGGCAGCACCAGCAGCGCCAGGTACGCGTTCACGGCGAAGAACTGGCCCAGCGTCAGCTGGCCGTGCACGACCTGGTAGCCGCCCACCAGCATCACCCCGGCGATCGCGACGCTGGGCAGCGACGTCATGGCCGGCACGTAGGCGGCCTGCAGGCGGGCCGCGCGGAGCGCCTGGCGGAAGATTCGCTCCGAGCTGGCGCGGAAGCGGTCGGACTCGTTCTGCTCCTGGGCAAAGGCCTTCACCACGCGCACGCCGACCACGTTCTCCTCGGCTCGCGCGGTGACGTCGGCGACCCGCTGCTGCACCTCCTTCAGCACCGGGTGGCTGACCCGGGAATAGCGGTAGGCCATGAGGGCCAGCACCGGCGTGATCGCGAGCGCGATCAGCGTCAGCTGCACGCTGATCAGCGTCATCACCACCAGCACGCTGACCACGGTGAACACGTGCTGGGAGAAGAAGATCAGCCCGTAGCCGAGAAACACCCGCACGGCCTGTACGTCGACGGTCGCGCGCGACAGCAGCTGGCCGGTCTGGTGGCGGTCGAAGAAGCGGTAGGAGAGCCGCTGCATGTGGCCGTACATGCGGTTTCGCAGGTCGTACTCGACCGCCAGCGAGAGGCGGCCGGCCAGCCATCGCCGGAACAGCATCATCACGCCCTTGACCACGCCGGAGGCGATGATCAGCAGCGAGTAGGTGTAGATCTGCGAGCGGGGGTCACCGGCCTGCGCTGCGTCGATCACCTTGCCCGTCAGGTAGGGGATCAGCAGGCCGGCCGCCTGGGTGCCCGCGGCCAGCACCGCGGTGATGATCACCTGCCCGCGGTACGGAGCGAGAAAGCCGAGCAGGCGGCGGAAGGTCCCCATCGGACCAGCCTAGTGCTCCGTCCGGGGATCTAGTGCGATACGACTGCTGCAAACCGTCGGCTCGCGGCGTCATCGGTCGACCCGATATTCCCGATATCGAGTCTCCCTCTATCCTTGCGAGCCTCGGTTTTCGCTCGTCGTCTCATCACAGAATCCCGAGACGGAGCACTGCCGCCCGCTTCGTGGGCTTATGCCGTTGCTAGTGGCTGTTCGTGCCGTTGCGCAGCTGGTCGAGCAGCACCTGGAATGAGACGCCCTCGAGATGCGCGATCACCCAGAGACCGACGATCGCCAGGACCGCGACGTACACGAGTCCCTGGGAGATCTCTGTGGCGACGCTGCCACGCTCGCTATTGAAGTTCCGGTTCACCAAGGACCCCTTCCAAGACGGTTCCGGCGCACGACCCCTCGTGCGTTACTTCAGTTATCGACCTGCGCGGGAGGTTTCGCTATCACCCGAATTCGTGAGTGCTACTCGTCCTCGATCGTGGCCGGGCCGAGGCGGGCCGACAGCGCCGTGGTCGCTGCGCGGCTCTCCGCACGGGCAGCAGCCTCCTCCGGGTTTCGCTGATCCTCCGAACCGCTCTCAGCGCTCTGGGCGGCCAGCGCGGAGATGGTCTTGCGCGACACGTCGGAGATCTCGGTGATCTCGCATCCCGCCCGATAGCGCTCGTAGGGCGCCGGGTCGATACGCACGACCCGCGCCTCGAGGTCGATGGCGCGGCTGGAGAGGACGGCCCGCACCCGCACCAGGTCACCGGTTGCCAGCTCCTTCTGGGTGACGAACGCGCAGCCGGTGGCCGAGATGTCGACCAGGCGCACCTCGAGCTCGGTGTCGCGCGGGAGCGTGCGGCAGTACTTGATCGTGGCCGATGCCGGCGCCGAGACGGCGACGCGTGGGGAGGCGCGGCGGGCCTTGCGGTGGCGGACACCGCTCACGCCCAGGTGCACCAGCGCCTCGGGGATGCTGTGGAAGAAGTGCTCGACCACCTCGAACTCGACCTCGTAGCGGCCGCGGCCGGGGTGGTAGAGGCGCGCCAGCAGGTGCAGGTCGTCGCGCATGGCCGCCCGTGGCGCGTGGCCCAGCAGCAGGTCGTCCTCGCGCTCGAAGATCGTGACGGGAAAGCAGCCGCCGTCCTCCGACAGCACGTCGATGGTTTCTGGCAACTCCGGCAGGACGCCGAGAGCCAGCGTGAGCAGCTCTTCCCGAGTGGGTTCTGACATGTTCGCACCCATAATCGGCGGGGAGGGGTGACACCTGTAGGCGCTTTCACACACTGGGTCGGTGCAGTACGCTACAGCCGACCGTGAATCACGCAGACTTCTGGGTGGTGATGTTTCTTGCCGTGGGCCTGAAGCTGCCGTTGATCGGCTTGTTCTACGTGATCTGGAAGGCCGCCAAGCTGGGCGATCAGGCGCAGGCGGCGCAGGGGAGCACGCCGGTTTCGCGGATGGCGCTGTGCGGCTACTGCGGCACTCGCATCACCATCGGCTACGACGCCAGCAGGGTGCACCAGCGCGCTGCCGGCATCGCCGCCCGCACGGGGCAGGCGGCGTTCGACGTGGAGACGCGTCTGGTGCGCGAGGAGCTGGCGCTGCCCGATCGCTACCCGGTGGAGCCGACGCGCTGCCCGGGCTGCGGCGAGCACACGGTGTGGGCGCCGATCGAGGCGCTGCCCGACGGTGCCGCGCTCGCGCTCGAGCCGCTGCGGCCCGACCTCAACTAGTCGACTAGGGAGAGTCTTTGCGGGGCGCGCGGCGACGGTTGAGCGACTGCTGGCTGCGGGCGGCGGTGCGCAGCACGGCCAGGTCGGGGTCGCGCTGCTCGGCCGAGTCGTCGCGCTGGTAGCGCTCGGCCAGGCGCAGCAGCAGGTGCCGGTCGGCCTCGAGGATGGTCGTGATCTCGCTGCCGACGCGGTTGCGGCCGTAGACCGCGGGGCCGGTGTGCACGACGCGCACCTCGAACCGCACCACCTGGTCCTCGATGTAGGTCTCCAGCTCGAGCAGGTCACCCGTGGCCAGCCGCCGCTCGGTGACGAAGGCGGCACCGGTCGGAGACGCGTCGGCCAGGCGCACGTCGAACAGCTCGCCCCGCTCATAGGAGTGGGCGTAGAGCACGCGGGCGGTTGCCAGCTCGGCGACGTGGGCGCGGGCCGCCAACCGGGTGGCGCTGCGCGGCTCGACCGCGGCCACGTTCAGGTGCAGCATCAGATCGTCGCCTGACTGGAAGTAGGAGCGCAGGATCGAGAAGTGGATGTCCCAGCCCTCGCCACGGTCGTCGCGCAGCCGCGCCTCGAGCACGAGATCGTCGCGCACGAGGTTGCGCGCGCCGTAGGCGTAGACGAGGTTGCCCTCGACGGCGGCCAGGGTCAGCGAGAAGGAGCCGCCCTCGGGCGACAGCACCTCGACCGAGCAGGGCAGGGGCGGAAGCAGGCTGAGCGCGGATCGCAGGAGCTCGCTGGGCTGTGCGGGATACATCGTCTCTGGTATCGGCCGCTCCGCGAAATGTCTGAATTCGGATCGGTCAGCACAGCAGGCACAGGTCTGACCACCAGCGTGCATACCGGGCGTAGGTGGCCCGCGAGCCGGGCGGGCCGGTGGTGACCGCCTCGGGATCTGACCAGACCTGCTTGCGCCAGGGCGCGGTTGCGCCGGGATCGAAGGCGGGTGCTCCCCGCCGGGCCTGGTCGGCCGGCAGCAGCTGTGGCGGCTGCTGCGGCAGCGACCCGTCCCAGCGGTCGCCGGCCAGGTCGATGCCCGCCTGCCGCAGCGAGCCGGCGTGGCTGCCCGACGCCCGGTACACGGTCGCCGGGTACCCGGCCCAGTCACCGCTGCGCAGCTCCCACCAGGGGTGGCGGCCGTTCCACCCCAGGTGCGCCGAGGCCCGCGCGCCGACCACGGTACCGTCGTCGCGCAGCTTGACAATGACCCCCTCCCAGTCGTCGCGGTGGTAGCCGTCGAACGCCGGGATGTGGGTGTGGGCGGTCCGCGAGTCGGGCAGATACTCCCAGTACTCGAGGTAGGTGAAGCCGTCGCGCAGCAGGCCGTGGACGTAGATCACCGGTCGGCCCGACCGTGCGCAGGCGGGATCGCGGCAACGGCGGAAATCGACCGGGTGCTCGCCGTCGCCGCGTTCGGCAACGAACCGGGGCGCCTCGCGCGCGGCCAGCGCCAGGTAGGCGGCGTCGCCGCGGGCAGGAGCGGTCAGGCGGGCGCGCGCGGCGGCGGAGGCAGCCAGCAGCAGCGCCAGCACCAGCAGGCCGGCGCCGGCGTACTCGACGGTTGCCTGCGCTCGCTCGCCCACGGCGCCAACCTACGCATCAGGGTGTGGCGGGTGGTTGGCGCGGCGTCACGGATGTGCCGCGATGCTCTCCGTCAGGACGCGACCGGGACGCCCAGGTCGGCCAGCCCGGCCTCGGTGCCCTCGCGGATTGCCTCCTCGAACGACCTCGGGCCGAGCGCGTCGCCGGCTCGCACCACGTCCGCGCCGGCGTCCTGCAGCGCGGCGAACAGCCCGACGCCGCAGGCGCTGCGCCCGTCGTTCACGATCAGCGAGTCGATCCCGTCCAGCACGTGCTCGCGCTCGGAGAACACGTTGCGGAACGTGGCGGCGGCCCCGTCCCAGCCCGTCAGCCGCAGGTGGTGCACGAGGTCGATCCCGGCCTCGTCCATCCGCGCCAGGTACATGTTGCGCTGGTACTGGTGCACGGCCTCGCCGAATGCGATGGCGCTGGTCACCAGCCGAACGCTGTGGCCGGCCTGCGCCAGCTGTTCGGCCAGCACCAGCCCCGTCCAGTCGCCGCCCCAGTCGCAGATCGTCACGCGCCGGCCCATGTCGGCCCCCGCCAGCGCGTCCCAGGCGTGGACGGTGCCGGCGATTCCGGCGTCGTAGCGCTCCGCGCCGGTGGCCAGGATCACGCGGTCGGGCGACTCGGCCAGCACCTCGTCGACGCCGGCGTCCACACCCAGCCGCACTTCCGCTCCCGCCAGCCAGGCCTCGACCGTTCGCACCATGCCCCGCGCGATCTCGGCGTGTCCGGTCGCGTTCAGAGCCAGCCGCATCTGCCCGCCCACCGCCTCGCCGCGCTCGAACACGACCACCCGGTGTCCGCGGGCGGCCGCGCAGGCGGCCGCGGATGCGCCACCCGGTCCGGCGCCGACCACGACCACCGTTCCCGGGCTGGGATCGGGGGTGGGGCGCGGCAGCGTCGACTCGTACCCGGTCCAGGGGTTGATCGTGCACGCGATCGGGATGCCGGCGTGGTAGTGGCCGATGCACCCCTGGTTGCAGCCGATGCAGGTCGTGAACGACTGGCCTGCCGCCGCACGTTCCGGCATCGAGGGGTCGGTGATCAGCGCCCGCGTCATGCCGCAGGCGTCGCAGTCGCCGTGCGCGATCATCGCGTCGGCGTCGGCGGGGTCGACGATGCGGCCGGTCGCGATCACCGGGACGCTCACGGCCGACTTCATGGTGCGGGCGAAGCCGGCCACGGCGTTGTGCTCGACCGGCACCGGCGGCACGATCCAGCTCGAGCCGCGGTACGTGGACGAGCCGCCCAACGCGACCGAGAGGTAGTCGATCAGACCCTCGTCGGCGAGGATGCCGGCCGCCTGGGCCAGCTCCTCGTGGCTGTTGCCATCCCAGGAACCGCTCTCGTCGGTCAGCCGGCAGCCGACGGCGCCGCCGTCGATGCCCTCGCGCATGGCCTGGCAGACCTCGCGCAGGAAGCGCAGCCGGTTCTCGAACGAGCCGCCGTAGGAGTCGGTGCGGGTGTTGGCATGCGGGGAGAGGAACTGGGTGGGCAGGTAGTTGAAGCCTGCGCAGACCTCGACGCCGTCGATGCCGCCGGCCGCCGCGTAGGCGGCCGCCTGGCGGTATCCGTCGATCATCTCGCCGATCTCGCGCCGCGTCAGCTCGCGCGGCTCGGTCTTGAAGCGGGCGCTGGGGATGCTGGACGGCGCCACGGCAGCCGGGCGCGGGGGCGAGGAGATCACCTCGCGCCCGCCGTGGAAGAGCTGCACGAACAGGCGCGTGTCGTGCTGGTGAACGGCCTCGGACAGGCGCCGGTATGCGGGCACGATCTCCGGGAGGTATCCACCCAGCGTGTGCGCGGTCAGCAGGCCGGTGTGGTGGATCGCCGTGGCCTCGACGACGATCAGCCCGGCGCCGCCGCGGGCGCGCGCCCGGTGGTAGGCGATCAGCTCGTCGGTGGGCAGGTGGTGGTGGACGAGGCTGGTCTGGTGCGAGGTCGAGACGATCCGGTTGGGGATCGTGACGCTGCCGATTGCCAGCGGCGAGAACAGGCGGTCGAGCATGCCGCGACTGTAGCGCTGCGACCAGGACTGTGACGACGGGCGCGGACGGTGAGCCTCACTGCCACCGTAGCGGCACTGCCCCCCGCAGCGCCCACCGTCCGCGAACCCGTATCAATTCGGATCGAGCCGCGCTTCCGAGGTGCCTAACCCCGGCAGGGCGAGCGCGATGGTGAGAATCACCACCGCTCCAGTGAACACCGCACCAGCTTCCGCGTGCCCTTGTCGGCCTGCGACCGCTGTTTGAGTGTGCGGAGTTCCGGGTTCGGTAGCCGAGCCGTCTCACTCATGAGACCTCTTGCTTTGCGCCCCCGCCTCGCGGCGGGTTTGCCATTTTCGATCCGTAGACGCATCATCGACAAACGGTAGGCGTGTCTCGTCGCCCGATGGGTGGCATGCGCTCCCCAGATCGAGGTATACGCGGGAGGAGCAGCGCCATCGAACCCCCCGAACGGGTCATGAATTCCGTCCCATTGCGGACGATTCCTTCTGCGCCTTCTTCGGAAGCCCGCTCCGTTTGCTTCCGATGACCTCAATCCCCTCAGGAGGACTTGCATGTCACGCATGCGCATCGCGCTTGTGGGCGGCCTTGCGGCCGCCTTGCTGGTGGTCTCGGCGGGCTCGGCCATGGCCGCTCCCCCGTCCAGCGACACGCAGAACCAGACGGTGCAGTTCACCAACCGGGCCGCGGTGCAGCTGACGCTGGACACGCCCCTGGTTGACTTCGGCAACGTCGATCCGCTGGCGCAGTACGCGGCCGGCGGCGGCAACGCCACCGTCAAGGCCAATGCCGGCTGGACGCTGTCGATGACGGCTCCCGCCAACTTCACCGAGACCGGCGGCGGGCTCAACACGATCCCGATCGGCCGCCTCTCGCTGAAGCCCGGGGCCGGCGCGTACACCGCCGTTGCCTCTGGCGCCAACGCCGTCTCGTCCGGCGCCCACACCACCAATGCCGGTACCGCCACGGCGCTGGCGTATCACCTCGACCTGCAGTTCGGTGACAACCCCAACACGGCCGGCGACCAGTACCAGGCCGTGCTCGTGTACACGGCCACCACGCCGTAGCCTCACTCTCAGCGAGGCGTCCGACATGCGGGGCGGGCTCACACGACGGGCCCGCCCCGCTCGCGTTCATGGCGCAGCCGGCAGGATTCGAACCGTCCGTTTTGAAACACATGACGTGGTCGATACGCGGACTCGTGCTGCAGCCTGCGCCCTTGCCCTGGGGGGTTTGCTGCTGGCGCCTGCCGCTTCGCGGGCAGCCAACCTGGTCGCGAACCCGGACTTCGAGACGACGGGTTCCGCCGGCACCGTGTTCTCGGACACGCTGCCCGATCTGAGCGCCTGGCAGGTCACGTCGGGGAACGTCGTCCTGGCTGGCGGCACCGCCACCACGACCGGCCTCGGGTCGTCCACCGACCTGGCGGTCGTCCGCAACTCGCAGGACTACCAGGACGGCAGCGCCAGCGTGCTTGCCAGCCAGGCGGCGGTGGGTCCGCAGCTGACCGGCGGGGTCGTGGTGCGCTACCGCGACACGGCCAACTTCTACCTGTGCGGCATCACCAAGAACGCGGTGGTGGTGCAGCGGCGGCTGGGCGGCACCGACACGGTGATCGGCACCGCCAACTACACCCCCGCTTCGAACTCGACGTACACGCTGACGGCGACCGCGACGGGGAGCTCGATCTCGTGCAAGGCGGTCGGCCCGGGCGGCGTGACCGCCACGGCCACGGCCACGGATGCGAGCTTCGCGAGCGGCATGATCGGCATCGCCGCCATCAACTCGACCCCGACGCAGGTGCGCCAGATGTCGTTCTCCCAGCCGTTCACAATGACGTCGGCGGTACCCCAGTCGTGGACGCCGGTCACGCTGCTCGCCGGCCGACCGGGCATGGTGTTCGACCACATCGCGCCGGCGAATTCGGGGTCGTCCTACCTGCAGCTGTTCGGGGGCGCCGCCAACTACTCGGGCTACTCCCAGCAGGCGGGGATCCCCGTGCTTGGGAAGCAGCAGCTACACGTTGACCGCGGCCATCCGCACCGACGCCGTCTCCGGCAGCGCGCGGGTGATGGCGATCGAGTCGGCCGGCACCACCACGACGCTGGCGACCGTCACCGGCACCAGCGCCTGGACGGTCTATTCGACCACGTTCGTGACGCAGCCGACCACGACGTCCATCACCGTGCGACTGCAGGCGGACGGCAGCGGGCGCGCCAGCTTCGACGACGTCAGCCTCGCGATCACGCCCACCGTGGGCCTGACGCTCTCGGCCACGTCCGTCGACTTCGGGGCCGTCGATCCGCTGTCCTCGCCGTTCACGCGCAGCCCCGCGCTGACGGCGACGGTCACGTCGAACACGAACTGGGCGCTCTCCCTGCAGGGCGCGGGCAACTTCACCGACGGCACCGGCAAGTCGTTCCCGCTGGCGCAGCTGGGCTGGCGGCCGACCGGCGGCAGCACGTTCAGTGCTGTCACGACGGCTGCTCAGACGGTGGCCGACGGCACCGCCACCACCGCGGCGGGCACCGCCAACCCGATCGACTACCAGCTGCAGGTGACCTACCCCGACCCGGTCTCAACGCAGCCGTTCTCGACCACGCTCACCTACATCGCCACCACACCGTGAGGAGACACCGATGCGACGATTGATCCTGATGCTGGCGCTGGCGGCCGCGCTGCTTGCGGCCGTCACCTCCGACGCCGCCGCGGCGGCCAGACCGCCGGTCTCGATCGGCGTTGCACCGTCGAAGATCCAGGCCAACCTGACTCCAGGTCAGCTGTATAAGACCGATCTCGATATCTTCAACAAGGGTGCGGGGCCGGTCACGCTGGACGTCTACCTGCAGGACTACACGGTGTCTGCGGCCTCGGCGGTGGCGTTCAAGCCGGCCGGCTCGCTGGCGCAGTCGGCAGCGCCCTGGTCGACGCTGAACACGAAGGTGCTGCACATGCCGGCGCACAGCCACCGGCGAGTGCAGCTGCGCGTGGACGTGCCGGCCACCGCGGCGATCGGGACGCACACGCTCGCGGTGGTGTTCCGGTCGCGCCAGATCAAGAGCGACGGCAACCTGCGCTACCAGCCGGCGGTGGCGTCGCTGATGGCGGCGGGTGTGCGGAACCCCGACGGCACCGGACTGGTGCTGCGCGGGCAGGCCATCACCAGGTCGGTATCGGTGCAGTGGATCAGCCTACGGGACGTGTGGAACTCGAGCGACCATCTCGGCGCAATCGGGGACTGGCTGTTCCATCCCACGGTGGTCGCGCACGTGCAGGTTCGCAACACGGGCAACACCTTCTTCAACATCATCAAGGGCGACACCACGTTCAGCACGAGGTTCGCGGCCGGGTCGAGCGGCACCAGCGTGGCGGCGCCCACGTACACGATCCTGCCCAACTCGGTGCGAACGCTGGACATGCCCTGGAAGGGCGCGCCGTTCCTGGCCAGGGGCGACGCACAGACGCGCATCTACTACAACGACTCGACGCACCTGCCGGTCACTTCGACGCCGTTTCTGATCATCCCCTGGCACCTGATCATCGTGGTCGTGGTGCTGATGAGCATGATCGTCTTATGGCGCGTCGCGCGCCGTCGCCGGCACGGCGGCGGGCGCAGGAGCGGCAAGACAGCGGCACCGTCGCCATGGATGTCGTCCGGATCCGGTATATGAGTGTGACGTGAGCGACCTGCTGGAATCGGTGCCGAACTTCTCGGTCGGACGCGACCAGGCGGTGCTGGACGCGCTGGCCGAGGCGTTCGGCGCTGCCGGGGTGCGCGTGCTTGACGTGCATGCCGACTCCGACCACAACCGGTCGGTGTTCACGGTGGTGGCCGACCCGGACACGCTCGTGGAGGGGCTTGCATCCGCGATCGCGGTGGCGGCGTCGCGGATCGACCTGACACGGCATGAGGGCGTGCACCCGCGGGTGGGGTCGGCCGACGTGGTGCCGTTCGTGCGCTTCCGGCCGGACGACGCGCGGCCGGAGCTGGCGGCGCGGGCGCTGGCGCGCCGGATCGCGATGCTGGGCGTACCGGCGATCGGCTACGGCGAGCTGGGCGGCGGACTGCGGCCGGTCGCCTTTCGCAGCGGCGGCCCGGAGCGGCTGGCGGAGCGGATGGCTGGCGGGCGAGGTGGTGGCGCTGGCCGGCCCCGGCCGCCCGCATCCGACGGCGGGCGTGGTGTTGCTGGGAGTGCGCGCGCCGCTGGTCGCGTTCAACGTCGATCTGGACAGCGACGACGTCGGCGTCGCGCGCGAGATCGCCGCGGCGCTGCGTGAGCGCGACGGCGGGCTGGCGGGCGTGCAGGCGCTGGGCCTGGCGGCGCGGGGTGGCGCCCAGGTGTCCACGAACCTGATCGACATCGACGCGACGCCGCTGGCGGCGGTTGTCGACGAGATCGAGCGCCTGGCGGCCGCGCGCGGCGTGGGCGTGAAGGGCTCCGAGCTGGTCGGACTGATGCCGGCGCGTGTGGCGGCGGCCGCAGCGGGAACGGCGCTGCGGCTGTCCGGTTTCGGTGCCGACCGGCTGCTGGAGGTGGCGTCCGGGGGCGAGTTCGGCGAGGGTTGAGCGGTGCCCGGGCCGCGGGCCTAGACTGCGCAGCCGTGGACACCCTTGAGCTCACAGGCCGGTCGCTGGCGGTGGAGGACGTCGAGCGCGTGGCGCTGGGTGACGTGCAGGTCCTGCTGGGCGCCGCAGCGGTCGACCAGATCGAGGCGGCGCGAGCGCTGATCGAGCGGGCCGTGGAGTCGGGCACGCCGACGTACGGGGTGAACACGGGATTCGGCAGGTTCGTCGACGTGGCCATCTCGCGGGAGGACGTGGGCCGGCTGCAGCTGAACCTGCTCCGCAGCCACGCGTGTGCGGTGGGTGAGCCGTTCCCGACGGAGGTCGTGCGGGGCGCGATGTTGCTGCGCGCGAACGCGCTGGCGGTGGGTGCGTCCGGCGTGCGGCGGGAGACGGTGGAGCTGCTGCTGGCGATGCTGAATGCGGGCGTGCACCCGGTGGTGCCGTCGCGGGGGTCGCTGGGGGCGAGCGGAGACCTGGCGCCGCTGGCGCACCTGGCGCTGCCGCTGGTGGGTGAGGGCCGGGCCGAGTTCGGCGGCGAGCTGCTGGACGGCGGCGAGGCGCTGCGGCGTGCCGGGCTCGTGCCTGTGGAGCTGTCGGCCAAGGAGGGACTGGCGCTGATCAACGGCACCCAGTTCATGGCGGCGATCGGGGCGCTGGTGCTGTCACGAGCGGCGCGGCTGGTGCGCATCGCTGACATCGCGGCCGCGCAGTCGGTGGAAGCCGTGCGCGCGTCGCGCACGCCGTTCGCGCCCGAGATCCAGGCGCTGCGACCGCACCCCGGGCAGCTGGCGTCGGCCGCGAACCTGTACGCCCTGCTGGACAGCTCCGAGATCAACGAGTCGCACCGCTGGTGTGGGCGGGTGCAGGATGCGTACTCGCTGCGGTGCTCGCCGCAGGTGCACGGTGCCTGCCGCGACGCGATCGCCTACGTGCGGTCGGTGGTGGCGATCGAGCTGAACGCGGCCACCGACAACCCGCTGGTGTTCGCGGACCGCGACGAGGTGCTGTCGAACGGGAACTTCCACGGTGAGCCGGTGGCGATTGCTCTCGACACGCTCAAGATCGCCCTGGCCGAGCTGGCCGGGATCAGCGAGCGGCGGATCGAGCGGATGGTGAACCCGACGATGAGCGAAGGACTGCCGCCGTTTCTGGCCGAGCAGGGCGGCCTCAACTCGGGGTTCATGATCCCGCACTACGTGGCGGCCAGCCTGGTGGCCGAGAACAAGGTGCTGTGCCACCCGGCGTCGGTCGACTCGATCCCGACCAGCGCCGGCCAGGAGGATCACGTCTCGATGGGGGCGACGGCGGCGGTGCACGCGTGGCAGGTGTGCGCGAACGTGGAGCGGGTGCTGGCGGTGGAGCTGCTGTGCGGCGCGCAGGGCCTCGACTTCCTGGCGCCGCTGCGACCGGGGCCGGGGATCACGGCGCTGCATGCGGCGCTGCGTGAGACCTCGCCGCACCTGGGTGACGACCGTTCGCTCTCGGCCGACATCGAGACGGTGGCCGCCAGGGTGCGCGACGGTGCGCTGGTGGCGGCGGTCGAAGGCGCGCTCGCGCCGTTGCAATGATCCCGTGTCGGCCGGTTACGCCGGGCACACGAACCCGTGTCCCGGCCGTGAGCGGTGTTTGACACCGGCCGCGGCCGTTTTCGCCCAACCATGAGATTCGGTAGTCACGCCGGCCGTGACACTCGTTCCGATCGCGTCGCGGACCGCCAACGGCGGCCGAGTCGGTGTTTGACACCTCCCGGCCCGGCTGGCCGGTGAGGAAGGGCGCTCGTTTCGCCGTGCCGATTTCGTACCAGACGGTCGCGCGGCTCGCATGAACCTGTGTCGAGGGCCGAGTCCGCCTCTGAGCCCTGATCGGGGCGATTTCGCTCAACCATGGGATTCGCCTGTCACGGCCGCCGTGACACCTGTGCCGGCGGTGCCACGGAATGCCGACGGAGGCCGAGTCGGGCTCTGAGCCCGGCTTCGACCCCGGTCCCGGCCGGAATCTGGCCGTGGCGAGCGCGCTCGCCGGTCGTATAGCCTGCGTCTGTGGCGACGAAGGAACTGACCGGCGAAGTCGAGGCGCTCGTCGGCGACCTCTCCAGCGTGCACGCGCCGCGTGGCACCGAGCGGCGCTGCAAGGGCTGGCACCAGGAGGCCGCCCTGCGCATGCTCTGCAACAACCTCGACCCGGAGGTGGCCGAGGATCCCACCCGCCTGATCGTCTACGGCGGCTCCGGTCGCGCCGCCCGCAGCCACGACGCCCTCCGCGCCATCGTCCGCACCCTGCTCGAGCTCGAGAACGACGAGACCATGCTCGTCCAGAGCGGCAAGCCGGTCGCCGTCTTCAAGACCCATCCGGGCGCCCCCCGCGTGCTGATCGCCAACTCGCTGCTGGTGCCGCGCTTCGCCACCTGGGACGAGTTCCGCCGGCTCGAGGCCCTGGGCCTGACCATGTTCGGCCAGATGACGGCCGGCTCCTGGATCTACATCGGCACCCAGGGGATCCTGCAGGGCACCTTCCAGACCTTCGCCGCCGCCGGTGAGCGCCACTGGGGCTCGCCCGACCTGGCCGGCCGCACCATCCTCACCGCCGGCCTGGGCGGCATGGGCGGCGCGCAACCGCTGGCCGCCTCCCTCGCCGGTGCCGCCAGCCTCAACGTCGAGGTCGACCCGCACCGCATCGCCCGCCGCCTCGAGACCCGCTACCTGGACGAGGTGGCCGCCGACCTCGACGACGCCGTCGCCCGCGTCCGCAAGGCCGCCGACGAGGGCGTCGGCCTGTCGATCGGCCTGCTCGGCAACGCCGGCGAGGTGTTCCCCGAGATGGCCCGCCGCGGCGTCCACTTCGACCTCGTCACCGATCAGACGTCCGCCCACGACATGCTCAACGGCTACGTGCCCATGGGCATGCCGCTCGAGCAGGCGATCGCGCTGCGCGAATCCGATCCTGACGAGTACCAGCGGCGCGCACGCGAGACCGCCGTCGAGCACGTCAAGGCGATGGTCGCCTTCCAGGAGGCCGGCAGCCACGTCTTCGACTACGGCAACAACCTCCGCACCGAGGCCCTCGACGCCGGCTACGAGCAGGCCTTTGCCTTCCCCGGCTTCGTCCCCGCCTACATCCGCCCGCTGTTCGCCGTCGGCGCCGGCCCCTTCCGCTGGGCCGCCCTCTCCGGCGACCCGGCCGACATCCACCGGATCGACCGCGCCCTGATCGACGCGTTCCCCGACGACGCCCTGCTGCAGCGCTGGCTGGCCATCGCCCCCGACCGGATCGCCTTCCAGGGGCTGCCCGCCCGCATCTGCTGGCTGGGGCAGGGCGACCGCGCCAAGGCCGGCCTGATCTTCAACGACCTCGTCCGCCGCGGCGAGGTGTCGGCCCCGATCGTGATCGGCCGCGACCACCTGGACACCGGATCCGTCGCCTCGCCCTACCGCGAGACCGAGGCCATGAAGGACGGCTCCGATGCCATCGCCGACTGGCCGATCCTGAACGCCCTGCTCTCGACCGCGTCCGGCGCCTCCTGGGTGTCCGTCCACCATGGCGGCGGCGTCGGCATCGGCAACTCGATCCACGCCGGCCTCGTGATCGTCGCCGACGGCAGCGAGGAGATGGACGAGCGCCTGTCCCGCGTGCTCACCAACGACCCCGGCATCGGTGTCGCCCGCCACGCTGACGCCGGCTACGAGGAGGCCGTCGAGACCGCCCACGCCCACGGCCTGCACCTGCCGATGGAGGGCTGACCGCGTGGCCGGCCGCACCGCCGTCCTGACCGGCGTCACCGGAGGCTGGGGACGGGCCGTGCTCGACCGCTTCCTGGCGCAGGGCTGGAACGTCTGCGCCACGACCCACAGCGGCGGCGTCGACGTGCCCTCACAGGTGCTGGTGGTCGAGGCCGACCTGACCGACACGGCCGCCGCCGACCACGTCATCGCCGCCGCCCTCGAGCGCTTCGGCTCCATCGAGGCCCTCGGCTGCGTGGCCGGCGGCTTTCGCACCGCGGGCCTGCTGCACGAGACGCCGCCCGACATGTGGCGGGCGATGCTGTCTGCAAACCTCGAAACCGCCTACACCATGACCCGGGCCGCGCTCACTCCGATGCTGGCCGCCGGCTCCGGCTCGATCGTGTACGTCGGCTCCCGCGCCGCCGTGCGGCCCTTCGCAGGCGCCGCGCCCTACATAGTCGCCAAGGGCGCCGTGCTGGCGCTGATGGGCGCCGTCGACGCCGAGGTGCGCTCGAAGGGCGTCCGCGTCAACACGGTCATGGCGAGCATCGTCGACACCCCCCAGAACCGCCGCGAGAACCCCGACGCCGACGTCTCCCGCTGGACGACGGGCGACCAGATGGCGCGCGTGATCGAATGGCTCTGCGACGAGGACTCGGCGCCGATCTCCGGCGGCACGATCCCCGCCTACGGTCGAGCCTGACCTGGCACCGGCCGTGACCTCGCTGCTGATCGACAACCTCGCCCAGTATGCGAGCCCTCTCGCCGTTGCACCGGCCCGCGGCCCCGCCCTACGCGAGCTGGAGGTCGTCACCGGCGCCGCGATCGCGATCGTCGACGGCCGCATCGCCGCCTGCGGCCCGCGCGACCAGGTGCTGCGCGACCACGGCGACCTGCCCGTGCACGACGCCGGCGGCCGCGCCGCCATCCCGGGGCTGGTCGACTGCCACACGCATGCCGCCTTTGGCGGCGACCGTGCCGGCGAGTTCGAGCTGCGCTCCCAGGGCGCCGGCTACGAGCAGATCCACGCCGCCGGCGGGGGCATCGCCGCCAGCGTCCGCGACACCCGTGCCGCCGCCGCCGACGGCACCCTGGGCCCGCTGCTCGACCGCCATCTGGCCTGGATGGCCGCCTCGGGGACGACCACCGCCGAGGTCAAGTCCGGCTACGGCCTCGACCGCGACACCGAGCTGGCCATGCTCGACGCGGCCGGTGCCGGCCATCCGATCGAGGTGGCGCCCACCTTCCTCGGAGCCCACGCTGTCGGCCCCGAGTGGAACGACCCCGACGCCTACCTCACCTTCGTGATCGAGCAGGTGCTGCCGCAGGCGGCCGGTCGCGCCGAGGCCGCGGACGTGTTCCTCGAGCGCGGCGCCTTCGACCGCGACCAGGCCGAGCGCTACCTGCGCGCCGCCGCCGCGCACGGGCTGGCCCTGCGGCTGCACGCCGACCAGTTCAGCGAGGGGGGCGGCGTCGGCCTCGCAGTCGAGCTGGGCGCGCGCTCGGTCGACCACCTCGAGGCGACCGGACCCGAGGGCGTCGCTGCGCTGGCGGCCAGCGACGTGGCGGCCGTGCTGCTGCCCGCCTGCGTGATCATGCTCGACCTGCCGCGCCCGCCGGCTCGCGATCTCGCCGACGCCGGGGCGATCGTGGCGCTGGCAACCGACTTCAACCCGGGCAGCGCCTTCTGCCACTCCCTGCCGCTCGTGATGTCCCTGGCCTGCATGCAGCTGGGCATGTCCCCGGCCGAGGCGCTGGTGGCGTGCACCGTGAACGCGGCCTGGGTGCTGGGACGCGGCGAGCGCCTCGGCCGGATCGCGGCGGGATACGATGGCGACGTGGTGCTGCTCGACTCCGACGACTGGCGGCACGCCGCCTACCACCTGGGCGGCCCGGCCGTGGCCGGCGTGATCAAGGCCGGCCACACGCTGTGATCGAGCGTGCCCGCACCGCATCGTTCGCCGACGCGCTGGCCGCTGCCGCGCTGGGCCTGGTGGCGGCCGGCCTGGTCGTGACCGGCGACGGGCTGGTGTCGGCTGCCAAGCAGACACCGGGGTCGTCGGCCATGGACTGGAACGACCGGCTGCTGCTGGGCCTCTGGAGCTTCCGGCTCGAGCACACGCTCTGGTTCACGCTCGGCCTGGTGCTGCTGTGGCTGGCGCTGGCATGGGGCGCCACCCTGGAGGGCCGCGCGCCGGAGCTGGCGCGGCTGACGGGCGGCGTCGCCGTCGGATTCGTGCTTCTGGCCGCGGCCGTCGTGATCGGATCCACGATCGTCGCGATCAGCGGCTCGGTCGGCGGCGGCGTGCTGCAGGTGGTCTACACCCGCGACCAGCGCATCTTCACGTGGCTGCTGCAGGTCTCGACCGCCGCGGCACTGATCGTGACCTGGCTGCTGGCCGGCACCCGGCTGGGCGAGCGGGCGCCTCTGACGACGACGGCGGAGGTCGCGACCGCCGATAGCTCGGCCGCACAGGACGGCGAGGTCGACCCCGACCTGGTCGAGCTCTCCGATGCCCCACCCATCCCGCCCGCTCCGGTACCGCTGCACCGGCACGAACCCGAGCCCGGCCCTGCGCCTGAGATCGAAGCGGAGCCCGAGCAGCCGGCGCCGCGCCCCGCTCCGGTCACGCGGCAGCCCTCGGCCGATCCCACGCCGGCGACCACCTCCGCGACCGCACAGCGCGTGTTCCAGGAGCGGCTGGCCTACTCGCCCAAACGTGACGAGGCCCGCCGGCTGCTGGAGGAGATCGCCCGCGCGGAGCGCGAGGGCCGCGCCGACGACGCGGCCGCCCTGGCAGCCCAGCTCGACGTCATGTAGCGGCACCGGCCATCGCCCGCGACCCTCTAGACTTCACCACATGGCGACCAAGAAGCAGCAGCGACGCAAGTACCAGCGAGCGCAGGGTCGAGGCCGGCTCTA
The DNA here is from genome assembly GCA_963797565.1 of uncultured Actinomycetes bacterium. Classification (GTDB taxonomy): domain Bacteria; phylum Actinomycetota; class Thermoleophilia; order Gaiellales; family JAICJC01; genus JAICYJ01. Next base: position 209,087 of record CAWCPM010000002.1, on the reverse strand, counting down.
TGAGGGGTACGAGCCGCAGCCCGGCAGCGACGACTCGCCCAAGCGCAAGCAGGAGCGCAGCCTCCCGCGTGGCGCCCGCGTCCCGGCCCGGCCCACCTGGATGCGCTCCCTGAAGCGAGGCGCGCTGTTCGCGGGCGGCCTGTTCCTGGTCACCCAGGTGGTGCCGCTGGGAGGCACCAAGTCCACCCTCGCCGGCTCGGCGGTGCAGGCCGCATCCTTCTTCGTGTTCCTGGTGCCGTTCGGCTACCTGATGGACGCGTTCATGTACAACCGCTGGTTGAAGCGGCAATAGGGGTGACGCTCGAGGTCGTCAGCCTTCCCCTCGGCGCCTACCAAACCAACTGCTTCGTGGTGACCGCCCAGGGCTCGACCGATGCCGTCGTCATCGACCCCGGCGACGAGGCCGGTCGCATCACCGACGTGCTGGCCGAGCGCGGCCTCACCCTCGTCGCGATCCTGGTCACGCACGGGCACCTCGACCACATCGGAGCCGTCCGTGACCTGGCGGCCGCCACCGGCGTCGAGGTGTGGATGGCCCGTGGCGACGCCGACGACCTGCGCAGCTTCGAGCCGGCCCCGTACGACCCGGAGCACCTCGTGGGCGGCGGCGACACGGTCAGCGTGGCCGGCATCGACTTCCGCACGTTCGACGTTCCCGGCCACACGGCCGGCTCGGTCGCCTTCGCAACGGATGGCGTTGCCTTCGTCGGCGACGTGCTGTTCGCCGGCTCGATCGGTCGCAGCGACCTGGACGGCGGTGACCTCGACACGCTGATCGAGAGCATCGCGTTGCTGATGCGGGAGCTGCCGCCGGAGACCGTCGTCGCTCCCGGCCACGGCCCGGCAACCACCCTCGAGCGCGAGCTCGCGTCGAACCCGTTCCTCGAGCAGCTGCGGTGAGCGAGCGCTTCCAGCCGCCGCGCGGCACCCGGGACTGGTTCGGTGATGACGCCGCCGTGCGACGGCACGTGATCGACCTGGCCCGCTCCGTGTTCGAGCCGGCCGGCTACGGCGAGGTGGTGACGCCCGGGTTCGAGGACACGGAGCTGTTCGCGCGCTCCTCCGGCGAGACCTCCGACGTGGTCAGCAAGGAGATGTACACGTTCGAGGACCGCAGCGGCCGCTCGCTGACGCTGCGGCCGGAGAGCACCGCGCCGGTGATGCGCGCCTACCTCGACGGCATGTCCCGTCTGCCGCAGCCGGTCAAGGTCTGGTACTGCCAGAGCCACTTCCGCTACAACGCCGTGCAGCGTGGTCGCGCCCGCGAGCACTATCAGTTCGGCGTCGAGGTGGTCGGCTCCCCCGACGCGGCGGTCGACGCGGAGGTGATCGCGCTGCAGCACCGTTGGTACCGGCTGTGCGGGGTGCCGGAGCTGCGTCTGGAGCTGAACTCGATCGGCGACGCCACCTGCCGCCCCGCCTACGTCGCGCTGCTCGAGGAGTTCATCGATGCTCACATCGACGAGCTCGACGACGAGTGCCTGGAGCGGCGGAAGACCAACCCGCTGCGCGTGCTGGACTGCAAGAACCCCTCCTGCCAGGCTGTGCTGGCGGCAGCTCCGCGCATCACCGATCACCTCTGCGACGACTGCGCGGCCCACTTCGCAGAGGTGCGCCGTCACCTCGACGCGCGCGGGGTGGCCTACGAGCTGGTGCCGACGCTGGTGCGTGGCCTCGACTACTACACGCGCACCGCGTGGGAGTGGAGCGCCGCCGGCCTGGCCACGTCGATCTCGGGCGGCGGTCGCTACGACGGCCTGGCCGAGCAGATCGGCGGGGCGCCCACGCCCGGCGTCGGGTTCGGCGCCGGGCTCGAACGGCTGCTCGAGGTGGTGCGTCCCCAGCCCCCGGCATCCGGCGGCAGCGTGCTGTTCGCGGTGATCGCAGAGCAGGCGCGTCCGCGTCTGTTCGCGCTGATGGACGAGGCCCGTGCGGCCGGGGTGACGGCGGACGCCGCCTACGGCTCCCGCCGGCTGAAGCGGATGCTCGAGCTCGCCTCCAAGCGAGGGGACGCGCGGGTCGTGATCGTCGGTGACGACGAGTGGGAGCACGAGCAGGCGACGGTGCGTGATATGACCTCGGGCGAGCAGCGAAGCGTGGCGCTGGACGCTCTGGTGAAGGAGCTTGCGGGTGAGTTTTAGAACGCGACTGGGCGGCGAGCTGCGGGCCGGCGACGCCGGCACGCGGGTGACCGTCGCCGGCTGGGTGGCACGCCGCCGCGATCATGGCGGCCTGGTGTTCGTCGACCTCCGCGATCGCGCCGGCATCGTGCAGCTGGTGCTCGACCCCGACCAGGGCCCGGCCCACGCCGCCGCGCACGACCTGCGCAACGAGTACGTCGTGCAGGCCGAAGGTGTGGTCACCCCGCGCTCGGCCGAGACCGTCAACCCGAAGCTCCCGACCGGCGAGGTCGAGATCCGCGTCGACCGGCTGGAGGTGCTGTCGGCTGCGTCGGTGCTGCCGTTTCAGCTGGACGAGGAGAACGTGGACGAGACGCTGCGGCTGCACCATCGCTACCTCGACCTGCGCCGCGACGCGATGCGCCGCAACCTGCGGACGCGCTTCCGGCTCACCCAGATCATCCGCAGGCACATGGAGGACAACGAGTTCTGGGAGCTCGAGACGCCGATCCTCTACAAGTCCACGCCCGAGGGAGCCAAGGAGTTCCTGGTGCCGACGTCGAGCCGGCCCGGCCAGTTCTACGCGCTGCCGCAGTCGCCGCAGACGTTCAAGCAGCTGTACGCCATCGCCGGCTACGAGCGCTACTACCAGATCGCCCGCTGCTTCAGGGACGAGGCCACGCGCGCCGATCGCACACAGGAGTTCACGCAGCTCGACATCGAGATGGCGTTCCTCGACCCCGAGGAGCTGTTCGGCCTGATGGAGACCCTGTTCGCGCGTGTCTGGAGCGAGCTGCTGGGTGTTGAGGTGGCCACGCCGTTCCGCCGCATGACCTGGGACGAGGCCACCCTCCGCTACGGATCCGACAAGCCCGACCTGCGGTTCGGGGCCGAGATCTCGGACGTCACCAACCTGCTGGCCGGCACCGAGTTCAAGGCGTTCCGAGGCGTGGTGGACGGCGGCGGGGTTGTGCGGGGCCTGGCCGTGCCCGGCGCCACGGAGTTCTCGCGCAAGGACTTCGACGATCTGGTCGAGTTTGCCAGGGGCTGGGGCGGCAAGGGCGTCGCCTGGCTTCAGCTGCAGGCCGGTGGCGAGATCCGCTCACCGATCGCGAAGTTCCTCTCGCCGGACGAGCTGGCCGCCATCGTCGAGCGCTGCGGCGCGTCCGAGGGCGACACCATCTTCCTGGTGGCCGACGCGGAAGGAGGCGGCCGTGCGGGTGCTTGGTCCGTTGCGCCTGCACCTGGGCGAGCGGCTGGGCCTGATCTCCGATGGCTGGCAGTTCGTCTGGGTGACCGGTTTCCCGATGTTCGAGTGGCTGCCCGACGAGGGCCGGTGGAAGGCCTCTCATAACCCCTTCTCGGCACCGGCGCCCGGCTCGGAGCGGTTCTGGGAAGATCCCGCCGCGGCCCGCTCCCACCAGTACGACCTGGTGCTGAACGGCAACGAGATCGGCGGCGGCTCGATCCGCAACCACCGCCCCGAGACGCAGAGCAAGGTGTTCGAGCTGCTGGGCATCTCGGCCGAGCGGGCCGAGCAGAACTTCTCGTTCCTGCTGCGGGCACTCGCGATGGGCGCCCCGCCCCACGGCGGCATCGCGTTCGGCCTCGACCGCCTGGCTATGCTGGTGGCCGGGGTCGACTCGCTGCGCGAGGTGATCGCGTTTCCCAAGGCTCAGGGCGGGGTCGATCCGCTGACCGGCTCGCCGAGCCCTGCGACGCCCGCCGCGCTGGCCGAGCTGGGCCTGCGGCTGGCGAATCCCGCCGGCTGAACCGACTCGTCAGCACCGACCTCGCGGACCGGTCTCGCGCCTCTGCTACGGTGCGACGACGACCACATCGATGTTGACGGAGGCCGCTGGATGACAGACGAGTCAGCGAACGGGACACGGATCGAGGAGGAGCAGAAGATCGCCTACACGGGCGCGCTCGCGCGCTGGGCCGGGCGCTGTGCCCGGCACCCGTGGCGCGTGATCGGCAGCTGGCTGGTCATCTTCGTCTCGCTGATCGTGCTGAACGTCGCGTTCCACGGCACGCTGGTCAACGACTTCAACATCCCCGGGTCGGACGTCCAGAAGGCCACCGACCTGATCAACGCCAAGTTCGGCGGCCAGAAGGGATCGGCGCTGCGGGTTGTGGTGGCGGCACCCGAGGGCCAGAGCCTGAACTCGGCCGAGGCCCAGGCGGCAATCGACAAGATGCTGGTTGCCAGCAAGCAGTCGCAGACCTCCCTGGATACGGTCAAGTCCGACGTCAGCGCCATCACCAGCCCGCTCACGCCGGCGGGCGCGCACCAGCTGGCCAAGGACGGGCGGATCGCCTACTTCGACGTGCAGTTCGATCAGACCGGCTTCGAGCTGCCGCGTTCGGGGGTCGTCTCTCTCGAAGACCAGCTGCGTGCCATCGGCGCGCCGGCCGGCCTGGATGTCCAGTTCACCGGTGACGCCGAGAGCGCTCCGCCCACCCAGGGCCTGAGCGACATCATCGGCCTGGTCGCGGCGTTCATCATTCTGATCGTCCTGTTCCGTGCGCTGGTGCCGACGGTGATCCCGCTGCTGTTCGCCATCACCGCCGTGATCACGGCCTTCCTGCTGCTGTACCTGGCCGCCGCCGTCTGGCACTTCAACACCATCACCGAGATCCTGGTGCCGATGATCGGCCTCGGCGTCGGAATCGACTACACGCTGTTCATCGTGACCAGATTCAGGCAGCTGCTGCACGACGGGCTGACGCCGCACGAGGCGGCCGCCGCCGCAGGCGCCACCGCGGCGCGTGCCGTGATCTTCGCCGGCGTGACCGTCGCCATCTCGATCACCGGCCTGGCAGTGATCGGCATCGACTTCATCACCAAGCTCGGCATCGGCAGTGCCCTGGGCGTCCTGACCGCGGTGCTGCTCGCCAACTCGCTGCTGCCTGCGGTGCTGTCGCTGCTGGGCCACAAGATCGACCGCGGGCGCCTGGGCATGAAGCCGATCGACGAGTCCCGTGAGGGCCAGGCGCGCACGTGGGTGGCCGCCTGGGGCCGGTTCGTGTCACGCAACGCGAAGATCGTGCTGCCGGTCGTGATCGTCGTGCTGTGCCTGCTGGCCTCGCCTGTGCTGGCCGTGCGCCTGGGCCTGGCCGACGCGGGCACGGCGCCCAAGGACCAGACCACGCGCAAGGCCTACGACCTGCTGTCCGAGGGCTTCGGCCCCGGCTTCACATCGCCGATCCCGGTGGTGGTGGACATGCGCGGCGATCACCAGTCGGCCGAGAAGATCGCGGCCGCGCTGGAGAAGGTGCCCGGCATCGCGCAGGTCAACAAGCCGATCTACAACGCGAAGACGCCGGAGCAGGCGTCGGTCGCGATCATCAACACGTACTCGAAGTACAAGCCGCAGGACCAGAAGACCGACGACATCGTCTCGACCTTCCGCGGAACGACCATTCCCGCCGCCTTGGCGGGGTCCCCGGCGCGCGCCTACGTGTCGGGCGAGAACGCCGCCTTCACCGACATCGGCAACCAGATCCTCAGCCGCACGCCCTGGTTCCTGCTCTACATCATCGGCGTCACCTTCCTCGTGCTGGCGATGGCGTTCCGGTCGGTTGTGATCGCGATCAAGGCGGCGCTGACGACGCTGGTGTCGGCGCTGGTCGGGTTCGGCATGCTGACGCTGATCGTGCAGCTCGGCCACGGCATGGGCTTCATCGGGCTTGACCGCACCGGCCCGATCGAGAGCTTCGTGCCGCCGATCGCGTTCGCCATCCTGTTCGGCCTGTCGATGGACTACGAGGTGTTCCTGATGAGCCGGATCCGCGAGGAGCACGTGCACGGCAGCGATACGGTCACCGCCGTCAAGGACGGCATATCCGGGGTCGGCCGCGTGATCGTGGCCGCCGCCCTGATCATGTCCAGCGTGTTCTTCTCGTTCCTGCTCAGCCCCGACAGGGTCTCGAAGGAGTTCGGCCTGCTGCTCGGGATCGCCATCCTCACCGACGCTCTGCTGATGCGGATGACGCTGGTGCCGGCGCTGTTGACGGTGCTGGGAGAGCGCTCGTGGGCGATGCCCGCCTGGTTCGACCGGATCCTGCCGAACGTCACGATCGAGTCGCCCGGCGAGCGGGAGGTCGAGGTCGTGGAGCGGGAGCCGGTCGAGGTCGGGGCGGGGTAGATGGTTGATTCCATGGGATCCACGCAGCTCGTGGAGTCAATCATCCAGCCGGCTGGTCAGTCCGAGCTGGACACGACCACCAGCAGCCCCCGTCCGGGGATGCGGGCGCGCACCTCATAGCCGCGTACGCGGCAGCGACAGTGGTCGGCGACGCGCCGGGCCGCGCGCCGGGTGACGGCATGCAGCCGGGCCGGGTCGCTGACGCCGAGCCCGGCCAGCGTCATGGTCACGTAGCCGTTCCAGTCGCTGGCACTGGTCAGCGGCTCGTTCATCGACGCCATCTGTCCGGAGAAGCGCATCGCCAGGGTCGGCCGCCACGGCACCAGCTCCGGCAGGTGCGCCGGCGGAGGGCGGTTGCCGGGCGCCAGCTGCAGCACCGACAGCAGTGCCACCGCGGCCACACATCCGATCAGCCATCGCGTCCTGATTTGCAGATTCTGCCAGCTTCGCTACCGTGTGAGTGCCGGCGTCATTTCGTCACGCGCACTTCAGTTCCATAACCGTCGTGCGACTCTTCAAGCGCAGGGGCAGAGGTCGGAGCGGTCGAAGCATCCAGAAAGTGGCCGTCCGCGAAGCCCTAGGCGTCGGCACGCGCCGATAAGGTGCCCGCCATGATCTATCTCGACCACGCGGCCACCTCTCCGCTATGCGACGAGGCGCGCGCCGCGATGGAGCCGTATCTGACCGAGCGGTTCGGCAACGCCTCCGAGCCGCACGCGGCCGGTCGCGCCGCGCGTGAGGGGCTGCAGGCTGCCCGCGCCACCATCGCGTCGCTGCTGGGCTGCGCGCCCGCGCAGGTGGTGTTCACCTCCGGCGGGAGCGAGGCCGACAACCAGGCCGTGTTCGGCCTCAGCGGCCGCCCGCTGGGGCGGATCGTCGTGAGCGCGATCGAGCATCCCGCCGTCAGGGAGCCTGCCCGGGAGCTGGAGCGACAGGGCTTCGAGGTGGCCTGGGTGGGTGTCGATTCGTCGGGTGTTGTCGACCTGGACGCGTTCGACCGGGCGGTGCGGCCGGGTGACCGGATGGCGGCGGTGATGTGGGCAAACAACGTGACGGGAGTCGTGCAGCCGGTCGCAGAGCTTGCGTCTATCTGCGCCGAGCGGGGCGTGCCGCTGCACACCGACGCGGTGCAGGGTGCGGCGTCGCTGCCGGTGGACTTCGCGGCCGCCGGCGCCGAGACGATGGCGTTGGCGGCGCACAAGATGCACGGGCCAAAGGGCGTCGGGGCGCTGATCGCACGCGACCCCTCGCGGCTGCGGCCGCTGATCTGGGGCGGCGGCCAGGAGGGGGGCTCGCGCAGCGGCACCGAGAACGTGGCCGGCGTGGTCGGGTTTGCGGCCGCGCTGGCGGCGGTGCGCACCCGCAGCGACCGCCGCCGCGCGCTCCGCGACCGCCTCGAACGGCGGGTCGGCGGAGGCCTGACCCCGGTGTCTGCGGACGCCGACCGCCTGCCCGGACACTCGTTGCTGCTGGCCGACGGCATCCGGTCTGACCTGCTGGTGCTGGCGCTCGACCAGGCGGGCTTCGCCGTCGCCGCCGGCAGCGCCTGCGCAAGCGGTGACAGCGAGCCCAGCCACGTGCTGCTGGCGCAGGGCATGACGCCGGATCAGGCGCGCAGCGTGATCCGCGTCTCGATCGGCATCGACACCACCGAGGCGGAGGTGGACGGGTTCACAGCGGCCGTCGGCGAGTGCGTCGAGCGGCTTCGCGCCGGCGCGCTGCTATAGATGATTATCACGAGCTGCGTGGCTCTGGAGCTGGTCAGAGTCGCCCAGACGCCACGATCGCCCTTGAACAGGCTTCATCCGCCTGCCCTGTGGTCGACCCGTCCGTCATCGCTGCCGCAATCCCGCGTCATCGCGCACCTGACCGACCCGCGCCGGATCGGCCGGCCCCGGCGCCGCCTGGGGCGAGGCAGGCGACCCGGAGTGCGGCGATGCCATCCGGATCGAGCTGGCCGTGACGGACGGGCTGGTGGTGCGGGCCCGGCACCGCAGCTTCGCCTGCCCCCATGCGACCGCGGCGGCGTCGCTGGCCTGCCGGCTGTGCGAGGGCCGCGACCTGCTGAGCGCCGCGACGATCGGCGCCGGCGAGCTCGAGAGCGAGCTGCGGCCGGATGCTCACAACCGCGAGTGCGTGGCCCTGGCCGCCGACGCTCTGCACGCGGCGATCGCGCGGGCGCTCGACCGCGAGCGGATGCCGGCGCACGCCGACCGCGTCGCCGTCGCCATGTCCGGCGGGGTGGACAGCGCCGTCGCCTTGCTGAAGACGCTCGAGGCCGGCCTGCGGCCCGTGGGTGTGACGCTGCGGCTCTGGATCGACCCCGATGCTCCCGACTCGGACCGGGCCTGCTGCTCGCCGCAGTCGGTGCGCGCGGCCCGCAGCGCCTGCCACGCGGCCGGTGTACCTCACGTCACGCTCGACCTGCGCGACCGCTTCCGGTCCCAGGTGGTGGAGGACTTCGTGCGCGGCCACGCCGCGGGCACGACGCCCAACCCGTGCATGCGCTGCAACGGCAGCTTCCGGTTCGACGCCCTGGCCGCCTTCGCCGACCGGGTGGGCGCACCCCGGCTGGCAACCGGCCACTACGCCCGGATCGTGGAGCGGGACGGCCACACCGTGCTGGCGCGCGGCACCGATCCGGACAAGGACCAGTCCTACATGCTTGCCCGCGTGCCGGAGCGGATCCTGTCACGCACCTGGTTCCCGCTGGGCGAGCAGCGAAAGACCGAGACGCGCGAGCAGGCGCATGCCGCCGGGCTGGCCGCGGCCGGCCGGCGTGAGAGCCAGGAGGTCTGCTTCGTGGGCGGGGGCGACCACCGGCGCTTCCTGGAGCGCCACGGCGGCGCCGGGCGCGGGGGAGACGTGGTCACGACCGACGGCCGCGTGATCGGGCACCACGACGGGGTGCACCGGTTCACGCCCGGACAGCGCAAGGGGCTTGGCGTCGGCGGCGGCGAGGCGCTGTTCGTGCTGGAGGTGGATCCGGCCCGCGGTCGCGTGGTGGCCGGGCCACGGCGGGCGCTGGCACGGAGCACCGTCACGGTGCGGCCCGGGAACATGGTGCTGCCCATGGCCAGGGTGCAGGCAAAGCTGCGGTACCGGTCACCGGCGTTGCCGGCCACGGTGCGTGAGGTGGAGGGCGGTCTGGAGCTCGAGCTGGACGAGCCGGCGTACGGCGTCGCGCCCGGTCAGGCCGCCGTCCTGTACGACGGAGACGTGATCGTGGGCGGCGGAGTGATAGCCGGGTAATATGCGCGGCGATGGACGCTTCTGACGCCTGGCGCATCGCGCTCGCGATCTTCCTGATCCTGACCGGGGTCGGGCTCACCTACGCGCTCGTCCGCCTGGGCGGCCTGTTCAGCACCGCCGATACCAGCCTCAAGCAGACGATGGGCGAGGTCGTGCCGATGCTGGGCAAGGCATCGACCACGATCGACCACGTCAACGACGAGCTGGAGAAGGTCGGGCACATCACCGACAGCGCGGTGGACGCCGCCGACTCGCTCGACTCGAGCGTCCGCACCGTCAACTCGGTGCTGGGCACGCCGGCGAGGGCAATGTCGGGCGTCTCGGCCGGGATCTCCCAGGCGTTCCAGAGCTTCCGCGGCAAGCGCGGTCAGCGCGGCGGCGTCGTGTGAGCAAGCTGGCGGGCATGCTGGGGCTGGCCGCTGCCGGGGCGGCCGTGCTCGCGTACGACCGCGCCAAGCGCATCGCCGAGGACGAGAACCGGCCGCTCGGCGAGGTGCTGGCCGAGATGCCGGGCAAGCTGTTCGCCGACCTGCGCACGATCCCCGACGACCTGCGCGAGGCGGCAGGAGAGGGCAGGAGCGCGGCCGAGCGGCGGTCCCAGGAGATCGACGACGAGATCAGCGACCTGCAGACGGGCGCGTAGTCAAGGGTCAGGCTGAAGCCTGCCCCTGCCGAACTACGACTCGCGCCTCGAGCTAGCCGACCTCCGCCAATCGCGTTGTTCGCCAAGCTTGCTGGAGCGTCTGCCGCGGGGCGACGAGCACTGCCACTGTCGGGCAGGGCTCTGAGGATGGACGCGTTCGCCGACCGGCGTCGGCTATCGCGGCGAACGATCAGTCGTACAGCCTGGCGATCAGCTCATGCCGGTCGAGCAGCCGCTTCGGCTGCCCGCCGATGCGGATCTCGAACCCGGCGCCGCGCGGGTAGAGCACCTTGTCGCCGGGAGTTACGCCCGAGGCGTCGTCTCCGGCCGCCACCACGATCCCGGCGATGCAGGCCGACTCGGCCGACGCGGGGATGATCAGGCCGGCGTTGGTCTCGGTCTCGTCGTCCACCGGTTCCACCAGCACGTAGCCGTCAAGCGGCTCGATGCGCCCGGTGAAGGGCTCGGAGTGCTCGAACCGGCTGAGGGTGTCGTCCTCGTGCATGCTGTCAGGGTAGCGCCTGCGAGGCTGCTTCGGCACCCTGCACATCGGCCAGCAGGTCGGACAGCCGGAACGGCTTGCGGTGGAACGCCGCGCCCACCTCGGCCACCATCCGGCGCGTCTCCTGGTCGTCCATCACCGAGATCACGATCACCCGGCACGCCAGCCCCTCCTTGCGCACACGGGCCGCTACGGCGAGCCCATCCATCACGGGCATCCGCACGTCGATGATCGCCACCGGGTGCTCGCCGCGCCGGATGGCGTCGAGCGCCAGCCTGCCGTTGCCAACCTCGTCAACGTGGTAGCCGTTGGATCGCAGCGCGTCGGCGATCATGGCGCGCAGCCCGACATGATCGTCTGCGATCAGCACACGGAGGGGTCGATCGGAGCCGGACGCGGGGAGCGACGTGTCCACCTGACGGGATTGTCTGGCAGCGCACAGGCCGCCGCCATCACCGCTTTGTGGTACCGGCCGCCGGCCGCCCCGCCGGTAGAATGCCCCGATGCGCACGCACGAGATCAGACGGCGGTACCTGGACTACTTCACGGCCCGCGGCCACGTCCAGCTGCCCAGCGGCTCGCTCGTCCCACCGGACTGGGATACGTCGGTGCTGATCACGACCGCCGGCATGCAGCCGCTGAAGCGCTACTTCCTCGGGGTCGACCAGCCGCCCGCGGCGCGCGCGACCAGCGTCCAGAAGTGCTTCCGCACGGTCGACATCGACGAGGTCGGAAACACCGCCCGCCACCTCACCTTCTTCGAGATGATGGGCAACTTCTCGTTCGGCGAGTACTTCAAGCGGTACGCGATCGAGTGCGCCTGGGACCTGTCGATCCGTGAGGACGGCTTTGCGCTCGACCCGAGCCGGATCTGGGCCAGCGTCTACGAGGGCGACGAGCGGATCGATCCCGACGAGGAGTCGATCGCGCTATGGATGGCCCATACCGGCGTGCCCGGCGAGCGGATCGTGCGGCTGGGCGGCGATAACTTCTGGCAGGCCGGGCCGACCGGCCCGTGCGGTCCCTGCTCCGAGCTCTACTACGACCGTGGCCCGGAGCACGGCTGCGGGCGCCCCGAGTGCGCGCCCGGCTGCGAGTGCGACCGCTTCCTCGAGTTCTGGAACCTGGTATTCCTGCAGTACAACATGCTCGAGGGCGGCGGCCTGGAGCCGCTGCCCGCGCCCAGCGTCGACACCGGCTGCGGCCTGGAGCGTGTTGCCGCCCTGACCGAGGGCGTGCACTCCGTCTACGAGACCGACGCCTTCGACGACGTGATCCGCGAGATCGAGGCCTGGTCACCCGCGCGCTACGGAGCGAACGAGACCCAGACCAAGTCGCTGCGCGTGCTCGCCGACCATGCCCGCGCGATGACGTTCCTGGCCAGCGACGGCATCGAACCCTCCAACGAGGGGCGCGGGTACGTGCTGCGCCGGATCATCCGCCGCGCGCTGCTGCATGCGCAGCGCATCGGCCTCGAAGGCACCGTCACCGAGCGCCTGCACGGAGTGGTTGTGGGGCTGCTCGGCGACGTCTACCCGGAGCTGCGAGAGCATCAGAGCTCGGTCGCGGCGCTGCTCGCGGCGGAGGAGCGGCGGTTCGCGCAGACGCTGGCCAACGGCCAGCAGCTGCTGCTCGAGGTGCTGGAGCGGTCGGGCGCCCAGATCGAGGCGGCCGACGCGTTCAAGCTGCACGACACCTACGGCTTCCCGTTCGAGCTGACCGCCGAGATCGCCGCCGAGCACGGCGTCACGATCGACGAGCCCGGCTTCGCGCGCCTGATGGAGGAGCAGCGCGAGCGGGCGCGTGCCAGCACTGCCGCGGTCGGCTACGGCGACGTCGCAGCTGGACGCCGGCTTCACGACCGAGTTCGTCGGCAACGAGCAGCTCGATGTCCGCACTCAGGTGGGAGCGCTGGTCGACGAGGGCGACGGCCTGCTGCGCTTGAAGCTGCGCGAGTCGCCGTTCTATGCGGCAGGCGGCGGCCAGGTTTCCGACCAGGGAGTTATCGAGTCAGACAACGGGCGGGCCGTGGTCGAGCAGGTGGTCAGGCAGGATGACGACCAGCAGATCGTGGCCCGCCTCGAGCACGGCACGATCGCTCCGGGGGAGCGCGTGCGCGCGCACGTGCTGGGTGAGGCGCGGCGGCCGACGATGGCAAATCACACGGCGACGCACCTGCTGCACGCGGCGCTGCGCGAGGTGCTTGGCGACCACGTCACCCAGGCCGGCTCCTACGTGGGGCCCGACAAGCTGCGCTTCGACTTCCGCCACGACGCTCCGCTGACGCCGGCGGAGGTGCGGCAGGTGGAGGCGATCGTGAACCGCCACGTCTTCGAGAACCGGCCCGTGCACACCTTCGTGACCGAGAAGGAGCATGCCCAGCAGCTGGGCGCCATGATGCTGTTCGGCGAGAAGTACGGCGATCAGGTGCGCGTGGTCGAGGTGCCGGACGTGTCACGCGAGCTGTGCGGCGGCACCCACGTCCGCTCGACGGCCGAGATCGGCCCCTTCGTGATCCTGCGTGAGGCCAGCTCTTCGCAGGGCGTGCGGCGGATCGAGGCGATCACGTCCCAGGCCGCGTTCGAGTACCTGCGCGATCGTGCCGACCAGCTGGACGAGGCCGAGCATGAGGCCGCCGGGCTGCGCGCGGAGCTCAGGAAGTCGGCCCGTGACGGAAGCGCACCGGCCTCCAGCGGGGGCAACGGCCGCGAGGCCGGCCTGGTCGAGTCGGCGTCCGAGCAGGACGGCGTCCGGTTCGTCGCGGCGGTGGTCGATGACATCGACGCCGACGCGCTGCTCGCCATCTCCGACCGCGTGAAGGCGCGTCTCGCCCCGGCGGCGGTGGTGCTGGGCAGCTCGACCGAGGGCAAGGTGCATCTGGTCGTATCGCTCGACCAGCCGGTGGTCGACCGCGGTCTGTCGGCGGTCGACCTGATCCGCGAGATCGCGCCGATCGTGGGCGGCGGCGGCGGAGGTCGTCCCACCATGGCCCGGGCCGGCGGCAAGGATCCGGCCCAGCTGGCGACCGCGATCGCGGCCGCCGAGACCGCGATCCGAGAGCGGCTCAGCTCACCCGGATGAAGGTGCTCGCGCTCGACTACGGCCGAGCCCGCACCGGCATGGCGGTGAGTGACTCCACCGGCACGCTGGCGCGGCCGCTGACGGTGGTGCAGAAGGCCGGGACCGCGGCCGGCATGCGGACGCTGCTGGAGCGGATCGCCGAGCAACAGCCGGAGCTGGTGGTGGTGGGCCTGCCACTGACCCTGCGCGGCGAACAGGGCGAGCAGGCGCGCGAGACGCTGGCGTTCGTGGAGCGCCTGCGAGGTCGCTGCCCGGTTCCCGTCGAGACGTACGACGAGCGCTTCACCACGACGCTGGCCGGGCGCACCACCGGCTCGAAGCATGGCGACGATGCGCTGGCCGCCGCCCACCTGCTCGAGGGATACCTGACACGGCTCGCCGGCTGATCGCCCTGGCCGTCCTGGTGGCGGCCGTCCTGCTCGCCTACGAGGGCGTGCGCCGCGTCCTGCCCGACTCGTCGAAGCCGGCAGCGGATCCGCATGGGCCCATGATCACGGTTGTGATCCCGAGCGGCACCGATGCCGGGGGCATCGGCGGCATCCTGCAGCAGGACGGCGTCGTCAGCGACGGCGGCCGCTTCCGGAACTACGCGAAGGAGCAGGGTCAGGGGTCGTCCTTCAAGGCCGGCCGCTACCAGTTCCGGGCGGGCACCGACTACGACGTGATCATCCACGCGCTGGACAACGGCGCCGTCCAGGTGCGGCTGACCAAGCTGGTGGTGCCGGAGGGGTTCCGCAACAGCGAGATCGCTGCTCGCGTGCCGACGGTCGGCATCTCGACGGCCGCGTACAGGCACGCGCTCGCTCACGCGGCGCCGCCCGCCGGGTTCGGCCACCCCCACAGCATGGAGGGGTTCCTGTTCCCGGCCACCTACCCGGTGCGGCCGCACGAGCGCGCGCAGACGCTGATCGCGCAGCAGGAGGGCGCCTTCCAGCAGGAGTTCTCGCAGGTGAACATGAGCTACGCGCGCTCGAAGAACCTGACCAACTACGACGTGCTCACGATCGCCTCGATGATCGAGCGTGAGGCCCGGGTGGACAAGGACCGGCCGCTGATCGCGGCCGTCATCTACAACCGGCTGCACCTGGGCATGACGCTTGGCATCGACGCCACGCTGCTCTACGAGTACGGCTCCTGGACGCACCAGTTGACCGAGAGCGAGCTGACTGCCAACACGCCCTACAACACGCGCGTGCGACACGGCCTGCCTCCGACGCCGATCTGCAACCCGGGGCTGAAGTCGCTGGAGGCGGCCGCGCACCCCGCGAACGTGAACTACCTCTACTACGTCGCGAAGCCCGACGGCAGCCACTACTTCACCAACAACTACCAGGACTTCCTGAACCATGGCGGGTGAGCGACGGATCGGTGGTGGCACGCGGCTGGCGGGCGTGATCGGGTGGCCGGTCGAGCATTCCCGCTCGCCGCAGATGCACAACGCCGCGTACGCCGCGCTGGAGATGGACTGGGCCTACGTGGCGATGCCGGTGGAGCCGGCGCGGCTGGAACAGGCGCTGCGAGGGGCGGCCGCACTCGGGTTCGCGGGGCTGAACGTCACCATCCCCCACAAGCAGGCGACCGCGGCGATCTGCGACGAGCTGTCGCCGGAGGCGCGCCGCGCGGACTCGGCCAACACGGTGCTGATGCTGGACGGCGGGCGGCTGCGCGGCGAGACCACCGACGGCCAGGGCATGCTGGACGCGATCGGGGATCTGCCGGGGCCGGGTGCGCTGGTGCTGGGCGCGGGCGGCGCGGCGCGGGCGGCGGTGGCGGCGCTGGCCGGTGCCGGTCTGGCGGTGACGGTTTCGGCGCGGCGGCGGGAGGCGGCCGAGCAGCTGGCGCAGGAGCTGGGGGCGACGGCGACCGGCTGGCCGGCCCGCGAAGCGCCTGAGCTGATCGTGAATGCGACGCCTCTCGGGCAGGCCGGGGAGGCGGACCGGCTGCCACTCGATGCGGGGCTGCTCGACGGCCGCGTGGTGTGCGATCTGGCGTATCGCGGAGACGGCGCCGAGACGGGCCTGATCGTGTCCGCGCGGGAGCGGGGCGCAAAGGCGGTGGACGGACTCGAGGTACTGGTCGGCCAGGGGGCGCTGGCCTTCCGGCTGTTCACGGGCGCGGAGCCGCCGATCGAGATCATGCGCGCTGCAGTGCGAAACGCCACAATCGCATAAGCTAGGCGCGTGATCGCGCTCGTGACCGGTGCTTCAGGGGGGATCGGGCTGGAGCTGGCGCGGCTGTTTGCCGGCGATGGCCATGACCTCGTGCTGGTGGCGCGGGGTGGCGAGCGGCTGGCCGTGATCTCCCGTGAGCTGGAGGAACGCTACCGGGTCGAGGTGCGGGCGATCCCGCGCGACCTGTCCAACCCGATCGCGCCGCTGTCGCTGTTCGACGAATGCGGCGAGGTGGATTTCCTGGTCAACAACGCCGGGTTCGGGCACCGCGGGTCGTTCGCCGACGAGGACCCCGCCATCCTCAGCGAGATGCTGCAGGTGAACGTGGCGGCGTTGACGCAGCTGACACGGATGTTCCTGCCGGCGATGGTCGACCGCGGCTCGGGCCGGATCCTGAACGTCGCGTCCACGGCTGCGTTCCAGCCGGGGCCGCTGATGGCCGTCTACTACGCCAGCAAGGCCTACGTGCTGTCGTTCTCCGAGGCGATCCGGGCGGAGCTGGACGAGACCGGCGTATCCGTGACGACGCTGTGCCCGGGGCCGACCCGCACGGCGTTCGTCGACCGCGCCGAGGTGTCACGCAACCGGTTCACGAGCTCGCGGGTGATGGAGCCGTTCGAGGTTGCCCGCGAGGGCTACGCCGGCATGATGGCGGGCCGGGCGGTGGTGATCCCCGGCAAGGTCAACCGCCTGGGCGCGGCCGGGGCGCGGCTGGCGCCGCGATCGCTGGCGGCCGGCATCGCTCGTCGCATCCACGAGGCCGACGAGCCGAGCTAAGAGCGCCGCTAGATGGTTGATCGGTATCTCCGTGGTGTCTGGACGGTTCGCAGCCGTAGCCACCACGGCAACCGTGACCTCAAACCGAACGCAGCGGCCAGGCTCGCGAGAGATATCGATCGACCTCTAAAAACCGATCAGGTGCTTCGAGAGTGGCGGGCCCCAGAGCAGCGCGACCTCGGTGCCGAACGCCAGGAACGGCCCGAACGGGAACGTGGCCTTGCGGGCCTTGGCGCCGAGCCGCAGGAGCAGGTACGCCGACAGGGCGGTTGACGCGATGAAGCCGAACAGCAGCGCCACGTACGCGTAGCGTCCGGTGCCGAGGCCGATCATCAGCGCCATCTTGACGTCGCCCAGGCCCATGCCGCGCGGCGAGATCAGCCAGGCCGTCCCCAGGAACAGGAAGCAGACGATGCCGCTGATGGCGAACTCCGCGATGCGGTCGGGCTGCGCGATGCATGCCACCACGAACACCAGCACGGCGCCCGGGTAGTTGATCAGGTTGGGGATGATGCGGTGGTTGATGTCGATCACCGAGGCGGGCACGATCAGCGCGGTCAGAAGCAGCGCCGGCGCCAGCTGCGGCTCGATCCCGATCTGCAGCGTCAGCCCCGCGAACAGCCCGGCCATGAGCCCGGCCATGAGCCAGCGGCGGCGCACCGAGGGCGGCGTGCCCTCGCCCAGGGGAAACCGCTGGATCAGCCACTCGATCGGCCATCCAAGCGCGAATCCCACCACCGGAACTGCGAACTCCATGCGGTAGCTATCGGCCACGCCGGGCGCGGACTGTAGGCTGGCGCAATGCCCGATGTGATCGTGATCGGCGGCGGCATGATCGGCGCCACCACCGCCTGGCAGCTGGCCGAGCGCGGAGCCGAGGTGCTGCTGCTCGAGCGCGGCCATCTGGCGTCGGGCGCCACCCGCCGCAGCCAGGGCCTGCTGCTCGAGCCCGAGGTCGATCCGATGCAGCCGCTGTTCGCCGAGTCGAACCGGCTCTACGACCACCTGGCCGACAGCGCCGGCCTCGACCTGGCGCTCGACCGGGAGCCGATCGGCACGCTGTTCCTGGCCACC
Organism: uncultured Actinomycetes bacterium; assembly: GCA_963797565.1. Classification (GTDB taxonomy): domain Bacteria; phylum Actinomycetota; class Thermoleophilia; order Gaiellales; family JAICJC01; genus JAICYJ01. The sequence continues at coordinate 191,316 of CAWCPM010000002.1, read as the reverse complement.
AGCGAGGCCCAGCTCGAGCGCCTGGGCGCGAACGTTCCGGCCGACGGCACGATGCTCGACCGCGACGGCGTGCTCGAGGCCGAGCCGGGCCTGGCTCCCACCGTGTCGGGCGGGCTCTTGATGCCCGGCGGCCGCCGCACCGATCCGGCCGCGCTGACGGCGGCTGCGGCCGAGATGGCCCGCCGCGCCGGCGCGGACATCCGCTGCCACGTCGACGTCAAGCGCGTCGCGCCCGGCTCGGTCGTCACCGACGGCGGCTTCGAGCGCGCCGGCACGGTCGTGATCGCCGCCGGCGCCTGGTCGCGGCGGCTCGCCCAGACCGCCGGATATGAGCTGCTGATCCGGCCGGTGCGCGGGTGGCTCGCGATCACCGCTCCGGCGCCGCCGCTCGTCCGCCATATCGTCTACGAGGCCGGCTACGCGCTGGCCCGAGGCCCGCAGCCGGGCGAGCCGATGCTGATGAGCGACCTCGCCGACGGCGACGTGGCTGTCTTCGGCCCGCGCTCGGCCACGGCCATGACCGCTCACCAGAACGCGGACGGCTCGATCATGGTCGGGGCCACGCGCGCCCCGGCGTTGCGGGAGGGCGACGAGAGCGCCGGCGCGCTGCGCGACACGGCGGCACGCGTCTGCCAGCTGCTGCCGGCCCTGGCGTCGATCGAGGTACAGACCACATGGAACGGTTTGCGTCCCTTCACGCCCGACGAGCTGCCCTACATCGGCCACCTCGAGGACGGGCTGGCCGTGTGCGCGGGGCACTCGAGCGACGGGATCCTGGCCGGCGCCGGCTCCGGGCGGCTGGTGGCGGAGATGGTGCTCGGCACGGAGCCGTTCACCGACCCCGCGCCGTTCTCGCCCACCCGGTCGCATGCCGACGGCGATTAGGAAGGCGTCGGCCGGCGACGCGGCCGCGGCCGCCAGGATCACGAGCGCCGCCTACCGCGTCTACGTCGAGCGGATCGGCCGCGAGCCGGCCCCGATGGCAGCCGACTTCGACGCCCTGATCGCGGCCGGCGACGTCTGGGTGGCGACCGACCAGGACCGCGTGGTCGGCGTGCTCGTGCTGCGGTTGCAGGGCACGGCCCTGCTGCTCGAGAGCGTCGCCGTCGATCCGGCCGAGCAGGGGCGCGGGATCGGCCGATCGCTGATCGGTCATGCCGAGCAGGTCGCACGCGACGCCGGGCTGGGCGCCGTCGAGCTCTACACGAACGCGCTCATGACCGAGAACCTGGGCCTGTATCCGTCGCTCGGATACGACCTCGTCGATCGCCGTCACGAGGACGGGTTCGACCGCGTGTTCTTCCGCAAGTCACTGGCGCCGGGCGGGTAGGCTCTCGGCCCATGGAGCTCTCCTACGTCACAGCCGGCGAATCCCACGGCCCGGGGCTGACCGTCGTGGTCAGCGGCGTGCCGGCCGGCCTCGAGCTCGACCACGAGCTGATCCGCCGTGACCTTGCCCGGCGCCAGGCCGGCTATGGCCGCAGCCCGCGCCAGAAGCTCGAGACCGACGACGTCGTGCCCAACGGCGGACTGCGCCACGGACGCACGCTGGGCAGCCCGATCGCGTTCTTCATCGAGAACCGCGACCACAAGAACTGGACCGAGCCGATGAACCCGTGGCCGGTGCCGGAGGAGGCGCTCGAGGCCTACGGCTGGCGCGGCAAGCCGATCCGGCTGCCCCGTCCCGGCCACGCCGACCTGTCCGGCGTTCTCAAGTACGGGCACACCGACGTGCGCAACGTGCTGGAGCGCGCCAGCGCCCGCGAGACGGCCGCACGCGTTGCAGCAGGCGCGGTGGCCAAGGCCGTCTGCCGCTCGATCGGGATCGAGGTTCGCTCGCACGTGCTGCAGATCGGATCGGTGCGGGCGACGCCGCCGGCCTGGCTGACGGCCGCCGACTTCGACCGCTCCGAGGCCAGCGAGGTGCGCTGCCTCGACCCCAGCGCCGAGCAGGCCATGATCGCCGAGATCGAGGCTGCGAAGAACGACCGCGACACGCTGGGAGGCGTCACCGAGGTGCGGGCGTTCGGCGTGCCGCCCGGGCTCGGCTCGCACGTCTCGGCCGGCCAGCGCCTGGACGGCCGCCTGGCCGCCGCGATGCTCTCGATCCAGTCGGCAAAGGGCGTCGAGATCGGCGACGCGATCGCCTCCAGCGGCCGCCGCGGGTCGAGCGTCCACGATGAGATCCACCACGACCAGGGTCGCGGGTTCTACCGCGAGACCGACCGTGCCGGCGGGCTCGAGGGTGGGATCACGAACGGTGCCGACCTGATCGTGCGCGTGATCTGGAAGCCGCTGCCGACCCTGATGCGGCCGCTCGCCAGCGTCGAGCTGGGCAGTCACGAGCAGCAGGCCGCGCACGTCGAGCGCAGCGATGTCACGGTACTGCCGGCGGCCGCGGTCGTGGCCGAGGCGGGGGTGGCATTCGAGCTCGCGCGGGCGGCGCTTGAGAAGTTCGGCGGCGACGCGATCGAGGATTTCGTGGCCGCTCACGTCGCCTACATGGCCCGCGTCGCGCAGGCATGATCCCCGGCCCCTACCGGAACATCGCCCTGATCGGTTTCATGGGCTCCGGGAAATCGACGCTGGCCGGCCAGCTCGCGGAGCGGCTGGGCTGGGATGTGGCCGACAGCGACGCCGAGGTGGAGCGCGAGGCCGGCAAGCCGATCCCGCGCATCTTCCTGGAGGACGGCGAGGCCGTCTTCCGCGAGCTCGAGGAGCGCGCCGTCGCGCGCCTGACCGAGCGGGTGGACGTTGTGATCGCGCTCGGCGGCGGCGCCATCACCTCGCCTGTCACGCGCGAGCGGCTGCGCGACGGCAGCTTCACGGTGCTGCTCGACGTGTCGGTGCAGACCGCCTGGCGCCGGATCGAGGCGGAGGCCGATGACCGGCCGCTGGCCGTGGAGGCGCGCGGTTTCGCCGAGCTGTACGAGCAGCGCCGGCCGCTGTACCACGCGGCCGCCGACGCGCTGGTCGACGCGGAGCAGCTGGAGGGCGGCGAGCCGCTGCTGGTACCGCTCAGCCGGCCGGGCGCGCTGGCCGAGCTGCCGCGGCTGGTGGGCGCGCGGCGCGCGGCCCTGATAGCGGACCGCGCGGTGCTGCGGCTGGTCGGTGCGCCGGTGGAGCCGCTGGTGACGGTGCGACTTCCGGTGGGCGAGGCTGCCAAGACGGTGGCGGTGGCGCGACAGGCGTGGACGCGGCTGGCCGACCTGGGCCTGGAGCGCGGCGACGTGGTGGTGGGCCTGGGCGGCGGCGCTGCCACCGACGCGGCCGGGTTCGTGGCCGCCACCTACCAGCGTGGCGTGCCGTGGATCGCGGCGCCGACCTCGCTGGTGGGCATGGTGGACGCGGCCATCGGCGGCAAGACCGGAATCGACCTGCCCGGCGCCAAGAACTACGTGGGGGCCTTTCACCCGGCCGAGTGGGTGGTGACCGACCCGGGTCTGCTTGAGACGCTGCCCGTTCGCGAGTGGGCCTGCGGCTTCGCCGAGGTGATCAAGACCGGCCTTCTGGCGGGCGGGCGGCTGTGGGAGATGGTGCAGGCGTGGGAGCCGGGGCGGGGAGCCACCGAGCAGCGGCTGGAGCTGATCCGCCGCTGCGCCGCCTACAAGGCCCACGTGGTGGCGGTCGATCCGCGCGAGCAGGACATGCGCGCCGTGCTCAACCTGGGCCACTCGATCGGCCACGCGATCGAGGCCGCGGCCGGGTTCACCGGCATCGCCCACGGCGAGGCGGTGGCCGTCGGGCTGCTGCCGGCGCTGTGGCTGTCGGGAAAGGTCGCCGGCCTCGACCCCTCGCTGGAGGCCGACGTGAGGGAGCTGCTGCGGATGCACGAGCTGCCAACCGGCTTTGCGGGCGTCGATGCGGCCGCAGTGCGGGAGGCGCTTCGCCGCGACAAGAAGTCGGTCGAGGGCCGCGTCCGGTTCGTGCTGCTGGAGCAGGTCGGGAAGCCGGTCTGGGGTGTGGACGTCGACGACGAGCTGATCGACCTCGCGATCGGGCGGGCGCTGGCGGGCTGAGCGGTTGATGATCAACCATCACCCGCCAGCACCCGTGCACTGCGCTCGTCTACGAGAGCAGCACGACCGGCACCCGCACCTGATGCTGCGGCTTGCCGTTGCCGTCGGTGTCGTCATCCGTGACGACGATCGTTCCCAGCTGGTCGGCGCCGACAGAGAACGGCACCAGCACCGTGTATCCGCCACGGCAGCCGGTGCCGCAGCTCGCGGTGGTGTTTGCGCGCGCGATGGCGGTGCCGTTGTGGTTGAGGATGCGGATGTGCAGGCTGCCCTCGAACACCGTCGCGTTGCCGCTGACCCGCACGCTGCCCGAGAGGGCCGTGCCGATCGCCGGGTTCCAGACGGTGATCGGCGGCAGCAGGCCGGCGAAGCTGTCCTGAGTCATCGGCCGCGGCAGCTTCACCCCGGCCAGGCTGGACACGGCCCGTCCGTTCACCTGCAGAGCGACCCGGTCGATGGTTGGGAACTGCCCCAGCGTCCAGGTCAGCTGCGCCAGCCGCATGCGCACCTGGGCGGTCGTGCCCGAGGCCGCGAACCCGCTGCTGAGATCGACGGTGGCCGTGCCGTTGGCGACCGAGAGGCCGAGCAGGTCGGCCGATGCCGGCACCTGCGAGCCGACGCCCGCGTCTGACTCGGCCAGGTTCGGCCCGGCCAGCAGCGCCTGCATGGCGGCGCGCGCCGGCGCGGCCGTCAGCGGCTGCTGGCGCTTCACCAGCCACAGCTTCCCGCTGCGCTGGAACCAGACCTTGTAGACGCTGGTCTCGGCGGCCGTGGCATGAGCGGAGCCGGCCGCCACGGCGATGGCTGCGGCCATCACGGCCAGCAGGGTGCGGAATCGCATTCGATGTCCTTTCGTCAGGGGTTGGCGCCCAGACTGCACGCGGTCTCCGTCAGCTGTCAGTCACGAGCCGTGCCGGACCTGCCACGAATCACCCCCCGCCGTGCGCCGCGCGCGCGAGACATGGTGCCGCGGCCTTCCAGTACCCTTCGCGGCCATGCAGGTCACGGTCCTGAACGGCGTAAACCTGAACATGCTCGGTCGTCGTGACCCTGAGCAGTACGGCGACATGACGCTGCGACAGCTGGAGACCCGGATCCAGGAGTGGGCCCACGAGCTGGACATGTCCGCCCGCTGCTCTCAGACCAACAGCGAGGGCGTGTATGTGGACATGATTCACGAGGCCTGTTCGGGCACCGACGCCCTCGTCGTCAACCCCGGCGCATGGAGCCACTACAGCTACGCCATCCGCGATGCGCTCGAGATCTTCACGGGCCCGATCGTCGAGGTGCACCTCTCCGACATCGAGCGCCGCGAGCAGTGGCGGCGCCACACGGTGATCGCGGACGTGGTCTCGCACCGCATCAGCGGGCGCGGCGCCGAGGGCTACCGGGACGCCTTCACCTACCTCGCGGAGAACGCCTCATGAACTATCGCGCGCGCGTCGAACGGCTGGCTGCCGGCCTGGCCGGCCAGGAGGTCGATGCCCTCCTGATCACGGATCTCACGAACGTCCGCTACCTGACCGGGTACACCGGCAGCAACGGCGCCGTGGTGGCAACGCCCGCCGGCTCGGTCTTTCTGACCGACTTCCGCTATCTGGAGCGGGTTGCGCCGCTGCGCGAGTTCATCGACGTGCGTCAGGCCAACCAGGACCTGATCCGCTTCGTCTCCACCCGCTGGGCCGAGCTCGCACCCGGAGCCGCGAGGGTCGGCTTCGAGTCGGTGCACCTGTCCTTTGCCGCTCACGCGCTGCTGGCGGAGGCAGCCGGCGAGGTCGATCTGGTGGGTGTGACCGGCGCAGTCGAGGGCCTTCGGATCGTCAAGGACGATCAGGAGATAGAGGCCATCCGCCGCGCCGCGGCCATCCTCGAGCCGGTCTACGCGCAGCTGGCGGGCGAGGGCCTGGCCGGGCGCACGGAGTTCGACGTGGCCTGGCGCGTCCAGGAGCTGGTGCGCGAGCACGGCGGCGACGGCATCGCCTTCGACTCGATCGTGGCCTCCGGCGCTGCCGGCGCGCTGCCGCACGCCGAGCCGCGGCGCGAGGCGATCGCCCCCGGCAGCATGGTCACCATCGACATCGGCGCCGTGCTCGACGGCTATCACTCCGACTGCACGCGCACGTTCGCCACCGGCCCCGTCCCCGACCAGCTGGGCGAGGTCTACGAGCTGGTGCTGCGGGCGCAGCTGGCCGGGCTCGACGCGGTGCGGCCCGGCGTCACCGGCAAGGACGCCGACGCGGTCGTGCGCGGCATCATCACCGAGGCCGGCCACGGCGAGCACTTCCAGCACGGCACCGGTCACGGCGTCGGTCTCCAGATCCACGAGGATCCGCGCATCTCCGTCACCTACCCCGCAACCCTCGAGCACGGGATGGTCGTCACAGTGGAGCCGGGCGTCTACCTGCCGGGCATCGGCGGGGTGCGCATCGAGGATCTCGTGGTGGTGACCGCGGACGGCTGCGAGCGCCTCACCGGCTACCCTAAGGAGTTGATCACGGCCGGCTGACGGCCTCACCAACATGGCTGAAACCATCTCCACCAACCAGTTCAAGAACGGCATGCACGTCGAGGTCGACGGCACCGTCTACCGCATCGTCGACTTCCAGCACGTCAAGCCCGGCAAGGGCGGCGCGTTCGTCCGCACCAAGCTGAAGGCGCTCGAGTCGGGCGGCGTCGTGGACAAGACCTTCCGGGCCGGCGAGAAGATGCCGCGGATCCACACCGAGGTGGTCAACGTCACCTACCTCTACAACGACGGCAGCGACGTGCACCTGATGAACTCCGAGACCTTCGACCAGCTCGCGTTCCCGGCCGACACCATGCGCGAGGAGCTCCAGTACATGCGCGAGAACGACACCGTGCAGCTGCTCACGGTCGACGGCAAGCCGACCTCGCTCCAGCTCCCGGCGGCGGTGGAGCTGAAGGTGGTCGACACCGAGCCGGGCGTCAAGGGCGACACCGTCTCCAACGTGACCAAGCCGGCCACGCTCGAGACCGGCGCGGTCGTCGCGGTACCCCTGTTCGTCAACGTCGGTGACGTGATCCGGGTGGACACGCGCGAGGCGCGGTACATCTCACGCGCGTGACCCGCATCGTCGACACCACGATCCGCCTGCTCTCCCAGCAACCGCTGGTCGGCACCATCTCGACCGCGCGTGTGCTGGAGGTGGCCGAGATCCTCGACCAGGCTGGCTTCGCCGCGCTCGAGGTGAGCGGCGGCGGCTGCTTCGACGCCGCCGTCCAGAAGGGAACCGAGAGCCCATGGGAGCGGATTCGCGGCGTCAAGGCGCGCTGCCGCACGACGCCGCTGCAGATGGCGCTGCGCGGGCGGTTCCTGGTCGGCTCGCGGCCGCTGTCCGACGATCTGGTGCGCCGCTTCATCCTCTGCGCGGCCGAGAGCGGCATCGAGATCTTCCGGCTGCACGATCCCCTGAACGACGTGGAGAACCTCGAGTCGGCCGCGGCGGCCGTGCGCGAGGCGGGCGGCCGTCTGTATGCCGGACTGGCCTTCTCCGGCTTCATGCCGAACCTGCCCCGCGTGGTCGACAAGGCGCGACGGCTGGCCGAGCTGGGCGCTGACCACGTGCTGGTGCACGACCCGGCCGGCGCGCTCGATCCGGGCACGTGCGACCGCGTCATCAACGAGCTCCGGCAGGCCTCCGGCCTGCCGGTCGGCCTCTACTGCCAGGGCACCGGCGGAAACGCGCTGGCGATGGCAATCGAGGCCGCCCGTCACGGTGCCGAGCCGATCGCCACGGCCGTGCTCCCGGTCGCCTACACGCTGCACCGGGTGGCGGGCGAGGTGCTGTGCGACGCGCTCACCGGGCTCGGGCTCGAGCACGGCGTCGATGCCGACCGCGTCTGGGAGGCGTCGCGATTCATCGACGAGCACGTCACGTCGCAGATGCCGGCCCTTCCGATCCCGCCCCGCATCACACTGCGCACCGCCTTCAACCGGCTGCCCGTGGGGCTGGTCTCCGAGCTGGACGCGCGGCTGCGGATGCTGGGTGCCGCCGACCGCCTGGACGAGGTGCTGGAGGAGTTCAAGCAGGTGCGGCTCGACTGCGGGGTGCCGCCGCTGGCCCAGCCGGTGGGCGGCATCCTGGCCGGCCAGGCCGTGCGGCACGTGCTGTCGGCCCGACGCTGGGACGAGGTGTCGCCCGACATGCGCGACTACCTGTCGGGCATCTACGGCAATCCGCCCCAGGAGATCGCGCCGCGCGGCGGCAGTCCACGCCGACCCCTTTGCGGCCGTCGATCCGTCCCCTGACCTCGACCAGATGCGGGCCGAAGGGCTGGCCGCCAGCGAGGAGGACCTGCTGCTGGTGGCGTTGTTCGGCGACGATGCCAGCCGGCTGCTGGCGACGCTGCGCGGCCGCGGCGACCGTGAGGATGCGGAGCGCGACGGCCTCGAGCGCAGCCAGTCGGAGCGCATCCGGGAGCTGATCGAGATGGTCGAGGGCTCCGACGTGGGTGAGCTCACCGTTGAGGACGCGGGCGTGCGGATCACGGTCCGCCGCCAGGACGATCGGCCGCTCGCTCCGGTCGCGACCGCCCCCGCCGTCGCCCCAGCTGACAACGGCGCTGCGGAGTCCGCTCCCAGCGTGTCGCAGACGGTCACGGTGCCGTCGCCGATGGTCGGCACGTTCTACCGCTCGCCCTCGCCGACCGCCGAGCCGTTCGTCAGCGAGGGCGATACCGTCGCGGTCGATCAGGTGCTGTGCGTGCTGGAGGCGATGAAGCTGTTCAACGAGCTCAAGTCCGAGCACGCCGGCGTGATCCGTGCGGTGCTGGTCGGCAACGCTGAGCCGGTCGAGTACGGCCAGCCGTTGTTCGAGCTGGAATTAGCGTAAATCTCATGCTGCGCCGCGTCCTGATCGCGAACCGCGGGGAGGCGGCGGTGCGCCTGGTGCGGGCCTGCCACGACCTCGGCGCGGAGGCGGTGGCCGTGTACTCGACGGCCGACAGCGACGGGCTGTGGGTGGACCTGGCCGACCGCGCTGTCTGCATCGGGCCGCACGCGCCGGCCGACAGCTACCTGCGGGTGCCGAACCTGATCGCGGCCGCCGAGACCACCGGCTGCGATGCCGTCCATCCCGGCTGGGGTTTTCTGGCCGAGAACGCCGGTTTCGTGCGCGCATGCGAGGACAACGACCTGGTGTTCGTAGGCCCGCCGGCCGAGGCGATCGAGCTGATGGGCGACAAGAGCCGCGCCAAGCAGACCATGAGCGGCGCCGGCGTGCCGCTGGTGCCGGGCAGCCGGGAGCGGCTGTCGGGCGCCGCTGAGGCGGCCCAGCTGGCCGGCCAGGTCGGATACCCGGTGCTGCTGAAGGCCTCTGCCGGCGGCGGTGGCCGCGGCATGCGCGTCGTCGGCGGGCCGGATCAGGTCGAGGAGGCCTACCGGATGGCGTCGGCCGAGGCCGAGAGCGCATTCGGGGACGGCGGCATGTACCTCGAGAAGGCGATCGTCGAGCCCCGCCACGTCGAGATGCAGGTGCTGGCCGACCGCGAGGGCGGCGTGCTGGTGCTGGGCGAGCGGGACTGCTCGGTGCAGCGCAGGCACCAGAAGCTGATCGAGGAGGGGCCCAGCCCGGCGCTGGACGAATCCACCCGTGCGGCCATGGCCGAGGCGGCGGGCCGTGCCTGCAAGGCGTGCGACTACGTCAACGCCGGCACCGTCGAGTTCCTGGTCGATCGCGACGGCGGGTTCTCGTTCATCGAGATGAACACCCGCCTGCAGGTCGAGCACCCCGTGTCGGAGCTGCTCACCGGCATCGATATCGCCGTCTGGCAGCTGCGGATCGCCGGCGGGGAGCGCCTGCCGGCCACCGGCCTGGCGCCGCTGGTCGGCCACGCCATCGAGTTTCGCATCAACTGCGAGGACCCCCGCCGCGGGTTCATGCCGGCGGCCGGCACGGTCAGCCGCTTCCGGCCGCCGCTGGGCGCCGGCGTGCGCGTCGACACCCATGCCTACGAGGGCTACCGGGTGCCGCCGTTCTACGACTCGCTGCTGGCCAAGGTGATCGTCCACGGCGGCGATCGCGAGCAGGCCATGGCGAGAGCCCGCCGTGCGCTGGGCGAGCTCGAGATCGAGGGCGTGGCCACCACCCGCGAGCTGTTTCTGGAGATCCTGGACGAGCCCCGCTTCGGCTCCGGTCGTTACACGACCGCCTACCTCGACGATGCACGTGGCGCGCTGCCGTCGCTGGCGGAGCAGGTGGCATGAGCGTGCAGCTGGCGAACGCGACCATCTCCGACGAGGCGCTCGTCTCGATCGTCCGCGGCGCCGTCGGGCGGGTGGAGGGTGTGCGCCTCGATCAGCCCGGCCGCGTGTCGCGCGTGCTGCCGGGCCGGCGCGGGGCGGTCAGCTGGGAGCTGGACAACCGCGGCGTCGCCTTCGACGTGGACGTGGCCGCCTCCTACGGCGTGCCGCTGCGGCGGGCCGCCGCCGACGTGCGCGAGCAGGTGGCCGCCGCCGTGATCGGCATGACCGGGCTGCCCGTGCGCTCGGTGGACGTCACCGTGACGGGCGTGGAGCGATGAGCCGGCGCGGCGAGCGCAAGGCGGCGGCGTTCCTGCTCTACCAGCGCGACCTGATGGACGAGCCGTTCGAGGCGCTCTACGAGTCCTACCAGCGCGACACCGGTGAGCCCGTCAGCGATTTCACCCGTGTGCGTGCGGAGGGCGTCTGGGCATCTCGCGAGCGCCTCGACCATGCCATCGACGAGGCCGCGCAGGGTTGGACGAGCGAGCGGATGGCGGTGCTGGAGCGGAACATCCTGCGCCTGGCGGTGTGGGAGATGAGCGAGGGGGATGTGCCGGCGGCGGTCGCGATCGACGAGGCCGTGACGCTGGCCAAGCGCTACGCCTCGCCCGAGGCGGCGACCCTCGTGAACGGTATCCTGGGCCGGATCGCGCGCACCGAGGGAGTGGGAACCTGAGCGACGACGTGCTGGCAGAGTTGGCGACCCAGATCGAGCAGCTGCGCGGGCGGCTGGACGGCGAGCAGCTGGACCCCGCCCAGACGGCCGATCTGCTCGAGCAGATCACGCAGCTCGCTCAGCAGGCGCTGGACGAGATCGAGCGCCGTGCCGAGGGGCTCGAGACGACGGAGCCCGCGCCCTGATCGAGGCGTACCTGGAGGGCCTGGCCGCCCAGTCCGAACTCGACGGCATGGACGACGCTGTCCGCTACTCGCTGCTCTCGCCCGGAAAGCGCGTGCGTCCGCGGCTGTGCCTGGCCGCCACCCATGCCGCGGGCGGCGATCCGGAGCGGGCGCTGCCGGCCGCCGCCGCGCTGGAGATGATCCACGCCTTCTCGCTCGTCCACGACGACCTGCCGGCGCTCGACGACGACGACCTGCGGCGGGGCCGGCCGGCCAGCCACGTTCGCTACGGCGAGGCGGTGGCGGTGCTGGCAGGCGACGCGCTGCTGAACGCTGCCTACGGCCATGTCATCAGGCACCTGGCGGAGCCGGCCGACGTGAAGCTGGCGGTGCTGGCGGAGCTTTCGGGCGGGGTGGCGGCGATGATCGATGGGCAGTACCTGGACGTGACCGCGGCCGCGCCGACGGAGGACGACCTGGCGCGGCTGCACCGGCTCAAGACGGGCGCGCTGATCGAGGCGTCGGTGGCCTGCGGCCTGTGGGTGGCCGGGCTCCCGCCATCAGATCAGGGCCCGTACCGCAGGTTCGCCGCCGAGCTGGGCCTGCTGTTCCAGATCGTCGACGACGTGCTCGACGACGGCACGGACGGCGAGCCCAGCTACGTCACGCTGCTCGGCCGGGACCGGGCCCGCGAGCTTGCGCACGAATCGCACGAGCGCGTCATCGCGCTGCTGGCTGCGATCGACGGTGACAGCTCGCAGCTGGCGGAGCTGACAGAGCTGATCGCCCGCCGCAGCGCGTGATCCGGGTCGTGCCCTACGACGCCGCCTGGCCGGGGATGTTTGCGGCCGAGCGCGATCGCCTGGCCGCGGCGTTGGGCGAGGTTGCGGTGCGCATCGACCACTTCGGCTCGACGGCGGTGCCGGGGCTTGCGGCCAAGCCGTGGATCGACATCCAGGTGGCGGTGCGCCGGATGCGGCCCTGGGACGCGTACCGCGACCCGCTGCTGGCGCTCGGCTACGCGCACCACCCGGACGACGACGACCACGAGTTCTTCGACCGCCGGCCATATCACGTCCACGTCTGCGCTGCGGGCGGCGACTGGGCCCGGCGCCACCTCGCCTTCCGCGACCTGCTGCGGCGGGATGCGGCCGCCCGGTCTGCCTACCAGGAGGAGAAGCTGCGCCTGGCCGCCGAGCATGACGACGTTCTCGCCTACACGGAGGCAAAGACGCCGATCATTCGCCGCCTCCAGGACGCTTCTATCCTGCCGCCATGACGTCGCGCCGCCGCCTGGACGCCGAGCTGGTCGAGCGCGGGCTGGCCGAGAACCGCAGCCGCGCACAGGCGCTTGTCATGGCGGGGCGCGTGACCGTCGGCGGGGCGGTGGTGGACAAGGCCGGCACCGCCGTCGCGGGCGACGCTGACATCGCCGTCAGCGAGCGGCCGCGCTACGTCTCCCGCGGCGGCGACAAGCTCGAGACCGGCCTGCGCCGCTGGCATGTGGATGTCACCGGCGAGCGCTGCCTGGACGTGGGCGCCTCCACCGGCGGCTTCACGGACTGCCTGCTGCAGCACGGCGCGGCCGAGGTGATCGCGCTCGACGTGGGCCGCGGCCAGCTGCACGAGCGGCTGCGCTCGAACTCGTCCGTGCACGTGATCGAGCGCATGAACGCGCGCGCGCTGACGCCGGCCGACCTGCCCTACCGGCCGGGGTTCATGACGGCCGACGTGTCCTTCATCTCGCTGCGGCTGGTGCTGCCGCCCGTCGTTGCGGCAGCCGCTCCGGCCTGGCGCGCGATCGTGCTGGTGAAGCCGCAGTTCGAAGCCGGGCGGGAGCTGGTGAGGCAGGGAGTGGTGCGCGACCCGGCGGTGCGCGGGCAGGTGTTGCACGATCTTTGCGCGTTCGTGACCGGATCGGGTGCCGCCATCCTGGGCGTGTGCGATTCTTCCCACCCGGGGCCGGCGGGCAACCGCGAGTACCTCCTGTACCTCGCCTCGCCCGGCCATCCGGTGAGCCAGGAGCGCGAGGTCGATGTCGACGCAGAGATCCGAGAGGCTGTTCACAACCCCGGCTAGCGGGCCGGTGACGCGGGCGGCCGTGGTCACGCACGGTCGCATCGAGCGGATCGGCGACGCTGCCGACCGGCTGCGCGCGGTCGCCGAACGCTGCGGGGTGGAGCTGGTCGATGACACGAACGCCGACCTGGCCGTGGTGCTGGGCGGTGACGGCACCACCCTGCGCGCGCTGCACCGCTACCTCGGCAGCGAGGTGCCCTGCCTGGGCGTCAACTTCGGCCGGGTCGGATTCCTCACGAGCGTCGACGCCGACCAGCTGGAGGCCGGCATCGAGCGGGCCTTCAGCGGCTCTTACGAGGTGCTCGATCTACCCACACTGCGCGGCCACGACGGCCGGCACGACCTGGTGGCTATCAACGACATCGTGCTCACCAGCGGCATCCTTGGCCGGATGGTGATCCTCGAGTGGGACGTCGACGGCACATCGCTGGGCGAGGTCGGCTGCGACGGGGCGATCCTGGCCACGCCGACCGGCTCGACCGCGTATAACCTCTCCGCCGGCGGCCCGGTGCTGGCGTGGGGGGCCGATGCCTTTGTGCTCTCCTTCGCCTCGCCGCACTCGCTGCACGCCCGCTCGATGGTGCTGGGCCCGGAGCATCGCGTGCAGGTGCACAACCGCTCCGACGACGTCTCCCTGAAGGTGGTGCAGGACGGCCACACGATGGGTGACGTGCCGCCCGGCGGGTGCATGACGGTGGGCATGGGTGAGCAGCGCGCGCGGCTGGCGCGGCTGGCCGGCACCTCGTTCTTCAGCCGCTACCGGGAGACGTTCACGGCGTGACGCTGCTGCGCCTGCAGATCGACAACCTGGCCCTGATCGACCACGCCGAGCTGGAGCTGGGGGCGGGCCTGAACGTCTTCACCGGCGAGACCGGCGCCGGAAAGACGATGCTCGCGCAGGCGATCGGATTGCTGGCCGGTGCCGCACCGGCCGCCGGCATGGTCGGCCCACACGGAGCGGAGACCTACGTGGAGGCGGAGTTCGCGGTCCCCGACGAGTTCTTCGAGCAGCTTGCTCCCGAGGCGGTGGCGGCGCTGCGCCCGGAGGGCGAGACGACGCTCGTGGTGGCGCGTCGGATCGCCGCCAGCGGCCGCAGCCGGGCGCTGGTGTGGGGGCGGAGCTGCGCCCGCGACGACCTCGAGCAGCTGGGCGAGCTGCTGCTCGAGGTGTCCTCCCAGCACGAGGCGCGGCGCCTGGCCCGGCCTGCCACGCAGCTCGACCTGCTCGACGCGGCCGCCGGCAACGACAAGCTGCGCTCGGCCATGGCCGCCGCCTGGCGCGAGCTGCGCACGGCCCGCGAGCAGCTGGCGCAGGCCCATGAGGCGGCCGCCGACGCCGAGCGCCGGCGCGGCGAGCTCGAGGAGCTGGTCGGCCGTGTCGGTGAGGCCGCCATCGATGCCGGCGAGCCGGTCGCCCTGGCCCAGGAGCGCGAGCGGCTGCGGCATCTGGACGAGCTGGTGGCGGCCATCGCCGGCGCGGCCGTGCTGGTCAATCCCGAGGAGGGCGACGGCGCTCTCAGCATGGCCGCTCGCGCAGCCGAGCTGCTCGGCGACGCCGAGCGCTACCAGCCGGAACTGGCGCCCGTGGCGGCCGAGCTGCGCGACTCCTCCCTGCGCATGCAGGAGGCGGCGATCGAGCTGCGCGCCCAGCTGGACGGCCTCGAGGCGGAGCCCGGCCGGCTCGAGCACGTCGAGCAGCGGCTGCTCCTGTTCTCGGAGCTCGAGCACCGCTTCGGCACGCCCGCCGCCGACCTGCCGGCACGCTGCGCGGAGGCGCAGGCGGCGCTCGACCTGATCGATACCGGAGGACGCCGGCTGGCCGAGCTGGAGGCCGCCCTGGCCGAGGCGACGGCGTCGTCGGAGCGCGCGGCCGCCCGCCTGCACGCGGCCCGCAGCAAGGCTGCGAAGCCGTTCTCGCAGGCGGTCGAGACGGAGCTGGCCGACCTCGGCATGGACGGCGCTCGGCTGCAGGTACAGATCGAGCCGGCCGAGATGGGCGCGCGCGGGGCCGACCGGGTGACGCTGCTCCTTGCCGCCAACGCCGGCCTGCCGCCGGGCCCGATCGCGAGCGTTGCCTCGGGAGGCGAGCTGTCGCGGATCGCCCTGGCGGTGCGGGTGGTGGCACGTACGGCGGGCGGCGCGGCCACGCTGCTCCTGGACGAGGTCGACGCCGGCGTGGGCGGCCGCACCGCGCACGCGGTGGCCGAGAAGCTGAAGCGCCTGTCGGCCGGCGCGCAGCTGCTGTGCATCACCCACCTGCCTCAGATCGCCGGGGCTGCGGACACGCACTTTCGGGTCGAGAAGGCTCAGGGTGATCCGGCTGTGACGGTCGTCGCCCGGCTCGAGGGCGACGCGATCGTCGAGGAGGTCGCGCGCATGCTGGGCGGCCTCGAGGGCGACGAGACCGCCCTGCGGCACGCCGCCTCGATGCTGGGCTGACCGCCGCCCGAGCCGCCGTCGTGGGGCTCGCGTATGATGCCTTCCCGGGACCGGTCACTCTCGGAAAGGTGGACACCAGGTGAGCAAGCAGGTCAAGTACGTGTTCGTGACCGGCGGGGTCGTCTCGTCGTTGGGGAAGGGCATCACCGCGGCCTCACTGGGCCGGTTGCTGAAGTCGCGCGGCCTCAAGGTCTCGCTGCAGAAGTTCGACCCGTACATCAACGTCGACCCGGGCACCATGAGCCCGTTCCAGCACGGCGAGGTGTTCGTCACCGAGGACGGCGCCGAGACCGATCTCGACCTGGGCCACTACGAGCGGTTCGTCGACGAGTTCCTGTCGCGCAACTCGAACCACACGACCGGCTCCATCTACAACGCGATCATCCGCAAGGAGCGCAAGGGCGAGTACCTGGGCTCGACCGTGCAGGTGATCCCGCACGTCACCGACGAGATCAAGCGCCGCATCCAGCGGGTCGCGCAGTCCGACGAGGTGGATGTCGTCATCACCGAGATCGGCGGCACGGTGGGCGACATCGAGAGCCTGCCGTTCCTGGAGGCGATCCGCCAGTTCCGCAACCAGGTCGGACGCGACAACGCGATGTACATCCACTGCACGCTCGTGCCCTACATCGAGGTGGCCGGGGAGCTGAAGACCAAGCCCACGCAGCACTCCGTGCAGGAGCTGCGCCGGATCGGTATCTCGCCGGACGTGATCGTGTGCCGGTCGAAGCACCCGCTGGGCACCGAGATCAGGGAGAAGATCGCGCTGTTCGCCGACGTCCCGGCCGAGGCGGTGATCTCCGCGTCCGACGCCGAGAGCATCTACGAGATCCCGCTGATGATGCAGGAGCAGGGCCTCGACCGGCTGGCCTGCGACCGTCTCGGCCTGGTCACGGGCCCGGCCGACATGCGCGAGTGGGCGGCGGTGGTCGATCGCGTTCACGCCGTCGAGGGCAGCGTCCGCATCGCCATCGTCGGCAAGTACGTGCAGCTGCAGGACGCCTACCTGTCGGTGGTGGAGGCGCTCAACCACTCGGCCATCCACCACGGCACCGGCCTCGAGCTGATCTGGGTCGACGCCGAGACGCTGTCCAAGCAGGAGGCGGAGGGCAAGCTGGCGGAGGCCGACGGCGTGCTGATCCCCGGCGGCTTCGGCATCCGCGGAATCGAGGGCAAGATCGCCGCGGCGCGCTTCGCCCGTGAGAACGAGGTGCCCTACCTGGGCGTCTGCCTGGGGATGCAGGTGGCCGTGGTCGAGTTCGCGCGCCACGTGGCCGGCCTGGACGGGGCCAACTCGAGCGAGTTCGATCCGGAGACGCCGTACCCGGTGATCGACCTTTTGCCTGAGCAGAAGGAGGTCGAGGACATGGGCGGCACCATGCGCCTGGGCGCCGACTCTGTGACCCTGGTCGAGGGCAGCCGCGCACACGCCGCCTACGGCGAACGGGTGGTGCAGGAGCGCCACCGTCATCGCTACGAGGTCAACAACCAGTACCGCTCCAAGCTGGTGGCCGGGGGCCTGCTGGTCTCCGGCACCTACCAGGACGAGCGCCTGGTCGAGGTGATCGAGCTGCCCGACCACCCGTGGTTCGTGGCCAGCCAGTACCACCCCGAGTTCAAGTCGCGCCCCAACCGGCCGCAGCCGCTGTTCCGCGACTTCGTCGGCGCAGCCGTCGCCCGCCGTCTGGGCGTCGTACCGGCCGTGGAGAACGTGCCCGCGTGAGCGGGTCGCCAGCGGACGATCCGGGGATGACGACGGTCAACGACACGTGGTCGGAGCTGACCACGCGCATGCGCGAGTTCGCCGACCTCAGCAACGTCAACGCGCTGCTGGGCTGGGACCAGGAGACCTACATGCCGCTGCGCGGCAGCGGCGCCCGCGCCCGCCAGATGGCGACGATGCGGGTGATCCGGCACGAGATGCTGGTGAACGCGCGGCTGGGCGAGCTGCTCGACCGGGCCGGCGAGGAGGAGCTCGACCGGCCGCGGCAGGAGATGGTGCGGCTGCTGCGGCGCGACCGCGACCGGGCGGTGAAGCTGCCGCCGGAGTTCGTGCGCCGGCTGGCGCTGGCCGAAGGGCGGGGCGCGGTGGCCTGGCGGGTGGCGCGGGAGGAGGGTGACTTCGCCCTCTACGAGCCCGCGCTCGAGGAGATCATCGCCGCCAAGCGGGATGAGGCCGACCTGGTCGGCTTCGACGGGGAGCGCTACGACGCGCTGCTCGACCAGTTCGAGCCGGGCATGCGGGTCGCGCGGCTGGAGCCGCTGCTGGCCTCGTTGCGCGCGGAGCTGGGCGAGCTGCTGGCCGCGATCGTGGCGGCGCCGCAGCTGGAGACGGCGCCGTTCGAGCAGCGGCTGTTCCCGGACGCGCCGCAGTGGGATCTGACCATGCGGCTGCTGGGCGACCTCGGGTTCGACCTCACCGCCGGACGTCAGGACCGCTCCGCACACCCGTTCACCCAGACCATGGCGCTGGGCGACATCCGGCTGACGACGCGCATCGACGAGCGCCATCCGCTGAGCGGGATCTACTCGACCGCGCACGAGGCCGGCCACGGCCTGTACGAGCAGGGCTTCGAGCCGCGGTACGAGGACACGCCGCTGGCGGCGGCGCCGTCGCTGGGCCTGCACGAGTCCCAGTCGCGGCTGTGGGAGAACATCGTCGGGCGCAGCCGGCCGTTCTGGGATCACTATGCCCCGGTCATGCGCGAGATCTTCCCCGACGTGGCGGCGGACGTCACCGCCGAACAGCTGTATGTGGCCTGCAACCGCGTGCAGCCGTCGCTGATCCGGGTCGAAGCTGACGAGGTCACCTACAACCTGCACATCCTGATCCGCTTCGAGCTGGAGCTGGCGCTGATGCGCGACCAGCTCGAGGTGGCGGAGCTGCCGGGAGCGTGGGGCGATGCCTACGAGCGCACGCTGGGGCTGCGCCCCTCAAACGACGTGCTGGGCGTCATGCAGGACATCCACTGGTCGCACGGATCGTTCGGCTACTTCCCGACCTACACGCTGGGCAACCTCTACTCGGCCCTGCTCTGGGACGCCTACTGCAAGGACGATCCCGCGGCCGAGGAGCACATCCGGGACGGTGAGTTCCAGCACGTCCTGGGCTGGATGCGCGAGCACGTGCACCGTGAGGGCGCCATCGATCAGGGCGAGGATCTGATCCGGCGCGTGACCGGCTCCGGGCTCGACCACGCTCCGTTCATGCGGTACCTGTGGGCGAAGTACCGAACCCTGTACTTGGATGGTTGATTCCACGAGCTTCGCGGCTCGCCGTCCTCGATCTGCGTCATCGCAGATCGCTCCCGACCGGCGCAAGCCATGGCTTGCGCCTAGGTCTGGGACACGCTGGACGCCACGATCGTCCTTGGCCAGGACATCATCCAGCCTGCCCTGCGGACGCTCCCGTCGTCCGGCGCGCCCCATCCTGCGCCAAGCATCCACGAATCCCGTGGAATCAACCATCTCGCCGTGAACGCGACCGACTCCGTCCTCGACATGTTCCTGGAGCTGGCCGCCATCAGCAGCCCGCCGGGCCACGAGCGGGAGGTCGCCGACCGCGTCCACGGCTTCCTGCACCAGCTCGGCCTCGAGACCGACGAGGATGAGGCCGGCGGCGCGATCGGGTCGGAGATCGGGAACATCATGTGCCGCGTGCCCGCCACCGTCACCCGGCACGCCCATCTTCCTGAACGCGCATCTGGATACCGTGCCGCCCACGGATGCCATCGAGCCGGTCGTGAACGATGGTGTGGTCACCAACAGCCGGGACACGATCCTGGGCGCCGACAACAAGGCGGCGGTGGTGGCGATGCTGGCGGCCGTGCGCGACCGCGTGCAGGGCGGGGGAGAGCACGCCGGGCTGGAGCTGGTGTTCACGCCGATGGAGGAGATCGGACTGAAGGGCGCCAAGCGGTTCGACGTCTCGCGGCTGCGGGCCGAGTTCGGCTACTGCTACGACCACGCCGCGCCGATCGGCCAGATCGTGCTGGCGGCGCCGTCCCAGCGCACGCTCCGGCTCACCTTCCGGGGTCGGCCATCGCATTCGGGCATGGCCCCCGAGCAGGGACGCAGTGCGATCCTGGCCGCGTCTCGCGCGATCGCCGCAATGCCGCTCGGGCGCGTCGACCCGGAGACCACCACGAACGTGGGCCTGATCGAGGGCGGCGTGGCCGGCAACATCGTCCCGGCGCTGTGCGTGGTGAGCGCGGAGGCCCGCAGCCGCAGCGCCGTCCGGCTGAGCGAGACGGTGCAGGCGATCCTCGACGCCTGCACGGCCGCCGCCAGCGAGACCGGGTGTGAGGTCGAGGCGGCGGTCACCAGCGAGTACGAGACCTACCGCTTCTCCGGTGAGGAGCGCCCGGTCGCGCTGGCGGTGCGCGCGCTGGCCGCCTGCGGCTACGAGCCCGGCTTCATCGAGTCGGGTGGCGGCGCTGACGCCAACGTGTTCAACGCCGCCGGCATGCCGTGTCTGAACCTGTGCAACGGCGCGGCCGAGATCCACACATCGGCCGAGCACATCGCCGTGGCCGACCTCGAAGGCATGACCGCGGTCACCGCTGCGCTGATCGATCTTGCCCATAACGGCGGATGAAGCCGTACAATCTCCGGGTTTGACCCGCCCGGACCCGTGGGATCTTCCGGCGCCCGCGTCCCCGCCATCCAAAGAGGATATGACCACATGAAGATCGGCGTAGCCAAGGAGATCAAGCAGGACGAGTACCGGGTCGCGCTGACCAACGCCGGCGCGCACGAGCTGGTCACCCACGGCCATGAGGTCGTGATCGAGACCGGGGCCGGCGAGGGCAGTGCCATCTCGGACGATGACTACGTCGCCGCCGGCGCCACGATCGCCGATGTCGACACGGTCTGGAGCGAGTCGGAGATGGTGCTGAAGGTGAAGGAGCCGCTGGACGGCGAGTACCAGAAGCTGTCGCCCGGCCAGGTGCTGTTCACCTACCTGCACCTGGCGGCGGCGCCCGAGCTGACGCGCGGCCTGGTCGCAGAGCGGCGCCACCGCGATCGCGTACGAGACGGTGGAGACGCCCGACCGGCGGCTGCCGCTGCTGGCACCGATGAGCGAGGTGGCCGGACGGCTGGCCGCCCAGGTCGGCGCGTACTACCTGATGAAGCCGTTCGGCGGCCGTGGCCGGCTGATGGGTGGCGTGCCGGGCGTGCTGCCGGCCAAGGTGCTGGTGCTGGGCGGCGGCATCGTCGGGTACAACGCGGCGCTGATCGCCCAGGGCATGCAGTGCGACGTCACCATCTTCGAGCGCAGCGTCGACCGCATGCGCGAGCTCGACGTCAGCCTGGGCCGCACCGTGCTCTTGCAGATGTCCAGCCGGCACGCTATCGAGGAGGCGCTGCCCGAGGCCGACCTGGTGATCGGCGGGGTGCTGATCCCGGGCGCGAAGGCCCCGCGTCTGATCACCCGCGGGATGCTGGGCACGATGAAGCCGGCCTCGGTGCTGGTGGACGTGGCGATCGACCAGGGCGGCTGCTTCGAGACCTCGCGGCCGACCACGCACACCGATCCGACCTACGTGGTCGACGGCGTGCTCCACTACTGCGTCGCGAACATGCCCGGGGCGGTGCCGATCACGTCGACGGGTGCGCTCACGAATGTCACCCTGCCCTACGTGGAGGCGATCGCCGACAAGGGCGTCAGCCGTGCGATCGCCGAGGATCCGGCCCTGGCCAAGGGCGTCAACGTGATCGACGGCAAGCTCACGTACCAGCCGGTGGCCGACGCGGTGGGGATGGAGTACACGCCGCTCGATCAGGTGGCGCTTCCGGCCTGACCGGCCGCGGGTGCGCGCACTCGTTCCGGTTTGCGCGGAGTCGTATGCTGCACGCAGGGATAGTCGTCCACGCGACGAAACTCCCGTACGTGATGCGCACCTACGACACCAAACTTGCGGAGTTCCTGACGAGCCTGCAGCTGGAACGGGGTGCCTCGCCGCACACGATCGAGGCCTACAAGCGCGACCTGATCGACCTCGGCGACTTCGTCGAGCACGTCGACCCGGATCAGATCGAGGTGAGCGTTCTGGACGACTACGCTCTGGCGCTGCAGGACCGCGGCCTGTCACCGGCAACGGTGCGGCGCCGGCTCGCGGCCGTGCGCGCCTTTCTCAAGTACCGGGCCCGCGAGGGCGGCCGCCCCGATGCCGGTCGCTCGGTGCCGCTGCCGCGGCTGGGCCGCAGGCTGCCGGAGCCGCTGACGCCGCAGGAGGCGGAGGCGATCGTGACCAGTCCCGATGGGTCTCCGCGCGGCCTCCGCGACCGCGCCATGCTGGAGCTGATGTACGGAGCCGGGCTGCGGGTGTCCGAGCTGGTGTCCCTGCGGGTGTCCGACATCGACCTCGAGGAGGGGCTGGTGCGCTGCATGGGCAAGGGCGCCAAGCAGCGGGTGGTGCCGACGGGTGGCCGCGCGATCGAGGCGATCCGTATCTACATGCAGCGCGGCCGGCCCTACCTGGGCCGCATGCAGCGCGGCGACATCCTGTTCCTGAACCATCGCGGCCAGGGCATCACCCGCCAGGCCGTCTTCCAGCTGGTGCGCGAGCACGCCCGCGAGGCCGGTATCGAGAAGATCGTGACTCCGCACACGCTGCGCCACTCGTTCGCGACGCACCTGATCGAGAACGGCTGTGACCTGCGAAGCGTGCAGGAGATGCTCGGCCACGCGTCGATCGAGACCACGCAGGTCTACACGCACGTCTCGGTCGAGCACGTCCGCGAGGCGTACCAGAAGGCGCACCCCCGGGCTTGAACCCCGAGGTCAGGACGCTCCGGGCGCAGGA
This sequence comes from uncultured Actinomycetes bacterium, assembly GCA_963797565.1. Lineage (GTDB taxonomy): Bacteria > Actinomycetota > Thermoleophilia > Gaiellales > JAICJC01 > JAICYJ01. Next base: position 168,865 of record CAWCPM010000002.1, on the reverse strand, counting down.
CGTCGCCTGGCTGGCCGACCTCCACAACGCTGCCTTCGCCGACTACCCGGTGCCGGCCGTGCTGGACGCCTCGTCGCTCGGTTTCTACCTGACCGAGACCGACGTCGACCCGGCGCTGTCGCGGGTGGCGTTCGTCGACGGCACGCCTGCCAGCTTCTGCCTGGGTGCCCTGCGCGGCGACCGCGCCAGCATCCGGGGCGAGGGCACGGCGCCGGCTTTCCGGCGATCGGGGCTGGGACGGCTGGTGCTCGAGCAGACGCTCGAGTCGCTGGCGGCGGCGGGTGCGCGAAGCGTCACGCTGGAGGTGCTGAACGGCAACGACGCGGCCGTCGGCCTGTATCGGCGCAGCGGCTTCGAGCAGCGCCGCCGGCTGCTCGGCTACCGGCTGGCGCGCCCGGGCCGCGGCCTCCGCGCCCGCATCTCGGGAGGGCTGGCGGAGTGCGACACCGAGACCGCGGTCGACAGGCTGACGCGTTGGGGCTGGAACGACCCGCCCTGGCAGCTGGAGACGGAGTCGCTGGCGCACATCCCCGCACAGCACCTGGACGGACGTGCCGTGCTGCTCGGCAAGCGGCGCGGCGACCACTTCTGGCTGTACGCGCTGGCGGTCGACCCCGAACGACGGCGCAAGGGGCTGGCGACCCGCGCCGTCTCGCTGCTCCCGGCCGCGTGGGTCGGCGTTCCCGCGCTGATTCCGGAGGAGTGGTGGGAGGCGGGAGCGCTGCTGCGTTCGCTGGCGTCCGAGACCGAGGGCCACTGGCAGTGGGAGATGCGGCGGTCGCTCGCATCCGGCTACGTGAGCGGAAGGTCTGGCTTCAGCCTGACGCTCCTAGCGGCCAGGCTCGCGAGAGATATCGATCAGTCATCTAGATTGCCCGGGATGGCCCGAGCCTGCGTGATCGTGCTGGACGCCGTCGGCGTCGGCGACCTGCCCGACGCCGACCGGTTCGGCACGGCCGGGTCGAACACGCTCGGACACGTGGCCGAGGCGGTCGGCGGCCTCGACCTGCCCGCGCTGCAGCAGCTGGGGCTGGGCAACGTGCTGCCGCTGGCCGGGTGCCCGCCGCGCGCGGATGCCCCGGCCGTCTGGGGCCGGCTGGTCGAGCGCAGCCTCGGTATGGACACCACCACCGGGCACTGGGAGATGATGGGCATCATCACCGAGCGCCCGTTTCCGACCTTCCCCGACGGCTTTCCGCAGGAGCTGCTCGACCGCTTCAGCGAGGCCACCGGCCGTGGCGTGATCGGGAACGTGGCCGCCTCCGGCACCGAGATCATCGAGCGGCTGGGCGAGCAGCAGCAGCGCACCGGCGACTGGATCGTCTACACGTCCGCCGACAGCGTGTTCCAGGTGGCGGCGCACGAGCAGACGGTGCCGCTGGAGGAGCTGTACGAGGCCTGCCGCACCGCCCGCGAGATGCTGACCGGAGATCTCGCCGTGGGACGGGTGATCGCGCGCCCGTTCGAGGGCGAGCCGGGCTCGTTCGTGCGCACGCCCCGCCGCCACGACTTCTCGCTGCTGCCACCGCGGCCGAACCACCTGCAGCGCATGCGTGCGGCCGGCGTGACGGTGCACGGGGTCGGCAAGATCTCCGACATCTTCGCCGGGCAGGATGTGGACAGCTCCAGCCCGACCGAGTCCAACGGCCAGGGCATCGCCCGCACGATCGCGCGGCTCCGCGATTCCGAGGACGGCGATCTGGTGTTCACCAACCTGGTCGAGACCGACATGATCTGGGGCCACCGCAACGATCCGGCCGGGTTCGCCGAATGCCTCCGTGAGTTCGACGATGAGCTGCCGCGGCTGATGGCCGCGCTGCGACACGGCGACCTGCTGGTGCTGACCTCGGACCATGGCTGCGATCCCACCACCCCGTCCACCGACCATTCACGCGAGCACGGCCTGCTGCTGGCCCACATCGTGGGCAGGCCGGCCAGCGGCAGGCGCCACGACGGCGACACCTTCGCCGACATCGGCGCCACCGTGCAGCGGCATCTCACGGGCAGCCACGATCCCGACCTGCCCGGGACTCCGGTGATCTGACTGGCCGGGCGCATCGCCGAGCTGATCGCGCGCAAGCGCGACGGCGGAGAGCTGTCGAGTGCGGAGATCGCGGCCGTGATCGCGCCCGAGGTGCCCGACTACCAGCTCTCCGCATTCCTGATGGCCGTCGTGCTGCGCGGTATGAGCGACGACGAGACTCGCGGGTTGCTGGACGCGATGGTCGCGTCGGGGCAGCGCGTGTCGTGGCCGTGGCCGGTGGCCGACAAGCACTCGACGGGCGGCGTCGGCGACTCGACGACGCTCGTGCTGGCGCCGCTGCTGGCCGCCTGCGGCGTGCTGGTCGCCAAGATGAGCGGGCGCGGGCTGGGGCACACTGGCGGCACGCTCGACAAGCTCGAGGCGATCCCCGGCATGCGCGTGTCGCTGTCGCTGGCGGGCATGCGCCGGCAGGTGGAGCAGGTGGGTGTGGCGGTGTGCGGCCAGACGCCGGAGCTGGCCCCGGCCGACGGCCGCCTGTACGCGCTCCGCGACGCCACTGCCACCGTCTCCAGCATGCCGCTGATCGCCGCCAGCATCATGTCGAAGAAGGTGGCGGCCGGCGCGTCGCGGCTGCTGCTCGACGTCAAGATCGGGGAGGGCTCGCTGCTGCTGGATGCGGATGCCTCCCGCGAGCTGGCCGGCCTGATGGTGCGGCTGGGCCGCGGCCACGACATCGACACGCGCGCGCTGCTCTCGAACATGTCCGAGCCGCTGGGTACCGCTGTCGGCGACGCCCTGGAGGTGGCCGAGGCGGTCGACACGCTGCGCGGCCACGGCCCGGCCGACATTACGGAGCTGTGCCTGCATCAGGCGACGGTGCTTGCGGGCGACGAGTCGGTGGTGCGCCGTGCGCTTGACTCGGGTGCGGCGTTCGAGCGCTACCAGCGCTGGGTGGCCGCGCAGGGTGGCGACCCTGAAGCCCCGCTGCCGCGGGCGCCGCTCGTGGTCGAGGTGCCGGCGCCACGCTCCGGTGTCGTCCAGCGATGTCACGCCCGCGGCATCGGGGAGCAGGTGATGCGGCTGGGGGCCGGCCGTGCCACCAAGGACGACGCGGTCGACCACTCCGTCGGCGTCCTCGTGCACCGCAAGCGCGGCGACCGCGTCGAAGCGGGCGAGACGCTGGCGACGGTGCACGCCCGCGGCGAGGCCGACCTGGATGCGGTGGCCGCGTGCTTCGAGATCGGCGACGCGCCGGCCGAGCGGGAGCCGCTGCTGCTGGGAGACGTCGATGCCTGAGCTGCCCGAGGTGGAGACCGTGCGGCGGGGGCTGGTCAAGGTGCTGGTCGGGCGCGAGCTGGTCGGCGTCGACATCCGCGACGGCCGCCTGACGGCGCCGGTCGATCCGATGGCGGTCGCCCACGAGCTGCTGGGGGCGGTCGTGACCGGCGTCGGGCGGCGCGGCAAGTACCTGGCGGTCGGGCTCGACGACGGGCGCACGCTGGTCTGCCACCTGCGCATGACCGGGTGGTTCCATCACGTCACGGAGCTGACGGAACGCCCGCACCTGCGAGCCGTGTTCGAGCTGGACGACGGCACCTGGCTGCTCTACAGCGACCAGCGGCGGTTCGGGACGATGCGGTTGATCGAGGCGGGAGCGCTGGACGAGTACTGGCGCGGCCGGGTCGGGCCGGAGCCGCTGGACGGCGTCTGGACGGCGCCGCAGCTGCGGGCCGCGCTGCGCGGACGCACCGCTCCGGTGAAGGCGTTGCTGCTCGACCAGCGGGTGGTGGCCGGCGTGGGCAACATCTACGCCGACGAGGCGCTGTGGGAGGCACGGGTGCACCCGCTGACCCCGGGCGGCAGGCTGGGCGCTGTGCGGGCGGCCCGAGTGCACGACGCGGTGATCGCCGTGCTCGAGCGCGGGATCGACGCGCAGGGTGCGAGCATCGACACGTACAGGTCGGTGGACGGGACGCCCGGCTCGATGCAGGAGCGGTTCAACGTCTTCGACCGGGCCGGCGAGCCGTGCCCGCGCTGCGGATCCGTTATCGTCAAGACTCGCGTTGCCCAGCGCGGCACCTACCTATGCCCGAGATGCACCCCACGGCCCTGAGGTTCCAGGAGCGCGCGCAGGCGGCGGGCCTGGACGTGCGCGCGCAGGAGCTGTCGGAGTCCGCGCGCACGGCGGTGGAGGCGGCTGAAGCGGTCGGCTGCGAGCTGGGCCAGATCGTGAAGTCGGTGGTGCTGCGGGACGCGAGCGGCGATCTGCTGCTGTGTCTCTGCGCCGGCGACCGGCGGATCGACCTGGAGCGGGTGGGCGAGGGAGTGACGATGGCCCGCGGCCGCGACGTGAAGGAGCAGACCGGCTACGCCATCGGCGGCATCCCGCCGCTCGGCCACGACCGGCCGCTGCACACGGTTGTGGACAGCTCGCTGCGGCGGTTCCAGACTGTCTGGTGCGCCGCCGGGACGCCCAACGCCGTGTTCGAGGTGCGGCTCGACGACCTGCTGGCGGCCGTGCCGGACGCCGACGTGCGCGACATCGCCGAGACCTAGGCCCGTGGCTAATGGCGCGCCTACACTGAACCGGCATGGGCCGAAGCTACAAGACCGACGCCGTGGTGCTGCGCTCGATCCGTTTCTCGGAGGCCGACCGCGTGCTGCACCTGTACACGCTCGAGCGGGGGCGCGTGAACGCGATCGCCAAGGGCGTGCGCAAGACCGGCTCGCGGTTCGGCGCGCGCCTGGAGCCGCTGACGCGATCGGCGCTGATCCTGCACGAGGGCCGGGGCGAGCTGCACACCGTCTCCGGCGCCGACATCATCAGCTCGCAGGAGCAGGTGCGGGCCGACGGCTACGCGCTGGCGGTCGGCCAGATCGGGGCGGAGGCGGTGCTGAAGCTGTTCGCCGAGCCCGAGCCGAATCCACGTGCCTACGAGGGCCTGTGCCGGTTCCTGGAGCTGCTTTCCGGGCCGCTCGAGCGCGCCGCCGACCCCCAGCACGACGGGCTCGGGCTGGCCTTCCAGCTGAAGCTGCTGGCGCTCTCGGGCTACCTGCCGCACCTGGACTCGTGTGCGTCGTGCGGGTCGGCCGGCCCGCTGGCGGGGTTCTCGCCGACCGCCGGCGGCGCGGTCTGCACGGGCTGCATGGTGGCAAGCGGTGGCTTCCGGCTGGCGGACGGGGCGATCACCGCCATCGAGGGGCTGCTGGAGCGCCCGCTCGCGCCCGTGGCGCTACGGACGGACGCCGCGGCCGGCGCGCTGCGGGTGGTCGAGGAGACCTACGCGCACCACGGCGGCTTTCGCCTGCGCACCCTTCAGCCGACCTAACTCAGCTGGAACAGCAGCTGCACGTTGCTGCCCAGGATCCGCACGGCCCAGCGCTGACGGCCGTGGCCGGGGATGCGGATGCTGCAGACATGGTCGGGCGCCGCCGTCGCGGTCGAACCGGCCGGTGCCGCGGGCGAGCCCGCCTTGCAGTGTGCCTTGGCCGCCGTCCCGCCGTTCAGGAGCGCCATCTCGGCCGAGAACGCCTTCGCCACGTCGACGGTCGCGGCCGGCTGGCCGTCGCCGTTGTGATCCGTCCGGTAGAGCAGCTGCACGGGGTGGCTGGCGCCCAGGTCGAGCACGTTCACGGCCCACACCTGGGTGGGCATTCCGTTGCTGAACTTGACGGTGCAGGTGTGGTCGGCGGCCACCGTCCCCAGCCCGCCCGCGACCGTGTCGGCCGGCGGCGCCTGGCCGCTGCAGTCGACCGATGAGACGACCTGCCGGCCGCCCTGCTGGGCCACCACCGCGGCCTCCACCTTGGTGTCCAGCGCCTTGCCGGTGGGCGACCCGCAGGCGGCCGACACCAGCATCAGAAGCGGAAGAACGGCATACGCACCACGTCGCATGGAGCGGTTATCGGCAGGTCACGGCCCGTCATCAAGCGTCTGATAGCTTGCGCCCTCGATGGCGACCTTCCAGCAGACGATCGCGCAGCTGCAGGCCTTCTGGGAGGCGGAGGGGTGCGCGATCATGCAGCCGTACCACACCGAGCTGGGAGCGGGCACCTCCAACCCCGCCACCCTGCTGCGGGTGCTCGGCCCGAAGCCGTGGCGAACGGCCTACGTCGAGCCCTCGATCCGGCCGGACGACGGTCGCTACGGCGAGAACCCCTACCGCTTCCAGCAGCACTACCAGTACCAGGTGATCCTGAAGCCGGCGCCCGACGACAGCCAGGACGTCTACCTGCGCTCGCTGGCCGCGATCGGCATCGACCCGCTCGAGCACGACATCCGCTTCGTCGAGGACAACTGGGAGAGCCCCAGCCTGGGCGCATGGGGCCTCGGCTGGGAGGTGTGGATCGACGGGATGGAGATCACCCAGTTCACCTACTTCCAGCAGGCCGGCGGGATCGAGCTGGACCCGGTATCGGTGGAGATGACCTACGGCCTCGACCGGATCGGCATGCACCTGCAGAAGGTGCGGCGGGCCCAGGACATGGAGTGGGCGCCGGGCGTGTCCTGGGCCGACGTCTACCTCGAGAACGAGCGCGAGTTTTCGGCCTACAACTACGACCTGGCCGACACCGAGATGCTGGCGCGGCACTTCGACGACCACGAGGCCGAGGCGGGCCGCTGCCTGGAGGCGAACCTGCCGCTGCCCGCCTACGACCAGGTGCTGAAGTGCTCGCACGCGTTCAACCTGCTTGATTCGCGGCGGGCGATCGCCGTCACCGACCGTCAGGCGTACATCCTGCGCATGCGGCGGCTGACACAGGCGGTCGCGCGGGCGTACCTGGCCATGCAGGAGGGCGAGGATGCCTGACCTGCTGATCGAGATCGGCTGCGAGGAGCTGCCGGCGGCGGCCTGCCTGGAGGCCGAGCGGCAGCTGCCCGAGCTGCTGACCCGCTCGCTCTCCGAGGCCGGTCTGGAGTCGCGCGACTCCCGCATCCACGTCGGGCCACGCCGCCTGGTGGCGATCGCGAGCGTCCCGCCGCAGCGAGATGCCGTCGCCTCGCAGCAGCGCGGCCCGCGTGCCGACGCACCCGAGGCGGCCAGGGCCGGGTTCGCGCGCAAGCACGGGCTGGCCGTGGACGAGCTTGAGCAGCGCGAGGGTTTCGTGTGGGCCGTCAGCACCGGCCGGGCGGCGCCCGCGGCGGAGCTGGTGCCGGACGCCGTGCACCGCATCGTGGCCGGCCTGCAGTTCGCAAAGACGATGCGCTGGCCGGGCGGACGGTTCTCGCGGCCGATCCGATGGCTGGTGGTCAAGCTCGACGACCAGGTGGTTGAGATGGAGCTGGCCGGTGTGGCCAGCGGCGGCGAGTCGCGCGGCCATCGCTCGCTGGGCGATGTCCGGGTCGGCTCGGCGGCAAGCTATCTGGACGACCTGCGCGGCGTGCACGTGCGTGCCGACGCGGCCGAGCGCCGGGAGCTGATCGTCGAGGGACTTAGCGCAGCCGGTGGATGGATCGACCCGATGGGCAAGCTGGACGAGGTCGTCCACCTGGTGGAGTGGCCGACCGTGCTCGAGGGCCGGTTCGACGAGCGCTACCTGGAGCTGCCCGAGCGCGTCCCGATCACCGCGATGCAGTCGCATCAGCGCTACTTCCCGATCGTGCGTGACGGGCGGCTCGACGCCCGCTTCGCGTTCGTCGCGAATGGCGGCGACCCCGCCGTGGTCGCGGCCGGAAACGAGGAGGTGCTGGTCGGCCGGCTGGAGGATGCCGTCTTCGCACACGACAAGGACCAGGCCCGCGGCATCGCCGCGATGCTGGCCGAGCTGCCCCGCGTCAGCTTCCTGGAGGGGGCGGGTTCGCTGGCCGACAAGGCGGAGCGGGTGCGCGAGATATCGCGGCAGCTGTGCGACCGGGTCGAGGTCGAGCCGCCGCTGCGCGAGGCCGTGGCGCGGGCGGCGGAGCTGTGCAAGGCCGACCTGGTATCGAGCCTGGTGGCCGAGTTCTCCGACCTGCAGGGGTACGCCGGTTCGCTGTACGCGCGCGACGCCGGTGAGCCGCCCGAGGTGAGCGAGGCGATCGCGGACCACCACCTCCCGATCGAGGCGGGCGGGGCGCTGCCGGCGGACGAGGGGGCCGCGCTGCTCTCGGTATCCGACAAGGCCGACACGGTGGCGGTGGCGTTCGCGCTGGGCGCCCAGCCCACCGGCAGCCGCGATCCCTACGGGTTGCGCCGGGCAGCGGCCGGCATCGTCGCGATCGCCCTCGAGCGCGGCTACGAGCTGGGCCTGGTCGACCTGATGGCCGAGTCGGTGCACATGCTGGTCTCGCAGGGCCACGAGCTGCGCCGCAAGCCGCTGGAGGCGGTGCCCGACGCCGTCGACTTCGTGCTCGACCGGGTCGAGCCGCTGATGGCCGAGGAGGGCGTGACTGTCGACGAGATGCGGGCCGCCCGCGGGTCCGGCGTGACCGGGCCGCTGCCCCTGGCCGCCCTCTGCCGGGCGCTGCGGGACGCGCGCGGCGCCGACTGGCTGGCGGCCGTTCGCGACGCCTACGGACGCTGCATACGGATCACGGCCAAGGCCGCAGAGCAGACGGCCTCCGAGGTGCGGACGTCGCTGTTCGAGATGGACGAGGAGCGGGCGCTGTGCGCGGCGCTGACGGCGGCAGACATCGAGATCGCCGATGCCGCCGCGCGGCGCGACTACGCCTCGGCGCTGGACGCTGCCGCGCTGATGGTGGAGCCGATCAACGAGTACTTCGAGCAGGTGATGGTGATGGCCGAGGATCCGGTCCTGCGCGGGAACCGCCTCAAGCTGCTGGCCGACGTGGTGTCGACGCTGCGCCTGGTCGGCGATTTCGAGCAGCTCCCCGGCTAGTGGGACTTGGCTACAGGAGCGAGGCCTGCTCGGCGAACCGCCGCCAGGCCAGGTAGTCGGCTCCGGCCGCGCGCACGTCACCCGGCTGGAACCGCCGCCCTCCCGACGCCAGCTCCGCCAGGTCGTCAAGCGTGAACAGGCCCGCCCCGACGCCCGCGGCCGCGGCGGCGCCCAGCGCGGTCGTCTCGGGCATCGCGGCCACCTCGACGGGCATGTCCAGCACGTCGGCCTGCCGCTGCACGAGGTAGCCGTTCGCTGTCAGCCCGCCGTCGACGCGCAGCACGTCCGGCCGCACCGGCAGCGCGTCGACGATGTCGCGCACGCGGAAGCACAGCGCGTCGAGCGCGGCACGGACGATGTGCTCGCGGGTCGTGGAGGCGGTGATGCCGGCGACCACCGCCCGCGCGTCGGCGCGCCACCAGGGAGCGCCCATGCCGGCCAGCGCCGGCAGGAACCTGACGCCGTCGGTGTCCGGTACCGAGTTCGCCATCGCCTCGCTCTCCGCCGGATCCTGGAACGCGCCGAGGCCTTCACGCAGCCAGGTCAGCACGGTTCCGGCGGAGAACACGCCGCCGTCCAGGGCGTAGCTGGGCCTGCCTTCGGTCAGCTCCCAGGCGACCACCGGTATCAGGCCGCCCGTCTGCGCCGGCGGCGCGGCGCCGGCCTGCTGGAGCAGGAAGATGCCGGTGCCGTAGGTTGCCTTCGCCATCCCCGGCAGCAGGCAGCCGTGGCCGGCCAGGGAGGCGGTCTGGTCGACCAGCAGCGCGCGCAGCGGCAGGTCAGCCAGCGTGCCGAAGATCCCTGCCGAAGGCCCGATCGGCGGCAGCCAGTCGGCCTCGATGCCGTGCAGCTCGAGCAGCTCGGGGTGCCAGCTGCCGGGCGCGGCCAGCGCCTGCAGCTGCGTGCGCCCGGCGGTGGACGGCTCGGTGCGGGCGCCGTCACCCAGCCGCGCGCACACGTAGGCGTCGAGCGTTCCGACACGCAGGCGGCCGTCCGCCGCGGCCGCCGCGACCGCATCGTCGTTCTCGACCAGCCAGCGGATCTTGGTGGCCGAGAAGTAGGGGTCGAGCGGCAGCCCGGACAGCTCCTGGATGCGCGGGCCGTGGCCGGCCGCCTCCAGCCGCTCCACGATCGGCTGGCTGTGGCGGGAGCCCCACACGATCGCGGGCGCCAGCGGCCGCAGCGTCCCGGCGTCCCAGCCAACCACGGTCTCGCCCTCGTTGTCGAGTCCGACGGCGGCCACCTCGCCGCCCAGCTGCCCCGCCAGGTCGGCCAGTGCGCGCTCCACCGTGGCCACCGTCTCGTCGGCGTCCTTCTCGATCCAGCCCGGTTGGGGATGGCTGACGTGGGCCGGCTGGTAGCTCTCCCCGACCGGGCGCAGCCGCTCGTCGAAGGCCACGGCGCGGGTGCCGCTGGTGCCCTGGTCGACGCCGATCAGGATCGTCATCGGCGGCGCAGCAGGACGATGCCGGCCACGCCCAGGCCGGCCGCGATCAGCGGGCCGCGGAACGCGCGACCGAGCATCGGCAGGTCCTCGGGGCCCACCTCGATCCGCGACCGCCAGGTACCGAGCTCGCCCTCCACCACCACGTGCCCGTCGTGCAGCGAGACGCCGTGTACGACGAACGGCAGCTCACCGATTGGCGATGTCACCTTCATGGACGCTCCTCCTGATCGATCAGTGACCGTACAGCGGCGGCCGCATCGATGCCGGCCGTGCGCGCCTGCTCCACCGTGGCCGGGTCGGCCAGCGGCTGCGCGTAGACCGTGCGGCCGCCCGCCCAGACGGCACCGTCCACGTTGCGCAGCGCCGCCACCCCGTGGGCCAGCACCACGGCGTCGCATCCCAGCGTCTCGCCGGAGGCGAGCGTGGCCGTGCGCACTCGCGGCGAGCCCGCGACCGACACGACGCGGTCGTGCTCGCGCACGTGGACGGCATCGTCCGCGGGCCGTCCGCGCAGCAACCCGTCGGGGCAGACCAGGGTGGCCCGCTCGGCACCGGCCGCGCGCAGCTCGCCGGCGGCCCGCATCGCCCAGTCCCCGCCGCCCACGATCAGCGGGCGCCGCCCCACCAGCAGGCCGTTCTCGGCCAGGTGGCAGGCGACGGTCGCGGCCACGACGCCGGCCGGTCGGCCGCCGGCGATACCCAGCTCGGCGCGGCCCAGCGGCCGTGTGCCGGTCGCGATCACGAGCGCGGCGGCCGCCAGGTGCTGTGGGCCGTCCTGCCCGATCGCGAGCAGCATCCGGCCGTCCCAGCGAATCGCCGTCTCGCCCAGCCGCAGGCGTGCACCGCAGGCCTGCGCCAGCTCGCGGGTCTCGCCGGCCTCCCAGCCGTGCACGCCGCCGGGCACCGGGATGCGGTCGAGGACCGTGACCCGGGCGACGTCGCGCAGCGCATGCGCGCAGGCCAGGCCGGTGATGCCCGCGCCGACGATTGCGACCGGCGGCCGCTCAGGCATCGTCCCCACCCACGCCCAGCGTCGCCTCCGGTTCGGAGACGGCGATCTGCTGCGGGCGGCGACCGGCGTGCAGCGAGTGGAGGAACGACACGCCGGACAGGCAGAAGGCGCCCTGGCAGCGGCCGCCGGTCGCCCGGGTGCGCTTGCGGACGCCCTCGAGCGAGGTGGGAGGCACGGCCATCCCGTGCACGGCCGCGATCTCGGCCGCCGTCACCTGCTCGCACGCGCAGATCACCTGGCCGTAGCGCGGGTCGCGGGCGAACAGCTGCTCGGGGCTGGCGTGCCCGAGCAGCCGCGGCAGCGGCTCCAGCTCGGTGAGCGCGTCGGGCCGCGGCCGGCCGACCGGCAGGCCAAGCCCTTCCAGCAGACCGCGCACCATCTCCGCGACGGCCGGGGATGACGACACCCCTGTCGAGCGGATGCCGGCCGCGTGCACCAGGTTGGTGACCTCGGCGTCGACGGCGATCCGGTAGGTGGGGTCGGAGGCCGGGCGGTTGGACGCGAACGTCTTGATCGCGTGCTCGCGGCCGATCGAGGGCACCAGCCGCTGGGCCGCGTCGAACACGTGGTCGAGCGTCTCGCTGTCCACCGCCCGGTCGGTGCGGTCCTCGTGGTCGACCGCCGTCGGCCCCAGCAGGAGCGACCGGTTGGTGGTCGGCACGCAGTAGATGCCGCGGGTGACCGGTGTCGGCACGCCGCCCACCACCTTGCGGAAACGGCCGCCCAGCTCGCGGTCGAGCAGCCAGTACTGGCCCTGCCGCGGCCACGTCCGGAACGGCTCGCCGCCGGCGAGCCGCGAGATGGTGTCCGCCTCGACCCCGGCTGCGTTCACGACCGACCGGGTCAGGATCCGCCGGTCGCCGGCGGTGACGGCGACGATCCGGTCACCGTCGCGCTCGATCGAGTGCACGGGCGCGCCGCGCAGCACCTCGACGCCGTTGCGGGCGGCCAGCTCGGCATACCCGATGGTCAGCCGGATCGAGTCGATGATGCCGTCGTCGGGAAAGTGCAGCGCCGCGCGGGCCTCGTCGCTGATCAGCGGCTCGAGCGCGCGCGCCTGGTCGCCCGTCACGATCTCCGCGGCCGCGCCGCACTCCTGTGCGTCGCGCAAGAGCTCGGGCAGGCGGCGCTCGTCGTCTGAGGTCAGCGCCACGGCCAGCGTGCCGATGCGGTGGAAGGGCGTGTCCAGACGTGCGCACAGCGCCTCCCAGCCCGGGCTGGATTGGCGCACGAGATCGAGCTCGAGCGTTCCCGGATGACAGTCGCCGCCGCTGGTGGCGATGCCGGTGTTGCCTTTCGAGGCACCCTCGCAGAGGTCGTGAGCGGCCTCGACCAGCGTCACGCGCGCGTCGGTGCTCGACAGCCGCCACGCCACGGCGCAGCCGACCACTCCACCGCCGATCACGACAACGTCGCGCACGGCCGCTTGTATATCGCACCCGCGCCGGTGCCGGGGGGTAGAGTCCGGGCCGTGGCGGACACGCTCGAGATCCACATCATCTCCGACTCCACCGGAGACACGGCGGCGCGGGTGGCGCGAGCGGCCCAGTCGCAGTTCGGCGATTCCGAGATCGAGCTGCACCGCCACGCCCGGGTGAAGTCGCGGGAGCAGCTGGCGCGTGCGCTGGAGGCGGCCACCGGCCGCCGCGCCGCCGTGTTCTACACGCTGGTCGACCCCGGGCTGCGCGAGGCCGTGGTCGAGATCTCGCGGCAGCACCGGCTGGTGGCGCTGGACGTGCTCGGCCCCGCGCTGAATGCGATCACGACCGCCTCCGGCATGCAGGCGATGCAGGTGCCCGGCCGCCAGGCGCCGCTGGACGCCCAGTACTTCCGGCGGATCGCCGCCATCGAGTTCGCCGTCAAGCACGACGACGGCCGCGGCGCCGACGATCTGCAGCAGGCCGATGTGGTGCTGGTGGGGGTGTCGCGCACGTCCAAGACGCCGACCTCGATGCACCTCGGCTACATGGGGCTGATGGCCGCGAACATCCCGATCGTGAAGGGCATCGACCCGCCCCCGGCGCTGTTCACCGTGGATCCCTGGAAGATCGTGGGGCTGACCATCGACGCCGACCGTCTGGCTGAGATCCGCCGCCGTCGGGTGCGGGCGCTGGCCGCCGGCTCGTCGGCGCGCTACGCCGACCTCGCCGAGATCTACGAGGAGCTCGAGACCACCGCCAACCTGCACAAGCGGCTGGGCTGTCCGGTCATCGACGTCACCAAGCTGGCGATCGAAGAGGCCGCCGCGCGCTGCGCGGAGCTGGTCGAGGAGCGGCGCCGGGCCGCACTCGAGGGCGCGCTCTCGCGCGGATGAGCCGCTACGTCTACGACTTCTCGGAGGGGTCGGCCGAGATGCGCCGGCTGCTCGGCGGCAAGGGCGCAAACCTGGCCGAGATGACCTCGATCGGCCTGCCGGTGCCGGACGGCTTCACGGTCACCACCGAGGCTTGCCTCGCTTACCTGGCGAACGACGGCCGCCACCCGGACGGCCTGGACGCAGAGCTGGGCGCGCACCTGGCGGCGCTCGAGCAGCGCGTCGGCAAGCGGCTGGGGGCACGCAATGACCCGCTGCTGGTGTCGGTGCGGTCGGGTGCCGTGGTCTCGATGCCGGGCATGATGGACACGATCCTGAACCTCGGCATCAACGACGAGTCGGTGCAGGGGCTGGCCGAGGCCGGCGGGGACGAGCGGTTCGCCTACGACTCCTACCGGCGGTTCGTGCAGATGTTCGGTGACGTGGTCGCAGGCGTCGACGGCCACCTGTTCGAGAATGCGCTGGGGCGGATGAAGATGGCCCGCGGCGCCGACGCCGACATCGACCTGTCGGCCGCCGACCTGCGCGCACTGGTGGGCGAGTTCCTGGAGATCTACCGGCAGGAGACCGGCGAGCAGTTCCCGCAGGATCCGGGAGCGCAGCTGCAACGGTCGATCGACGCGGTGTTCGCCTCGTGGAACACGCCGCGGGCGCGCACCTACCGTCGCGAGTACCACATCGCCGACGACCTGGGCACCGCGGTGAACGTCGTGCAGATGGTGTTCGGCAACATGGGCGATGACTCCGCAACCGGCGTCTGCTTCACCCGCAACCCATCGACCGGGGAGCGCGAGCGCTACGGCGAGTTCCTGGTGAACGCCCAGGGCGAGGACGTCGTGGCGGGCATCCGCACGCCGCAGCCGCTGGCCGAGATGGGTGAGTTGATGCCCGATGCCTACCGGCAGCTGGGCGAGCAGATGGACACGCTCGAACAGCACTACGGCGACATGCAGGACATCGAGTTCACGGTCGAGCGGGGCACGCTCTACATCCTGCAGACCCGGGCCGGCAAGCGCACCGCGGCCGCGGCCGTGCGGGTCGCGCGGGACATGGTGGACGAGGGCGTGATCGACCGCCCGACGGCGCTGCTGCGGGTGGATCCGGGACAGCTCGACCAGCTGCTGCACCCGGCCATCGATCCGTCCGCGCCGCGCGAGGTGCTGACGCGCGGTCTCAACGCCTCGCCGGGGGCGGCCGTCGGAGCCGTCGTGTTCGACGCCGACACGGCGGAGCAGCGGGGCAAGGCGGAGCAGGCGGTGATCCTGGTGCGGTGGGAGACGACGCCCGACGACATCCACGGGGTGCTGCAGGCGCAGGGCGTGCTGACGGCGCGTGGCGGCATGACCTCGCACGCGGCGGTGGTGGCGCGGCAGATGGGAAAGCCCTGCGTGGCCGGAGCGGAGCACCTGCAGATCGACGTCGAGGCGCGCACGTTCACCGTCGACGGCACGGTCGTGTCCGAGGGCGACCAGATCACGATCGACGGCGGCACCGGCGAGGTGATGCTGGGCGCTGTGCCGCTGGTGCCGGCGCAGCTGAACGAGGACTTCGAGACGATCACCGGCTGGGCCGACGAGGTGCGGCGGCTGCGCGTGCGCGCCAACGCCGACACACCCGGCGACGCCGCGAGGGCGCGCGAGCTGGGCGCCGAGGGGATCGGCCTCTGCCGCACCGAGCACATGTTCTTCGGGGACGAGCGGCTGCCGGTGGTGCAGGCCATGATCATGGCCGTCGACGAGGCCCACCGCCGCGTGCAGCTCGACCGCCTGCTGCCGTTCCAGGAGGCCGACTTCCGCGGCATCTTCGAGGCGATGGCCGGCCTGCCCGTGACGATCCGCCTGCTCGATCCGCCGCTGCACGAGTTCCTGCCCGACGCGGGCGACCTGGCCGAGGAGATCGCGCGCGGCCGCGCGGAGGGCCGGCCGCCGGCCGAGATCGCCGAGCTGGAGCGGATCGCCGGCCGGGTGCGGTCGCTGGCCGAGCAGAACCCGATGCTGGGCACGCGCGGCTGCCGTCTGGGTCTGATGTTCCCCGAGATCTACGAGATGCAGGTGCGCGCGATCGTGCGTGCTGCGATCGCGGTCTCGGCCGAGGGCGTCGAGATCATGCACCCGCTGATCGGCTTTGCCGAGGAGCTGCGGCGGCTGCGGGCGCTGACCGAGGACGTGATCGAGCAGGAGCACGGTGGCGGGCTGGGCATCCACATCGGCACCATGATCGAGGTGCCGCGGGCCGCGCTCACCGCCGACGAGATCGCGGGCGAGGCGGACTTCTTCTCGTTCGGCACCAACGACCTCACGCAGATGACGCTGGCGTTCTCGCGCGACGACGCGGAGGGCAAGTTCCTGACGTACTACCTGGAGGAGGGCGTCCTTGACCGCAACCCCTTCCAGACGCTCGACCAGCTCGGCGTGGGACGGCTGATCGAGCACGCGGCCGGGCTCGCCCGCGGCACCCGCCCCGACATCAAGCTGGGCATCTGCGGCGAGCACGGCGGCGACCCCGATTCGATCGCGTTCTGCGACCGCACGGGCCTGGACTACGTATCGTGCTCACCGTTCCGGGTGCCGATCGCGCGGCTGGCCGCGGCCCAGGCGGCGCTGCGCGCGGGGGAGCGGGCGGCGTGAGGATCGACGTCGCCTTCACGCCGGGAGAGCCGGAGGACGCCTCCGTGGCGATCGTGATCGACGTGCTGCGCGCGACCACCACCATCGCCTACGCGCTGGCGCAGGGCTATCAGCGGGTGCTGGCCTGCGGGGAGATCGATCAGGCGCGGGCGCTGGCGGAGCGGGTCAACGGCGGCGCCGTCCTGGCGGGCGAGCGCAAGTGCGTGAAGCCCGAGGGGTTCGACCTGGGCAACTCGCCGCGCGAGTTCGCCGGTGACCGGTTGGGGGACACGCTCGTGATCACGACCACGAACGGCACCCGTGCGATCGTGACGGCGGCCGCGCACGCAGAGACCGTGGCGATCGGCAGCCTCGCCAACCTCACCTCGTGCGCGGCGGCGGTGGCGCGGATAGCCCGAAAGCAGAGCGGCGACGTGCTGATCCAGTGCGCGGGCGTGAAGGGCGGGTTCACGATGGACGACGCCTACACGGCCGGGCGGTTCGTGCAGGAGCTCGCGGTCTGGCTGGCCGAGTGGGAGCGGTCGGACGCGGCCCATGGGGCGGAGGCGATCTCGCGCAGCTTCGAGACCGGCGGCGAGGGGCTGAGCGCCTCGCAGAGCGCCCGCAACCTGCGCGCGGCCGACCTCTACGACGACGTCCGGTTCTGTGCGCACGAGAGCGTGCTCGAGGTCGTGCCGAAGGTGGCCGACGTGGACGCCGGTGTGGCCCTGATCACCGCCTGAGCGGCGCGCCGCGGCTGACCCCCGTACGGGGGGTTACCTGTGCGAGGGCACCCTGTACGCTCAAAGTGGGGAGCAGAAGGGGGTCTTCTGATGCGCTGGATGGACTTGGATGACGAAGAGGTCGACGAGTACGGCGGACGTGCGACCGTTCTGGACTGGGCGCAGCAGCGCCCGCTGGCGGCGGTCGTCATGGTGCTGGTCGTCTGGTTGGCCTTCATCTTCGTGCTGAACACGGTGTACGGGCTGTTCCTGTAGGAGCGGCTCGTTTCGATAGAAGGGTCTCAGGGATGCGTGGATTGCGGTCTGCGGACACGTTCGAGTACGGGCGCCGCGGCGCCATGGGCTGGGCGCAGGAGCACGTGCTGGTGTGCGTGGTGGGGGCGGTGTGCGGCTGGCTGGCGGTGATCTACGCCGTCTTCAGCACCGTGCTGACGGTGCGCTAGCGCCGTCCCCGGCCGAAGCTGTTCGGGTACGGCGCCGCGGCTCGCAGCTCGCCCACGTCGGGCGTCTCGGCAGGCGCCGGCCCGATCTCGGCCCGGCCCTGGTGGCTGAGCGCGGTGATCCGCTCGGCCAGCACGTTGATCGTGCCCTCGCGGCGCTCCAGGCGGCCTGTCACCTCGAGCAGCGGCTCGGCCCGCACGGCAATGCGGTCGCGGCTGTAGACGTCGGGCGGCACGATCGCGTTGCTCAGGCCGTGCTCGTCCTCGAGCAGCAGGAACACGATGCCCTTGGCGGTGCCCGGGCGCTGGCGCGCAACCACGATCCCGGCGATGGTGACGGTGGAGCCGGGCGGGTCGGTGGCCAGGTCGCGCGATGTGCGGATGTGCTCCGGGAGCGAGGGGCGCAGCAGCGCCATCGGGTGGGGGCCGGTGGTGAGGCGCATCGTCTCGTGGTCGGCGATCATCCGCTCCCACTGCGACTGTGACGGCAGCGGCGGAGCCGGGGCGGCGTCGAGCGCCAGCGCCAGCTGGCCGGACTCGGGGGCGCGGTGCAGGCGGATCTCCCACAGCAGCCGCCGGCGGTCGCTCGAGAAGGGGTCGAGCGCGCCGGCCCGCACCATCTGGGCGAGCACGTCGCGGCCGACCGGCGCCCGCCGCACCAGGTCGCCGGCGTCGCGGTAGGGGCCGCCGCGGTCGCGCTCGGCGACCACGTCTGCGGCGGCCTTGCCGACGCCCTTGATGTAGCCGAGGCCGATGCGGACGGCGCCCTCCTCGATCGTGCAGTCGGGGTGGCTGCGGTTGATGTCGGGCGCGAGCACGGTCACGCCCCGCCGCTCGCCGTCGCGGAGCAGCGTGGCGGGCGGGTAGAAGCCCATCGGCTGCTCGTTCAGGAGCGAGCACAGGAACTCGGCGGGGTGGTGCAGGTGCAGCCAGGCCGACTGGTAGGCCAGGATCGCGAAGGCGGCGGCGTGCGACTTGGGGAAGCCGAACCCGGAGAAGCCGAGCACGTTCTCGAACACGGCCGCGGCCGTCTCGCGGGGGACGCCCTGTGCCTCCGCCCCGTCGCAGAACCGCTCGCGGTGCACGACCAGCGCCTCGTGGCTGCGCTTGCGGCTCATCGCCCTGCGCAGCGACTCGGCCTCGCCGGCGGTGAAGCCGGCCAGCGCGATCGCCACCTCCAGCACCTGGTCCTGGTAGACGATCACGCCCAGCGTGTCTGCCAGCGGGCCCTCCAGCAGCGGGTGGTCGAAGGGCACCCGGTAGTCCGGGTTCTCGCGCAGCAGCTTGCGGCGCTTGATGTAGGGGTTGACGGCCTTGCCCACGATCGGCCCGGGCCGTACCAGCGCCACCTGGACGGTCAGGTCGCCCAGGTTCTCGGGCTGGGTGCGCACGATCGACTGCATCTGGGCGCGGCTCTCGATCTGGAACACGCCGACGGTGTCGCCGGCCTGGATCTCGGAGTAGACCGCGGGGTCGTCGAAGCCGATGCGGGACAGGTCGACGGGCTCGGCGGCGGTGGCGGCGATCTGCTCGACACAGCGCTCCACCGCCGACAGCATGCCCAGGCCGAGCAGGTCGATCTTGAGGAAGCCGGCGTCGGCGCAGGAGTCCTTGTCCCACTGGCAGATGCGACGGCCCTCCATGGCGGCCGGCAGCACCGGCACCAGCTCGACCAGCGGGGTGGAGGAGATGACCATGCCGCCGGAGTGCTGGCTGATGTGGCGGGGCAGGCCCATGATCTCGTCCATCAGGAAGCGGAAGGCGCGCCAGCGGGGGCTGTCGGAGCCGTCCGGCAGGCGCGCCGACTCGGCGCCGTGGTCCCAGCCGTCGGTCATGCGCGCCATCCGCTCGATCTCGCCCTGCGGCAGCGCCAGCGCCTTGCCCAGGTCACGGATGGCGCCGCGCACCCGGTAGGTGGGGAAGGCGGCCACCAGCGCGGCGTGGTCGTCGCCGTAGCGGCGCTGGATCTCGAGGATCAGGCCCTCGCGGATGTCGCGCGGGAAGTCGAGGTCGATGTCGGGGATGCTGGTCTGGTCGCGCGACAGGAACCGGCCCAGGAACAGCTGCGCCGACACCGGGTCGACGTGGGAGAGGCCGATCAGGTAGCAGACGATCGAGCCGACGCTGGAGCCGCGGCCGCGGCCGGGGGGCAGCAGGCGGCGGGCGGCGCTTTGGCCGCGCACCTGGAGGGCGACATCGCGGGCCAGCTCGAGGATGTCACGGTGCAGGAGGAAGAAGCCGGCCAGGCCGTGGTGGTCGATCAGGGCCAGCTCCTCGTCCAGGCGACGGCGGGCCTCGTGCAGGTCGCGGCCGGCGGCGTAGCGGAGCTCCAGCTGGTCGCGGCAGATGCGGTACAGGGCCTGGGAGGCCGACTCGCCGGTGTCGGAGACGAAGTCGGGGTAGCTGTAGCCGAGGTCGCTGGCGAGGTCGAAGCGGCAGCGGTCGGCCACCTCGATGGCACCGCGGACGGCGTCGTCCGGGAAGCGGGCGGCCATCTCGGCGGGGGTGCGCAGCACGGCCTCGCGGTTGCCGCGGCGGTCACGCTCGCAGGCGTCGAGCGTGGTGTTGAGGCGGATCGCGACCAGGGTGTCCTGCAGGAAGGCGCGGCGGGCGTTGTGGGCGTGGACGTCGCCGGTGGCGACGGTGCGCAGGCGCAGCTCGGCGGCCAGCTCGGCCAGCAGGCGGTTGCGGCGGGCGTCGCCGCGCCAGTAGGGGCGCTGCAGCTCGATCGCGAATCGGTCGCGGCCGAAGATGCCGCGCAGCCGGCGGGCGGCGGCGTCGGCCTGGCGAGGGCGGTCGGCGGCGACCTCGCGCGCGACCAGGCCGTCGCGGGCGCAGCCGGACAGGCAGTGCAGGCCGTCGGCGTGAACGGCCAGCTGGTCGAGGGTGACGGAGGGGGCGCGGCGGTCGTCGGCGTGGGCGAGGGTGAGCAGGCGGCAGAGGTTGCGGTAGCCGGCCTGGGTCTCGACCAGGAGGGTGAGGTGGGCGCCGCCGGCCAGGGTCAGCTCACAGCCGGTGATGGGGCGCAGGCCGGCGTCGTGGGCGGCATGGGCGAACTCGAGCGAGCCGGACAGGCTGTCGTGGTCGGTCAGCGCCAGGGTCTGGTGGCCGAGGCCGGCGGCGGCCAGGGCCAGCTCCTGCGGCTGGGAGGCGCCGTCCAGGAAGGAGTAGCAGGAGTGGGCGTGCAGCTCGATCATGCGCGCTGCTCGTACCAGCGGCCATGGCGGCGATCGCAGAAGACGACGGTGTTGCGGCCGTCGGCCAGCACCAGGTCGAAATAGGTGCGGTGGACGGGGCGGCGCGTCCACCAGCCCTCCTCGACCCGCCACTCGTCGCGGGTGACGGAGACGGGGCGGTTGGCGACGGCTACGGGCAGGCCGGCCTGGTCGGTGGCGACGTGGATGGGGCGGGGGAGCCCCAGCCGGCGTACGTATGTGCGATCCATGACCCCAGCACCCCCGTTACTCGTACGGCACGAGCAGCTCCCGGCCCTCCGGCAGGCGTGACCAGGGGGCGACCTCGACGACGCGCAGCAGGTGGCCCTCGCCCATGGCGGCGCGCAGCTGGCGGGCCGCCTCCGAGGCGCGCTCGCGGCGCACCTCGTGGGCAGGGCGCATCAGCAGCTGCTGGCGGCCGCCCGGCTCGCCCAGCTCGGCCAGCTCCATGGTCAGCCGGTCGAGCGCGCCGGGCAGGCCGGAGAGGGCGGGGAGCAGAGCGTCGCGCAGGCGGCGTGGCTCGGCGGTGGCGTCGCGCAGGCGCACGGGGCGGCGCCAGGATCCGCCGGCTGACAGGCGCGCGGAGAGCGTGAGCGTGCGGACGGGACGGCCGGCCCGGCGGGGGGTGGCCAGCAGGCGCTCGACCAGCAGGGTGGCGGCCTGGTGGAGGGTGGCCTCGTCGCCCACCGGCTCGGGGAAATCGATCCACTCGCGCAGCGGCTGGGGTGGCATGCGCGGCGCGACGTAGTCCTCGTCCTCGCCCTGGGCGAGGCGGCGGCCGGCGATGCCGGCGGGGCCGAAGCGATCGGCCACGGCGGGAAGCGGGAGCGCGGCCAGCGCGCCGGCGGTGCGGATGCCGAGCGCCTCCAGCTCGTCGGTGATGCGAGGGTCGAGGCCCAGGCGGCCGATCGCCATGCGGCCGATGAAGCCGGGCGCGCCGTCTGCGTCGACCACGCGCGGGCGGCCGGGGCGGGCCTTGATGGCGGCGGCCTGGGCGGTGAAGCGGCCGGGACCGGCGCCGATCCGGCCGCCGGGCGGGAGCAGCTGGCCGGCGGCGTGCAGCAGGCGGCCGAGGCCGCCGTGCATGCGCAGCAGGCCGTCGGCGCGGAACAGCGCGCGGCCGGGCTCGAGCGGCTCGACGGCGGCGCCGATCGCCTCCAGGCCGGCCAGCAGCTCCTCGGCGGCATCGGCAACGGCACCGGGGTCGGCGGTGACCAGCCGGATTCCCGGGCAGCGAGCGATCGCCTCGCCGGTGCGGATCCCGGGCCGCACACCGAAGGTGGCGGCGGCGGCATTCACCTCGCCAACCAGCGGCGAGCCGCCCGCCTCCGGGGCCAGCGCCGCCGGGACATCGCCCAGCGACCCGCCCATCGCCACTCGCAGCGCGAAGCGGGGGACGAGCGCGCAGACCAGGATGCGGGGGCGTTTCGGCAAGGCTCTTCAGCATAGGCGAACATGTGTTCGTATGCAACGGCCGCGATGACACTTCCGGGAGCGCAACAGCCGCGCCTGGCACCGGTGTTGCCCGCAAGGTGCTTGCGGGCTGTGACGGCGGGGTTGCAATCCGTGCGCGTTGCGGGCGCGTTGACGTTTCTGGGAGCGCAACAGCCGCGCCTGGCACCGGTGTTGCCTCCAGATTCGTCACGGGACGTGACGAATCACCGACGGGCTGCGCTTTAGCCGGCGACGTCCATGTGCAGCTGCGGCTCGAACAGCTGCAGGCCCGGGTTGTGCCGCTCGACCACGGCCAGGTCGAAGACCTTGCCGCAGGAGTCGCACATGAAGCGCTGGCGTCCTTCCAGCCACCGCAGCGAGCGCCGGTGGCACGAATGGCACCGCGGCTGCTTGCGCTTCTTGGGCGTTCGGGCCATGGACGACTGAGGCTAGTCGCGGGCTCGGACGCGATGCAGGACGAACACCCCCGCCACGCCCGCCGCCACCAGCACCGCCGCCACCGGCCCGACGCTGGTCTCGATCGCCGCCAGCGACTCCCCGAACAGGAACCCGGCTCCGGTCACGATCACCACCCATGCCACAGCACCGATGATGTTCCAGGCTGCGAAGTCGCGCAGCGGCATCCGCGCCGCCCCGGCCATCCAGGGCGCGAAGATCCGCACGAACGGCACGAACCGCGCGCCCACCAGCGACTTGCCGCCGTGCCGCGTGAAGAACTCCTCGACCCGCAGCACCTGCTGCTGCCGCGGCCAGCCGCGCGCCACCAGCCGGTCCAGCAGGGGCCGCCCGCCGATCCGTCCGATCTCGTATCCGCCCAGCGCGCCCAGCGTCGCCGCGATCGCCGCCACCGCCATCACGACCAGCACGTTCAGATGTCCCGCCGCCGCCGCCGCCCCGGCGCCGATCAGGATCGTCTCAGACGGAAACGGCACCCCCACCAGTTCCAGCGTCACCGTCACGAATACGAGCAGGTAAGCGTGGTCGTCGAACCAGCTGACGAGCGCGCTCACACCTCACTCGTCAAGATCCGGATCCATCGCGCGCTGGTAGATGCGCCGCACCACCAGCGACGGCAGCCGCTTCTCAGCCGCCCTCGAGAACTCGCGCTCGTACCGCATCCGATCCCGCCCCGCCATCCTCTCGGCATACCGGTCACGCAGCGCCAGCAGCTCCTCCTCCGCCTCCTCGACCAGGTCCATGTAGTCGCCGTAGAGCTCCTCCGCCTCGCCCGCCCCCGCATGCGTATACGACACGCGCGCCTGTTCGACCCGCAGTATCAGGTCGTGGTGGTCGTCGGCGAACATCGCCAGCTGCCGCGCGATCACGTCTCCGAAGCGAGCCCTTCCGGGAATCCTCATGCCCTGGATGCTACCGGTGCCCGGCGGTGTCCCGGTAGCATCGCCCTGGTGAGCGATCCCGTACGCATCCGAGTCCGCGCCTGGAACATCGCCCACGGCCGCGACATACCTCCCGACCGCCAGCACGGCCACGTCCATCGCAAGCTCCTGGATGAGATGTGCGAGCTGATCACTCGCGACGCGCCCGACCTGGTGCTGCTGCAGGAGGTGCCTGTCTGGGCGGGCGCCCTGCTGCGCGAGCGCACCGGCATGGGCGTGACGCTGGCGCCCGCCTACGGCGCCCACATCCCATTCCTGCACGTCCCCCTGCCGCTGGCGCTCGGCGCGGCCCTGGGCCGCGCCCTGCCCGACCTCGTCCGCACCCAGGTCGAGGGCCAGGCCAACGCCGTCCTCTACGGCGACGAGCTGCTGCTCGTGTCGGCCCGCCGCGTCCAGATCAACCACCGCCGCCGCCTTCGCGGCGAGCCCCGTATCGCCCAGCTGGTGCGCCTCCGCCACCGATCCGCCGGCCGCGAGCTGACGCTTGCCAACGTCCACGCAGACTCCGGCGACAACCGCCAGCAGCTGGAGCGGGCCGGCTACGTGCTCGAGCGCTTCGCACGTGGCGCCCCGATGCTCCTGGGCGGCGACCTCAACGCCGATGCCCGCTCGCCCGGCCTGCAGGCGCTCGCTGCCCGCGGCTGGATCGAGGACGCCACGAAGCTGCATCCCGGCGTCGACCATCTCTTCGTCCGCGGCATGCAGGTCGAATCCCCACCGGCGGCGTGGCCGCCGGAGCTCCGCGACCTGTACCTGGACGACGACCTGCCCGTGCGCCTGTCTGACCATGATCCCGTCGACGCGGTGGTGACATTGTGAGCATCCGATCCGAGCTGCCCTCGCTGGAGGGCGTTGCCTACCTGAACGCCGGCACCAACGGGCCGCTGCCCCGACCCGCCGCCGAGGCTATGCGGCGCGAGCTGGACACCTCCCTGGCCCAGCCCCGCATCGGCATGGCTGCCTTCCAGCACTATCGCGAGCTGCGCGAGCGCGCTCGCGCCGCGCTCGGTCGCGCCGTCGGTGCGCCGCCCGAGCAGGTCGCGCTGACCAGCTCCACCACGCAGGGCGTCGGCATCGTCATGTCGGGCATCGACTGGAAGCCCGGCGACGAGGTGCTGACCACGACCGAAGAGCACCCCGGCATCCGCAGCCCGCTGGATGTGATCGCCCGCCGCGCAGGGGTGCGCGTCGTCGAGCTGCCCCCCGAGCGGCTGCTGGACGGCATCGGCGACGACACCCGGATGGTGGCCGTGTCGCACGTGCTGTGGACGACCGGCCAGGTGCTGGACGCGGCCGCGATCTCCGCGGCCGCGCACGAGGCCGGTGCGTCGCTGCTGCTCGACGGCGCCCAGTCGGCCGGCGCGATCGCCGTCGACGCGGCCGCCACCGGCGCCGACTTCTACGCCTTCTCCGGCCAGAAGTGGCTGCTCGGCCCGCAGGGCAGCGGCGGCCTGTGGGTGTCCCCGGAGTGGACGGACCGCGCGTGGACAGCCCAGTCGAGCTACTGGAACCTGGAGCAGGGAGTGGTCGGCGACTTCCTCACGACCGCGGCCCGCTTCGACAGCGGCACGCTCGACACGGTCACCGTGGCCGGCATCGGCGCCGCCATCGAGTGGGTCGAATCGCTGCCCGGCGGTCGCGCCGGCTGGCTGGCGCAGACGGCGGACAACGCGAGCCGCGCCCGCGAGCGCCTGCGCCGCCAGCCCGGCGTCACCGTCGCCGATCACGGCAACGACGGCGCGCCGCTGATCGCCCTCACCGTCGCCGGCCAGGAGGACACCGTCGCCCTCAACGAGCGGCTCGGCGCGCAGGGCATCCTCGCGCGCTACATCCCCGGCACGCCCTGGCTGCGGATCTCGGTCGGCGCGTGGACGAGCGACGACGACGTGGAGCGCCTGGCGGCCGCGCTCGCCGCAGGCGGCGAAGATCGGTTGATCGGTTCTCGCGCGCCGGCTGCTGCGTTCAGGGTCAGCGTCGGCCGGAGACTCGGCTGCACCGTCGCCGGCCGGTCACGAATCGACCTGGTATTGACGCTCCTCGTCCGGGAGACTCGGTTCTCGCCGTCCAGGCATCACGGAGATACGATCACCATCTAGTGCGCAGACCCAGCTCGGCCGAGATCGGCCGCAGCGCCGCGATCACGAACGTGATGTGCTCGTCCAGTCGACGCCGAGCTGCTCGGCGCCCTGGACGACGTCGTCGCGGTTCACGCCCTTCGCGAAGCTCGGCTGCTTCAGCTTCTTTCGCACCGACTTCGCCTCCAACGACGTCAGCCCGTCCGGTCGCACCAGACCGCACGCGTGCACGAACCCCGACACCTCGTCGCAGGCGTAGAGCGTGCGCTCGAGCTGTGACTCGCGGGTCACGCCGGTGTGGTCGCCGTGCGACTGGATGGCGCGGATGAACCACTCCGGGTAGCCCTTCTCGCGCAGCACCGGCGCTCCGTCGGAGGGGTGCTTGTCGAGCGTTGGGTGACGCTCATAGTCGAAGTCGTGCAGCAGCGCCACGTTGCCCCAGGCATCCACGTCCTCGCCGAACGAGCCCGCGTACGCGCGCACCGATGCCTCCACCGCCAGGGCGTGGCGGCGCAGCGCCTCGCTCTGCGTCCACTCGCCGAGCAGCGCCCATGCTGCGTCACGATCGCGTACCAGTTGCTCGTCCATGCCGCGAAAATAGCAGGAACCAGGTGCAAACGGGGCGAATGGGGCTACCCTAGATGGCCATGTCGACCGCGACACGAGAGGGCACTGTGGAGGCATTCCTGATCGAGGGCTGTCAGCCGCTGTCCGGCACCATCACGCCGGCCGGCAACAAGAACGCGGCCCTCCCGATCCTCGCCGCCTGCCTGCTCACGGGGGAGCCCGTCATCCTCGAGAACGTCCCGCACATCCGCGACGTCGAGGAGATGATCGAGCTGATTGCGGCCCTTGGCGTCGACGTCGAGTGGCAGGGCCCGAACACCGTGCGGGTGTGGGCGGCCGAGGTCAACGGCACCAAGCTCGACCCCGAGCTGTGCACCCGCATCCGCGCCTCGATCCTGCTGGCCGGGCCGCTGCTGGCCCGCTTCGGGGCCGCCGACGTGCCGCCCCCGGGCGGCGATGTGATCGGGCGGCGCCGGGTGGACACCCACCTGATGGCGTTCGCCGCGCTGGGCGCGGACGTCGAGGTCGATCGCGAGTACCGCCTGCGCGCCCCAAACGGCCTCGACGGCGCCGAGATCCACCTCGACGAGGCCAGCGTCACCGGCACCGAGAACGCGCTGATGGCGGCCTCACGCGCCCGCGGCACCACCGTGATCATGAACGCCGCCTGCGAGCCGCACGTGCAGGACCTGTGTCACCTGCTCTGCAAGATGGGCGTCGGCATCGAGGGCATCGGCTCGAACGTGCTCGTGATCCAGGGCGCCGACGAGCTGCACGGTTGCACCCACCGGGTCGGGCCCGATCACATCGAGGTCGCCTCGTTCATCGGCCTGGCCGCCGTCACGGGCGGCGACCTCGTGATCGAGGACGCGGCCGTCGAGCACCTGCGGGCCATCCGCCACAGCTTCCGGCGCCTCGGCGTCGAGATCGAGATCCAGGGCACCAGCGTACGCGTGCCACCCGGCCAGGAGCTGGTGGTGGTCGACGACATCCACGATCAGGTGCCGAAGATCGACGACGGGCCGTGGCCGATGTTCCCCGCCGACCTGACCTCGATCGCGGTTGCGGTGGCCACCCAGGCCAAGGGCACGGTGCTGATATTCGAGAAGATGTTCGAGAACCGGCTGGTGTTCACCGACAAGCTGGTCTCGATGGGCGCCCGCATCATCCTCTGCGACCCGCACCGCGCCGTCGTCACCGGCCCCAGCAAGCTCTACGGCTACCGCATGGAGAGCCCGGACATCCGTGCCGGCATGGCGATGCTGATGGCCAGCCTCTGCGCGGAGGGCACCAGCCGGATCGGCAACGTCGGCCAGATCGACCGCGGCTATGAGCGCATCGACGAGCGCCTGCGAGATCTGGGCGCCCGCATCGAGCGGGTGGAGGCGTGAGCGTCGACGGCTGCCTTTCGGCGCTGCTGACGCGCGGGCTGGTGCGCACGCGGCCGGCCGCCGACATGCTGGCGCCGTCCTCCCTGCTGTCCGGCTCGGGCGCGCCGCTGCCGCTCGATCACGCACGGCTGCTCTCGCTCAGCAACGGCCTCGACGCCTACGGCGGCTACTTCCGCGTGTTCGGCGTCGGCCCCTGGTCGGTGCGCGACATGCGCCGCTGGAACGCCCCCAACGGCTGGCGGCGGGCATGGGGCGGGCCGGCCGACGGCTGGTGGTTCATCGGCGAGACCGCCTGGGGCGACCAGTACGCGTACGCCGTCGGCGGCGAGGATCCCCTGGAGTTCGATGCGACCGTCTACCGACTGGACGCATGCCGGCTCGAGGCGGAGCCGATCGCGGCCTGCTTCGGGGACTTCCTGCGCGACGAGGTGGCCCGCAACGCGGCCGCGCCGCGCGACGAGACGACGGTGGCAGCACGCTGCCGGTTCGGCGATCTGGAGCCGTCGGTGCAGCTCACCTACGTGCCCTCGCTGCTGGCCGGCGGTGACGAGGATCTGGCCCACGTGGTCGAGCTGGGCGCCCGCGAGGCGATGACGCTGGCCGGCGACAGCTTCCGGGCCCTGGCCGCCGTCCCGGCCGCCACCGCGTAGCCCGCAGGCTGGATCCGGCCTCACTAGACTGCTGCCGTGGAGACCCGCCAGATAACGGCCGGTATGGTCACGGAGACCGTCCGGGCGCTGCGCCCCACCGACGAGGATCGGGAGCGCGTCAAGGGCTCGGTGGCCGACATCGTCGAGATGGTGCGGAGCGGCGGCGACGCCGCCGTGCGCCGCCTCACGGCTCGTCTCGACGGCGTCGACGTGGAGCACGCGCGGGTACCGGCGGCTGCCATCAAGCGCTCGCTGAAGGAGACGTCGCCGGGCGTGCTGCGTGCGCTCGAGACGCTGACCGAGAACCTGCGCGCCACCGCGCGCGAGACGATGCCCCAGCCCAGCCGCCAGGTGCTGGCCCAGGGGCAGATCGTCAGCACCCGCCCGATGCCGGTCGATCGCGCCGGCGTGTACGCGCCCGGCGGCCGCGCCGCCTACCCGTCCAGCGCCGTGATGGCGCTGGTGCCCGCGCAGGTGGCCGGGGTCAAGGAGATCGCCGTGTGCTCGCCGCCGGGGCCGGACGGCCTGCCGTCGCACGCCGTGCTGGCCGCGTGCAGCCTGGCCGGGGTCGAGGAGGTGTACGCCATCGGCGGCGCGCAGGCGGTGGCCGCGATGGCGCTCGGAACGGAGACGATCCGGCCCGTGGACGTGCTGGTCGGCCCCGGCAACGCATTCGTCGAGGAGGCCAAGCGCGGCCTGTTCGGCGAGGTCGGCATCGAGTCGCTGGCCGGGCCCAGCGAGCTGATCGTGCTGGCCGACGAGACCGCTCCGCCCGACGTCGTGGCCTGGGACCTGCGCGCCCAGGCCGAGCACGGCGCCGGGTCGCAGTCGGTGCTCGTGGCCGTGGATGACGCCGTGCTCGCGGCCGTGTCGGCCGAGCTGCCCGATCCCGCCGGCATCACGCTGCTGCAGGCCGACTCGTGGGATACCGCCATCGACCTGGTCAACGCCTACGCGCCCGAGCACCTGCAGCTGATGGTGGCCGACCCGCAGGCGCTGCTCGAGCGCGTGCGGCACGCCGGCGCCATCTTCATCGGCATGATGAGCGGCACGGCGTTCGGCGACTACGTGGCCGGCTCGAACCACATCCTGCCCACCGGCGGCCGTGGCCGTTTCTCGTCGGGCCTGGCCACGAGCGTGTTCCTGCGCATCCAGGAGGTGGTCGAGATCCCCGACGCCGCCGTCGAGCGCCTGGCCGCGCCGCTGGCCGATCTGGCCCGCGCCGAGGGTCTGCCCGCGCACGCCCGCTCGGCCGAGGTGCGGGCCGAGCGCATCGCCAACGCATCGTCACTGACCGAAGGAGCCGCAACGTGAGCAAGACCGTGATCGCCGTCGACGGCGCGCCCCGCCCGTTCCAGGGCGCGCCCTACAACCAGGCCATCCGCACCGACGGGCTGGTGTTCTGCGCCGGCCAGGTGGGGCTCGACCCCGACACCGGGAAGATGGTCGAGGGCGACATCGCGGCCCAGACCGAGCGCGCGCTGCAGAGCCTGAAGGCGGTGCTGGAGGGCGCCGGCAGCAGCCTCAACCAGGTCGTCAAGACCACCGTGTTCATGACCGACCTGGGCGAGTTCGCCGCCATGAACGAGGTGTATGCGACCTACTTTGTGAGCGACCCGCCGGCCCGCTCCACGGTGCAGGTCGCGGGCCTGCCGGCGGGCGCCCGCGTGGAGATCGAGGCGATCGCGCTGACGTAGGGCTCCGGTACCCTCTGCGCATGCGGCCGGCAGAGGTGATCATCTCCCACCAGAACACGGATTTCGACGCCCTCGGCTCGATGCTGGCGGCGCGGCGGCTGTACCCCGGTGCGACCGTGCTCGTGCACGGCGGACTCAACCGCAACGTGCGCGAGTTTGCCGCGCTGCACGAGCAGGAGCTGGCACTGGCCGATGCCTCCCGCTGCGACCTTTCCGCGGTCACCAGGGTGATCGTGGTCGAGACCTCGCAGCTGGGCCGTCTGGGCGAGCGTGGCCGAGCTGGTGGAGCGTCCCGGGGTGGAGACAATGCTGTTCGACCACCACGGCGCGGAGCCGCCCGCGTGGGTGGCACACGAGCGCTACCTCTGCTCCGGCGACGGCGCCCTCAGCAGCACCATGGCCGGCATCCTGGCCGAGCGCGGGATCGAGCCGACGGCGACCGAGGCCACCGTGCTGGCGCTGGGCATCCACGAGGACACGGGATCGCTGACCTACGCCTCGACGACCGTTCGCGACGTGGAGGCTCTCGCGTTCTGCCTCCGCCACGGCGCAAACCAGGAGCTGATCGGCGGCTTCCTGCACACGCCTCTGGATGCCGACCACCGCGCGCTCCTGACCACCCTGATCGACGCGTCCGAGCAGCTCGAGCTGGGCGGGGTGGCGGTGCTGGTGGCGGCCGCACGCTGGCCCCGCTACGTGGACGGCGTGTCCACCCTCGCCTCCAAGATCACCGACCTCACCGACAGCCCGGCGATGGTGATGCTGGTTGAGATGGACGGTCGTGTGTTCGCGGTCGGGCGCAGCCGCACCGCTGCATTCGACGTGGCCGCGGTGATGGCTGCCCTGGGTGGCGGTGGCCACGCCCAGGCGGCCTCGGCGCTGGTGCGCGACGAGACGCTCGAGGGTGCCCGCGCCCGGCTGGGTGCGGCGCTGGCGCTGGGCATCGCGGCCGGCCCGCGAGCGGCCGACATCATGTCGTCACCGCCGTGGTTCGTGGATGCCGACAGCACCATCGACGAGGCGCTCGCCGAGTGCCGGCGCCGCGGCACCTCCGGCGTGCCGGTCGCTTCCGGCGGCGAGATGGTGGGCGTGGTCGCGCGCGAGGACATGGGCCGTGCCATCGGCCACGGCCTCGGGCACGCGCCGGTGCGCGGGATCATGAGCGCCGAGGTGGCCGGCGTGCCGCCGGACGCGACCCTGGCCGACGTGCAGCGGGTGCTGCTGCGCGGGGTCGGCCGTCTGGCCGTCACCCGCGACGGCCGCGACGGGCCGCACCCGACCGCCGACGTGCTGGGCATCGTCACCCGCGGCGACCTGCTGCGGGCGCTGCGCGATGCCCCGCCCGGCGCGCCGCCGAAGCGCCCGACCGACCTGGGTGACCGGCTGCGGGCCATGCCCGGCCTCGATCGGCTGTGGCCGGCGGCCGCAGCCGCGGCCGACGACGCCGGGGTCTACCTCGTGGGCGGTGCCGTTCGCGACCTGCTCCTGGAGGAGCCCAGCTTCGACATCGACCTCGCCTTCGAGGGCGACGGCATCGCCTTCGCCGAGCGCCTTGCCGCGGCGCTCGGCGGCCGCATGCACGCGCACGAGAAGTTCCACACCGCGGTGGTGCTGGCCGGCGACCTGCGCGTCGATGTGGCCAGCGCCCGCACGGAGCACTACGAGTACCCGGCGGCGCTGCCCACAGTCGAGCACTCCTCGATCCGCCAGGACCTGCACCGTCGAGACTTCACCATCAACGCGATGGCCGTGTCGCTGCTGCCCGCCGAGTTCGGCCTGCTGTTCGACCCCTACGGCGGCGAGGGCGACCTCGGCCGCGGCATCGTGCGGGTGCTGCACAACCTGTCCTTCATCGAGGACCCCACGCGCATCTTCCGCGCCATCCGCTACCAGAACCGCTACGGGTTCGACATGGACGGCCTCACCCGCCAGCTGGCGCGAAGCTGCGTCGAGATGGGGCTGGTGGGCGACCTGTCCGGGGCGCGCGTGCGGGACGAGCTGCTGGCGGTGCTCGGCGAGGAGGAGGTGACGGGCGCGCTGGTCAGCCTCGATCAGCTGGGGCTGGCCGGTGCCGTGCACCCGGCGCTCGACTGCGGCCCGGAGTCTGTCCGCCTGGTGGAGCGCCTCGACCGCGCGCGGCGGCGTCATGCGCCGGAGCTGCCGGCCTGGCGCGGCCGGCTGGCCGCGATCGCGCGCGGCATCCCGGGCGGCGAGCTGGACGAGTGGCTGGAGCGGCTGCGGGTGCGGCGCCGCGACGCCCGCGTGGTGGCGTCCGCGGCCGTGGTGCCGCCGCGGCTGGCGGCGGCCCTGGCCGAGACCGTCGAGCCGGCGCGGATCGCGGAGCTGCTCGCGCCGCATCCGGCCGAGGTGGCGCTGATGGTGGTGGCGCTGGAAGGACCGGCGGCCGAGGCCGCCGTGCTGTACCTGGCGCAGCTGCGCGACCTGCGGCTGGACATCGACGGCGACACGCTGCGCGAGCAGCTGGGGGTGCCGGAGTCGCCGCAGGTGGGCACGCTGCTGGCGGAGCTGCTGCGGCGACGCCGAAACGGCGAGCTGGGCGGTCGCGAGGAACAGCTCGAGGCCGCCCGGGAGCTGCTCGCCGAGGTGGCGGGATGAGGCTGAGCGTCGCCAACGCCAGCCGCTGGCGCGGCCAGCCGGGTCACTACGAGGCCTGGCACCTGCGCCTCGGCGATCCGCACAGCGCCGCGTCGGCATGGATCCGCCACAGCTTCCACGTGCCCCCGGAGGCCGCTCCCGGCGAGTCCACCGCGGAGCTGTGGTTCGTCGGCCGCGACCCCGACGGCGCCGCCTACGCCCGCCGCCAGAGCTTCTCGATCGACCAGTTCCGAACCGGCGCCGGCGGCTTCCCGCTCACGCTCGGCCCCAGCTCGCTGGACGTGGCCAGCGCCAGCGGCCGCGTCGACGAGGCGCGCTGGGACCTGCGCTGGTCGCCAACCGGCGAGCCGTTCGGCTACGGCGGCGGCGGCGGCCGGCGGCGCCGCGCCGAGATCGTCGTCAGCCAGCCGACGATCCGTGCCAGCGGCACCTTCGCCCTGGGATCGCGGGAGCTGGACGTGCGCTCCTGGCCGGCCCATCAGCTGCACGCCTGGGGCAACCGCCACGCCGAGGCGTCAGCGCGGGTGCACTGCAACGCCTTCGCATCGCCGGACGACTTCGTCGAGGTGTTCAGCCGCCGCTACGACAACCTCGGCAAGCACACGCCGGTGATCTCGACCGGCGCCGTGGTCGCGCAGGGCGAGCGCCACGAGCTGCACGGCGCCCTCCGCGGGCTGGCGGCGCGCGCCACCATCGAGCCGAACCGCTACCGGTTCGCGATCCGAGGGCCGTTCCTGAGCATCGAGGGCGAGGTGCACTGCGCGCTCGCGGACATGGTCGGCGTCTCCTACCGCGACCCCGACGGCGGCCGCGTATACGCCTACGCGGCCGACCACGCCGTGATCGAGGTCGAGGTGCGCCGCCGCACGGTGCGCGGCTGGCACCGCGCGGCGCGGCTGTCGGCCGGGAGCTGCGCGTACGAGTACGCCAGCCGGATGCCGGTGCCGGGTGTGGACCCGGTGCTGTGAGCGCTGGGCTGGCCTGGCGGCAGGAACGGCTGCCGCTGCTCGACTGGACGGCGGCGCCGGCCGGCGTGCGGGTGTCGTTCACGTGCCGTCACGGCGGCGTCTCGTCGGGGCCGTTCGCATCCCTCAACCTGGGCGCGCTGACGGCGGACGGCGCGGCGAACGTGGCCGAGAACCGACGGCGGGCCGTGGCCGGCGCGGGCGGCGACGGCGCGGCCGCCACCATGGCCTGGCAGGTTCACGGCACGGACATCCGCGAGGTGACCGACCGGCCCGCCTCGGGACGCTTCCTGCAGCCCGGCGCCGAGCCGTTCCCGAAGTCGGACGGCCTGGTCACCAGCAGCCGCGGCCGGGCGCTGACCCTGCTCACCGCCGACTGCCTGCCGGTCGCGATCGCGGCCGCCGACGGCAGCCGGCTGGCGCTGCTGCACGCCGGGTGGCGTGGGATCGAGGCCGGGGTGATCGAAGCCGGCGTGGCGGCGGTGGGCACCGAGGCGGTGGCGGCGATCGGCCCGGGGGCGGGGCCCTGCTGCTACGAGGTGGGCGAGGACGTGGCCGTCCCGCTGACCCGGCGCTTCGGCGAGGACGTGGTCCGCGACGGCCTCGCCGACCTGTGGCTGTGCGCCGAGCGTGCGCTCCGCACGAGCGGCGTCGAGCAGGTGGCCGTCGCCGGCGAGTGCACGATCTGCACCGAGGATCGCTACTTCTCGCACCGCCGCGACCACGGCGTCACCGGCCGCCAGGGGGTGGTGGGGCTGCTTGCTTGACCCGGCCCTGATCGCGGAGAACCTGGCGCTGGTGCGCGAACGGGTCGGCCCGGACGTGCAGATCCTGGCCGCCACCAAGTACGTCGAGGCCGATGACCTGCCGGCGTTGCACGAGGGCGGCGTGCGGCTGGTGGGGGAGAACCGCTCGGACGCCCTGATCGTCAAGCAGGAGGCGCACCGCGACCTGTTCACCTGGGACTTCATCGGCCACGTTCAGAGCCGCAAGGTGCGCGAGGTGGTTGGCCGGGTACGGCTGATCCACGCCATCGACTCGATGTCCGCCTGCCGGCGCCTGCAGGACGTGGAAAAGGATGCGTTCCCCATCTTCATCAGCGGCGCGGCGCGAGGGAACTGCCTGCTGCAGGTGAACGTCGCCGGCGAGGAACCGAAGTCAGGCGTGCCGCTCGACGAGGTGGATCGATTCCTGGAGGAGGTGTCGCCGCTCGACGCGTCCAATTCCGCGGGCTGATGACGATGCCGCCGCTGGTCGACGACCCGGACGACGCACGGCCCTGGTTCGCGGCGCTGCGCGAGCTGCGGGATCGGCTGGCGCCGGCCTGGCAGGGACGGCACGAATTCCGGGAGCTCTCGATGGGCACGAGCCAGGACTACCAGGCGGCTGCGGCAGAGGGCGCGACGATCGTACGGGTGGGGAGCGTCCTCTATGGGCGGTAAAGTGAGGGGCGCATGAGTGTAAAAGACATGTGGCAGCGGACCCAGGTCTACTTCGGCATCAAGGAGGAGGACTGGGAGGAGGACTACTTCGACGACGACGGCTCCGCCGCCCACGAGGACCTCGAGAGCCGCTACAACGAGCGGCCGAACGTCCGGCGGCTGAACCCGCGACGCCGCTCCGGGGCCGACTTCGATGACATCTTCTCGGACGAGCCGCCGCCTCCACAGCGCGGCCGTGGGCGGCAACCCGCCGCACAGAATGGCGGCCAGCGCCACGCGGCGCAGGTGGAGCTGATCGTGCCGAAGTCGTTCAACGACGCGCAGAAGGTGGCCGACAAGCTGAAGGCCGACGTGCCGGTGATCATCAACCTGCAGGCGGCGGACTCGGATCTGGCCAAGCGTCTGATCGACTTCTCGAGCGGGCTCACCTACGCATTGGACGGCGCCATGCAGCGTGTCGCCGACCGGGTGTTCCTGCTCACCCCCGCCCACGTGACCGTGTCCGCAGAGGATAAGGCGTCGTTGATGGAGCGCGGCTTCTTCAATCAATACTGACGGCGTCAGGGGCTTGGCAGCTACATCCGCGAAAGCCACCGCGCGCAGTCGACCATAGCCGCGTCGGCCTGATCGCCCTCGACGCCCCAGGCCAGCGCGTGCACGATCGCCCAGCAGCGCATCCGCTCGCGGTCGAGCCGAGCAGCTCCGACAGCAGATCCAGCCGCCGCCGCACCAGCCGCTCGTCGATGCGCTCGCGGGTGTCCCGGATCAGCGAGGCCAGGTCGAACTCGCGCTCGCCCACCAGCGGCTTCGGGTCGATCGCCAGCCACGGCGACCGCTCCGCCCGCAGCACGTTGCCGCCGTGCAGATCCTGGTGCAGCACCAC
Organism: uncultured Actinomycetes bacterium; assembly: GCA_963797565.1. Taxonomy (GTDB): domain Bacteria; phylum Actinomycetota; class Thermoleophilia; order Gaiellales; family JAICJC01; genus JAICYJ01. The sequence goes on along the minus strand of CAWCPM010000002.1, from coordinate 133,147 downwards.
CTGCTCGCCCTGCGACTGCGCCAGCTCCGCCGCGAGCGTCCCGCCCAGGTCGGCCAGCTCCCGTTCGAACGGCTCGCGCAGCGCCGCCCATGCCTCCGGGATCTCGTCCGACCACCGCATCGCATCGCCGGCCAGCGTGCGGAACGGATGGCCCTCTCCGGGCGCGTGCCACAGCTGCTCGAGCAGCCCCGCCACGATCCGCGCCGCCTCGTCGTCGTCCTGCAGCTGCCAGAGGCTGGTGCCCGGCCGCAGCCGCTCCAGCAGCAGCGCTCCCGGCTCGTCCTCCAGCAGAAGCACCGCGCCGCGGCCGCCGTAGTGGCGCAGCGCGTCGGCCTCGTGCCGGTTTTCGAGGTCGGGCAGGAACAGCTTCAGCACCGCCTCCGAGCCGCCCGCCGTGGTGGCCGGCGCCACCCACGAAACGGCGCCGTCGTCGCCGAACGGCTCCCCGACCGTCAGCCCCCAGCGGGCCGCGAGCCCGGCCACCGCCGCGGGCAGCGCCGCCAGCCAGTCCGATCCCTCCTGACCGTGCCAGCTGCGGATGTTCGCGTCCAGCTGCCGCGGGATGGTCACCATGGCCGGACTGTACGGGACGGTGTTCCGGTACGCTCTTTGGCCTCGTGGCCTCCTCCTCGTTCACCCTCGGCCTGCTCGGCGCAGGCAACATGGCCTCGGCCATGGTGCGCGGCTGGGTGCGGGCCGATCCGGCCATGGCCGGGCGGATCCTGGTCACCGACCGCGGCTCCGGTCGCGCCGCCGCGCTGGCCGAGCACCACGGCGTGCGGCACCTCGAGCACAACGCCGACGTGGCCTCCGAGGCCGACCTCGTGGTGCTGTGCGTGAAGCCGGTCGACGTCGAGCGGGTGCTGCGTGAGGTGAGCGAGCTGATCACGCCCACCAAGGCGATCGCGTCGGTGGCTGCCGGCGTGCCCACATCCACGCTGGAGACGATCCTCGACGTGGACGCCCCCGTCTTCCGCTTCATGCCCAACGTGGGCGTGCAGGTCGGCATGGGCACGCTCGCCTACTCCGCCGGCCGGTTCATCGATACCGCCGCCGAGCAGCAGGTGCTGGAGGCGTTCGGGCTGCTGGGCGAGGTGGTGCGGCTGGAGGAGCGCGCCTTCGACGCCGCCACGGCCCTGTCCGGCTCCGGCCCCGCCTTCCTGGCGCTGATCATCGAGGCATTCGAGGACGCCGGCATCGTCAGCGGGCTCAGCTACGCCGACGCCCGCGCCCTGATCCTGACCACGGTCACCGGCACCGCCGGCCTGATGCGCGAGGAGGACATGCCGGCCAGCGAGCTGAGGCGGATGGTCACCTCGCCGGGCGGCACCGCGGCGGCCGGCCTCGCCGAGATGGAACGCCAGGGCGTGCGCGGCGCCATCATCGACGGGGTCGTGGCGGCCATGCGCCGGGCCGGGGAGCTAGGCTAGCCGGCCGTGATCCACACCCTCGTCAGCTTCTTGACGGCTCTGTACTACGTGTACACGATCCTGATCCTGCTCTACATCCTCATGTCGTGGGTGCAGCTGCCCTACAACGTCTGGATCGGCCGGGTGCGGACGTTCCTGCACGACACGGTCGAGCCCTACCTGGGGCTGTTCCGCCGCATGATCCCGCCGATCGGCGCGTTCGACCTGTCGCCGATCGTGGCGCTGATCGTGCTGGGGCTGGTCTACCAGATCCTCGCGAACATCCTGAACAACCTCGGGTAGCAGGACTGGGAGCGCGGTCGTCGAAACCGGACGGCATGTCTCTCTCACCCGCAGAACTCAGGCACCAGCGTCCCAAGCGGACGTTCATCGGCTACCGCGTCTCCGAAGTCGACGAGATCATGACCCACGCCACCTCCGCGTTCGAGACGGTGTGGCGCGACCGCGCCGACCTCGAGGACCGCGTGCACGAGCTGGAGACCTCGCTGGGCGAGCTCCGCGACACCGAGCACGCGATGCGCGACGCGCTCGTGACGGCCCAGCGCACGGCCGACGAGCTGCGCGCCGCCGCAGGCCGCGACGCCGAGCTGATCGTCCGCGAGGCCGAGGCGCGGGCCCGCGAGATCATCCACAAGACCTACGCCGAGCGCGAGCAGGTGCGGCGCGAGGTCGAGCGCCTGCGCTCCGACGAGCGCCAGTTCCGCACGCGGCTGCGATCGCTGCTGGGCACCACCCTGCAGACGGTGCGCGACCACGAGGAGATGATCGCCGAGCCCGCCGGCGAGCTGACCGCGGCCGGATAGGCCCGCGCGCGGCGGTCTTCGGGAAGGGCCGCCCTGGCTATACTGGGCGCTGGTTTGAGCATCTCTCACCGGCCCCGTCGTGACCGTCACCCGCACCCGATTTTCGCTCCGCGTCCCATCCGGCGCCCGCCGTTCGGCGGCCGGCCGGGCGCTACGCTGACGGGCCGAAGGCGAGCGAGGAGGTGGGGGCGTGACCGTCGATATCGATTCCGCTCGTGACCGCCTGATGGCGGAGCGCCATCGGGTGACCTCGGAGATGCAGGCCCTGCAGGACGACCTGTCGCACTCGCTCGAGGATCAGACCGACGAGGACGGCAACGACTCGCACCTGGCCGATAGCGCCAGCGAGACCGTCGACCGCGAGATCGAGCAGTCGCTCGAGGTCAACGCCGAGCACCTGCTGGCGTGCATCGACGCCGCCCTCGGCAGGATCGACGCCGGCACCTACGGCAGGTGCGAGCGCTGCGCCGAGCCGATCTCGGAGGAGCGGCTGGAGGCGCTGCCATACGCGACGAAGTGCATCGAGTGCAAACGGCTCGAGGAACGGGGCTGATCGAGCAACTCCCCCCGCTGGAGCCGACGCCGCGCTCCGCGGGCTCGTTGCAGTGGGCGGGCCTGCTGGCCGTGGCCGCCGCCGTCGTTGTCGCGGACCAGGTCACCAAGCACCTGATCGTCGACCGGATCGCGCTCGGTGACGGCCACCGGGTGCTGCCGTTCCTGGAGATCACGCACCTGCGCAACACCGGCATCGCATTCGGCATCTTCCCCGGCCGGCTGGAGGTCGTGTCCCTGCTGACGGCGCTGGCGGTGGTCTGGATGCTGGCCCACTTCGCGAAGTCGGGCTCGCGTCACGTGCTGTTCCCGGTGGCGCTCGGCTTCCTGATCGGCGGCAGCGTCTCGAACCTGTTCGATCGCATCACCAACGGCTACGTCACCGACTTCATCCACGTCTCGCACTGGCCCACGTTCAACCTGGCCGACTGCTTCATCGTGGTGGGCGTGGTGCTGCTGCTGGTGGGTCTGGGCCGGATCGACCACGGCGCCTCGGCAGAGCCCGGCGGGCCGCCCGGCGAGCTGGTCTGATGCACTCGCTGACGGTGCCGGACGACGCCGCCGGCGGCCGTCTCGACCAGTTCCTGGCGTCGCTGGAGGAGGTCGGATCGCGTGCCGCCGCCGAGCGCCTGATCGAGACCGGCGGGGTCACGGTGGACGGCCGGGCCCGGCCCAAGTCTCACAAGCTGGCGGCCGGCCAGACGGTCGCCTTCCCGGCGCCCGAGCCGGTCGTGTCGGAGCTGGTGCCGCAGGAGATGGACCTGCCGGTGCTCTACCGCGACGATCACCTGCTGGTGGTCGACAAGCCGGCCGGGCTGCTCGTGCACCCCGTGCCGGGCTACAGCGGGCCGACCCTCGTGCACGGTCTGCTGCACGAGATCGGCGGCGAGGGCGTGCGGCCCGGGATCGTGCACCGGCTCGATCGCGACACGTCCGGCCTGCTGGTGGTGGCGCGCGACGACCGCACTCTGGCGCGGCTGCAGTCGCTGCTGCGGCGGCGACGCATCCACCGCAGCTACTCGGCGCTGGTGCGCGGGCGCCCCGCCTCGCGGCGCGGCACCATCGAGGCGCCGATCGGCCGCGACCGGCGCGACCCCACCCGCGTCTCGCTCGACTCGGACGTGGCCAAGCCGGCCGTCACGCACTTCACGATCGCTGAGCTGTGCGAGGGCCGCACGCTGCTGGACGTCGAGCTCGAGACCGGCCGCACCCACCAGATCCGCGTGCACCTGGCAGCGATCGGTTGCCCGGTGGTGGGCGACCGCGTCTACGGGCACGGCCCCGAGCTCGGCCTCGAACGCCAGTTCCTGCACGCCGCACGGCTGCGGTTCCCGCATCCGTGGAGCGGGGAGGAGGTCGACGTGACCTCGCCGCTGCCGCCCGACCTGGCGGCTGCGCTGGAGCTGGCGCGGGGCGGCGCGGTCCGGGCGGAACCGGGTTTCCGCTAGAATCGTCCCGCGTTTCCGTTCGTCAACCCTCTCCCCGGCGGGCATCAGTCGCCCGGTGGTGCCTCTGCGCAGCTTGCGAGGCTCCGGTCGTCTCCGCCGGCTACATACCCATCAACCATGTTCAAGGAGGCGATTGCGTGCCCACAACCGCAGTCACCATGCGAGAGCTGCTGGAGGCCGGCGTCCACTTCGGCCACCAGACACGGCGCTGGAACCCGAAGATGCGCCGCTTCATCTTCGGCGAGCGCGGCGGCATCTACATCATCGATCTGCAGCAGTCCATCGTGATGCTGCAGGACGCCTACGACTACGTCCGCAACATCGCCGAGCGCAACGGCACGGTGCTGTTCGTGGGCACCAAGAAGCAGGCACAGGACGCGGTCGAGGAGCAGGCTCGCCGGGTCGGGCAGCCCTACGTGAACCACCGCTGGCTGGGCGGCCTGCTCACGAACTACCGCACCATCCAGGATCGCATCGCCGCGCTGCACGAGCTGCGCCGGCAGAAGGCCGAGGGCCAGCTCGAGCTGCTGCCCTCAAAGGAGCGGCAGAGCACCATCGCCGAGCTCGAGAAGCTCGAGACCAACCTGGGCGGCCTGGCCGACACGCGCAAGCTGCCCGACGCGGTGGTCGTGATCGACATGAAGAAGGAGGCCCTCGCCGTGCGCGAGGCGCGCCGGCTGGGCATCACGGTGATCGGCCTGGTCGACACCAACTGCGACCCCGACGATGCTGACTTCATCATCCCCGGAAACGACGACGCGATCCGCTCTACCGGCCTGATCGTGCGGGTGCTGGCCGACGCGGTTGCCGAGGGCCAGCTGAAGGTGCGGGCCGCGGAGATGGAGGCCGAGGCGGCACGCCGCGCGGCCGAGGAGGCAGCTGCGGCCGAGGCCGAGGCAGCAGCGGCGGCCGCGGCTGAAGCTGAGGCGGCGGCGAGCGCCGCAGAGGGCCAGCCCGCCGCGGAGGAGGCGCCGGTCGCGGTCGCGGCCGAGCCGGAGACGACGAGCAGCGAGGAAGCATCGTGAGTGATGTGGCATACAGGCCGTCAGCGGCCGAGGTGAAGGAGCTCCGCGAGCAGACGCAGGCGGGGATGATGGACTGCAAGCGCGCCCTGGAGGAGACCACGGGCGACATGGACGCGGCCAAGAAGTGGCTGCGCGAGAAGGGCCTTGCGGCCGCCGGCAAGCGGGCCGGCCGCGGCACCGGCGCCGGCGTGGTCGAGAGCTACGTCCACGCAACCGGCACCATCGGCGCCATGGTCGAGGTCGGCTGCGAGACCGACTTCGTCGCCCGCAACGACACGTTCAAGGCGTTCGCCCGCGACGTCGCCCTGCAGATCGCGGCCGGCCGCTCGCTGCAGTTCGTGTCCGAGGACGAGATTCCCGAGTCGTTCCGCGCCGCCGAGATCGACACCTTCCGCGGCAAGGCCGCGAACGAGGGCAAGCCCGAGAACATGCTGGACAAGATCGCCGAGGGCATGTGGAACAAGTCGCTGACCGACACGGTGCTGCTGAAGCAGCCGTCGATCAAGCCCGAGCACGACGGAAAGACGATCGAGACGCTGCGGGCGGAGCTGTCCGGCACCATCGGCGAGAACATTGAGATCAAGCGCTTCGCGCGCTTCGAGGTGGGCGAGGAGTGAGCGAGCCGGCCTTTGAGCGGGTGCTGCTGAAGCTGTCCGGCGAGGCCCTGATGGGTGACCGCGACTACGGCCAGGCGCCGGAGCGGATCCAAGCCGTCGCGCGGGCGGTGGGCGAGGTGGTCGAGACCGGCGTCGAGATGGCGATCGTTGTCGGCGGCGGCAACATACTGCGCGGCACCCAGGAGGCGGCGCGCGGCATGGACCGGGCGACAGCCGACTACGCGGGCATGCTGGCCACGGTGCTGAACGCCCTCACCGTGCAGGACGCGCTCGAGCAGCTGGGCGTGTTCACGCGAGTGATGTCGGCGATCGACGTGTCGGAGGTGGCCGAGCCCTACATCCGCCGCCGCGCCATCCGCCACCTCGAGAAGGGCCGCGTCGTGATCTTCGCGGCCGGCACCGGCAACCCGTTCTTCACGACCGACACGGCGGCCGCGCTGCGGGCGCTGGAGATCGGCGCCCAGGCGATCCTGATGGGCAAGAACGGCGTGGACGGCGTGCTGGACGACGACCCCCGCACCAATCCGAAGGCGCGGCTGATCCCGCACATCACCCACATCGAGGCGATCGAGCGGGGGCTGAAGGTGATGGACACGACCGCCCTTTCGCTGTGCATGGACAACGCGCTGCCGCTGTACGTGTTTAATCTCGACGACGAGCACAACATCGCGCGGATCGCGCGCGGCGAGCGGCTCGGAACCATCATCTCGAGCGTCCCTGGAGGTCTCCCGGTGCAGGTCACACCATGATCGACGACGTGCTGAAGGATGCGGCTCGGCGGATGGACAAGTCCGTCGAGGCGACTCGCCACGAGTTCACGACCATCCGCACCGGCCGCGCGTCGGCGGCGTTGCTGGAGCGCATCAACGTGAGCGCGTACGGGACGAAGATGCCGATCAACCAGCTGGCCACGATCGGCGTGCCGGAGCCGCGGCTGCTGACGATCACGCCGTTCGACAAGGGCGTGATGAAGGACATCGAGAAGGCGATCATGGAGTCGGATCTGGGGCTGACGCCGAACAACGACGGCCAGCTGATCCGCCTGCCGATCCCGCAGCTGACCGAGGAGCGCCGCAAGGAGCTGGTCAAGCAGGTGCGGCACCTGGCGGAGGAGGGCCGTGTGGCCGCGCGCAACGTGCGCCGCGACGCCCAGCACCACCTGAAGGAAGCCGAGAAGAACGGCGAGACCGGGTCGGACGACGTCCACCGCGCCGAGGAGCGGCTGCAGAAGGTGACCGACGAGCACGTGGCGGCGATCGACGCCGCGCTGAAGGCCAAAGAGGCCGAGATCATGGAGGTCTGAGGCAGCCGAGCCTCGGGGCGATGCGCCGCCGGTAGAATTTCCACCGTGCCCACGCGCCGCGACAACACGCTGCTCGTGATCGCGGTCGTGATTGTCGTCTGGCGCGCGATCCTGGCCGCCGTGCTTGCCGGAGCAGTGGCGCTGCTCACGAGCGTCAGCTTCGTGCCGGCCTATCTCGCCTGCTTCGGCGTGTTACTTGTCTGGGGCGTGTTTCGCTGGGCTCGAGCTGTTCGCAGCTACCGCGAACACCTTCGCCGTCATTTCGACGGCGACCGCCCCGAGGACGAGCGGCGACGGGCCGGGCAGCGGCGGGGTCCGCGAGCCGCTGCCGTCCGGCGGACCGCGCTCGCCGCTCCGTGCAGCGGCCGATCCGGAGCAGAGCACCGGGCCGAGCGCGATTCCGTGACCAGCGCGTGACATGCAACCGTGCAACGAACGTCACGTCTTCGCGACGGTTCTACCGCCTTACGTAAAATCTCGCACCACAGGCCCGGCACGAACATCACGACCCCTGACCGGGCACCGCGCAGCCATGCGGACGGGCATCACCGATATGCGACGACCCGTCACGATCCCGTGCCGAACCGCTCAAGCCGTCCGAGTCGGGCTCTGAGCCCGAAAAGCGCGCGTCCGGGGTTACACGTCTGAGTGGGATCCGTGACCCATGATCGCTGGATCACACATCCGGTCGCAGGAGGCTCACGGCTGCCGCGGTCTCAGAGCGGCCGCGTCGCGCACCAGCTCCATCGTCGAGCAGTGCACCCCGCCGCCGCCCTTCTGGATCTCTGCGTAGGGCACCGTCACCACCTCGACACCGTGCGCGCCCAGCCGGTCGATCGTGTGCGGGTAGCCCTCGCACATCAGCACGCGTCGCGGCGCCAGCGTCAGCGAGTTGATCGCCCACTCCTCGCCAGGCACGCAGGGCACGGTCTCGATGCCGAGCGCCGACAGACGGTCGACGAACCACCAGGGCAGGCCCAACGGGTCGATCAGCGCCAGGTCGGGCGCGATCATCCCGATGTGCCCATCGATGTGGATCGAGTAGGGCGATAGCGGCACCACGATCAGCTCGATGCCGAGCGGCCGCAGCGCCGCCTCCAGCTGCCGGGCGGCCTCGTCGTTGCAGCGAAACGACGTCCCGAACGCGGCCACCGTCGGCGTCAGCTTGACGAAGCTGCCGCCTTCCATCAGCCCGCGTCCATGCACCGTCGCCAGGATCGGCATCCCCAGCGCCGCCAGCGTGCGCGTCACCAGCGCCTCCTCGCCGCGTCGCTTGTACGGCTCCAGCCGTCCGATGATCGCCCCGCCCGGCACCGTGATCAGCGGGTCGCGCGTGTAGATCGGCGTCGTGATGTGCGCCGGCAGGTCGCCCTCCAACTCGACCACCTCGACGCCCTCCGCCTCGAGCGCCGCCACCAGCGCCGCGTGCTGGCCGTCCACCAGCGCCAGGTCGGGCGGTGTCCTTGACTCCCAGTACCAGAGCCCTTCCGGGTCGACCAGGGCGCCGGAGTCATCGTCCCAGCAGTCGGCGCGCACGGCCCCGAACTCGCCGCGGGGCCCGCGTACCAGAGCCATCCGCAGCCGGCCGACCTCATCGGCAGCGCCCCATTTACGCCCCCAGACGCGCAGCTGCTCGGCCGGGTCAGAGAATGGTGTGCCGTCATCCCCGCGCAGCTTCGTGAGGTGGAATCCGAAGGGGTAGCCGCCGCTCATCGCGCGAGCCTACCGGGTGGATGGCAGTACTGTGCCGCGACAACGACCGCGGAGGGAACGTTGGCCTACAGCGTGATTCACAGCGACGAGATCGACCCGGCCGGCCCGGGAGGGATGGTGCGGTTCGTGCGCCGCGGCCTCGGCGTCGAGGCGTTCGGCATCAACCGCTTCGACCTGCCGGCCGGCGCCGGTCGGCATCGAGCACGACGAGAGCTCGACCGGCCAGGAGGAGGTCGCGTTCGTGTTCGCCGGCGACGGCCACTGGCTGGTCGACGGCGAGCAGGTGCCGGTGCGGGCCGGCTCCTTCATCCGCTTCGATGCCGGCACCATGCGCCGTCCCATGGCCGGCGCCGACGGCCTCTCGTTCGTCGCGGTCGGCTGCGTGCCCGGCGGCTACAAGCCGCACGGCCCGTTCTGATCCGGCGCCGGATCGACCGGCGATCAGCTTGAATACCTGGATGCCCGCCGTCTCGGTCGGTCGCCTGCGCCGCTTGCTGCGGCTGCGGCGCGTCGCGTCAGTCGAGCAGTCGCTCCCCGACTCCGCGACGTCGGTGGCGATCATCATGGACGGCAACGGCCGCTGGGCCCGCCAGCGCGGGCTGCCGCCGATCGCCGGTCACCGCGCCGGCACCCGCGCGCTGCGCCGGACGGTCGAAGCGGCACCCGGTCTGGGCGTTCGCAGCCTGGCGGTGTACGCCTTCTCGACCGAGAACTGGGGACGGCCGGCGCAGGAGGTGGACGACCTGATGGAGCTGTTCACCGAGACGATCCGCGACCAGTTCCCCGACCTCCACCGCCAGGGCGTGTGCGTGCGCTTCGTCGGGCGCCGCGACCGATGTCCGGCGACGCTGCTGGAGCTGATGACCGACATGGAGCGCCGTACCGCAGAGAACACCCGCCTCGACCTGTGGGTGGCCTTCGACTACGGCGGACGCGACGAGCTGGTGCGGGCGGCGCGGGCGCTGGTGGAGGAGGGCGTCCCGGCCCAGGCGATCGACGAGGCGGCCCTCCGTGCACATCTGTACGCTCCCGAGATGCCCGACCCCGACCTCGTGATCCGCACCAGCGGCGAGCTGCGCGTGTCCAACTTCCTGCTCTGGCAGGCCGCCTACGCGGAGTACCACTTCACGCCCGATCACTGGCCAGACTTCGGCGAGGAGCAGCTTGGCGGAAGCGCTGAATGCCTACGCGACGCGCCGCCGGCGGTTCGGCAAGCGGTGAACGGCCTGGTCGGGCGCGTCCTGATCGCGGCGCCGCTGATCGTGATCGCGATCCTGGCGGTGGTGGTCGGCGGCTGGCCGATGGTGGCGCTGGCGGTGGCGTGCGGGGTGCTCGCGATGCACGAGTACAGCGCCGCGACGCGTTCCCTGCGACCGCTCACGATCGCCGGCTTCGCCGGGGTGGTCGGGATCGTGGTGGTCACCCACCAGGGCGGCCTGGTGTGGAGCCTGGCGCCGCTGATGGGGACGCTGCTGCTCGCGTTCTGGCTGAGCGCGGTGGCCGACGTTCGGCAGGCGGCCACCGTGCAGCTGAGCGTGACGCTGCTCGGCGTCGTCTGGATCGGCTACGGGCTGGCCTTCCTGGTGGCGCTGCGTGACATCCCGGCCCCCGCCGACTGGGGCAAGCAGCTGCTGATCGCGGTGCTGGTCGGCGTCTGGCTCTCGGACACATTCGCCTACTTCGGCGGCCGCATGTTCGGCAAGCGCAAGCTGGCGGCGGCGATATCGCCCAACAAGACCGTCGAGGGCCTGGTGATCGGGTTCGTGCTGGGTGCCGCCGCCGTGTTCTTCACCCTCTACAACCAGCCCGGCCAGGACCCCATCAGCCCGCTCAACGCGCTCGAGTTCGCCGTCGCGATCGCGGCCGCGTCCCCGGTGGGAGACCTGTTCGAGAGCTACCTCAAGCGCGACATGGGCGTCAAGGACACCGGCCGGCTGCTGGGCGGCCACGGCGGCGTGCTCGATCGCGTCGACGGCCTGATGTTCGCCGGCGCCGCCGCCTTCTTCGTGGCACTGGCGCTGCATCGCGTGGCCTAACGGCGCGGCAATCGGGCCCCGATACACTGACACGATGAGGACGGTGGCCATCCTTGGCGTGACCGGCTCGGTCGGCCGGCAGGCGCTCGAGATCGTTCGCGACCACCCTGACCTGCGTCTCGCCGGCCTGGCCGCGCACGGATCGCACGCCGAGGTGGTGGCGGCAGCGCGCGAGCACGGCGCCGCCGCGATCGCGCTGGCCGATCCCGCCGCAGCCGAACGCGCCCGCTCGGACTTCGACGGCAGGGTGCTGGCCGGGCAGGACGGCGTGGTCGAGCTGGTGCGCGAGCTGCGCGCCGACATCGTGCTGAACGCGATCGTGGGCGCCGCCGGGCTCGAGGCCACGATGGCGGCGCTCGACGCCGGCAGCGATCTGGCCCTCGCCAACAAGGAGAGCCTGGTGGCGGGCGGCGAGCTGGTGACCGCCGCCGTGCGCCGCAGCGGCCGTCTGCTGCTCCCGGTCGACAGCGAGCACTCTGCGCTGCAGCAGTGCCTGGAAGGCGCTGCCCCCGAGTCGCTCGAATCACTGGTGCTGACCGCATCGGGCGGGCCGTTCCGGGGCTGGTCGCAGGAGCGGCTGGCCGACGTCGTCCCGGCACAGGCGCTGGCCCACCCCACCTGGTCGATGGGTGCCAAGATCACGATCGACTCGGCCACGTTGATGAACAAGGGCCTGGAGCTGATCGAGGCCCACCACCTGTTCGGCGTCGGCTACCCGCGCATCGAGGTGGTCGTGCACCCGCAGTCGATCGTGCACGGCATGGCCCGCTTCCGCGACGGCGCGCTGATCGCGCACCTCGGACTTCCCGACATGCGCGTACCGATCAGCTACGCGCTCACGTACCCTGAGCGTGCCGCCACCCCGGCGCCGCGGCTCGACCTGTCGCGGGGGTTCGCGCTCGATTTCGAGCCGCCCGATCTGGACGCCTTCCGGTGCCTGGCGCTGGCCCGCGCGGCCGGCGAGGCCGGCGGCACCGCGCCCTGTGCGCTGAACGCCGCCAACGAGGTGGCCGTGGCCGCGTTCCTGGCCGGCGAGTGCCGGTTCCCGCAGATCGCCGACACGGTCGCCGCCGTGCTCGATCGCCTCGACCCCGAGCCGCTCGAATCGGTCGAACAGGTGCTGGCCGCCGACGCCGCCGCCCGCGCGCTTGCACGGGACGCGCTGGGGGTGGCCGCGTGAGCTACATCATCCCGATCCTCGGCCTGCTGGGCCTGGTCTTCCTGCACGAGCTGGGACACTTCACCGCGGCCAAGCGCACCGGCATGCGCGCGCTCAAGTTCTACGTCGGGTTTCCGCCGCCGCTGGTGCGAAAGCGGGTGGGCGAGACCGAGTACGGGATCGGCGTGGTGCCGCTGGGCGGCTTCGTCAAGATCCCGGGGATGCTGCGTCCGGAGCCGTCCGACCTGTGGGCGATCGAGGACCTGCTGCATCGCAGCGAGTCGCTGCCGCCGGAGCGGGCCAGCGAGATCGGCATCGCATACGACCGCCTGGCGCAGCTGGTCGCGCAGGGTCGCGTCGACGAGGCCGCGCCTGCCGCCGGCGAGCTGGGACGACTGATCGACGAGACGGAGGGTGTGACCGCCGCCGATCGCCGCCGCATCAGCCGCTGCCTGAGCCGCTTCGTGGAGTCGACCGATCCGCGTGGCTACTGGCGCAGCTCTCGGCTCAAGCGGCTGATCGTGATCGGCGCCGGCCCGTTCGCGAACATCCTGTTCGCGTTCGTGCTGCTGACGGGGCTGGCCGTCACCGGCCTGCCGCAGCCGCTGCAGCCGACCGCCGTCGTGGCCGGGCTCGAAAAGGGGCTGCCGGCTCAGAAGGCGGGGCTGCGAACGCACGACCGCATCGTCGCCATCGACGGCCATCCCATCACCGGCTTCGACCAGGTGCGGGCACTGATCTCGACCAGCGGCGGGCACCCGGTCTCACTGACGGTGCGCCGCAACGGCACGACCGTCCACCTCGGCCCGATCACGCCCGTCAAGCAGGGCGGCCGCTACATCGTCGGCTTCCTGCCGGACGTGATCGCGACCACCAAGAGCGTGCCGGTCTGGAAGGCCCCGGGCGAGGGTGCGTCGCAGATGTGGACGATGATCAGCGGGTCGGTCACCGGCATCCGCAGCGAGGGCACATCTTCGCTGTCGGGGCCGGTCGGCATCGTGCGCGTATCGGCGTCCGCCGCCGACACCGGTGCGCCGTACTACCTGTGGCTGCTGGCCTACATCTCGCTGTCGCTTGGCATCCTCAACCTGCTGCCGTTCCTGCCGCTGGACGGCGGTCACATCCTGCTGGTCGCGCTCGAGAAGATCCGCGGCGGACGGCCGCTGTCGCGCGCGACGTTCGAGCGCGTGTCGATGGCGGGAATCGCGCTGGTGCTGTTCCTGTTCCTGTTCGGGTTGCACAACGATCTGCTGGGCGCGCAGCCGCGCTAGAACGGGGCGGCCCGCGGCAACCTGCCGGTATCCTGTTGCGGAGATGGCCAGCGAGAAGCAGATCACGGTCGGCGGCGTCCCCATCGGCGGCGGCGCGCCGGTGGTCGTGCAGTCGATGACCACGACCGAGACGGCCGACGTCGCGGCCACGCTGGCGCAGGCGCAGGCGCTGGCCGAAGCCGGCTGCGACCTGGTACGGGTGGCGGTGCCGGGCCGCGCCGACGCGGATGCGCTGCCGGCGATCGTGGCCGGCTCGCCGCTGCCGGTGATCGCGGACATCCACTTCAACGCATCGCTCGCCCTGCGCGCGATGGACGCGGGCGTCGCCGCCGTGCGCATCAACCCCGGCAACATCGGCGGGCCGGACAAGGTCGAGCAGGTCGTGCAGCGTGCCAAGCAGACCGGCACGCCGATGCGGATCGGCGCCAACTCGGGGTCGCTGCCCGACCACCTGCGCCAGTTCGCGACCAACGATCCGGCCGGTGCGCTGGTGGAGGCGGCGCTGGAGGAGGTGCGGTTGCTGGAGCGGCTCGAGTACCGCGAGTTCAAGATCTCGGTCAAATCGTCGTCGGTGCCGGTGATGGTGCAGGCCTACCAGCGTCTGAGCGAGCGCGTTCCCTATCCGCTGCACCTGGGCGTCACGGAGGCCGGCCCGGCCTTCACAGGCACGGTCAAGAGCTCGATCGGCATCGGCTCGCTGCTGGGCCAGGGCATCGGTGACACGATCCGCGTGTCGCTGACCGCCGACCCGGTGGAGGAGGTGCGGGTGGCCTGGGAGATCCTGCGCTCGCTGGGGCTGCGGCAGCGCGGGCCGATGATGATCGCCTGCCCGTCCTGCGGCCGCACCAACGTGGACGTGCTCGACCTGGCAGAGCGGGTGGAGGCGCGGCTGGGGACGTACGACGAGGTGTTCGAGGTGGCCGTGATGGGCTGCGCCGTGAACGGGCCGGGCGAGGCGGGGGATGCCGACTTCGGCATCGCCGGCGGCCGCGATGCGGGGTTCATCTACGCCCACGGCCTGGTGCTGCGCAAGGTCGAGCAGTCGCAGCTGGTGGACGAGCTGTTCCGCGAGGTGGATGCCTGGATCGCAGCCGGCATGGTGCGGCCGAAGCGCGGCACCCGCAAGCACGTGCTGCCGATGGTTCCCAGCGCCTGATCGAGGGTCTGGCCGAAGCCGGACCCTTCAACACCACAGAGCGGGTACCCGACTACCCCAATTCGGCCATGGCAAGGCCGCGCACGGCCGTCGAAGATCCCCCCGTGAACGAATACCGACAGACCGTGATCGATGATCGCTACATGGCCGACTGGCTGGAGTTCGGCTTCTCCGAGCTCAGCGCCTACCTGGCCAAACAGGCCCGCTTCGAGCGCTACCTGAGCGATCGCGAGCCGAGCGACAGCAGCGGCGACTGACCCCATCCGCTGCCCCGGGGCGATTGCCGATTGGCTCCACCGGGTAGACTCACGCCATGCGTGAATGGCGTCACAGGCTGGTCGGTTTCGTCACCTTGCTGGTGGCGCGGCGGATCATCCGCCGCGCCATCCGCAGGCAGACCGAGCAGGTGCTGTCGAGGCTCGAGATCCAGCAGCGTCCGTCGCGGCTGCGGCGGAGCCTGCCGGTCGTCGGTGCGGCGGCACTGGCGGCGGCGGCGGGTGCGGCGGTGCTGGTCGGCCGCCAGCAGCGCGGCGGCTGATGTTCCGCCACGTCGTGGTGTTCCGGTTCAAGCCGGGTACGACCGATCAGCAGGTGGATGAGATCGAGCGCGGCCTCGCCGGACTGCCTGCGCGGCTGCCCGAGATGCGGTCGTACGCCTACGGCCGCGACCTCGGCATACGCGAGGGAAACGGCGACTTCGCGGTCGTTGCCGAGTTTGACGACGAGGCCGCCTGGCTGGTCTACCAGCAGGACGAGGAGCACCGGCGCGTGATCGAGCGGCTGATCGTCCCGGTCACCGCTGAGCGCCTCGCGGTTCAGCTCCGTCACCCCTGATCGGTACACTGCTGCGGCTGTGACCGAGCCCTCGCCGTACGTCCACCTTCACGTCCACAGCGAGTACTCGATCCTCGACGGCGCATGCCGCATCGGCCCGCTGGTGGATCGGGCCGTCGAGCTGGGGATGCCCGCCATCGGGCTGACCGACCACGGATCGATGGCGGGCGCGGTCGAGCTCAGCCGCATCGCCACCAAGGCCGGGGTGAAGCCGGTGCTCGGCTGCGAGGTCTATGTCGTGGACGATCACGCCGCCCGGCCGCAGCGGGAGAAGCGCGCCCACCTGACGCTGCTGGCCGAGACCACCGAGGGCTACCACAACCTGATCCGGCTGGTCTCGAGCGGCTTCCTGGACGGCTACTGGTACAAGCCCCGGGTCGACCTCGACCAGCTGGCCGCGCATGCCGGCGGGGTGATCGCCCTGTCCGGCTGCCTGTCAGGTCGCGTCTGCAAGGCGCTGGTGGACGACGACCCGGCCGGCGCCCGCGAGCAGCTCGACCGCCTGGTGCAGATCTTCGGCCGAGACGACGTCTACGTCGAGATCCAGGACGGCGGAATCGACGTGCAGACCCGGATCCTGCCCTCGCTGGTGGCGATGGCGAAGGATGCAGGCCTGCCCATGGTCGGAACCGGTGACGTCCACTACCTGACGCGCGACGATGCAATTCCGCACGAGGCGCTGCTCTGCATCCAGACGCAGGACAAGCTCGACAACCCCGATCGCTTCCGCTTCTCCAACCATGAGTTCTATCTGAAGTCCCCGCAGGAGATGTACGCGCTGATGGGCGAGCGGTTCGGCGAGGACACGCTGCGCCGAACGGTCGAGATCGCGGACCGCTGCAGCGCCGAGGTCGGTCTGGGCGCGATGCACCTGCCGCACTTCGAGGTGCCCGAGGGCCAGACCGCCGTCGGCTACCTGCGCGCCCTGGCCGAGACCGGCCTGCGCGAGCGCTACCCGCAGGTGACCCCGGAGCTGCGCGATCGGCTCGAGTTCGAGCTGAAGACGATCGAGGAGATGGGCTTTCCCGACTACTTCCTGATCGTGTGGGACTTCATCCGCTTCGCCCGTGAGGACGGCGTCTCGGTCGGCCCGGGACGCGGCTCCGCCGCCGGATCGCTGGTCGCCTACTGCCTGCGCATCACCGATCTCGATCCGATGGCATACTCGCTGCTGTTCGAGCGGTTCCTGAACCCCGGCCGCAAGAGCATGCCCGACATCGACATCGACTTCGCGGTCGCCGGCCGCGAGCGCGTCATCAACTACGTGGCCGAGAAGTACGGCCGCCGCAGCGTGGCCCAGATCATCACCTTCGGCAAGATGCAGCCCAAGGCCGCGATCAAGGATGCGGGACGCGTGATGGGCATCGGCTACGGCGAGGTCGACCGCATCGCCAAGCTGGTGCCCGAGGGCCCGAAGGTGTCCTTCGAGGAGTGCATGAAGCCGGGCGCCGAGCTCCGCAAGGTCTACGACGTGGATGACACCGCCCGCTCGATCGTGGACATGGCGCGGCCGCTGGAGGGCGTCGTTCGCAACGACTCGATCCACGCCGCCGCTGTCGTGATCGGCGACCGGCCGCTGACCGAGTACCTGCCGCTGCAGCAGAAGGGCGCCGACGCCGAGGTCGTGACGCAGTTCCCGATGGGCGATGTCGAGGCGCTGGGCCTGCTGAAGATGGACTTCCTGGGGCTGCGCAACCTCGACGTGATCGACCGCGCGGTCGAGCTGATCGAGCAGACCACCGGGCAGCAGCTGTCGATGCACGACCTGCCGCTGGACGACGTCCGCACCTACGAGATGCTGGCCAGGGGCGACGCGACCGGTGTGTTCCAGTTCGAGTCGGGCGGCATGCGCGAGGCGCTGCGCCAGGTGCGGCCCACCCGCTTCGAGGACCTGATCGCGCTGGGTGCCCTGTACAGGCCCGGCCCGATGCAGAACATCCCCAAGTTCGCCGCCCGCAAGAACGGCCGCGAGCCGGTCACCTACCCCGATCCCCGGCTCGAGGGGATCCTGTCGGAGACGTCCGGCATCACGGTGTACCAGGAGCAGAGCATGCTGATCGCCCGCGAGATCGCCGGATTCAGCCCTGCCGAAGCGGACGATCTGCGCAAGGCGATCGGCAAGAAGATCCGCTCGCTGATGGTCTCGCTGAAGGACAAGTTCATCGACGGCTGCCTGGCCAACGGCATCTCGCGGCCGGTTGCCGAGCAGCTCTGGGACGACAACGAGCGCAGCAGCGACTACTCGTTCAACAAGGCGCACGCCGCCTGCTACGCGCTCACCTCGTACCGCACGGCCTGGCTGAAGGCCAACCATCCCGCCGAGTACATGGCCGCACTGATCTCCTCGGTGATGTCGACCAAGGACCGGGTGCCCTACTACGTGTCGGAGTGCGAGTCGATGGGCATCGAGGTGCTTCCGCCCGACGTCAACTCGAGCCAGGCCGACTTCGCGGTGGTGGAAGGGCGCATCCGCTTTGGCCTGACGGCGGTGAAGAAGGTGGGCGACGGGGCCGTGCGGGCCATCATCGCCGCCCGCGAGCCGGCGCCGTTCACCTCGATCTGGGACTTCTGCGAACGCGTCGACGCCTCCGTGCTGAACAAGGGCATGCTCGAGAGCCTGATCTGCTGCGGCGCGCTCGACTCGACCGGCGCCACCCGCCGCGGCATGATGGAGGTGATGGACGCGGCCCATGCGTCCGGCACCAAGCAGCAGGCCGACACGCTGATGGGGCACATGTCGATCTTCGACCTCGCGGGCGACGGCGACGGGAACGGCGACGCGCCTCTGGTGCGCAGCCATCCGCCGGTGCCGCCGGGCGAGTGGGAGCGGGGCGAGCTGCTTGCGCGTGAGAAGGAGGCGGTCGGGCTGTACGTCTCCAGCCACCCGCTGGCCGACGTCCGCGACCAGCTGGCTCGGCGCTCGGACATCCCGCTGGCGCAGGCCGGGTCGCTGCGTGACGGCCAGGTGGTGACGGTGGGCGGGCTGGTCACCGCGATCAAGCCGTTCGTGACCCGCAAGGGCGATCAGATGGCCTTCGCGGAGATCGATGACACCACCGGTACGATCGAGGTGGTGGTGTTCGCGAACACCCTGGCGGCGTCCCGTCAGCTGCTGGTGGCCGACTCGGTGGTGCTGGTGAAGGGCCGCGCCGACCGCAAGAACGAGGGCGAGGTGAAGCTGGTCGCGATCGAGATCCTGCCGTTCGAAGCCACCGCCAACTTCGGCGTGGTGCGGCTACGGCTGGACGCGCGGGAGACGCCGGCGGCGATCATCGACGACCTGAAGTCGCTGATCGGGGAGTTCCCCGGCGACGCGCCGGTGCTGCTCGAGGTGCAGACCTCGGAGGGGCCGAAGACCCTGCGCTTCGGCCCGGAGTTCAAGGTCCGCCCGGACGGCGACTTCTTCGCGGAAGCGAAGGCGCTGCTCGGCGACGCTGCGCTGATCGCCTAGATGGTTGATTCCATAACCGCGTGACGTCCTGAGCGGCGGGGAATCAAGCAGCGCAAGGATCGAGGGAGGGTCGATATCGGGAATATCGGCCCGACCGAGGACGCCGCGATGCGCCGGTTCCCGGCCGCAGCCCACCAGCCACCGCAAGTACCACGACAATCGGAGCGATCAGGCGCGCGTGGATATGGAATCAACCATCTAGAGCACGCCCTCCACCATCCGCTCCATCTCGTCCAGCCCCTCGTCCCACAGGCCGGGGTCGTTCAGGTCGATGCCGAGCGGCGCCAGCACCTCGGCCGGCGTGCCGTTGCCGCCGCGATCGAGGTAGCCCAGGTAGCGGGCGGCGAATCGCTCCGGGTCGTCGCGAAGACGCCGCATCAGCGCCAGGGCGATCAGGCACGAGAAGCTGTAGTTGTACATGTAGAACCGGTACACGATCGCGTGCGGCATCAGCGCCCAGCGGCTGATCACCTCCTCGCCCTCCACGCTGTCGCCGAGGTCTTCCCGGAACTGCGCGCCCCACAGCTCGTTCAGGCGCTCTACCGACAGCGTCAGCCCCTCGGCCTTGAGCCGGTAGCAGCCGCGCTCGGCCTGGGCGTGGACGGCTGTCTCGAACACGTTTCCGATCGCGGTTTCAACGGCGCCGGCCTGCAGCGCCAGGCGGCGGCCGGGGTCGGTCTCGTGCTCGAGCAGCCCCTGCACGAGCCACAGCTCGGCGAACGTCGATGGGATCTCGATCAGAGCGAAGGACGGCAGGCCCACGAGCGGGCTCTGGGCCGCCAGGCAGCGCGCGAGGTGCAGGCCGTGGCCGACCTCGTGCGCCATCACCTGCGCGTCCATCTGCCGGCCACTGTGATTGAGCAGCAGGTACGGCCCGCAGGTGCCGTCCAGCTCCGCGCAGAACGCGCCCCCCATCTTGCCGGTGCGCGGCGCCGCGTCCACGCGCCTGTCCTGGAAGAACCCGGCCACGGTGCGACCGGCCTCGTCCGAGAGCGCGGTGAAGGATGCAGCCACCTGCTCGACCACCTCGGGGTAGGTCATCTCAGCCATCGCGCCCAGCGGCGCCACCCGGTCTGCGATCGGCAGCCGGTCGAACCCGAGCAGCCCGGCCTTGATCCCGTTCCAGCGGCGCCAGATGCTGGTGCGTGCGGCCACGGCGTCGAGCATCGCGTCGACCATCTCCGAACGCAGTTCGTTGGCGAGGTCGGTGGAGCCGGTGGCCAGGTCGTAGCCGCGAACGGCGTCCACCGCCAGCCGGTCACCGACCACGGCATCGAGGCAGTGCGAGGACGTGGGCGCGAACCCGTCGCTCATCTCACGCAGCGCCGCGTGTGCCGTGCGGCGCACTTCCGGCCGCCTATCCCAGGATCCGAAGATGACCTCGCTGGAGGTCTGAGGGACCGGGCCGTTCCCCAGATCGCAGGTGATGGTGAGGGCGGATGACCGCTCCGACCAGAGACGGATCCAGGACTGCTCGGCGGCGCCGCTGCGCGCCGACAGCGCGCGCTCCTCCGCGGCCGACAGCGTGTGGGCCGCGAACCGGCGCGACGCGATCAGGAAGTGCCGGTCTCCCGACACCTCGGGCAGCTCGGCGAGCTCCGACGCGCGCTCATCCGTCAGATCCAGCCACGCCAGCTGGAAGCCGCGCAGCGCGTCCTGGATGCCGGGCATCCGCTGCGCCACGAGCGTGCCGAGATCCTGTGCGGCCGGATCGGACGCATCCTCCGCCGAGCGCAGCTCCGCGTACGTGGACAGCCGCTTGGCCCGGTTCCGCAGCCCTCCCAGGGCCGCCAGCACCGCGGCCAGCGGCGCGCCGCCCAGCTGCGACAGCTGCGGCAGCTCCCGTGCGAAGGCATCGGCGTCGGCCGCGAGCACGTCCAGCTCGGCAACGGCGGCGTCGTCGGAGGCGAACACGGGCGTGAGATCCCAGCGGTCATCGAGGCGGGGTGGGCCGGTGACGGTGGACACGGCCGGATTCTGCCATATGGCTTCAGCCGTCCGGCATCCGACCAGGAGCCTAGAATGCGGCGATGATCCTGGCCGATCTTGAGCTGGACCTGGACGTGTTCCAGGGGCCGTTCGACCTGCTGCTGGCGCTGGTGCTGCGCGAGGAGGTCGAGCTGGCCGACGTGCCGATCGCCGAGATCGTGGTGGCCTACGTCGAGCGCGCGTACGAGAAGGGCGAGCTCGACCTGGAGTCGGCCAGCGAGTTCCTGGTGCTGATGGCGGCGCTGCTGGAGATCAAGGTGCGTCTGCTGTTCCCCGGTGAGGTCGTGGAGGATGACCTCTCTCCGGAGCAGGCCGAGGCCGAGCTGTTTCAGCGGCTGATCGAGTACCGCCGCTTCCAGGGCGCGGCCGCCTGGCTGCGCGACCGCACGGCCGGCCCGCCCCGCGTGTTCCGTCTCGGCCCCGCGCCCCTGGCGCCACGGCCGGAGCCGGTGGTGGTCGAGTTCAGCGAGGACCCGTGGCAGCTGGCGGCGGCCGTCGACCGGCTGCTGGTGCCGCCCCCGCACATCGACGTGTCGTCCGTGCGCCGGCCGCTGGTGCCGGTGGAGCGCTTCCTCGACCACTTCCGCACGATCCTGCGCACGCGCCGCGGCTTCCAGTTCGAGGAGGCGGTGAAGGGCCTCGACCGCCTGTCGCAGGCGGCGGCGTTCCTGGCGCTGCTGGAGATGATCAAGCGCGGCGAGGTCGTCCCCGAACAGTCCCGGTTGTTCGCGCCGATCAGGGTGGTGGCGGCCGCAGGGGCCGCTTCCGAGGCCGACGTCGACGCTGACCGGGCGATCGCGTGAGTGAGCTCACGCACACGGTCGAGGCGCTGCTGTTCGTGGCCTCAGAGCCGCTCACGCCGAAAGAGCTGGCCGAGCTGACCGATGCGGCCCCCGAGCGGATCGAGCGGGCGCTGGGCGCGCTGGCCGACCGTCACTGCGAGGGGCGCTCCGGCGTGGTGCTGGAGCGCGTGGCCGGCGGCTATGGCCTGCGTGCCGCCCGGGAGACGGCCGAGGTCTGCGCGCGGCTGGTCAACCGGCCGAGCGCCAAGGGACTCAGCCAGGCCGCGTTGGAGACGCTCGCGATCGTGGCCTACCTGCAGCCAGTGTCGCGTCCCGAGATCGCCCGCATCCGCGGCGTCGGCGCCGACTCGGCGGTGGGCGGGCTGATCGAGCGGGGCCTGATCGAAGAGGCCGGTCGGGCCGACACGCCGGGCACGCCGGTCGTGTACCGCACGACCAGCGCCTTCCTGCGCGTGTTCGGCCTGGGCGAGGGCGAGGATCTGCCGGCGCTGTCGGACTTCGAGCTGACCGAGGCCGATCACCAGGCGCTGCGGGCGCGCCTGCACCTGGTCGCCGACCAGCGTGCCGGTCAGGCTTAACCGGTACCTGGCCTCCGCCGGGGTGGGGTCACGGCGAGCGGTGGACGAGCTGATCCGCGACGCGCGCGTGACGGTGAACGGCACCGTGGCCGAGCTCGGGACGAGCGTCGGCGAGGGTGATGAGGTGTGTGTCGACGGCCGTCCGGTCAGCGCCGAGCGGCAGGCGTGGGTGCTGCTGAACAAGCCCGCCGGGGTCGTCACCACGGCGAACGACCCTCAGGGGCGCCGCACGGTGCTCGATCTGGTCGGCTCGCCGCTGCGGCTGTTCCCGGTGGGACGGCTGGACATGGATACGACGGGCGCGCTGCTGCTGACGAACGACGGGCTGCTTGCCCACCGCCTGATGCACCCCAGCCACGAGGTGGACAAGGTCTACGTGGCGGAGGTGGAGGGCCGGCCGGATGCCGCCGCGCTCGAGCGGCTGCGGTCGGGTATCGAGCTGGACGATGGGCCGACGGCGCCGGCGCAGGTGCGCGAGCTCGCACCAGGACGGATCGAGCTGCGCATCCACGAGGGGCGAAACCGGCAGGTGCGCCGGATGTGCGAGGCGGTGGGTCATCCGGTGGTGCATCTGCACCGATCGGCCTACGCCGGCCTGACCGTCGACGGCCTGGCTCCGGGCCGGTGGCGCGACCTCGAGCCCGCCGAGCTCGACCGCCTGCGCAACGCGTGAATCTCTGTGCTGATCGCCACTTGACATAACCGAGGCGGCTTTGCGATACTGCCGCTAACACTTCCCTTACAACTGGGAAGCATCGGAGGAGCAGGGCAGCTCAGGCGCGCGGCGGGGCTCACCCGCCGCGCGGGGGTACTCGAAAGCCCATGGCGTCCAGCATCTCGGCGAGCGTGGGGTCGGCCACCTCGGCGGCGCGCTCGCGGCCTCGTTCCAGGATCGCGTTCAGCTCCGACTCGTCGGCGCGCAGCTCCAGGTAGCGCTCCCGGATCGGGCGCAGCAGCTCGACAACGGCGTCGGCCACGTCACCCTTGAAGTCGCCGTAGCCCTTGCCCTGGTAGGCGACCTCGATCGCCTCCGGCGTCTCGCCGGTGGCCACCGACAGGATCTCGATCAGGTTCTCGATGCCCTGCTTGCCCTCGCCGCGGCGCACCTCGCGGCCGGAGTCGGTCACCGCCGAGCGGATCTTCTTGGAGACCACCTCGGGCGGGTCGACCACCAGCACGGTGCCCTGCGGAGTGCCGCGGGTGGTTGACATCTTGTTGGTCGGCTCCTGCAGGTCCATCACGCGGTCGCCGCTGGCGGGGATGGCCGCCTCCGGCAGCGGGAACAGCTCACCGAAACGCGAGTTGAAGCGCTGCGCGATGTTCCGGGCAAGCTCCAGGTGCTGGCGCTGATCGTCTCCCACCGGGACGCGGTCGGCCTTGTAGAGCAGGATGTCGGCGGCCTGCAGCACCGGGTAGGTGAACAGGTCGGCGCTGACGGAATCGCGGCCGGTGCTCTTCTCCTTGAACTGGGTCATGCGGCCCAGCTCGCCCATGGTGGCAATGGAGCCCAGCAGCCAGGCGCCGTAGGCGTGGGCGGCCACGTGGCTCTGCACGAACAGCGTGCAGCGGCCCGGGTCGAGGCCCGCCGCGAGCAGGGTGGCGGCCGTGTCCAGCGTGTTCTCCGGCAGGGCCGCGGGCTCGTAGGGCACCGAGATCGCGTGCAGGTCGACGACGCAGTAGAAGGCGTCGCCCGTGTCCTGGTCGGCGACGTAGTGGCGGATGGCGCCGATGTAGTTGCCGAGGTGCTTGGTACCGGTCGGCTGGATGCCGGAGAAGACGCGTGCCATGGATCGGAGATCCTAGCCACCCAAGTAGACTGGACGTCCATGGCAACCACCCAGCCAACCTGGTCTCCGGCCTCCTGGAGGGAGCGTCCCGCGCTCCACCAGCCGGACTGGCCCGACCCAGCCGCCGTCGATGCGGCGCGCGAGCGTCTCACCTCGATGCCGCCGCTGGTGTTCGCCGGCGAGGCCCGGCGGCTGCAGCAGTCGCTGGCGCAGGTGGCGGCCGGGCGTGCCTTCCTGCTGCAGGCCGGCGACTGTGCGGAGTCGTTCCACGACTTCTCGGCGGTCAGCATCCGCGAGAAGCTGAAGGTGATCCTGCAGATGGCGGCCGTGCTCACGTACGGCTCGATGCTGCCCGTCGTCAAGCTGGGCCGGATCGCCGGCCAGTTCGTGAAGCCGCGGTCGTCGCCGACCGAGCTGGTGGACGGGGTCGAGCTGCCCAGCTTCCGCGGTCACATGGTGCATGGCGACGAGCCGAACGCCGCCGCCCGCGCCTTCGACCCGGCCCGCATGGTGCAGGGCTACCACCAGTCGGCGTCCACGCTGAACCTGCTGCGCGCGTTCACCAAGGGCGGCTTCGCCGACCTCACCAAGGTGCACCTGTGGAACCAGGAGTTCGTGGCCTCATCGCCGGAGGGCCGCCGCTACGAGGCGATCGCCCTCGAGATCGAGCGGGCGCTGCGGTTCATGGCCGCCTGCGGCATCGACCTGGAGGCCGAGCGCAACCTGCACGAGGTGGACGTCTGGACGAGCCACGAGGGCCTGCTGCTGGACTACGAGCAGGGCCTGACCCGCCGTGACTCGCTGACCGGCGACTGGTACGACTGCTCGGCGCACATGCTCTGGATCGGCGAGCGCACCCGTGCCGCCGACGGCGCGCACGTCGCGTTCTTCGCCGGCGTCCACAACCCGATCGGGGTCAAGCTGGGGCCGACCGCGACCGCCGCCGAGGTGACCGCGCTGTGCGAGGCCCTGAACCCAGGGCGCATCCCGGGCCGTCTGACGCTGATCGCGCGCATGGGAGCGGGCCGGGTGGAGGAGACGCTGCCGCCGCTGCTGCGGGCCGTGCGCCAGGGCGAGCACCCGGTCGTGTGGGTGTGCGACCCGATGCACGCCAACATGTTCAAGACCGCGTCGGGCTACAAGACGCGCCGCTTCGAGGACATCCTGAGCGAGATCCAGGGCTTCTTCGCGGCCTGCCTGAGCGAGGGCGCCTGGCCCGGCGGCGTGCACCTCGAGTTCACCGGCGAGCACGTCACGGAGTGCCTGGGCGGCTCGGAGGAGGTGCTCGAGGATCACCTCGACCGCAACTACGCCACGCTCTGCGACCCCCGCCTGAACGCGCGCCAATCGCTGGATCTGGCCTTCCGCGTGGCCGAGCTGATGCGCGCGGCCGAGGAGCGCGGCGCACCGCACGTGCCATGAGGGTGGCGGTGATCGGACTCGGCCTGATCGGGGGCTCGCTGGCGCTGGCCGCGACCGCCCGCGGCGACCAGGTGGTGGCCACCGACCAGGACGAGGCGGCCGGTGAGATCGGCCTCGAGCGGGGCGCGATCGCGCGCTTCGAGCCGACCATCGACGAGGCGCTGGACGGCGCCGACCTGGCGTTCGTGTGCGGCCCGGTGGCCGAGCTGGCGTCGCTCGCCGGCCAGGCCCTGGAGGCTGCTCCGTCCGGATGCGCCGTGTCCGACGTGGGATCGACCAAGGGCCGGCTGGTGGCACAGGTGGGAGCCAACCCGCAGTTCGTGGGCGGCCATCCGGTGTGCGGGTCGGAGGCGCGGGGCGTCGCCAACGCGCGGCCGGAGCTGTTCGACGGCGCCACCTGGTTCCTGACGCCGGTGGCCGCGACCGACCCGTCGGCGCACCGGCGGCTGCACACCTTCGTGTCCTCGCTGGGCGCGCGGCCGGTCGCGATCGACCCGGACGCCCACGACCGGCTGGTGGCGCTGACCAGCCACCTGCCGCATGCGCTCGCGAACGTGCTGGTCAACCAGGCCGGCGCCGGCAAGGTGGACGGCCACGACCCGCTGGCGGCGGTGGGCGGGTCGTTCCGCGACATGACGCGCGTGGCCGGCGCCAACCCGCGCATCTGGGTGGACATCTTCCTGGACAACCGCACGGCGCTGCTCGACGGCCTGCGTGACCACAGCCGCCGCGTCGACGACCTGACCAGAGCGCTCGAGCGGGAGGATGCCGGTTTCGTGGCGCGCTGGATCGCCGAGGCATCCGGCCACCGCCGCCGCCTGCTGGAGGTCGCCTACCCGGCTACGCCGGAGGACCTGTACCGGGTGCGCGTGCACGTGCCCGACCGGCCGGGTGTGCTGTCCGGCATCACGCAGGCGCTGGGAGCCGAGGGCATCAACATCGAGGACTTCGAACTGCACCACGTGTCGGCCGACCGCGGCGGCACCGTGGTGGTCACGATCGCCGGCCGGGCCGAGGCCGAGCGGGCCGTGGCGTTGCTGGACGCGCAGGGCTATGGGGCGATCGCGGCGCCCGCAGTCGATGAGTGAGGATCTGCTGCAGGTGGCGCCGGCGGGCGCGCTCGTGGGTGAGCTGAGCGTCCCCGGCGACAAGTCCATCAGCCACCGCGCCGTGATGGTCGGTGCCCTCAGCGACGACCGGGTGACGGTGACGGGGTTCGGCGCCTCCGCCGACACGCTTGCGACGGTCGACGCCTTCCGGGCGATGGGCGTCTCGATCGAGCGGGTGGGCGACGACGGCCTGGTGATCGAGGGCGTGGGCATGCGCGGGCTGCGGCCGCCCGACGGCGTGATCGACGTGCGCAATGCGGGCACGCTGATGCGGATCCTGCCCGGCATCCTGGCCGGCCAGAGCGGAAGCTTCACGCTGGACGGCGACGAGAGCATCCGCCGCCGGCCGATGCGCCGGATCGCCGACCCGCTGGAGCGGATGGGCGTGTCGATCGAGACCAGCGAGGGGCTGCCGCCGGTGACGGTGCACGCGACCGGCGCGGTCGAGCCGATCAGCTACCGCCCGCCCGTGGCCTCGGCGCAGGTGAAGTCGGCGGTGCTGTTCGCAGGCCTGTTCGCCGAGCGCGGCGTGACCGTGGTGGAGGAGGCGATCGCCAACCCGCGACCACACGGAGCGGATGCTGCAGCGGGCGGGGGTGCCGGTCGACCGCCGGCCCGGTTACGTCGGCATCTCACCCGTGCGTGAGCTGGTGCTGCCGGAGATCGCGGTGCCCGGCGACTTCTCGTCGGCGGCGCCGTTCATCGCGGCCGCCACCATCCTGCAGGGCTCAAGCCTGACCCTGCGCGACGTCTCGATCAACCCGACCCGCACCGGCATGCTGGCCGTGTTGGAGCGGATGGGCGCCAGGGTCGGGTTGTTCCGACGGCGGCTGGCGGCCGGCGAGCCGGTGGCCGACATCGAGGTGCGGCCGGCCGAGCTGGTGGCGACCGACATCGAGGCGGAGATCGTGCCCTCGCTGATCGACGAGCTGCCCCTGATGGTGCTCCTCGCCAGCTTCGCCCGTGGCACGACCACGATCCGTGGGGCGGGCGAGCTGCGGGTCAAGGAGTCCGACCGCATCGCCACCGTGGTCGAGCTGCTGAACACCTGCGGCGGCCACGTGACGGCGCTGCCGGACGGCTTCCAGGTGCTGGGCGTGCCCCACCGGCTGCGCGGCGGGCGGGTCGACGCCGCCGGCGACCACCGGATCGCGATGCTGGGCGCGATCGTCGGCGTCTGCTCGCAGGAGGGCGTCACCGTCGAGGGCGCTGATGCGCTCGGCGTCAGCTTCCCCGACTTCGCCGACCGGCTGGCCGCGGTGGTGGCATGAGCCGATGGTGATCACGATCGACGGACCGGCCGGCGCCGGGAAGAGCACGATCGCACGGGCCCTGGCCGAGCGGCTGGGCCTGCGCTACGTGGACACGGGCGCCATGTACAGGGAGCTGACCGCGACGGCGCTGGCGGCCGGCGCCGACCTCGACGACGGAGCCGCGCTGGCCGCCTTGGTCGACACGCCGCCACCGCCCGGCAGCGACCTGCGGGCCGAGGCCATCTCCCGGAACGTCAGCGCCGTCTCGCGGCATCCGCAGGTGCGGGCGGCCATGCGCGGGCGGCAGCGGGCGCAGGCGGTGGACGCCGTGCTCGAGGGGCGCGACACCGGCTCGGTGGTCTGCCCGGACGCCGACCTGAAGATCTACCTGGTGGCGTCGGCGGATGTGCGCGCCGCCCGGCGCGCAGCGGAGCTGGACATGCCGGTTGACGAGGTCGAGCGGTCGATCGTCCAGCGCGACGAGCTCGACTCCGAGCAGCTGGCGCCGGCGCCGGACGCCGTGGTGGTCGACAGCAGCGAGCTGAGCGTGCAGGAGGTGGTGGCGCGGATCGTGGCGCTGCTTGCCGGTGGCCCCGGCGACGCCGCTGCCGGGCGACCGCTTCTGGCGGACGGTGCGGCCCGTGGCCGGGCCGCTCTTCAACGGGATGCTGCGCCTGTCGGTGACGGGAGCCGAGCACGTGCCGCGCCGCGGGCCGGTGGTATTCGTCGCCAACCACCAGTCGCTCTGGGACATCCCGGCGCTGGGCGCTGCGCAGCCGCGGGCGATCCGCTACATGGCCAAGTCGGAGCTGTTCCAGCCGCGGCCGTTCGGCGCCTTCCTGCGGATGGGCGGCACCTTCGGCGTGCACCGCGGCCAGCCCGACCGGGAGGCGCTGCGCACGGTGCACGAGACGCTCGTGGGCGGAGGCACGGTGGGCGTCTTCATCCAGGGCCATCGCCAGGATGGCTTCGAGGAGGCAAAGGCCGGCGCCGGGCGGATCGCCGTCGTCGAGCAGGCCGACGTGGTGCCGGTGGCGCTGCGCAGCCGCAACTGGCGGCCGGGCCGCCGCATCGCGATCGCCTTCGGCCCGCCCCGCCGCTACGCGCGCGACGGCCGCCGGGCGGCCGAGGCCTACCGCGAGACGGCCGACCAGCTGATGGCCGAGATCCGCAGCCTGTACGAGGGCGCCGGATGAGCGAGCAGCCGGAGCAGCTCGAACAGCCCGAACCGCCGCAGCAGCGCCGGCTGGCCGGCCGCGTGGCCGTGGTCGGCTTCCCGAACGCGGGCAAATCGACCCTGATCAACCGGTTGACATCGAGCCGCCAGGCGGTGGTGCACGAGACGCCGGGGGTGACGCGTGACCGCACCGAGTCGGTGTGCGAGTGGCGCGGCCGCGAGTTCGTCCTGATCGACACGGGCGGCGTCGACCCCGGTGATGACTCGCCGATGCAGTCCGAGGTCGCCGAGCAGGCGCGGATCGCCGTGCAGGAGGCGCACCTGGTGCTGCTCGTGATCGATGCCCGTGCCGGGCTGGCCGCCGGCGACGAGGAGATCGCGCAGATCCTGCGCCGCTCGCGGCGGCCCGTGCTGGTGGTCGCCAACAAGGTGGACGATCCGTCGCACGAGGCCGGCGGCCTTGAGCTGCACGCGCTGGGACTGGGCGACCCGATCTCGGTGTCGGCGCTGCACGGCCGTGGCACCGGCGACCTGCTGGACGCGATCGTGGAGGCGCTCGAGCGGATCGACGGCGCCGAGCACGATGAGGACGCCGGAGACGAGATCCGGGTGGCGATCCTGGGTCGCCCCAACGTCGGCAAGTCCTCGCTGCTGAACGCCATCCTCGGCCGGCCGCGCGTGATCGTGTCGGAGGTGGCGGGCACCACCCGCGACAGCGTCGACACGGTCTTCGTGCGCAACGAGCAGCATTTCCGGCTGATCGACACGGCCGGGCTGCGCCGCAAGCGCAAGCACCGGCAGGGGATCGAGTACTACAGCGAGCTGCGGGCGCTGCAGGCGGTCGGCCGTGCGGACATCGCGCTGGTGCTGGTGGACTCGTCCGACGGGCTGGTGGAGGGCGACCTGGCGGTGGCCGACGAGGCCCGCAAGGCCGGCTGTGCGACGCTGGTGGTGCTCTCCAAGTGGGACATCACGACCGTTGAGATCGAGGACGTGCGCCAGCGCATGCTCGTCAAGCTGCGGCAGCGGCCGGCGATCATGACCACCTCCGCGCTGACGGGGCGCAACGTGGACAAGCTGCTGGATGCCGTGGAGGAGCTGTTCGGCCGCTTCACCTCCCGTGCCGGCACCGGTGTGCTGAACCGGGCGATGGAGGAGATCACCGCCAAGCGCGAGCCCCCGCGCAGCGGCCGCCGGCGTCTGAACCTGCTGTACGCGACCCAGTACGACACGAGGCCGCCGCGATTCCGTATCGTGGTCAACGACCGCAGCCTGGTCACCCGCGACTATGCCTACTACGTCGAGAACCAGCTCCGCGCCCGGCTCGGGCTCGAGGGTGCGCCCGTGATCATCGACTTCCAGAGCCGCAAATGAGGGCGGCGGTGATCGGCGGCGGCAGCTGGGGCACCGCGTTCGCCCGGCTGCTGGCGATGGCGGGGCACCAGACGACGCTGGTCTGCCGCGACCGCGACCAGGCTCACGCCGTCGCCACGCACCACCGCAATCCGCGGTACCTGTTCGACGTCGAGCTGCCCGCGACATTGGGCGCGGCATGGCTCGAGGACGCCCAGCTGTCGTCCACCGAGCTGGTCGCCATGGCCGTGCCCAGCCGCTGGTTCGCCGAGACGCTGGAGCTGCTGGCGCCGCGGCTGGGAGCCGATGCCGCCCTGCTGTCGCTGACCAAGGGGCTCGATCCGGCCACCCGCCGCCGCATGAGCGAGGTGCTGGAGACGGTCGCGCCACGTGACCGCATCGCCGTCCTGTCGGGCCCCAACCACGCCGAGGAGGTGGCCCGCGACTATCCGACGGCGTCGGTGCTGGCCAGCGATAGCATCGACCTGGCGCGCCGCCTCCAGGCCGCCGTGTCGACCTCGCGGCTGCGCGTCTATGCCTCGGTGGACGTGGTCGGCGTCGAGCTGTGCGCGGCCGCCAAGAACGTGATGGGCGTGGCCGCGGGCGTGTCCGACGGGCTCGGGTTCGGCGACAACGCCAAGGCCGCGATCATCACCCGCGGCATGGCCGAGATGGCGCGCATGGGCGAGGCATTCGGCGCGAAGCCGCGCACCTACTCGGGCATGGCCGGCATGGGCGATCTGGTCGCCACCTGCACGTCGCAGCTGTCGCGGAACCGACGGGCCGGCGAGCTGCTCGCCAAGGGCGTCCCGTCGGACTGGATCGAGCAGGAGATCGGGCAGGTGGCGGAGGGGCTGACGACCGCGCCGGCGCTGCGCGACCTGGCCCGCGACAACGGCCTCGAGCTGCCGATCACGGAGGCCGTCTGCAGCGTCGCGGACGGCACGACGACGGCGCTGGAGGCGCTTGCCGGCCTGATGGCGCGCGAGCCCGCGGAGGAGTGACGGCCGCCGGGTTGCCTCCGCGGCCGCTGGTAGAGTCCCCGCCGTGAGTGAGTTCCTGTTCACGTCCGAGTCGGTCACCGAGGGGCACCCGGACAAGGTCGCCGACCAGATCTCCGATGGGGTGCTGGACGCGGTGCTGGCCGAGGATCGCGACGGCCGCGTGGCCTGCGAGGTGCTCTGCACGACCGGCCTGGTGGTGGTGGCCGGCGAGATCACCACCGACGCCTACGTCGACATCCCCCGCATCGTTCGCGGGATCGTCGGCGACATCGGGTACACCAGTTCCGACCTCGGCTTTGACGCGGCGACCTGCGGCGTGGTGGTGGCGCTCGACGAGCAGTCGCCCGACATCCGGCGCGGGGTGGACTCCTCGTACGAGCTGCAGCACGACAGCGCCGACGGCGACATCGACTCGCAGGGCGCGGGCGACCAGGGCATGATGTTCGGCTACGCCTGTGACGAGACGCCGGAGAAGATGCCGCTGCCGATCCAGCTGGCGCAGCGCATCACCGCACGGCTGGCGGCCGCCCGCAAGGCGGAGACGGTGCCCTACCTGCGGCCGGACGGCAAGGCCCAGGTCACGGTGCGCTACAGCGAGCAGGACGGCCGGCTGGTGCCGGTGGCGGTGGAGCGGGTGCTGGTCTCGACCCAGCATCATCCCGACGTGCACGACGAGCAGCAGATCCGCGCCGACGTGATCGAGCACGTGCTGCTGCCGGTGATCCCGGCGCACCTGTGCCCGCACGAGCGGCTGTCCGAGCCGGGCTTCGTGCTGGTCAACCCGACCGGGCGCTTCGTGACCGGCGGCCCGATGGGCGACACCGGCCTGACCGGCCGCAAGATCATCGTCGACACCTACGGCGGCGCCGCCCGCCATGGCGGCGGCGCGTTCTCGGGCAAGGATCCCTCCAAGGTCGATCGCTCCGGCGCCTACGCGATGCGCTGGGTTGCCAAGAACATCGTGTCGGCCGGGCTGGCCGCGCGGGCTGAGGTGCAGGTCGCCTACGCGATCGGGGTCGCGCACCCAGTGTCGGTGATGGTGGAGACCCACGGCACCGAGCAGGTCGACCGGGCCTCGATCGAGCGGGCGGTGGGCGAGGTGTTCGACCTGCGGCCGGCGTCCATCATCCGCGACCTCGACCTGCTGCGCCCGATCTACCGGGACACGGCGACCTACGGGCACTTCGGCCGCGAGCTGCCGGCCTTTACCTGGGAGCGGACCGACCGCGTCGCGGCCCTGCGCGAGGCCTGCGGGCTCGAAGAGCCCGCCTCGGTCTGATCGCCCGCATCCAGCCGCTGGTCACCGCCCGGGCGGTCGACCGGCCGTTCGACTATGCGGTGCCTGAGCACCTCGCCGCCGACGTGGTGCGCGGCTCCCTGGTGCGCGTGCCGCTCGGCACCCGCGAGGTGGACGGTGTCGTGGAGTCGGTCGAAGACGAGCCGGACGCGGGCGGCGGTGAGCTCAAGTCTGTGCTCGAGGTGACCGGCCGGCTGCCGGAGTCCCTGCTCGACCTGGCCGTCTGGATCGCGGAGGGCACCGCCTCCACGCTGGCCCGCGCGGTCGCGCTGGTGGTGCCTCCGCGGCCGCCGAAGCGGCGGCTGAAGCCGGTCTCCGAACCGGTCTCCGAGGACCGGCCGGTGACGCTGACCGATGCCCAGCAGGCTGCCGTGGAGGCGATCGAGCGGGCGCGGACGGACGGTGCGCACGAGGTGCTGCTGCACGGCGTCACCGGATCGGGCAAGACCGAGGTCTACCTGCGGGCGATCGAGCGGGAGCTGGCGGATGGACGGGGGGCGATCGTGCTGGTGCCGGAGATCGCGCTGACGCCGCAGACGGCCGCCCGCTTCCAGGCCCGCTTCGGTGACACCGTGGCGGTGCTGCACAGCGCGCTCACCCCTGCCCGGCGCGGCGCCGAGCACCGGCGCATCGCCGACGGCGAGGCGCGCGTGGTGGTGGGCGCCCGCTCGGCGGTGTTCGCCGCGATGCCGCGGCTGGGCATGATCGTGGTGGACGAGGAGCACGACGCCTCCTACAAGCATGAGAGCGATCCCCGATACGACGCGCGCCGCGTGGCCGCGAAGCGGGCGCGGCTGGAGGGCGCTCTGGTCGTGTTCGGCAGCGCCACGCCGCGGCCGGAATCCTGGCACGGCATCCCCCGCCGGATCGCGCTCCCAGGGCGTGTTGGCGGGCCGCTGCCGGCGGTGGAGGTGGTCGACCTGCGGAACGACGGCGGCTACCCGCTGACGCGGCCGCTGCGCGACGCGCTGGGGCGGATCGAGGACGCGGGCGGACGCGCCATCCTGCTCCAGAACCGCCGTGGCTCCGCGGCTGCCATCCACTGCCGGTCGTGCGGGCACGGCTGGCGCTGCCCGCGCTGCGACGTCTCGCTGTCGCTGCACGGCGGGGCCCGCCTGGTCTGTCACCACTGCGGCCACACCGAGCGGCCGCCGCGGGCATGCCCCGAGTGCGGCTCGGTCGACTTGACGCGGATCGGATCCGGCACGCGGGCGGTGGAGGAGGAGCTGGGCGACCTGTTCCCGGGGCTGTCCGTGCTGCGGCTGGACGCCGACGTGGCGGCGCAGAGCGACGAGCCGGAGGCCACGCTGGCAGCGTTCCGCGCCGCCGACCGGGCGGTGCTGGTGGGCACGCAGCTGGTGGCGAAGGGGCACGACGTGCCCGGCGTCACGCTGGCGGCGGTGCTGGACGCCGAGACCGGGATGGCGATGCCGGACTTCCGGGCGGAGGAGCGCACGTTCGCCCTGCTGACGCAGCTGGCCGGCCGCCCCGGGCGGCCGGGCGACCCGCAGGGGCGGGTGCTGATCCAGGCCTGGGAGCCGGCCTCGCGGGTGGTCGAGCTGGCCGCGAGGCACGCCGTGGAGGAGTTTCTGGACGGCGAGCTGGAGCGGCGCCGCGAGCTCGGCTATCCGCCGTTCGGGCGGCTGGTGCGGGTGCTGGTGGCGGCTCCGGAGCCGCAGGTGGCCGAGGACATCGCCGTCACGCTGGCTGACGCGGCGGCGCCGGCGCTGGGGGACGACCTCTTGCTGGGGCCTGCGCCGCTGTTCCGGCTGCGCGACCGCTCGCGCAGCCACCTGCTGGTGAAGACGGCCGACCCGCGCCGGGCCGCGGCGGTGTTCCGCGGGCTGCTGCGCGATCTGTCGGCCGACCTGCGACGGGTGGGCGCGACGGCGGTCGTCGATGTCGATCCCCAGTCTTTCAACTAACCTTCCGGCATGGCACGAGCACTGGTGATCGTC
Source organism: uncultured Actinomycetes bacterium (assembly GCA_963797565.1). GTDB lineage: Bacteria > Actinomycetota > Thermoleophilia > Gaiellales > JAICJC01 > JAICYJ01. Next base: position 98,619 of record CAWCPM010000002.1, on the reverse strand, counting down.
GACATCCAGAACGATTATTTCCCGGGCGGCCGCTGCGAGCTGGTCGGCCCGGAGCAGGCCGCGGAGCGCGCCTCGGCGCTGCTGGCGGGCTTCCGCGAGCGGGGCGAGCCGGTGTTCCACGTGCAGCACCTGTGGGAGGGCGACGACGCCGAGTACCTCTCCCCGGGGACACCCGGTGTCGAGATCCACGAGTCCGTGCGGCCGGCCGCCGGCGAGACGGTCACGCAGAAGGCCTACCCGAACAGCTTCCGCGAGACCGACCTCGAGCAGAAGCTGCGCGGTGCCGGCGCCACCGACCTGGTGATCGCGGGGATGATGACCAGCATGTGCGTTGATGCGACGGTGCGCGCGGCCGCCGATCTCGGCTTCGACTGCACGGTCGTGCACGACGCCTGCGCGACGCTTGACCTCGAGTTCGCGGGCCGGTCGATCCCGGCGGCGAGCGTGCACGGGGCGTTCCTGGCCGCGCTCGGAGACGGGTACGCGGCGGTGACATCGGCGGACGATGTCTGAGCAGCAGGCCGAGCATCTGGACGAGCCGGTCGAGGACGAGGCGGAGGACGAAGGCCGGCCGTCGCCCGAGGAGCGGAGGGAGTGGCGTGTCGCCGCGCTGCGGCTGGTGCGCCAGTATCCCGACCCGGCCCTGCGCAACGCTGCCACGGCGGTGGCCGAGGTTGATGACGAGGTGCAGCGGCTGGCCGAGCGGATGCTGGACGTGATGGAGCGCGCCCACGGGGTGGGCCTGGCGGCCCCGCAGCTCGGCATCCTGCGCCGGATCCTGGTCTACCGCGCGAGCGATGAGGACGAGCCGAAGGTGCTGATCAACCCGGAGCTGGTGGAACGCTCTGACGAGACGGAGGTGGGCACGGAGGGCTGCCTGTCGCTGCTCGGGGGCGAGCTGCAGGTGCCGGTGGCACGGCACCTGCGTGTGCGGGTGTCGGGCCGGGACGCGTCCGGGGATGCGGTCGACATGGACGTCGAGGGCTTCGAGGCGCGGGTGATCCAGCATGAGATCGACCACCTGGACGGCATCCTGATCTTCGACCGCGCCGAGGATCAGGAACGCCGCGAGGCGCTGCGCGAGCTGCGCCTGCGCGCCGGGTGAACGTCGCCTACTTCGGGACGTCGGAGTTCGGTGCCGAGGTGCTCCGCGCGCTCGTGGACCGGGGAGCCGTCCGGGTGGCCGCGGTGGTCAGCCAGCCCGACCGGCCCAGCGGCCGCGGGCGCGCGCTGACCGCGCCGCCGGTGGCGGCAGCGGCGCTCGAGCTGGGGCTGCCGCTGACACAGCCGCAGAACGCGAGCGCCGAGCCGCCGGAGGCGGAGGCCGGGGTGGTGGTGGCGTTCGGGCAGATCCTGCGGGCGCCGCTGCTGGGCGCGTACCCGCTGGTCAACCTGCACCCCTCGGCCCTGCCGCGCTGGCGCGGAGCGGCGCCGGTGGAGCGTGCGATCATGGCCGGCGACGCCGAGACGGCGGTGGCGGTGATCGAGGTGGCGCCGGAGCTCGACGCGGGCCCGATCCTGGCCGAGCAGCGGATAGCGATCGGCGAGCATGACGACGCGGGAGCGGTGCGGCGGGCGGCGCTCGAGCTGGGCGTGCCGCTGCTGGAGCGGGCGTTGCTGGAGCGGCCGGTGCCGCGGGCGCAGGACGAGCAGGGGGTCACGTACGCCCACAAGATCGAGGCGGCGGAGCGGTCGCTTGACTGGTCGCGCCCGGCGGCCGAGCTCGACCGGAAGGTGCGGGCGCTGTCGCCGCACATCGGGGCGCGGACGGTGCTGGACGGGCGGCCCTGCCAGGTGTGGCGCGCGCGGCCGCTCGCGCAGGGGCCGGGAGCGGGGGAGGTCGGCGCGGAGCTGGTGGTCGGCTGCGGCGAGGGCGCCCTGCAGATCCTGGAGCTGCAGCCGGCGGGCAAGGGCCGGATGGCGGCGGCGGACTTCCTGCGCGGGCTGCGCGAGCCGCCCGCGCGTGCGACGTGAGCGGGCCCGACGCACGACGCGTGGCCTACGAGGTGGTGCGGCGCACCTTCGAGCAGGGGGCGTACGCGGACCGGGCGTTCGCGGGCGAGGCCACCGGGCTGGAGGGGCGGGAGCGGCGCCAGGCGATGCGGATGGCGTACGGCGCGGTGCAGCGGATGCGGACGGTCGACCACGCGGTCGAGCGGCTGGGCGGCAGGCGGCCGATGCGGCTGCAGGCGCCGCTGCGAAACGCGCTGCGGGTGAGTGGCTATGAGCTGCTGTTCTCGGACGCGGTGCCGGCGCGGGCGGCGGTCAGCGAGGGCGTGGATCTGGCGCGGGACGTGGCCGGAGCGCAGGTCGCGGGCCTGGCGAACGCGGTGCTGCGGCGGATCGCCGAGGCCGGCCCGGAGTGGGTGGAGACGCTGCCGCCGGAGCTGCGCTTCTCGTACCCGGACTGGGTGATGGAGGAGTGGACGGCGCTGATGGGGGCCGACGGCGCGAACGCCTGCGCAGACGCGCAGAACCGGCCCGCGGAGCTGTGCGTGCGGGTGAACACGCTGCGGGGGGATGATCCGGACATGGGTGCGGCGGCGCGGACGGTGGAGGGGCTGCCGGAGGCGCTGGTGCTGGAGGAGATGATCGACGTGACCGCCACCGAGGCGTTTGCGAGCGGGGCGGTGTGGCCGCAGTCGCGGTCGTCGATGCGGCCGGCGCGGATGCTCGATCCACGGCCGGGCATGCGCGTGCTCGACCTGTGTGCGGCGCCGGGTGGCAAGTCCGGGCAGCTGGCGGCGCTGATGGAGAACCGGGGCGAGCTGGTCTGCGTCGAGCGCCACGCCGGTCGGGCGGCGGAGCTCGAGCGAACGCTGGCACGGTTCGGCGCCACCTGCGCCCGGGTGGTGCTGGCGGACGTGCTGGAGTTCGCCGAGACGGGCTTTGACCGGATTCTGCTCGACCCGCCCTGCAGCGGCCTCGGGGTGCTGGCGGGACGCCCGGACGCGCGCTGGCGGCGAACGCCGCAGGACGCCGCCGAGCTGGCGGGGCTGCAGCGGGCGATGCTCGGGCACGCGCGCGGTCTGCTGGCACCGGACGGCGCACTCGTGTACTCGGTCTGCACGCTCCGCCGCGACGAGTGCGAGGGAGTGCTGCCCGGCGGCAGCTACCTGCTGCCCCAGACCGAGGGCAGCGACGGCTTCTACATCGCCGCCACCGGCGCCTGACCGACGGCGGCCCGGGCGGCGGAATGCAACGACGGGCGGGACGCTTCCGTTGCCTTCGGCCGGGTTGCGGCAATGCAACGACCGCCGTGCGCGATCCTCGCGGGCCCGCATGGCTGCGTCGCTTGCGGCACCGGCCGCGCGGGACCGCAACGCCGGCGCCTGGCACCGGTGTTGCCAACGCCGAGGTCACGGGGCCGCCGCCGAGGTGTCACGAGCGCGGTATTCGGCCCTGTCTGCGCCTCGCACCCGAGCGCTTCACTATCCTGACGGCGCATGCGAGAGTGGCCCTCTTCGGTCGAGGTGGCTCCGTCGATCCTGTCGGCGGACTTCGGCCGCATGCGCGAGCAGGTGGGCGAGGTGCTGGACGCGGGCGCCCGGGTCATCCACATCGACGTGATGGACGGCCATTTCGTCCCCGTGATCACATTCGGGCCGAAGATGGTGGCCGACATCACCTCGCTGATCCACGACCGCGGCGGCTTCGCCGACGTGCACCTGATGATCGAGCAGCCGGAGCGTCACATCGACCAGTTTGCGGCCGCCGGGGCCGACAGCATCACGGTGCACGTCGAGACCTGCCCGCACCTGCACCGCACTCTCCACGCCATCCACGAACTCGGCTGCCGGGCCGGTGTGACGCTGAACCCGGCCACCCCGGTGGCGGCGCTCGAGGAGGCGGCGCGGTACGCGGACGTGCTGCTGTGCATGAGCGTCAACCCCGGCTTCGGCGGGCAGGCCTTCATCCCCGCCACGCTCGACCGCCTGCCGCTCATGCGCGAGCTGGCCGAACAGCGTGCCGAGCCCGTGCAGGTGGAGGTCGACGGCGGCGTCGGGCCGACCACCATCGCCGACGTGCACCGTGCCGGAGCCAACATCCTGGTTGCCGGGTCGGCCGTCTTCTCGACGCCGGCGCCGGGCGATGCGTACCGTGAGCTGGTCTCGCTCGCCGTCGGCCACAGCCGCGTTTGATGGTTGACTCCATAGGCCCGGAGGATCTCCGGCACCTGGAGCGGTGCCTCGAGCTGGCCGAGCTGGGTGCCCGCACCGTGGCGCCGAATCCCATGGTCGGATGCGTGCTGGTGCGCGACGGCGCCGTCATCGGCGAGGGCTGGCACGAGCGCCCGGGATTGCCGCACGCCGAGATCGTCGCCCTGGCGGCGGCGGGCGACGCGTCGGGTGCCACCGCCTACGTCAGCCTCGAGCCGTGCGCGCACCACGGCCGCACGCCGCCCTGCTCCGATGCCCTGATCGCGGCCGGGGTTGCCCGCGTAGTGATCGCGGCGGTCGACCCGGATCCGCGCACCAACGGCCGTGGCATCGAGCGGTTGCGCGCCGCGGGCGTCGAGGTGGAGCTGGCAACCGGCGACATCGAGCGCCGGGCCCGCCGCCAGAACGCCGGGTTCCGCACGCTGGTGCGGCTGGGACGGCCGCATGTCACCTACAAGGCCGCCGTCAGCATCGACGGCCGCGTGGCCGCCCCCGGCGGCGAGCCGCGCTGGATCTCCTCGCCGCAGAGCCGGGCGCTGGTGCACGAGTGGCGGGCGAGGTCGGGCGCGGTCGCGGTCGGCATCGGCACAGCGCTTGCCGACGATCCGGAGCTGACCGCACGAGACTGCGTGCCTCCCGCGGAGCGCCAGCCGCTGCGGGTCGTGTTCGATCGCGCCGCGCGGCTGCCGGTTGGCTCGGCTCTGGTGCGGAGCGTCGGCGAGGGCCCGGTGGCGGTGGTGTGCCGTCCGGGCGCGCCCGGGATCGCCGCACTGGCCGCGGCCGGGGTCGAGGCGATCGAGGCGAGCGACGCCGCCCAGGCGCTGGCCGAGCTGGGGCGCCGTGGCGTGGCGACGGTGCTGCTGGAGGGTGGCCCCACCCTCGCCGCGGCGCTGCGGCGGGACGGCCTGGTCGACCGGCTGGCGCTGTTCGTGGCACCGCTTGTGCTGGGTGCCGGGCCGAATGCGCTGGAGGGCTGGCCCGCCATGCGGCTGGGCGAGGGGGAGCTCGAGCTGAGCAGCCGCCCGGTCGGCCCGGATACGCTGCTGGTGGCCGACGTGCACGAGGCCTGAGGAGGGGCGGCGATGTTCACCGGGATCGTGATCGAGCAGGGCGTGGTGGCGGAGCCGCCACCCCGGCTGCGGCTGCGCGCGCCCGGCGTCGCCGCCGACGCCGCGATCGGCGACTCGGTGGCCGTGGACGGCTGCTGCCTGACGGTCACCGGGATCGACGGTGTCGTGCTCTCGTTCGACGCCGTGCCCGAGACGCTGCGGCGCACCAACCTGGGGCGCCTGCAGCCGGGCGACGAGGTCAACCTCGAGCCCGCCCTCCGCGCCGGCGACCGCATGGGCGGCCACCTCGTGCAGGGGCACGTCGACGCGGTCGGATCGCTGCGTGACATCGCCGCTGAGGCGGACGCGGTCAACATGACCTTTGCGGCGCCCGAGCAGGTGCTGCGCTACGTGATCGAGAAGGGCTCGATCGCGGTCAACGGCGTCGCTCTGACGGTGACCGCATTCGACGACGAGAGCTTCTCGGTGTCGGTGATTCCGCATACGCTCGCGGTCACCAACCTGGGCCGCCTGTCCCCGGGCGACCAGATCAACCTGGAAGCCGACCTGTTCGGCAAGTACGTTGAACGGATGCAGGCCGGCCGAGCGTCACAAACCGGGTGATACGCTGACGGCGATGACCGTGGATGAGACCTACCACAGGCTCTACCCCGACCTCGTGGACTCGCCGTTCGCGACGGTCGAGGAGGCCCTGGACGAGATGCGCGCCGGCCGCATGATCGTGGTCGTCGACTCGCCCGACCGCGAGAACGAGGGCGACCTGGTGATGGCTGCCGACTGCATCACGGCCGACGCCGTCAACTTCATGGCCCGCCACGCCCGTGGGCTGATCTGTCTGGCGCTGACAGCCGAGCGCTGCGACGAGCTGGGCCTGCCGATGATGACCGAGCGCAACCGCACCCAGTTCGGCACCGCCTTCACCGTCTCGATCGAGGCCAAGTCGGGCGTGTCCACCGGCATCTCGGCGGCCGACCGCGCCCACACGATCCAGGTCGCGGTCGATCCGGCGTCGCGGCCGGACGACCTCGTCCAGCCGGGGCACGTGTTCCCGCTGCGCGCGCAGCCCTACGGCGTGCTGGAGCGCACCGGCCAGACCGAGGCCTCCGTCGATCTCGCCAGGCTGGCGGGGTTCTCGCCGGCCGGCGTGATCTGCGAGGTGATGAACGAGGACGGGTCGATGGCGCGGCTGCCCGACCTGATCCCCTACTGCGAGCAGCACGGGCTGAAGATGATCACGGTCGCCGACCTGATCGCCTACCGCCATCGCCGCGAGAAGCTGGTCGAGCGGATCGCGAGCGCCCAGATGCCGACCCGCTACGGCGACTTCGTGTCGCACGGCTACCGCTCGATGATCGACGGCCAGCAGCATGTGGCGCTGGTGATGGGCGACGTCCGCGACACCCCGGACGTGCTGGTGCGCGTCCACTCCGAGTGCGTCACCGGCGACGTGTTCCACTCGCTGCGCTGCGACTGCGGCGAGCAGCTGGAGCGGGCCCTGTCGCAGATCGCCCTGGAGGGGCGGGGGGTGCTGCTGTACCTGGCCCAGGAGGGCCGCGGCATCGGCCTGCTCAACAAGCTGCGGGCGTACGAGCTCCAGGAGCAGGGGCTGGACACGGTCGACGCCAACATCGCGCTCGGCCTGCCGGTCGACTCGCGCGACTACGGCATGGGCGCCCAGATCCTGGCCGACCTGGGCCTGACCAGCATCCGGGTGATGACCAACAACCCGAAGAAGATCGTGGGCCTCGAGGGCTACGGCCTGACGGTGACCGAGCAGGTCCCGATCGTGGCCGAGCCCAACCCGGTGAACGCCGAGTACCTGCGCACGAAGGTCGAGCGGATGGGCCACACGATCACCCACCAGGGCCGCCAGCTCGACACCTCCGAGGGCGTGCCCTCCCCGTTCACGGAAGGGCCGTTCGGACCGTGAGCGAGTTCGGGGTCGGCACCATCGTGGTGCCGGACGGCTGCAACGGGATCGCGGGGCGGCCGCAGTCCGAGCTCGACATCGCGATCGTCGCGTCCCGGTTCAACGCCGACATCGTGCAGAAGCTGCTGGACGGCGCCGTGGCCGAGCTCGAGAGCCACGGCATCGTTCGCGAGCGGATCACCGTGGTGCTGGTGCCCGGTGCCTGGGAGCTGCCGCTGGCCTGCCGGCGGCTGGCCGAGGCCGGCGGGCACCACGCCGTGGTCGCACTGGGCTGCGTGATCCGCGGCGAGACCCCGCACTTCGACTACGTCTGCGCCGAGGCCGCTCGCGGCATCACCGACGCGGCCGCGGCCACCGGCGTGCCGGTCGCCTTCGGCGTGGTCACCGCCAACACGCTCGAGCAGGCCGAGGCTCGTTCCGGCGGCGCGCACGGGAACAAGGGCTCCGAGGCGGCGGATGCCGCGGTCGAGATGGCCGAGCTGTTGCGCGCGCTGCCCCGCGGGCGTACGAACTAGACGCGGCCGGCGCGCGCGTCCGGAAGCGGCGTCAGCACGCCGTCCAGCTGGTCGCGGAGGTGCTCGAAGTCGGGCGGCAGCGACAGGCGCTCGCCCAGGTGCTCGATCGGCTCGTCGGTCGCGAAGCCCGGGCCCAGCGTGGCGATCTCGAACAGCACGCCGTCCGGCTCGCGGAAGTAGATCGACTTGAAGTAGAAGCGGTCGATCACCGGCGTGGGGTGGTAGCCGTCGGCCGCCACCTTCCGCTGCCAGTCCTCGTGCTCGGCGATGCTCGACGCCCAGGCCACGTGGTGCACCGTCCCGGCGCCCGGGATGCCCAGCTCGTCCGGAGCCGGCAGCCGCTCGTAGAACGCGCCGCGGTGCTCGCCCTGCAGCTCCCAGCGCGAGTCGCCCTCTGGCTCGAAGCCGAGCGTCTGCTCGAGCAGCTCCCGCCCGCGCTCGGTGTCGGAGGAGTACATGCGCACGCCGCCAAAGCCCTGCAACGCAAGCTCGTGGGGGACGTCCGGGTGCTCGGCCACCAGCGGCGCATCGGCGCCGGTGAACAGCTCCAGCTCCAGCCCCAGCCCCTCGGGATCGTCGAAGCCCAGGCCGTCGTCGCTGCGCGTGACCGCGACGCCGTCGTCTGCCAGCCGCTGCTCCCAGAAGTCCAGAGCCTGCTGCGACCCGACCCGCCACACGATCGAGCTGACCATCCCGCGGCCGGCCCGTCCTCCGCGCGCGCCCGGGTACTCGAAGAACGTGATGTCGGAGCCGGCGCTGCCGCGCTCGTCCGCATAGAAGAGGTGGTAGACGGTGGGGTCGTCCTGGTTGACCGTCTTCTTGACCATCCTCAGGCCCAGCACGCGCGTGTAGAAATCGACGTTGCGCGGTGCGTCGGCGGTGATGCACGTGACGTGGTGGATGCCGTCGAGCTTCACGGAATGCCTCCTTGCCTGTGCGCTGCCGCTAGACGGCCTTGGTGACCCGGCCGCTCTTGAGGCAGCGCGTGCACACGTAGGCACGGGTCGGCGAACCGTCGAGCAGGATCCGGATCCGCTGCAGGTTGGGCTCGAAGCGCCGCTTGGTGGCGACCATGGAGTGGCTCCGGTTGTTGCCGAAACCGGGCTTCTTTGCACAGATCACGCAGACTCGGGACACGCAGACAATCCTTTCCGGACGGAACGGCGGCAGTATAGCCCGCAACCTGCCCGGGGGACGGCACGTCATATGGACGATGCACCGGGCACAGCTGACCGCCGTTCCCGCGCCTGGCAAGGTGGCGGGCGATCTGATCATCCCCAGCGAGGTGATCGCCCAGATCGTGGGGCTGACGGTGCTGGAGTGCTACGGCGTCGTGGGGATGGCCGCGACCAGCCTCAGCCAGGGCGTGGCGCGGCTGCTTTCGCGCGAGCGGATCACCCAGGGGGTGGGCGTGCGCCGCGAGGGCGACCGGCTGGCTATCGACCTGTACGTCGTGGTCGAGTACGGTCTCAACCTGGCCGAGGTTGCCACCAGCGTGCGATCGCGGGTGAAGTACACGGTCGAGAAGCTGACCGGGATCGAGGTGGACACGCTGCAGATCCACATTCAGGGTGTGAAGCGCACAACATGACGCCGCTCGAGCGGGCGCTGGCTCTGGCGCGGGGCGGGCAGGGAGCGCTGCAGGTGCATCGGCAGCGGATCAACGACCTGAACGTCTACCCGGTGCCCGACGGCGACACCGGCAGCAACCTGACCGACACGGTGACGAGGCTCACACAGGGCCTGGAGCAGCTGCCGCCGGATGCCGACCGCCCCACGATCGCCCACGCAGCCACCCGCACGGTGCTGATGGGCGCCCGCGGCAACAGCGGCGTGATCCTGTCCCAGATCGTGCGCGGCTTCGCCGAGGCGCTGGGGGCGGGTGAAGGGCCGGTGGACGCGGGCACGGTGGCGCGGGCGCTGCGCGCGGCCAGCGACGCCGCCTACGGCGCCGTCCGCCAGCCGGTGGAGGGGACGATGCTGACGGCGATCCGGGCGATGGCGGAGCGGGCCGAGGCAGAGCCTGCCGACGCGACCCTTGACGACCTGCTGGCGTCGGTGCTGGAGGCGGGCGACGACGCCGTGGCGCGCACCCAGGAGATGCTGCCGGTGCTGCGCCAGGCGCGCGTGGTCGACGCGGGCGCCGCCGGGCTGGTCGAGTACGTGCGGGGCGCCGTCGCGGGCATGCAGCGCCGGATGCCGGCGGCCGTCGGCGCGCTGGCCGCGGCTCCGCCGCCCAGCCTCGACTCGATCCACCTGCAGCCGTCGCGGTATCGCTACTGCACGAGCTTCCTGGTGGAGGACGAGGGCGTCGACCGCGAGCTGCTGGAGTCGCTGCTGGAGCCGCTGGGCGACTCGCTGCTGGTGGTCGGCGAGCCGCCCATCCTGAAGGTGCACCTGCACACCGATGACCCCGGCGCCGCCATCTCGCTGGGCGTGGGCGCCGGAGCGGTGGCCGACGTCGAGGTGGCAGACATGACGATCCAGGTGCGCGACCGCACGCTGCGGCTGCTGGAGGGCCCGGCGGCCGCGCAGGCCGCGTGCGGGCTGGTGGCGGTCGCCGACGGAGACGGCGTTGTCGCCGCCTATCGCGCCGCTGCATCCGCCGTCGAGCTGGTGGCGGGCGGGCAGTCCGCCAATCCCAGCGCGGGGGAGATCGCCGATGCGATCGCGGCGTCGGCGGCCGAGGGCGTGCTGGTGCTGCCCAACAACCGCAACGTGGTGCTCGCGGCCGAGAACGCAGCCGCCCTGGCCGGCCGGCCGGCCGCCGTGGTGCCGACGCTGTCTCCGGCGGCCGGGCTGGTGCTGGCCGGGCGGTTCGACCCCGGCCGGGCGCTGGCCGAGAACGCGGTCGCCCTCGCGCAGCTGAACGGGACACTTCGCTGCGGTGAGGTGGCGGCGGCCGTCCGCGACGCCCAGATGGACGGGGTCGCCGTCACCGCCGGGCAGTACCTGGCGCTGGTCGAGGGCCGCCTGCAATCGTCACACGACGACGCCGCGTCGGCGGCCGCGGCGGTGCTGCGCGACCTCGCCCAGGGCGCGGCCGAGCTGACCGTCCTGACGGCCGCCGAGGCGGGCCTGCGCGACGCCATCGACGAGCTCGCCGCGCGACGGCGCCGGGCCGGCTGTGCGCACGGTCGAGGGCGGGGCAGCGGCGTATCCGCTGTTCGCGTGCGCCACGCCCGGAGCCGGGCTGCTGACGGCCGAGACCACCGCGATCGTGCTCGATTCGACGGCCGACCTGGCCGATCCCGGCAGCCGCCACGCCAACTGGTCGATGGTGCCGCTGACCGTCAGCTTCGGCGACGAGACCTTCCACGACTACGTCGACATCGACGCCGCCGAGTTCTACCGGCGGCTGCGCGCGGCACGACAGCCGCCCCGCACCGCAGCGCCGTCGCCGGGCGCCTGGCAGCAGGCCTTCGAGGCGCTCGCAGGCTACCGGCGGGTGCTGGTGCTGCCGGTCTCGAGCCGCCTGTCGGCCAGCTCCCAGACCGCCGAGATCGCCGCCCGCGCGGTCGACCCCGGTGGCACCCGGATCACCGTGCTCGAGACCGGGTCGGCCTCGCTGGGCACGCTGGTGCTGGCGGAGGCGCTGCAGCGCAGGCTCGTCCGGGGCCTGCCTGAGAATGAGCTGGTGACATGGTTCCAGGCTGCCCGCGAGCGGCTCCAGGTCGTGTTCTCGGTGGACACGCTCGAGTACCTGCAGCGGGGCGGGCGGATCGGCCGCGCGCAGGCGATGGTCGGCGGCATGCTGGGCGTGCGGCCGATCCTGACGCTGCGCGACGGCGAGGTGGAGCCGCTGCGGAAGGTGCGCGGCGCGCGCCGCGCGCGGGCGGAGTTCGAGCGGTTCCTGATCGAGCACGCGGGCCCCGGCTCGGTGCACGTGGCGGTGGTGCACGCCGAGGCGCCGGAGGCGGCCGAGCAGCTGGTGGAGATGGCGCGGCGGGCTGTCCCGGACGCGGTGATCGACCACGTCGGTGAGCTGGGCGCCGTTGTCGGCACGCACGGCGGTCCCGGCACGCTGGGGCTGGCGGTGCTGTCCGAGCCGTGAGCCTGCGCGCATTCGCCGGCAGCGAGGCCGAGCCGGCATTCACGGAGCCGAAGACGGCGCCGCGCCCGTCGCACCTGCTGGCCCCGGCCGCGGGAGACAAGCGCACGCGCGACCTGCTGGCGGCGCTGCGACCGCGCCCGGTGCTGAACGTGGGCGACCTGCTGGAGGCGGTGCCGTTCCGCCACGACGACTTCCGCGAGCACGGCCTGCTCGCCAACCTGCCGATCGGCGAGGAGGCGACGCTGCTGGTGACGGTCGAGGGCGTGCGCGTCCGGCCCACCCGGCGCCGCAACCTGGTGATCGTCGAGGCGCGGGTGCGCGACGAGTCGGGGCCCGGTGTGCTGGTCTGGTTCAACCAGCGCTACCTGGCCAAGCAGCTGCAGCCCGGGATGCGGCTGTCGGTGCGGGGCGAGCGGCGGGGCACGGTCGGCGCCGAGATCGCCGTGCGCCGGCACGAGCTGCTGGGCGACGACGAGAGCCTCACCCACACCTCCGGGCTGGTGCCCGTCTACCACTCCAGCGAGAAGCTGACCAGCCGTCGCATCGGCGACCTGGTCACGGCCCAGCTGGGCCACGTCGGCGATACCCCCGACTCGCTGCCCTCGGGACTGCGCTCGCGCCGCGGCCTGCCGCTGCGCCGCGACGCGCTGCTGGCGGCGCACCGCCCGGACACGCTCGATCAGGCCCGCACGGCCGAGCAGCGGCTCGCGTTCGAGGAGCTGTTCCTGCTGCAGGCCGGGCTGATCAGCCACCGCCGGGCACTGGAGCGCACGACCATCGCCCGTGCGCTGGGACGTCCCGGCGAGATGATCGATCGCTTCCGCGCGTCGCTGCCGTTCACGCCCACGGCGGCACAGGACCGGGCCATGGCCGAGATCGACGGCGACCTCGATCGCAGCGTGCCCATGCAGCGGCTGCTGCAGGGCGACGTCGGGTCGGGGAAGACGCTGGTGGCCGTGCACGCGCTGCTGCGGGCCGTCGAGCGCGATGGCCAGGGAGCGATGATGGCGCCCACCGAGACGCTCGCCACCCAGCACCTGCTGGGCGTCACGGCGCTGTGCGAACCGCTGGGCGTGCGTGTGACGCCGCTGGTACAGGGGATGCCGGCGCGCGAGCGGCGCGCCGCCCTGGGCGTGATCCAGTCGGGCGAGCCGCAGGTGGTGGTGGGCACGCACGCGCTGATCCAGGACGCGGTCGTGTTCGGCCGGCTGGAGGTGGCGGTGGTGGACGAGCAGCACCGGTTCGGCGTGGAGCAGCGCCGCGCGCTCGAGGCCAAGGCGCGCGACTCCGGCCATGCTCCCCACGTGCTGCACATGACGGCCACCCCGATACCGCGCACGCTGGCGCTGACGGTGTACGGCGACCTCGACGTGTCGGTGCTGGACGAGCTGCCGCCGGGCCGAAAGCCGGTGGTCACGCGGCTGGTGCCACGCGCCCGCCGTGACGAGGTGTTCGCCCGCATGCGCAGGCTGCTGGACGAGGGCCGCCAGGCCTACGTGGTCTGCCCGCTGGTGACCGAGTCGCCGGCCGCGCAGGCGACAGCGGCCGAGAGCGAGGCCGAACGGCTGCAGAAAGGCGAGCTGCGCGGCTACTCGGTGGGGGTGATGCACGGCCAGATGCCGACCGCCGAGCGGCGCTCGGTGATGGAGCGGTTCCGGTCGGGCGAGCTGTCGGTGCTGGTCGCGACCACGGTGATCGAGGTGGGCGTGGACGTGCCCAACGCCGTGATCATGGTGATCGAGGAGGCCGACCGGTTCGGGCTGGCGCAGCTGCACCAGCTGCGCGGGCGGGTCGGCCGCGGCGGGCACGAGAGCTTCTGCATCCTCCTGGCCGACCCGCAGAGTGACGACTCCGCGACCCGGCTGCAGGCGATGGTGCGCACCAGCGACGGGTTCGAGCTGGCCGAGGTCGATCTCGAGCTGCGCGGCGAGGGCAGCCTGCTGGCCGCGCGCCAGAGCGGCATCCCCGACCTGCGGCACGCCCGCCTGTCGCGGCACCGGCGTCTGGCCCAGCAGGCGCGGCGCGAGGCGCAGGCGTTCCTGGATGCCGATCCCGGCCTGGAGTCGGCGGAGGCTCAGCTGATGGCGATCGAGGCGCGCCGCATGTTCGGCGACGAGGTCGACTGGCTGACGCGCGCATGAGGATCGTGGCCGGCGAGCGCAAGGGCATGCGCCTCGACGCCCCGGCCGGCCAGGGCACCCGGCCCACGTCCGATCGGCTGCGCGAGTCGCTGTTCTCGATCCTGGGCGACGTGTCAGGCCTGCGGGTGCTGGATCCGTTCGCCGGGAGCGGGGCGCTCGGGCTGGAGGCGCTCTCGCGCGGCGCCGCCCGGGCCGACTTCTGCGAGACGGCGGCCTCGGCGCTGCGCGCCCTGCGGGCGAACGTGGAGCGCCTCGGGTACGGCGACCGCGCCGTCGTGCGGCGCCAGGACGCCCGCCGCAGGCTGGCGGCAGACGCCCGCGCCGGCACCGGGTACGAGTTGATCATGCTCGACCCGCCTTATAGGATGCTGACCGCCTTGCAAGAGGACTTTTCCCTGCATCTGCCGCATCTGCTGGTTCCCGGAGGGATCGCCGTGATCGAGAGCCCGACATCTCATCAGCCGCTGGAGCTGCCGCTCCGGATGGACACGACCCGCGTGCAGGGCGGCTCCCGGCTGACGGTGTACCTGCATGACTGAACGGGTGGCCGTCTGCCCCGGCACCTACGACCCGGTCACCGCCGGCCACCTCGACATCATCGAGCGCGCCGCCGAGGTGTTCGACCGGGTGGTGGTGGGCGTCGTGCGGGCGCCGCGGCACAAGCAGACGATGTTCTCGCTGGAGGAGCGGATCGGCTTCATCGAGCAGTCGCTGGACGGGCGCGACAACGTGTCGGTGGTCGGATTCGCGACGCTGGTGGTCGACTTCGCACGCGAGCACGGCGCCCGCGTGATCGTGAAGGGGCTGCGCGCCGTCAGCGATTTCGAGTGGGAGTTCCAGATGAACCACCTCAACCGCGGACTGGGCCCCGAGATCGAAACGCTCTACATGATGAGCTCGCCCAAGTACAGTTTCCTGTCGTCACGGGGTGTGCGTGAGATCGCCTCGTTCGGCGGCCCCGTGGCAGAGTACGTACCCGAGCAGGTCGCTCGCCGCCTCGCAGAGATGCACGCGGCGGGGGACACCTGACCCGTTGTGAGGAGAGACCGTTGGACGTATTGGTTCTGATCGACAAACTTGATGAGCTCGTGGCAACCGCGAAGAACGTGCCGATGACCGACCAGGTCCGGATCGACCGCGAGGAGCTGTTCGAGATCATCGATCAGATGCGCTCGACGATCCCCGAAGAGATCAAGCAGGCACGCTGGATCGTGAAGGAGCGGCAGGAGATGCTGGCCGAGGCCAAGCGCGAGGCCGAGCGCCTGATCGGTGAGGCCCGTGACCAGGCGCAGCGCGAGGCGTCGCAGCAGGAGGTCGTGAAGCTGGCCGAGCGGCAGGCCCACGAGCTCGTGGAGCAGGCCCGTGCCAAGGAGCGCGAGACCCGCCTCGGCGCCGAGGACTACGCCGACGGCATCCTCGAGAACCTCGAGGTCAACCTGGGCAAGTTCCTGGCGGCGGTGCAGCGCGGGCGTGAGCAGCTGGCGTCGCGCGACGGCGAGGGCACGGGGCCGGGCACGGCCGGTTTCGATACCTCTGACTGAGTTAGATGATTGATCGGTATCTCCGTGGTGTCCTGGAAGGCGACGATCTCGCAGATGCGAGCAGGGAGCGCATCGATGCGCGACCTGGACGTCGCGACTACTACGACCTCTCGCAGCGGCAGGCTCGCGAGAGATATCGGTCAGTCATCTAATGATTGATCTGCGCAGCATGCGGCTCGGGCCGGGCGATGTCCGGCACGAGCGGCCGCGCGTGGCGGTGGGGCCGCTGACGATCGCGGGCCAGGAGTACACCGTGACGCCGGCCGAGCTGGAGACGCGGCTCGACCTGCAGGCCGCCTCCGGCGGGCTGTACCTGAAGCTGGCCTTCTCGGCGCATGTCGAGGGACCCTGCTTCCGCTGCCTGGAGCCGGCCCAGCTCGACCTCAACGTGCGCTCGTCGGAGTACCACTCCACCGACCCCAACGAGTCCGACCCGGAGCTGCGCTGCGACTACATCGACGGCGACCAGCTGGACATCGAGCGCTGGGTGCGCGACGCGCTGGTGTTCGCGCTGCCGGACAAGATTCTCGACCGTCCCGACTGCGCCGGTTTGTGTCCGCGCTGCGGCGTTCGGCTGGAGCCGGATGTGCCCCACGACTGCGGCGAACCGGAGCTGGATACCCGCTGGGCGAAGCTCGGTGACCTGCTATAAATCAGCGGCCCATGGCCGTCCCCAAGAAGAAAACCTCCAAGGCCCGCCGCGACAAGCGGCGCGCCACGCACTCGATCTCGCCGCCCTCGCTGAGCGTCTGCCCGCACTGCCACCATCCGGTGCGCCCGCATCACGTCTGCGGGAACTGCGGCCAGTACCGCGGGCGCGAGGTGGAGCCGCTGACGGAAGCCGCGCCGGGCGCGTAGTGGAGCGCTAGCTCGATGGCCGAGGTGACCATCGCGCTCGATGCGATGGGGGGTGACCGCGGGCCGGCCGAGCTGGTGGCCGGAGCGCGTGAAGCGGTGGGCGACGGCATCGGCGTGCTGCTCTGCGGCCGCGCCGACGAGCTGCAGAGCGAGCTCGACGCGCTGGGTGGCGACCCCGACCTCGAGATCGTGGACGCGCCCGACGTGATCGACTACAACGACGAGCCGGCCGCAGCCGTCCGTGCCAAGCCGGGGTCGTCGATGGTGACCGCCTGCCGGATGGTGCGCGAGGGCCGCGCGGCCGGCGCGATCTCGGCCGGCTCCACCGGCGCCATGCTGGCCGCCTCGCTGCTGACGATGGGGCGCGTGAAGGGCGTGCACCGGCCCGGGATCGCCGTGCCGCTGCCGGCCCGCGACCAGCCCTGCGTGCTGATCGACGCCGGCGCCAACTCCGAGTCGCGGCCCGACAACCTGCTGCAGTTCGGCATGATGGGCGCCATCTTCGCCGAGGAGGTGCTGGGCATCGAGAACCCGTGCGTGGGGCTGCTGTCGGTCGGCGAGGAGTCGTCCAAGGGCACTCCCGAGGTGGTCGAGGCCCACGCCCTGCTGAGCGGATCGGGGCTCAACTTCGGCGGGAACTGCGAGGGCCGCGACGCCCTGTCCGGCCGGTTCCAGGTGCTGGTGGCCGACGGCTTCGCCGGGAACGTGCTGCTGAAGGGCCTGGAGGGCGCCGGCGTGATGATGATGCGCGAGCTGCGCGACGCCGCCCGCTCCAGCCGCCGGGCCAAGCTGGGCGCGCTGCTGCTGCTGCCGGCACTGCAGGGCATGCGCGACCGCATCGACCCCGAGACCTACGGCGGCGCCTACCTGCTGGGCGTCCGCGGCATCACCGTGATCGCCCACGGGAACAGCAGCCGGCGGGCGATCCGCAACGCCGTGCTGGTGGCTGCGAGAGGCGCCGAGCACGGAATCGTGGACAGGATGGCGCAGCGCGTCGGCGGCGCCGATCCGGGATCCCACTTGCAGGACGGCGATCCTGCCAATACAGTCACGCAGGTTCGGGAGTCGGAGACGGGAGAGACTGCAACATGAATCGTGACGAGGCGCTTGAGCGGGTCCGGGGAATTCTGGTGGAGCAGCTCGGTGTGGACGAGGGTCAGGTGACTGAGGCCGCGTCGTTCCAGGGCGACCTTGACGCCGACTCCCTCGACCTGGTGGAGCTGATCATGGAGCTCGAGGATCAGTTTGGTGTGAAGATCTCTGACGAGGATGCTCAGAAGATCGAGACGGTCGGCCAGGCGGTCGATTACGTCACCTCACACGCCTGAGCAACCGCACGGGAGCGGGCTGAGGCAGATGATCGAGACGCTGCCGCCGGAGCGGCGGCGGTCGGTCTTCGCCCACTCGTCGTGGGTGGCCGAACGCGGCCACTCCTACGAGCGGCTGGAGTTCCTTGGCGACAGCGTGCTGGGTCTGGCGATCACGCGGCACCTGTACGAGCGGTTCCCAGACCGGCCGGAGGGCGAGCTGGCGCGGATGCGCGCGCACGTGGTGTCGCGCGCCAGCTGCGCCGCCGTCGGCCGCCAGATCGGCCTTGACGAGCTGTTCCTGCGCGAGGCGGCGGGCTCGCCGTCCGACGCCGCCGCCCTGGCGGCGTCGGACACGGTCATCGCCGAGGTGGTCGAGGCCGGCATCGGCGCATGCTTCCTCGAGGTGGGCCTGGAGGGCGTGGCCGATGCCGTCGTGGAGGCGTTCGCGGGGCGGGTCTCCTACGCGCTCGACCAGCACGTCGATCACAAGACCGTGCTGCAGGAGGAGCTGGCACGTCAGGGGGGGTCTGTAACCTATGCGCTGGTCGAGACAAGCGGTCCCGACCACGACCGTCGCTTCACCAGCGTCGCGCTCGTGGAGGGGGCCGAGCTCGGCAGGGGCTCGGGTGGCAGCAAGAAGGCGTCCGAGCAGGAAGCGGCACGGGAGGCGCTGGAGCAGATCGCCCGGGCCGGCGAGTAACGATCGGGAGCGCGATGTATCTGAAGACGGTGCGCATGCGGGGCTTCAAGTCGTTCGCCCAGAACGTCGAGCTCAGCTTCGACCAGGGAATCGCCGTGGTGGTCGGGCCCAACGGCAGCGGCAAGTCCAACATCGCCGACGCCCTGCAGTGGGCGATGGCCGTGCAGTCGCCGGCCCAGCTGCGAGCCCCGACCGGACAGGACGTGCTGTTCGGTGGATCCGACGTGCGCCAGGCGGCCGGCGTCTGCGAGGTCGAGCTGGTGCTCGACAACGAGTGCGGCACGCTGCCGATCGAGTTCAACGAGGTGTCGGTGATGCGGCGGCTCTACCGCGACGGCGAGAGCGAGTACTACCTGAACCGGGCCAAGGTGCGGCGGCTGGACGTGATGGAGCTCCTGTCCGACACCGGCCTCGGCCGCGAGATGCACTCCGTGATCGGCCAGGGCAAGGTGGAGGAGATCCTGCTGTCCAAGCCCCACGAGCGCCGGCGGTTCGTGGAGGAGGCGGCGGGACTGGGCAAGTACCAGCGCCGCCGCACCCGGGCCGAGGCCAAGCTGTCCCGCGTCGAGGCGGAGCTGGAGCGCGCCCGCGACCTGGAGCGCGAGGTGCGCGCCCGGCTGCGGCCGCTGTCGATGCAGGCCACGGCCGCCGAGCGAGCGGCGAAGCTGGGCGCCGAGATCGCGCAGGGGCGGATGGCGCTGCTGTCGTCGGAGCTGCTGGGCGAACGGGTGCGGGTCGACGACCTGCGCGGCCGGCTGGGCGGCGCCGTGGCCGGCCAGACCGAGGTCGAGCAGGCGGCGGCGGCGATCGCAGCGCGCCGCGACAGGGCGCAGAGCGAGCTGGCCGGGCTGTCAGCCGAGCAGGAGCGGGCGACCCGCGCCTTCTACGCCTACGAGTCGGCGGGCGAGCGGTTCGTGGCCGAGGCCGGGCGGATGGCGGCGTCCATGGCGCGGCTGGAGCGTGGCTCTGGGCGGCGCCGGATCGAGGCCGAGGAGCTGCGCCGGCTCGCGGGGCGCTCGCAGGATGACGCCGTCGCAGCCGACGCGAGCGCCGCCGAGCTCGAATCCGAGGCGGCAGGCATCGGGCAGGGTGACGTGCAGGCGGCTGAGGACGCCGCCGCGCAGGCCGAGGCGGCGCTGTCCAGCGCGCTGGGCGCACGGCGTACCCACGCCGACGCCGAGGGCCAGGCGGCAAACGTCCGCCGCGAGCTGGAGGCGACGACCGCCCGGGCCGCGGAGCTGACCGAGCGGCATGTGGCACTGAATGCCCAGTCGGCCGAAACCACCGAACAGCTGCATGAGGCCGACGCCGAGGCCGTGACGCTGGCCGGCCGGCTCGAGGCCGCGCGCCTGGCGCTGGTCGAGGCCGAGGGCGGCGCGCAGTCGCTGGAGGCCGACGTCGAGGCCGCCCGCGAGGCCGACCGGGCCGCGCGCACCACGGCCGCCGCCGCGGCCGACGCCGAGCAGCTGGCCGGAGCCCGGCTGCAGGCGCTGGAGGCGGCGGTGCAGCGTGGCGAGGGCCTGTCCGCGTCGGCGCGAGCACTCCAGGAGGGCGGCGCACGGCTGGTGGTGGAGGGCGTGGAGGCGGCTCCCGGGTTCGAGCGAGCGGTCGCGGCCGCGCTGGGCTGGCGGGCGGGCGCGGTCGTGGCCGAGCGGATCGACGACGCCATCGACATGATCGGCGCGGCCGAAGGCGAGCTCGCGATCGTGCTGGCAGGGCAGGTCGGGGCACATGCCTCCGGCAGCGCCGGGCGCCCGCTGACCGAGGTCTGCACCGTGCACGACGCATCGCTGGCGCCGTTGATCGAGGGCATCCGGCTGGTCGACGACCTCACGGCGGTCACGTCCGGCGTGGCCGTCACGGTCGACGGCACGGGCATCGACGCCGAGCGGGGCGAGCTGTGGCGCACCGCCGACGCCGCCGAGGCGGCATGGCTGGCGGCGCGGGCCGAGCGCGACCGGCTGCGGGACTCGCTGCCGGGGCTGGCCGGCGAGCGTGAGGGCACGGCCGCTGCCGCGGTGCAGACGGCGGCGCGTCTGGACGAGGCGCTGGCCGGCGAGGCGGGAGTGCGGGCGGCGCTGGCGGAGGCGCGGCAGGCCGAGACGGCGCTGGCCCAGTCGCAGCGCTCGGCCGCGGCGCGCCGCGATCAGCTGGCAGACGAGCTGGCACGCTGCGACGCGTCGCGCGACCTGGCGGAGCGCGACCTCGAGTCGGAGGCGGCGAGGCTGGCCGAGCTGCGTGCCTCCAGCAAGGGTTTCGAAGCGGTGGTGGCCGAGCGGCGGGCCGCTGCCACCGAGGCGGACGAGCGGCACGCATCGCTGGACGCGACCCGTCGCAGGCTGGCCGACCAGGCCGCCGCGTCGGCGGCACGGCTGGCGGCCATCCACGAGCGCGTGGAGCGATACCGGGCCGACGCGGAGCGAGCCCGCGCCGATACCGAGCGGCGGCTGCTGCAGGCCGACCGGCTCGAGCAGGGTGCGGCGCAGGCCGAGGACATCGCGCCGCTCGGCCAGCGCGTGATCGAGGCGCTGCAGGGCTGCGCCCAGCGGGTGCTGGCGCTGGCGGCACCGGCGCGCGCGGGGATCGACGCGATCGAGCAGCGGGCCGGGGCGCTGGCGACCGAGCTGCAGGCGTGCGGCAGCGATCAGGCCGCGGTCGATGCGCGGGCGCGGGAGACGACCGGCGCCGTCACCGAGATCGAGATCGCGCTGGCGCGCTGCGATGAGCGGGTGGCCGAGATCGACCGGCGCCGCGGCCAGCTGGCGGCCGAGCACGGGATCGAGCTGGTCGACGCGGAGCGGCCGCTGGAGGTGGACGAGGCGGCCGCCCAGGCGGCGCGGTTGGAGCGGCTCGAGCGCCGGCGCGAGAGCCTCGGCGCGGTCAACCCGCTGGCCCAGGAGGAGTACGAGCAGGAGAAGCAGCGGGCCGAGGATCTCACCGCCCAGTGCGACGACCTCGAGCGCTCGCTGAAGGAGCTGCGGGCGCTGATCCGGGACCTGACGCGCACGATCGACGAGCGCTTCGCGGCCACCTTCGACGCGGTCGCCCGGAACTTCGCCGAGGTGATCGAGACGCTGTTCCCGGGCGGGCGGGGACGGCTGCGCCTGACCGAGTCGGAGCCGCCGCCGCCTCCGGCCGAGGGGGAGGAGGCCGGCGACGAGCCGCCGCCCGAGGCCGAGCCCGGCATCGAGCTGATCGTGCGGCCGGCCGGAAAGCGGATCGAGTCGTTGTCGCTGCTGTCGGGCGGCGAGAAGTCGCTGACCGCGATCGCGTTCCTGTTCTCGCTGCTGCTCACCAAGCCGTCGCCCTTCTACCTGCTGGACGAGGTGGAGGCGGCGCTCGATGACGCCAACATCGATCGCTTCCTGACCCTGCTGCGCACCTACCAGGACAAGGCACAGTTCATCGTGATCACGCACCAGCGGCGCACCATGGAGGTGGCCGACGTGCTGTACGGCGTGAGCATGGCCGGCGACGGAGAGTCGCAGGTGCTGTCGCGGCGGATGCCGGACGACTCGGAGCTGCACCGGGCGGCGCTCGAGACGGCGTGATCCTGCGCGGCCCGCGGGTGGTGGTGCGGTCGATGCAGGAGCCGGACGTGGCCAGGCTGGCCGAGATCGCGGCCGAGCCCGAGATCTGGCAGCGGTGGGGCGAGGTGTCCGAGGCCGATCTGCGCGAGAAGCTGGCCGGGCCCGATGAGGTGACCGCGCTGGTCGTTGAGCTGGACGGCGAGGTGGCGGGGCTGATCCAGTACCACGAGGAGACCGACCCGGACTACCGGCACGCCGGCGTCGACATGTTCCTGGCCGGGACGGCGCGCGGCCGGGGCCACGGCCGCGAGGCGTTGCTGCTGGTCGCGGCGCACCTGTTCGAGGAACGCGGCCATCACCGGCTGACGATCGATCCGTCGGCCGACAACGAGCCCGCGATCCGCTGCTACACCGCAGCCGGGTTCCGGACGGTGGGCGTGATGCGGCGCTACGAGCGGGGCCGCGACGGCAGCTTCCACGACGGCCTGCTGATGGAGCTGGTGCGGCCGGATCAGCCGTCCGGCTGAAGCCACGCCCACAGGTCATCCGGCAGATCCACGGCGCCGGCGGCGCGGGATGCACGCAGCCGCTCGAGGCTGCCCTCCCCGGGCACGTGACGGCCTTCCAGCCCCGAGAGCAGGCCCGGCATGGGGTCGGCCGCGGGGCGGGCCAGCAGCACGGCTGCGGAGTGGCCCTCGAGACCGGCCAGGGCGGAGCAGAGCGCCTCGACCAGCAGGGCCAGCGCGAAGCCCTTGTAGGACTGATCGGCGCCGAAGGGAGCGATGCCGGCGGCGCCTGCGATCACGTCGGCCGGATCGCGGGTGACGGTGCCGTCGGGGCGAAGGGCGGCGCCGGGCGCCAGTTCGCCGCCGATGGCGGCGGTCTTCAGCACGGCGCCGTAGGTGACGGCACCCATCGAGACGTCGATCACCGTGGCGGGCCGGCCGGGCAGGCCCAGGCAGAGCGGGTTCGTGCCGAGCAGCGGCGGGCCGCCCTCGGGATGCACGATGCGAGGAGTGGAGGTGGCGGTGACGAGGGTGATCAGGCCGGCATCGGCGCCCAGCTCGGCGTAGTAGCCGAGCCGGCCGGTGGGGAAGCAGTCGCCGACGGCGATCAGCCGCGCGCCCCGCGGAGGGTCGGCCAGCTCGTCCGCCAGCACCTCGGCCAGCGCCAGGTAGCCGAGCGCGCCGTCGCCGTCGTAGCGGGCCAGGCCGTCGCTGCGCTCCCGCAGCTGCGGGGCGGCCTGTGGTCGCAGGTCGCCGAGGCCGTGCAGCCAGCGCATCCGCTCGGCGCCGTGGCCGCGGGCGCCGCGCATCTCGGCGTCGAGGAAGTGGTCGGCCAGGCGCTCGGCGCGAGGCTGGTCGAAGCCGAGCTCGCGGCCGCGCGCGGTCAGCGCGCCGCGCAGGTGATCGATGGCGACCGTGGTCACCCGGGCACTCTACGATGCAGCGCGATGCCGACGACCTGGGAGCAGATGTTCGACACCGGCCGCGACGCGTCCGTCGCGACCGAGGCCGAGGAGGAGGAGCGCCGCGGGCTGTTCTCGCGGATGCGCGAGAGCCTCTCCAAGAGCCGCAAGGCGATGACGCAGCAGCTGACGGCGGTGATGTTCGACCCGGCCGACGCGGACGTGTGGGAGCGGCTGGAGGAGGCGCTGATCTACGCCGACTGCGGCGTGGCGGCGACGGTCGAGGTGATCGAGCGGCTCGAGGGCGAGGCCGATGCGGGAGGGCTGCGCAGCGCCGAGGAGCTGGCCGACAGGCTGGCCGCGATCGTGGCGGAGCTGATGCGCCCGGTCGGCGACCCCCGGATCGATGTGCGCAACCGGCCGGCGGTGATCCTGATGACGGGCGTCAACGGCACCGGCAAGACCACGTCGATCGGCAAGATCGCACACCACCTGCGGGAGGCGGGGATGACGTGCGTGATCGGTGCTGCGGACACGTTCCGGGCGGCGGCGGGCGAGCAGCTCGAGGCCTGGGCGGAGCGGGCCGGCGCCGACTTCGTGTCGTCGCAGTCGGGGGCGGATCCGGCGGCGGTGGCGTTCGACTCGGTGGCCGCGGCGCAGTCGCGCGAACGCGACGTGGTGATCGTGGACACGGCCGGGCGGCTGCACACGCAGGATCACCTGATGGAGGAGCTGCGGAAGATCCACCGGGTGATCGGGCAGCGCGAGCCCGGGGCGCCGCACGAGGTGCTGCTCACGATCGACGCCACGACCGGGCAGAACGGGCTGCAGCAGGCGCGGCTGTTCTCGCAGGCGGTGGAGGTGACGGGGATCGTCCTGACCAAGCTGGACGGCACCGCCAAGGGCGGGATCGCACTGGCGATCGCGCACGAGCTGGGGATCCCGGTGAAGCTGATCGGGGTGGGCGAGGGGCTCGAGGACCTCCGCCCGTTCGACCCCGAGACGTTCGCACGCGCGCTCTTCTCGGGCGACTGAACGCCCCTCGGCAGACGTGCCGCCCGCGTCACGGGACGTGCCGGTCCCGCAACGAACCCTCGTCGCACCCGTAGTCGGGCTCTGAGCCCTCCCGGGAGCGATTTGGCCCGGTTGAGCCAGATGCCTGTCACGACGTCCGTGACAGGCGTGACGCCGGTGTGCCGAACCGCCAACGGCGCCCGATGCGGTGTTTGACTCCAATCCACCCGCGAGCGGCGGTCACGGGTGGTCACGGAGCCGTGCCGGCGGCGTCAAACCCACCGTGGGCCTGCTCCGCCCCGGCGACCCGCCAGGGTCTACCCTGCACCCACATGTTTGACTCGCTTTCCGATCGGCTCGGCGCCACCCTCGACGGCCTCAAGGGCAAGGGCCGCCTGTCCGAGGACGACATCAACAAGGCCATGCGCGAG
Organism: uncultured Actinomycetes bacterium; assembly: GCA_963797565.1. GTDB lineage: Bacteria > Actinomycetota > Thermoleophilia > Gaiellales > JAICJC01 > JAICYJ01. The sequence goes on along the minus strand of CAWCPM010000002.1, from coordinate 73,957 downwards.
ATCCGCCTGGCGCTGCTCGAGGCCGACGTCAACTTCGGCGTCGTCAAGGACTTCGTCGACCGCGTACGGGAGCGGGCCATGGGCTCCGAGGTGATGGACAGCCTCACCCCCGGCCAGCAGGTCGTCAAGATCGTGCACGAGGAGCTGACCAGCCTGATGGGCGAGGCCGGCACCAAGCTCTCGTTCTCGAACCGCCCGCCGACCGTGATCCTGATGGCCGGCCTGCAGGGATCCGGCAAGACCACCGCCTGCGGCAAGCTGGCCCGCCTGCTGGCCAAGCAAAAGCGCTCGCCCGCCCTGGTCGCCTGCGACGTCTACCGGCCCGCGGCCATCCAGCAGCTGCAGACGCTCGGCAAGTCGCTGCAGGTGCCCGTCTACGAGCGGGGCACGGCCGACCCGGTCGAGACGGCCGCGTGGGGGGTCGAGCAGGCCAAGGCGCAGGGGCGTGACGTCGTGATCGTCGACACCGCCGGCCGGCTGCACATCGACGATCAGCTGATGGACGAGCTCGTGCGCATCAAGAAGGCCGTCAAGCCCCACAACGTGCTGCTGGTGCTCGATTCGATGAGCGGCCAGGACGCCGTCACGACCGCCCAGGCCTTCTCCGAGGCGGTCGACTACGACGGGGTGATCCTGACCAAGCTCGACGGCGACGCCCGCGGCGGCGCCGCGCTGGCCGTGCGCGCGGTCACCGGCAAGCCGATCAAGTTCGTCTCGGTCGGGGAGAAGCTCGACCAGCTGGAGGAGTTCCACCCCGACCGCATGGCCTCGCGGATCCTCGGCATGGGCGACGTGATGTCCCTGATCGAGCGCGCCCAGGACCAGTTCGACGAGGACGAGGCGCGCGAGATGGAGGCCAAGCTGCGCAAGGCCGACTTCACGCTCGAGGACTTCCTCGGCCAGCTGCGGCAGGTGCGCAAGATGACCCAGGGCCAGGGCATGGCCGGCCTGCTGGGCATGATCCCGGGCGTCGGCCGGCAGGTCAAGAACATGAAGGTGGACGAGCGGCAGATCGACCGGATCGAGGCGATCATCCTCTCGATGACCCCCGCCGAGCGGCGCAACCACCGCCTCATCACCGGCTCCCGCCGGCGCCGGATCGCGGCCGGCAGCGGCACAAGCGTCCAGACCGTGAACCAACTTCTGGCACAGTTCAAGCAGGTTCAGAAGATGATGAAGCAGGTCGGCAAGGGTAAGATGCCGCAGTTTCCCGGAATGCAACGGAGGTAACGGGTGGTCAAGATCCGCCTCGCACGTCATGGCAACAAGAAGAATCCGATCTACCGGGTGGTCGTCGCCGACTCGCGCGAGCCGCGCGACGGCAAGACGCTCGAGACGATCGGCCGCTACAACCCGCAGATGGATCCGTCGCTGATCGAGATCGACACCGATCGCGCAAACGCCTGGATCGCCAACGGCGCCCAGCCCACCGAGCAGGTCGCCAAGCTGCTCAAGATCGCGGGCAAGGCCACCGCCGCCGGAGCCTGACCGGTTGGAGGAGATCCTCATCTACCTGGCCCGGGAGCTGGTCGACGATCCCGACCAGGTGCGCGTCGAGCGGCTGGAGCGTGAGGACGGGGAGCTGGTCTGGGAGCTGCACGTCGCTCCCGACGATGTCGGCAAGGTGATCGGCAAGCAGGGCCGCATCGCGCGTGCGCTGCGCACGGTCGTCAAGGCCAGCGCGGTGCGGGCCGGGCGGCGCGTGCATGTCGAGATCGCTGCCTGACCCCAGCTGGCGCCCGCCCCGGGTCGTGATCGGCGCCGTGGGCAGGGGCCACGGCCTGGACGGCTTCGTGCACCTGGTCGGCCACGGCGGCGTGGTGCCGCTGGATCCCGGGACGCAGGTGCGGCTGGGCGACCGCGACGCGGTGATCGTGGGCCGCAAGGGCACGGCGGACAGGCCGCTGGTGCGGTTCGACATCGCCGCCACCCGCGAGCAGGCGGACGAGCTGCGCGGCGCGGACGTGACCGTGGCGGCCGACGCGCTGCCGGCCACCGACCAGGACGAGTTCTTCCACGTCGACCTGGTCGGCTGCACCGTGCTCTGCGGCGGGCGCAGGCTGGGTGCCGTCCGCCGGGTGCACGAGTACCCGGCCAACGACGTGCTCGAGCTCGACTCCGGCGAGATGATCCCGTTCGTCACCGACGTCGTGGTTGCGATCGACGTGGCCGGCCGCAGCCTCCAGGTCGCCGAGGGCTTCGTGTGATGCTCGAGATCGACGTCTTCACCCTGTTCCCGGAGGCATTCGCCTGGCTGTCCGAGACGCGGCCGCTGCGAAATGCAACCGAGGCGGGGCAGCTGCGGCTGCGCGTGCTCGACCTGCGCGACCACGCGCTGGGCGGCTACCGCCAGGTCGACGACGCACCCTACGGCGGCGGTGCCGGCATGCTGATCCGCGTCGACGTCGTCTGCGCCGCGCTCGAGAGCACCTACGGCGCAGCGATCGACCAGGTGCTGCGAGACCGCCGGGTGGCGGTGCTGGCACCGGTCGGGCGCGAGTTCACCGACGCCGTGGCGGGCGAGCTGTCCGCATCCGAGCGGTTGACGCTCTTGTGCGGCCGCTACGAGGGGTTCGACCAGCGCGTGCACGAGCACCTGGCGAACGACGAGATCTCGATCGGCCGCTACGTCCTCTCCGGCGGCGAGATCCCGGCCATGGCGGTGGTCGATGCCGTCTGCCGCAAGCTGCCCGGCGCACTCGGCAAGGAACAGAGCCACCTGGTCGAGTCCTTCTCCCCGGAGCTGGACGGCGGCCTCGAGTACCCGCACTACACGCGGCCCGACGAGTTCCGCGGCTGGACGGTGCCGGAGGTGCTCCTCTCCGGCCACCACGGCGAGATCGAGGCGTGGCGGAGACGGCGCTCACAGGAGCGCTCCGGCTGAACCCCGGTGCACGGCATCGCTGGTACCATTCCTCGGCTTCCGACGACGAGGACGAGCTGCCGTGACCGTGATCCAGGACATCGAGAACCGCCAGCGCCGCGAGGTGCCCCAGTTCAAGGCCGGCGACACCGTCCGCGTGCATTTCAAGGTGATCGAGGGCACCCGCAGCCGCGTCCAGGTGTTCGAGGGCATCTGCATCAAGCGGCAGGGCGAGGGCGTCCGCGAGACGTTCACCGTCCGCAAGAAATCGTTCAACGAAGTGTTCGTGGAGCGGACGTTCCCGGTGCACTCGCCTCGGATCGAGAAGATCGATGTGGCCAGCATCGGTGACGTCAGCCGCGCGAAGCTCTACTACCTGCGTGACAAGGTCGGCAAGGCCGCACGCGTTCGCGAGAAGTCCCGCTAACAGCCGATGAATCCAGCCGAACCCGATCCCGCGGCGGGCGGCGCGCCGCTCGATCGCGTACCGGCGGAGGCGTCGCAGCCGGCCTCCGAGACGCCACCCGCCGCGACCGAAGCGTTCCCGCTGCCGGAGCCGGCGGCGGAGCAGGCGCCGCCCGTGCAGCCGCCCGCCAAGCGGCAGATGAACCCGGTGCTGGAGCTGGTGCTGATCCTGGCCGCTGCGCTCGGCCTCTGGTACGTCACCAACGGCTGGATCGTCAAGCCCTACCGGATCCCGTCGGCGTCGATGGAGCCGACCCTGCAGAGCGGCGACCGGGTGCTTGTGAACCGCTTCATCTACCGCTTCCACGACCCGCGCCGCGGTGACATCATCGTGTTCCACCCGCCCGGCACCGGCGACCAGGCGATCGCGGGCGCAAAGACCGAGGCCAGCGTCTACTTCATCAAGCGCATCGTCGGGCTGCCGGGTGAGACGGTCGAGGGGCGTAACGGCCACGTCGAGATCTGTGCCAAACCCAACGTCGGGTGTCACATCCTGAAGGAGCCGTACCTGACCCAGGCCGCCGCGCCCACCAACTTCGGACCGATCAGGATCGCTCCCGGGCACTACTTCATGATGGGCGATAACCGGGCGATATCCGATGACAGCCGCGATTGGGGCACGCTGCCGCGCTCCTACATCATCGGCAAGGCCTTCGCGACGTACTGGCCGCTCGACCGCATCCGCACGCTCTGAGCATCCGCCGCAGGCGGTACCCTTGGCCGGTGCCCCGCTCGTCCGGATCCCGCCTGTTCGCCCATGACCGCAAGCTGGGCGTGCGGATGGTCGCCGGCACCGACGAGGCCGGCCGCGGCTGCCTGGCCGGCCCGCTGGTCGTGGCCGCGGTCTGCCTGGACGTGTCCGCGCGCTGCGACCGCGACCTGTCCGACCTGGACGACTCCAAGCGGCTGACGGAGCAGGTGCGGGAGCGGCTGTTCCACGCCATCGTGCGGCGTGCGGCCGCCTTCGCGGTGGTGGTGGTGTCGGCCGACGAGATCGACCGCCGTGGCCTGCATCGCTCGAACCTGGACGGGATGGCGCGTGCGCTCTGGTCGCTCGGCGATCTGCCCGAGCTGCGCCTCAGCGACGGTTTCCGGATCGGCGCGATCGCGCCGCCGCACCGCGCGATCGTGGGCGGCGACGGCCGCAGCGCCGCCATCGCCGCCGCCTCGGTGCTGGCCAAGGTCACACGCGACCGCTACATGCACGGCATCGCCGACCGCTATCCCGGCTACGGCTTCGAGAACCACGTCGGCTACATCACGCCGGAGCACACGGCGGCCGTGCGATCGCGTGGCGCCACCCCGCTGCATCGGCGCTCGTTCCAGGCTGCCGCCTACCGGGAGGTGGGGGCGCTGGCGTGAGCAGGCTGCCCGACCACCGCTACGGCCGCCTGGCCGAGACGATGGCGGCCTGGGCGATGCGCCTGCGCGGCTACCGCATCGTCGGACGCAACGTGCGCGTGGCCGGCCGCGAGGTCGACCTGCTGGCGCGCAAGCGCGACCTGCTCGTGATCTGCGAGGTGAAGGCGCGCCGGGTGGAGCGGTATGGCGGGCCGCTGGAGGCGGTGGGGCCGCGGCAGCAGCGGCGGCTGCACGAGGCCGCCGAGGTGCTGATGGCGCGCGACGACAGCATCAGGCAGGTGCGCTTCGACGTGATCGCGGTCAGCGGCTACGCCGTGCGGCACCTGCCGGCCGCGTTCTGAGCCGCGCCTGACCCGGGGCCGTTGCCGACCTGCGACGGTACCGGCACGTCCCGTCACCCACCCGCGCGCGTCGCCTCCGTAGCGTGGCCGCATGATCGCGACGGCCACCAGCTTCTGGATCACGGGCATCGATGCCCGCCGCATCGACGTCGAGGCCCACGTCGAGAGCGGCACCACGCCTGCCTTCGCGGTGGTGGGGCTGGCCGATCGCGCCGTCCAGGAGGCACGCCAGCGTGTGCGCAGCGGCATCGGCTCCGCCTCCTACAAGTTCCCGAACGTGCGGGTCACCGTGAACCTGGCACCCGCCCGCGAGCGCAAGCAGGGATCCGGGTTCGACCTGGCCATCGCGCTTGCGATCCTGGCCGCCAGCGGTCAGGTCGAGTCTGCCGCCGTGGGCCGAGTGGGTGCCGCCGCCGAGCTTGGTCTGGACGGCCGCCTGCGGCCGATCCACGGCGCCATCGCGATCGCCGAGGCGGCCGGCAGGCACGGCCTGGAGGGGCTGCTGGTGGCCCCGGAGAACGCCGTCGAGGCCAGCCTGGCCGAGGCGGTGCCGGTGCTCCCGGCATACGACCTCTACGAGGCGGTGCAGATCCTGGCCGGCCAGGCCGATCCCACGCCGGTGCCCAGCGCCGGCGGGGAGCTGCCGCCGGCCGGCCCCGACCTGCGGGACGTGTGCGGCCAGCCGGCCGCGCGACGCGCGCTGGAGATCGCCGCCGCCGGGCACCACAACCTGTTGATGGTGGGGCCGCCCGGGTCGGGTAAGACGATGCTGGCCCGGCGGTTGCCCGGCATCATGCCCCCGCCCAGCCTTCCGGAGCTGCTCGAGATCACCCGTATCCAGTCGGTGGCGGGCACGCTGAACGGCCACGGCCGGGCGTACGCGCGGCCGTTTCGCGCGCCCCACCACAGCGCCTCCCAGGCGGCACTGGTGGGCGGCAGCAGCCTGCGCCCGGGCGAGGTCACGATGGCTCACCGCGGGGTGTTGTTCCTGGACGAACTGCCCGAGTTCAACCGGGCCGCCCTGGAGGCGCTGCGGTTGCCGATGCAGGACGGCGAGGTGCAGATCGCGCGGGCGGCCGGCTCGGTGCGGCTGCCGGCCCGCAGCCTGGTGGTGGCGGCGATGAATCCGTGCCCATGCGGCCACCATGGCGATCCCAAGCGCGAGTGTGTCTGCACGGAGCAGCGGCTGGCGAGCTACCGGGCGCGTATCAGCGGGCCGCTCGCTGACCGCTTCGACCTGCGGGTGGCGGTGCCGCGCTCCGAGGCGCACGGGGCTGCGGGTGAGGGCAGCGAGGTGGTGGCCGCCCGCGTGCTGGCCGCACACGAGCTGCTGGCGACATCGCTGGCAGACCTCGAGCCGGCTGCGGAACGGTTGCTGACGGAAGCCTGTGATCGGCTGCTGCTCTCGATGCGTGCCCGCCGGCGGATGCAGAGCGTCGCGGCCACCGTGGCCGCACTCGACGGCCGGTCGGCCGTGGTCGAAGACGACGTGGCGGAGGCCCTCGCCTACCGCGTGGAGCCGCGGTGAGCGCCGCCGATGAGCTGCGCGTGGTGCTCGCCGGCGCGACCAGCGGCGTCGATGCCGGGCGGCTGGCGCGGCGGCATGGCTGCGGCTCGCTGCTGCGAGCGGGGCCGGGGACGCTGCAGCGGATGGGAGCGCTGCCGGCGTTGATCGACGGGCTGCGGCTGGCGCGCGAGGCTGACGTGGCCGCGTACCGTCGCGGTTTGCTCGAGGGCGGCATCGAGTGCGCGACCGTCTCGGAGCCGGCCTACCCGGAGCGGCTGCGGGTGCTGCACGATCCGCCGCTGGCCCTGTTCTGGTCGGGACCGCGGTCCGACGCCCTGGACTGGCCTGCGCCGGCCGCCGCGATCGTGGGCTCGCGGAAGGCGTCCGAGGCGGGCCTGCTGCTGGCCCAGCGGCTGGCCGGCGCTGTTGTGGAGGCCGGCGGGGTGGTGGTGAGCGGGCTCGCGCTCGGGATCGACGCGGCCGCCCACCGCGGCGCGCTGGCGGCGGGGGGCGTGACCGTCGCCGTGCTGGGCTGCGGCGTGGACGTCGTCTACCCGCGCAGCAACCGGGCGGTGTTCCAGCAGATTCGCGAAGCCGGGCTGCTGGTGTCCGAGTACCCGCCCGGCACCCGCCCCGCCACCTGGCGCTTCCCCGCGCGGAACCGGCTGATCGCCGCGCTCGCGGACGCCACGGTGGTGGTGGAGGCGCGAGCGCGCAGCGGCGCCCTGATCACCGCCGACCATGCGCTCGATCTGGGACGCGACGTGCTGGCCGTCCCGGGCACTCCGGGGATCGCGTCGGCCGCCGGCACGAACGGCCTGTTGAAGGCGGGAGCGGGGCTGATCGAGGGCGCCGACGACCTCTGCGGCTGGCTGGGCCTCGATCGTCCGGCGGAGCCGCCGCCGCCCCCGCCCGGCGATGAGCGGTTGCTGCTGGAGGCGCTGCGCGAGGCGCCCGCGTTGCCCGACGAGCTCGTGGCGCGGCTGCAGCTGCCGCCGGCACGTGCCGCCGCGGGCCTGACGCGCCTCGAGCTGGCGGGGCGGATCGCAAAGGACGAGCAGGGCCGTTGGCGGTCCGGGTAGGCTGGCACCATGGACAGCGGCCGCTGGGCGACGTTCGACTGTTACGGCACCCTGATCGACTGGAACAGCGGCGTATCGGCCGCCCTGGCCGGCGTGTTCGGGACCGAGGCTGACCTGCCGCGGCTGCTGCACCGCTACCACCAGATCGAGCCGGAGATCCAGGCCGAGCGCTACCGGCGCTACCGCGAGGTGCTCGACCTGTGCCTCGCCGGCCTGGCGCTGGAAGAGGGGCGTGTGCTGGGCGACGGCGAGACCGACGCCCTCTCGGAATCGCTGGCCGACTGGCCGGCATTCCCGGAGGTGCCCGGCTCGCTGGCCGAGCTGAAGCGCCGCGGCTGGAGCCTGGCGATCCTGTCCAACTGCGACCGCGACCTGATCGCGCAGTCGCTGCCACGGTTGGGCGTGCGCTTCGACCGGGTGATCGTGGCCGAGGACGTGGGGTCGTACAAGCCGCAGCCCGGTCACTGGAACCGGTTCTTCGAGCTGACCGACGCGGACCCGCAGCGACACGTGCACGTCGGTGCCAGCCTGTTCCACGACGTCGCACCGGCCGGCGCGATGAACATGCCGACGGTATGGGTGAACCGCCTGGGCGAGGTGCCCGGGCCGGTGCCCGATCGCGAGATCAGCGACCTGTCGGATCTGCCGGACGCGCTCGACGAGTTGAGGCCGGAATGAGCGAGGGCAGGCTGGTACGGGTGCCGACGGCCTTCGGTGCAGGCGGTGAGGCGATGACGCGGGCGGCCTTGATGGACATCGGCGTCGACGAGGCCGCCGTCGTGGCGGAGGCGACCGTTTCGGAGCAGACGCAAGCGGTGCGCTCGGTGTTGCCGGAGCGCGCCGTGGTGCTGGGAGGCTGCTGCTGCACGCACGTCGGTGCCGTCGCCGGGTTGGCCGACCGGGTTGGCCGGGTGGCGGTGGTGTGGATCGACGCGCACGGCGACCTGAACACGCCGCAGACGTCGCCGTCCGGAAACGAGTGGGGGATGCCGTTCCGGATGATCCTGGACGACGGCCACGCGCGGGTCGAGGACAGCTGTCTGATCGGCGCGCGCAGCCTCGATCCGCCGGAGCAGGCGTTCATCTTGACCAGCGGCCTGGCCACGGAGCTGGGAACGCTGGAGGGTGTGGCCGGTGCCTACATCGCCTTCGACTGCGACGTGCTCGACCCTGGCCAGATCGACTGCTTCATGCCGGAGCCGGACGGGATCAGCCTCGACCAGGGGGTGGACATCGTGGAGCAGGTCGGCTCGCGGACGACGGTCCTGGGGATGGGGCTGACGGGCCTTGTTGCCAGTCCGGAGAACCCGGCTCGCCTGCGGCGCCTGCTGGACGCTGCGGGGCTCGGCTGAGCAGCGGTGGGCTAGGATTGCCGTGCGTGTGGGCGCGTTCCACACGCTCCGAGGGGTGTAGCTCAGTTGGTAGAGCGGCGGTCTCCAAAACCGTAGGTCGCGGGTTCAAGTCCTCTCTAACAACAAACCCGTTCAGTTAGCTACCCCGCGCCTCCAGTATCTTGAAGGAGACGCATGGAAACTGCACGCACCATCGAATCCGATCGCACGACCGTCGCGGCCACCCAGGTCGCGGCCTACGGCATCGGCCTCGCGCACCCGACAGCCGGTGTAGGCGAAACCAGGTGACGACGAAGCGCTCGTGCGGCCTCACTGTGGCGGCGATCAGCGTGTCCTGCCATTGGCTGCCTAAGCCACGGAGGTCGCCCTCTCAGCCGCTGCCAGCGGTCGCCAGGGGCGATGCCTTACTCAGGCGACAATCTGGTTAGAACCGATACTGTGCATTGCGACACTGGGCATAGCACGGTATAGTCGGATCACTGCTCGGGAATCTGCGATGCGGCTGTCGAGGTAACCAAGACGGCGTCCGCAGGCTCTGAGCATTAGACGCGCGTACCCCAACCCGGTGGAGGCTTCGTTGAAGGTCTTGGGCTCACTCCTCGCAGCAGCGCTCTGCGCGCTGCTCACTTGCAGCAATGCCGCGGGTGCCGCCTCGGTCGCGACCGTGCAGGTCTACGGAGACCTGGTGATCTATCACGCCGGGTGGAATGAACAGAATCACGTCCGCGTCTGGCTATCCGCGGACGGGCACATGATCATCCATGACTCCGGTGCTCCCGTCTCAGCACTGCCGACCTTGGGCGGAGGAACCCAGACGTGCTCGCAGGTAGGGCCGCACGAGGTGGACTGCGGGGCATCGATGCTGCTGGATGGCACGCTCAACAACCTCGATGACTGGGCCAGCTTCGACATCTTCAAGCCCACCTACAGCGTCTCTTGGCACGGCGGCTCAGGCCAAGACTTCCTGCGCGGCGGCGCAGGCAACGACACCCTGGTGGGGGACGGCAATAGCCTGGGCAACAACACCAGTGGCCCGCTGACGAACGAGGTCGCCTACGGGCGAGGCGGAAACGACACGATCCGCTCCACCTACTTCGCCGACGGCGGCACCGGCATCGATACCTGCTCGGTCTTCACCGGCATCGGTGGCAGCGACATCAACTTCGAGCCGTGAGCGGCGGGCTTCTCGCTGAACGTCCCAACCGGCCGCCGCCCATCGTCGTCAAGACCGGCAAGTTGCCGCCTCCGCGATGGGGTTGGGTGCCACCTGTCTTGATCATCCTCCTGCTCGTGGCTCCGCTCTTGTACGGCGTCTTTGACTTCCTCACCACCATGATGGAGCCAGTGCACCGCCAACTCGGCCAGCCGTTCACCGTCGAGCACGTCACCTACCGCGTCGAGCACGTTGCGGATAGTCGGGACAAGGTCGTCCTCACCATGCACGCGACCAACGTGGATCGCAGCCAGGGCTGCGCTGGCGTTCAGTTCTTCAAACTCGATGACGGCGGACACTCCTATGTTGAACATGCGTTGATAACGGAAGTGGGGCCATCCGGGAACTTGATCCAGGTCTCCATTCCGGTCTCGGGTTGCTTCAACCGGATCAAGACCACTCATCCGACCTGGAAGATCACCTATAACCACGCCCCACCGGGGGCGACGCAGCTCGTTGTCCAGGCTATCGGCGGCTTCCACGAGTGGGGACTCGACGAGTACGCAGTGGAGTCCTTGAAGCAGTGAGGGCCGGGATGGTCGTTCCTGCATCGATGTTCGTCGGCTCGCAGTTGATCTGGCGGGAAGCGTGGACTCGCCCTACCCCGCGACGGTGGGCGGCGCGACGTCGATTTCGTTCGAGCCGCGGGAGGAGTGCACCAGCTCGGCTTCGACCGCTACGCGATCATCCACTTTCGGTGTCGAGACCCGTCCGGTCGGCAATCGCGGTTGCGATGCTATGCATTGGACAGTATTGTTGTGAGCGTGTTCAGCCAGAACCTGAAGGGGCACTTGGACATGTTGTTGTTGTCCGTGCTTCACGACGCTCCGGCGCACGGTTATGCCGTGGTTGAGCGGATGGCCGAGATAAGCGACGGCACATTCGCGCTGGGCGAGGGAACCATCTACCCGGCGCTCCGCCGCCTCGAAAAGAACGGCCTGTTGCGGAGTTCGTGGACGACCGCCAAAGGTCGAAGGCGACGGATCTACCAGGTCACCAAAAAGGGCGAACACGCGCTGGCACAGCAGCGCGGGGAGTGGGAGCGCTTCGCGCTGGGCGTACGCCGGATCTTGGAGGCGCCGGGGTAATGCGCGTGCCTAGTCCAGGGTCGGTTTCGCCGGTGGAGCGGTACCTTGAGCGGCTGGGTCGATCGCTGTGGTCTGTGCCCTGGCGGAGAACTCGCGTGCTTGGCGAGGCACGTGACCATCTTTTGGAAGCGGTCGAGGCTGGTATCGCTGACGGCTTTTCTCCAGCAGACGCCGAGGCGTCTGCGGTGGCGCGGTTCGGCTCCGAGGGTCGATTGGTGGCTGCGGAGATCCGCGAGGCGGGACTGTTGTGGGCGGGTTTGATGAAGCTGGTGCCAACAAAGCGAGGCGGAGCCGTCGTTCGCCACGATACCGTCGAAATCAGGGTTGATTTTGCGCTCCGCCAGCGAGCCGAGGCTGCACTTGTGGACGTGCTGACTGCGTTGCCGCCGTGGCCGTGTGGCGTGATTCAGCGGGGCCTGCTTCGAGCCAACAGCGTCCTTGTGGGCGGCTTCGTGGCAACTGATCACCGAGCCTGCCCCCTGGCGAGCGCCGTCTGGGAATCGACCGGGCGCGAACCCGCATCGATGTTTCAGGTGCAACTCGGCTTGGCTGAACTTGGCCTGACCACCGAGCAGGGTCGGATATTCGCCGAGGCCTTCGACCAGTGGGCGGCCGCAGGCGGGTGCGTCCGTACAGATGCCGACGGCATGCGCGTCCTGACTCACATCGGCCGATCGCGCCTACTGCGGCTGTTCGAGAATCTGACGCCCACCCTGCCAGAACTCACGCCCTACGCTCGTGGATAACGATCCTGAAACGAAAACGGGGCGCCCGACTGTGCGGAAGAGACGTACCGGGCCAGGTAATGCCGCAGTGCGATATCCCTTCGCCGCACGGCACGCAGTCCGCGCACCGGGAAGGTGATGCCGTCCGGCGACGTCCAAACCGCATCGGCACACACATAGCCCAGGTCACCGTCTGCGAACGCTTCGACGTGCGTGTCCACGAGCGACCCACCATCGTCGGTGCCCCCAGCGAGTGCAGCCAACAGCGTCTCGCGCCCTCGGGCGACCGCCCCGGGCTGTGTGCCGGTGGCGGTCATGGCCGGGTGTGTCGAGATCATCTCCCCGAGCGCATCCAGTTCATGCCGCTGGATTGCGGCCGCGAAATCGATGTGTGCTTGCACAAACTCGGGTGCGGGTTCAAGCGCCACGTGAACCTCCTCCGATAGGGGTCTCGTTGCTGCGGCGCGTTGACGCTACCAGGAACGGCAACCCGCGCAAGTGCGGCTGCGGATCGTGCACACGCGACCGTCCATTGACCGTGGAGAAGGGCGTCCGGCATTCGCAGGGCCCCAGCGGGTAGATTGTGGCCGTCGTCGCAAACTGGGAGAGGAGATGGCCATGGCGCTTGACCAGTCGCAGGTGGGCGTGCCGCCCGCGCCGGATTACGACGAGATCGTCCAGTTCATCGAGAACGGGCTACATCAAGGCGTTTCACGAGGCTGACTTTCCGAGGCTCCGACGGCTGTTCCACGAGGATGCTTGGTACTTCTTCACCACGAGAGACGGCACGTTGTACAAGGTAGCGTTCGACGACGTCGAGGTACGCGGCTGTGCAGGATCGGAGCAGGACTGGGAACACACGATCCTGTCCGTGACGCAGGCAGGGGATGTGGCCTCCGTGATCCTTGAGATGCGCTCGAAGTCCGACCCAGGTTCTGCGTGGGTGGACGTTCATGCGCTGCTGCGCATCGATGGAGAGTGGTATGACATGAACAAGACCGCGACTCACGCGAGCAGAGCGGACTGGGCTGGCAAGTCGTCCGGCTAAAAGAGCGAATGCCGGAGATTCGCGTAATCGCGTAGCTCGATCAGCGTCCGCATCGGTTCGTCGGGATGCCAGGCTGGGCTTGCGGAAGATCTGAGCGACCGCAAGCTGCGTGGACGCGCGACCGCCCCTTGACAGTGATCAAGGGCGTCCGGTATTGCAAGTGGGCCGCGAACAACAGGGTGCGCTAGGACTCTCGATCCCCGGGACGATCGCCGTCATGCCACAGCCCGCCGCAGTCTGTCTGCCCGCAGGTCGGACAGGGGAGGTCGTGCATGCGCACCGGAGAGCGGTACTCCATTCCGCCTCGTTCCCGGCGGATCGGCTTCTTGCCGGGGGCGTTCTTGCGCGTGCCGTTGGTGACGCCCCGGCCGTGACGTTGCTCCCGGCGCCGCTCAAGCTCTGCCTGCCGCTCCTCGGAGGCGTTCTGTGGGAGTGACCGTGGATCGAGCTGCCGTTTGGTGAGGTTGCGGGCGCTAACCGCCTTGGGTTTCGGCCGCGGCCTTGAGATGACATCCTTCTCGGAGGCGATGAAGAGCACGCGGAGGCCGATGGTCGGTACCTCGTCGCTGAACCGATCCTGGCGGCCGGGCACCTGATCGGGATCCCTTTTTTTCGTCTTCTTTATCTATTTTTTTTTTTTTTTTATTATATTTTTTTTTTTTTTTTTTTTTTTTTTTTTTTTTTTTTTTTTTTACATTTCATCTTATTTATTGTTTATCTCTAATCTCAGACGGTTGCTGATATCTTAGTCGCTTTGGTTCTTAGTTCGTTTTTTCGAGCTTTATTGTAAAGTGTGGAAGGGTATTTGCTTGGGTGGAGAAATAAAAGTTTTTATTTTTATTATTTAACATTTTTGGCAGGTAGTAGCGGGAAGAAGATCAAACGATGCCTTTAGAATGAGTATAGTTGGACTCGTACAATAGCTTTATATCTTTATTATCGCTATAGATTTTTTTTTTTTTTTTTTTTTTTTTTTTTTTTTTTTTTTTTTCTCTTTTTCTTTATATCTATTTTTTCTTAGCGTGTATAACCGATGATCTGTATTTTATTTTCGTATTTTTTCTTGGGTAGTATTTTTGTTGTTATTCGGTGGGTGGTGGACTCATCTCGGTAGCGCAGCGCTGCCCGTGCTCTTTTTGTCTTTTATTTTTTTTTCTTTTTTTCTTTTTTTGTGAGCGCTCATAGAGAGCGGAGATACATTAGTTTATCTATCATTTTATTATTTATTTTATTTTATTTTTTTTTTTTTTTTTTTTTTTTTTTTTTTTTTTTTTTTTTTTCTTTTTTTTTTATTATATCTCTTTTTTTTTTATTTCTTCTTTCATCTTTTTTTGCGGCTACCTTTTTTCGGAGGAGTCGTTCCGTCCCTACGCTAATCCGGTCATCCCGCCTTTAGACGTTAACCTTGTGTTAAGGCTCGCCCAGTCGTCCTCGTTGCCGAGGTCTGGTGATACTTGTCGCAGTGACAGCTGTGCCGCCGCTGAACCGCGTGTCGCAGCTTCACAGCTATCGGACGTTCTATCGAGCTCTCAGAGAGCTGCTTGTATCTGACCTCGATGAACATCGACCAAGCTCCTCCATACGCATCAGCTCCCCGTTACTTTATCTGGATAGAAATATTGGGGTAGTAACAGCTCGATCCGGTTCTTTCGGTGCTTTTATATATCTATTATATATCGGTTATATACTTGGATGTTTCATTGCGTTATATGTCTATGCGCATGTCTTTGCACAGCGTTCATTTCTTAGCTTCTCTTATGTCGGCGACTGCGTCCTGATCGTCTATCGCAGGACGGGCGTATTAGGCTTGCGCGGCGGCGAGCTCGGCGCTGATCGCCTCTCCAGTGGTTTCGATGCGTCCTCGGATCGCTTCGATGATCTCGACGTCGTTGTGTAGCTCGTGCTCTTATCCGTAGGTGAGGCTGCGTGAGGCGTTCACGATCGTCGCCGTCGCGACGCGCCGTGTTTCAGGCTGCGCAGCGATCAACGAGCCCGCCTGTGCGCCGTAGCTGACCATCACGTTGGCGCGCGCGGCATCGCCTCGCGGGCCGTAGCGGCGGCGGCCGGGATCGTTCAGCGGTCGATCGCCACGACTGAGCCGACCTACTGATCGTCTAAGAACTCGTCGCCGAGTCGGTCGCCAGAGCCAGTCACCCGCAGGTAAAGATCGCCGCTCTCTTTCTCTTTCAGCTCTATCTACTTCTTTTTATATTTATTTACTATCAGAAGAGGCCATTTCTCTACTCGCCTTCCTACTCGCGAACAGCACGAAGCTGTCTCACCCTAGATACTGGTTCACGGTGAGCTCATCGGCCTCTTACTCTCTCTTCTCCTCGCCAAACGTCGTCGTGGTGCTCATTAACTCACGTGCGTAGGCCTCATCTGTTTACTCGATGTCGTTGCGCTTTTCGTCGGCGATCACCAGTTGGCCGGAGCGACGGGCCGCAGCGATGTTATCGCCGAGTTCCTTCAGTCTCTCGATCCCGTACTGCTCTTAGAAGTCCATCTGCAATTTGACCGCGATCACCAGACCCAGCGCGGCGTCTATCGCGAGTTCGTGTATCTCGCCGATCGCGCGGCGTACCGGCGAGCCGTCTGCGGCCCACGCCCGCACGCGAATCAGATCGGGCATCTCGTCCACCCGCTGGTCGAGCCTCATTCACAGTGTTTTAGTAGCCTTCTATCTCTCTTTCTTAAATCTCTCTTCGATCTTCACGAGGAATGTTCTTACACTATATAGCAGCTTCAGCGATAGAGGTAGTCGTTGTGACGGTAGTCTATTTTCCTTTTTTATCTTTTTATATTCTTTTTTTTCTTTGTTTTATGTTCTCATAGATCGAGGCGGGGTGATGAGAGACATTCCGCATTCTCTTCGTCGCTTGACGAGCTATTTCTCTAGGTATTTCAAGGGAGAGACTCAGATCAGCTCTCAAGGTCAGCCGTTTAGGCGCTACTCATAGCTATATTAGTCGAGCTATGTTCAAAATCTATAGATCTGTAGTGATACATGAGATCAGTCATCAGAGCAACAGCGTCAATCTCTTCGGACAGGAGGATCTATAGTTCTCCATGCTCAAGGAGTACTTCATGGAGGTGCATGACCCATCGATCAAGTGCACTACCGCGTAGATGACCTAGATCCTGATCAGTCGCGCGGCCTAGTTCTTCGCCGAGCACGGGTACGCGTGAAGCGGGAGGCTGTAGTCTGCGAGTTCGGCCGTCTCACTGGCAGCGGCGCAGTGCGTCGTCGGAGGGCCGGCTCGATCTTCTCGTTCAGCGACCGGTGGCCCGCTCGCTGTCGAGGTGTACAAGACATTTAATATCTTCTCCCTCTAGTAGCTCCGCTACTCTTAGGTCAACGTCTGCGATATCCTCTGGATGCGAGAGAGTTGATGTCTGACATTTAGATTCTCTACAGTTCCCGGCCTACACCAGCGACCAAGGGAGGAAGGGATGGCCAGCCAAGCCCAGCTCTTCGGCGACAACCTGCGAAGGGTGTGCGGCGTCCACGATCTGAGCGGCCAGATCTTGCCCAGGTGCTTGACGTCTCGCCGCAGACCGTCTCGCACTGGATGCAGGGCAGGCGCGTCCCGACGCTCGACCTCAGCATGGCGATCCAGGAGCTGTTCGACCTGCCGATCGTCACGATGCTGAGCAGCCCGTTCGATCAGCTGCTGCCGCAAGCTGGCCGACGTGCCGCGGTTCCACCAGACCGAGAAGCGGATCGCTCGGGCCAAGCGGTCACTCAAGGCCGTAAGCGCCGCTGAGCGCAAGCACATCAACGCCAAGCGCCAGCTCGATCCGTCGGCGAAGGGGGTGATCGAAGACCGGTAGACTGAGGCCTGTGACGGAGTTTTGGAAGCACGCACCGTCACGAGCTCGGAGCTTTTTGAGTCCACCAGAGGCTTCGGGGTGTTACGAAGGGGTGTAGCTCAGTTGGTAGAGCGGCGGTCTCCAAAACCGTAGGTCGCGGGTTCAAGTCCTGCCACCCCTGCTCGCCCAGCCGCGTCAAATACCGCATGGTTGGGCGAGAAGCGCGAATCAGCCAAACTGGCGCTCAGTCCGTCAGAGGCCGTGAAAGTGCACCGATCCGATGTCTCACTGGCGAACGACTGGCGCACAGATCGAGGTTCGAGCACCATTTACCAGCCGCGGCCGCAACCAGACTCCGCCTGATGCCACGCGCTGGATGCAGCATGCCACTGATCCACGGCGGCATAGACCCTCGTGATGCCATCGCTCAAGCAGTTGGCCGACGAATCGCTCCTGCGAGCGTTCTTCGTCCGCGCAGCTGCCGCAGGCGTCTTCGGACACCGTGGCCCGGTACGTCGATCAGCCAGCGGGCGCTCTCGTGGTGAACTTCCTTCGACTGGTCGACCGCGCTGTTCGGCAATACCAAGAGACGCCGCTCGCCGCACCGCGGGCGTAGGGCCCCACCCCAGTTCGGCCCTCTTGATCCGCCCTAGTCGTCCTCTTCGATCCGCTGCAGGAACGCGACGTCGATCCAGTCGGCCTCTGCGCCGCCGGGATCGTCCTCCTCTGGCGGATCGAACTCCACGAACCCGACAACAAAGCCGCCTCCCGCCTCTTGGAGTCGCGTCACGGTGCCGGGCGGTCGGTCTTCGGAGTCTCCATCGGCCGGCACGTACAAGACGCGGTCACCGACCGAAATGCGGGGCGGGATTCCCATGCTCCAAGCCTAACGCGCCCCTGTTGCGATCGACGGTGCCGGCGCCGCTTGATTCGTTAGCTTCGCTGCGGGTAGCCGCGCGCCCCGGGGCGCTCGTGGTGACCGTCCTGCCATGCCGCGAGGACGCGATCGCGGCTGGGGTAGGTGGCGACGATCGGCGGCGTGAACCCGGTCAGCGTGATGGTTTGGTCGACGGCGCTTCCGGGCCTGACGACGAGAGCGAGCGTTTCGCCGACCGCGCTGCTTGCCTGTTTGATGACGGCAAATAGGACGCCGAGCACGGTGCTATCAACGAACGTCGCGTCGGTTAAGTCGATGATGAGGCGTGCGTCGTTGGCGAACGCCTCGGCCAGGCGATCGCGAAGCGCGTCGACCATGGAGATGTCATGCTCGCCGAGGAGTGACACGGCCCAGATATCTTCGGTCAGCTGTTCCAACGTCACCTGAGCCATATGCGCCCTAGTAGTCGCGGCGCGCGGTGTACGCGCGAAGCGCCAGACCGCTGGCCACGATGAGCAGGCCGATCACGGCATACAGAGCCAGCCCGGCGCCCGTGAACGGGAGCGTCCCGCCACCGCCGCCAGTCGACTCGCCCGTGACGCTGCCGCCGGCGTAACCGTCACCGGCAAATGCGGTTGCGGCCGAAACCGGGAGAAACGCCGCCGAACCAAGCAGAACAAGAATGCCCCTGAGAGCCCTGATCATGGAAATCACCCCTGGTTGGAACCAGGCATGTCGTACCCGCACCGGAGGTTTGTAAAACCGAGGCCAGCACCTCGCTCGCCGAGGCGGCGAAGCTGGTGCGCGGGCCCTGGCCCGAGGAAGAAACGCAGGGCAGACGCGGTCGTCCTCGGGCCAGAGCTGCGTGCCGGGCAGCGTTCGCTGTACCAACACGCTCATCTACTCGGCGCGCCTCGGAAGGAGGGGGGCTTCTCCCGAGACGGCGCGAGCCTATCGTGCGCGCGGCCGGGCGTCCCTACCGCAGAACCGTGGACGCCATCCCCAGTTTGCGGTAGGCGAACCGAACGAAGCGGCCGGAGGCCTACGGCCTGATCTCGAGGTCGTAGTCGTACTCGGTGAGGACGTCGCAGCCGTCCGCGGTGACGACGACCATGTCCTCCAGTCGCACGCCGCCGTAGTCCTTGCGGTAGACGCCCGGCTCGACCGTGACCACGTCGCCCTCCTCGAGCGGCCTCGAATCGCCCATCCCCAGGTACGGCGGCTCGTGCACTTCGACGCCCACGCCGTGCCCGAGGGCGTGGAAGAAGTCCTCGTCAAGGCTCTCGCCCTTTCCCAGCCCGCGCACCGTGCGGTAGCCGTCGCGCTCGATCACGTCGCATGCGGCCTCCCACGGCGTGGTGCCCGGCACCGTCGCGGCGATCGTCTCGATGCTGCGCCGCAGCGACTCGAGGATCGTCGCGTGCATCGCCGACAGCCGCTCGCCGGCTTCGCCGAAGCAGAATGTCCTGGTCATATCCGCGTAGTAGCGGCTCGCCTCGTGGCGCGGGAAGATGTCGATGATCACAGGCACGCCGGCGTGGATCGGGCCATGGCCGAGCTCGTGGCCGAGCGCCCCCTGGGGGCCGGCCGCCACGATCGGCGGCTCGCCGCCGCAGCCGCGCTCGCGCAGGGTCTCGACGATCGCTGCGCGCACGCGCTCGCAGGTGAGCGTCTCGCCTTCCAGCTGGAGGGCGCCGCCGGCATCCGGCGATGCGGAGCCGATCATGCCGCGCGCCGCGTCGAAGGCGGCCTCGGTGGCTCGCTGTGCAGTCCGGACCCCCTGCAGCTGGCGGGCGTCCTTGTGCCGCCGGCGGGAATCGAATAGCACCCGGTCGGGGGTCAGCGTGATGCCCTTGCCGCGCAGGTAGTCAGCCAGCGCCAGCGGGAAGGTCGGCGGCACCGCCACCGCATCCAGGCCCGCTCGCTCCAGCATCCGCCGCACCGTCTCCATCCGCGCATCGTCAAGCGGCCAGCCCTCGAGCACCAGGTCGCGGCCGCCGAACTCGTCCACCATCCAGATCTCGGTCGCTGTCGAGTCGCGGCGGACGAGGTCGACCTCGAGCTGGTTGGTGACGATGATGCGCCGGTCGCCGGCCTCGATGTAGGTGAAGGGGTCGCCCGCCGTGATCCCGGTGGCGACGAACATGTTGGCGTCGAGCAGCGAGTCGGCGTGGATCAGCAGGGCGTCGGCCACGCCCGGCAACCTACCACGCTGATAGCGTCACCTATGATCGGCCCTCGTCCCTTCGTCAGGAGTTGCAACTGTGCTGCTTCACCTCGGAACCAGTGTCGCGTGTAGCGACGGCGCACTCGGCGAGCTCGCCGATCTCGTCATCCACCCGGGCACCCGGCGGGTTACGCATCTGGTCGTGGCGCCACACCACCAGCGTGACCAGGCCCGGCTGATCCCGTTCGAGCTGGTCACGCCCGCAGCGGCGTCGAACGAAATCCACCTGGACTCCACGACCGCGCAAGCACACGCGCTGCCCGAGGCTCAGCAGTATGCGTACGTCCGGGTCGACGAAGGCCCGCTCCCGGCGGATGACCCCGGCGCCGTGGGCATCGCGGACGTGATCAACGTGCCCATGGACGACTACGGCAGCACGTTCGCCGCCGCTCCGATCAGCTACGACGATCACATCTCGGTGATCTACGACCGGATCCCGCGAGGCGAGGTCGAAGAGCGGCACGAGAGCCGCGTGGTCGGCTCCGACGGTGAGCGGATCGGCCGTCTGGACGGGCTCGTCGTCGACGAACAGGGCACCATCACGCAGCTGGTGCTCGTGCGAGGTCACCTCTGGGGACGCCGCCGGGTAACGATCCCAGCCGACGCGGTCGCACAGTTCGACATGGATGGCGTGACGCTCGCGATCTCCAAGTCCCAGGTCGCGAAGATCCTTCCGGTCAGTTAGATCACCCTGCCGCCGTCGGCGCTGCCTCAGCGACAGGCTCATCCTGATCGGCGCCGGCCAGCACCGCTCCGGTCGTGGCCGACCCGATCAACACCACAGCCGACGCGAACAGCCAGGAAACGATCCCGAAAGCTGCCCCGATCAGGCCGTAGCGGCGGGCGTCGGTGGACATGACGGTCGGCATGTAGACCCGTGACGTCACCGAGAACGCCGTCAGGGCCACCGCCGTGAGAACGCCGGACGCCAAAAGCCGCCGGCCCGGCACGCGGCCGCCCAGCAGGATGTAGGGGGTGACGGCCCATATCACCGATCCCAGCAGCAGCGGCAGGTAGATCCGCAACGCGCGGCTGTCGGCCTGTCGCAGTTGCGCGCGCAGCGGCGAGATGGCCGCGAAGTAGAGCGCGAACGTGAACATCCAGATCAGCGCCCGGAACGTGCCTCGTGCGCGGATCCGCTTCAGTCCCCAGGCGTCCTCGTAGATGCGCTGCAGCGCTTGCGCCATGCTCAGCACCGCGTAGGCCAGGATCAAGATCCCGAGCGCGGAGATGCCACCGCGCACCTGGTTTGGCGATGCGAACAGCTGGCGCACCGCGCTCGCGCCGGCGCCGGTCAGCGAGAACCGCTCGACCAGCGCGTCACCGAACGAGGTGTTGGCGCCAAGCAACGTCGACGCCAGGATCGTCGTCGGGATCAGCGCGATGAACAGCTTCGACGCCAGCGCCAGCGCCCGCTCCAGCGGCTCGACCAGGAGGAACCGCTCGATGATCCTGCGCGCCAGTGCGATCAGGTCAGCCACCCGGCGATTCTACGGCGGCCGTCAGCAACGGGACCGGGGCACTGGTCACGGCCCGGCGTACGCGAAGACCGACTCGTACCCGCAGCGTCCCGTGAAGCTGAACCGGAAGTGCTGGTCGTCGGCCTCGAGCAGCTCCGCCACCACCTCACGGCCGGCCTGGTGGTGACCGGGGATCACGCACGACACCGCCCCGCCCGGGTCCTGGAACGGCTCGCGGACGCGCACGGTGACGGCTCGCCCCGCCCGGAACCAGCCGTGCCCGGGGGTGTGGTCGATCTCGATTTGGCTCGAGGCCACCTCGAGCAGGTCGCTGGGCTTGAACGCCCACGGGAACTGCGTGAGCGCCGTGCCGCCCAGCCGGCCGGTGTACACATCCTCGAGCGCACGCCGCTGGTCCGCGTCAGCCCGCTCGTCCAGGTGCAGCACCCAGCTCCACGGCGACCGCGGCTGATCATCGCTGTACCAGATCACCATCACCACGCACAGGCCGGCCACGTCGAGATCGCCGATCGATCCCTGCTCGATCCGCCACGACAGCGAGCCGGTGCACTCGCCGTACGTGGATCGCCCGCCACCGCTGCCGTCGATCCTCCTGCAGGGGCAGATCGCGTCGCAGTTGCAGGCCTCGAGGTAGGTGCCGCTGATGCTCCACGGCGTGTCGCTCATGACTGTGTCTGGGCGGTCACGCTGCAATCCTCCCACACCTGGCTACACCAGGATTTCACCGGGCCATCACCGCTCCTCATCCCCTCGCCGGTCGCCTCGGTGGCAGGATCGGTGCATGACCGAGGTGATGAGGCTGGTCGACAAGGAGCAGCTGGCGCGATCGCTGGGGGTGCGCCGGACGCAGGTGGGGGAGATGCTGGCGGCGCCGGGTTTTCCCCCGGCCGTCGGCTACTTCCGCGGCCGTCACGTATGGGACGAGGATGCGGTGCAGAGCTGGAACGACGCCGCGAACCAGCCGCCGGCAGAAGCACAGCGCCTGACGGCGTGATCAATCATCTGGGCCGGCGCCGACTCAAGCTCGAACGCCCGTCCGCCGATCTGTCTGGGGTGGACAGGGAACAGCAGCTGCTTGCCATCGTGCAGGCCCAGACCGAGATCGCCGCGGCACGGCCCGAACCCGACACGGTCGCGCAGATCGTGGCCGGACTCGCGCTCGAGGTGATCGGCGCGCAGGCGGCCGCGGTCGAGCTGGCCGCCGACGGGCAGATCGTCCACCACCACGTCCTTGGCTCCGTCACGCCTCACCGGCTGGCCGCGCCTCTCGTCCACGACGGCAAGCCGGTCGGCACGCTCAGCGTCTACGCCGACCACACGGGGGCGTTCACCGCCGCCGATTCCGAGACGCTGACGCTGCTGGCGGGCGCGGTCGCGGCCCAGCTGGCGCAGGCGTCGGCACAGGAGCCGACGCCCGAGCGAACCTGGGATGACCCGCTTACCGGGCTTGGCAACGGCCTCGCCTACCAGCGGCGGATCGCGCACGAGTGCGCCCGGCGCCGGCGTGAGGGCGGCATGCTGACACTCGTGCTGGTCGATCTCGACGGCCTGCAGGGCGACGGCGTGCGCCGTACGGTGGCCGCCGTGCTGCAGCGCTGGACGCGTTCGATCGACGGCGTCTACCGGGTCGGCGAGGACCGGTTCGCGCTGATCCTGCCGGGCGCCGACGCGCAGTCCGGGCAGGCGCTGAGCGAGCGCATCGCGGGGCGGCTGGTGGATGCTCATCCGCTCGCGGCGTCGGCCCGGTTCGGCGTCGCCCAGGCCGGCGACGAGGATCACGAGCTGTTGTACGCCGCTGCCGATGCGGAGCTGCTCCGCCTCCAGCGCGCCGACGCTGCCTAGATCGCTACCGACGGCGCCGTCTGATGGACGGTGCTCGGCGCCGGCGCCACCCGCGCCGGCGGGGGCGAGCCGTGGTGCGGGTTGGACTTGGCTGCCACGAACGCCACCATCGGCACCGCCACCAGGCCCAGGATGACCGCCGCGATCCGCAGGGTGTTGGTCACGAGCCCCGCGTCACGGCCCGGCCACGGCCGGCATCGTGTCCGTGGTGGCACCGTCGCCGCGGGCGCCGCCCTCGGCTTCGGTCAGGAACCGGCCCAGCCGCCGCGTCTCGTCCGGGTCGAGCGAGATCGCCGACACCGCCCTGTCCGTGTCCCATATCGACAGCCGCGTGTGCCGCTGGGAGGGTTCACCGCCCAGGTACCGGGACACCCGCAGCGCCCGCGCGCCGCCCTCGATCAGCGGGTGCGGCGCGAAGAACTCGACCAGCTTGCTGCGCAACGGGGCTGCACACCAGGGGCAGTAGCGGTGGCGGCTCTCGACAGGTTGGGCACACGACGGGCAGTCAGGCACCTGGGCGCTCCGTTCATCGACCGTTTCAGCATACCCGGGTACGCTCAGGCCGTGAAGTCGCGCGGGATCCTGTTCGCGGTGCTGGCGCTGGGCCTGGCCGGGCTGTCGCTGGCGGCCGCGCGGCACCACGTCTGGGTGATCACCGCGGCGGCCCTGGCGCTGGCGCTGTGGATGGCCGATCTGGCGCGCCGCGACCTGCGTGCGCGATGATGTGGCAAGGAGTCGCCTGTCCGGAGCAGAAAGAGGACGCGTCGCTCCAGAATCCGTCACCCGGTCACCCATGGCAGACCTCTCACCGCAGCTCGAGTCCTACCTCGACCATCTGCGCGCCTCCGGCGCGGCCGGCTCGACGCTTCGCGGCTACCGGACCGATCTGCTGCAGCTGCAGCGCTGGATGCAGGCCGCGGGCGTATCGCTGGAGGCTGCCGACACCGCCGTGCTGCGGCGCTACGCGGCCTACCTTGGCACGCTCCGCTATGCACCTGCCACCGCATCGCGCAAGCTCTCGGCGATGCGCGGGGCGTACGCGTGGCTGTTCGCCCGCGATCTGGTGCCGCGCGACCCGGCCGCGGTGGTACCGGGGCCGAAGCAGCGGCGCACGCTACCGGCCACGTTCAAATCGTCCGAGCTCGATCAGCTGCTCGACCCGCCAATCGGTGACGACCCCCGCGGGCTTCGCGACCGCGCGCTGCTGGAGCTGCTGTACGGCTCCGGGCTGCGTGCTTCGGAGGCCTGCACCCTGCGCGTCCGCGACGTCGACCGCGGCCGTCGCCAGATCCGCGTCACCGGCAAGGGCGACAAGCAGCGGGTGGTGCCGCTGGGCGGCGCTGCCGAGCAGGCGCTCGACCGCTACCTGGCCCGAGGCCGTCCCTCGCTCGACCGCGGCCTGGCCGATCGGCTGTTCCTGAGCGTGCGCGGACGGCCGCTGCAGCCCTCCGATGTGCGCCGTACGCTGGAGCGCGCGCTCAGCCGCCGCGGGCTGGCGGCGCGCTCACCGCACGCGCTGCGGCACTCATTTGCCACTCATCTCCTGGAGGGAGGTGCCGATCTCCTCAGCATCCAGGAGATGCTTGGCCACGCATCGGTGGCCACGACCCAGGTATACACCCACGTGAGCGTCAGGCATCTTAAGACGGCACACGCACACGCGCACCCGAGGGCACGATGAGCGACAACGACGCACTCCAGATCTGGCTGCAGTACAAGCAGAGCCCTGACCCGCATCTGCGCGAACGCCTGATCCTGACCTATGCGCCGCTGGTCAAGTACGTGGCCGGCCGCCTCGGCACCGGTCTGCCGGCGCACGTCGAGGAGGGCGACCTGGTCTCCTACGGGCTGCTCGGCCTGATGAATGCGATCGAGCGGTACGACCCCGGGCGCGACATCAAGTTCGAGACGTACGCGATCAGCCGCATCAAGGGTGCCATCATCGATGAGCTGCGCTCGATGGACTGGGTGCCGCGCTCGGTGCGCAGCCGCGCCCGCGAGATCGAGCGCGCGATCGCCGAGCTCGAGAACCGCTACCACCGGCCGCCCACCGACGAGGAGATCGCCAAGGCGCTGGGCATCACCGAGGAGGAGTTCCAGGACAGCCTCACCCAGATCTCGCGCTCGTCGGTGGCGGCGCTGGACGAGCTGTGGACGATCTCGAGCTCCGGTGGGGACACCGTCTCGCTGATCGACACGCTGCAGGACCCGAACGCCGACGACCCCTCGCTGGAGATGACCCGCACCGAGGTGCGCGAGGCGCTGGCCCTCGCCATCGCCAAGCTGCCCGAGCGGGAGCGCACCGTGATCACGCTCTACTACTACGAGGAGCTGACGCTGCGCGAGATCGGCGAGGTGCTCGGCGTCACCGAGTCGCGGGTGTCGCAGCTGCACACCAAGGCGATCCTGCGCCTGAAGGCAAAGCTGCAGGGCAGCCTCGAGCGCGCGTCGCTCGAGCGCAACCGCTGACAGACCCTGAGCGTTCCTTGCCGCCTCGCTCGTGCCGCGAGTAAGGTGAACGTCCCACACCTGTTCATCACGCGCGAAAGGGTCTGCAGATGCCTCACAGGGAGCCTGGAACAATCCGCAATGTCGCGGTGATCGGCCACCGCGGGACAGGCAAGACGTCGCTGGTGGAGGCGTTGCTGTACGAGTCCGGCACCGTCAACCGGCTGGGCAGCGTGGCCGAGCAGTCCACCGTCTCCGACCACGACGAGGACGAGCGCAAGCGTGGCATGAGCATCTCGGCCTCGGTCACCCACCTGGAGTGGGAGGGGCGCCTGATCAACCTGATCGACACGCCCGGCGAGCCCAGCTTCCAGGCCGACGTGCTGTCGGCGCTGCGCGTCGTCGAGGGCGCGATCATGACCGTCTCCGGCGTGCTCGGCGTCGAGGTCGGCACCGAGCGGCTGTGGCGCCGCTGCGACGAGCTCGGCACCTCACGCCTGGTGCTGGTGAACCTGCTCGATCGCGAGCGCGCCGACTTCTTCACGGCCCTCGAGCAGCTGCGCGAGCGGCTCAGCGACAAGTGCGTGGCGGTCGAGATCCCGATCGGCACCGAACAGGATTTCCGCGGCGTGGTCGACCTGGTGCACATGGTCGCCTACCTGCACGGCGAGGACGCCTCCGGCCACGACGAGTCGGTACCGATCCCCGAAGACCTGCAGCCGCTGGCCGACGAGTACCACGACAAGCTGATGGACGTCGTCGCCGAGACCTCTGACGAGCTGATGGAGCGCTACCTGGACGGCGGCGAGATCACGCGCGAGGAGATGGCGGTGGCGCTGAAGCAGCTGGTGACCGAGGGCCAGGTGTTCCCGGTCGGCTGTGGCGCTGCCACCCGCAACATCGGCTCGCACGGGCTGCTCGACCTGATCGTGGAGGGGCTGCCGTCACCGGCACGCGCCCGCAACGTGCCCGAGACCGGCGGGGCCAACACGCTCGCCTACATCTTCAAGACAATCGCCGACCCCTACAGCGGCCGCATCAACCTGATGCGGGTCTACGCCGGCACGCTCAAGGGCGACTCGCAGCTGGTCAACAGCCGCACGCACGGCAAGGAGCGAGTCGGCCAGCTGCTGATGCTGCAGGGCAAGGATCACACGCCCACCGACGAGCTCGGCGCCGGCATGATCGGGGCGGTCGCCAAGCTGAAGGAGACCAACACCGGCGACGTGCTGGCCGACGTCGACAAGCCCGCGGCAGTGGAGCCGATCGCGCTTCCGGCGCCGGTGGTGGCGTTCGCGATCGAGGCCCGCAGCAAGGGCGACGAGGACAAGGTGCACGCCTCGCTGCGGCGTCTCCAGGAGGAGGACCCGTCGCTGGACGTGCACCGCGACGAGGAGACCGGCGAGATGATCGTGGGCGGGCTTTCCCAGATGCACGTGGAGACGGTGCTGGAGCGCATGCACCGGCGGTTCGGGGTGGAGGTCGACCTGAAGCCGCCGCGCGTGCCCTACCGCGAGACGATCCGCAAGCCGGCCCGCGCCCATGGACGCCACAAGAAGCAGACCGGCGGCCGCGGCCAGTTCGGCGACTGCCAGATCGAGATCGAGCCGATGGAGGCGCACGAGGGCTACGAGTTCATCGACAAGATCGTGGGCGGCGTGATCCCGCAGGGATTCCGCCCGGCCGTCGACAAGGGCATCCAGGAGGCGATGCGCAAGGGCGAGCTGGTGGGCGCTCCCGTCGTGGGCGTTCGGGTGCGGCTAGTGGACGGCTCCTACCACAACGTCGACTCGTCGGAGATGGCGTTCAAGATCGCGGGCTCGATGGCGTTCAAGCAGGCGGTGGCGTCAGCCGACCCGGTGCTGCTGGAGCCGATCATGCGGCTCGACATCTCCGTCCCGGAGGAGAACGTGGGCGACGTGATGGGCGACATGAGCAGCCGCCGCGGCCGTGTGCTGGGGATGGACCCCGGCCCGGGAACGACGGTCATCCACGTCGAGGTGCCGATGGCCGAAGTGCTCGGCTACGCACCCGACCTGAACTCGATGACGGGCGGTCGCGGCGACTACACGATGCAGCTGCTGCGCTACGACGAGGTGCCCGCGCACGCCGCCCAGGGCGTGATCGCCGCGGCTCAGCGCGACCGGGAGATGGTCAGGGCTTAGATGGTTGATTCCACGAGCTGCCTCAGGGCAGGATCTGGATCCGCACCCGCTGCCATCCCGACAGGTGCACGATCTGGGCGGCATGGGCCGACAGGTCGAGCACGCCGCGGCCGAACGGGCCGCGGTCGTTGACGCGTACCTGCACCGACAGCCCGGTGGCCAGGTTGGTCACCCGCAGCTGCGTGTTGAACGGCAGCCACGGGCTGGCGCATGTGAGCGCGTTGGGGTTGAAGATCTCGCCGTCGGCGGTGCGGTGCCCGGCAAAGCCGGGGCCATACCAGGTGCTGTCGCCGTAGAACACGTTCGCCGGTGGCTGCGACCCGCCGGAGCCGCCGGAACCGCCCGAACCCGTGGAGCTGCCGGTGCCGCCGCCGTCGCCGTGGGTGTCGGCCAGCTGCGTGCGGCGCTTGCGCTCGCCGGCCAGGAGCGTCTGGATGTTTGCGTTGACGTGCGCCAGCACCGCCTGCGCACCGGCGATCGCCCTATCCAGCTGCGTGCGGGCGGTGGCCGCCTCCTGCGCGGCCGTGCTCGCCTGCTGCACTGCGGCCTCCTGCGCCTGCTCCTGGGTCTGGATCGTGCGCTCGGTGGCGTTGATCTGGGTGATCAGGTCGCTGCCGGCCGAATCCGCCCGGCGCAGCACGTCGACGCGCGACAGCAGGTCCGAGAACGAGCCTGCGGCCAGCACGTAGGCGACCGGATCGCCGCCGCCGTTCTTGTAGGTGGCCACCAGCTCCTGCGCCAGCATCGACTGGGCCGAATCCAGGCTGCGACGGCTGGCGGCCAGCTCGGCCGCCGTGGTTGCCTCGGCGGCGCGCGCGGCAGCCAGCTGCGCTCGCGCCGTCGTCTCGTGCGCGGCCGCCACGTCGCGGCGCGCCTGCAGCAGGTCGAGGCGGTGCATCACGGCGGCGGCCTGCGCCCGCTGGGAGCCGACGGTCGAGGCGCCGGCGGCCGGAGCGGCCGAGATGATCAGGGCCAGCACGACCAGCGGAGCGGCCAGTGTGCGAGGCAAGGGGTGAATCCGCCGGCGATGTGTCAGCTTTGTTCTCCCAGGAAACAGACGGGCTGCCCCCAAGCGCCCGTATTCGAGCGCCGGAACCTTACCACTCCCGGCGGGGGTTGCTAGCCGCCGCCAACCTGGTGTCAAGAAATCCCCGCAAACGGCGGCAACAGGGTCACAGGTGAGTTAGACTCAGCCCCGTCGCTCGACACCGCGGCACCGGAGCATGATGATCGAGATCCGCCGCCAAGACACCGATACCACCTGCGCCGTTTGCGGTCGCACCGTGCTGCTCGGAGAGCGGCTGGTCAGCTTCCGCAGGATCGGGCTGGAGGACGCGATGGTGTGCGAGCTG
Source organism: uncultured Actinomycetes bacterium (assembly GCA_963797565.1). Lineage (GTDB taxonomy): Bacteria > Actinomycetota > Thermoleophilia > Gaiellales > JAICJC01 > JAICYJ01. Next base: position 44,706 of record CAWCPM010000002.1, on the reverse strand, counting down.
TGCGTCGACCAGGCCGACGCGCGGGGCTGGACACGGGAGGGCGCACCCGCCCTGCCGGTGCAGCTGGCCGGCCGCGAGGAGCGCGGCCTGCGCGCGCTGCTGCGGCCGCGGAAACGGCACGTGACAGCGCCGGAGCCGTTCGATCCGGAGCTGCTGCCCGAGGATCCGGCGGACGCCGTCGAGGCCAGCCTCGAGCTGTTCAACGAGAGCACGCACCCGCGCACCGTGTCGGGCATCGCGCGCACCCTGGGGGATCCCAAGGTGAGCGTGGTGCGGCGCAGCCACCGCGAGGTGGTCGTGACGGTGGCGTGGGACCTGTCCTGGTACCAGTACCGCGTGGACATGCTGGGCGTGCAGACCGTGACGCTGCAGCGCCGCGGCGAGGAGCTGACCGAGCTCGACGGCCGCTTCCTCGAGTGGAACGCGCTGGCCGAGCCCGACGGCACCGTCGCGCTCGCGTCCTGATCGGCTAGGCCGGTCCGTCGATGCGCGGGAAGGTGCCGGCCGCGCGCGGACGCCTGCGGTCGCGCGTCGTGCGCCGGTTGTCGGCGGTCGCGCTCTCGCCCCGGCGGCGGTCGTTTGATGCGCCGTCGCGGCGATCCATGATCACCTCGACCTCGGGGTTGTCGCGGTAGTACTCGGTCATGCGCTCGAGCATCTCGTCCTCGAGCTCGCGGGGGATCACGCAGTAGATCATCTCTGTAGTAGACAGGCTGCGGATGCCTGCCGTCAAGCGGATATGCTCACGGCGTGGCCGCCCCCACCGCTCTGGAGTGCTTGCGATGCAGGCGACGCTACCCGGTCGTGCAGATGCCCGGCGGCTGCCCGTCCTGTTCTGCGGAGGACTGTCCGAGCAACGTGGCGCCGGTCTATTCGCGCATGCAGTCGCTGAAGCCGGGCAAGCTCAGCGGCGACGGACTGCACCGCTATGCGGCGCAGCTTCCGATCCCGCGCGAGCGGTTGGTGTCGCTGGGCGAGGGATCGACGCCGCTGGTCTCGATCGGCACGCTGGGCCGGGAGTTCGGGCTGCGGCGGCTGATGATCAAGGACGAGCGGCGCAACCCCACCGGCTCCTGGCGCGACCGCTTCTCGGCGCTGGCCGCGTCACAGCACGCCGGCGCGGACGCCACCGTGGGCACGGCCGGTGGCGACGCGATGGCGATGTCGATGGCCGCCTACGCCGCCCGCGCCGGGCTGCGCTCGGTGGCGCTGGTCGACGCCGCGCTCGAGGAGGGCGGCCGCGTGCTGGACGCGATCGAGTGGGTGGGCGGCCGCGCGGTCGGGGTGTCCGGCCTGGAGGCGCGGTGGACGCTGCTGGCCGACGCCGAACGGTCGCTGGGGTGGCGGGCCGTATCCAACCGCAGCATGCCCCCGATCGGCAGCGACCCGATCGCGATCGAGGGCTATCGCACGATCGCCTACGAGATCGCCGAGCAGCTGGGCTGGTCGGTGCCCGACCTGGTGGCCGTGCCGTCCGCGCTGGGGGACGGCATCCAGGGCATCTGGCGCGGGTTCCGGGACCTGGCGGCGTGGGGGGTGGTGGATGCAACCCCGCGGATGGTGGCAGTCGAGGTCGGCGGCGCCGTCGCGAGCTCCCTGGCCGGCGGCAAGGACTGGGTGGCTCCCAGCGGCGACGTGCACAGCCTGGCGCGCTCGCTGGGCGGCATCACCGGCACCGTGCAGACGCTGCAGGCGGTGATCGAGTCGGAGGGCCTGGTGGTGAGGGTGACCGATGCCGAGCTGGAGACGGCTCGGATCGTGCTGGGTGAGAGCGAGGGAGTGTGGGCGGAGCTGGGCGCGGCGGCCGGGCTGGCGGCCGCGCAGAAGCTGTCGTCGCGCGGCGACATCCCGGCCCGAGCGCACTTCGTTGCCGTCGTGACCGAGCATGGCCTGCTGGACGAGATGGCGCAGGTGCCGCCGATGCTGGAGACGGTCGACGCGCGCGTGGACGAGCTGCTTCGCGTGCTGGCCGTGCGCGGCGAGTAGAGTCAGCGCCGAACACGAGCGACCCAAAGGAGCACCGTTGCGACTGACCGAGCTGACCGCCGACCTGCAGACGCTCAGGGAGAACCTGGCCGACGAGCTGCTCGCGATCAACCGCTTCGAGGAGCAGGCCTTCTCGCTGTCGGACGAGGACGCGAAGGAGGCCGTGCAGCGGATCGTGGACGACAAGAAGGACCATGTCGCGCGGCTGCTGAAGCTGCTTCAGAAGCTGGATGTGAAGCAGCGCGAGAAGATCGAGCACGCCTGAGGGCGGCTCGGCGAGACGGCGGCCGCGGTATACTTGGCCCCCGCCGTTGCGGCTGTAGCTCAGTTGGCTAGAGCGTCTGCTTGCCATGCAGAAGGTCGAGGGTTCGAGTCCCTTCAGCCGCTTTCCTCGCAAGCCGCCTACCCAAGCCAGACTAGGCTCCCGGCGCTGTTTGGCGCAGCCGCTTCACCAGGGAGGGTGAGCACGTTTTGAGCACACCCCGGCGGGTTTCTGGATCGCGTCGACCATTTCGACGCCGGTGCCGAGCTGTGCTGATGGAACTCGTGCGAGTAGGTGTCGAGCATGGTGGAGGGGCGCGAGTGGCCCGTACGATGAGCTCTTGTCGACGATCACGAGGTGGTCGGTCACGTGCGTCCCATCATGGATCAGGAGGCTCGCGAAGCTTGCCACAGGTCATAGGAGTCGCAGTATCCCGGTTTCGCGGTCTTCGACCATCGCGATTCCGCCAGCTGTTCATCTCCAAGCAACCGACGTCCGTGTTGTGAATGACGACGGCGCCACGCTCATGGCAACCGGATGTGGTGCTCTGCGGCTGCCAGGCGTCTGCAGCTCCACGTCTCGAGAGTCGAAGGCGGATGGAAGAGCGTGGGATCCCGACCCGGAGGCGACACGCCTGAATGATCACCCGCATGGGGGACTGTGCGTCATAGCAGCTCCTCGTATAACAGCCAGGTATCACCCTCTCGACTCCAAGAGGTGCTCCATGCAGTCCCGTCCGCCACGCGCATCGTCTTCGCGGCGTATTGACGAGAACTGGCTCCAGCAGTGGATCGGTTCGGGATGCTGGAAATGGCCGTCTACCTGACCAAACGGCAAGGTTCGCCGCCTACCTCGCAAGCCACGATCAGCCCTTTATGAAAGGGAAGGGACGCCCACGATGAAGGTGTGCATCGTCGGGGCCTCCGGGAAGCTCGGGCGCTACATGGTCCAGCACGCGCTGGATCGCGGCGACGAAGTGGTTGGCGTGTGTCGCGAGCAGAGCGTCGGGAAGCTCGACCCGTTCAGGGAACGCATCACCGTCATTCCCGGGGCCACGGACGACCGAGAGGTGATCGAGCGCGCCGTGGAGGGATGTGATGGGGTGCTCGTGGTTCTCGTCCCCCGAGGCGTCCACGGGTACGCATCGGGAACGGCCCAGGCGGTTCTGGACTACGCGGCTCCCGGGGCGCGCCTCGTGTTCTCGTGCGGATGGCACATCACCCGCGACGGCCAGGACGTGTACTCGTGGAAGCTGAGGGCGATCGTGAAGGTCTTCGGCCCGGTTGGACGTCTCACGCGGTTCGCCGACCTCGACGACCAGGTCGAGGCCTGCCGGCGGGTGTTCGCAAGCGACACGCGGTGGACGGTCGTGCGCGGCAGCGACCTCGAGGAAGGCGAGAGCCAGGGCCTGCCGGTTTGGAGCCGGCACGTGGGCGACCCCATCCTCGCCGAGCAACATCACTCGCCGTGTGGACTTCGCCCTGTTCATGGTCGAGGCCCTCCGTAACGACGACCTCATCCACGAAGCCCCGGCGATCGTTGGCTGCCAGACGCCGTCGGCGCTCGCGCACGTCGCCGACCGGGGGTGACCACCAGGCCGAAGCCGTGTGTTTGACCCCACCAGCCGCGGGACATAGGATCGCCGGTATCCCCTAGATGGAGGCCGTCCATGTCGTGGAACCTCAAGGGCAGCTACGTTGAGACGTGTTCCTGCGAGCTGATGTGCCCGTGCAACCTGTCCTTCGACCACGGCGCCACGTACGACTTCTGTCGCGTGACCCTCGTGTTCAACATCCGCGAGGGACAGATCGAGGGCACCGACATCGGCGGCCTCAAGGTGGCTGCCATCGCAGACACGCCGAAGGTCATGACCGAAGGGAACTGGCGGCTCGGCGTGTTCGTCGATGAACGAGCGACCGACGATCAGCTCAACAAGCTGGTTCAGGTCTTCGGCGGCCAGCTGGGCGGCCCGATGGCGGGGCTCGTCCCGCTCGTGGGTGAGATGCTCGGGGTGGAGCGAGCCGCGATCGAGGTGATCGACGACGGGGTTCGTCACAGCGTGCGGGTCGGCGACGTGATCGATTTCGAGATCGAGGACGTGGTGCCGTTCGGCGTCGAGACCGGCGAGCCGGTGCGGTTTGCCGGCATGTTCCACCCGGTGGCGTCCGACCTCACGATGGCGGAGGCGAAGCGCTCGCGGATCAACGCCTTCGGCATCCAGTACGAGGGAAAGACCGGGCTCTCGACCTCCGAGTTCTCCTGGGCAGCTTGAGCGCATGATCGTCCCTGCGCCCGACCGCGTTTCCGGCGCGGGCCTCGGCCCTGCGTTCTCGGCCGCCCGAGCCCGGCTCGGGCTGGTGGCGCTGCTGTTCACCCTCGCCGGCATTGGCTGGTGGTGGACCGCAGACCAGATGCGCGGGATGGACAACGGGCCATGGACGGGCCTGGGAACGGTCGGCTGGTTCCTCGCTGTGTGGGTGGTGATGATGGCCGCCATGATGTTCCCGTCGGTTGCCCCGACGGTGGCCCTGTATTCCCGGATGACCGGCCGGCGCTCCCTGGTTTCGCCGTTCGTGTTCGCGTCCGGATATCTCGTGACATGGGCCGGCGTAGGCGCGCTCGCGTTTGCCCTCGCCGCCGCCGGGGGTTCGGTCACCGGTGACGTGCTGTCATGGGACAGCGGCGGCCGGTGGGTCGCAGGTGCGACGCTGATCGTCGCAGCCGTGTACGAGCTGACGCCACTCAAGGACGTCTGCCTCGGCAAGTGCCGCAGCCCGCTCGGCTTCCTGCTCGGCTCATGGCGCGCCGGATGGTTGGGCGCATTCCAGATGGGAGCGAAGAACGGGGCGTGGTGCGTCGGTTGTTGCTGGGCGCTCATGGCCGCGCTGTTTGCGCTGGGTGTCATGAGCATCGTCTGGATGGCCTTCGTCGCCGGGCTGATCGCGATTGAGAAAACGGTTCCGTGGCGACGCGCCGCCGTCTACGGCACGGCCGCGATCCTGCTCGGGCTCGGCGTGCTGGTGCTGGTCGCCCCCGATGCGATCCCTGCCCTCACGACGCCGGGGATGAATCCGATGCCTCAGATGGGGATGGGCTCCTAGCTGCCCGAGGACAGGGCCTTCATACGTTCGTCCCGACCAGGCGCCCGACGATCATGGTCAGCGCCATCGCCGCCACACCCCAGGTGACCACTCGCAGCGTGCCCCGGCCGGGTGATGCACCGCCCAGCCGTGCACCCATGAAACCGGTCAGTGCCAGCGCCACCAGCGTCGCGGCCACCGTCAGCTCGATGCGGGTGGCTGCCGGCGACACGATTACAGCCAGCAGCGGCAGCGCGGCGCCGACGGTGAACGAGGCTGCAGAGGCGCCCGCCGCCTGGAACGGGCGGGCGTGCGACAGCTCGGTCATGCCCAGCTCATCCCGCGCGTGTGCCGACAGCACGTCGCCCGCGCTGAGCTCGTCGGCCACCTGGTCGGCGAGTGCGGCCGAAAGCCCGCGGTCGCGGTAGATCGCAGCCAGTTCGTCGCGTTCGCCGACCGGATCTGTGGTCAGCTCATGCCGCTCGAGGCTGAGGTCGGCGCGCTCGGCATCGGCCTGCGAGCTGACCGAGACATACTCCCCGGCCGCCATCGAGGCCGCCCCTGCCACAAGCCCGGCGATGCCGGCCGTGAGGATGGCGGAGCGGCTCGACCCCGCCGCTGCGACGCCGACGATGATCGCGGCAACCGAGACGATCCCGTCGTTCGCGCCCAGCACCGCCGCGCGCAGCCACCCAGAGCGATGGCTGAGATGTCGCTCTCGTGGCCCGTGGGCGGTGGTCACGGTCTTGATGCTACGTCACCCGGCGGCGATTGCTGCTTCGGCGGCCGTGTCGAAGCTGGTGAGCTGGAAGGGCACCAGACCGCGCAGACGCTCATCGTGTGCGACGGTGGGATTTCGCAGGCCGTCGATCAGCGGTCGCGCGACTCCGGCCTGGACCGGCGTAACCAGGCGCAGCCAGAGTGAGGACAGCCGCGGCGTGAGGAACGGCACCTCGACGATCACGGGATGGCGGTGGCGGAGGCTCGCTATGCGCTCGATCATCTCGCGGTAGGTCATCACCTCGGGCCCGCCTGCGTCGAACGTCTGGCCGATTGCCTCTGGGTTCCCGCAGACGCCGGCGATGTAGCGCACGACGTCATCGATGGCGATCGGCTGCGTCGGTGTGGACACCCAGCGGGGACACACCATCGCCGGCAGCCGGTCGACCAGCGCCCGGATCGTGTCGAATGCCGCGCTGCCCGGCCCCACCACCATGCCCGCGCGGATGGTCGTCAGCGGCACGCTGCCCTCGGCCAGGCAGCGCTCCGTCTCGCGGCGGCTCTTGAGGTGCTCGGAGAGGTCGTCGGACTCGTCGCCCAGTCCGCCCAGGTAGACGATCTGAGTCAGCCCCCGTGATGCCGCCGAGCGAGCGACGATGGATGCGCCGCGACGGTCGCGGGCGGCGAAGTCGGCCTGTCCCAGCGAGTGGACGAGGTAGCAGACCACATCCACACCGGCCAGCGCTCGGTGGATGCTCGTTGGGTTCGTGACGTCTCCCACCATCCACGTGACGTTCTTGTCCCCGTCGGGGTGCGGCCGCCGCGAGACCGCCACCACCTGGTGCTCGCGGGCGAGCACCGGGACCAGCGCCGATCCGACCGTGCCGGAGGCACCGAGCACCGCGATTCTCATCCGGGCGCCCGGCGGGCGAGGTGCCGGAAATAGCTGCGGCTGACGCGGGCGTGCAGGCGCGCCTGCACCTGGTTGTAGACCTCGCCCGTCCAGGCCGGCGCTCCGGGACGAGCCGCCAACGTGGGGTAGTAGCCGACGATGGCTGACCGCAGCTCGACCTCACCGTCGCGAGCCTCCATCGAGAGCGTCAACGATCCGGACGGGCGGCGGGCCAGCAGGCCGCCGGTGATCGGATATGCCGCAGAGACCCCTGTAGGGGTGACGTCGTACCGGGGTGGCCCGAATCGGAGCAACACCGGTCCCCCGCGGCCGAGGCGCAGTTCGGATCCGGCGTCGCTCTCGCGCCGGCCGACAAGCCCGCCCGTGGTCTGTGCCACGGCTCGCCAGTAGGCAGCGCCGAGCGCGGCGGCACCCTCGGCGGAGCGATCGGCCGCCGGACCGGTCACGACCGCCCGCTGCGTCGACTCGGTGGCGCCGTCGTCCCTGCGGCGATGCGATGTGCCCCAGCCAACCAGGTCGGGCCGGCGGGCGCGGATCATCCCGCGTCGAACACGATGCCCTGCGCCAGCGGCAGCTCGGTCGAGTAGTTGACCGTGGCCGTCTGGCGGCGCATGTACGCCTTCCAGGCATCGGAGCCCGACTCGCGCCCGCCGCCGGTCTCCTTCTCGCCGCCGAAGGCGCCGCCGATCTCGGCGCCGCTGGGGCCGATGTTGACGTTTGCGATGCCGCAGTCGGATCCGGCCGGCGCCAGGAACCGCTCGCCCTCGCGCAGGTCGCCGGTGAAGATGCACGACGACAGGCCCTGCGGCACGTCGTTGTGCAGCTCGAGCGCCTGCCGCATGTCCGAGTAGGTGATCGCGTACAGCACCGGCGCGAAGGTCTCCTCACGCACGACGTCGGTCTGCCCGGGCATGCGCACAATCGCCGGCCGTACGTAGTAGGCGTCCGGCCAGCGGTCGGCCAGCACCCGCTCGCCGCCGCTCACGGTGCCGCCGTCGGCGCGCGCCCTGTCGAGCGCCTTCTGCATGTCGTCGAAGCCGTCCTGCGAGATCAGCGGGCCGCAGAGCGTGCCCTGCTCGCGCGGGTCGTCCACCTGCACGCTCGCGTACGCCCGCTCCAGCCGATCGATCAGCGTGTCCGCCACCGACTCGTGCACGATCAGCCGCCGCAGCGACGTGCAGCGCTGGCCGCACGTACCGACGGCCGCGAACAGGATCGCCCGCACCGCCAGGTCGAGGTCGGCGCTGGGGGTCACGATCATCGCGTTGTTGCCACCCAGCTCGAGCAGGGAGCGGCCCAGGCGGGCTGCCACCTTCGGCGCCATCGCGCGGCCCATCGCGGTCGATCCGGTCGCCGACACCAGCGGCACCCGCGGGTCATCCACCAGCGCACGCCCGGCGCTGCCGACGATCACCTCGACCAGCCCCTCCGGAGCATCGCCGAATCGCTCCAGCGCCCGCCGGAACAGCGCCTGACAGGCAAGCGCGGTCAAGGGCGTGCGCGAGGACGGCTTCCAGATCACCGGATCGCCGCACACGAGCGCCAGCGCGGCGTTCCAGCTCCAGACCGCGACCGGGAAGTTGAACGCGGTGATGATGCCCACGGGCCCCAGCGGCAGCCACGTCTCCATCATCCGGTGCCCGGGGCGCTCGGATGCGATCGTGAGGCCGTACAGCTGACGGGACAGCCCCACCGCGAAGTCGCAGATGTCGATCATCTCCTGTACCTCGCCCAGGCCCTCCTGGCCGATCTTGCCGGCCTCGAGGGTGACCAGCGCGCCCAGCGCCTCCTTCTCCTGGCGCAGCTCGTCGGCCAGCAGACGCACCAGCTCGCCGCGCCGCGGTGCCGGTACGTCGCGCCAGACCCGGAACGCTTCCACCGACCGCGCGATCGCGGCCTCCGCGTCTGCCTCGCTGGTCGAGTGGAGGTTCGCGATCACCTCGCCGGTGATGGGCGTGCGCACCTCGAGGTCGCCGCCGCTGAGGAGCGACGAGTCGATGCCGAGGCGGGTGAGCAGTGCGTCGGTGTCCTGTCCTGGGAGGGTGGTGGTCATGGCGATCTCCGTGAAAGAGTTGCGGGTCGGGGCGGCATCGAGTGTAGCTACGATCGGCGCATGCAGGCGTCTGACACGGGCGCGCGGGCGAGCATCCTGGTGACCGGCGCAAGTGGCTATCTGGGCCGCGAGCTGCTGGCTCAGGCTCGGGCTGCCGGTCGTGATGCGACCGGCACGCACCTCACGAACGCGAACGCCGATGTGTCCCTCGACGTCTGCGACCGTGCCGCCGTCGACGACCTGATGGCACGCGTCAGACCCGACGCCGTGGTGCACACCGCCTACGTCCAGGGAGGCGACCGGATGCGCCAGGTGAACGTCGACGGCGCCGCCAATGTCGCAGCCGCCGCCGCCCGTCACGGTGCCCGGCTGATCCACCTGTCCACCGACCTCGTGTTCGACGGGGAGCTGGCCCGGCCCTACCGGGAGGACGACCGGCCCGGGCCGGTCAACGAGTACGGCGCCTCCAAGCTGGACGGTGAGCATGCCGTCCTGGACGCACACGGCGATGCGTTGGTGGTACGCACCTCCCTGATCTACGGCGGCGCGGACCCGGGGCCGCACGAGCGAATGGTGCTGGACGCCCTGTCCGGCCGCGCGGACGTGGCCTTCTTCGAGGACGAGCTGCGCTCGCCGGTGGCCTGCGGCGACCTGGCGGCGGCGCTGCTGGAGCTGGCGGAGCTGCCGCCGCGCGGCGTGCTGCACCTGGCCGGCCCGGAACCCGTGTCGCGGCTCGAGTTCGCGCGGCTGATCGCGGCCCGCCACGGCGCCGACCCGTCCCGGCTGCGTGCGGGCCGCAGCGCCGGCCAGGCCGGTGCGCCGGCCGCTCGACTGCGTGCTCGACTCGTCCCGCGCCCACCGCATGCTGCGATCTCCGGTGCGGGGGGTGCGTGCGGTGCTCACCTCCCCGCGGCCGCCGTCGATCTAGACTTTCGGCCCGTGGCCACCGCCGAGCCCACCCTGTCTCGCGCACGCGGGCGCGCCGTCACCGCGCTGACCTTCGAGCGCGCCGCGCTGATCACTCTCGGGCTGCTGTGGCTGGTGGTCGTGACGGGCGGCCTGGTGCGCCTGACCGCGTCCGGCCTGGGCTGTCCGCACTGGCCCACCTGCGAGGCCAACAGCTTCGTCCCCAGCACCGGCTACCACTCGGTGATCGAGTTCTCGAACCGCGTGATCTCGGGCATCGCCATGATCGCGGCCGTGATCACGGCGGTGATCGCGTTTCGCACGCCGGGGCTGCAGCGAGCGGTGGCGTGGGGGGCGGCTGCGGCTGCAGCCGGCACCGTGGCGCAGGTGCCGCTGGGCGCGATCACGGTCGCGTTCAACCTCAACCCGCTGCTGGTGATGTCGCACTTCCTGCTGGCGATGGCCGTGGTGGCGGTCGCCACGTGGGTCACGTTCCACGCGGTCGACCGCGCTCACGGCGGCGGGCGCGAGCAGCTGGTGTGGACGCGACCGGCGCTGCTCGGGGCGGCCGCGGTGGTGTTGTGCCTGGCGCTGGTCACGACCGGCGCGTTCGTCACGGCCGCCGGGCCGCACGCCGGCGCGACCGACCGGCCGATCGAGCGGTTCGGCGACTTCTACGACGCCACCTGGGTGCACGTGCGTGCGGCCGTGTCGTTCGCGACCGTGTTCCTGATCCTGGCGGTGGTGCTGTGGCGAACCGCCCGCGGCAGCCTCGCCCAGCGGCTGTCCGTGGCCGGGGTGGTGCTGACGCTCTGTCAGCTGGCCGTCGGCGAGTATCAGTACCGCAACGGGTTGCCCTGGGAGGTGATCGCGGTGCACGTCGCGATCGCCGGCACCCTGGTGATGACGATTGTGACGGTTGCCTCGCTCGTGGCCTATCCACCCGCATCGCAGGACGTTGGATCACTCGAAAGGGGGTAGGAGCCGGACCCCCAAGGCGGGAAACTGAGAGTGGCACCTTCGCTCCCTTGTGCCTGGCCCCGACCATCTGCTTCGAGAGGATGTCTTGCTCGCACGTCCCGGTTCTGCACAGGACCCCCAAGGCGCGCGCCTGGCCTCGTACAGAGCGCTGCTGGGGATGTCGCGGATGCTGCTGGGATCCGCAAGCCTGGATGAGCTGCTCGACCGCATCACCGATGAGCTGAAGCGGCTGGTGCCCTACGACGTGCTGACCGTCTACCGGGTCGATCCGGTGCGCAGCCTGCTGGTGCCGCTGCACTCCGTCGACCTGTACGCCGCCGAGATCCTCGACTCGCCCCTGCCGCTGGGCAAGGGTCTCACCGGGTGGGTGGTGGAGCGGCGCCTCGCTCAGAACGTGCCGGCCGCGCACCTCGATCCGCGCATCGTGCTGGTGCCCGGTACCGAGAGCGAGCCGGAGACGATCGCGGCCGTGCCGCTGATGGTGCGCGACCAGCCGATCGGCGTGCTGAACGTCTACCGCCTGGGCGAGGGCGTCACCTTCAGCGACGACGAGTTCGAGCTGATCTGCCACTTCGCCGACCTGGCGGCGCTGGCGCTGGACAACACCCAGATCCGCGAGCAGCTGACGCAAGAGGCGCAGACGGACTGGCTGACGGGGCTCTTCAACCACCGCGTCTACCAGGAGCGGGTGCGCGCCGAGCTGGAGCGGGCGCACCGCTACAAGCGGCCGATGGCGCTGGTCACGTTCGACCTGGATGACTTCAAGCTGCTGAACGACGTGCATGGCCACATGGAGGGCGACCTGATGTTGCGGCGGGTGGCGTCGGCGGCCAGCTCGGTGCTGCGGGCCACCGACGCGGCCTTCCGGGTGGGCGGTGAGGAGTTCGCGATCCTCATGCCCGAGACCGACAAGCGCGCCGCAAAGGCGGCGGCCGACCGCCTGTGCGCGCGGGTGCGCAAGCTTCCGGGCCCTCGCTCGCTGACCGTGTCCTGCGGCGTCGCGGCGTTCCCCGACGATGCCAAGAACCCGACCGAGCTGCTGGCCGCGGCCGACGCCGCGCTATATGTCGCCAAGGATCGGGGGAAGGACCGCGCCGCCAGCTACTCGTCGGCCGTGCGGGCGCAGCGGGACACGCGCGGCGCCGCCGGTCGCCAGCAGGAGCTGGAGTCGCTGACGCAGATCAAGCTGCTGGGCGCGCTCGCAACCAAGCTGAACCGGCTGAACGACGTCTGGCAGATCGGCGAGACGATCGTGGCCGAGCTGCGCACGATGGTCGACTATCACAACGCCCGGGTCTACCTGCTCGGCGACGACCAGCAGACGCTCGAGCCGGTCGCGTTCGGCGGGAACCTGTCGGAGTACGCCGGCGAGACGTTCGACGCGCTGCGCTGCGACGTGGGGGAGGGCATCACCGGCACCGCGGCCCAGCGCGGCCAGACCCTCAACATCGCCGACGCGCAGCACTGCGAGTTTGCCGAGGACATCGAGGGCAGCGCCGACATCGAGGAGTCGATCCTGGCGGTGCCGCTGCGCTACGAGCGGCGCACGATCGGGGTGATCGTGCTGTCGAAGCTGGGGCTCGACCAGTTCTCGCTGCTTGCGGTGCGGCTGCTGGAACTGCTGGCGGCGCAGGCCGCCGTGGCGTTCGAGAACGCGCGGCTGCTCGAGGCCGAGCGACGGTCGGCGGAGGTCTCGAACGCGCTGCTGGAGATCGCCACGATGGCCGCCACCGACCCGTCGGTCGCCGCGGTGGCGGCTCACCTGGCGCACGTGGCGCGCAGCCTGACCGGGTCGCGCGCGGCGGCAGTGGTCGTGCCGGCCGATCCCGAGAGCGGCCGCAGCCGGGTGCTGGCGTCGACCGGCGATGCCGCGGTGCGCGCGATCGCGGTGGCCGCCGTGCGGGCCGGGTATCCACGGCGAGACGAGGTGGAGCTGCTGGACGTTGCGAACCTGCCCGGGCCGGCGGCCGAGGCCTCGGCGCTACCGGCTGTGGCGGCGGCCGTGCCGGTCAACGGCGCGCTGCTGGTGGTCATGTGCGACTCGTTCTCGGAGCGCGCGCAGGGCGTGCTGGCGGCGGTGGCAGGCCAGGGCGGCCTGGCGCTGCGCAGCGCCGAGCTCCTGGCCGGCCGTGCGGTCGCAGACGTCGCGTCGTAGCTCACGGGCCCGCTGATAGCCTTGTGCCCTCGGGGCGACGTGGCCGAGTGGTTAGGCAGAGGCCTGCAAAGCCTTGCACACCGGTTCGATTCCGGTCGTCGCCTTTTTACCCCGCGAACTATCCTCGCTGTATGACCTGGCTGCGAACTCGTCTCCGGTCGTGGTGGCGACGGATCAATACGCTGGAACCGGTACCGGACGACCATAAGCCGACCGGCCATGGCCTCGTGCCCGACGACCACGAGCAGTCGGCCGACGGGCCGGTTGCCGATGTCCTTCGCGATCTCCCGCCTGGCGCCGGCGGCTCGGGCATCTGACAGGCTTCAGACCGGAACCGGCGTTGTCGATAAGGGGGCATGAAGCGCCCGCCCGATCCCCGTCTCGAGACCCGTCGCACGGTGCGCCGTGGCGAGCGGACGATCGAGGTGCGCGTGATCACCTACCCGGGCGGCAAGCGGGGCAGGTAGGAGGCGCGAGGCTGCCCTGTCGGGCAGGTTCGCTTCAGCCCGGGTGCGCGTCGGCCGTACGGCCGAGCGCCGAATCCTAGGAAACGAACGCCTTTCGAACGGAGGAAGCCGTCCACCCGTTCTTGGCGCCGTGGATCGGCGGAACCTTCCTTGCGTTCAGATGTGCGGCGATCTCCTCCAGCGACATCCGCCTCCCGAGCAGCGCGTTGATCCTCGTGCGCCATTCGAAGTCACGTTGGTTGCAGAGCTTGTGTCCCAGCCGGACGTTGTCCGGAGTGAGGTGCCCTCCATGCATCTTCAGCCGTGGGTAGTGGTCGGCAGTCGGAGACCAGTCGGAGCCAGACGACCTCGGATCGAAGTGCCTGCGGCCCCGGAAGCAGTAGCACTGGGGCATCTCGCAGCGCACGTCGACGATCTGGCCGTCCTGGGCAAGCTGCCGCAGGATTCCGCGGACTCCGAGCGCCTCGAGCTGCTCGACCGCTGACGCCCCGCCCGCCAGCGGGTCGTTCACGCGCGCTGGACGCATCAACCGCCCGAGAAGGTCTTCATCAGGTTCAGCGCGGCCGGGCCGAGCGCTACCACGAACATCGAGGGGAAGATGAAGATCACGGTCGGGAACAGCATCTTGACCGGTGCCTTCATGGCCTTCTCCTCGGCGGCCAGCTGGCGGCGCACTCGCATGTCCTGCGACTGCACGCGCAGGATCCGCGACAGCGCGATGCCGAGCTGGTCGGCCTGAATGATGGCGCGGGCGAACTGCGACACCTCGGGCGCGTCGACGCGCTCCGACAGGTTCTTGAGTGCGGCCGAGCGGCTCGAGCCGATCCGCATCTCGTGCAGCACCAGCGAGAACTCGTCGACCAGCGGGCCTTCCATGCGCTCGCTCAGCTTGGACAGTGCCTGGTCGAAGCCGAGGCCGGCCTCCACGGACACGCACAGCAGGTCGAGCACGTTGGGCAGGTCTGAGCGCATCAGGTCGCGGCGGCTGCGGACGCGGTTGTTGATCACGAAGTCGGGCGCGATGAAGCCGATGGCTGCGCCCATCAGCGCGATCATGAGCCCGATCAGCGGGGCCATCGCACCGGTGATGACCGTGAGCAGGCCGAACGAGATGAACAGGCCGGCGAGGCCGGTCTTGAGCGCCAGGTAGGCCTGCGGGGACAGCGTGCGGGCCAGGCCGGCGGCGAGCAGCTTGTTCGACACCTGATCGGTGTTGGTCTTGGGCATCAGCTTCATCGTGATGCCTGCCAGGCGAGCCGCCATCGGCCCGACCAGGCGGGTGTTGACGCTGCGCCGTGTCTCGATCTCGCGCTGGTTACGAGTGCCGTAGCGCCGGGCCCGCCTGACCGACAGCGAAACCTCTCGCTGGCGGACGGTGAGGCCGGTCAGCAGCACGTAGACAGCTGCGAAGAAAACTCCGATTCCGAGGATCATCAACATCTGGCTACTCCTTGAAGGACACGATTTTCTTGATGATCAGGGAACCGATCGCCATCATCACGAGCGAGCCGGCGATCATGACCTTGCCCATCGTGGTCGTGAACAGCACCGACATGTAGGTCGGGTTCAGGGCGAAGATGGCGAGGCCCATCAGGAACGGCATCGCGATCAGCACGTAGGCCGACATCCGGCCCTGCGCGGTCAGCGCCTTCACCTTGCGCTCGAACTGCTGGCGCTGGCGCACCGTGTCCGAGACCATGTCCAGGATGTCGGCGAGGCTGCCGCCGACGGTGCGCTGGATGTTCACGGCCATCACGACGAAGCCGAAGTTGTACGAGTGCATGCGCTCGGCCATCGCCTGCAGCGCCTGCTCGGAGGGAGCTCCCAGCTGGATCTCGGCGACCACTCGCGAGAACTCCTTCGCGGTCGGATCGGCGCCCTCGCGGACGACGCTGGCGACGGACTGGTTGAACGCGTGTCCGGCCTTGAGCGATGCCGCCATCGTGATCAGCGTCTCCGGAAGCTGGCTCTCGAACAGGGTCAGCCGCTTCTTGGCCTTGAGCCGCACGTAGATCGCGGGCACCAAGCCGCCCAGGATCAACGCCGCAAGCGCGATCAGGCCGCGGTGGCCGAGCATGAACGCCATGATGAACCCGAACAGGAGCGCCGTGCCGATCTGGATGTAGAACAGCTCCGCGGTGCGCAGCGGCAGGTCGGCCTGCTCCAGGTTCCCCGACATCTTCTTCCAGAAGTTCATCGAGCCGATGATGCGCTCGGTCGAGATGAACAGCTGGTGCAGCAGCGAGATGCGGGAGGTCTCGGTCGCCTCACCATCGGACTCGACCACGACGCTCTTCTTGCTGTCGGTGTAGGGCGCGATCCGCTTCTGCAGGATCACGTCAGGCCGTGCCGCCATCACCAGGATCATGGCGAGCAGGACGAAGAAGCCGACCAGCGCGGCCATCAGGATGCGGCCGGATGCGCCGGTCGGCAGCTTCAGGCCGCCGC
Organism: uncultured Actinomycetes bacterium; assembly: GCA_963797565.1. GTDB lineage: Bacteria > Actinomycetota > Thermoleophilia > Gaiellales > JAICJC01 > JAICYJ01. The sequence goes on along the minus strand of CAWCPM010000002.1, from coordinate 28,735 downwards.
CGTCCTTGGTGGGCGGGACGAACGTGCCGGGGGCCTTCAGCACCTCGCGAGCGTCGCCCAGGCCGGGCGAGGACAGCTTCAGCACCATCGGGGCGCCGGGCGCCACCATGCTCTGGTACATGTAGGTGTAGCTGTTGCCGAGCTCGCTCTCGATGGTGCTGTAGATACCGGCCAGAGCCGACGAGTCGGTGACCGAGGTGGCCGTGCCGCCGGTGTCCGAAGCGATCTGGTTGAGGGCCGCCTGAGCCGGGCCGCTGGTGGCGATGCCGACCGTGTAGACCAGCACACCCGCCTGCTTGGCGGCCGCGATCGCCTCGTCCAACGTGGCGGTGTCGGACTGTGACGAGCCGTCGGTGATCAGGATCATGACGCGCCGCTGCGCGGGCGCGGTCTGCAGGTCCTCGGACGCCAGCTTGACGGCCCCATAGAGGGCGGTGCCGGGTGCGCCGCCGGTGCCCAGCTGGCTGATCGCCGTGTCGATCTCGGTGCGGTCAGGGCTGAGCCGCGCCGCCGGGTAGGCGGTCGAGTCGAAGCCGTAGACGCCCAGCAGGTTGCCGTTCTTCTGGGCGCTGACGAAGCCGTGCGCGGCGGAGATGGCATCGTTCAGCTTGGTCCCGGCCATGCTGTTCGACGTGTCGATCACGAGCGCGATCGCGGCGGGCGCGCCCGGATCCACCATCTGCACGTTCGCGGGCGGCACCTGGGTGCCGTTCTCGTACACCTGCAGAGCGGGGGCCTTTCCGGGCGTGGGCGACTGCACCGTCACGCGGACGGTGGGGAACGCGCTGGTGTCGACCTTCTGCACCTGCAGGGTGCCGCTCGCCGACGCCGGAACGGCAGCGACAAGGGCCGCAAGCGCGGTGACGATGGCGATGCGGAGGCGCATTACTGTCCGACCGCCCTGCCGAACACGCCGGCGGCTGATGCGCTTGACGGCCGCTCGCCGCTGTCGGGCAGGAAGAAGTTGGGCGGCAGGTTGACGCCGTTGCCGGCCATCTTGTCGAGGAAGTGAGGCTTGATGCCGCTGCAGGTCAGCGGGCCCAGCAGACGATGCCCGGTCTCGGCCTGCTCGGCCGCGTTCTCGACCGGCTTGGCGATGAAGATGTCCTGCAGGGTGACCACGTCGGACTCCATCCGCAGCACCTCGGTGACATGGGTGATGCGACGGGTGCCGTCGACCAGGCGCGACACCTGCACGATCAGGTCGAACGCGCTCGAGATCTGCTCGCGGATGGCGCGCAGCGGCAGGTCGACGCCTGCGGTCAGCACCAGCGTCTCGGTACGGGCCAGGGCGTCACGCGGGTTGTTGGCGTGGACGGTGGTCAGCGAGCCGTCATGGCCGGTGTTCATGGCCTGCAGCATGTCCACGGTCTCGGGTCCACGACACTCGCCGACGATGATGCGGTCGGGCCGCATACGCAGGGTGTTGCGGACGAGGTCGCGGATCGTGACCTGGCCCTTGCCCTCGATGTTGGACGGGCGCGACTCCAGCGTGATCACGTGGTCCTGCTTGAGCTGGAGCTCGGCCGCGTCCTCGACGGTGATGATTCGCTCGTCGGAGGGGATGGCCGCCGACAGCACGTTCAGCGTCGTCGTCTTACCGGAACCGGTACCGCCCGAGATGAGGATGTTCAGCTTGCCGCGCACGCAGGCCTCGAGGAACTGGCCGGACTTGTGCGTGAGCGTCCCGAACTTGATCAGGTCGGGCATCGTGAACGGGTCGCGGCGGAACTTACGAATGGTCAGTGCCGATCCGCGGACCGCCAGCGGCGGGATGATCGCGTTCACACGCGAGCCGTCCGGCAGACGGGCGTCCACGTACGGGGACGACTCGTCGATGCGCCGGCCGATGCGGCTGATGATCTTGTCGATGATCCGCAGCAGGTGCTGGTCGTCGACGAACTGTGCGTTCGTGCGAGTGATCTTGCCGTGGCGCTCGATGTAGATCGTGCTGTGGTCGTTGACCATGATTTCTGTGATCGAGTCATCGCGCAGGAACGGCTCCAGCGGCCCGTAGCCGAGGATGTCGTCGGAGATCTGCCGGATGATGTCCTGGCGCTCCTGCCGCGTCAGCGGCGTCTTCTCGAGCGCCAGCACCTCGGTCACCGCCTCGTTGACGGTGGCCTCGAGGTCGCCGTCACCGGTGCCCGCGTCGGCGTTGAACAGGCGCGGGCCCAGCCGGGCGATGATGTCCTTGTGAACTCGGGTCTTTAGATCGGCAAAGGGATCGGAGACCACCGAGGAGCGTTCGGGAGCCGGCTTACCGGACTCCTGGCCCGCCTCGACCTCGGTGCCGTCCTGCCCCGCGACCTGGATGCGAGACTGCAGCGACACGGGCTATCCCTTCCTTCGGAACTTCTTGCCGCCACCCTCGACGGCGCCGGTCGTGCGCAGCGGCACGAGCTTGTCGGCGACATCCTGGAGCGACTTGCCAACGGCGGAGCGCGGGCTCGAGATCGCGATCGGGACGCCTCGGTTGACCGAGACTGCGACCTCGCGCTCGACCGGCACCTCGAACGCGACCTTCATGTCCAGCGCGCGCTCGATCTCCTGGGCCTTCAGCCCGACCTTCGACCCCGCGCGGTTCAGCAGCAGGTGCCGCCGTTCCTTGGGGTAGTGCAGCAGGTCGAGCGTCTGCATCGTCAGCTTGATGTTCTTGACCGACGGCACGTCGGGCGACGCCACCAGTATCAGCTGGTCGGTGCGATCCAGGGTGGACAGCACCGGGCCGTGGAAGAACGGCGGCGTGTCGACCACGATCACGTCGTAGCTCTCCTTGGCCACCGCAAACAGGTGGCCGAGGCGCTCCTCGGTGACCAGCTCGGCATCCTCCGGGCGCAGCGGTGCGGGAAGCACGTGCACGCCGGACGAGTGAGCCGTGACGTAGCCGGCCAGGGCGTCTGTGTCGAGCTCGCGACGAGCCATGACCAGGTCATAGATCGTCTTCTCGGGCTCGATGCCCATCATGATGGCGGCGTCGCCGAACTGCAGGTCGAGGTCCAGCAGCAGGGTCTTGCGCTGCTGCTGGCGCGCGACCGTCGCGGCCAGGTTGCAGGCCAGAACGGTCTTGCCGGCCCCGCCCTTGGGCGAGAAGAACGTGACCACACGGCCTTCCAGCGCCGCGGTGGTCTTGGCGCCTCCGCCGGTTGCCCGGCCGGCCGCCAGCGAGTTCGCCTTCTTGATGGTGAAGACGATGCCGTCGGTCAGCTGCGGCAGCAGCACCACGTCGAAGATCCCGGCCGACAGCGCCTCCGAGAGGAGGGCGTTGGCGCTGGCCGAGGTGACCAGCACGATCGGGGATGCGGTGACGCCGCGGATGGCCTCGATCTCAGCGGTGGGAACGTGGTCGGTGGAGGTGGTGCCGTGCAGGATCACCTGAGCCCCGGACTCGGCCAGCTTGGTGCCGGCCTTGGCGGGATCGGCGGCGGTGCCGACGAGCTCCACCTCGGGGTGGTCAGCGAGACCCTCCCTCACCTCGGCGAGGCCGTTGGCCGCGCCGGTGATGAATACCTTGATCGGTGAGGAGCTCAATGTCCCGTCCCCTTCGCGCTGAAGGCCTGGGCGATCTGGCGGGCGTTGAGGCCCTCGAAGATCACGGACTCCACCGTGGCCAGGGTGATCGGGCCATCCTGCGAGCCGTTGGCTGGGCCGCAGCACGAACCAGAGAGCACCGTCGCCGCCGTGCAGCGTGAAGGTGATCTTCGGCACCACCGTGTCGGGCACCGCGACGGTGATCGACGGGGTGGTGGTGGTCGCGGCCAGCTGGCCGGTCGTCGTGTTGATGTCAGGCGCCTTCAGCACCTGCACGTCACGCACGATGATGCGGCTGACGTCGTAATCGGGGTCGCCGTTGGCACGGATGCACCGTGTAGGTGCCGACCATGTCGATGTGATCGCCGGCCTCGATCGTGCCGCCCAGGAGCTCGTCCGGGGTGAGGCCGATCTGGATGGCGCGGTAGTTCTGCTGGATCTGCGTGACCAGCCGCGTCTCGTCCGAAGGTGCGAACATCGATGCGGTGACCTGCTGGCCGGAGTACAGATCCTGCTTGGTGACGTAGGAGCTGTTCAGCGACTTCTCGTCGGTCAGGGCGCCAACGATCACGTCCTGCTGCACGACCTGATGGGTCTGGATCTGCCCGCCCGAGATCGCGTCGGCGACCGTGGTGCCGGCGGGGATGTCGGCGGTCGCAACCAGAACCGTGGTGGTCTGCTGCGAGTTATGTGCCTGCTTCTGCACATTCCCCGTGTACATGATCACGAGGAACGCCGCGATGCCGGCCAAAACCAGCGCGATCGCGATGTTACGGACGTTGTACGTCATGCGGCTGCCTCACTTGGGACGGAAGACGTAAGAGACCTAGCTGAGGTGCTATCGGCAGGGCCTCTTCGGGACTTGAGGGTCACGCGAAATCCAGCTGCGCGACCGTCGTTGGGATCTGCTACTCGATGCGCTGGGTGGTCTTGGAGGTCAGCGTTCCCGACCCCACGACAACACCCATGATGCTGATGTTGTACGGATACGTCACTGTCACGGTCACCGACTGGCCGGCCGTCCACGGCTGACCTGGAGACACGCTGATGCCCATGTTGGACGTGTTGAGCGACCACACCGACGCCTTGACGGTGTTCTGCACCGTCGCGACGCCGTTCGGGTCCGATCGCGACACGATCGCCTTGCGGGCGCCGTCGCGGGCGGCATTCGTGACCTGGATGTAGTCGGTGAACGCCTGGCCGAACTGGAAGATCCCGATCAGCACCAGGAACAACACCGGCGCGACCAGCGCGAACTCCACCATCGCCTGGCCCGAGGAACGGCCGCCGGCCCGACGTGGTCGGGCCGGGGTTGGATGAGCCTTGGTGTGCGGGGAACGGAGCATCAGGCGGGGGAGTTCAAAAGCATTGGGTGCTACTCGACCCGCATCGTGGTTGCAGCGGTGAGGTTGCCAGACGAGACAACCAGTCCGAGGATGCTGATCGTATACGGGTAGGTGACCTGCACCTTCACGTCCGAACCCTGGATGAACGTCGGGTTGTTGGGATACGTGATCCCCATGCTGGACGTGGTCAGCCCCGGCGAAGCCCCCTGCGCGGCGGCGGTGGCGGCGCTCTCGGCGCCGGCGACTCCCAGCGTACGGCTTGTGGCCGCCTTGCGTGCGCCCTCGCGGGCGGCGGCCGTCACCTGGATGTAGTTGTTGAAGAGCACCCCGAACTGCAGGATCGCGAACAGCAACAGCAACAGCACAGGAAGGATGACGGCGAACTCAACGACCGCCTGGCCTTCGTCGGTTGTGGTGCGTTTCTTGATCTTCACGGAGCTCCCAGACCCTGGGTGACGTGTGCGGGGGACAAAAGTAGGCGGGCTCCCAGGCCACTGAGGACCCGGGAACCCGCCGAGGGAAGCCATAATTACATGGCGGCAATCACGCTATTGAGAACGGCGGAGATCTTGGTGCTCAGGAGGCCAAGGGTGACCACCACGGCGATGGTGATGACGCCGAGCACGACGGCATACTCAGCCATCGTCTGGCCCGACTCCTCCTTGAGGTCCGCGAACAGGCGGCTCAGGTACTCGATCAAGGAATTCACCTCCCCCCATCCAGTTTCGCGGAGCCGCCGCGGAAGGCGGATCCTGTTCGATCTGTTTCGGCAGATGCCATGGAGCCTTGAGGGCTTAGTGGCGATTTCCCCTGTTTGGGGGAACTGCCGTCAGAGACGTATCTCACTGAATAGGCGCTGGCCGGTTTCGCTGGTATCCCCCGTTGGGATGCTTTGCGCGGTGGAGAATTCGCTATGGTGCGCCGCCATGGCGACGGTGATCGACGGCAAACAGACGGCGGCCGCGGTGCATGCGCGGGTCGCCCGTGAGGTGGCCGAGTTCGTCGCCGAGACCGGGCACACGCCCGGCCTTGTCACGATCCTGGTGGGCGAGGATCCGGCCTCACAGGTGTATGTCCGCAGCAAGGGCGAGCGCTCCCGCGAGCTGGGCATGGCCTCGTTCCACGACCAGCTGCCGGCGACCTCCAGCCAGGACGAGGTCGAAAGCGCCGTCGCCCGCTGGAACGCCGACGAGCGGGTCGACGGGATCCTCGTGCAGCTGCCGCTGCCCGGGGACCTCAACTCCAAGCCGGTGTTGGAGCTGATCGATCCGTCCAAGGATGTCGACGGGTTCCACCCGATCAGCGTGGGCCGGCTCGTGGCCAACCAGCCGGGTCTGCGTCCGTGCACTCCCCTCGGCGTGATGGAGCTGCTGCGCGCCTACGACATACCGGTCACCGGCGCCGACGCGGTGGTGGTGGGCCGCTCCGACATCGTCGGCAAGCCGGTGGCGCTGCTGCTCCTGCACCAGAGCGCGACGGTCACCATTGCCCACTCGCGTACCCGCGACCTCGGCGAGGTGACGCGACGGGCCGACATACTGGTGGCGGCGGTGGGCCGGCCGCAGATGATCACGGGCGACATGATCAAGCCGGGCGCGGCCGTGATCGACGTCGGCATCAACCGCACCGACGCGGGTCTGGTGGGCGACGTCGACCACGAATCAGCCTCACAGGTGGCCGGCGCGATCACGCCTGTACCGGGCGGCGTGGGCCCGATGACGATCGCCATGTTGCTCTCGAATACGCTTGAAGCGGCCCGACTGCGGCACTGAGCCGTGACCGTCCCAAATCGGCCGCGATTGCGGCCGACCGCACGGTCCTCTATATTCGCGCGATTCAGCAAAGCGGTCCATACCGGTCCGCTGGTCGAGGAGGACCTAGGTTGGCAGAAGGTACGGTCAAGTGGTTCAGCAACGAAAAGGGTTACGGCTTCATCCAGCAGGACGGCGGTGAGGACGTGTTCGTGCACTTCTCGGAGATCCAGGGCGACGGCTACAAGAGCCTGGCCGAAGGTCAACGGGTCGAGTTCGAGGTCGCGCAGGGGAACAAGGGGCTGCAGGCCAGCGCAGTCCGCCCGATCGGATAGCGAAGCCGTCGAGGGCGCCGGACCTTGGGATCCGGCGCCTGACGGTCGTCTATCCTCTCGATCGATGGCCATCTCCTCCGACGACGTGCTGCACGTGGCGCGGCTCGCCAACCTCTCGCTGAGCGATGACGAGGTGGCGCGCATGTCGGAGCAGCTGTCCGGGATCCTCGGCCACGTCGACGCCCTGGCCGCCCTTGACCTGGAGGGCGTGCCGCCGACCGCGCACGCGCTCGAGGTCGAGAACGTGACGCGGCCCGACCGGTCACGTCCCAGCTGGCCGCGCGACGAGGTGCTCGCCAACGCCCCGGCCGCGCAGGATGGCGCGTTCCGGGTACCTCCGACCTCATGAGCCCGGACACCCTCGGTCTCACCGCCGAAGGCTGCATGGCGCTGCTCGACGCCGGTGACGTGTCGTGCGTTGAGCTGGTGGACGCCTACCTGGCCCGCATCGAGCAGCAGGACGGCGAGCTCAACTGCTTCCTGCGCACGCGAGCGGACGCCGCTCGCGAGCAGGCCGCGCGGTTCGACGGTGAGGGTCGCAGTGGCCTGCAGGGCGTCCCGATCGCGCTCAAGGACATCCTCTGCGTGCGGGGCGAGGAGACCACGGCCGGCTCCCGCATCCTGGAGGGGCACCGGCCGCTGTATGACGCCGGCGTCGTCACCCGCGCCCGCGCGGCCGGGTTGATACCGCTCGGCAAGACCAACATGGACGAGTTCGCGATGGGCTCGTCCACGGAGCACTCCGCCTTCGGCCCCACGCACAACCCGTGGGACCCGCGCATGGTGCCGGGCGGGTCCAGCGGCGGTTCGGCGGCGGCCGTGGCCGCGGGCCTGGCGCCGCTAGCGCTGGGCACCGACACCGGCGGCTCGATCCGGCAGCCCGCGGCGCTCTGCGGGGTGGTCGGCATGAAGCCCACGTACGGCGCCGTCTCGCGCCACGGCCTGATCGCGTTCGGCAGCTCGCTCGACCAGATCGGGCCGTTCGCCCTGACCGTACGCGACGCAGCGCTGGCGCTGCAGGTGATCGCCGGCCGGGATCACTGCGACTCGACCTCCGTGGAGCTGCCGGAGCCGATCGCCGTGCCGGAGCGTGACGACCTGAGCGGGGTGACCATCGGGGTGCCCACCGACCTGCTCGCCCAGGGCGTGGAGCCGGGTGTGCGCGAGGCCTTCGACCGCTCGCTGGAGCATGCGCAGCACCTGGGAGCCACCGTGCGCGAGATCACGCTGCCGACGGCCGTCCACGCCCTGCCCGCCTACTACCTGATCGCCCCTGCCGAGGCCTCGGCCAACCTGGCCCGGTTCGACGGGGTGCGCTACGGCCTGCGGCTCGAGGAGCCGGGCGACACGATCGTCGAGATGTACGGGCGAACGCGCTCGAGCGGGTTCGGTGCCGAGGTCAAGCGCCGCATCATGCTCGGCACGTATGTGCTCTCGGCCGGCTACTACGACGCCTACTACGGCACCGCCCAGCGGGTGCGCACGCTGATCCGGCGCGAGTTCGACCAGGCGTTCGCCGACGTCGACCTGATCGCCACGCCGTCGTCACCGACGGTGGCGTTCCCGATCGGCGAGCGGATCGACGATCCCTGGGCGATGTATGCGTGTGACCTGCTGACGGTGCCGGTGAACCTGGCCGGCCTGCCGGGCATCTCGCTGCCCTGCGGACTCTCGGAGGGGCTGCCGGTGGGCCTGCAGCTGATCGGCCCGGCCTATTCGGAGAACCGGATACTGGCCGCCGCGCACGCGCTCGAGGGTGCGATCGGGTTTGACCCGGTGCCGGCTGCGATGAGGGCCGCGGGATGAGCGAGACCGCCTGGGAGGCCGTGATCGGGCTGGAGATCCACGTCCAGCTGAACACCGCCACCAAGATGTTCTGCGCCTGTGAGACCCACTTCGGGGCCGAGCCCAACACGTTCACCTGCCCGCTCTGCCTGGGCCACCCGGGCGTGCTGCCGGTGGTCAACCAGGGTGCGGTCGAGAAGGCGATCGAGATCGGCCTGGCGCTGAACTGCGGGATCGCCGAGCGCAGCGTGTTCCACCGCAAGAACTACTTCTACCCGGACAGCCCCAAGGCCTATCAGATCAGCCAGTACGACCAGCCGATCTGCCTGGAGGGCCATCTCGACGTGGACGGCGGGAGGGTCGGCATCACCCGCGCGCACCTCGAGGAGGACGCCGCCAAGCTCGTCCACAGCGGCGGCGAGGCCGGCCGCATCGGCGGCGCCGAGTACTCGCTGGTCGACTTCAACCGCTGTGGTACGCCGCTGGTCGAGATCGTGACCGAGCCCGACCTGCGGTCACCCGAACAGGCCCTGGCCTTCCTGGCGCTCCTGAAGAACACCCTGCAGACGATCGGCGTATCCGACTGCGACATGGAGAAGGGGTCGCTGCGGTGCGATGCCAACGTGTCGGTGCGGCCGGCCGGAAGCAGCGAGTTCGGCACCAAGACCGAGCTCAAGAACATGAACTCGTTCAAGTTCCTGGGCGACGGGATGGCGGCCGAGATCCGGCGCCAGGTCGACCTGCTGGAGCGCGGGCTCCAGGTGGTGCAGGAGACGCTTCACTACGACCCGGGCACGAAGGCGCTGCGGTCGCTGCGCTCCAAGGAGGAGGCGCACGACTACCGCTACTTCCCGGAGCCTGACCTGGTGCCGCTGGCGCCCTCGCCGGAGCTGATCGAGCGGTTGCGCGACGGGCTGCCGGAGCTGCCGGCGGCGCGCATCGAGCGGTTCGCCTCGCAGCACGGCCTGCCGCCCGCCTACGCGACCGACCTCAACGCCGAGCCGCGCCTCGCGGACTACTTCGAGGCGGTGGCGGCATCGGCCGATGCCAAGTCCGCGGCCGACTGGATTCTGAACACGCGCCCGGCGCCGGTCGACACCGTGCCGGCCGCGACGCTGGGGTCACTGATCGGCCTGATCGCCGGCGGCACCATCACCAACAGCATCGCCAGGCAGGTGTACGAGCTGCTGGTCGCCGAACCCGCCGCCGACCCGGCCGAGCTGGTAGAGCGCCACGGTCTCGCGTCGATCGGCGACAGCGGCGAGCTGGAGGCGATGGTGGACGAGGTGATCGCCGAAAACCCGGCCTTCGTCGAGCAGTTCCGAAGCGGCAAGGACGGCGTCATCAACGCGCTGGTGGGTCAGGTCATGAAGCGCTCCCAGGGCCGCGCCGACGCCCGTCAGGTGCAGGAGCTGCTGCGCTCGAAGCTGTAGCGCGGCGATTCAGGAACACTGCATCTAGACTCCGGCCGTGCCTGAGCGGACCTACCTGATCACGCCCGGCCCGACGCCGGTGCCGCCCGAGGTGGCGGCCGCCATGGCCCGGCCCCTGATCCACCACCGCAGTCCAGATTTCAAGGTGCTGCTGGAGCAGACGCTGGCGCAGCTGAGGCGCGCCTTTGCGACCGAGCAGGAGGTGCTGCTGTTCGCCGGCTCCGGCACGTCGGCGATGGAGTCGGCCGTGGCCAACCTGCTGTCCCCGGGCGAGGACGTCCTGGTCGCGTCGGCCGGCAACTTCGGCGATCGCTGGACGAAGATCGCGCGCGCCTACGGCATCGAGCCCCGCATCCATGCTCAGCCCTGGGGCGAGGCGCTCGACCCCGCGGCGGTGGCCGGGCAGGCTCATGGTGCGGTCGCGGTCTACATCACCCACTCCGAGACCTCGACGGGCGTGGTGCACGACGTCCGCGCCATCGCCGAGGCGCTGCGCCCGACCGGGGCGCTGCTGGTGGTGGACGCCGTCTCCAGCCTGGGCGGCGTCGAGCTCGCGATGGACGAGTGGGGCGTCGACGTGGTCGTCTCCGGTTCCCAGAAGGCACTGATGACACCGCCGGGGCTCGCCTTCGTGGCGGCGTCGGAGCGCGCCTGGGCGATCTCCGAGCGGGCGGCGCTTCCGCGCTTCACGCTGGACTGGCGGGTCACGCGGGACTCGCAAGAGAAGGTGCAGACCCCGTTCACACCACCCATCACGCTGGTCGCCGGGCTGAATGCGGCGCTGGCCATGATCGAGGCCGACGGCCCCGAGAACGTGTGGGCGCGCAACCGGCTGCTGGGCCGCGCCACCCGCGAGGGCGCGAAGGCGCTCGGACTGGAGCTGTTCTCCCCGGACGACGACAGCTCGTCGATGGTGACCGCCGTGCAGATGCCCGATGGCGTCGACGGCCAGGAGGTGTACGGGCTGCTGCGTGATCGCTTCGGCGTCGTGCTGGCGGGTGGCCACGGCCGGCTGCGCGGCAAGGTGATCCGGATCGGCCACATGGGCTACATGAACCGGTTCGACATCATCACCGCGCTGTCGGCGCTGGAGCTGGTGCTGGGCGACCTCGGCTACCGGGCGCCGACCCCAGGCGCCGGAGCGGCGCGGGCGGTGGAGGTGTTCGCGCAGCTCGAGACCAGCCGTGTCTGAGCTCGCCCAGCCGTCCCGGCCGGCCGTGCGACGAAGCACCGACCGCGCCCGTGTGCTGATCACGGAGCAGATCGCCCAGTCCGGCGTCGAGCTCCTGTCCGACCGCTTCGACGTGGACGTCGAGCTGGACATCTCGGCGGATCAGCTGTGCGACCGGATCAGCGACTACGACGCGCTGATCGTGCGCAGCAAGACCCGCGTCGACGCCGGCGTGCTGGGGTGCGCAACGCGGCTGAAGGTGGTGGGGCGGGCAGGCACCGGGGTCGACAACGTGGACGTGGACGAGGCAACGCGGCGCGGCATCATCGTGGCCAACGCACCCGGCTCGAACATGGTGTCCGCCGCGGAGCACGCGATCGGGCTGCTGCTGGCGCTGGCGCGCAACATCCCGCAGGCACACGGGGCCCTGGTGGACGGCCGCTGGGAGCGCTCGCGCTTCGGAGGCGTGGAGCTGTGCGGCAAGACGCTGGGCGTGCTCGGCTTCGGGCGGATCGGCCAGCTGGTCGCCGCCCGCGCCCGCGGCCTCGGCATGCAGGTGATCGCACACGACCCGTTCGTCACGCCGGAGCGCTTCCGGGAAGCACAGGTCACGCACTCCACGCTCGAGGAGGTGCTGGCCGGCGCCGAGTTCATCTCGCTGCACGCTCCGCTGACGGCCGACACGCACCACCTGATCCGGGACGAGACGATCGGTCTGATGCAGCCCGGCGTGCGCATCGTGAACGCCGCACGCGGCGACCTGATCGACCTTGACGCGCTGGTGGCGGCGCTCAAGGACGGCCGGGTGGCGGCCGCGGCGCTGGACGTGTTCCCGACCGAGCCCTACACCGAGGGCGAGATCCTGACCCTGCCGAACGTGGTGGTGACGCCCCACCTGGGCGCCTCCACGCAGGAGGCGCAGGACCGCGCAGGCGTGATCGTGGCCGAGCAGGTGGTGGCAGCCCTTTGCGGCGAGTTCGTCTCGAACGCCGTCAACATCCCGCTGGGACGGGCCGAGGACATGGAGGTGATGGGGCCGTTCGTGCCGCTGGCGTTCAAGCTCGGGCGGCTGGCGGCCGGGCTCAGCGGCGGCGGGTTCGACCGGGTCGAGGTGAGCTGTTCGGGTTCGCTGGCCGAGTACGACACGCGGCTGCTGACGTCGGCGGCGCTGGCCGGCGCGTTCGCGGGCCACGTGGACGAGCAGGTGAACCTGGTCAACTCGCGGGCGCTGGCCGACGGCATGGGGATCCACGTGGTCGAGTCCGCGCAGCCGTCCACCGGGCACTTCACCAACCTGGTGAGCGTGGCCACGCTGCCCGGCGACACCGTGTCCGGCACCACCATCGGCCGCGACGACCGACCCTGGCTGGTGGGGGTGCATCCCTACCAGGTCGAGATCGAACTGGACTCGCACATGGTGGTGATGCTGAACGACGACCGGCCCGGCATGATCGGTCGCGTCGGCACGCTGCTGGGCGAGGAGGGAGCGAACATCGCCAACATGAACGTGTCGCGAAACGTCCGCGGCGAGGAGGCGGTGATGGTGCTCTCGGTGGACACGCCGCCCGAGCCGCACGTGCTCGAGCGGCTGCGCGGCGAGGCCGGAATCCACTCCGTGCGGGTGGTATCGCTGACCGCCCTCTGACTCCAGGCGCCCGCGGCGTCCGGTAGCATCAGACCACATCCGCGGACGAAAAGGACGGGCCGATGCAGGCGACGGAGAAGATCTGGCGTAACGGGAGTTTCATACCGTGGGACGATGCCCAGGTCCACGTCCTGACGCACGCGCTGCACTACGGCACCGGCGTGTTCGAGGGAATCCGCGCCTACGCGACGCCGAAGGGCACGGCCGTGTTCCGCCTGAACGCGCACCTGGAGCGCCTGCGGCGCTCCGCGGCGCTGTACGAGATGGACCTGGGCCTGTCCACGGCCGACCTGGCCGCGGCGATCCACGAGACGATCGCCATGAACGGCGTGGGCTCCTGCTACGTGCGGCCGATCGTGTTTCGCGGCTACGGCGAGATGGGCCTGTTCGCGCTCAACAACCCCGTCGACGTGGCGATCGCGGTGTGGCCGTGGGGTGCCTACCTGGGCGAGGACGCGCTGGAGGCCGGCGTCCGCTGCAAGGTGTCGAGCTTCCGTCGCTACGGGCCCAACACGATGCCGCCCGCTGCCAAAGCCTCCGGCCAGTACATCAACTCGGTGCTTGCCAAGCATGAGGCCACGCGCAGCGGCTACGACGAGGCGATCCTCTTGAACGAGCAGGGGTTCGTGGCCGACGGCTCCGGCGAGAACGTGTTCGTGGCGCGCGACGGCGTGCTGTACACGCCGCCCACCAGCGATTCCTGCCTGCCGGGCATCACCCGCGAGAGCGTGATCCAGATCGCGCAATCGCTCGGCTTCGAGGTGCGCGTGGCGACGCTGGTGCGAACCGACCTCTACTTCGCCGACGAGGCCTTCCTGTGCGGCACCGCCGCCGAGGTGACGCCGATCGCATCGGTGGACGGCCAGGAGATCGGCGGCCGCGGCCCGATCACCAAGCAGATCCAGGATGTGTTCTTCGCGACCGTCGAGGGCCGCGACGAGCGCTTCGCAGAGTTCCTCGAGTACCCGGCGACGGCGCCGGTGGGCCTCTGAGTCTGATGGTTGCCGTCCGCCAGATCCCGCTCGCGCGCCCGTACCTGGACGGCCGCGAAGAGGAGCTCGTGCTCGACGTGCTGCGCTCCGGCGACCTGGCGCTGGGCCCGGTGTACCGGCGCTTCGAGGAGGCCTTCGCCGACATCGCCGGCACCGCCTATGCGGTCGCCTGCTCGAGCGGGACGGCCGGCCTGCACGCCAGCCTGGCGCGACTGGGAGTCGGGCCGGGCGACGAGGTGATCACGTCATCGTTCTCGTTCGTCGCGTCGGCCAATGTGATCCTGTTCCAGCACGCGACGCCGGTCTTCGCCGACATCGACGAGCAGACGTTCAACGTCGACCCTGCGGCGGTCGAGGCGGCCATCACGCCGCGCACCAGGGCGATCCTCCCGGTGCACATCTTCGGCTACCCATGCGACATCGGCGCCATCAACGCGATCGCGGAGCGCCATGGCCTGCCGGTGGTAGAGGACGCCTGCGAGGCGCTGGGCGCGAGCGTGGACGGCCGGCCGGTGGGCGCCTTCGGCAACCCCGCCGTCTACGGCTTCTACCCGAACAAGCAGATCACCACCGGCGAGGGTGGGATGATCACGACCGACGATCCCGACGTCGAGCGGGAGCTGCGCAGCATCGTCAACCAGGGGCGCTCGGACAACGGCGACTGGCTGGTGCACCAGCGGCTCGGGTTCAACTTCAGGATGGATGAGATGTCCGCGGCCGTGGGGCTTGCCCAGCTGGAGAAACTGGAGTTCATGCTGGCCGAGCGGGCGCGGGTGGCCCGCCGCTACGGGCAGCAGCTGGCCGGCGTCGAGGGCGTGGAGCTGCCGTACGAGGGGCGCCATCCCCGCAGCTGGTTCATCTACCACGTGCGGCTGGCCGAGCACATCGACCGCGCTTCGGTGATCGAGGCGATGGCGGCGCGCGGCATATCGACGCGGCCCTACCTGCCCGCCATCCATCTGCAGCCCGAGTACCGGAGCCTGGGCATGCGGGAGGGGATGCTTCCGGTGACGGAGCGGGTCAGCCGCTCGACGCTGGCGCTGCCGTTCTTCATCCAGCTGCAGGACGAGGACGTCGACCACGTCTGCGCCTCGCTGCGCGAGGTGCTCGAGACGCCGGCCTGACATGGCGGTGCCCATGGTCTTCCTGGGGCACGGCAAGTATGCGCGGGCCGACCGCATCTTCGCCCTGGAGCCGATCGGCGAAGACCGCGGTGACGGCCGCCGCACGCGCGTCTGGGTCGAGGGCATCGCGGAGCCGCTGATCGCGTCCCGGACGGAGCGCACGATCCTGGCCGACATGGAGCAGGCCCAGGCGGACGATGCTGCGATCCGCCGCAGCCGGCGCCCACAGACGTCGTTGTTCGAGTGAGCACGGACACGCAGCTGCTGACGGTGGGATGGCTGCCGATGGAGCCCTCCCTGCTCGCACCGGAGGGGGAGCTGGCCGGCACCGTGGACGTACCCAGCACCGTGCTGCTGCTGCGCCGGGCGGCGGGGACGGTGCTCGTCGACGCCGGCTCGGGGCCGCTGGTGGGCGAGTGGCCGGGAAGCGGGGACGACCTCGCCGGCGCGCTGGCCGCGGCCGGCTGTGCACTGGATCTGATCGACCTGGTGGTGCTGACCCACCTCGATTTCGACCACTGCGGAGGATGTCTGCTGCTGCCGGACGTGCGGGTTGTGGCGCCTGTCGGCGCCGAGCCCTCCAGCGCGGGCAGCGAGCGGGTGGTTGCGCAGCTCACGTCGGAGGGCCGGCTGAGCTGGATCGCCGACGGCGAGGAGGCATCGGACGGCCTCACGCTGCGCTCTGCGCCCGGTCACCGCAGCGGGCACTCGCTGCTGGAAGTGGACGGCGAGCTCGTCCATCTTGCCGACGTCGTGCACCATCCGCTGCACGTGCAGCACCCGGAGTGGGATCACGCCTTCGATTCCGACCCGGTGCTGGCACGTGCCACCCGTGTGCGCGTGCTCGACGAGATGGCGGAGCGCGGAGTGCTGGTGTCGGCCTCGCACATCGAGGGCCTTGGGCGGATCCAGCGCTCGGCCGACGGGGGGCTGTCGTGGCGGCCGCAGTGATCCCGCCGCTCGACCTGGCCGGAGATCCCGTGGTCGCCGCGGAGCAGCTGATCGGCTGGACGCTGCTCGTGGACGGCGTGGGCGGCCCGATCGTGGAGGCGGAGGCATACCGCCACGACGACCCCGCCTCGCATGCCTTCGCGGGGCGGACCGCGCGAAACGCGGTCATGT
>CAWCPM010000002.1:0-7500 GCA_963797565.1 uncultured Actinomycetes bacterium | reverse complement strand
AGTGGTAGGGGAGCGTCCTCATGCCGACTGAAGCGGCGGGGTAACCCAGCCGTGGAGGCATGAGGAGTGAGAATGCTGGCATGAGTAACGAGAGAGAGGTGATGAAACCTCTCCACCGAAAGCCCAAGGGTTCCTGAGTAAAGCTAATCTTCTCAGGGTTAGTCGGGACCTAAGCCGAGGCCGACAGGCGTAGGCGATGGACAACGGGTTGATATTCCCGTACCACGTCGGAGTCATTTGACCGATGGGAGGACGGGGTAGGATAAGGGATCCCAGCCGTTGGTTGTGCTGGGGCAACTGAGTAGGCCGGCCAGGCGAAAACTGGCCATTAAGGCTGAGACAGGATGCCGTGACGTAATGTCAGAAGTCCTAGAAGCCATGCCCCCGAGAAAAGCCCCTAGGGAGATTCCGCGTGCCCGTACCAAAACCGACACAGGTGGGCGGGTAGAGAATACCAAGGTGATCGAGAAAACCTTCGTTAAGGAACTCGGCAAAATTGCCCCGTAACTTCGGGAGAAGGGGCGCCCCGTCAGGGTGAAGGACTTCGCGTCCGGAGCCCGAGGGGGCCGCAGTGAATAGGCCCAAGCGACTGTTTACCAAAAACACAGGTCTCTGCTAAGTCGTAAGACGACGTATAGGGGCTGACGCCTGCCCGGTGCCGGAAGGTCACGAGGAGAGGTTAGCCTTCGGGCGAAGCTTCGAATCCAAGCCCCGGTAAACGGCGGCCGTAACTATAACGGTCCTAAGGTAGCGAAATTCCTTGTCGGGTAAGTTCCGACCTGCACGAATGGCGTAACGACTTGGGCGCTGTCTCAACGAAGGACTCGGTGAAATTGTAGTATCGGTGAAGATGCCGATTACGCGCAGCAAGACGGAAAGACCCCGTGAACCTTTACTGCAGCTTGATATTGGAGTCTGGGACATTTTGTCCAGGATAGGTGGGAGGCTGTGAACCGGAGACGCCAGTTTTCGGGGAGCCACCCTTGGGATACCACCCTTGGTGTTCTGGGCTTCTAACTCCATTCCGTGATCCGGATGGTGAACAGTGTCAGGTGGGCAGTTTGACTGGGGCGGTCGCCTCCTAAAATGTAACGGAGGCGCACAAAGGTTCCCTCAGCACGGTCGGAAATCGTGCGTAGAGTGTAAAGGCACAAGGGAGCTTGACTGTGAGACCAACAAGTCGAACAGGTACGAAAGTAGGTCTTAGTGATCCGGCGGTAGAGAGTGGAATTGCCGTCGCTCAACGGATAAAAGGTACTCCGGGGATAACAGGCTGATCGCTTCCAAGAGTCCACATCGACGAAGCGGTTTGGCACCTCGATGTCGGCTCGTCGCATCCTGGGGCTGGAGTAGGTCCCAAGGGTTGGGCTGTTCGCCCATTAAAGCGGTACGCGAGCTGGGTTCAGAACGTCGTGAGACAGTTCGGTCCCTATCTGCTGTGCGCGTTGGAGAGTTGAGGGGAGTCGACCCTAGTACGAGAGGACCGGGTTGAACAGACCTCTGGTGTATCAGTTGTCCTGCCAAGGGCACTGCTGGTTAGCTACGTCTGGATGGGATAACCGCTGAAAGCATCTAAGCGGGAAGCCCACCTCGAGATAAGCTCTCCCATCCCCTTGAGGGAGTAAGGATCCTGGGAGACCACCAGGTTGATAGGCGGGATGTGTAAGCGCAGTAATGCGTTCAGCAGACCCGTACTAATAATCCGAGGTCTTGATTTTGAGAACATTGCAACCGCTATGGAGTTTTGAGGGTGTGCGCGGCTTCGCCGGCCCCCGAATCTTTCGCAATTTCCGGTGGTCATAGCGAGAGGGATACACCTCTTCCCATTCCGAACAGAGCAGTTAAGCCTCTCAGCGCCGATGGTACTTGGCCCGCAAGGGCCTGGGAGAGTAGGTCGCCGCCGGATTAACCTTGAAAGGGCATCCCAAAAGGGTGCCCTTTCAGCGTTTACGCTCGTGGCCGCGTGCGGGCGCTACGCGCCGTCCTCCTCGTCCAGCAGCCCGCGCGGCGGCCAGTCCCCCTGCGCGTCGCAGCGTCCGCTGCAGTGCAGGCTGGCGACGTTCTGCAGCGGTACCAGGATGTGGCCGTTCAGCTCGATGTGGGGGATGTCCTCGATCAGGCAGTAGGCGGTCAGGACGCCGTCCTGGTACTCGCCCCCGAACATCGCCAGCTCGACCGTCTCGCCCTTGTATTTCGAGGTGTAGTCGTCCACCTGCCGTTCACCCTAGCAGAGCCCGGCCACCCCGATCAGGTGCCCCACGTCGTTGAACCCGACCAGCCGAAGCGATCGGCGGGCGGTGGTGACCGTGGTCAGGCTGCAGTTGCCGGCGCCGTCGATGTGGCGCCGGTCGTGGCCCGGTAGCCCCACCGCGTGCGCGACGATCGCACGCACGGCGCCGCCGTGGGAGACGACCAGGATCCGCCCGCGCGGGTGGTCGTCCAGCAGCCGCTGGACGGTGTCGACCACGCGCCGGTGCATCTCCTCGTAGCTCTCGCCGCCGCTCCAGCCGGGATCGCCGTTCAGCCAGCGCTTGTAGCCGGCCGGGTTCCGTTCCCGCACCTGAGCACGCGTGAGACCGCGCCAGTCGCCGTTGTCGACCTCTCGCAGCCCCTGATCGAGCACGGGGGTCAGTCCAACCCGCGCGGCCAGGATCTCGGCCGTCTCGACCGCCCTGGCGAGGTCGCTCGTGTAGAGGGCATCGATCTGGAGGCCGCTGAGGCGCTCGGCGAGCGCCTCACGCCTGCCGGCGCCCGGTCTCGTTCAGGCCGGGGCCACCGTGGCCCTGCCAGCGCCCCTCACGGTTCCAGTCGGTTTCGCCGTGGCGGGCGACGAGCAGCTGGGTCATGCCGACCATCATATGATGCCGGTTCAGATGGACTTGCAGCTTCGCGATCTCCGGGTGCTGGTGACCGGTGGCAGCGCCGGAATCGGCCTGGCCACCGCGGAGCTGTTGATCGCCGAGGGCGCCCGGGTCGCGATCGCAGTCCCGCAGCCCGCAGCGCGAGGCCGACCGGATCGGCGCGGCCGCCGTCGCCGCCGACCTGGCCACGGCCGACGGGTGTACCGCCGCGGTGGCCGAGGCGGTCGCGGCGCTGGGCGGCCTGGATGGGCTGGTCAACAACGTCGGCGTCGCCCAGATCCGCACGCTCGAGCAGGTCGACGACGCCCACTGGCAGGCCGCCTGGGACACCAACGTGATGAGCTACGTGCGGTGCATCCGGGCGGCGCTGCCGCACCTGCGCGACTCCGAGCACGCCGCCATCGTCAACGTCTCGTCGACCTCGGGCAAGCGGCCCAGCGCCAACATGCCGGAGTACTCGGTGACGAAGGCGGCGCTCCTGTCGCTGTCGCGGCTGGTGGCCGACGTCCACGCCGTCGACGGCATCCGCTGCAATGCCGTCACGCCCGGCCCGACGCGTTCGCCGGCCTGGCTGGCACCCGGCGGCCTGGCCGACCAGACCGCAGCCGTCTCCGGCCGCGACCGGGAGCAGGTGCTCGAGTCGGTGGCCGCGGGCCGGCCGCTGAAGCGCATGGCCGAGCCGGAGGAGATCGCGGCCGTGATCGCCTTCCTCTGCTCCCCGCTGTCCTCGTACGTGACCGGCGCCGCCTGGAGCGCGGACGGCGGCACGGTGCCTGTGATCCTTTAGCGGCGCTTTCGCGATCCTTCCGCTCAGGCGACCAGCGTAGGATTCATGCGATGACCCACCGCTCAGGACCCGTCGCGGAGCGCTTCGCCTCCCACATCGCCTCGGTCGAGGAGGCGTCGCTGTCGCCGCTGGCCGTGCGCTCCTACGGCGGGGCGGGGCGGCTGCGCCCCGACGACGAGGACTGCTCGCTGCGCACACCCTTCCAGCGCGACCGCGACCGGATCGTGCACTGTAAGGCGTTTCGCCGGCTCAAGCAGAAGACCCAGGTGTTCATCGCGCCGCAGGGCGACCACTTCCGCACCAGGCTCACACACACGCTGGAGGTTTCGGGCATCGCCCGGGGCGTTGCGCGGGCGCTGCGGCTGAACGAGGACCTGTCCGAGGCGATCGCGCTGGGACACGATCTCGGGCATGCGCCCTTCGGTCACACCGGCGAGGAGGCGATCGACCGCGTGCTGCGCCGCTACGGCCGGCGCTTCCGGCACAACCACCATTCGCTGCGGATCGTCGACGTGCTCGAGCACGACGGCCGCGGCCTGAACCTGACCCTGGAGGTGCGCGACGGGATCCTCAACCACACCGGGGACGGTTTGCCCAGCACCTTCGAGGGCGGGATCGTGCGCCTGGTCGACCGCTTCGCCTACGTCAACCACGATATCGACGATGCGCTGCGAGCGGGCATCCTGGATGAGCGCGAGTTGCCCCGTGAGCCGGTCGCTCTGCTGGGCGACACCGCGTCGGAGCGGATCGACGCGCTCGTGCACGACCTGGTCGAGCACTCGGAGACGGCCGGCGAGGTGCGCCAGTCACAGCCGATGGCCGAGGCGCTGCTCGAGCTGCGCTCGTTCATGTTCGGGAACGTCTACCTGGGGCCGATCGCCCGCCGCGAGACGTCGGCGGCAGCCGACATGGTGGAGGCGCTGCTGGTGCACTTCATCGCAGCCGCCGACGACCTGCCCGGCGACGGCGACGATGTCACGCGCGCCACCGACTGGGTGGCGGGCATGACCGACCGCTACTGCATCCGCGCCTACGACGAGCTGCTCGCGCCGCGATGACGCTGATCAAGCACGAGAGCGTCGAGGCCGTGAAGGAGTCCGTCGACATGATCGACCTGGTCTCCGGCCGCACCCAGATGAAGCGCTCGGGCGCGGAGTGGCGGGGTCGCTGTCCGTTCCACGACGAGCGCACCGGGTCGTTCTGGGTGGATCCGATGAAGAAGGTCTACTACTGCTTCGGCTGCCAGGCCAAGGGCGACGCGATCCGGTTCGTGCAGGAGACCGAGGCGCTCGACTTCGCCGGCTCGGTCGAGTGGCTGGCCGACCGCTACGCCGTGACGCTCGAGTATGAGGAGAGCTCGCCCGATGCCGACCGCCGCCGGGCCGAGCGGGAGCGGCTGCTGAAGCTGCTCGACACCACCGCCAGCTTCTACCAGCGGTTCCTGTGGGACGCGGTGGAGGCGGAGGCGGCGCGCAGCTACCTGGAGCAACGGGGGATCACGCGCGAGAGCGCCGACAGGTTCCGCCTGGGGTACGCGTCCGCGGCTCCCGACCGCGTCCAGAAGGCGGCGCTGGCCCGCCAGTTCACGGTCGCTGAGCTGTCACAGGCGGGCCTGGCCGCGCGTGGAGGTGACCGTTTCCGGGAGCGGCTGATGTTCCCCCTGACGGACGCCCGCGGGCGCGTGCGCGGCTTCGGCGCGCGCCAGATGCCGGGCGGCCGCCCACCCAAGTACCTCAACACCTCGGACGGGTTGATCTTCCGCAAGAGCGACATCCTGTACGGCCTCGATCACGCCCGCCGCGGCATCGCCCGCGAGGGTGCGGCGATCGTGGTGGAGGGCTACACCGACGTGATCATGCTGCACCAGCACGGCATCGACCGGGCGGTGGCCTCGATGGGTACCGCGCTGACCGAGGGCCAGGTGACCGAGCTTGGCCGGCTCTGCTCCACGGTGCTGCTGGCCTTCGATGCCGACGCCGCGGGCCGCGAGGCATCGCTGCGGGGCATGGACCTGGCCCGCTCGAAGGGCCTGAACGTGCGGATCGTGCGGCTTCCCGGTGGCCGCGATCCGGCCGATGTGGCCGGCGATGGGTCGGGCGCGTTCCAGCAGGCGCTGGACGCCGCCCAGCCGTACCTGACCTACCGGGTGGGGCTGGCGCTGGACGACGGCGGCACCCGCGACGAGCGCTACGACCGGGTGCGGGCGCTGCTGGCCGCGGCCCAGCCGTCGGTGGAGCGGGACGATCTGGTGCGGACGGCTGCCGACCGGCTGGAGCTGTCCGACGACCTCACGGCACGGCTCACAACCGGCCCGCAGCCTGCTCGCAGCGACGGTTCCACGACGGTTTCCCGGGTGCGGATGTCGCCTCGCGAGCGGGACGAGAGGCTGTTCCTGGGTCTCTGCCTGGAGTTCCCTAAGCGGGGGCTTGACTTGCTTGATTCTCTGGATGTGGCACACTTCGCAGATCCGTCGCGGTGGCACGCCGCAACGATCGTTCGCCGGCACCTGGCCGGCGAGCTCGCTCCAGAGGAGGACAGGGCATCTCAACCGATCATCGCCGAGCTGATGGCTCTGGCGTCCCAGGAAGCAACATCCGAGGCCGTGCTCGAGGAGCTGTTTTGGAAGCTCCGCCTGCGCCGGACGGAGGACGAGCTAAAGACCGTGCAGCAAAACGCCGACTTGTCTCTGAGTCAGCAACAACGTCTGCAGGAACTGCAGGAGCTGCGGCTGTCGATCCTCGAGACCCTGCGGTCTCGCTAACCGTCCCGAAGGTAGCCCAGCCTCATTTGATGTCGGAGTTTGCTCCCGAGCAGGCCGACGACGCAGTCGTCGACGAAGAGGAAGAGCTCGAGCTGAAGCTCGAGGCGTCGCCTGGTCCCACCGAGGACACGGTCGGCATGTACCTGCGCGAGATCTCGCAGGTGCCGCTGCTGACCGCGGCCGAGGAGGTGTCGCTGGCGAAGGCGCTGGAGCACGGCGACGAGCGCGCCCGCAAACGGCTGATCGAATCGAACCTGCGGTTGGTGGTGTCGGTGGCCCGGCGCTACTCGGGCCGCGGCCTCTCGTTCCTGGATCTGATCCAGGAGGGCAACCTGGGCCTGATGAAGGCGGTCGAGCGCTACGACTGGCGGCTGGGCCATCGCTTCTCGACCTACGCAACCTGGTGGATCCGCCAGTCGGTGACACGCGCGCTGGCCGACCAGGGCCGCACCATCCGCGTGCCCGCACAGGTGGTGGACACGATCAACCGCATGTCGCGGATCGAGCGGCAGCTGACCCAGAAGCTGGGCCGGCCTCCCGCCACCGACGAGCTGGCCGTGGCGATGGAGCTGAAGCCCGAGAAGATCGAGCACCTGCGGCGTGTGTCGCAGGAGCCGGTGTCGCTGGCGGCACCCGTCGGCGAGGATTCCACCGAGCTGGGCGAGCTGATCGAGGACGAGCGGCTGTTGAAGCCGGGCGAGGACATGGCCGAGATGCAGCGAGACACGCGCGTGGCCGACCTGGTCGCGGAGCTGCCCTACCGCGAGCGGACGATCCTGGAGCTGCGCTACGGACTCGGCGGCGGTCAGCAGCACACGCTCGAGGAGGTGGGCCGGCGATTCGGCGTCACCCGCGAGCGCGTGCGCCAGATCGAGACGCGCACCCTGCGGCGTCTGGCCGCGGCCGGCGAGCACGCCGACCTGCGTCACCTGATCGACTAGCGCCCGCTCAATCGCCTTTCCGGCGGCGCCGATATAGACCGTCCAGGGGTGGCTGGTAGTAGACTGCCCCGAGCCATTCCTCGGTAGCTCAATGGTAGAGCATCCGGCTGTTAACCGGAGGGTTGCAGGTTCGAGTCCTGCCCGAGGAGC
>CAWCPM010000001.1:0-84970 GCA_963797565.1 uncultured Actinomycetes bacterium | reverse complement strand
GCTCGGGGTTCCTCGGTGCGTTGGACTGCGAATCCGTGCTCGGCCAGTGCGTTGAGATAGGTCGAGAGCATCCGGTGATGGTTCCCGGCTCGGCGGACGCCCTGCGGGTTCTGGGATCGCCAGAATCGCTCGCTGAAGTAGTCGCCAACCCACCTGCCAGCGTGCCCTTCGTCGTCGATGAGGGTGACGGCGTTGGGAGCCAGAAAACATGGATGCCCAATCACGAAGACGAAGACTCCGCGG
The DNA here is from genome assembly GCA_963797565.1 of uncultured Actinomycetes bacterium. Taxonomy (GTDB): domain Bacteria; phylum Actinomycetota; class Thermoleophilia; order Gaiellales; family JAICJC01; genus JAICYJ01. The sequence continues at coordinate 84,727 of CAWCPM010000001.1, read as the reverse complement.
TCTCGAAGCACGCGCCGGACCGCTGTCAGCGTCGCTGCAAGGTCAGGGATGTCCATCAGTCCAAGCTGGCATGTGGCGGCGTCGAACGACGCGTCATCGAGCGTGTCGAGGACCTGGGCGTCGTCCAGGACGTATCGGAGCGTGTCTGGCCCTCCGTGCCGGACAGCGATCTCCAACATGGCAGCCGAGCTGTCCACACCAAGCACCTCAGAGGCTCCCACCCCCGCGAGCGCCCTGGACACGAGGCCCTGCCCGCAAGCGAGATCGAGCACTCGCAGACCGCGAACATCGCCGAGCAGACCAAGCGTGCACTCAATTGCCGTCTCGTGCGGCCCGCTCCCCGCCTGCACCAGTTCGTCATACCAAGAGGCGATGTCAGACCATGTCGGACTGTCCGGTTGACTCACATGCCGGATTCTCGCACGGAGATCGGTCCGGGTCATGGTCTGCCGACGCCGGCCAGACCCAAGTGGATCAGCCGTTCGCGAGCACCTCGCCGAGCGTGGCACGCGAACTCCGCGGCCAGCCGAATCGGCCGGCGGCGTCGACCGCGTTGGTGCCTCCTTGGACAACGTGAGCCCGGGTGATCAGCGCCTTCCACAGTGCCCACCCACGGCCGCGCGCCCAGGTACCGTCATCGAACGCGAGTCCGGCGCCGAACGCCTCGCGGCTCTCGCCACGGAAGTACGTCCAGGCAATCGCAAGGTCGCAGGCCGGGTCGCCCACCGCTGAGCAGCCGAAGTCGAGGACGGCGCAGAGCCGGCCGTCTTGCACGAGCAGGTTCGAGTTTGTGACGTCGCCGTGCACCCAGACCGAAGGGCGCTCCCAGACCGTCGCCAGTGCGGCCTCCCACACGGCCGAGGCCGCGTCGGCGTCAAGCTCGTGCGCCAACGCGGCTATCGCCTGCCTCGCGTCCGCGTCAAGTGCGTCAAGCGGGCCGCCACGGAGGAAGCTGTGCGCGCCCGCAGCCGGCCCACCCGTCGGGTCGATCGCGTACAACGCCGCGAGGAAGCCTGCCAACTCCGTTGCGAAACGCGTCTCGTCGTGCACCCGCTCCGCAGTCGCAGGCTCCCCAAGACGCCAACGGTACACCGACCACGGCCGGGGGAATCCAAGCGCCGGAAGGCCCCTCGCGACCGGCTCAGGGATTGGCAGCGGCAGGTGCGGCGCGAGGAACGGCAGCCACCGCTGCTCCTTGTCCACCTGAGGTACGTAGGCGTCGGCGCTGGGCAGTCGTACCGAGAACTCATCGCCGAGCCGAAACGTCGTGTTGTCATTACCGTCGAGATCGACGGGAGCCACCGCCAGGTTCGCCCACTGCGGGAACTGCACCGCCACAAGGCGAGACACCAACTCGGGAGTGATGACAGTTTTCTCCATGCCCGCATTACCGCTCACGGCGTCATCGGCCAATCATGCCGCCACCAGCGAGGTCTGCATCGCGATCGGCTCCGTCCTTACCGCCAAAGCCAGCGGAGTGCGTCGGGGAGGATGGCGCCGCCATGGTTCGCGTCGTGGCCGCCGTCGCCAAGCACGAGCCGGTGGTCGTATCCGCCCTCGGCCAGCGCGGCGGCCACCTGCAGGTTGGCACTGAACCAGTTCAGGTCAGCGTCATTCCAACCCAGGTCACGGGTCGCGGCCTGCAGAAAGACCCGCAGCGGCTTCGTCGGTGTGTGTCGGAGCAGGTCCGGGTAGGGGTTGCCGCCCTCCATCTGGGCGAAGCTGCCGAGCAGGCTGAGCACCCGCCGGAAACGATCGGGGCGCATCCACGCAGCCGTGAAGGCACAGCTTCCACCGCTGCTCCCTCCCGCTATGGCCCACCGGTCGGGATCGTCTGCGATCAAATGGCCGTCCTGCACGCCCGGCAGGATCTCCCTCAGCAGAAACGCTGCATAGGTGTCGTCGAACGCGTCGTACTCAGAGTTCCGGTTGCCCGGCTGGCCGGGGTCGACGAACACGCCGATCGTGACGGGCATCTCGCCGCGGTGGATCAGGTTGTCGAACACCACGCCCGCCCGGATCTCCCCCTCAGGATCGAGATACATCCAGCCGTCCTGAATGACCATCAGCGACGCCGGCGACGATCCGTCGTAGCACGCTGGGACGTACACCCAGTAGGACCGGTTCGTGCCCGGGAAGGCCTCGCTCGCGCTCAGCTCGTGCCGGTGGATTGTTCCCGGAGGAACGCCTCGCTGAGGGAACGAGTCGGGACCGTACGCGTATCGAACGGGTGTCGCGAAGTCGACCGGCTGGCGTACGTAGGGAATCTCGGTCACGTGGTCAACTTAGCCGCTACGGTGGAAGCCAGGATGAACGAGGACGCGCCATCCACCTACCGCCCGATGATGACGCCCGAGAGGGCGCAGCGCCTTCGAGAGTGGCATGACCAGGCGCTGGAGGGTGGCCGCCGCAATGCTCCGATCATGGTCACCGAGCTCGACAGGACGTTCGTCGTGCCGCCTGATGTCTACGCTCCGAACCCGCTGGGGCTAGCCGCGATCGTGCTCGATGAGGTACGCGACGACGACCGAGTGCTCGACATGGGCACAGGCAGCGGCGTCAACGGCATCGTGGCCGCATCGCGATCTCGCGACGTCCTCGCCGTCGACGTCAACCCCGCAGCCGTCACTTGCGCAAGGGACAACGCTGAGAGAAACGGCGTGGCGGATCGCGTGGAGGTTCGGGAAAGCGACCTCTTCCAGAACGCGCCCGGCCGGTTCGACCTGATCATCTTCGACCCGCCGTACAGGTGGTTCCGGCCACACGACATGTTCGAGCGAGGTACGGCCGACGAGAGCTACCGGACACTGACCGCGTTCTTCGCGCAGGTGACCGACCACCTCAGCGCCGAGGCGAGGGTATTGATCGCCTTCGGGACGACAGGTGATATCGACTACCTCCACCACCTCATCGCCCAATCGGGGCTGCGGCGCGAGGAGCTCCGCCGCGTCGAGGGTGAGAAGGATGGCCTCGCCGTTGCCTATTTCGCATACCGTCTGACGTTCCTCTAGTCGCTCGCCCGGAAGCAGCCGTGGACGTGGTCGTTGACCACGCCGACGTTCTGCATGAACGCGTACACGCTCGTCGGCCCCACGAAGCGGTATCCCTGCGACTTCAACTGCTTCGCGAACGCCTCTGCCTGCGGGGTCGACGCGGGCAAGTCGGCCACGTGCCGTGGTGCCCGCTTGCGGGTGATCTCGTAGGACGTCGCGAGCGCCGCCAGGCTCGGCGACGCGGACAGCATCGCGCGGGCGTTGTCGACCGTCGCCTGGATCTTGGCACGGTTTCGGATGATCGAAGCGTCCGCGACCAGCCGTTCGACGTCCCCCTCAGTCATCGCAGCGACCTTGGCGACGTCGAAGCCCCGAAATGCCTTCCGGAAAGCGTCCCGCTTCCCGAACACGACCGACCAGCTCAGCCCGACCTCGAACACGCCCAGCGTCAGCGCCTCGAACATCGCTGACTCGTCGTGGGTGGGAGTCCCCCAGACCTCGTCGTGGTATCGGCCCAAAGCGGTATCCCCGGCGCCAGCCCATCCGCAGCGTCGCTTCCCGTCGTACCCCGTGATCACGTCACTGATCATCCCGACCTCTACAGCCACCCGCCAGCGTTCATTCGCGACTCCTCCTCACGAAGGGACTCGTCTCGCCGCCGATCGGGCGAGCGCCATCAGTGTCCACGAGAGGCCGCGACGGCGCATCGCATGAACCTGCGATCTCGAACCCGCAGCTACCAGAGGCGGTCGAGCGCCAGGTCGCTAAGCTAGATCTCCGCCATGACTTGACCTCGTTCCCGTCCTCGCGGTCGTGCGCCCCCAGGCATCTCCTGCCTTCGTTGTCCTGACTCAAGTCTGAGGAGATGGATCATGGGAATGTTTCGAGTGGCGTTGCTGCAGCTGCTGGCGGTGGGAAACGATCAAGAAGCGAACCTGCTGAAGGGCGACAAGGCGTGTCGTGAGGCTGCAGGCTTGGGTGCAGACCTCGCACTGTTCCCCGAGATGTGGAACGTCGGGTATTACGAGTGGGGTGACGCCGGCGACGACGCTGCAGCACTCGCGGCGCAGGCGGTCTCGGTAGATGGCGAGTTCGTCGACCACTTCCGATCACTTGCCTCCGAGCTCGACATGGCGATCGCGATCACGTTTCTCGAGCGGTGGCCGACTGGGCCCAGAAACAGCCTTGCGCTGATCGACCGCCGCGGGAGGGTGGTGCTTTGCTACGCGAAGGTGCACACATGCGACTTCGGCGACGAGGCGTTCCTGACTCCGGGGCGAGAGTTCCCCGTGGCGGAGCTGGACGCGAAGTCGGGCACGGTCAAGGTTGGGGCGATGATCTGCTTTGACCTGCTGTTTCCCGAGGCTGCACGGGCGTTGATGCTGGAGGGAGCCGAACTGATTCTGGTTCCGAACGCCTCGCGCAACGATGAGAACCATCGCATTTGTCTGCGTGCGCGCAGTGTCGAGAACATGGCTGCGATAGCTCAGACCAACTACGCGGCGCCACAGCAGGGTGGCCTCTCGGTGGCCTTCGATGCTGTCAGCTACGCCTGGGATGAGGACGGCGCAACGGTCGACCCGACGATCGTCCAGGCCGATGCCGGCGAAGGCATCCACATCGCGCAGTTCGACCTAGCGCGGATTCGCGCCTTCCGGGAAGCTGAGACACAGGGAGACGCGTACAGGAAGCCCGGGAGCTACAGCTCGCTGATGCGCGCCGATGCACGAAAGCCGTTCCAACGGCCGGACGCGCGACGCGGTGCACTAGATCAGGTGTCAATCCGCCCTGCCGCGGCGCTGGAGCTGGGTCGGCTCCGCGAGATAGCGGCCGACGGCAAGAGGTTCTGGGGGTATGACCCTGACCTGGTCGAGCGATGGGTGGCGCTCGGCGACTTCACACCAGAGCTGTTTGCGGAAAAGGACGTGTTCGTCGCTGTAGCCGGCGGCGAGATCATCGCATGGTCGTCCCTGATCCTGAACGGCGACCTGTGCTGGCTCGATGATCTGTGGGTGGCGCCTCGGTGGATCCGGCACGGCATAGGCAGACGGTTGTTCGACCATGCAGTCCGATACGCGAAGTCGGCCGGTGCGACTGCAATGGAGTGGGAGGCCGAGCCGTTCGCCGTGGCTTTCTACGAGAAGATGGGCGGGCGCCACGTACGAGACAGCGAGCCAAGCGCGACCTGGAACCGGACGCTCCCCGTGATGGCACTGACGTTGGAATCCCATGCGGTCCGCGGCACGGATGATCGATAACGGTCCCGCCGGTCGGCCAAACGAACGAACAATCCGGTCCGTGCCGACGCATGAAACGCGTGGAAATCGGGCATTACCCGGCCATGATCAAAACACTCTGGTCCTCGGTACAGGGCAACCCTGTTTTCATGCGCCGGATGAATGGATGGCTGACGATCGTATGGATCGTCATGATTCCCGTCTCGTTCGCCACCGGTTGGGTCAAGAGCGTCGCCTACGTGTCGGCGCTTTCGCTGTGGGCACTCGTGTCCGGCCACTGGGCCGCTTGGCAAGCCGCACGCGTGGAAGTCGCACAAAAGCAAGACGAAGACCGCCGCGCCGCTGAGGATGTTCCCGAGGATGTCGTTGACCACCTCGTAGCCGAGACCAACCTCAGTCGCGAACCGGCGCCCGGCTAACCAGCCCTTTCAGTCGCCGGCTGCGCGTTCGTCGAGCAGTTCTTCGCGGCGGTCGGCCAGCTGGTCGTGACTCTCGTCCTCTGCGCCGATCAACTCGTTTCGCGCTGCTGTCACCCGGATCAACTCGTCCAGCTTGACGTTCAGCGCGCGCGACTCGCGGCTCGAAGTGTGCTGCACCGCGAACACCACCACGAAGGTGACCAGGGTTGCGACGGATGCGACCGCCGCCAACTCGCCCACCACCAGGCCACCGAGCAGCGCTGCGAGCACAAGAATCGCTGCGGCCGCGAACGCCTTCTCGTCTCCCAACGCGTCGGTGATCTGGTCGATCACCCGACTGGTCGGCGCCCGTTGCTCCCGGGCAGGGGGTCGGTCAGCAGGCACGGGCAGCTAGCGCGCTCGGGCAGCTGCGATGACGTTGAGCGTTGAGGCTGCGGCACGACGACAGGCGGCGATCAGCCGGGCCCGACGGCGCCAAACGAACCGCAAGATCGCCAGACCGATGGTGCTACGAAGCAGGCGTAGGAAAAGCATCATTGCGACCCTGACTACCCGGCGCGGTTCGTACATAAACCGTCCGCATGCTCGCAGGTCAGGCCCGGGTGCGGAAGGCGGCGATGGCCGTGTGCAGGGCGGCTTGCCGCTCAGCCCACGCACTTGAGGTAGCGGCCGCGACGATCACGGTTGGCCGGCCCTGGCCTCGTACCAGGCAGGCGATCTCGGTGTAGGCGCTGGCGCTGGTCTGATAGCTATCGGTGACACAGGCGCCGGTACCGGTCAGGAATCGCAGGTCACCGGCCTGGGCGATCAGGTGGACGTGACGGTCGCCCTCCTCGCCATTGTGGTCGACCCGAAACCGGGCCCAGCTGGACGGCACCTCGGAGGAGGTGGCCGGAGTCGCGTTCAGGTAGCCGACGATCAGGCCGCCTTGCGCGGTCAGGGCTGCCGACGCCGTGCCGGGGTCACCGGAGATCACGTGCCAGCCGGGGGGATACGCAAGCACAGCCCCGTCGGGGGTCGTGGCCGCCTTCCAGCCCGCGGGAGCGGCTGCCGGTTTCAACCAGGAAAACGACGGGGCCGGGGTGGACGGCGTCTGTGCGACGCCGGAGCCACCACAGCCCGATCCCAGTACCAGCAGCGTCGCGAGTGCAGCGACGCGGACTCTCACAGGTTGCCATCTCCGTCGCTCGGCCCACCGTTGTTGTCGGAGTCGCCATCGCCGCCGTTGTTCTGGGGGATGCCCGACGTCGTCGAGGACGGGGGAGCGGTCGATGTAGCCGGCGGGGAGGTTGACGTCGCCGGAGGCGAGCTGGCTTGCGTCTTGGTCGATGAGCCGCCGTTGCCGCTACTGCCTCCACAGGCCACAGCCACAACCGAGAACACGGCCACCACCAGCAGGATACGTACGTAGTTCGTGATTCGTCCCATCGAAGGTCCTTTCGGGTTCTTGGTATCGGAGATACGGAGGGTTGGGGCGGGTGGATTCGCCGGTTCGCATCAACATTTCAACGAAATTGATCCTCGCCGGTTCGCGGTTCACCGGTATCGGTACGAACGCGGATACCTTGCGCAGATCCCGTCGCGGTCGCCGTGGGCTGGTGAGAGCGCGCACGTTCTCCAGACATTCGCGGATGCGGCTGCGCTGACACCGGGGCGACAGCTCCTTTGGAGCCGGCAAGGTAGCCTGTGTCGACGGTGCCAACCGCAACCGACAATCAGCCCCCGCAGCGCGGACAGAAGCCGCCCGATGGCCCGGCGCCTCCGGCGCGTCCGCGCTTCCGGATCAGCCCACCCTGGGTGATCCTCGCTCTCGTTCTGCTGGCGTTCAATTTCTGGGCGGGCTCCCGCACGATGCAGGGGCCGCAGCTCGTGCGCGTCCCCTACAGCCCGTTCTTCCTCACCCAGGTGCGGTCGGGAAACGTCGCCGAGATCACGTCGGTGGGCACCGCGATCCAGGGGACGTTCGAGAAACCCACGACGTACGGCGGCGAGAAATCGACGGGGTTTGAGACCGAGGTGCCGGCGTTCGCGGATACGGTCTCGCTTTCGCAGCTGCTCGAGACCAACGGGGTCGTCGTGAACGCCAAGCCGCTCTCCACCGGCGCCCCCTGGTGGCAGACGGTGCTGGTCGGATTCGGGCCGACGCTGCTGTTCCTCGGCCTGCTGTTCCTGTTGCTGCGCCGCGCGGGCGGCATGCAGAACGCGCTCAGCAGCTTCGGACGGTCGCGCGCGCGGCGGTACGCGCCGAGCGGTGACCGTGTCACCTTCGCCGACGTGGCGGGCATCGAGGAGGCCAAGTCCGAGTTGAGCGAGGTGGTCGACTTCCTGCGCCACCCCGAGAAGTACGGACGCCTCGGTGGCCGCATCCCCCACGGCGTGCTGCTGGCCGGGCCTCCCGGCACCGGCAAGACATTGCTTGCCCGCGCGGTCGCCGGCGAGGCGGAGGTGCCGTTCTTCTCGATGGCGGCTTCGGAGTTCGTCGAGGCGATCGTCGGCGTCGGAGCGGCGCGAGTGCGCGACCTGTTCGTCCAGGCCAAGGAATCGCAGCCCTCGATCGTGTTCATCGATGAGCTCGACGCGATCGGCCGCTCACGCACCGCGGGCATCGCCGGCTATAGCGGCGGCAACGACGAGCGCGAGCAGACGCTGAATCAGATCCTGACCGAGATGGACGGGTTCGATTCGTCGACGGGCGTGATCGTGATCGCCGCCACGAACCGTCCCGAGGTGCTCGATCAGGCGCTGCTGCGGCCGGGCCGGTTCGACCGCCGCGTGGCCGTGCAGCCACCCGACCGGAACGGTCGTCGCGAGATTCTCGAGGTGCACACCCGCGGGGTACCCGTTGACCCGGACGTCGATCTGGGCCGTATCGCGGCGACGACGCCCGGGATGGTCGGCGCCGACCTCGCCAACCTGGTCAACGAGGCCGCACTGCTGGCTGCGCGCCGCGAGCATGCGCAGGTCGAGGAGGCAGACTTCACGGACGCGCTCGAGCGGATCGTGCTCGGCGCCGAGCGGCAGGTGATGATGAGCGAGGCCGACCGTCGCCGCACCGCCTACCACGAGGCCGGTCACGCGGTGGTCGGCATGCTCACCGCCGGCGCCGACCCGGTGCGAAAGATCTCGATCATCCCGCGCGGGGTGGCGCTGGGGGTGACCTTCTCGGCGCCGGACGCGGATCGTTTCAACTACGAGTACCGGGAGCTGCTGGCTCGCATCGACGTCGCGCTGGGCGGCCGTGTCGCCGAGGAGGTCGTGTTCGGCGAGATCACGACCGGCGCGGAGTCGGACATCCAGCAGCTGACGGAGATCACGCGTCACATGGTCGGCCGTTGGGGCATGTCCGAGGCGATCGGACCGCTGGCGGTGATCGCCCGCGATGGCGCAGCAGGGCCGCTGTTCCCCGGGGTGGCCGAGGTCAGCGAGCAGACCCAGCAGCTGGTCGACACCGAGGTGCGGCGGATCGTCGACGAAGCGCACGAGCGCGTCGTACGCCTGCTCACCAGCGAGCGCGGCAAGCTCGACTCGCTGGCCGGATCGCTGCTCGAGCACGAGACGCTCGATGAGGACGCGGCGTACGCGGCCGCCGGCGTCGCCCACGCGAAGCTCGACGAGCCGCAGCCGGCAGCCAGTCCCCGCGGCAACCGCCGCTCGCATCACCGATGCTCCCGATCGGAGCCTTGGTTGACCCGCGTGCTCGTCACCGGCGCGTACGGCTGCATCGGCGCCTGGGTGACGAGGGACCTGGTGCGGCGCGGGATCGATGTGATCGCGTACGACCTCGGCGATGACCCGCGGCGGATGGCACTGATCATGGACGAGCCCGAGCTGGCGCGGGTCGCGCACGTGCGCGGCGACATCACCGATCTGGAGGCGCTCGAGGCGGTGATCGACGCCGAGCGGATCACGAACATCATCCACCTCGCCGCGCTGCAGGTGCCGTTCTGCCGCGCCGACCCGCCGCTCGGGGCGCGTGTCAACGTCGTCGGCACGGTCAACGTGCTCGAAGCGGTGGCGCGCCGGCCGAATCGGATCGGGCCGGTGGTGTACGCATCGTCGATCGCCGCCTACGACGAGATCGACGCAGGCGACGGCCCCGCCATGTCGGGCATTCCGGGAACCATCTACGGTGTTTACAAACGAGCCAACGAGGGCAGCGCCTGGGTGTACCACGAGGAGCGCGGCGTTGCCAGCATCGGCCTGCGGCCACACACCGTCTACGGCCCGGGCCGCGACCAGGGCCTCACCTCGGCGCCGACCAGCGCGATGCTGGCGGCCGCAGCGGGCCGCGAGTTCAGGATCCCGTACGGCGGCACCAGCCAGTTCCAGTACGCCCCTGACGTGGCCCGCGCATTCGTCCAGGCCGCCCTGGCCGACTACGACGGCGCCAGCGTCCACAACCTGGCCGGACAGGCGGTCTCGATGGAGGGCGTCGTCTCGGCCATCGAGGCGGCCGCGCCCGAGGCCCGCGGCCTGATCAGCCACGACGCCGTCACGCTGCCCTTCCCCGAAGCGGTGGACGCGGCGTCGCTGACCGACGTGATCGGGCCGGTCGAGGAGCTGCCGTTCCAGCAGGGCGTCGCCGACGCGGTCGAGCGCTTCCGCCGCCTGCTTGCCGACGGGCGAGTGGCCGCCTGACCTACCAGCCGCCGATCGGGCCGCCGACCAGGCCCAGCGGCTCCGACTCCGCGGCCTCACCCGGGCGTGCGCGCAGGAAATCGAAGTCGCAGCCGGCGTCGGCCTGCATCACGTGCTCGATGTACAGCCTGCCGTAGCCGCGTGCGTAGCGGGGGACGGGGTCGGGCAGGTCGGCGCGGCGCCGGTCGACCTCGGCGGCATCGAGCTCCAGCTCGATCGTCCGCGCGTCGACGTCGAGCGCAATCGGATCCCCATTGCGCACGATCGCGAGCGGGCCGCCCGCGAACGACTCGGGCGCCACATGCAGCACCACCGTTCCGAAGGACGTGCCGCTCATGCGCGCGTCCGAGATCCGCACCATGTCCGAAACCCCGGCGCGGAGCAGCTTGGCCGGGATCGGCAGCTGCCCCCATTCGGGCATCCCGGGCGCACCCTTCGGCCCGCTGTTTCGCAGCACCAGCACCGAGTCGGGGGTGACCTCGAGGTGCGGGTCGTCAACTCGTTCGGCCAGGTCGTAGACGTCCTCGAACACGACCGCCGGACCGCGGTGGCGCATCAGGTCGGGTGAGGCGGCGCTTCGCTTGATCAGCGCACCGTCGGGTGCCAGTGAGCCGCGCAGCACCGCGATCCCGCCCTCGGCTGCGAGCGGCTGCTGGAGCGAGGCGACGACCGACCGGTCGAGCGGTTCGCCGGCCCCGGCGACGTTCTCGGCCAGAGTGCGGCCGCTCACGCTGAGCGCCTCGGGGTCGAGCAGCGGCAGCAGCTCGCGCAGCACGACTGGCACGCCGCCGGCGTGGAACAGGTCCTCGACCAGGTGCTCGCCGCTGGGACGGACGTTGGCCAGCACCGGCGTCCGCCGGGAGATCTGATCGAAGCGGTCGAGCCCGAGGTCGACTCCGACGCGGCCGGCCAGGGCGAGCAGATGCAGCACGGCGTTGGTCGACCCCGCCAGCGCCATCAGCAGCGTGATCGCGTTGTCGAACGCGGCCGCCGTCAGGATCTGCGACGGCAGCGGCCCGCCGTCCCGCGCCATCGCGACCGCTCGGCGGCCGGTTGCCTCCGCGGCGGCCGCCCGCCGGGCGTCCACGGCCGGGATCGCGGCCGTCCCCGGCAAGGCCATCCCCAGCGCCTCCACCAGCGAGGTCATCGTGGACGCGGTGCCCATCTCCTGGCAGTGGCCGGCCGAGGGCACCATCGCCGCCTCCAGCTCGTCGTACTCGGCGGCCGAGATCCTCCCGGCCCGCAGGTCGGCGGTGTAGCGCCAGAGGTCGGTGCCGTTGGAGATCTGCTCACCACGGAACACCGCGGGCTGCGCCGGCCCGCCGGTGATCATGATGGCGGGGATGTCGACGCTGGCGGCGCCCATCAGCTGCGCGGGGACGGTCTTGTCGCAGCCGCCGATCAGCACCACCGCGTCCATCGGATTGGCGCGGATCGACTCCTCGACGTCCATCGCCATCAGGTTTCGGAACATCATGGTCGTGGGCTTCATGAACGGCTCGCCCAGCGAGATGGTCGGGAACTCGAGCGGCAGCCCGCCCGCCTGCAGCACGCCCCGCTTGACGGCTGCGGCCAGTCCGCGGAAGTGGATGTTGCAGTTGACCAGCTCGCTCCACGAGTTGCAGACGCCGATCACCGGCCGGCCCTCGATCGCCTCCTGGGTGATCCCCTCCGATCGCAGGTACGAGCGGTGGATCAGGCCGGCCACGTCGTGCGTCCCGAACCAGCGAGCGCTGCGCAGCGTTCCGCTCATGGCAGCTCGATCCCGAACGGCGTCGCTGCCACGCCCTCCTCGGGTGGATGCCGCAGCAGGTACTGCTGCTCGGCGGCCGCCTGGACGGCGTCGCCGGCCAGCCCGGCAAAGCGGTCGACCCGGTAGGGCGAGATGTCGGCATCGGTGGCGCCGCTGGTGACCAGCTCGGCAACGATCCGCGACAGGCCCGGCCCGTGCGTGACACAGCACTCGTTGCAGCCGGCCAGCACGAAATAGCCCTCCACTCCCGGCGCCGGGCCGACGATGTGACGGCCGTCCGGCGTCCAGGTGGGCAGGCCGCTGGCATGGCCGCGGATGGGTGCGTCCGCCAGCGCGGGGATCACCCCGGCCAGCTCCCGGGCCAGGTGCTCGTGCTCCCGCACGGCATGGTCAGGGAGGTCGGACGTGCACGGCGGATCGGCCACATCGACCCGCGACCGGTCCTCGATGGTGCGCTCGATCGCCCCCACCAGCAGACCGCCGTCCTGCTCGCGCAGGTAGAGCAGATCGCGCTCGAAGAACAGCATCATCGGCAGCTCGCGGGTGACGGCAGCGATCGGCTCGGTGGTGAAGCGCGACTCGAGCAGCGGGATCGCGCCGATGTCGACGCCGTCGCGCGCGCCCAGCGCCCGCGCGGCCGCCCCGGCCGCATTCACCACTGCACCGGCGGCCACCGTGCCGGCGGAGGTGCGCACTCCGGTGACGCGGCCGCTCTCGACGACGGCGCCCGTGACGGCGGTGCCGGTGCGGACGTCGACGCCGGCCGCCCGCAGCTCGCCGTCGAGCGCGCGCATCACCCGGCCGGTGTCGACCTGATACGCGTCAGGCTGGAACAGCGCTCCGTGCACCGACCCCGGCGCCAGGATCGGCGCCGCGCGCACTGCCTCGGCCTCGTCCAGCATGACCACGTCCGGCGCGAAGTGGAGCTCGCGCTCGTACTCCTGACGCAGCATCTCCACGCCCGGCTCGGACAGCGCGGGGAACAGCAGCCCCACTCGCCGCACGCCCAGGTCGCCGCCCGAGCGCTCCTGGAGGTCGGCGTAGAAGCGCATGCCGTACTCGGCCAGCTCCGCCTCCAACTCGCCGGCCCAATAGCCGACGAAGCCCGCCCCGGCGGCCGTGGTCTGCGTGCCCAGCGCGGGCTGCCGTTCGAGCAGGATCACATCCGCGCCCGCGCGGGCCAGCTGCAGGGCGGCCGTGGCGCCCAGGATGCCACCGCCCACCACGGCTACATCAGCCACCGGCCATCACCTTCGGCCGCGCCAGCGGCGCCCCGGCCACCCCGGGGTCGATCGCCTTCACGGCCCAGCCGCACAGCGACGCCAGCACCAGCACGTCGAGCCGTTCGCCGGCGAAGGCGAGGTTGGTCGGCGACATCACGTACTCCCCGGTCCAGTCGTCGACGACCATGTCCAGACGCCCGTCCGTGTCGAGCCGGTAGATGCGGTTGGGCTGGTAGCAGCCGATCCAGATGCCGCCCTCGGCGTCGACCGCCAGCCCGTCGGGAACGGTGCGGGGCAGCTCGACCACAGGCTCCAGCTCACCTCCGGACAGCGGCATCCGCACGACGCCCGGCATCTGCGATTCGACCAGGTAGAGGTGGTCGCCGCTGATCGCGCAGCCGTTGGCGAACCGCAGCGCCGGCACGTCCACCCGCTCGGTGGTGCCGTCAGGGGCGATCCGCACCAGCCCGCCGGTCACCTCGTCCCAGGCGCCCGAGTCGGTCACCCAGAGGTTCCCCTCGCGATCGAACACGGGGTAGTTCGGATACCCGACCCGCTCGCCGTGGCGCCGCACGTCGCCGTCCGGCGAGATCCGCATCACGAAGCCGCTGTTCGGGTCGCACGCATACAGGTTTCGGTCGGCGTCCAGGGCCATTCCCAGCAGGAAGCCGCCAGGCACGGTGGCGACCGTATCGACGGCGCCTCCGTCGAGCGCGAACCGGTAGAGCTGCCCCGCCTCGCCGCCGGCATAGACGGCTCCCTCGTCGGGCGACCAGCAGACGCCCTCGGGATGATCGAGCCCGCCTGCGATCGTGCGGAGCCCGCGGCCGAGATGGGTTCAAGCCTCCACTCCGCCGTCGGCCGACAGCCGCGAGACGCCGTCGACACCCTCGTAGACGACGGTGGCGACCTCGGTCTCGAGCACGCCGCCGGCATCCAGCACGCGCGCCCGGCCGGCCTCCACCGCCTCGGCCAGCGGGCTGGGATAGCCCGTCCACGGCTCGGCGATGGCGTGGTAGTAGCCGCGCCAGCCGCCGTAGACCATCCACAGCCAGACGACCGGGAACAGGTCGTGGTCGAACACCAGGCCAAACCCGCGCCGGGCGGCAGTGTCGGTGGTCGCCACCCAGCCCTCCCGCAGCTCGGTCAGGTAGTGCAGCGCGAAGCAGTTCGCCTCCGGTCCCAGCGCACGGCGCACGTCCAGGTCGTTGAACTGCGGCCAGTCGTAGCGGTCGCCCTTGACGCCGAGCGTGCCACCGCCGTTCTCGTCGACCTCCGCCTTGCGGGCCGGCACGTCGAACCGGTGCGCGGGCGAGATCGCCGCGACCGGGTGCAGCCCCCAGTTGTAGTCGAACGGCATCGTGCCGACGTTCTCCAGCCGGTATGCGATCCGCAGCACCGGATCGTCGCCCGACAGGGACAGCCGCCGCGTCCAGCGGGCGGGCGTGATCGGCGTGGTCAGATCCAGCTCGAGCTCGACGCCTTCGGGGTCGTTGCGGACGATCCGGTGCGACGCGGCCGGTCGTCCACAGCTCTCCCATGTACGGCAGCTGGTCGCCGTAGCGGTTCGGCGATGGCGCGCCGCCCGGGAACGCCTCGTCCCATCCTCCCGGCCAGTGGTCGTCGAAGTTCGCGTGCAGCTCGGCCCGGTGCGGCTCGACACGGGGCGAGTGCCACAGCACGTCGCGGTCGCCGCGCTTGTCGATCAGGTGCAGGATCTTGCCGCCCAGCTCCGGCAGGACGTCAACCGCCAGCCGGGCGTTCTCGAGCCGCACGGTGCGCAGGCCGTGGTACTCCCACCGGTCGTCGATGCGGGCGCCCATCAGTAGCAGGTGGCCAGCAGGCCGCCGTCGACGACAAGGGGCTGGCCGCTCATGAACGATGCGTCGTCGCCGGCCAGGAACACGGCCGTGCGGGCGATCTCGCGCGGCGCCGCGATTCGTTCCAGGGGATACTCGGCGCTGACCTGGGCGCGCAGCGCGGCCGGGTCGTCGGCCGTGTCGAAGTAGGCCTGCACCAGCGGCGTGTCGATGTCGCCGGGGCAGATGGCGTTGCAGCGGATGCCGTCGCGGCCGTACTGCACCGCCGTGGCGCGGGTGATGCCGAGCACGCCGCCCTTGGCGGCGCAGTAGGCGGCCAGGATGCCGTCGCCGACCAGGCCCAGGATCGACGCGATGTTGACGATCGAGCCGCCGCCGGCCGGGCGCATCACGCGCACCGCATGCTTGCACCCGAAGAACACGCCCTTCAGGTTGACGGCGAGGATGCGGTCGAGCTGCGCCTCGGTGGTCTCGGCCAGCTCCTGCTCGATCTGCACTGCCGCGTTGTTGACCATCACGTGCAGGCGGCCGTGCCGCTCGACGGCGCGCGCCACCAGGGCCTCCACCTCCGCCTCGCGGGACACGTCGGCGTGCACGTACTCGCCGATCCCCGACATCGTCGCGGCGCCGGCCTCGTCGTCGACGTCGCACCCCAGCACCAGCGCCCCCTCGGCGGCGAACTCGCGGGCGATCGCCTGGCCCAGGCCCGAGCCGACGCCCGTCACCACCGCGCCACGGCCCTCCAGCGGCCGCGGCCGCCTCTCAGTAGCCATGCCGTTCCACCTCCTCGGGATCGTCGTACCATCGAACCTTGTCGCCGACACGCGCGCGCAGCTTCCACTTCGAGCCCTTCGGCTCGTCCTCCATGGCGCGCTCGATTGCAGCCAGCCGCTGCAGGATCAGGTCGCGCTCGCCGTCGCTGACCGGAGCGCCGCCGAGCCCCTCGCGCAGCTTCTCGAGGTTGAGCTGCAGGGTCCGGTAGAGCCCCCAGTCGCGCGCGCACAGGCGCGCCACCCAGGCGGCGTTGATGGCGCCGTCATCCGTCGAGCCAACGTCCATGGCCAGGAGCAGCGCGTAGGCGTCGTTGCGGTCCTTCTCGTTCAGCTTCACGATCTGGAGCTTCGTCATCAGCAGGTCGGCGGCGGGCAAGGTCAGCGGCACGACGTCCAACCGCTCGGCGATCGGCAGCTTGTGGCACATCTCGAAGGTGCCCACGAACACATCCAGCTGGCGCTTGTTCGGCTCGTCGTAGAACAGCAGCCGGCGGGCGCCGTGCATGCGGTTGAACATCTGGTTGGGCTCATAGCCCTGCTCGGCCAGGCTCTGCGCCAGCTGCCGGCCGTGGCGCGAGTCGGTGACCAGGTCGATGTCGTTGTACTCGCGGGCCAGCCCGGGCGGATAGGCACCCGCGGCCACCAGCCGGATCCCGAGCCCGCCCAGCAATCGCACCGGGATGCCCTCGGCCTCGAGCAGGTGCGACAGCCGCCGGCTCTCCTCGATCACGTCCGGCAGGATCCGCGATCCGTTGACGCTCACGCCGATCCCCGGATGCGCAGCTCGACCGGCAGCATCACGTGGCGCCGCTTGATCTCAACGCCGTCGAGATGGTCGATCAGCAGCTGCGCTGCCACACAGCCCATCTCATAGCCCGGCACGTGCACGGTGGTGAGCGGCGGCTCGACGAACTCGGCAAACGCGAAGTCGTTGAACCCGGTGACGGCGAGGTCCTGCGGGACGCGCAGACCACGCGCGCGGGCCTGCCGCATGGCGCCGATCGCGAGCAGGTCGTTGCCTCCCATGATGGCGGTGGGCGGGTCGCCCATGGACAGCAGGCGGTCGACCATGGTCGCGGCCTCGGCGGTGTCCCAGGTGCCCTCGAACAGCTCGAGTGCGCGGTCGGCGGCGATGCCGGCGGCGGCAAGCGCGTCGTGGTAGCCGCGGTGGCGCTGCTCGAGCATCGGCCAGGGCTGGTGCGCGGCGATGAATGCGATCCGGCGGTGGCCGCGCTCGATCAGGTGTTCGGCCAGCCGCCGCGCGCCGGAGCGGTTGTCCGCCCGCACCGACATCTGCGCCGCTCCGCCCCCGCCTCGTGGCTCCTCGAGCAGCACCACCGGCACGTGCAGCTCGGCTGCCCGCGCCGGATACCAGGCACGTTGCTCGCGCGGGCCGGACAGAAACAGGAGCGCGCCGTCCACGCGCGACTCCAGCACGGGCTTGAGCAGGCCGCTGTCGGGCGGGCCCGGCCGGCCGGCATGGATCAGCACGCTGTAGCCGCGGTCGCGGGCGACATCGCCGACGCCCGCGATCACCTGATCGGTCATCGGGTCGGCGAGGTAGCGCGCGCCCTCATCCAGCAGCAGGAATCCGATCGTGGCGGTGCGGGCCGAGCGCAGTCCGCGGGCGGTCAGGTTGGGGTGATAGCCGAGCTCGGCCATCGCTTCCTCGATCCGCAGCCGCGTCACCTCGGACATCTGCCGCAGGCGGTTGTTGACCAGGTTGGAAACGGTCTGCACCGATACGCCGGACTGCTCGGCCACGTCGCGCATCGTGGGCCGTCTGCGAATCGTGCCCGTCATCCACCCACTTTACTTGATCGTCAAAGAGGGAGAGGATGGCCGCTCCCACATCGAAAGGAGCAGTCACGTGCGCATGCAGGACAAGGTCTGCGTCGTCACCGGCGCGGGGACGGGCATCGGCAGGGCGGTCGCCGAGCGCCTGGCGGCCGAGGGGGCGCTCACGCTGTGCGCGGACATCGACGGCGACGGCGCGCAGGCGACGGCGGCGGGCATCGAGGCGGCGGGTGGGCGGGCTGAGGCGCACGTCTGCGATGTCTCCGACGCCGGCCAGGTCGAGGCCGTGATGGCGGCCGCCGAGCGGCACGGCGGCCCGCACGCGATCGTCTCGAACGCCGCCGTCCAGTACGAGCGGACGGTCGAGGACACGCCTCCCGACGACTGGGACATGGTGATGGGCGTGAACCTGAAGGGCGTCTACCTGTGCGCCCGTGCCGCCATTCCCCGCATGCGGGCGCTGGGCGGCGGCTCGATCGTGAACATGGCATCGGTGAACGGGTTCTGGGTCGAGCCCGCGCTGGGCGCGTACTGCGCCGCCAAGGGCGCGGTCATCAACCTGACGCGGTCGATCGCGCTGGAGAACGGGCGCTACGGCATCCGCTGCAACTGCATCTGCCCCGGCTACATCGATACCGGCATGGCGCAGCGGTACTTCGAGATCCAGGACGACCCCGGCGCCGCCCGCGCCGAGGCCGGTCGCATGCACGCGCTGGGCCGGATCGGCGGCCCCGAGGAGGTCGCGGCCGTGGCGCTGTTCCTGTGCTCGGACGAGTCCAGCTTCTGCACCGCGGCCCCCTTCATCGCCGACGGCGGACTCAGCGCGGGCGTGCCGATGGCCCGATGATTGATTCCACGTCGCCGTGATGTCCTGAGCGGTCGGTAAGCAAGCAGCGCAAGGATCAAGGGAGGGCCGATATCGGGAATATCGGCCCGACCGAGGACGCCGCGATGCGCCGGTTCCCGACCGCAGCACCGGGGGTCAACGCACACCGCGGGGACGTGGAATCAATCATCTAACCGAGGCCGGGCGCGAGCTCCCGCAGCAGCCGCTCCGCCAGCGCCGCGCGGCGCACCTTCTCGCGCGCCTGGGCGACCGCCACCTCCTCCAGGTGGATGCCGCTGGGATATACGGAGCGGGCGTTGCGCAGGCCGAACTTGAGATGCACCGGCGCGGCGACTCGCACGATGTCCGGCACCTCGTAGCTGCGGACGAAGCCGCCCAGGTCGTCGGGCGACTCGATGTAGAGGTCGAGCGGCAGCTCCGTCACCCGGCGCATCGCTGCCAGCATGCCGATGCTGAGGTCGGTGGCGACGTTGATGGTGTCGGCCCCGAGCCGGTCATAGAGCGCGGCGGTGGCGGGGTTGGCGGCGCACAGCACCGCAGAGGTCTTGAACCGCAGGTCGGCCGGCAGCGATCCCGAGGTCCGCAGCCGCGCGAGCACATCGAGCACGCCGATATCTCCCACCAGCAGGCTGCGGATGCCGTGCGCGCAGGCGCGGTCAGCCTCGGCCAGGCAGGCCTCGACCGCCTCCGCCCCGCGGGCCACGCCGGCCGCTGCCTCGGTCACCAGCGCCTGGCCGCCGGTGTCCCAGCCGCCGCGTGGTCCCAGGAACAGGCACACCTCGACGCCCCGGTCGTGGCCGAGCGCCGCCATCTCATCCAGCTCCTCGTCGGACAACATCATCACCCCCGAGCCCTGCGACACCCGCTGCACGCCGACGCCCTGCCGGTCGGCCTCGTCCAGCACAGCGCGCAGCACGCGGGGGCCCTCGACGCTGGCGATCTCGATGCGGTGGCGGCGGCCGTCCTCGAACCGCCCGCCCGACTCCGGCCAGTCCCGGGCCGGCGGGCTCAGGCCCACCTCCGCCAGCATCGCCGAGAGCTGCTCGGGGTCCACCGGGCCAGTCTAGTGTGGTTTACTTGATCGTTCAATGTGGAGCGCCGAGCGCACCGACGAGTGGCTCCGCAGCCACCGCGAGGACCTGGTCGAGCTGACCCGCGAGCTGGTCGCGTTCGCCAGCGAGAACCGCCCGCCGGATGGGAACGAAGGGCCCTGCCAGGAGCTGGTCGCGGCGCGCCTGCACGAGGCCGGCGCCGAGGTCGACGTGTTCCGGCCGGACGAGGTCGGGGCCGCGGTCGCCCATCCGCTGTGGTGGCCGGGACGCAGCTACGAGGGCCGCCCGTGCGTGGTCGGCCGCCGCAGCGGCGCGGGCGGCGGCCGCTCGCTGCTCCTGTCCGGGCACGTCGACGTCGTGCCGGCGCTGGGCGAGGGGTCGCACGGGTTCTGGGACGGGGACGTCGAGGACGGCCGCCTCTACGGCCGCGGCGCGTGGGACATGAAGGCCGGCGTCGCCTGCGCCCTGCACGCGGCCCGCTGCCTCGCCGAGTGTCACGTCGCGCTCGCCGGCGACCTGATCGTCGAATCGGTGGTGGACGAGGAGTTCGGCGGCGCCAACGGCACGCTGGCTGCACGGCTGCGCGGGCACCACGCCGACGGCGCCGTGCTCTCGGAGCCCACCGGCATGACCGTCTGCCACGCCACCCGCGGCGGCATCCAGTACCGGCTGAACGTGGCCGGCGGAGCGCTGGGGATGGGATTCGAGGGCGACGGCGGCCCGGGCGCGCTGACCACGCTGGCCCGCATCTCGGCCGCGCTCGACGACCTGCCGCGCGACGCGCCGCTGCTCCAGTACCTGCTGCGCTCGGGCGAGGAGCTGCCATGGGGCACGGCCGAGGGACTGCCCGGCGACGGGGTGCTCGAGTTCTGGGCCGAGATCACCCCGGGCACCGATCGCGCCGCCGTGGATGCCGAGCTGCGAGCGGCCGTGGACGCCGTTGTCCCCGAGGGCATCGACGTGCACTGGGAACAGCGCACGCGGTTCCTGGAGGCGGCCGACGTCGGGGCCGAGAGCCCGATCGTGCAGCGCATGCGCGCCGCCCTGGGGACTCCGGACGCTGCCCCGGCGATGGCGCCGTTCGCCTGTGATGCGTTCATCTTCGCGGTCGACGCGACGCCGGTCGTGATCTGCGGGCCGCGCGGCGGCAACGCCCACGCGCCCGACGAGTGGGTGCTGATCGACGACCTGTACTCGCTCAGCGAAGCGTTCGTGCGGCTGGCGATCGACTGGTGCGGGGAGGTTGGAACCGATGACCGTAACTGAGATCGCCGCCGGCACGTGGCGGCTGGAATCGCTGTTCGGGTCGAGGTTCCTCTATCAGTACGTGGTCCTGGACGGTGACGAGGCGCTGATCGTCGACACGGGCGACGCCACCACGCCTCGTGACGTGATCATGCCGGGCCTGTGGTCGCTCGGCATCGCCCCGGAGCAGGTCACGCTGGTGCTGGTCACCCACCCCGATCTCGATCACCAGGGCGGGCTGGCCGGCCTGCGCGAGCAGCTGCCGAACGCGATCGCGGCCTGCGGGTTCGCCGACCGCATGATGGTGTCGGAGCCGGAGCGGCTGGTCACCGACCGCTACGGCGCATACCAGGCCGAGCACGGACTCGGCTACGGCCCCGCCGGCGAGCTGTGGATGCGCGCCAACTACGGCGCGCCCGCGCCGGTCGAGGTCGGCCTGGCAGGGGGCGAGACGCTCGCGGTCGGCGACCGCCGGCTGGTGGTCCGCCACGCCCCCGGGCACTCCGCCGGGCACCTGATCGCCCACGAGCCGGCGGCCGGCCTGCTGCTGACCTCGGACGCGGTGCACGGGAGCATGTGCCCGGCCGCCGACGGCTCCCCGGCCCTGCCCCCGACCTACGAGGACGTCGACCCCTACCTGGAGACGATCGACATGATCGAGATGCTGAACGCCCGGGAGATGCACTCCGGACACTGGCCGGCCCGCAGCGGGCCGGAGATCGGGGCCTTCCTGCGCGAGAGCCGCGAGTTCGTGGAGCGTATGGACGGCGCCCTGCTCGAGCGGCTGGAGACGCCGGCGACGCTCGCGCAGCTGTGCGCGCACGCCGACCAGCGGCTGGGCCCGTTCGGCGCCGATCCGGTCAACCTCATGTTCGCGGTGTACGGCCACGTGCAGCGGCTGCTGCGAGGCGGCCGTGCCTGCATCGTGCGTGCCGGCGAGCGCCCGCCGAGGTACCGGCTGCCATGAAGATCACAGCGATCGACACGGTGGTCGTGCACGCGGAGATGCGCAACTGGGTGTTCGTCAAGCTGAGCACCGACGAGGGTCTGGTCGGCTGGGGCGAGTCGACCGTCGAGTGGAAGACGCGCGCGGTGGTCGGTTGCGTCGAGGACTACCGCACGCTGCTGGTCGGCGAGGACCCGCGCCGGGTCGAGCACATCTGGCAGATGATGTACCGCCAGCACTTCTTCCGGCCGGGGATGGTCGAGTGCTCGGCGATGAGCGGGATCGAGCACGCCTGCTGGGACATCGCCGGCAAGGCGCTGGGCGCCCCGGTGCACCAGCTGCTCGGGCGGCGCCGTGCGCGACACGGTGCGGCTGTACGACCACCTCGGCGGCGGCGAGATGGTCTCGGTCTACCACACCCTCTCGGCGGAGGAGGCCCGGGAGAAGATCCGCGAATCGCTCGAGCTCGGGTTCGACGCGATCAAGCTGGAGGTCGTGATCCCCCGCACCGGCCGCGTCGACGGCATCGAGGCGCTGCGCCACGCGGACAGCGTGATGGCGGCCGTGCGCGAGGAGGCCGGGGACGGGGTCGAGCTGATGGTCGACATGCACGGCCGCTGTTCGCCGATGATGGCGGTGCAGTACTTCACGGTGCTGGAGCCGTACCGGCCCTGGTTCTTCGAGGAGCCGTGCCCACCCGAGCATCCCCAGTCGATGGCCGAGCTGGCACGCCGCACGACGGTGCCGATCGCAACCGGAGAGCGCCTCTGCACGCGCCACCCGTTCCGCGAGCTGCTCGAGCTGGGCGCCTGCTCGGTGCTGCAGCCGGACGCCGTGCACTGCGGCGGCATCTCCGAGCTGCGCCGGATCGCGGCCATGGGCGAGGCCTACCACGCCGCGCTCGCCCCGCACTCGTCGACCGGGCCGATCGGCCACGCGGCCTCGATGCACGTCGCGTTCGCGACACCGAACTTCCTGATCCAGGAGACCTGGCGGGCCGACGTCCCGTGGCGCTTCGACGTGCTCTCCCAGACGCTGCCGTTCGAGGGATCCACGGCCCAGCTTCCGACCGCGCCCGGCCTCGGTATCGAGGTCGACGAGAAGGAGGCCGCGAAGCACCCGTTCCAGCAGGAGCCGCTGATGCGCTACTTCCATCCCGACGGCTCGGTGGCGGACTGGTGACCGACCGAGACGGGCTGACCGCCGCCCACGTACCGCTCGGCTCGAGCATGTACGAGCGCGACCGGCTCGACGGGATCGCCCGCCGCGCCGAGGACGAGCTGCGCGCCGCCGGCATCACGCTGGTTCGCACCGACCCGGTGACGCACCCGGATGACGTCGACCGGGCGGTCGCCGAGCTGTCGGCCGCCGACTGGGATCTGCTGATTCTGAACGTGATCAACTGGATCGACGTGCGGGCGGCGGCGCGGGTGGCGCTCGCCTTCCGCGAGCGCCCGGCGCTGCTCTACAGCTACGGCGGGCGCACGGAGGGAGACGTCCTCATCTCCCCCGCCGCCGGAGCCGGCTCGACCGGGCTGCGCTATCCGCTGGAGCGGTTCGGCATGCGCTTCGACTACCTGTTCAACGCGCCCGATACGCCGATGGACACGGCCGGCGTGGTCTCGATGGCCCGCGCCGCGCGCGCCCGGCGGCAGCTGCAATCCGCGCGGCTGGGCATGGCGGGTGCGCACGACATGGGCCTCTACACGACGCCGTTTGACGTCACCCGGCTGCGCGGCCGGATCGGCCCCGAGGTCGAGTCGATCGACCTGCTGCAGCTGCGACAGGCCGAGGACGAGCTCGACCCCGGCGCCGTCGAGGACGAGGCGGCCCGGCTGGCCGCCTCGTGGGACGAGCCGTTCGGGCCGATCCCGCCGGACGTGCTGCGCCGGTCGGTGCGGCTCGCCCTGGCAACGCTTCGGATCTGCAACGAACGCGGTTTCGACGCGTTCTCCTACAAGAGCGTCGAGGGCGTGTCGCTGCTGCTGGACACGACCCACAACCTGGCGTCGTCGCTGGTCGCATCGGCGGGCGTGCCGTACATCGACGAGAACGACATGCTGAACCTGACGGCGCAGCTGATGCTGCGGTCGCTGGCGGGTTCGACGCCCTCCTTCCTCGAGCACTACGAGCATCATCCTGACTGGATCCTGCTCGGCGTCGACGGGTACGTGCCCGACGACTGGGTGGAAGGGCGGCCGCGCGTGAAACCGGTCAGCAGCGTTGCCACAGGCGCGGCCGTCGGGGTTGCCCAGTGCTCCCGCATGCGGCCCGGCCGGCTGACGCTGGCGTGCCTGGCGGAGGCGGACACGGCGGACGGCTACCGCATGCACGTCGTTGCGGGTGAGGGCGTCGAGCCGCCGGCGTGGGAGGAGATGAGCGTCCCTGGGCCGCTGCCGAGCCTCCGTTTCATCCCCGACGGAGAGGTCCGCTCGATCCTCGACCACGTGCAGTCCCAGCACTTCGCGGCCGTACACGGCGACCACGCGGACGACCTGGAGCGGCTCTGCATGCTCCTGGACATCCCGGTCGTCGCCGACCGCTGACGAACGCGCTACCCCGTGACGAACTGGTGCACGACGCGGTCACCCCGCAGCGTCACCAGGCAGCCGGCGATACGGCCCGTGTGGTAGTCGCTGCCCGGGTTGATGCAAAGCGTGCGGCCGATCCGGTTGGCCGCGGGAGACTCGTGGATGTGGCCGTGCAGCGAGGCAAGCGGCTGGTACTCCTCGATCGCCTGCCGCACCGCGGTCGAGCCGACCGGGATCATGTGCGGCTCCTTCCCGATCAGCACCATCTTGAAGTTCTCGTCCAGCTCGGCGGCCGTGTCGAGCCGCGAGTCGTAGGGCGGCACGTGCAGGTTGAACACGCAGCGGCTCATGTCCGGCACCTGCTCTGACATATCGTGGATCCGCTGGTACAGCTGATCCTCGTCCAGCTCGCGCGGCGAGTCCCAGGGCGTGCGGTTCGAGTATCCCAGCGACAGCATCGTGTACCCGTCGAACTCCACCACCGCCTCGTCGCAGCTCTCGACATAGACGCCCTGCCGGATGCAGTCCTCGAGCGCCTGTGGATCGTCGTTGCCGGGCATGACAAAGCAGCGGATGCCGGTGCCGGCGAGCCGCTCGTCGGCCAGCTTGATCCACTCGCCGAACGTGTGCAGCATGACCGACTCAAACCACTGCTCCCGCTCCTCCTCGGGCAGGCCGGCGATGCGGTCGACCTCGGCGTGGGTGGTGCGGTACGGGTACATGCCGTTCCCGCGCACCCGGCGTTCCAGCCCATCCAGCTCGGCCTCGTCGCGGGCCTGCTGGCGGCCGCCGAACAGGCGCGCCGACCAGGTGCCGTCTTCCTCATGCACGATCGGGATCACGACCTTGCCGGTGATGTCGCCGCCCATCACCAGCACCCGCGCGTCGTACACCTTCGGCGCGTTCAGGAACTTCTTCCACAGCACCTCGGTGCCGTGGATGTCGGAGGCGTAGTAGAGGCGGAGGGCATCATCGCCCTCCGCCTCCTTTTTGCGCTTGAACAATCCCAATCGGTGCTACTCGGGAGGGATCTCGAGGTAGTTGAGTGACAGGTCGATCCCCTGGCTCTTCCGCCAGGCCTTGCCCAGGTAGAAGATGATGGCGCCCGCGATCAGGCAGGCCGCAATCAGGGCCAGGCCCCCGCTACCGGGTGTCGTGAACAGCTGGTCCGCCAGGCTCTTGCCGGCCCCGGGCAGCCCCAGCTGCGGGTACTCGAGCCACAACCAGGCGCCGAACAGCCCGGCCACGATCGAGCCGATACCGAAGAACACCATCAGCGGCACGCCGAGGAAGCTGACGTTCGAGACCGACGCCTCGTAGGCGGCCTTCTTCTTGTACGGGAACAGGATCGCGCCGATCCCGACCAGAACGAACGTCGGGAAGCCCACAATCGTCGACAGCGCGATGTACTTGAAGAAACTGGTCGTGTACGCGGCCGCATACAGGAACGGCAGCGACGCCACCGCGATCACGCCCAGCAGCAGCACCGGGGTGTGCGTGCGCTCGTTGATCTGCGCGATCTGCTCCGGGATCACCTGGTCGAATGCCCAGGCGAACAGCGCACGCACCGGCTGGACTATCTGGATGTACACGATCAGCGGCGCCCAGCACACGAACGTGATGCCGAGGAAGGCAACGAACAGCGTGTTCGTGTGGATTGCCGCCACCAGGGTGATCCACCATGGCGAGTTGGGCAGCGTGTAGACGGTCGGGTCACCGCTGACGGCGGTGACGGCGGTCAGGAACTGCTGGCCGATCGTGTGGTAGAGCAGCGCGATCATGATCAGGATCGAGCCGAAGGTGATCGCCAGGCCGGCCAACATCGAGTACCAGTTCTTGCGGGTGCCGGCCTGACGGATCTCACCCGCCAGGTTGGTCGAGAACCAGACCCACACGCCGAAGGCGATGAATGCCCCCGACGCCACGATCGTGTTGTGCCAGTCGGTCGTCGTGCTGAGGTTGGTGCCGGCCTTGTTCGCCTGCGCGATGAAGTAGTGGTAGCTGTCGGGCTTGTGCGTGAAGGGCTGCGCGTAGTCGTTGTAGTGGTTGATGAAGCTCGACCGCGACGTCGTCAGGAGCGTCAGCGCGGCCACCACGAACCCGCCCATGCCCAGTGCGAACAGCCAGAACTGCACGCGCATCATGAAGCGCATGCCGTAGGCCATGATCAGGGCCAGCAGCGCGATCTCGCCGAACCCGACCAGCATGTCCCAGGGTTTTGAGGCGATGGTGCCGCCCCACGACTGCAACGTGCTCGAGTCGGCGGCGACGCCGACCATCGTCAGCATCGGGCCGATGCATATCTTGGCCGTGAAGACGCCCCAGTAGCCCATCGCCAGCATCGACGACGCGCCGATGAGGATGCTGGATCCGACCGCGAGTGCGGGATGAAGCGATCGAGAGATCAGGATGTAGTCGGCACCCGAGCGCGGCATGATCTGGGACAGCAGCCCGAAGGCGCCGGAGATGAGGAACGAACAGATCGCCGTGATCACGATGCAGGCATAGACGTTGACGCCGGAGAACGCGGTCAGCACCCAGAAGATCGAGACGGCCATGACCAGACCTGGACAGGCCGGGAGGACGTTGAAGATGACGGCATCACTCACCTTTACGTCCCGAACGAAGCCGGTGGCGCGGCGGGCGAAATGGGACTGCGACGCCGCGGCGTGGTCGGTTGCCATGCGTTACCCCTTTCCACTGCTGGCTTGATCGTTCAAGTACGGCGTAGTCTCTCCGACGCTCCCGGCGGTGTCAAGGGTCGCGGAACCCAGCCTTGACCCCTGCCGCGGCCGTCGGTACACTGGTTTCCCCTTGAACGATCAACCACGGGACGATACACGGCGCACGGCGCTGCTTCACCGGCTCGACGGGCTCTACCCCGCGGTCGTCGCCGACTGTCTCGACAAGGTCGGTGTTCGCTCGAACGTGATGCACCCGCGGATCCGGCCGCTCTACCGGGAGGCCCGCATGTCCGGGTTCGCGTCCACCGTCAGCGCCGTCGAGGTGAGCTCCCCGCCGGCCGATCCGGACGACTACTACCGCGGCGAGCTGCAGGCCGTCGACGCGCTTCGCGAGGGCGACATCATGGTCGTCTCGACGGTGAAGGGGTCGTACTGGGGCGAGCTGCTCGCCACCGCGTCGCGCTACCGGGGCGCCCGCGGCATCGTGGTCGACGGCTTCACCCGTGACACGCTGCAGCTGATCGAGATGGAGTTCCCCACCTTCGTTGCGGGCATCAATGCCCACGACTCGCTCGGGCGGATCGACGTCGAGAGTGTGGGCGGCACG
This sequence comes from uncultured Actinomycetes bacterium, assembly GCA_963797565.1. Classification (GTDB taxonomy): domain Bacteria; phylum Actinomycetota; class Thermoleophilia; order Gaiellales; family JAICJC01; genus JAICYJ01. The sequence continues at coordinate 57,162 of CAWCPM010000001.1, read as the reverse complement.
ATCGAGTGCGGCGGCGTCCAGGTCGAGCAGGGCGACCTGCTGCTGGCCGACTACGACGGGGTGGTCGTGATACCGGCGGCGGTCGCCGACGAGGTGATCACCAGGGCCGAGGAGAAGGTGGCCGGCGAGAACCTCGTCCGCAGCAAGCTTGCCGAGGGCATGCCGGTGTGGGAGGCGTTCCGCACCTACGGCGTGATCTGACCACCTCGGCAGGCCTCGACCCGCTGCAGCAGATCGTCCAGCCGTGACTCCGGAAGGTCCGGGTTGTAGAGCGGCGAGTGGCCGGGCCTCGTCAGCAGCCGATGGACGATCACGACGCCGGCGGACTGCAGGTCGGCCTCGTCGCCGTCGAGAGCGTCGGCGAGGGCCAGCAGCCGTTCGCGGCGCTCCAGCACGCGCTCCCCGAGCGGCGCCACGGTGTATGCGGTGTGCGGCGCCCCGTCCTCCGCATCACGGACGGCGACGCGCAGCGACTGCGCCAGGCGCTGCCTCCGGCCCGGATTGGCGAATCGACGACCGGCCCGTGAAACGGACTCGATCCGGTAGGCCCCGCGCACAGGGATCAGGTTGGCCAGCAGCCCCCGCCGCTCGATCAGCGCCGCGGCCGCCGCCACCAGCGCGGCGATCGCCCCCACCGCCAGGGCGATCCCGATCTGCGGGTAGGCCAGCCCCACGGCGACCGCCAGCAGGGCCAGCACGACGGCCGCGACCAGCCGGTTTCGCCGCTGGCGAGCCAGATCGGCCAGCCGTCGCTCCGCCACCTGCAGGGGCGGCAGGTCCCGGTCGACGACAGTCCGAAGCGCCTTGGGCATGCGCGCTAGACCGGGTTGGCCGCCTCCGCCCGGTCAGCGGCCGCGACGTTGTGCACGCTGGCCTCGCGGAGGCCCTGCATGTAGCCGATCGCATGCAGGCGACCGAGCAGCGCGTAGGACGGTGAGTCCATGGCCTCGCCGTGGAGCGTCGGCACGTGGTCGGGCCGCAGCACGCCGTCGAAGCCGATCCGGTGCCACGCGTCCATGCAGGCCCGCATGTCGGTCTGGCCCTCATCGTGGAACGTCTCCTCGAAGCTCTCGGGGACGCCGCGGACGTCGCGGAAGTGCCCGAACGCGATCCGGCCCTCGTCGCCGAAGTGGCGGATCGCCGCGGGCACGTCATCGGTGACGAGCGTCATGTTGCCCTGGCAGAAACACATTGCGTTTGCCTCGGAGTCGGCGAGTGCGAGCGCGCGCTCGAAGGCCTCGACCGAGATCATGATCCGGGATGCGCCGCGGTACCGCGGAATCGGGGGATCGTCGGGATGCAACGCGAGGCGCACTCCGGCCTTCTCGGCGACTGGCACCACGACCCTGATGAACCGCTCGAACGCGCGCCAGAGCTGCTCGTCATCGGGTGACCCGACCTTCATGGGCTGGTCGGCCGGCAGGGCGTCGGCGCGAAACGCCGTCACCAACGCGCCGCCGCGGCCGCGGGCGATCGTGCTCGTGCGCACCCAGTTCGCCCCCGGCATCCAGTTGTAACAGAGCATCGGAATTCCGAGTGTCCCCATGTTGCGGATCTGCTCGCAGAACCACTCGGTTTCCTCGTCGGCCCCCGAGGCGCCGGTGCGAGCGCGATCCATCGGCGGGTAGTCCTCGATGCCGACCAGCTCGAGCCCGGCGTCGGCGTAAAGCTGCTGCATCCGGGCCAGCGGAGTCACGTCCCACGGGCGATCGCCGGTGTCGTCGTGCATGCCGTCGGGAGCGCGGTTCAAGCTCCGAGATCACCTTGGTCACGCCGACCTGCTGAAGCGTGGTCCAGAACGGGATCGGAGTCGGTGCGAAGTATTCGGCGAACTCGACTGGCTTGACCACGATCACCTCGGCTGACGTGTGTGCGCCAGAGCCTAGCCGGGCGTGGGCCGCGCGCATGTTCGACGGTAGTGTTGAGCCGGAGGATCCAGCCTGCATCGCGGCGGGATCGCGGACTTCTTCCGAAGGGGCCTGACCATGAGAAACGCGACCATCAGGAACGCTCTCCACCCCGAGCGTTCAATACACCTGCCGATCGAGCCAAACCCGGTGCTGGTCGAGCATGCCGAGCAGCGAGCCGCGAGCGTCCAGAACCGGATCGCCGACCAGATCACGACGTTCGCAGGGTCGATGCTGTTCGTCTACATCCACCTGATCTGGTTCGGATGCTGGATCGGCTTCGGCGTCGAGGGCTATCCGTATGGGCTGCTGACGATGATCGTGTCGTTGGAAGCGATCTTCCTCTCCACGTTCGTGATGATCAGCCAGAACCGAGCGGACGCGAAGCGGCAGGTGATCGCCGGCCAGCAGTGGATGACCGTGCAGGAGGAGGACAAGCAGAACCAGGAGCTGCTCGACCTCTCGAACCAGATCCTCAACCTGACCAAAGCAATCCACGCCCGCACGGGCGCCCACCCGGAGTCGAAGTAGGGGACACCGCCGCGAGGCGGTCGCCGTGGCTCACTGTTGTATCACCGCCTCCGTGACGGCGTCGATGGCCGCGAGCCGTGACGCCAGCTCGTCGCTGAGCCCGTAACGGGCGGCCAGCTCATCCGGCCCCGTGTAGCTGAGCCGTGTCTGGCCGCCGTCGTCCCAGACCAGCACCTTCAGCGGCAGGTCGAGCGCGGCCAGCGGCGCGGCCGCCATCACCGGCGTTCCCGCGGCCGGATTGCCGAAGATCACGACCTTGGTTTCGCGCAGCTCGAGACCCGCCGCCCGCGCCTCGCCGCTGTGGTCGATCACCGCGAACAGCTTGACGCCCTTCGACTCCAGCAGCTTCGTTATGCGAGCCACGGTGTCGTCGACCGACACCGGGCTCGTCTTCGTAGTCATCACTTCCAGATCGTGTTGATCGGCTGCGCCCCGGCCGCGAAGCCGAGGTAGCCGTCCAACCGGAACCCGTCCTCCAGTGTGCGCAGGAAGCTGTAGTGCGTAAACGCGCCGCCGTAGACACCCGGCTGCACCTGCGGTCCCTGCGCGGCCCACAGCACGGGGCCGCCGTCGTGGTAAAGCGTGCTCGCCGTCGCCTCGTCGAAGACGATCACGACCAGGCCGTTCGACCCGAACGCCGGCGACGCTTCGATCTTCGGCACCTCGCGCTTGACGAACGCGTCGAACTGCAGCAGCCGGTTACCTGAGCCGGTGCAGTTGTCGTGCGCGTCCTCGCACTGATTGGGCACGATGTAGTTGAAGCGGCCGACGGCGCCGCTGGCCAGCGCCGCGTTCAGAGCGGAGGTGTCGTTTGGCCCGGTGCCGCCCGTGGCGATCACGTTCGAGTTGCACTCCGCCGACGGGTTGGCCGCGTCGAAGATGCCGCCGGGCCCCTCGATGTTGTCGTAGTAGACGGCGGGATTGTGCTTGACGCGGTAGCTGTTGAAGGTCGAGCTGTCGCCGAAGTCGGTCAGATAGCACGGCGACGGCATCGACTCGTTCCACTCCTGCCACGGCAGGCCGGCGACGTCGAGCTGGTGGAACACGTTGTCGACGCCCTGGTGGCACTCGGACGGCGGGTTGTCGAGCTGCTCGCAGCGCGTGAACTGGCCGGACGTCATGGCGATGTAGTTGCCGGTGGAGAAGTGGCCGGTGGCGCGGTAGCCGGTCAGCCATGCGGCATCCGGCTTGAACGTCTTCACCAGCCAGGGCGTGTGCTTGGCGGTCAGCTGGTTCAGCCTGGTGTTCTCGCCCACGATCACGAACACGTGGCCGAACTGCGGCACCCCCTCGGACACCACTGCCGACGGCGTCGCTACGCTGCGCCTGCGCGACCGCACCCGGCACCACGAGAAACGCGAAGACCCCTACACACCCAAGCAGCATCCGGACAGATCGCACGACAACCCCCCAATCCTGGTACGAAGCGATTGGCGAGACGTTACCAGTTCCGCAGCCGCAATCTGGCGAAGCACCGGTGAATTTTTCGAGAAGAACCCCGGCGTTCAGCCCGTGACCGCATCCCCCGGCGCGTAGGTGTTCAGCAGCACGTTGAACGCTGCCAGAGCGCCGTTGGCCCCGGTCGCGAACCGCGCCGTCCGGCCGTCGGCGGACACCACCGACAGCCCGCCGATCACCGTCGCCGTCGCGCCGTCGAAGCTCGATGGCGGTGTTGCCGCTGACACCGAGCGCGATCGTGTCGGGATGCGCACGCGTGAGGCTGTAGAGCCGGCCCCACCGGTAGTCGACGGTCAGCCGCGGCTCGAGCGCCACGCCGGGCAGGATCGCGAGGCCGGGACGCACCTTCACGAAGCCGGCACGGAACTCGGAAACCGCCTGACTCCTCGATCGTCGACTTCACCGGCTCCGCGACGGCGGAGTACCACCGGCCGACGGCAGCGGTCATCGCCCGATCGGTCATCACGACCGGAGCCTGCGCGATCGCCGTCCGCACGAACGACCGAAACGCGCTGTCGCCCACCGGAGCCGCCAGCGCCGTCTGGTCGCCACCGACGAACAGCACGCCGGCGGCCCCCGCCAGGTCGGACTTGGCGAGGGCATGCTGTCCGTAGACGATCTGGTCGATCTCGCCGGTCCAGCCGGCATCGGCCGCCGCCTTGGCGTAGAGCTGGGCGTCGTGGTTGGACGCGCCGGTGCTCGGATAGCCCGCGAACACCTCGACGATCCGCGAGCCGCCGCCGGACACGGCGCGGTTGACGAACTCGCGCATCACGGCGCCCGTCGGGTCGTCGGCGACGCCGCCGCCCAGCAACAGGACGCCTGGACCGGGTGCGTGGAGCAGACCGGCCGGCCACGGCCCCGGCGATCGGTACGTCTGGGCCTGACCGTGGTCGAACGGCATCCGGGCCGACACGTCATAGGAGAACGGGCCGGCGGGGATCAGGTGCGTCAGCAGGTTGCGCGCCGACAGCGTGTCGTTCGGGCCGCGCCACGAATGCGTCGCACCGGCCGTCTCGCCGTCAACGACAGCGACCGACGAATCACCGAACACGCCAGACAGGCTGCTGTCCCCGACCAGGCGCACCCCCGTTGCCAGATCCACTCCGACTCCCAGCGCGCTCGAACCGGCGAAGCGGTCGTCCGATTGCTCCACCACGTTCAGCAGCCGTCCGAACCTGCCCATCTGGTAGAAGTGCTGGTCGAGGATGGTGGCTGTCGACCCGAAGCTGAGCCCGCGCTCGAGATCGCGGTCGTCCCCCCACCAGACCAGCACCGACCCCTGCTCGAGCTCGTTCTCCGGGGTGCCGGCGTCGGTGAACCCGAAGATCATGCTGCGCGACTCGACGGCGTCCCCCGCGCTGGTGCCGCCGAACACCACGCCGCGGCGGTATGCGGCCGCCATCGCCGTCTCGAGCGGGGTGCCGGCGATCGCCTCCATTGCAAGATCCTGGTCGCCGCCGAGGATGAAGCCCCCGTCGACGCCGGGGTCGTCGAACCGCGCCGCGTAGGCGGGGTTCTCGGCGTCGGCGCGGGTGAAGATCGGCAACAGCGTCGCCGAGCAGCCGCTCAACCCGGGGTAGTCGGACACGACCGCCCGGCAGGCTGCGGCGATCTGGTCGGTGCGCTTCTGGGCGAGCGAGGCGTTCGCGCCGATCGAGGGCGTCGTGCCGTACGCCGACGGAACGACGAGGATGTCCACCGTGGGGCCGGACGCGTGCTCCGCGGCAACTCGCGCGAACCCCTGCAGGGAGTCCGCGCTGTAGTCGCCGCCGATCGGCACCAGCGTGCCCGGTGCCGTGGCGGCATCGGACGCGGCGGTCCCGCCGAGCAGGGTCACCGCCGCCAGCAGCAGCGGCACGCAGGTACGACTCGACCAGACCGATCGCGACACACGACTCGCCTCCCCCAACCTTCGTGGATCCCCAATGGCGATCACCGTACCAAGAAGCGAGCCCAGGGGGAAGATCACAGGGGGGAGTTGCCGGGCTGTGGATGTGGGGGCATACTGGCCGCGTATTTGGATCATCGCGGTGTGAGGGGGATCGGATGAGGGCTCGGCGTATCACGGGTATGGCGTCTGGCTTTGGTGGTCGGGATCGTGGTATCGGTTGCGCCCGGCGTGGCGCAGGCTGCGGGGAAGCAGGGCGGTGGCTGCGTGGGTCGCCATCCGGCATATATCGAGGGCGTGTTTGAGCCGAGTTATTCGGCCGGCTGCTCCGGGCATGACGAACCCGAGCTGGATCCCCTGTCGAACCTGGCCGGCTCGGCCAAGGACGTGACGTGGAGCTTTGTCTTGCCGGGCAATGGCAATCGCTTCCCGGTGGATGCGGTCGGGCCGACGTTCTGGTTTGGCGGGCCGGTGACCGACCCCGACAGCCTGTTCGGGCAGGCGTTTGAAGAACTCCAGTTCTACCCCAACTCCGTGGTGACCAACTGCACGCCAAACGGCGGCTTCGTGCTATCCCAGCAGGCCGGGGACTACACCGTCTGCTCGCCGGTCTGGTCGCTGACCACCACCGGGCAGAAGCCGAACTACCACGAACCGGCCGCGTTCAACGCGATGCTGACCCGCGACGGCACCAACGCCCCGCTGGTCATGCACGCCGAGGACAGCATCAACGTCCACTACTTCGTCACGGCGGCCAAGGACGGCTGGCACATCCGCGTCACCGACCTGACGACCGGGCAGAGTGGTCTGATCGTCCTGAACAGCAAGACGAGCGGGCCGATGATGCCGCCGTTCAGCCGCAGCAAGATCGGAAACTCGCTCGGCTGGGGCCTCGTGCACGACGCGCCGATCGCGTTCGTCTGGGAGATCGGCCACACCTCACCGTTCACCAGTCCCGGCAGCGCGTTCTGCTGGCCCGGGGAGGCCGGCTGCTACTCCTACGACGCGCCGGCGTGGGCCAACCAGAGCCCGCCCATCCACATCACCAACGTCACCTTCGCCGACGGCTCACACCCGAGCGCCTGGGCGGTCGTCAGCGACTACGGCGGAAAGGCCGAGATCACCGATCCCACCGAAACCGGATCGACCTGCAGCGCCTACGGCGGGCCCCTGTGCATCTACCCGTGGTACACCAAGAACGCCGACGGGTCGTTCAGCTACGGGGTGGACTACCCGACCACCGTCAAGGACTACGGCAAAGCCGACCAGTTTGCCCAGACGCTCCAATGCGGTGGCCCCTTCGGCCCTGACTCGACCTACTGCGCGACCGTCATCCACTAGCAACGACCACGAAACCTGGTGGGAGCGCAGGTTTTCGCCGCGGACAGTGTCTTCGTGGTATGAGAAGTTGCGGCGAGGAAACGTTGACCGTCAAGCGGGACGTGCGTGCCTGTTCATTCGCGGCCGCTGAGGTCGTCGTGCTCGGGATGGCTCCGCACGCCCGGGTTGCGGAGGCGCTGGCGGCCGCGGTACCCGGTTTCACCGGCACGGCCCGTCAACCGGTGAGGTGCCGTCACCCGTGCGGGGGGTTCGGAGCCAATACCGCAGGTTCCGCTTGGGTCGGGGGTCTTTTATGTCGACCCTGTCTCCAGATTGGAGCGTTGCCAGCCCATGGCCCACGATAGAGATCTCCCACACCCAGCCGTCCAGACTGCCGTGCCGAAGCCGGCGCACAAGCGCCGCGGTCAGGCGGGCCAGACGCTGCCGATGGTGATGTTCTTCATGGTCGCACTGCTGGGCGTGGCCGGGTTGGTGGTCGATGTCGGTGGCTGGTACCTGCAGAAGCGGCAGGTGCAGGCGGCTGCGGATGCGAGCGCCTTGGCCGGCGCCAACCAGCTTCCGGCCGGGTGGTCGTACGCGCAGACGGCGGCGCAGAACGAGTACACCAACAACGGCAAGGCCGGCGACAGCACCACCACCACCAACACCACCGACCTGACCGCCAACGACTCGGTCACGGTCACCGCCTCGCGGGTCGCTCCGGGCTACCTGACGCGCGTGTTCGGGCTGTCCGGCGTCACCGTCTCGGGCAGCGCGACCGCGACGATCGAGAGCGTGGTCGGCTACGCGTCCACCGGCAACGTGATGCCGTGGGGCATCATGCGCGGCTCCTACACGGTCGGATCGTCCTACTCGATGAAGATCGCAAACGACGGCTCATCCCAGTCGGGCGCGCTCGACATCCCCTACGAGGGCGGCTGCAGCGGTTCCAGCGGCAGCAACGACTACCGCCAGCTGATCAACGGCAGCGAGATCGCCTGCCCGATCACCGTCGGCGAGACGCTCGGCCTGCAGTCAGGCTCGATCCCAGGCCCCACCTCCCAGGGCATCACCGACCGCATCCCCAACTTCCAGTCCGCCAACCAGGTCGTGACGGTCGGCGCCAACGGCACCGCCACCATCCTGGACAGCACCTCCAAGCAGCTGGTGCTGATCCCGATCATCGAAAACGTCGACGGCACCACCAACTGGACGGGCGGGTCGATGCACGTACGCGTCACCGGGTTCGCCTGGTTCGTGATCACCAGCGTCACCGGCAACGGCCAGAAGGTCACCGTCACCGGCGAGTTCGTCAGCATCGCATCCTCCGACGGCAACGCCACTCTCGGCGCCTACACCGGACTCCCCGGCGGCGCCACCTCCGTCGAACTCACCAAGTAACATGACTACCCGAGCCGGCGACGAGCCGGTGCGGGTCGACCGACCGGCCCGTCGACCCAGATGACGCGCATGGCACCACAACGCGACAGCGAAGCACCACTGAACGGCGGAACCTGGTTGGATGATCGTGGGGTCAGCCGGTTGGATGCGCTCGCGTTCCAGGGAGCCCTGGCCGCTGCTCGGCTGGGTGAGGAGTGGGCGGTGGCGTTGCTGTGGCGAGATCTGCATCCGCGGATCCTGCGGTACCTGCGGGTGGCGGTTGGCGACTCCGATGCTGAGGATGTGGCCTCGGATGTGTGGTTGGAGGTGGCGCGGGGGCTGGGGCGCTTTGACGGAGATGAGTCCGCATTCAGGGCCTGGGTGTTCACGATCGCCCGGCGACGCGTGATCGATGCGGGGCGAAAGGTGCAGCGGCGGCGAACGGATCCGATGTCGCCGCAGCAGTTCGATCGTGTGCCCGCCGACGCGCCGGACGAGCTCGAGGCGCGGTTGGCCCTGGATGCCGCGCTGAGGCGCGTCGCGCGGCTACCGCGCGATCAGGCGGAGGTGGTGGCGTTGCGGGTGCTGGCGGGGCTCAGTGCCGAGCAGGTGGCCGAGATCGTGGGGAAGCGTGCGGGCGCCATCCGGGTGCTGCAGCATCGGGGCCTGCAGCGCTTGGCGAACGAGCTGGCGGCAGAGGGTGTAACACGGCAGACGGGTGCCGCGATCTTCGGGGTAGATGAGCCACTCACCGCGTGATATGCGAAGCGACGATCGTGTCCTCGACGGCCTCCCGGTCGACGGCGGCGCCGAGTCGCTCGCGTCCCTGATGGACGCGTTGCGGGTACCCGGTCTGGATCACGAGCTTTCGGATCAGGCCCGGTCGGTGGCGGCATTCACGGCGGCGCTCGGTGCTGCCGACACTGTTGATCGCCCGAGGAGGGGTCCCGTGAAATCTCGTCGTTCCCGTTTCGCTCTGAGCCTGGCGCTGTCCGGTGCCGCACTGGTCGCAACCAGCGGCCTGGCCTATGCCGGCGCACTGCCCGGCGCCGCACAGGACACGGCCAAAGGTGTGCTGGCCGGCCTCGGTGTGACCGTGCCCGGGCCCAACCAGCATGCCGGGACGCATCCCGACACCCGCGGAAACTCCGCCGCCGCACCTGGGCATGCAGCGACCGCAGACACCGGCACGGATGCGACCGGCGACACCAGCTCTGGCAAGGGCAAGGGAGCCGCCATCTCGACCCTGGCGCGGACCACGACCGCGACCGGCCGTGACAAGGGCGCGACCATCTCCACCGCCGCCAGCGGCGGGAAGAGCCACGCCGGGAATCCTCCTGGCCAGGCGAGCGGCGACCACTCGGCGGGTACCTCCGATCAGGGCGGAACCGGTACTGCCGATGGCGCCAGCGGTGGACATGACAGCCAGGGCTCGTCGACGGCACAAACCGCCAGCGGCGGCCACAGCAGCGCCGGCTCCGGCAACGCCGGCAGCCACCCGGCCGCTCACTAGCCAGCACGCGCCCAACCCCCGGTCGCGCCATCGGCAGGCGCGCCGGGGATGGGCCTGCAGGGTCGCCGCGGGGGCGGCCGCACGGCGGGGTCACCTGAACGGGTGATCTTGCCGCCAACAGCGCAGGATGTGGCCGGTTTGAGGGTCTTGTCACATACAGGACACTTCTCAGGTCGACCCAAAGATCATGGCCCCCCGGCACACATCCCCCGAGGTAACCGCAGGCGCAGCGCAGGCCGGCCGCCGTCGTGCGGATCGTGGCCAGGCTGGTCAGACGTTGCCGTTGTTCGTGGTCTTCCTGGTCGTCCTGCTTGGGATGTGCGCGCTGGCGATTGATGTGGGGTTCTGGGCGCAGGGCAAGCGAGCGACGCAGAACTCGGCGGATGCGTCCGCGCTTGCGGGTGCGGCGTTTCTGGGCGTCAACTGGTCGACCGCGCAGACGAACGCGTCATCGGAGTTCACGAAGAACATGGCCAGCGGTGATACCGCGACCTACACGCAGACCACGAACTACATCCCCAACGACACGATTCAGGTGACGGTGACCCGTCAGGCCCAGACCTTCTTCGCCAAGATCTTTGGCAAGACCAGCGTCAGCCTCGTCTCAACCGCCAAGGCGACGATGGTGCAGAACGGCGGAGGAGCGCTGCCGTGGGCGGTCATGAACAACACCTACACGCCGGGATCCACCTACCAGATCTACACCGACAACAGCGGGCCCAACAACGGAGCCGTGCGGCTGCCGGCCTGGGACACGGCCACATCGGCATGCACGACCGGAAACGTCAACGGCCTCGGCGGAGCCCAGCTCTACCAGGCCCAGATCACCGGCGGCATCGTCACCACCTGCCCGATCACGGTCAACCAGGTGATCGACACCAAGACCGGCCAGAACACCGGCCCCACCTCGGCCGGCATCGACGCCCGCTGCAGCCCCCTTCAGGCGCCGAGCACGATCGCCACGTTCGGCAGCGGCGTGACACTGCTCCAGCCGAACAGCTGCCAGCTGGTGCTGCTGCCCGTCGTGATCAACAACCAGGACGGGTCGAACAACTGGCCGGGCCAGGGAAGCGGCCAGGTCAAGGTCGTCAGCTTCTCCTGGTGGATCCTCAAGGACTACACCAGCGGCGGAAAGATCGTCGACGCCGTCTACGTCGGCCCTGCCGCGACCGACCCCAGCCTCGGCAGCACCCTCCCGCCCGCCTACATCCCCCAGCTCACCGGGTAGGCCGCGCGCTGGGCCTAACGGCCGCTAATTCCGTTACTGTCCCTTGGTATACCAGCTGCCACCGGGCCCGACGTAGCTTGTGCCTTCGCTCCAGATCACGTAGTTGACGCCGGATGCTGCCGTCTCCATCTCGAAGTAGTCACCGTAGGGGAACGCGTATCCGGCGGCCGTCTTGTACGGCGCGCCTGACCCGAGGTCTGACAGCCGCACCGCGCTCGACCAGGATCCGCCGCCGTTGGTGGTGCGTGTGTACCACGTGTTGTATGCGGTCGCGCCGTTCCTGTTGTCTTGCCACGCAACGCGGAAGTCGCCGGCGGTCGGGCCATGAGAGACGACCGGGAAGCCGCTATCGCCGAGACCGTTCAGCTGCTGCCGCGCGCTCCAGGTTGCACCGTCGGCGGACGTGCGTACGTACAACCCCTTTGGCGCTCCCGCCGTGGTGTTCAGCGTGTAGGCGACCAGCACCTTGCCGGCCGAGTCGACCGACAGCATCGCCTGCGGTCCCAGGAAGTCGTTGGTGCAGCCATCGGCCGTGCACGCCGGCTGCTGCTCCGATGTGTCGATGAAGGTCGTCGTCCACGACGTTCCGCCGTTGGTGGAGCGGAGAACCGCCAGCTTCACCTGGCCGGTGGCGCTCTGGTTCTCGGCGCTCTCGGAGAAGTAGATGGAGCCGTTGGGGGCGACCGCGCCGCCCTCGGCGAACCAGTAGAGGGAGTCGCTGTTGGTCTTGACCCGGGTGCCCCAGGTCGCGCCGAAGTCGTGCGAGGCGACCACATAGCTGTCGCTCGCGTTGAAGGCGATGTAGACGTCCTTGCCGGTCGGCGATATCGCCATGATCGGCTTGTCGCTGAAGCTGAGCGACTTCCCTTCAACCGACTTGGGCGTCGACCATGTCAGCCCCGTGATTGGTCGACTTCGAGAACACCACGCCCGGCTGATAGTCGTTCAGCCACGCGGCATATATCGTGCCGTCGCTGGCAACGGCCAGCTGCGGATCGTTCTGCGCCTTCACGTTCTTGCACGCGCAGATGTAGGTGTCGGGGCCCCATGTGGCCCCGCCGTCGCTCGAGGCGCGCACGATGATGGCCGGATCGGAACACGAGGCGCAGGCCTTCGGCCCGCCGTAGCGCGTCGTCGCCTGGTAGACGTACGACGAGCTGGGATCGACCGCGATCGCGGGCTCCCAGTCATCGCCGGTTCCCCACAGACGCTCCGAGTCGAATCCCGTCGGCGTCGCCGCCGCCTGCGCGTCCAGCTGACGCACCGTCTTGTGGTGGAAGGCCGCGATCCGCGCCCCCGCCACGTCTTTGTCCGGATCTCCCTTTCCTTCGTGCTCTTCGCTGCTGCGCCCCAGTCCGATGATCAGGGCTGCCACCACGAGCACCACAACGACCACGATTCCCACCAGCAACGATCGCTTCTGCAGCATCTTGCCTTGCCTCCCCAGACCGGTTGAGGGCACTCAGTTTTGTCTGTTCGCCCAGATGTCGCCGTGTATCTGACCGGTGTCGCCTTCGCCCATGACCGCCACGGCCTTGCCGGCGGAGTTGATCGCCACCGTGTCGTAGTCACCATACGGTGTGCCGAAGCCGGCCGTTGTCTTGTAGGACGCGCCGGAGGTCGCATCCGACACCTTCGCATCGGCGGTCCAGCGTGGCGCCGCCGTCGGAGGACTGGCGCTCCCAGACGTTAAAGCCGCCACCGCGGTTGTCCATCCAGGTGATCACGAACTGGCCCGCGGCCTTGCCTGCGGCGGCAACCTGGGTGGCGTCGGCGCCGCCCGCTGAGGTGGTCATCTCGACCCGGGCGCTCCAGGTGGCGCCGGAGTCGGTCGAGCGGCGCACGTACACCTTGCCGTTCGCGCCGACGCTGGTTGAGCCGCTGTACAGGAGCACCAGCGTGCCGGTCGCGTCCGACGCGACCGTTGTCACCGACGAGGTGGCGAACGTTGCCCCGGTGTTGAGCGTGTCCACCACCGTTCGCTGCCAGCTGCCGCCGCGGTTCGTGGAGCGGAATGCGACGATGTTGATGGGCCCGGTGTTCTTGGTGGTGTTGCCCTGCTCAGGATACTCCGACGCGACGATCTCGACCGTCCCGTTCGGGAGCACCGTGCCACCGTTCGGGTAGTAGTAGATGCCCGACTCGTTCGTGATCTGGACCGGCGTCGAGAACGTGAGACCGGCGTCGTGCGACGAGGTGACGTCGACGTTGCCGTGTGACGCCCACATCACGTAGACGTCCTGCCCGTTGGCACTGGTGGTCATCCACGGCTTGTCAGCCCAGGTGCCTGCGGAGATCTTCAGCGGAGCCGACCAGGTGGCCGCGTGATCGGTCGACCGGGTGAATGAGATGTGGTTCCCCTGCATGTAGGTGGCGTACACAGCGCCGGTGCTCGACGTCGCCAGGGTGATGTCGTACTGCCCCTTCACGCAACTCGCACAAAGCGGCTTGACCGGGCCCCACGTCGAGCCGCCGTCGGTTGACGTCCGCTGGCTGATGGTGATGCTGGGGCCCGAGTACTGCATCCAGGCGGTGTAGACGTATGGCGTCGACGGGTCGGCCGCGATCGCGGGCTCCCACCCATCTCCCGTCGCAGGCGAGGAGATGATCGACTCACCCTGCCACGTAACGGGCGCGGCGCTAACTCCCGCCACCCCTACCGCCAACCCGAGCAGTGTCACCGCAAGTGCCGCACGAACGGTCATACCAACGCGAACCGTGGATCCCGACACCTGAGGCTCCTTCTCGAGGGATGGCGCCGCATAACGTATAAACCCCGCAACGTTCTGTCAAACCGATGTATGCGACTATCGGCTCGCGTTGCCCACGGCGACGGCGAGCGCGTCGATATCGGAGCTGTCGTTGTACGCATGAAGTGACACGCGGATGCCGCCCCCTCTCGAGCTGACCACGATCTGGTGCTCTTCAGCGAGGCGGGCCTGGATCGCTGGTGCGGCGAGCGTGGGATGACGCAGCGAGACGATGTGATGGCTGGCGCCGGGCGCGTCGAGATCTCGGAACGGCGTCCAGCCGTGCGGCGCCGTCGCGGCGACCAGCTCGCGCGCGAGCGCTTCAGCGTGTCGGGGGAGCGCCGGAAAGCCGACTCCGGTCAACAGCTCGATCGAGGTGCTCAGGCCGGCGGCCGAGCTGTAGGCGATCGTCGAGAGCTCGAAGCGTCGCGCGTCGGTTGCGAGCGCCAGCGTCGTGGGATCGAACTGGAACGGGTGGCGGGCGCCCTTCCAGCCGACGATCGGCGGCAGGCCCTGCAGCAACTCGTCGGCGACCGCCAGCAGCGCGACGCCGCCATGTGTGGACAGCCATTTGTACCCGCTGCACACGAGCGCGTCGGCGGACCACGCGCGCAGGCTCACCGCCATCGCTCCCGCCATCTGCGTGACATCGACGATGGCACGCGCCCCGACCGCGTGCGCCCGCCGTACGACCTCGCCGACGTCGACCAGTGACCCGGTCGCGAACTGGACCGCACTGAAACACACCGCCGTGGTGCTGCTCTGGATGCCGTCGACGAGGGCAGCCGTGAGATCCTGTCCTGGATCGTCCTTCACCCACTTGACCACCGTGCCGAACCGCTCGTGCGCGACAAGCCACGGATAGGTCACGCTGGGGAAATCGGACGCCACGAGCACGACCTCGCCGCCGGCCTGTGCGGTCAGGAACGCGAGCTGACCGAGCGCCTCACTCGCTCCTGCCACGACCGCCACCGACCGCAGCGGCGCGTCAAACAACCCGGCCGCAGCCTGGCGAAGGTCGTCGAGGATCCGCTCCTCGGCGACGTCCGATAGCCGCACGTTGCCGTACTGCGCGACATCGACGAGGAAATCGACCATCGCCTCCGTCGAACGGCGCGGAACCAGGCCAAGCGACGCCTGGTTCAGGTACACGCAACGCTCCAGCGCGACGTACTGCTCGCGCGGGATCAGGGCTGATGTCAAACCGTCGCCCGTTGGCCTTGATCCTGAAGCATCGCGCCTGAGTATCCCCAAAACGCCCCGCCTCGGCAGAACAGGCTGGGGCGCCGGTTCTCGCCCGGCGCCCCAGCTCTGTGTCAGATCAGCCGCAGATCCAGGACGGCTGCGACGTGTTGCAGGTGTTGCCCGGGAAGTGATTGTCCCCGCCGGACTCGTCATAGAAGACGTCCAGCGGCGAGTTGCCGGTGATGGTGTTGTTGGCGATCGTGTCGTGGCGCGGATCGAAGCCGCTACCACCACCGATCTTGGCCGACACCAGCACCAGCCCGGCGGAGATGAAGCTGTCACCGCCCGGCTTGTTGCCCGGTGATCCAGTTGTGGGTGACCTGCGTGCTGCGCGCGCCCACCATCAGCAGGCCGATGCCCGACAGCGGCGGTGAGCCCTCGTCGTCGGCGGCGCAGGCCTTGTCGTTGGCCCACACGCGGTTGTTCCACAGCGTCATGTTGTGGAGACCACCCTGCTCGCCGTCGTCCAGCAGGAACATGCCCACGCAGTTGCCCCAGGACCTGTTGTCGTGCACGCGGCCGTGCGCGGAGTGGCGGATGAACACGCCGTACTGGTTGCGATACACCGAGTTGTGGGCGATCACGTAGTCGGCGTGCGGCGAGTCGCCAAGGTACAGCCCCGGCTCCGCGTTGTCGTGGCTGCGGTTCCACAGGTAGGCGCCGCCGTGCTGCACGAAACCGGCGATGCCGTACCCGGAGTTGTGCGCTGACACGTTGCCGATGATCCGGGAGTCGGCGACGTTGAACATGAAGATGCCGTCGCCGTGGAAGCGCTTCACCGTGAAGCCGCGGATGGTGGTGCCGACCGTCGGCCGCAGCGGGTTGAAGCTCGCGTCGACCTTGCCCAGCACGCAGATGCCGTCCACCTCAGGCGCCGACACCTGCGCGCAGAAGCCGCGCGGATGAGCGGGCTGCTTCAGCACGGCGTGGCGGCCGATCAGCGTCAGATGGCTCTTGCGGATGGTCAGGTTCTGGTGGTACACGCCGCGGTGCACGATGATCGTGTCGCCCGGCGACGCGTGCCGGATCGCGTTCTGGATCGATTGCCCAGGCCACACGTGCCAGGTCGCAGCGGATGCGGTGCCGGATAGCGCCAGCAACGCTGCGATGGCAAGTGCGAACGTGAGTGCCGTTCGTCTCATTTTTCCCCCTTTGGAGCCGTTGCCGTGGGGAGGCTACGCCTGGTTTTGACTTCTGTAAAGGCTTGTAGTGCTTTCGCTGGAAGGAGCGAACAGCCGTGTACTCAGCGCTGCGAACTTGAACCTGCGCGCGGGCCGACTGCGATCAGGTGGACGGTGGCGGAATCGGACAGCCATCGCAGACCGCAGTACCGACCAGCTGTCGGGCGGCTGCGATCAGGCCGGGCAGGACGTGCGGGCCGTACTGATAGAGGGTGATGTTGAGCCCGCCTCGCACGACCTCAACGCTGGCAGGCTCGCCGTACTTGGCCTGCGCTTCGGACTCGATGCCGATGATGTCTCGCTTCCCAGGTGCCGAAGGCGCAGCGACCGCCGGCGACCCGCCGATCGTGAGGTAGCGAAACGGAGGCAGCGTCCGCGCCATCTTCTTGAGGGACGATGCAGGGTCGCAGCGGCACGCCCACCGGCTGATGGTCTCGCTGACACCGGACTTCCAGAGCAGCGCCGCCTCCCGTGTCTTCGACGTCCATATCGAGTCCAGGTTCGCGTCCGAGGCCAGCGCCGACTGGGGCCGGATCAGTCCGAATTGCACCGTCGCGGAAGCGCCTGCCACGGTCGCGCTGCGTCGGAAGAACTGCTTCGGCACGAACGAGTTTCGCAGCACGGCGAGCTTGACCGCCGACACAGGCGGTGCAGCGGGTGCCGGCGGCGTGTTGCCACGCGAGTGCGCCGCAACCGCCAGCACACCCAGCACCAGCAGGCACCCCACCCCGGCCAGCACCCACCCCGTCAACCGCGGCAGACGCATCCCGCGCGGCCTACCGACGGGCTGTTCCGCCTCACGCTGGTGGATCCGAGACAGCAGGTCGATCGACGGCTCGACCTCCCCGACCGGCCGCATCAGATCACGCCACGACTCAGACATACTCGCCTCCGACCACCAGCGAGTCACGCAGCAGCCGGCGCGCGCGATGCAATCGCACTTTCACCGTCGCCACCGGCGCGCCCGACAACCGCGCCACCTCACGCAGCGGCAGGTCGGCGAAGTAGTGCAGGAACACGGCCGCCCGCTGATCCGGCGACAGCCGCCGCAGCGCGGCGGTCAGATCGGACGGCAGCTCCGAGCGATCCTCCGCTCCCGGCTCCGGAGCATCCCCAGCCGCCAGCCGTCGCTGCCGGCCCAGCTCCCTGCCGGCCACGCCGAAGGCCGTGCGGAACACCCACGCCACCGGATCCCGCACCCCCTCTCGATACGCGAACAGGCGCGCGAACGCCTCCGCCGTCGCCTCATCAGCCACCTCACGGCTCCCGGCCGACGTCGTCAATACCGCGCGCCACACCAGCCCACCATGCGAGCGAAACACCGCCTCCACCTCTGCTCGGGTTGCGATCCCACAACTCCAATCAACGCCACTACCACTACAGAGGACGAATCACCCCGAAAAGGTTCCGAGCGGACCCGCGACCTCGGTCACGAACTGGACGATCCGTCTCGCTTCCGTCCCTTCGGGATCCTGCTCCGGGTCATAGATCGCGATGCTCCACCCGGCACATCCGCCGCAGGCGAACGCGGCAGCCGTGAGCTCGGTGAGCTGTGCCCAGTCGAGGCCGCCAGGCTCCTCCTCGTCGTCCGGCACGCGGCCGGCGGTGAAGATGTCCTGCGCAAGCACGTCAAGGTCGGTGTGCAGCCACCATGCCGGCGCGGCGCGGCGGACATGCTCGACCGCCTCGCGCGCAATCCGGGTGGGATCGGCCGCGATCGCCTCGTAGCCGCGTAGCCACACGCCACGATCAGCCAGGCTTGCAATGTTGAGTGTGCGGCGCAGCGCGTGGTCGCGCGGGCCGAGCATGGCCAGCGCCGCCGGTTCCAGCGCCGGCAGATGGCGGCGCAGCGGCGCGGGCGCGAGCTGCCCGGTGATGCCCAGGAGCAGGCCCACCTCCATGTTCGCCGCCTCGCCGTCGGGCGATACGTCCAGCGACGTCGTGTCCTCATGACCGTCGACGAAGACCAGGCCGGCACGGCCGTGGTGGTCGCGCAGGCCATTCACGGCGCCCAGCAGCACCGAGCACTCACCGCCGTAGACGATCGGGAAGCGATCCGCGGTCAGCGCGGCACCCACGTGCTCGCGAAGCGCGTCGACCAGCGCCAGCAGGGCAGTTTCGTTCATCAACCCCGAGCCGGCGGCGCGACCCGGGTCGGGGGCCGGCAACCCGAAATCGGTCCGCTCCACCTCACGCTCACCGAAGGCGCGCTCCAGGCCGGCGTCGCGCAGCGCCTCGGCCGCGCGAGCCTGGTGCCCGACACGACCGAAGCCGTCAAAAGGGGCGCCGATCAGCTGAATCAACAGCTGATCCGAACCGTGCCGGAGTCGTCCACGGCGAACACCATCCCACTGCCGTTGGCGCCGTGGTAAATGCCGTGCATGCCGGCCTTCCACGGGTCGTTGAGCACCTGCGTGAAGCCACCCGGCCCGGCCTGCGGGCAGTGCACGGTCAGGGGCACGGCCAGGTCGTCTGTCGAGAACGAGCGGGTGCCGCGTACGACCACCGAGTGGTAAGGCGGGCCGGCCGATGTGCTCCCGGCGGTCGCTGCGCCGCCGGTCGAGCCGGCCCCGCTGCCACCGCCCAGGCCGCATCCCGCCGCCACCGCAGCCAGAGTCACCGTCAGTGCCACGCTTCGCCACATCTCCGAAAGGACGGTACACGCCACGAGGTGTGGTCCGGCTGGCCCCGGCGATGGGTATGGTCCGGCGGGTGAACGGCCCACGTCACTTCCGCCAGCACACCGGCGAGGAGCAACGGGCGACCTGGCTGGAGCTGTTCTTCGACCTGGTCTTCGTGTTCGCGGTGACGCAGCTCAGCCACCTGCTGCTGCATCACCTGACGCTGCACGGCGCCCTGCAGACGCTGTTCCTGCTGCTGGTCGTCTGGTGGGCCTGGATCTACACCACCTGGATGACCAACTGGTTCGATCCCGAATCGGTGCTGGTGCGACTGGTGCTGCTGGTGGTGATGGCATCCAGCCTGCTGATGGCGGTCGCCATCCCCGAAGCCTTCGGCAGGCTGGCGCCGCTGTTCGCCTGCTCCTACGTCCTGCTGCAGGTGGCGCGGAACGCCTTCAACGTCTACGCGACACCGCGCGACAACGCCTTCCACGTCGTCTTTCGCCGGATCCTGGCCTGGAGCCTGGCCTCGGGCGTGCTGTGGTTGGCCGGCGGGTTCGCGCCGTCGGGCGCCCGTACCTGGCTGTGGATCGCGGCGCTGGCGGTCGACTACGTGGCACCGTCCGTGGGTTACTGGACGCCCCGGCTGGGCCGCTCCGGGACCACCGAGTGGGAGATCGAGCCGGCGCACTTCGCGGAGCGGTTCCAGCTCTTCATCATCATCGCGCTGGGCGAGTCGATCGTCGTCACGGGCGCCACCGCATCGTCGCTGGTGCTGGATTTCGCGAACGGTACTGCGCTGATGGTGGCGTTCGCGACGTCGGCCGCGCTGTGGTGGCTGTACTTCGACGAGGTCGGATGGCGCGCGCAGCGGACTCTCTCGCGGGCTGATGACAGGGGCAGGCTCGCGCGCGACGCCTACACCTACCTGCACATCCCGATCGTGGCCGGCATCATCGTCGTCGCCGTCGCGGACGAGGTCGTGATCGCACATCCCGGCGCGTCCCCGTCGGGCGCGGAGCTGGCCGTGATCCTGGGCGGGCCGGCGCTGTACCTGGTCGGCCACACCCTGTTTCGGCTGCGCATGATCCACAACGTCAGCCGCAAGCGCGTGGTCGCCGCGGTTGCCATCCTCGCGCTGGCGCCGCTCGGCGGCACGCTCTCGTGCCTGGCGCTGGCCGCCGGCGTGCTCGCGATCCTGACCGTGCTGGCCGCGGCCGAGACGCGAAACCGCCTGGCCGCCAGCTACGTCGCCCGATGACGCCGCAGCCGGCCACCGCCGGCGCCGCCCGCGATCAGCTCCGGCGTGGATCGCTCGAGCGCATCCCATCCGCACTCCGAGTAGCGGATCCGCTCCTCCTCCGCGACGCCGCCGCGGACGCCGAACAGCCGCTTCGAGAACAACAGGTAGGCGAGCACGGCCAGGTTGATCACCGTCGCTCCCAGCTTGAACACGCTGGGGCCGGTCACGAGCTCGCTCAGCTCGTAGGGCAGGAAGGCGCCGGTGGCGATGAACGTCAGGTACTCGGCCCAGCGCTTCATCATCCACAGCCCGACCGCCTCCACCCCCTCCACCAGCGCGTACAGGCCGAGGCCGCCGGCGATCAGGTAGAGCGTGTTCGAGTTCGGCGTGAAACAGGCTGTCGACCTCGCCCAGCAGGCCGTGATGCCTGGGCAGCGGCCCATTGTTGACGCCTTCGATCGCCCGCAGCGCCGTGTCGTAGAGGCGGCGCAGGTGGGCCTGGTCGTTCGCGAACACGAGCACCGCCCCCGCCAGCGCCGCCAGCACGATGAAGTGGATGAAGCGGTCGATCGCGATCAGCCGCAACACGATCAGGTCGCGCATCGCCCGGCCCCGCAGCGGCAGCTCGATCTCGCCATGGGCAGGCACCCGGTCGCGCTCCGGCGCCGCCGGAGGCGGCAGCGGCACCCAGGCATCGCAGCGCAGGCAGCGGTGCCAGCGCACGCCGTCTATCTCGCGCACGATCACGCTGTCCTGATCCACCACCTCGCGAACATCGGTGCCGGCCAGCACGTGGCCGCGGGCGCCGCAGGCCAACAGCTCCCAGTGGAACCGCGGCAGGTAGCGGGCCGGGTGGTAGAAGGGCTTGGGTGCGATCACCGCCATGTGCGTAGTCTGTCGGCGCGTGGCGACGTCGCGCTTAGCGCCAGCCGCTCACCCGGTCAGGACTCGGTCGCGGCGGCCGGCTCGTCGGGATGCAGAAACAGCACCCGCGCCGCCGGCCGCGGCATCCACCAGTTCCACTCGCCCATCAACCGCATCAGCGACGGCACCAGCAGCGCGCGGATCACGGTCGCGTCGAAGATGATGCCGGCCGCCAGGCCGATGCCGAACTGCTTGACGTCCACGCCAGGGCTGCTGGACAGCACCAGGAACGAGAACATCAGGATCAGGGCGGCGCTGGTCACCAGCTTGCCGGTGCGGGCGAGGCCGAGCTCGATGGCGCGGTTGGTGTTGCCGACGTCGTCGTAGATCTCGCGCATGCGCGTCAGCATGAACACCTCGTAGTCCATCGAGATGCCGTACAGGAACGCGAAGATCATGAGCGGGATCCAGGAGATGATCACCCCGGTCGGGTCGATGTTCCAGATCGGTTTGCTGCCGTGGCCCTGCTGGAAGATGAACACGATGATGCCGTAGGCCGCCGTCAGCGAGATCAGGTTCAGGATCACGGCCTTCAGCGCCAGCACCAGCGAGCGGAACGCGCGCGCGAGCAGCACGTAGGTGAGCACCACCACGAACAGCAGCAGGTACGGGAAGTTGTCGTAGACGGTGTGCTCGAAGTCGCGCGACTGCGGCGGCCCGCCGGCGGTACCGAGGCTGACACCACCACCGAGCTGCCGTTCCAGCCCCGGCAGCGTGGTGTTCTCGAGCGTGGCGATCGCGCCGTAGGCGTCCGAGCTGGCGGAGTCGGTCGCGGGCACGGCCTCGATCACGGTGAGGCCGTCACGGCTCCACCCCCGCGGCGCGGAGGCGCCGGCGATGCCCTCCGACTTCCCAACCCCCGCGACGATCGTCGGGATCTGGCTCGGGGTGGCACCCTGCACCGTGATCGCGATCGGGGAGATCGCACCCGCGGAGATGCCGGCGGCGGCGAGCTGGTCGCGCCCGGTGATCGCGGGCCCGCTGCCGGGCATGTTCTTGGCCAGCGCGTCGCCGGGATTCAGCGAGATCGCGGGGATCATCACCACCACCACGATGGCGATCCCGATCGCGGCCATCACACCCGCATGGTGGGTGACCAGGCGCGCCCACCGCGCCCACGGGCCGACGTCCGGATCGGCCTGCGAGATGAACCGGCGCGGCATCACCCGCACCCGGTTGATGCCGGTGCCGATGATCGCCAGCATGGCCGGCAGCAGCGTGCAGGCGGCGATCACCGAGACGATCGGGATCAGCAGCCCTGCCACGCCGATCGAACGGATGAACGGGATCGGCAGGATCACCATGCTCAGCAGCCCGATGCCGACCGTCGAGCCCGATATCACCACCGACTTGCCGGCGTGGGTCATCGTTTCGACCAGCGCGTGCTCGGATGAGCGGCCCGCGGCCAGCTCCTCGCGGAAGCGGAAGATGAACAGGAGCGAGTAGTCGATGGCGACGCCGAGGCCGACCAGCGCCACCAGGAACTCCACGATCACCGACACGTCGGTGACGTAGGTGAGCAGCAGGATCAGGGTGAAGGTGTTGAGGATCGACGCCAACGCGACGATCAGCGGCATCGCCACCGCCGGCAACGTGCCGAACACGAACAGCAGGATGATCAGCGCGCCGAGCGCGCCGATCGCGACCTCGACCAGGATGCTGGGGCCACCGCTGGCGCCGTTGCCGGCAGCCTGCTCCAGCGCGTCCAGGCCGCTGACCGACGCCTGCACCCCGGACGGGGCGTTCGCGGCGATCGCCTGCTGGGTGGCCGCGATCGTGCCGCCCGCGCCGAAGCCGTTGTCGCCGACCGGGTAAATGGCCGCGAACATGGTGTGCCCGTCCTTGGAGACGTACACGCCTGAGTCGGCGCCGGTGTTGAAGTAGGAGCTGATCCGTGCACCGGGATTCGCCTTCAGCGCGGCATCGAGAGCGCCCTGGATGCCCGCGGCCTGCGTGACGTTCCCGGCCGGGTCGTGGAACACCAGCACCATCGGGTTCTGGCTGCCGTTGCCGAAGGTCTTGACGATCTTCTGGTTGTGCTGGTAGGACTGCGAGCTGGGGATCGAGAAGGTCGTCAGCAGCCGGTCGACCGCGTGCGGCGCCGCGAATCCGCCGATCGCGGTCAGAACCACCCAGGCCGCCACGACCAGCTTGCGGTGATGCAGAATCGTATGAGCCAGCCGCTCCAGCATCAGGTTCGCATCCTAGATCGGCCCTCGCGTGCCCGCCGCAGGCGGCCGGCCGGCGCGTCCAGCTACGCGGCGCATGCCGTGGCGTCGCCGAAGCGCGACTCGATCGCGACCAGCGTGTGCAGCGCGCGTATCGGGTGGCTGCCGTCGTACAGCGGCGACGACGCTCCGTGCGTGAGCACCTCCCGGAGCTCGCGCAGCGTCCCGGCATCCACGGTGCGACGCTCGTCACGCAGGGCCTCCGCCAGGGCGTGCATCTCCTCGCCGCAGGTCACAAGCACGCTGCGGGGAATGGGCACCGCTGCTATCGGTCGTCCGTACAGGCTCCACGGGTTCAGAGCCAGGTCGATGAAGTTGGCGAGCCGTTGTCTGTTTGCGGCCGTATTCATGCCATGAATGGTAGAAGGCTGGGGCCGCCCGACGGTACGGTTATCCCCCCAAAGCCGCGCGGCGAACCGCACGGCCCGCGTCGCGCTTTTCAGGGCGCGACGCGGGCGGAGCCTCGCTTACGTGCGCGTGCGGTGTGCGGCGTCCGCGGCCTGCGCCAGGCGCATCAGCGTCCGGAAGAAGGCCGGCGTCTGCCCCTTGAACAGGTTGTCGGCGGTGAGCGCGCGCACCGCCGCCACGGCGCCCGAGTTCTGCGTCGTGGAGGGTCGGATCACCGAGCAGGCCGGAAGCCCCTTGTCCAGGAAGTCGCAGGGCTCCGGGAAGATCAGGTTGGTCTGGAACAGCTCGCTGTCCCGCGCGTTCAGGTCAGGGAAGTGGGTTCCGGTCTCGGGGTCGGTGACGCCCGCCAGCGGCTGCGCCACGGCGTTTCCGGCCTTGTCGTGCCAGACCGCGAAGTGGTCGACCTCGACTCCGCCGATCGAGACGATGATGCGCAGCACCTCCAGCGAAGAGGCCTTCAGGCTCATCGTGGTGTAGAGGCTGGAGCCACCCTGCTCGATCATCGCGAAGTGGAACCCGGCCGCGTTGGCGATCGCCTGCATACGGCGCGCGTGCCTGGTCACCGGCGGCACCGGCTGACCGGTGCCGGGCGGTGTGTCGTGGTCGTTCAGCGGGATCGCGGGCTGGTCCTGGATATGCACCGCCTGCGGGAAGCCGGCTCCGAAGTCGGGGTTCTTGGTGCTGCGGTAGCGGGTGTACCAGCTGGTGTCGACGTTCAGCGACATCAGGTTGGTCAGCCGTCCGATCTGCTTCGCGCCGGTGGCCTTGCTGCTGGGCAGCGTGCGGAAGCGGTCGAGGTTCACCGGCTTGGCCCCGTGCGAACGCAGGTAGGCATTCAGGAACGCGGCGTGGCTGCGCTCGTCGTCGGTGTTGTCGCTGATGTACTGGGGCATGTCGCCGTCGAGGTTCTCGAGTGCGAGCATGTAGGAGCTGTTGCCGCCGTTGACCCCGCCCAGCTCCTCATACTGCACCCAGAGGTCGGTCTCGAGGATCTCCGCGGCGCAGAGGAACCGCAGGATCGCGATGTCGCCCGCGGTGGGGGTGTCGACGCTGGCCGCGGCTCCGGCGGCGAGCAACCCCGAGCCCGTCAGCGCCGTGGCACCGGCCACACCGGCGCCACGAAGGAACGCGCGGCGGCCGATCACCCGGTTCCAGTGTCCGCCGAGGTCCTCGTCGGCGGGGCTGGCCACGTGGCCGTCGTTGGTGGTGGTGGAAGCATCTTCCAGCATGGGTCGTCCTCCCTTTCCGATGGGTACATACAGCCGATCGCGGTGAGCCGCCCGACCACCCGAGGCGCCGCGATCCCCCTACTACGGCCCTGCGCCAGACCGGTTTCGAACGCGTGACCGCAGTCACAATCAGGACGGGCGCTGACGGGTGGCTGCGGCGAGCGCGTGCCGAGGTGAAGCGGCAGAACCGTCTACCGTTTCCCCGTGGCCAGTCCAGCAGATCGTGTCGCCCGCCTCGAAAACGGCGAGGACGCCGAGCGCGGCCGCGTGGCGCGGGCCAGTGCGCCACGCGCAGGCCACGCCGATTGGGCGCCGGCGCGCACGCGGCCCGACCCCGTGAAAACGCTCCACCGTCAGACGGAGTCGCGTCTGGCCGAGCTGGTGCCGATCCGGTACGGGCGGATGCTATCCACGCCGTTCACTTACTTCCGCGGCGCGGCCGCGGTGATGGCGGCCGATCTGGCCGACACGCCCAGCTCCGGCCTTGTGGTGCAGGCCTGTGGGGACGCGCACATCTCGAACTTCGGCGGGTTCGCGGCGCCTGACCGCCGCCTCGTGTTCGGGCCCAACGACTTCGACGAGACGCTGCCCGGCCCCTGGGAGTGGGACGTGAAGCGGATGGCCGCCAGCATCGAGATCGCCGGCCGCGACATCGACCTGCCGGCCGGCCGGCGACGGCCGATCATCGAGCGGGCGGTGCGCGAGTACCGCGAAGGGATGCGCGAGTTCGCTCGGGAGAGCTTCCTCGACGCCTGGTACGAGCGCCTCGATGCCGACGAGCTGACCGCCCGTTTTGGCACCAGGCTCGACGCCGACGGCCACCAGCTGCTCACCCGCACCTTCCAGCGCGGCCGGCGGAAAACCAGCGCTCGGGCGGTGCGGAAGCTGACCGAAGTCGTCGACGGGAAGCTGCGATTCGTGAGCGTCCCGCCGCTGCTGACGCCTCTGCACGAGCTCTACGACGCAGGCCCGACCGAACGCCGGGCATACGTGCTGGGGCTGCTGGAGCAGTACATCGACGGGCTCCACGCGGATCGCCAGCACCTCGTCCGCTCCTATGAGGTGGCCGACATGGCCCGCAAGGTGGTCGGGATCGGCAGCGTCGGCACCCGGGCATGGGTGATCCTGCTGGTCGGCCGCGGCGGACAGGACGCCGTCATGCTCCAGGCAAAGGAGGCCCAGGCGTCGGTGCTCGAACCGCACCTGGGCATCAGTGAATACGACACCCACGGCGAGCGGGTCGTGCGCGGCCAGCGGATGATGCAAGCGGCGACCGACATCTTCTTGAGCTGGCAGCGCAGCCCCGACCTGGAAGGCGTCGAGCGCGACTTCTACGTGCGCCAGCTGTGGGACTGGAAGGCCTCGGCCGACCTGTCACGTATGACGGAGCACGGCCTGCTCACCTACACCCGGGCCTGCGCGTGGTCGCTGGCCCGCTCGCACGCCCGGTCCGGCGACCGTCTGGCGATCGCCGCCTACCTCGGCAAGGGCCGCAGCTTCGACAAGGCGATCGCCCGCTTCTCCACCCTCTACGCAGACCAGAACGAACTTGACCATCGCCGCCTGAGGGCAGCCGTCAGGTGCGGTGAGATCGAGGCCAGGGAGGGGATCTGATCCCCGCCGGGCGGGGAGGCGAACTCCCCGCCCGGCCGTGAGCCACTCAAGATCCGGTCAGCCGACCCGGATCAGCTTCTTGTTGACGAACTCGTCCGCACCGTACTTGCCAAGCTCGCGGCCCGAGCCGGAGCGCTTGACGCCGCCGAACGGCAGCTCGGCACCGTCGGCGCCGACGATGTTGACGTACACCATGCCGGCGTCGATCTCGTTCGCCACCCGCTCGGCCTGGTCGGCGTCGGTCGTGAAGAGGTACGAGCCCAGCCCGTACGGCGTGTCGTTTGCGAGCTTGACAGCCTCCTCCTCGGAGCCGACCTTGTACACGACCGCGACCGGCCCGAACAGCTCCTCGCGGTAGGCGTCGTTGTCAGGTGTGACGTCGGTCAGCACCATCGGCGCGAAGAAGTTACCGTCGCGCTTTTCGCCGACGACGACCCTCGCGCCGCCCTTGATCGCCCGGTCGAGCTGGTCCTGCAGCCGATCGGCCGCGGTGCTCGAGGAAAGGGGACCGAGCGCGGTGCCGTCAGCGGAAGGGTCGCCCGGCTTCCACTCCGACATGGCTGCGGTGAACTTCTCCAGGAACGGCTCGTACAGCTCGTCGATCACCACGAACCGCTTGGCCGCGTTGCACGACTGGCCGGCGTTGTCGAGCCGGGCGTTCACCGCCGACTCGACGGTGGCGTCGAGGTCATCGGTGCTGAGCAGGATGAACGGATCGGATCCGCCCAGCTCCAGCACGACCTTCTTCAGGTTCCGGCCGGCGATCTCGGCCACGGCCGCACCGGCCCGCTCCGAGCCCGTTACGGACACGCCCTGCACGCGCGGATCGGCGATCACGTCGGCGATCTGATCGTTGGTGGCATAGATGTTGACGTAGGCGCCCTCGGGGAAGCCGGCGTCAAGGTAGATCGCCTGCAGCGCCGCCGCCGTCTCTGGGCACTGCGGCGCGTGCTTCAGGAGCACCGTGTTGCCGATGATCATGTTGGGCCCGCCGAAGCGCGCCACCTGGTAGGTCGGGAAGTTCCACGGCATGATCCCGAGGATCACGCCCAGCGAGCTGCGCCGGATGATCGCGGAGCCCTCGCCGGCCAGCAGCTTGATCGGCTCGTCCTTCATCAGGTCGGGGCCGTTGTCTGCGTAGTAACCGTAGATGTCGGCGCAGAAATCGATCTCGCCCAGCGCCTGCTCGGTGGGCTTGCCCATCTCGCGGACGGTGATGGCGGCCAGCTCCTCGCGCCGCTCGGAGTGCAGCTCGCCGACGCGGCGCACCAGTGCGGCGCGGTCCTCCACGCTGGTCGTGCGGGCCCACCGCTGATGCGTCTCGTACGCCAGCTTGATGGCCGCAGCGAGCTCGTCGTCCGTGATGGTCGGGAAGGTCTTGACCTGCTCCCCCGTTGCCGGATTGATCACCGCGTAATCGCTCATCGTCCTCCTCCAGTCAAAGTGGTCACAGCCGCCCCCCTGCCGGGTTGCACACCCGGGTGGACATTGGTCTCGTAGCCGTGAGAATAGTGCCCGGTTGATCGAGGCGCATGTCCACCCGCACTTCGAGGCATCAGAGGTGCGACACCAGGCTCAGGCCGCGACCGGCTCCTCGACCATGCCCTCGTCGGTGACGACCGTGGCGCGCGCCGCCCGCATGGCCGGCACCAGTATCGCGGCCGCCAGCACGCAGCCAAACGCGGCCATGAGGTATGCGCCGCGCACGCCGAGCAGGTTGATGACGAACCCGGCCGCCGGGAACGACAGCGAGAACGCGCCCATCGCGGCGGCCTCACCGGCCGAGTTCACCCGCGACCGCACGCTGTCCGGGGTGCACCGCTGGATGATCGTCTGCTCGGCCACGCTGACCGCGCCCTCGGCGACGCCGGCGAGGATCATGCCGGCCATAGCGACCACGAACACCGGCGCGCCGCTGACGACAGCGAACCCGGCGCCGATCAGCAGGCAGCCCCAGATCATCGTCCTGCTCTCCCATCTGCGCCCGGTCACGCGCCCCAGGAACGAGCCCGCGATCGCGCCGCCGCCCCAGCAGGCCGCGATCATGCCGTAGCCGGCCGCGCCCTGGCCGAACTCGTGCGCCAGCGGCAGCTCGGCCACCAGCACCGGCCCCAGCAGGAACAGCAGCACCATCCAGGCCACCGTCATCCCGCGCAGCACCGGCGAGTTCCAGACGAACACGAACCCGGCCCGCAGCTGGCGATCGTGGTGCTCGGCGCGCTTCCCCGAGAACCGGCCCGACACCGACGCCACCAGGGCAGCCGAGATCAGGAAGCCGACGGCAGAGATGCCGAACACGGCGGCCGAGCCGACGGCCGCCGCCGCCACGCCACCAACCAGCGGCCCCAGCAGCTGGCCGACGTTGCGGCCCACGGCCAGCGTCGAGTTGGCCCACTCCAGCCGGTTGTCTCCCACCAGGTTGGGCACGGCGGCGCTGGACGCCGGCATGAACGGCGCCTCGGCCAGCCCCACCAGTGCGGCCAGGGCGACCAGCAGCCATGGCGCGTGCGCGACCACCATCGCCGCGGCGAACGCGGCCGCAGCCAGCTCGGAGACGATCATCACCCGGCGGCGGTCGTAGCGGTCGCCCAGCGCGCCCGCGACCGGCGCCACCAGGCTCGAGCTGGCGATCGCTGCGAACAGCGCCGCCGACATCCACACCGTCGAGTGGGTGCGCGCGTAGATCGCGACCATGAGCGCGATCCAGCCGGCTTCATAGCCTGTGACCGCGATGGCGCGGCTGGCGGCGAGGCGGCGAATTGCGATGGTGGGTGCAGTGGTCACGAGCGAATCTCCAGACGAACAGGACGGCGGATTACGAGCGGCACGCGGCCGCGTGCCAGTCAGGTGAGGAGATTGGGTGCCACGATCTGAGTCTAGCACAGGGATTCGACGGAATCCCCGGCCGGCTCGCTCTTAAGCGAGCACCGACAGCACGCGCTCCGGCTGCCCGAACGGGGCGACCAGATAGGCGCCGGCCGCCAGCTCGCGAGCCTCGGCAAGCAGCTCACGCGCCACGGCCACGCCCTCCTTCGCCGCCCGCGCCTCGGCGGCCGCGAACCGT
The DNA here is from genome assembly GCA_963797565.1 of uncultured Actinomycetes bacterium. Lineage (GTDB taxonomy): Bacteria > Actinomycetota > Thermoleophilia > Gaiellales > JAICJC01 > JAICYJ01. The sequence goes on along the minus strand of CAWCPM010000001.1, from coordinate 27,427 downwards.
GCCAACACCACTTCCGGCACCGTGATGCCGGGCACCTCGTTGTGCAGGCGCAGCGCCAGCGCGTGGCTGGTGATCGGCCACAGCCCGACCAGGAGCGGGATCGGCGACGCTCCGCCCAGGCGATCCAGCATCGCCCGCAGTGGCTCCAGGTCGAACAGCACCTGCGTCATCGCAAACCGCGCCCCCGCCTCCACCTTGCGCCGGAACCGATCCAGCTCGAGGTCGATGTCGTCGGCCGTTGGGTTGACCGCGACGCCGGTGAAGAAGCCGGTGGGTGCGTCCAGGGTCTTGCCGGCCCGGTCGGTGCCCCCGTTCAGCGCCGACACGATCTCGACCAGGCCGATCGCGTCCACCTGATAGGCGGCGTCGGAGCCGCCGTGGTCGCCCGGCGGCGGGTAGTCGCCGGTCACCGCCAGCACGTTGCGGATGCCGCCGGCGTGGGCGCCCAGCAGCTGCGACTCGAGGCCGCGGGCGGTGGTGTCGCGCGGCGTCAGGTGCGGGATCGTCTCCACGCCCAGATGCTGCTGCACCAGCGTCGAGGTCATCAGCGAGCTCATCCGCGCCCGCGCCATCGGGTTGTCGTTGACGTCGAAGAACTCGACGGAACCTCCGGCCTGGATCTCGGCCGCCGTGCCGAGCAGCCGTTCGAGGCTGCCGCCCTTGGGCGGATCCAGCTCGACCGACACCACCCACTCTCCGGCCGCCAGCCGCCGTTCCAGGCGACTTGCATCGGCTATGGGAGCGGCCGGCGGTGGCAGCGGCGGCTCGCGGCGAGCGAACGTGTAGCGGGCGGGAAGGTGCTCGTCCACAGCGCGCCGGATGGCCGCGACGTGGTGGGGCTGGGTGCCGCAACAGCCGCCGACCAGCCGCGCGCCGAGGGCCACCGCCTGGGCTGCGAACTCGGCGGCGTAAGCCTCCGATGCATCCGGGTAGAGCACGCGGCCGTCCTGGTACATGGGCAGGCCGACGTTGGGCTGCACGGTCAGCGGCGTGGTCGCCGAGCGGCACATCTCGCGCAGGCCGGCCAGCGCCGACTGGGGTCCCAGGCTGCAGTTGATCCCGACGGCAGCCGCGCCCAGACCTCCGAGCACCCGCGCGGCCTCCTCGCCGCCGGTGCCGGTGACCGTCTCGCCGTCGTCCTGGACCGTGATCTGTGCGATCACCGGCACGTGCGTCTGTGCGCGCACCGCATCCAGGGCGACCGTCAGCTCCTCGAGCGACGTGAACGTCTCCAGCACGATCAGGTCGACCCCGCGGCCCTCCAGCACGGCCGCCTGCCGGCCGTACAGCCCGGCGCCGCTCGAGCTGGAGCCGCCGACCACCTCGACCGACGTCCCCAGCGGCCCGATCGAGCCGGCGATCAGCACGTCGCGGCCGGCCACCTCACGCGCGTCGCGGGCGATCTTGGCGCCGGCGGCGTTGATCTCGTCGACCTGATGTTCGCGGCGGTGCGCACCCAGCTTGACGGGGTTGGCGCCATAGGTGTTGGTCTGGATCACATCGGCGCCGGCCCGGATGAAGCTCACGTGCGCGGCCAGCACGGCCTCCGGGGCGGCCAGGTTTGCCTCTTCCGGGAAGCGCAGCTCCGGGAGCTCGAGCGAGAGCAGCGAGCCCATGCCGCCGTCTCCGACCAGCACCCGCTCCGCCAGCCGGCCCGCGACCGTCACACGAGGCGCCTGACGCAGACCGCTGCCAGCGCGGCAACCACCGCGACAAGCAGGATCCGCCGCTGCCGCGCGTCCGCCGGCCGGCCGCGCACGCTTTCGGCCGAGCGCGCCGACAGCAGCGAGCGTTTGGAGGCGTACGACAGCACCGATCCGGCCGAACCCGCCGATCCGACGGAGAGCACCGACCCGGCCGAGCCGATGGAACCGATCGAGCCGACGGATCCGACCGAGCCGATCGACAGGATCGAGCCGTCGCTCGCGATCGAAAGGATCGAGTCGCGCGACCCCAGTGACCAGCGTGAGCTCATGGCCCGGACTCTAAACGTCTTTGCGATCCCGCTCAGCGCAGCACGCCTCGCAGCGCCGCCCGGGCCGGGTGCCAGCCGCACATGCCGTGGACACCCCCGCCCGGCGGCGTCGAGGACGAGCACACGACAGCCGCGGGTTCGGCGTTGCGTGCGGTCGACGCACGACCGGCCGCGCCATCAGCTGGCGGAGATCGGCCGCACCGCCGTTGATGTCGCCGCCCACGTAGTTCGGATTCGCCGCCTCGGCCTGCGCCGGCCCGATCGCATGTCGCGCCAGCACCGTCTCGGCGAACCCGGGCGTCCAGCGGGTGTGCCAGCGGGATCCCGGGATGCACCAGCTCGAGCCCGTGCTCGGCCAGCGGCAACGACGCCAGGAACGGCGATGCAACCGCCAGCGGGTGCACGGCCGAGCAGACGTCGTGCAGGAACCCGGGCCTGGTCAGCTGCTCCGTGCGGGTGCCGCCGCCGATCGTGGCGGCCGCCTCCAGCACTCGCACCGAGCGCCCCGCCCGGGCCAGAGCGATCGCCGCGGCCAGCCCGTTCGGGCCGGAACCGACGACGATGGCGTCCAGCTCACCTACTCGCCGTACTCCAGGGCATGGCCCTTCAGCTTGTCGTACTCCTCCTGCCCGATCACGCCCGAATCCAGCAGCCGCTTGCTGTGCTCGATCTGGGCCGCCGAGCTGCGGTTGTGATCGGTCGGCCGATCGTAGGTGTCGAGCGCCGCCTGGCCCTTCGAGCTGCGGTCGAACGTGCGCTGGGCGATGCCGTCACCGTGAACGTACAGGTAGCTGATCAGGCTGATGATCGGAACCACCAGCCAGAACACGAACCAGGCCGCCTTCTTTCCGCCCGAAACGTCGTGACGGTGGAAGAGGTCGACGATCACCTGGTACAGCATGATGAAGTAGACGATCATGAAGAACAGGATCAGCAACGACCAGAGCAAATTTGCGAGCGACAGCACCGCCATCGAATCCGCCTTTCGGGTGTGAGACCCGGCATGTTTCCACGAATCGCGCGCGCGTGCCTCCTCCGATCTGGATGAAGGGGCAGCGGCCGCCAGCCGCTATGGTCGGAGGTGAACATGCTTCTCCTGCTCGCCTTCGTGCTGCTGCTGTTCCTGCCAGGGCCGTGGAACGTGATCGGATTCGTGGTGGCGCTGGCGCTGTTCATCGGCGAGATCGCCTACTGGAACAGCACCGTCAGGGGCCGCCGCACACGGGTCGGAGCGGAGACGCTGATCGGCAAGACCGGCACCGTGATCTCGGAGTGCCGACCGGACGGGCAGATCAAGCTGCTGGGAACGATCTGGGCGGCCCACTGCGTGACCGGCGCCGCGCCCGGCCAGACGGTGCGGGTGATCGCGCGCTCGGACCTGGTGCTCGACGTCGAACCTGAAGGGAAGCCATGAACACCGCTGAACGACGTGCCGGCACGATCCTGATCGTCGGCTCCTATGACCACGACAGCGGCGCGGCCGAGGCGCTGGCCGGGATCCAGTCGCTGGTCGACAACGAGTCCGCTCAGGTGCACGGCGCGACCGTCGTGCGCCGCCACCACGACGGCAAGATCAGCGTCGACGGCGGGCCCGAGGGATCAGGCAAGGCGCCCGTGGGATGGGGGGCGCTGGCGGGGGTAACGGTTGGCATCCTGTTCCCGCCCTCACTGCTGGCCGGCGCCCTGGTGGGCGGCGGCGTCGGGCTGGGCGTGCGGTCGAAGCGCAACCGCCGCACCAAGCAGCTCTCGGACGCCATCGCCAACACGCTTCCGCCAGGGTCATACGGCGTGATCGCGATCGCTCCGACCGACCAGATCGATGCGCTCGACCGCGTCCTCCGCGACAGCGGACGGGTCACCAAGAGCGAGGTCGACGACTCGCTGGTGGCCGAGCTGCACGCCCACGCGACCGCGGGCTAGATGGATCTAATTGAGGTCAGGCGGGCGCCGGCGCCTGACCGGCCGCCTGGAATGCGGTGGCCGCAGCGGACAGATCCTGGTAGATGCCGTCGCCGAACACCTCGGTCAGCCCGAACCGGTCCATCTCGGCCTGCACCTCGGGGTTGACCTCCGCCAGCACCAACCGCACCCCTCGCGCCGCCAGCTGGTCGTGGGTCTCCCTCAGCGTCTGCGCGGCCGAGTAGTCGATGTCGCCGATCGCCTCGGCGTCCACGCAGATCCAGCGGGGGGCGTCACCGGCACCGCCGAGCGACAGCGTCCGCACCTGGTCGGCGAACCGGTTCGCGTTGGCGTAGTAGAGGTTGGCGCCGAAGCGGTAGACGGCGAGGCCGGGCACGGCCTGCGCGGCGTCCTCGAGCGGCCGCTCCTTCCACGACCCGTCGGCGTCGCGCACCATCACCGCATCGTTGGGCTTGTAGCTGAAGCGCAGGTGATCGAGGATCGAGAGCACGATCGCCAGCAGGATGCCCTGCTCGACGCCCACGACCACCACCACCAGGGCGGTGATCGAGGCCACGATGAACTCGTCGATCCGCAGGCGGTAGATCTGCTTCATGCTCCTGACCGCGATCAGCTCGATGCCGATCAGGAACACCACCGTCGACAGCACCGCCTCGGGCATGTACTGGAGCGGCTTGGTCAGGAACAGCAGCACCACCAGCACCACACCGGCGCAGGTCAGCGATGCCAGCTGGCTGCGGCCGCCGGCACCGTCCACCATCTGCGTCTTGGTGGGGCTGCCGTTGACCACGAAGGTGCCCGAGACGCCGGCGGCCGCGCTGGCCAGGCCGAGCCCGACCAGGTCGACGTCCTCGCTGAACCGGTCGCCGTACTTTGCGGCGAACGCGCGCGAGGTGGCCGCGCTCTGGGCCAGGATCACGATGAAGATCGAGAACGCCGTGGCGGCCAGCGCGGGCGCGTCGGAGCCCCAGTTGACGTCCGGCAGGCCGAGGTTGGGCAGGCCGCCGGGGACGTGTCCGAGCACCGCCACGCCGTGGCTCTGGAAGTCGAACACGTCGCTCAGCACGATCGAGCCGACCACAGCGATCAGTGCGCCGGGCACGACCTTCTCGATGTACTTGGTGCCCAGGATCACGACCGCCACGCCGATCGACACGCCCAGCGTCCAACCGCTGGTGTCGCCGATGTTCTGGAGCGTCCCCCACAGCTTGTGCAGCGTGCCGCCGGTGCCGGAGGGGACGCCCAGCATGCCTCCCACCTGGCCGGCGGCCACCTGGATGCCGACGCCGGTCAGGAAGCCGACCAGCACCGTGCGCGACAGGAAGTCGGCCAGGAAGCCGAGGTGCACGAGCCGGGCCACGATCAGGTAGAGGGCGGCCAGCAGGGCGACCAGGCCCGCCAGCGCGACGTACTGGGCAGAGCCGGTCGCGGCCATCCCGGCCAGGCCGGCGGCCAGGATCGCAGCCGACGCCGAGTCCGCGCCCACCACCAGATGGCGCGACGAGCCGAACAGCGCGAACACGGCCAGCGGCAGCAGGATCGTGTAGAGCCCGGTGATCACGGGCGTGCCCGCGATCTTGGTGTAGCCCATCGTCTCGGGGATGGCCAGCGCGGCCAGGGTCACCCCGGCCAGTACATCCGCGGGAATGCGCGCACGATCGAGCGGCCTGATGCCCTCGAACACGGGAATCGGGAACCGCCTCGTTTTCGCTGCCGTGCCTATCGGCCTCTCCAGTTGTTCACAGTCCGGGCAATACTTTCATTCTTGCAACCGCCGCATCGGGGTGGCCGTTCACCCGGACGGGATGACGGGCGCCGCCGCGGGTGCGGCGACGCTTTGGCACCGTCCCCACAGGAGATCAGACCATGCCGTTGACGCACCCGAAGGGCCCGCCACCCCGATCGCGAGATCTGACACCCCCTCCGCTGTTCACGCTCGAGGGCGACAACATTCCCCGCCACACGCTGCCGGCCGGCCAGCTCTCACCGGACGCCGCCTACCAGGTGATCAGCGATGAGCTGATGCTGGACGGCAACGCGCGCCTCAACCTCGCCACCTTCGTGACGACATGGATGGAGCCGCAGGCGCGCGAGCTGATGGGTGCCTGCCTCGACAAGAACATGATCGACAAGGACGAGTACCCGCAGACGGCCGAGCTCGAGATGCGGTGCGTCAGCATCCTCAGCGACCTCTGGCACGCCCCCGCCGCGGCCGCCGCCACCGGCTGCTCAACGACCGGCTCCAGCGAGGCCGCGATGCTGGGCGGCCTGGCGCTGAAGCGGCTCTGGCAGCAGCGCCGCAAGGCCGAGGGCAAGCCGGCCGACAAGCCCAACCTGGTGATGGGCATCAACGTCCAGATCTGCTGGGAGAAGTTCGCCAACTACTGGGACGTCGAGATGCGGCTGGTACCGATGGAGGGCAACCGCTTCACGCTCTCCCCCGAGGAGGCCGTCAAGCTCTGCGACGAGAACACGATCGGCGTGGTCGCGATCCTGGGCTCGACCTTCGACGGTGCCTACGAGCCGATCGAGGAGATCTGCAAGGCGCTGGACGACCTGCAGGAGCGCACCGGCCTGAACATTCCCGTGCACGTCGACGGTGCGTCCGGGGCGTTCTTCGCCCCCTTCGTCGACACCGGCCTGACATGGGACTTCCGGCTGGAGCGCGTGGCCTCCATCAACGCTTCCGGCCACAAGTACGGCCTCGTCTATCCGGGCGTGGGCTGGATCGTGTGGCGAGACGCGGAGGCGCTGCCCGAGGATCTGATCTTCTGGGTCAACTACCTCGGCGACAACATGCCCACGTTCGCGCTCAACTTCTCACGTCCCGGTGCCCAGGTCGTGGCCCAGTACTACAACTTCCTGCGCCTCGGCTTCGACGGCTACCAGGCCGTCCAGCAGTACAGCCGCGACGTGGCCATGCGGCTGTCGGCCCTGATCGCCGAGCTGGGGCCGTTCGAGCTGCTCACGCGCGGAGACCAACTGCCGGTGTTCGCGTTCAAGGTCAAGGACGAGATAGACAACTACACCGCCTTCGACGTGTCCAGCGCGATGCGCGAGCGCGGCTGGCAGCTCCCCGCCTACACATTCCCCAAGAACCGCACCGACCTGGCGGCGCTGCGGGTGGTGGTGCGCCGTGGCTTTACCCACGACCTGGCCGACATGTTCATCGACGACATGAAGCGGCAGCTGCCGCGGCTGCAGAAGCAGCCCGAGCCGCAGCATGACGCCTCCGAGCAGGCCTTCCACCACTGAGAGACTGAGAGAGGGAACCGTCTGATGTGCCGCCTGTTTGGCCTGACCGCAGCACCAAACCGCGTCCACGCCCGTTTCTGGCTGCTGGAGGCGCCGGACAGCCTGTCGCAGCAGAGCCGCAAGAACGCCGACGGCACCGGCCTTGGCATTTTTAACGCCGAAGGCGTGCCGGTGCTGGACAAGCAGCCGATCGCCGCCTACGAGGACAGGGCCTTCGCCGGCGAGGCCCGGCACCTGACGTCGACGACGTTCATCGGCCACGTGCGGAAGGCGTCGACCGGCGCCCCGGCGCCGCAGAACACGCATCCGTTCGCGATGAAGGGCCGGATCATGGCCCACAACGGCGCCATCGGCGACCTGCCGAAGCTGGAGCAGCAGCTGGGTGACCACCTGGCGCTGGTGCAGGGCGACACCGACTCCGAGCGGATGTTCGCGCTGATCACGGGCTGCACCGAGCGGCATGACGGCGACGTGTCGGCCGGCATCGCCGAGGCGGTGGCATGGCTGGCGGCGAACATCCCGATCTACGCGATCAACCTGATCCTGACCACCCCCGACGGACTCTGGGCGCTGCGCTACCCGGAGACCCACGAGCTGTACGTGCTGGAGCGTGAGGCCGGCGGCACCCACGGGTCGCGCCCGCTGCACGCAAGCAGCGACACCATGCGCGTGCACTCCGAGCACCTGTCGCGGCATCCGGCGGTGCTGCTGGCAAGCGAGCCGCTGGACGAGCACCCCGACTGGCGGCTGCTCGACGTCGGCGAGCTGCTGCACGTATCGGGCGACCTGACGGTGACGTCGCAGATCGTGCTGGACGCCCGGCCTGCCATCGCGATGGACGTCACCTACCTGCACCCGGCGGCAACCGAACCGTGAGCCAATCGCCGGCGTACGTCGAGACGCCGGCACAGGCGCAGGTGGTGAGCGTCGAAGGCCCGCGACCGTTCGTCACGCACGTCCGCTACCGGCTGGCCGACGGCCGCCTGCTGGATTGGGCGTCGCGACGCCACCGCAAGCGGCCGGGCGCGCTGGGCCGCTGGATCGCGGTGCTGTTCATGATCGGCTCGGCCTGCTTCGTGGCCGGCTCATTGGTGGGCTACGCCGCGCTGGTCGGCGCCAGAGCGGACGCCATCACCTACTTCGTGGGCTCGATCTTCTTCACGAGCGCCGCCTACCTGCAGTACGTCGAGTGCATCAGCGCCGACCGAAAGGCGCTGCCGGAGGCCGGCCGGCGCCGGCGGCTGCTGGCGATCGAGGTGCGCCGGATCGACTGGTGGGCGACCTCTGTGCAGCTGCTTGGCACGCTGTTCTTCAACGTGACCACGTTCACGGCGCTCGACGCACACCTGACCGCGAAGCAGAGCGACCTGGTCGTGTGGACGCCGGATGCGCTGGGCTCGATCTGCTTCCTGGTGGCGAGCCAGCTGGCCTACGCCGAGGCGGGGCACGCCTGGGTGTCGTGGCGGCCGTCGGACGCCGGCTGGCGAATCGCGGCGCTGAACATGCTGGGCTCGATCTTCTTCGGCATCTCGGCGATCGCCGGATGGGTGCAGCCGTCCACCGGCGACCTGCTGGACGCCGCCCTCGACACCTCGGGCACCTTCTGGGGCGCGGTCTGCTTCTTCGTCGGCGCGGCGCTGCTGCTGCGCGCCGATACGGCCCCGGCGCCGGAGTCGGCCTACGCTTCGAGCGCCGCGTCGATGTCGTAGCCCAGCGCCAGTGCCAGCTTGGGGGCGGCCGAGACCACGCGGTCGGCGCCGGTCGACGGCATCACCGCGATCAGCGTGCCCACCAGATCGTCCACGCTGACGCCGGCAGCCAGCGCGTCCTCGACGACGTGCATGTAGGAAACCTGGGCTCCGTCCAGCGCGACCAGCGCCGCAAGCCGCGCCAGAGTCGCCTGCTGCGCGCTCAGCTCAGAGACGTACAGGTTGTCCTGCTCATCCTGATCGACCAGCGTGAAGAACGCCCTGTCCCGCACAGCCAGCATTCGCAGCGCGTGGTGATGATCCATGCTTCTTCACATTCAATCAGGCGTGTCGCCCGCGCCCTCATCCGCTTCGGGTGATCACAGTCCGGTCTTGGCCTCGATCCTGCCGCTGGCGATGGCGTCGGTGAGCGCCTTGTAGTCCCGTTCGTTCTGGTCGGCGTAGGCCTCGGCGAACTCGGCGATGGCCCGGTCGAAGGTGTCGCCGGAACCCATGTAGGCCCCGATCGCGACCCGGTCGCCCGAGCGGGCGTGGGCGCGGGCAAGCGTCCAGCCGCACATGCGCGCGTACAGCTGCATGCCCTGCGGCACCATCAGCTCGATCTCCGCCGATCCCTTCCAGTCCTTCAGCTGGCGCCCGTAGAAGTGTCGCGTCACACCATCGATCCCCTTGACCTCAGTCCAGCCGAGGAAGATGTCGCTGGCGGCCTGCATCAGGTGCTGGCCGTTCACGACCCGCTCGCCGTTGCTCTTGACGGTGCTCTTCTGGGTGAACTCCTCGAGCACGGAGGGCTGGGCCTCCTTCAGCTGCAGGAACAGCGGATCGTCCCCGTCACGGCCGAGCAGCAGCGCGATCCAGGCACGCGTGCCGACGCTGCCCACGCCGACCACCTTGCGGGCGACATCGACCAGCCGGAACTCCTCCAGCAGCACCCTGCGGTCGTACTGCAGCGTCGCGCGGTAGCTGCGCACGATCTTGTGCAGCTCCTCGTAGATCTGATCGCGGCGGACGCCCTGGAAGATCTGGTCGATCGGCTCGATCAGCGGCGGATCGCCGATGATCCGGGGCTCACCGTCCACCACCTGGGTGAGCTTCTTGAAGACCTGCATGCTGTCCTTGGTCTTGGCCTTGTCGAGCGCCTTCTCGGTGCGCTTGAGCATCGCCTTCGGCGCCAGCTGACCCATCGTGGCCATCAGGTCCTCGACGTCCAGGTGCGAGTACCAGACGTCGAGGTTGGTCTTGCCGGCAAGCTCGCGCAGCGTCTCGCGGTAGGCGCCGACGGCGCCCCGCACGATCGTCTTGCGTTGAAGCTCCGGATAGCCGTTCTCACGGCCTGCGACCGAGAGGCTGGCCGCCAGCCGCTTCACGTCCCACTCCCAGGGGCCCGGCAGCGTCTCGTCGAAGTCGTTGATGTCGAACACCAGCCGCCGCTCCGGCGAAGCGAAAACGCCGAAGTTCGAAAGGTGCGCGTCGCCGCAGAGTTGCACCTGCAGCCCCGACGACGGCGTGTGCGCGAGATCGGATGCCTGGAGCAGCGCTGCACCGCGGTAGAAGGTGAACGGCGACACCCCCATCCGTCCGTAGCGGATCGGCACCAGCTCGGGCACACGGCTCTCGGCCTGTCGCTCGAGCAGGGTGATCGGGTCTGGCCGGTCGGACGCGGGTTCGAATTCGGCATGGTTGGAACGGGGTGTGCTGGCGCGGGCGGCCTTTCCAAGCGCAACCCGCTCCGCCACGCTGAGATGCTCTACCTCGGCCGCGCGTCGTTCTTCGGTCTCGACAGGTGTCATCGTGCTCCTTCCGGGCGTCACTGACCATTGGCGGCCCGCGACGCCCTTCATTGTGCACGCTTGCGGCCGACCGGCCTAGTCCAAGGCGGATGAAAACGCGGTTCACCCTGTTTGGGCGACGACCCGGCGACCCGCTGATGTCCGCAGTCGGTGGTTACCGGAACTCGACAGGGCGGGTCGCCAGCGGGCTCAGCTCCGACAGCAGGCCCAGCTCGGCGGCCTTCTCGAGCGCCTGCGTGCGCGACGACACGCCCAGCTTGCGGTAGATCGAGATGGCCTGCGTCTTGATCGTGTTTCGCGACAGGAACATCTGGTCGCCGATCTCGCGGAACGACCAGTGGCTGGCCAGCAGCGGCAGCAGCCGCAGCTCGGCCGTCGTCAGGGTCGCAGCCCATCCTTCCTGTGAGCCCATGGCAAGCCCTCGCACCTGCTGTCGGAGGCGGTCGACCTCGACCAGCAGCGAGCCCATCTGCGGCCGCCGGTGCAGGATGTCGTCGATCTCGAGCAGCAGCGTCCGCACCTCGGCCGCGTCGGCCAGCGCCAGATGCGTGAGGCCGAGCTGGAGCCTGCACTGCACCGCGAGCCACGGCAGCGCGTAGGTGAGCAGCGGACCCGTCTCGTGCGCGCGGGCCAGGTGCAGCCGCGCCCGGGTGGGGTCGCCCTGGGCGATCGACAGGCGTGCCGCGACTGCCTCGAGCACGGGCGCGAACGCCGACGGCCGCAGCTGTGCCACCAGCGCAGGCTGTGACGCTTCGTCGACGAAGGCGCGCGCACGTCCGATGTTGCGATCGTCGAGCGCCACCAGCGCCCGCTGAGCCAGCGCCAGGGCGTGGACGTCCGCCGAGCCGCCGGCCGCCGCCGTGTCGGCGGCCTCGGCCAGCATCGCATCGGCCTGCGCCGCCCGCCCGGCCAGCTGGTGGGAGACGCCGAGCGCGACGAGCGCGGTCGCGCGCCACCAGCTGAACGGCGACAGCTCGGACAGCGCCAGCTCGGCGTCGGCCTGCATCTCGTCCAGGCCGCGGCGGCATGCGACCGCGCGAAGCACCGCAGCCCATGCTGCAAACGAGCTGTCGTCGGGCATCGGGCCGGCCGCTTCGGCACGCTGGACGGCGCGGCTCCAGCGATCCGCCTGTTCGGCCCGGCCACGGGCGGCGTGTACCCAGGCTCCGATCACGCCGACCGCCGGATGGCGGAGGAGCAGCCGCTCACCGTCGAACGGCTGCAGCCAGCTCTCGACCTGCTCGACAAGGCCGCGGCCATATGCCTCCAGTGCCACGTCGCCGACGAGACGGGCCAGCAGATCGGTCTCACCGGCGCGCAGCGCGTAGCCGGCGGCGAGCTGCTTCTCACCGCGGCCATCGAGCCACTCCGCCGCCCGCCGGCAGACGTCGGCCTCGGCCTCCGGCTCGCGCATGGCCAGCTCCGCCAGCAGCGTCTCCCGGTAGAGCCGTTGGTACCGGTACGACTGATAGCCGTTGTCGTTGGGGATCGCGAACAGGTTGCGGATCACGTTGCGGTGCAGCCGCTGCGGCGTGTTGGGAAGCCCCAGCGCCGCGTCGCAGAGTTGCGCGCTCATCGCATCCAGCACGGCCGAACGCGTCAGGAAGCGCACGTCGCTGTGGGATAGGCGCGACAGCACCTCGGCGCGCACGTAGTCGACCAGCAAGCGGTCGTCGCCACTGATGCCGCTGCCCGCCGGCAGCACCCCGCGCTGTCCGGCTCGGCGGAGGGACATCGCGGCCATCACCAGACCCGCCGGCCAGCCCTCGGTCAGCTCATGAAGCCGATCGAAGTCGTCATCGGCCAGCCGCACGCCGGCGTCGGCCAGGAGCAGCCGGGAGTCAGCCGGGTCAAGAGCGAGGTCGCCGGGGCCGAGCTCCAGGAGCCGCCGCTCGAGGCGCAGCTTCGGCAACGGCAGGGCGGATGGTTCGCGGCCAGACACGACCATCACGGAGCCGGGGCCGAGGTGGTCGATCAACCGCTCGAGCACGGCAGCCGAGCCGGATGAGACGAGGTCGCCGCCGCCGTCGAGCACCAGCACGACCGGCTGATGGATGCGTGAGACGGCGGCGCCCAGGATGGCTGCGCCCTCCGGCCAGGGCTGTGTCGTCGCCTCCGCGACGACGTCCAGCACGCTGGCATCGATCGGCGCCACGTCGGTATAGGCCGCCGCGATGTAGCGGAGCAGCGCGCCGGGGTCGTTGTCGGCCGCGTCGACCGACACCCAGGCGAACGGCCGCGGATCGGCGGCCGACCACTCGGCCAGCAACGCCGACTTGCCGTAGCCGGCCGGTGCGGCGATCGCGATCACCGCAGCGTCCGACGCCATCAGCGTCCGCACCAGCGCCGGCCGCGGCACCAGCCCCTTGGGGTGCGGGGTTTCGAGCTTGGTCTCGAGAGGGTCAGAGCGCCGCGCGCCGCGTCGCGGCGCACGAACGACCGGGCGGTCGGCCGCTCCGGATCCGCGATCGTTCGTGACAGGTTTCACAGCCCTGACCCCCCAAAGAGTCGTGACGCTTCCGCAACCCTATACCGCACGGGCGAGCGGCACGATGACGGACTCCCAAAACGACCAAGCACCTCCCGGTAGACTCACAGGTGACCTGTGATCGCCGGCACGAATGTCGACAAGGGGTGACGATGACGGCTGAACCCGAGCAGGAAGACGCGGTCTCACCTCCCGACCAGCACGACGATGACGACTCGATCATGGAGCTGGTCGAACGGTTCGGGCGCGATTCGAGCGTGCTGGTGCTGCGCGAGGCGGAGCTGGCCGCGGCACGGCACGAGACGGATGTGCGCCGTGCGGGCCGCGACGCCACCGCCGCAGCGATCGCCGCGGTGGCACTCGGAACCGCGTTCCTGCTCGCCAACTGGGCGGCCGTGCGCGGCCTGTCGGGATCGCTGTCGGGCTGGCGTGCGCCGCTGTTGCTCGCGGCCGTGTGGCTGGTGGTGGGGATCGCGGTGGCGGCTCTGCCGCTGTCCCGGGTCCGCCACCTGCTGAGCCGCCCCACCCCCTCCATCGAGGAACGCGAGCGGGCCCGCGACGACGCCGTGCAGCGCGTGCGCGAGTCGCTGGAGAAGCTCGGTGCGGGCCTCGCCGACGAGGCCCAGGCGCGGATGGTGTCGGCCATGGTGCCTTCGGCGGACGGGATGCTCGAGACCGGCGAGGATGTGCTGGAGGCATCCGAGGAGCTGCTCGAGGACATGGTCGAGAGCGCACCCGGCGGCAGCGTGGTCGGACAGGTGATCGACTTCGCGCTGATCCCCGGCCGCTACGGCATCCGGGTGGCGACGACGGTGCTCAAGGGCGGGCCATCCGAGGAGGAGGAGGAGGAGTAGCCCTTCAGGGACCGCCCAGCTCGACCTGGAACAGCTCCGGCAGGGCGGCATCCAGCGCCAGCGGCAGCCGCCGGCCCGGCCAGTGGTAGTCGAGGCGTCCTGACGCGGGCCGGTAGGCGGCGGTGAAGAGCGTGGCGAATCCGGCGTCCCATTCCCGCGCCAGCAGCGGCGGCTGTAGCAGCGCCTCCGTCACCGTGACGTCGTCGGCACCCGCGGACGACATCGCCTCGAGCAGGGTGAGCCGCTCGACGCTGCCCACCCAGGCCGAGTGCTCCGGCCACTCGACGGTCTCGGGATGGTTGGTGACCGCGCGCCGGCCGGTTGCCAGCGCGGGGCGATCGGGGGCGATCATCACGGTGGCGACCCGGCCGGATCGGTCGCAGAGCGTGACGTTGTAGGAGATCTGGTGGGGCAGCCGCCGCAGCACTTCGATGCCCTCCGCGACGTCGGCGGCCACCTCCAGCAGGTAGCGGATCACGAGCGGGATGCCGAAGCCCTCGCCCACCTCGCGGCGCCCGCCGAACGTCAGCGACACCGCCAGGCCGTCGTCGTTCACGCCGTCCACCAGGCCCCACAGGCAGTCCCCCGTGCCGAGCACGCGCCGACTCGACCAGCGTGAGCGGTAGATCGTCGCCTCGAACAGGCGCGGGTCGTAGTCGTAGTTGCGAAGCAGCACCGGCTCGCCGCTGTCGCGATCGGGGACGACCACCTGAGAACAGGCGACGATGAACGGTGGCGGGTTCCACAGGGTCAGCATCGCTGCGGCCGTGTCGTCGCCACCGGCCAGCGCCACCAGCTGCGCGTGGACGTCGGCCAGCTCGGGCATGTGGCGATGAAGCGCCGCCTCAGCGGCCGCACGAGAGGGCCGGTCACCCCCTCCGCCCGCCAGCCACCAGCCGCGGTAGGCGTCCGACGTCTCACGGTAGAGGGCGCTCCATCGCGGGCCCGGCCGATCCTCGTCGATGCCGATGAAGCGCAGCGTGCGGGTCTGCGGGCGCGGTGCCGGCGAGTCGCTCAGCCACTGGCGCCACTCTTCGGGCACGAACTGCGTCCAGTCGCCCGCGGTCACGGCCGTGGGCAGATGACCGCGCACGGACTCGGGCACCCAGCTCTTCCAGCCGCCCGCCTCCGACTCCGGCACCTGATCGGTCTCGTGCGGCATCGCGGCCGTCAGTGTACGCCGCTCGACGCACGGTCGCCATCCGTGCGAACATACGTTCGTGTTGGGCGAGGCGAACATCCTCCACGCCGACCTCGATGCGTTCTTCGCGTCGGTCGAGCAGCGCGACGATCCACGGCTGCGCGGCCGCCCCGTGATCGTCGGTGGAGGCGTCGTGCTGGCCGCCAGCTACGAGGCGAAGGCGCGGGGAGTCCGCACGGCCATGGGCGGCGGGCGGGCGCGCATGCTGTGCCCGGAGGCGATCGTCGTGCCCCCGCGGATGTCGGCCTACTCGGAGGCCAGCAAGGCCGTGTACCGCGTGTTCGAGGACATGGCGCCGGTGGTCGAAGGCCTGTCCATCGACGAGGCCTTCCTGGACGTGCGCGGCCTCGAGCACATCACCGGTACGCCGGCCCAGATCGCCGCCCGGCTGAAGCGCGAGGTACTCGAGCGGGTGGGTCTGCCGATCACCGTCGGCGTGGCCCGCACGAAGTTCCTGGCCAAGGTCGCCAGCGCGGTGGCGAAGCCGGACGGGCTGCTGGTGGTGCCGCCCGAGGCGGAGCTGGCCTTCCTGCATCCGCTCCCGGTGGAGCGGCTGTGGGGCGTCGGCCCGGCCACGTCGGCCAAGCTCCACCTGCTCGGCATCACCACCGTGCGCGAGGTGGCGGACCTGACGGAGGCAGACCTGGTGTCGATGCTGGGCCGGGCCGTCGGCCGCCAGCTGCACGCCCTCGCCCACAACCGCGACCCGCGCCGGGTGCGCCCGCGGAGCAGGCGCCGCTCGATCGGCGCCCAGCACGCGCTGGGGCGCAGGCCGACGTCGTGGCAGCGGATCGAGGCCAACCTGGCGGCGCTGGTGGAGCGTGTCACCCGCCGGATGCGGGCGGCAGGGCGGGCCGGGCGAACGGTGGTGCTGCGCCTGCGCTTCGATGACTTCACCCGGGTTACGCGATCGCACACGATGCCGTATCCGACCGCCCAGACGCAGGCCATCCTGCTGGCGGCGCGCGCGCTGCTCTTGACCGCGAGGCCCATGATCGAGCGCCGCGGCCTGACCCTGGTGGGCGTCGCCGTCACCAACCTGGACGACGGCTCAGCGCTGCAGCTGCAGCTTCCCTTCGACCGCCGCAACCGGGACGCGCTGGACGCCGCGCTCGATCAGGTGCGGGACCGCTACGGATCGGCGGCCGTGATCAGGGCTGCGTCGCTGGGCCGCGATCAGCGATCGCCACCGCCGCTGCTGCCGGACTGACCGCGGGCTCCGCAGCCGTGTCGGCGGCGGTGGTCCACGACTCGCCGTGGGCCAGCCGGTTCGGGTGCTTGGCGGCGTGCTTGCGGTGCAGGGCCGTGTGGTGGGCCAGCGTGTGGTGATTCGGGCAGACCTTCCAGGTCGTGCCCCTGACCGGGTGCCGTCCCGGCCGGTAGCACCAGATCACCCGGCAGCGAGTGTGCCACCACGCCCACAGCAGCGCGGCGGCGGTGAGCAGCAGCCCGGCAATGCCCGCGAAGTCCGAGAAGGCGGTGCCGGGATCACCCGCCCACCAGTGTTCAAGCCACCCGATCACTCGGCTCGTCGGTCTCCGGTGCGGCCGCCGCGGGTGCGGCAGGCGGTGCGGGCGGGGTTTCCGGCGCCGGCGCCGGCGCACGGCGGTCGGCGGGAGCGGCGGCAGGGCGGATGGCGAGATCGGATCGACAGTCAGCGGCGTGCGCCGGCCGGTCACTGCCGACGCCATCCGCGACAGCACTCCGGTGCGCTCCTCGCTGGCCGCGAGGCCGGCGACGAAGGTGGCGCGCACCGCCTCCAGCGCGTGCTCGTCGACCGGCGGCGGCGCGGGGTTGGGAATGTCCTTGGGCAGCTGGCCGATCACCGTCGCGTCCAGCCAGAACAGCTCGTCCTCGCGGCAGACGGCGACGCTGGCCGTCACGGTGTCGGCGCCGTCACCGGGCTGGCCGGCCTCGACCTCGTCGGCATCCACTCCGACGCTGACATCGACCATGGGCTTGCCGCACATCGGGCAGGAACGCTCGCCCGCGGCGGCATCGGTCGAGCCCTGCCAGATCGCCTTGATCTCGTCCTCCTGCACGTGGCCGTAGGCGGCCGTCATCGTGCACGCGGCGCCGTGGCCGTTCGGGCACGACCAGAACGTGTCGTAGCCGTTTGCGCCGAGCACGAGCACGGCCTGACAGGTGGGGCAGGTGGGTGAATCGGGAGATGCCATGGGTTCTGGGCTCCTTCGTAAATGATCAATTGGCGACGCGGGCGCTGACGCCGCCTGAGAGGTATCGGACGGGAGGCGGCAGTCCATGAGCCCCGGAGCACGCGGCAGCGGCCAGCGCCCTCAGCAGGTGCCGCAGCGCCGGGCGCAGCGAGCGCTGCTCGAACCGCGGATCGGCCTCGATCACCTGCAGGAAAGCCAGCCCCTCAAGCGTCGCCACCACCAGCCGCGCCGCCTGGTCGCTCTGGCGGATGCCACAGCCGGCCAGCAACTCGACCACGATCGCCCTGTAGGCGTCGTTCCAGGCGGCGTTCGCGGGGCGCAGCTGGGGACGCCGGGCGGCCGCCAGCGACAGCTCGACGACCGAGACCACGGCCAGGCGCTCGTCGCCGAGGCGGCCCATCATCAGGTCGCTGAGCCGGTCGGCCACCATCTCCGGCGTCGCATCCGCCGAGGCCAGCTCGCCGGCGATCGCGCGCAGGCTGTCGGTGGTCTCGGCCACGGCCAGGTCGAGCGCCTCGGAGATCAGGTTCTCCTTCGTGGCGAAGTGGTAGGAGGTGAGCGCCAGCGACACTCCCGCCTCCCGCGCCACCGCCCGGTGGGTGAGGGCAGCCAGACCGTCGTCCCGCAGGAGCCGCAGAGCCGCCTCCAGGATCGCGCGGCGGCTGCGGTCGCCGTCGGCGCGGTGCCGGCGTGGCGGCTGCCGTTGCGCTAGTCTGGACATCTGTCCAATCTTACCGGAGAGGCCGCCCGAACATGATCGACTGCGACATCCACGTCCAGATAGGCGACCGCGAGCAGTTCCTCGGGTTCGTCGAGCGGGGCCAGCGGGACTGGTTCCGCGAGCAGGGGCCGCTGCTGGGCACGCCCGGCTACACCTGGGTACACCCCACCGGCTTCATGCGGGCCGAGCTGGAGCCGGGCACCGGCGGCATGCCCGCCAGCACGCCCGACCTGGTGCGGCGCGAGCTGCTCGACCCCTACGGCATCGACATCGGGCTGCTCACCGCCGACGACGGCATCGCCGTCTCGCTGATGGCCAGCCCCTACCGCGCCGCCGCCTACGCCCGAGCCCACAACGACTGGCTGCGCGACTGCTGGCTGGACGCAGACCCACGGCTGCGCGGCACCATCATCGTCCCCGCCCAGGATCCGCTGGCCGCGGCCGAGGAGATCGACCGCGTCGCGGCGGACGCTCGCTTCGCGGCGGTGCTGCTGTGCGGCGGGTCGGAGCGCCCCTACGGCGATCCGCGCTACCTGCCGGTGTTCGCCGCGGCGGCGGAGCGCGGCCTGCCCGTCGCGATCCACTCCGGTGCGGAGGGGCTGGGCATCTCGAACAGCTCCGGCGGGGCGGGAATGCCCAGCTTCTACGTCGAGTGGCACACGCTGGGCTCGGCCTGCAGCATCATGAGCCACCTGGTGTCGCTGATCTGCCACGGCACCTTCGAGCGGCTGCCTGACCTGCGCGTCGTGCTGATGGAGGGCGGCCTCGGCTGGCTGCCGGGAGTGCTCTGGCGCCTGGACACGAACTGGCGGGGGCTGCGCTCCGAGGTGCCGTGGCTCCAGCGGCGTCCGAGCGAGATCCTGCGCGAGCACATCCGCTTCACCACCCAGCCGCTCGAGCACACCGACGGCAACGACGGGCTGCTGTTCCAGATGCTGGAGGCGGTGGGTGCGCCCGGGATCCTCTGCTTCGCGTCTGACTACCCGCACTGGGACTTCGACGAGCCCGGCCAGATGATCCGGCGGCTGCCAGAAGCATGGCGCGAGACGGTCATGCACGACAACGCCGCTGAGCTGTTCGCGTCCCGGATCGGGCCGGTGACGGTGTGAGCGAGTGGCACGACGTCGGCTCCGCCGGCGACCTGGACGAGCGGGGAGTGCTGCTGGCCCGGGTCGGCGGCCGTGAGATCGGCGTGCTGCGCGACAGGGCCACCGGCGCCGTGCACGCGGTGCGGAACCGGTGTCCCCACCACGGCGCGCCGCTCTGCCTGGGAACCGTCCGCGACCGCCTCGGCGGCCGACCGGCGCAGTACGTGGCCGCGGGCAGGCGGGTGCTGCACTGTCCCTGGCACGGCTGGGAGTTCGATCTCGACAGCGGGCGCTGCCCCGACGACGAGCGCATGCGCGTGGCCGTCTACCCGGTCAAGATCGAGGCGGGGCGCGTCCTGATCGACGCCTAGCGCGGGGTAGAGTTGGACTCGATGCACCCCGCGGCACCGAGATCGGCCCCATGTTCCTGAACTCGATGCCGCGCCTGGATGTGCTGAGCGCGGACGACCTGGCCACGCTCGACGCCGGCTGGGAGCGGCTGGCCGCCGAGGTGGGAGTGCGGTTCGACCACCCTCGCGCGCTGGAGCTGTTCCGGGAGGCCGGCCAGACGGTGGACGGCGAGGTGGTGCACTTCGACCCGAGCTTCCTGCGGACGCAGGTGGCGCTGGCGCCGTCGAGCTTCCGCCTGCACGCCCGCAATTCCGACCGCAACCTCGAGGTGGGTGGCGACCAGATGATCTTCGCGGCCACCAACGGCCCGCCGTTCGTGCGGGCCGGCGGCGAACGCCGCGACGGCACCATGGCCGACCTGGAGCGGTTCCTGATGATGACCCAGATGACCGACGTGCTGGACACGCCCGGCCGCAGCATCGTCGAGCCCAACGACGTACCGCTCGACGTGCGTCACCTGGTGCGGGCGCTGGAGGCGATCCGCCTCACCGACCGGGTCTGGTCCGGGGAGCCCTCGCCGCAGCGCTCGGCCGAGGACTGCCTGGCGATGGCGGGGATCGTGATGGGCGGAGCCGAAGCGCTGCTGGAACGGCCGGCCGTGTTCTGCAACATCAACGTCAACTCGCCGCTGCACTACGACGTGCGCATGCTCGAGGGGCTGTTCGCCTACGCGGACGCCGGCCAGCCGGTGATCGTGACGCCGTTCCTGCTGATGGGGGCGATGGCGCCGGTCACCGTTCCGGCCGCTCTGGTCCAGCAGACGGCCGAGGTGCTGGCCGGGCTGGCGCTGGTGCAGCTGGTGCGCCCCGGCGCGCCCTGTGTGATGGGCTCGTTCCTGTCGGCGACCGACATGAAGTCCGGCGCGCCGTCGTTCGGCGGGCCGGAGTCGGCGTTCGGGCTGTACGCGTCCGGCCAGCTGGCGCGCCGGTTCGGGCTGCCGTGGCGGTCGGGCGGCGGCACGCTGACGGCCAGCCAGACGGTCGACTTCCAGGCCGGGTACGAGGCCTTCAACACGCTCAGCGCCGCATTCCTGTCGGGCGCGAACGTGTGCTGGCAGTCGGCCGGGTGGCTGGAGGGGGGCCTGGTCACCTGCTTCGAGAAGTTCGTCGCCGACGTCGAGCTGATCGAGCTGCTGCAGCAACAGTTCGCCCCGGCCACGATCGACGAGGCCAGCCTCGCCTACGACGCGCACGTCGAGGTCGGCCAGGGCGGGCACTTCTTCGGCACCGAGCACACGCTCGCGCACTTCCGCGACTGCTTCTGGCGACCCACGATCGGGTCGACCGACAACATCGACCGCTGGCGCAAGAACGGCTCGCGGGACTACGCCAGCCGCTCCGAGGACCGCTGGCTGGCGCTGGTGGAGAGCTACGAGCAGCCCCACCTCGACGACGCCGTCGAGGCGGAGCTGATCGAGTTCGTGGAGCGGCGCGCGCGCGAGCTGGGTGACACCGTCAGCATCCGGCGCGGCCCGATCCACCCGGCCCGGCGCGAGGCGTCCTGAGATGATTGATCGATATCTCTTGCGAGCCTACGGAGATATCGATCAATCATCTGGCGTCCTCCCGGGCCGCCCGGCGCCGCAGCGCCACGCCGGTCAGCGACTCGCGGATGACACGGTCGGCCACCAGCGCGGTGATGTCGGCCCCGCCGACCATCGTCGGCAGCACCTCGACCACGTCCGAGCCGACCAGGTCGAGCCGGCTGGCAAGCGACCGGCAGGCCCACAGCAGGTCGGTGGGCGTCATGCCGCCCGGCTCGGGGGTGCCGGTGCCGGGGGCGAAGGCGGGATCGAGCACGTCCACGTCGACGGTCAGCAGCACCGGGCCGGGCCCGATGATGGCGACGGCCCTCTCGACGATCTCCTTGATGCCGCGGTCGCGCACGTCGTGGGCGAAGAACGACGTGATCCCGCGCTCGCGCTGCCAGGCGAACTCCTGCTCGCCGGGCCAGTAGCCGCGCAGGCCGATCTGCACGTAGCGCGCGGGATCGACGTGGCCCCGGTCGACGGCGTTGTACATGGGGGTGCCGTGCGAGAGCACGCGCTCCCACTGGAGGGCGCCGGTATCGGTGTGGGTGTCGAAGTGGACGAGCCCGATGGGGCCGTGCACCGAGGCCAGCGCCTCCGCCTCCGGCTGGGTGATCGAGTGGTCTCCCCCCAGCAGCACCGGCATCACCCCTGCGGAGGCGACCTCCGCCACCAGCGCCGTGATGGCGGCGTGCGACGACTCGGGGTCGGCCGGGACACAGGCGGCGTCGCCGTAGTCGACAACGCGCAGCTCCTCGAAGGCGTCGATGCCGGCCTCGAGGTGCACGCCGTGGGGCGCGCCCGCGGCCCGGATCGCACGCGGGCCGAAGCGGGTGCCCGGGCGGTCGGTGACGAGCTCGTCCATGGGCGCGCCGATGATGGCGACATCGACGCCGTCCAGGTCGGTCAGGTCCTCGGTGTAGGGCAGGCCGGCGAACGTGAGCAGCCCGGCGTAGTCGGGCTTTCCGTCCGCGTGGCGTGACCAGCGTCGCTGGGGATCGATCATGCCGGGTCTCCTTGGTGGTGGGTCAGCGTTCCGGGATCTCGCCCGGCTGCCACAGCTCGAAGCGGTTGCCCTCCGGGTCAACGGCGTGTCCGAAACGCCCGTAGCTGGCCTCGGCCACCTCGTCGTCGACGGTGGCGCCCGCCGCCCGCAGCTGCTCGAGCATGGCGTCGAGGTCGTCGACCCGGAAGTTCAGCATCGTCTGCTGCTCGAGCCGGCCGAAGTAGTCGGTGTCTGTCGGAAAGGGTGCGAACACGGTCGGCCCGGCCTGCTGCGACCACGACCACGCGGTGGCCGTGCTGCTGATGCCGAGGTTTGCCTCATACCAGGCCGCCAGGCCGGCCGGGTCCCGGGCGCGAAAGAAGAAGCCGCCGATGCCTGTGACGCGTTGCATGGTGGCACCGTACACGCTCGAGCTGCCCTCGGATCGGCGTCGCCCTAAGCACCGCCTAGGTATCACCGATGCGGCCAGCGAAGCCGGTTTGCGACCGGCGCCGGAACGGGCAAGACTGGTCTGGACGACCTCTCGACGAAGGGACGACGGATGCCACGACGAGTCGTGCTGCTGGTGGGTACGCGTAAGGGCTGCTTCGTGATGGAGAGCGATATCGACCGCCGGGATTGGCAGATCCGGGGGCCGTACTGCGACGGCTGGCCGGTCTACCACGCGATCTACGACGGCGAGTCAGGCGCCATCTATGCCGCGGCCGCCAGCGAGTGGCACGGCACCGGCATCTGGCGCAGCGGCGATCTGGGCGAGAACTGGCAGATGTCCAGCGAAGGACTCGGCTACGGCGAGAACGCCGAGCTGAAGCTGTCGAAGGTATCGGGGCTGTCGGCCGCACACGGCCGCGTGCTCGCGGGCGCCGAGGCGGCGGGCGTGTTCGAGAGCCGCGACGGCGGCGCCACCTGGTCGCTCAAGAGCACGCTCGACGGCCAGCCCGGCCGCGAGCTCTGGAACATCCCCGAGAATCAGCCGCCCGGCCACCTGGGCATGCCGGCGATCATGGCGCACCCCACCGAGCCCGAGCACTTCTGGGTGGTGATCCAGGGCATGGGCATCTTCGAGACGACCGACGACGCCGCCACGTGGACGCCTCGCAACAACGGCCTGCGCGCGGCGTGGCCGCGCGAGCACGAGGACGTCGGGTTCTGTGTGCACAAGCTGGTGATGTCGCCGCTCGACACGGATCGCATGTACCAGCAAAACCACGTCGGCATGCACCGCAGTGACGACGGCGGCCACTCTTGGGTGGAGGTGACCGAGGGCCTGCCCACCGAGTTCGGGTTCGCCGCGGCCACGCACCCGCACGACCGCGACAGCTTCTACGTGATCCCGCTCGACCCCGGCCACGGCCGCTTCATGCCCGACGGGCACGCGTCGGTGTGGCGGACGAGCGATGCCGGCTCCAGCTGGCGGCGCCTGGACTCCGGCCTGCCGCGCCAGGACGCCTACCTGGGCGTCCTCCGCGAGGGCATGGCGATCGACGACCTGGACGTGCCCGGGCTCTACTTCGGTACCAGCACCGGACAGCTGTTCGCCAGCCCCGACGAGGGCGAGAGCTGGAACGAGATCGCGAGCTACCTGCCCGCGATCGCATCCGTCGAGGTGGCGGTGGTCGACTGGATGGCCTGAGCTGCACCTCCCCGCCACCCTGCCCTCGCTGTTCGAGGACCTGCCGCGCACGCTCGAGGTCGAGGCGGCCACCGTCGACGAGGCGATCGACCGGCTCGATCAGCGCTGGCCCGGGATGCGCGACCGGCTGTGCGAGCCCGGCCCGCAGCTGCGCCGCCACATCAACGTGTTCGTCGACCGCGAGCGAGCCGGGCTCGACACCAGGCTCGAGGACGGCTCACGGGTGGACGTGATCGCCGCCATCAGCGGCGGCTGAAGCCAGAAACGGGGTGGGCGGGCCACAGCCCACCCACCCCGCAGAAACGTCGGTGCTAGAAGCTGCCGCTTGCGATCAGGGTGCCGCCCAGCGTGCGGACGCGCACGGTCGAGCTGTTCGTGATGCGCGGCACGCGCTGCCCGCGCTCCGTGCTTCGCTCGACGTGGAACGCACCCAGGCTGGACACGCGCGGGCTCGTCCACTTGGTGCCGTTCACGAACACGTTCACGCGCTTGCCGGCGAGGGCGCGCATGTGCTGCACCTCGACCTCGAGCTCGCGCTCCTCGGAAGAGGTCTTCGAGGTCGCGTGGCCGGTCGCGCCCGGGAAGGAGACGCTGCCGTGCAGGCCGATCGTGCGCGTGACGCCTCCGCCATCCTTGGCGGCCGCCATCGGGGCGATCACCGCCATCAACGCGAAGCAGCCGATCAGGGACGAGATGAGAGATGTACGTCGCAAGCTGTTCCTCCGTAGGTTGGGACTTCGGAAGGCAGATTGCTCGCCGGCCGGTCGCGGTCGCAATGGGACATTGGTCCTAGGACCGTGGCGCCGGTCGGTCGCAACGGGCATCCTGGAGCCATGCAGACGCAGGTTGTATCGATATGAGCCGCGGCGGGATCCTGCGGCCGGTGGCGGTGTTCGCGCTGTCCGGCCTGGCGGTGCTGGTGCTGGTCGGCATCGCCGGGGCCCTGGCGCTGCGCAGCCTGGCCACGTCTGAGCGCGCGAGCGAGGCTGGCTGGCGGCATCCCAATCAAACGGGAGCAGACCGATCTCGATCGGGTGCTGACCCGCGTCGTCCAGGAGCATCGCTCGGCGTTCCCTGGCCGCCGCATCGAGGTAGGGAGCAACGGCGACCTGGGCGGCGAATGGGACGGCGATCGGCTGGCGCAGCTCGCCTCCAACCTGATCGGGAACGCCATCCATTACGGGGACGAGCGTGAGCCGATCGAGGTGACGCTCGATGGAACCGCCAGCGACACGGTGTCAATGACGGTGGTCAACGCCGGCGCAATCGCGCCGGATCTGCTGCCGCACATCTTCGACCCATTCTATCGCGGCGATCGTCAGCCGGCGCGCGGCGAAGGGCTGGGCCTCGGTCTGTACATCGCCCAGCAAATCGTCGTCGCGCACCATGGCAGCATCGACGCCCGATCGCAGAACGCCTCCCACACGATCTTCAGCGTCAAGATCCCACGCTGATTCAAGCCGCGCGAACCCCCTCCGGTTTACGCCGGCCAGCCATGATGCCGCCAGCGAGGCCGAGAACGGAACCGATTGCCGCGCCAATCATCTGTCCGCGGATCAGCTTTTCGGTTGCATAGCGGATGACCTCGGCGATGTCGACGACGGCCTGAATCTTCGAGCCTTGCGGCAGGCCGCCTGGAGTGGAATACCACGACAGGGCCGGCGGCACGACGAGCGAGGCGACGACGACGCCCAGCAGGGCTCCGATCAATACGAAGATAACAGTCGTCTTCATTGCGATGTCTCCGTCAGATGCTGCCGGTCGATCCCGCGCGGTCGTGCGCGGCGGTCACCGCGTTTGCGCGGAGAAGGTGTCGCAGCTCCCGACGTCACCTGATTCGAAGCCCGCTTTGAACCAACGTTGACGTTGCGCTGCCGAACCGTGGGTGAACGAGTCGGGCACGGCGTATCCGCGCGACTGCTTCTGCAGCGTGTCGTCGCCGACGGCGGACGCGGCGTTCAGTGCGGCGTTCACGTCGTTCCCGTTAATCCAGTCCAGTTGCGCCTGCGACCGGTTGCCCCAGACCCCGGCATAGCAGTCCGCCTGCAGTTCGAGGCGCACCGACAAGCCGTCGGCGCCTTCCATCGGCGATCCCCACGCCTGGCGGCGTCGACCTTCCGCATCACGCCGGTCAGGTTCTGCACGTGGTGACCGACCTCGTGTGCGATCACGTACGCACGCGCGAAATCGCCGGCGGCGTGGAAGCGCGTGTCCATCTCGTGGAAGAAACTCAGGTCGAGATAGACGAGCTGATCGCCGGGACAATAGAACGGGCCCATCGCTTCAGAGGCCGCTCCACACGCGGTACGGACACGCCCGTTGAACAGCTCGAGCTTGGGCCGCACGTAACGCTGATTGCTGCTCTGAAAGTACGCGTCCCAGACGTCCTCGGTACTGCCAAGGATCGTGCGGACGAACCGATGCTGCGGGTCGTTCTCGGTGGACGGCGTGCCGGCTTGTGCCGGCGCCTGTTGCATGCTGGGTGCGCCACCACCGACGTCGCCGCCTCCGCTCAATAGCGACAGGATTTCCAGCGGGTTCTTGCCAAAGAGCAGACTGACAACGAAGATGATGACGATGCCGCCGAGTCCGACGTGAAAGCCGCCGAACTGAAAGCCGCCGCCACCGCCGCCACCGAAGCCGCCGCCACCGCCCTCGTCTTCGATGACGTTGTCACTCTCGCGTCCTTTTTCCCAATCCATCGTGTCTCTCCGGGCTTGTCGCTCGCCTTAGCTCGTCCTTGTAGCACAACACCGTTCGAATCCTACGCTCGCATAGACCTTGCCAGCTCGGCCCATCGCGTGTCCTGAACGACCGAGACGTGCCGTGTGGCGAACGCGAGCGGTCCCGAAACGGGCCTGGCCGCCGGCGCCGGGTAACCCGCCCGGACTCCATCTCCGGCCCCTGTCGTGGCGCGTGCGGATGGAATAAAGTGACGCCGGATCGAGATTGTCTCTGTGTGGACCGCCAGCATGAATGAGCCGTTATCGGCGGACACCGACTCCGATCGGCGCTGGCGTGCGTTCGAAACGGAAGCGATGCCGCACGTCGATCGCCTGTTCCGCCACGCGATGTGGCTCGTGCGCAACCGCACGGAGGCCGAGGACCTGGTGCAGGAAACGCTGGTGCAGGCGCTCCAGTCCTTCCATCGATTCACGCCAGGCACGAACTGCCGCGCCTGGCTGGTGTCGATTCTGCAGCACGTGCGCTTGAATCGACAGCGGAAGCAAGGGCGCACCATCACAGACTCCACCATCGATGAACGGGTCGCCAACGTCGTCCCGTTCGTGCCGCCGATTCCCGATCACGTCACCGACGAAGACATGCTTTTGGCCTTGCAACGGATTCCGCCGCATCACCAGGAGGTCATCCTGCTTTGCGATGTTGAAGACATGACCTACAAGGAAATTGCCGCGGCGCTCGATGTGCCGATCGGCACCGTGATGTCGCGCCTGCATCGAGGCCGCGAATTGTTTCGGATAGAGCTGGACGCCGCGGCGCCGGGCCGGCGGCCATGGGCCAGGGAAGCGGGACGCGCTGACCATGCAATGCCGCGACGTGCGTGAGCTGGCAGACTCGTTTCTGAGCGAGCAACTCCTGGTGGAGACCAACCACGAGCTGCTCCGCCACCTCGAGACCTGTCCTGATTGCCGCGCCGACCTCGCTGGCCG